>CBDIPU010000004.1:0-300401 GCA_965283765.1 Caulobacteraceae bacterium
CTGCTGCCGTTCATGCTCTACATGTTCATCGACTACGGGCTGATCGACGGGACCAAGGGCGACAACCGCTATGGCCCGTCGCCCAAAGCGGTTGGCGGCGCGCCGCCCCTGGCCCTCGACTAGGGCCTCTTTCTCCGTCGCGACCTAGGCCCTAGATTGTCGATGTCGGTGAGTGACCGAACTCGAAGAGGACGGGCATGAGCGAGCGTAGCGAATGGGCGGAGCTGTTCCTGTCGTCGAACGGCAGGCTGTCGCGCACGCCGTTCCTGATCGCGGCCGGCGTGCTGATCGGCGTGGCGGTGCTGTACGAGGCCATCGCTGGCTACACCCTGCACTGGCTGACCGGCTGGCTGGTCTATCCGGCCCTGCTGTTCTCGGGCGCCTGCGTGCTGTCCAAGCGCCTGCACGATCGCGGCCGGTCGGGCTGGTGGTCGCTGCTGGTGCTGGTGGCGGTGATCGCCGTCTGGCCGCAGCCCGAGCACTTCCTGGACTTCATGTTCTGCCTGGTGATCGTCTGGGCGATCGTCGAGCTGGGCGTCATGGGCGGCGAGCAGGGGGCCAACCGCTATGGGGCGAACCCGCTGAAGACGATCTCGATCTAGGCGGTTCGGCCTTCAACTCCCCGTCATTCCCGCCCTTGTGGCGGGAACCCCTGGTTCAGCTGACACGTGAGACGCATTGGCGGGCCGGCCCGCCACACCTCCGCACCTGCGGCGGACAGAGGGGTTCCCGCCACAAGGGCGGGAATGACGGGGATGAGGATTGAGCGTGCTCTATCCTCGGGGATCGAAAAATAAAACCAAGTTAAATCAGCTACTTGTCGATTTTACGCGCCCGTGAATGATCCGCGTTCAACCCGCCCCCATACTAACTCCACCTGACGGCTTGGAAGGGACGTCCGGCCGGCGATCGTGACGGCTGTCAGGGGTGGTCGAGCGGGTAGCGCTCGTCGGGGCTTCTTCGGAGGCGCCTTCGCGACCGATCCAGCGGCGGGTTCCCTGAAACATGGGGCAAAGCCCTGGCGGCGAAGGTTCGGCGGACGCGACAGGCACGGGCTGAAATCGCCCATGCGTCCGGGACCGGGGCTCGTCGCCCTGGCCCGCCCGTCGGAGGCCCAAACATCGGGAGCGGGTTAAGACCCCGCGCTCTCGAAGGCTTCCGGATAACGGACTACGCGGAGCGCTCTGGCTTCGTCGAAACGGTATTCTTTTACTCACACTCCGGGCGTCGCCCGGCGCTCCGCGTCCCTTTCCATGACTTCAGCGGCCGCGCCGCGTGAGGATGAGATCGCATGACCCTAGACCGGCGCGTTCGCGTCCTCGACGGGCCCGAACACCTTCTCGAAGCTGGCCTTCAGCGCCGCGTCGGCCTCGTCGAGCGTGACGGGCAGGCCCAGGTCGACCAGGCTGGTCACGCCGTGCTCGGTCTGGCCGCAGGGCACGATGCCGGAGAAGTGGCCAAGGTCCGGCTCCACGTTCAGGCTGATGCCGTGGAAGCTGACCCACTTGCGCAGCTTGACGCCGATGGCGGCGATCTTGTCCTCGCGGCTCCAGCCCGCGCCCTTGCGCTCGACCCAGACGCCGACGCGGCCGTCGCGCAGCTCGCCGGTGACGTTGAAGGCGGCCAGGGCGTCGATGATCCAGGCCTCCAGCGCCGCGACGAAGGCGCGCACGTCGCGGCCGCGCTTGGTCAGGTCCAGCATGACATAGGCCACGCGCTGGCCGGGGCCGTGATAGGTGAACTGCCCGCCGCGGCCGCTCTCGAACACGGGGAAACGGTCCGGTTCGATCAGGTCGCCCGGCTTGGCCGAAACGCCGGCCGTATAGAGCGGCGGATGCTCCAGCAGCCAGATCAGTTCGCCCGCCGTTCCGTCGGCGATGGCGGCGGCGCGGGCCTCCATGGCGGCAACGGCTGCCGGGTAGGGCACGTAGTCGGCCGAAACCGCCCACCCAACCGGCGCGGCGTCCTCGCGTCCCATGGTCGGAATCCCAGTATTTTCAGAGCTTAACGGGAGAGCAAGCATGTGGCCCTAATCTTGCGATCGAGACGGTGGCGACCCAGTCGGTCGCGTGTGTCAGTTCAAGGGTCTTACTTCGTGAGCCAGGTCAACGCCGTCAATGTCGAGATCTCCGTTCTGCTGGGGCGCTCGATCCTGCCTATGCAGCAACTCCTGCGCATGGGTCGCGGCGCGGTGATCCCGCTGGACGCCAAGACCAATGACGAAGTGTGGATCCTGGCCAACAATCACCCGATCGCCCGTGGCGAAATCCAGATCAGCGACGACCGCATCGCCATCCAGGTGACCCGCGCGGCCGACGTCTACGACTACATGGCCGGCGGCGCCTAATCCGTCGCAGGGGGTAAGTTCGACATACTCGAACTTCCGACTTCCCAAATCCGATTCAGTTTGCTACCTGCCGCCCCTCACCACGATGCGGTCGTGGCGGAATTGGTAGACGCGCAGCGTTGAGGTCGCTGTATCGCAAGATGTGGAAGTTCGAGTTTCTCGACCGCACCAGTGTTGAACAGAGAATAGAGCGCTCCCGGCGAAATCGGTTTCCAACTCGCTAGGGGCGCTCTAATCGTTTCTGGCCCTGATTTCGCCTCAGGGTCGCTTCATCGGACGCAGCCCACGAACCCACGCGCTCTTAGAGCTCAGGAGGCCCCCATGACCCGGGACACCGCCGAACTGACCGACGACGTGCTGGACGACATCGCGCTGGACCAGATCCCCCTGGCCAAGTCCGAGACCCCCGAGGAGCTGGAAGATCTCGCCCTAGGCGACGACTACGCCCTCAATCCCGAATATGTCGAGATGGTGATCGACGCCGCCGACAGCGGCGACAGCAAGCGCCTGCGCGAGCTGGTGGGCGCCCTGGACCCGGCCGACGTCGCCGACCTGATGGGCTTCCTGACCGCCGACTATCGCGAGCAGGTGATCCCGCTGCTCGATCCCGAAGCGCTGGGCGAGATCATCTCGGAGCTGGAAGACAACATCCGCGAGGAGGTCCTGGAGGCCACCCCGTCCGTGACCCTGGCCCGGGCGCTGGAGGAACTGGACACCGACGACGCCGCCGACGTCATCGACGACCTGGACGACACCAAGCGCTTCCAGGTGCTGGCCGCCATGGGCGAGCTGGACCGCGCCGCCATCGAGACGACCCTGTCGTACGAGGACGAGACCGCCGGCCGCCTGATGCAGCGGGAATTCCTGGCCGCGCCGGAATTCTGGACCGTCGGCCAGACCATCGACCACGTCCGCGACGCAGGCGATCAGCTGCCGGAGCTGTTCTTCGACGTCTATGTGGTCGACCCGACCTACAAGCCCGTCGGCGCGATCCCGATCAGCATCCTGCTGCGCAGCCGCCGCGAGACGCCGCTGGCCGAGCTGATGGAAGCGGCGACCGAAATCGATGTCGGCATGGACCAGGAGGAGGTCGCCTACATCTTCGACAAGTACCACCTGATCAGCGCCCCGGTCATTGATCCGGGCGGGCGGCTGGTGGGCCAGATCACCGTCGACGACATCGTCGAGGTCATCCGCGACGAAGCCCAGGAAGACATCCTGGCCCTGGCCGGCGTGTCCGACGCCGGCCGTGACGCCTCGGTGATCGAGATCGTCAAGTCACGCCTGCCCTGGCTGATGCTGAACCTGGCCACCGCCACCCTGGCGGTCAGCGGCGTCGCCATCTTCCAGGCCGAGATCGCCCAACTGGTGGCCCTGGCCATCCTGATGCCGATCGTCTCGTCCCTGGGCGGCAACGCCGGCACCCAGACCCTGGCCGTCGCGGTACGCGCCCTGGCCAGCAAGGAGCTGACCACGGCCAACGCCCGCCGGATCGTGCTGCGCGAACTGCTGGTCGGCCTAGTGAACGGCGTGTGCCTGGCCCTGGTCATGGGCGCGGCGACCTATCTGTTCTTTGGGCCGCAGGACCATCACGGCAAGCTGGCGATCATCGTCGGCTCCGCCCTGATCGCCAATATCTTCACCGCCGCCTTGGGGGGCATCCTGGCGCCCCTGGCCCTGGAGAAGATGGGCCGGGACCCTGCGGTGTCATCGTCGATCTTCGTGACCTTCCTGACCGACTTCACCGGCTTCTTCGCCGTGCTGCTGATCGCCGCCTTGTTGCTGCACTGACGCCTTTCTCGCGCCCCTAGGGAAAACTGGCGCCGACCTTGCGCCGGGACAGGCGAACGCATCCGCGTCTGTCTCAAACTGGGTCAAACTCCGCGATGAAACCGCGCCATCAGGTCACCCGGACGGCCGTCGATCTCATCAAGAAATTCGAGGGCTACCGTCAGAAGGCCGCACAGCTCCCCGATGGGCGCTGGACGGTCGGCTATGGCCACACCCTGACCGCTCGCGAGGGCGCTTCCGTCTCTGAAAAGGACGCCGAGGCCCTGCTGCTGTACGACCTGATCTCGGTCGCCCATTCGGTCAACGAACACACCTACGCGCCGCTGAACCAGAACCAGTTCGATGCGCTGGCCTGTTTCGCCTTCAATATCGGCCTCGACAACTTCCTCCGCTCCGGCGTGCTGCGCCGGATCAACGAGGGCTCGCTGCTGCAAGCCGCGTGCGCGATGGAGATGTGGCGCAAGGCCGATTTCGAGGGTGAGCGGATCGTCATCGACGCCCTGGTTCGCCGCCGGTCGGCCGAGAAGACCCTGTTCCTGACCCCGGCCAACGGCGAATGGGTGCCCGCGCCCAGCCCCGTGTTGCGCCCGAAGGTCGACTACGACGCCAGCTGCGCCGTGCCGAAACAGACTCCGGTCGCCGTCAACGCTCGCACCGAGGGCGACCGGGTCGTCGCCGAGCGCGAGGAAGGTCTGCCGCTGACCGTGGTCGTGCCCGAAGAGGACGGTCCGACGGCCACCGAACAGTCGGCCGCCGCGGTCGCCGCGCGCCTGGAAGCCATCTTGCCGGAGACGCCGCTGGCCGCGTCGACGACGACCGCGCCTCAACCGGTGCGCCAGGATGATCTGGGCCTGCCGGAACCGCCGGTCCCGGCCCAATCCGCGATCACCGAACCCGAGCCGGTCCTGTTCCAGGACGAGACGACCACGGCCCCGATCGAACCGGCTCCGACGGAGCCCCCTGTGGCCGCTCCGGTCGAGTTCACGCCGTTCCGCCTGACGCCGCAGCCGGTCGAGGAGGTCGAACGGCCGACGCCGGTCGAGAGCTTCGCCCCGGCCTCGCAGCCGGTCCAGAGCGAGCCGACCCTGTTCGGCGGCCCGGCCGCCAATGCGTCGGTGTTCAACCTCGGCGGCTTCTCGACCAGCGAAGAGGTCGACCTGCGGCCGATGGACGTCTCCATGGTCCAGGCCGAGGCCCCGCGCTTCGGCAACACCAGCCTGCTGGTCAGCCTGGGCATCCTGGGCCTGGCCCTGTTCGGCGGCGGCGTACTGTGGATCCTGACCGTGGCCGCGGGCTCGGACAGCGGCGTGAAGATGTTCGGCTACGGCGCCAGCATGATTGGCGCGATCTGTTTCGTGGTTTCGGCCTATCTTCTGCTCCGCCGCCTTGCCGGGCCCGATGTGAGCGACGAATAGTTTTCTTTGCTTCCCTCGGGGAAACTGAGCAAGAACGCCCGCAAGGTTCAGCGCCTTGCGGGCGTTCTTGCTATGGGAGGACGTATGAGCACCAATTTCGCACCCTCGATGGATTTCGCGCTGGGTGAGACGGCCGACGCGATCCGTGAGACCACGGCCCGTTTCGCGGCCGACAAGATCGCGCCGCTGGCGGCCCAGATCGACGAGACCAACGAGTTCCCGCGTGGTCTGTGGATCCCGATGGGCGACCTCGGTTTGCATGGCGTCACGGTCGAGGAAGAGTTCGGCGGCCTGGGCCTCGGCTATCTTGAGCACGTTGTGGCCATGGAAGAGGTGTCCCGCGCCTCGGCCTCGGTTGGCCTGTCGTACGGCGCGCACTCCAACCTCTGCGTCAACCAGATCCGCCGCTGGGCCACGCCCGACCAGAAGCAGCGTTACCTGCCCAAGTTGATCAGCGGCGAGCACGTCGGCTCCCTGGCCATGAGCGAAGCCGGTTCGGGGTCGGACGTCGTCTCGATGAAGCTGCGCGCCGAACAGCGGGGTGACCGCTACGTTCTGAACGGCACGAAGTTCTGGATCACCAACGCCCCGCACGCCGACACCCTGGTGGTCTACGCCAAGTCGGGCGAGGGCAGCCGCGGCATCACCGCCTTCATCGTCGAGAAGGGCATGAAGGGATTCAGCGTCTCCAAGAAGCTGGACAAGATGGGCATGCGCGGCAGCGACACCGCCGAGCTGGTGTTCGAGGATTGCGAAATCCCGGAAGAGAACGTCATGGGTCCGGTCGGCGGCGGCGTCGGGGTGCTGATGAGCGGCCTCGACTACGAGCGCGCCGTGCTCAGCGCCGGTCCGCTGGGCATCATGCAGGCCTGCCTGGACATCGTCCTGCCCTATGTCCGCGACCGAAAGCAATTCGGCCAGGCGATCGGCTCGTTCCAGCTGATGCAGGGCAAGATCGCCGACATGTACGTGGCTCTGAACTCGGCCCGGGCCTATGTCTACGCCGTGGCCCGCGCCTGCGACGCCGGCAGGACCACGCGCTTCGACGCGGCCGGCGCGATCCTGATGGCGTCCGAGAACGCCGTGAAGGTGTCGCTGGAGGCCATCCAGGCCCTGGGCGGCGCCGGATACACCAAGGAGTGGCCGGTCGAGCGCCTGCTGCGCGACGCCAAGCTCTACGACATCGGCGCGGGCACCAACGAGATCCGTCGCTTCCTGATCGGCCGCGAACTGATCGGGGCCTAAGACGTCAAGAAAAAGGGCCGCCCCGATCGTTCGGGACGGCCCTCCATCGTCGTGGCCGCTTTCGCAGCGCGTGACTTAGAAACCTTGGGCGCTCAACGCCTAGGCGGAGACCTCACTCGTAAGGCTCCAGGTCACGACTTGCGACCGCGGTTGGAGACAATGAGACACTGGTCACCTCCTTTCAGTTGGTTGAACAACACAACTCGAATATGGACCCGATTTCCCGAATGAAAAGGGGGAGTCGACCGCGACGAGACGTCGCGCTGGTCATGCCTAAAAGGCGTGCTCAGATCGTCAGTAGCTTGAAGCCCAACAGGATAGCCGCCCACAGCGCGAACGCCGCGCCGATGGCCAGGGGGCGGTTGAGGTTGATACGACGAGCACCAGTCACCCGGGCCGTATGGCCGTTCGGGGTGAGGTTTATGGGCGTGAGCATGCCGCGTGAATCCTTCCCTTTAATCCCTCTTTTGGGGATCTGACTCGGACCGTATGGTAAATCCTCGCCTTTGAGAAGAATTCTTCACAAAAGCCTTTGGTTGCACGACCGACAAATTGTCGCGGGCTGACATGGGAGCGCCGATGGCCAGCTGGGATCCGGACATCTACGCCCTCTATCGGCGCTATCGCGAGCGACCGGCGCTGGACCTGCTGACCGCCATTCCCCGCGACCTGGAGCCGCGCGAGATCTGGGACCTGGGCTGTGGCCTGGGCGAGCAGGCGGCCCTGCTGGCCGCGCGCCATCCGGAGGCGCGAGTCCTGGGCATGGACTCCAGCCCCGAGATGCTGGCGAGGGCCAAGGCCTTGGCGGCGGGGGTCGAGTGGGTGCTGGGCGACATCGCCAGCTTCACACCCGAGGGGCCGGCCGACCTGATCTTCAGCAATGCCGCCCTGCAGTGGGTGGATGACCACGCGAACCTGATCCCGCGCCTGGCCGCGAACCTGGCCTCCGGCGGCGTGCTGGCCGTGCAGATGCCGGTGGCCGACGGGCTGGGCTGGCGCGGTGCGTTGACCGACATCGCCGCCGACGGGCCGTGGGCCGCGCGGCTGACCGGCGTCGAGGGCGTGCGCCACGCCAATCAGCCCGAGGACTACTACGCCTGGCTGGCTCCGACCTGTCCCGAGGTCGATATCTGGACCACGACCTACCTGCACGCCCTCCATGGCCAGGATCCGATCGTCGACTGGACCATGGGTACGACCCTTCGGCCCTACCTCGACGCCTTGCCGGACGGCGAGAAAAAGCCCTTCCTCGACGCTTGGAGGGCCCGGCTGGCGCGCGACTATCCGCGCCGCGCGGACGGCGTGACGCTGTTCCCGTTCAAGCGGCTGTTCATCGTCGCGCGGAAGGCGTGACGTCCGCGCGCTTCTCGGCCAGGCTGGGCCGGCGGCGCAGTTCGTCGACGGGCCGGTTCAAGGCGTCCAGAGCCTGGCTGGCGGCGATGTAGCCGGCCTTCACGGCGGGCTCGAAGGCGCGCCAGTCGCGGATGTCGACGCCTTCCAGTTTCGGCGTGATCAGCACGTCGGTGGCCTCGCGGGCGGCGGCCAGGTCGCGGCCCGTGGTCACCGTCGCCGCGCGCATCAGCAGGGCCACGATCGGCGGGCCCTTGCGCCACTCGCCCGAGAGGATCCAGCTCCACAGCGAGGGCGGCACGACGATGTCGTCGGCGGTGATGCTGCGGCCGCGCGTGACGTCGACCCCGACGATGGGTCCCAACTGGAACGAACGCATGACGTCGGCCGGGAAGTTCTTCATCACGGCCCCGTCGACCAGCACCTGACCCTTGTCGGTGGCCGGCGGCAGCACGCCCGGCAGCGAGATCGAGGCCCGCAAAGCCGATTGCAGATCGTCGGTGCGGTGCAACTGATAGGCGCCCGAGGTCAGATTCGACGACACGCAGAAGAACGGCAGCCACAGGTCGCTGATGTCGACCGTGCCGAAATGCTCGTCCAGGCGCGCCTTGACCTTCTCGCCGCGGGTCATGGCGATGATGGGGAAGGCGATGTCGTCCAGTGGGCTGGTGTCGACGAAGGCCTTGCGGATGCGGTGCTCCAGTTCGCCGTCGTCCCAGCCCATGGCGATACCGGCCGCCACGATGGCGCCCATCGAGGCGCCGCCGACGAAGTCGATCGGTACGCCGCGCTCGCGCATCGCCTGAATCGCGCCGATGTGGGCGTAGGCTCGCGCGCCGCCGCCGGAGAGCACGAGGCCCACCGATTGACCGGTCAGGACTCGCGCCAGGCGCTCCATGTCGGCCACGCCGTTCTCGCGGAGATGAAACAGCCGCGCGGCCTGGGTCGCCGCCATCCAGGCGGCTGAGCCACTGGGCCGCGCCAGGCTGGCCGATTGCAGCAGGATCAGGTCGACTAGCCGCTGGGCCTGGAGCGGGCCCGAGGCGTAGGAGGGGATCTCGGCCGGCGGCGCGCGGTCGCCGCGTCCGATCCGGAACAGGCGATCCACCTGACGGCCGACCACGTGCTTCCAGGCGGTCTCGTCGGCCTCGGCGACATAGAGGACGAAGTCGTGCTCGCGCTCGACATTGCTGAACCATTCGGTCGGAGCCAGCAGCGACTCGCCACCCTCGACGGTGACCGAGTAGCCCAGGGCCTCGATGCAGCGGCCCAGGCGGTCGACGACCGGCCGAATGGCCAAGCCAGGCTCGATGGCGATGAAGCCGAATACCGACGGATCGCCGATCGCCGCGTGGGTCTGGGCCTGGCGGGACCGGCGGATCATCAGCCGCGACAGCTCCAGCATCACGTGCGGGTCTTCCTCGGCCGCCTCGAAGAAGTCGTCGCGGGGCAGGGAGACGACCTCGCTGTCACGCAGGGCCACCATGTAGGCCGAGTGCGCGCTGCCGCCGACCAGGGCCATTTCGCCGGCCGGTTCGCCGGGGCGGATGACGCCCAGGAACTGCGGCTCCTGGCCCTCTTCGCGGCGGAAGGCGCCGAGGCGTCCGGTCTTCAGGAAATATAGCTGGTCGGCGTCCTCGCCGGGGCGGAAGAGGGTCGCCCCGCCCGGCAGCGAAAACCACGCGGCCGCCCCGGTCCGCCGCTCTCGGGCAAACAGGCGCGCCAGGGCCGAGTTGTCGGGCAGGGGCGTTTCCACGGCGCGGACGCTAGCGGTTTCGGGCAGGCTTGACCACGGGGGCGCGATCAGGCGCAACTGTTGATCCCGCACACGAAATGTCCGAGAACGGATTTGGCTCGGAATCTTCTGTTCGGGGTCCAAAAAACTACGACTTCCTGGATAGGGTGGAAGAGGCTAAGCGTCGGTCATGCCGAAGTTGAACTCCGTTGTCGACGCGTCCGGTGACGCTTTCATCCGCAACGCGGCCCATAACCGCGCCTTGGTCGAGGAATTGCGCGCAAAAGTCGCGGAAGCGGCCCTGGGTGGTCCCGAAAGCTCGCGTGAGCGCCACGCCTCGCGCGGTAAGCTGCTGCCCCGCCAGCGCGTCGAGCGCCTGCTGGATCCGGGCTCGCCCTTCCTGGAGATCGGCCAACTGGCGGCCTGCGACCTCTATGGCGGCGAAGCGCCCGGCGCGGGCATCATCTGCGGTGTCGGCCGGGTCTCGGGCCGAGAAGTGATGATCGTCGCCAACGACGCCACCGTGAAGGGCGGAGCCTACTTCCCGATCACGGTGAAGAAGCACCTGCGGGCCCAGGAGATCGCCGCCCAGAACCGCCTGCCGTGCGTCTATCTGGTCGACAGCGGCGGCGCGAACCTGCCGCACCAGGCCGAGGTTTTCCCCGACCGCGACCACTTTGGCCGGATCTTCTTCAACCAGGCGCGGATGAGCGCCGTGGGCATCCCGCAGATCGCCTGCGTCATGGGGTCGTGCACCGCCGGCGGCGCCTATGTCCCGGCGATGAGCGACGAGACGGTGATCGTCCGCAACCAGGGCACCATCTTCCTGGCCGGCCCGCCGCTGGTGAAGGCCGCCACGGGCGAGGTTATCAGCGCCGAGGAACTGGGCGGGGCCGACACCCACGGCCGCCGCTCGGGCGTCGTTGACCACGTGGCCGAGAACGACGAGCACGCCCTGGAGATCGTCCGCGCGATCGTCGCCAACCTCAACACGACCAAGCCCGACCAACTGGTCATCACCGAATCCGAGCCGCCGCTGTACGATCCCGAGGAGATCTACGGCATCGTCCCGACCGATGTCCGTGCCCCCTATGACGTCCGCGAAGTGATCGCCCGCATCGTCGATGGCAGCCAGTTCGACGAGTTCAAGGCGCTGTACGGCGCGACCCTGGTCTGCGGCTTCGCCCGCATCTGGGGCCAGCCGGTGGCGATCCTGGCCAACAATGGCGTGCTGTTCAGCGAAAGCGCCGTCAAGGGCGCGCACTTCATCGAGCTGGCCTGCAAGCGCAAGATCCCGCTGGTGTTCCTGCAGAACATCTCGGGCTTCATGGTCGGCGGCAAGTACGAGGCCGGCGGCATCGCCAAGGACGGCGCCAAGCTGGTCACGGCGGTCGCCTCGGCCGAGACGCCCAAGTTCACCGTGCTGATCGGCGGCAGTTTCGGCGCGGGTAACTACGGCATGTGCGGCAGGGCCTACAGCCCGCGTTTCCTGTTCACCTGGCCCAACAGCCGAATCTCGGTGATGGGCGGCGAGCAGGCCGCCAGCGTTCTGGCCACCGTCCACCGCGACGCCGCCAAGTGGACGCCGGAGGAGGCGGAAGCCTTCAAGACCCCCATCCGTCAGCGCTACGAGGATGAGGGCAATCCGTATCACGCCACGGCCCGGCTCTGGGACGACGGCATCATTGATCCGGCGCAAACCCGTGACGTGCTGGGCCTCGCAATCTCGGCCAGTCTCAATGCGCCTATCCCGGAGACGACCTTCGGCGTTTTCCGGATGTAGCGTTTAAAAAGGAACGAGCCCGCCATGACCAACCCGATCGCCGATCCCATCGTCGAGGTGAACGACACCGAGACCATGACCCCGCTCGTCCATATCGAAAGCACCCTCGCGGGGGCGGTGACGGTCTGGATCAACCGGCCCGACAAGAAAAACGCCTTCGACGCCGAGACCATCTCGGGCCTGCGACAGGCCTTCGAGACCCTGCACGGGGCCGAGGGCGTGCGGATCGTCTTCCTGCGAGGCGTTGGCGGCGTGTTCAGCGCCGGCGCCGACCTCGACTGGATGGCCGCGTCCATCGAACAGGACGAGGACGACAATCGCGCCGACGCCCTCGAGCTGGCCCACATGCTCAAGGCTCTGCACGACATCCCGGCTCTCACCGTGGCCCTCGTCGAAGGTCCGGCCTTTGGCGGCGGCGCCGGCCTGGTGGCCGCCTGCGACCACGCCATCGCCCTGATCGACGCCAAGTTCTCGTTCTCCGAGGTCAAGCTGGGCCTGACCCCGGCGACCATCAGCCCGTACGTCATCCAGGCCCTGGGCCCGCGCACGACCAAGCTGCTGTTCGCCACCGGCCGGGTGTTCGACGCCGACGAAGCCTGGGGCTTTGGCCTGGTCGACGAGGTGTTCGAGGACCTCGCCAGCCTGGAAGTCGCCCGCGACGCCCTGATCGAGGAAATGGCCCCCTGCGCACCCGGCGCGATCGGCGAGGCCAAGACCCTGGTCAACGACTTCGCTGGCCAGAAAATCGACAAGGGCCTGATCGAAGAGAGCGCCAAGCGCATCGCCCGCCGCCGCGTGTCGGAGGAAGGCCAAGAAGGGGTGCGCGCCTTCCTCGCCCGTCGTAAACCCGCCTGGGCTGAATAAGACTCAACTTCAGCGACGTTTGGGGGACGTAGGGCGTGATCACGGGAGCTGAACTGGAAGCGGCGGCGGCCGACTTGGCGGGCGGCTATGTCCGGCCGAAGAGGAAGCCGTTCGACCACAAGGGCGAGCCTTGCAAGAATTGCGGCACGCCCCTGGAGGGCTGGTACTGTTATTCGTGCGGCCAGAACGCCGACACCCATCACCGCTCGATCCTGCACCTGATCTGGGAGGCCATCGAGGGGATGTTCCACCTCGACGGTCGCCTGGCCAACACCCTGCCGCTGCTGTTCTTCAAGCCGGGCAAGCTGGCCAAGGACTACATGGAAGGCCGGATCGTGCGGCACGTGCCGCCGTTCCGCACCTTCCTGGTCGCCTTGCTGCTGTTCATTTTCGCCGCCGAGCACGCCATCCACGGCATCCGTCACCAGATGGAGCTGAAGGAGGAAAAGGAAGCCGCCCAGCTGGCGACGCCGGCTGGCCGCAAGGCCAAGGCCGACGAGATCCGCAAGGGGGCGACCGAGGATCGCGCCGAGCGTTTGACCGAGGCCGCCGAGGAGCGCGACGCCGCCCTCAAGGAAGAGGGCGCCGACAAGGCCAGGATCGCCGCGACCTATGCCGAACGGATCAAGCGGTACGAGGCTCGCTACGCCGACAAGATGGCGCAGGCCTTGGCGCTGGAGAACAACCCGAACGCCGCCGCCGAAACCTTGGCCGAGAGCAAGCGGAAGATGTCCAGCGCCGCCCAGCAGGTCCGCGACCTCAAGCTGGACGAGGCCGAGGTTCTGCCGAACGGCCAGCAGAAGCTGACCGGGACCACGATCGACGGCGTGCAGGTCAACGTCACCGTTCCCGGCGACGTCAAGGGCCACAAGAACTTCGCCAAGGACGCCTCCAAGGGCTGGCTGAAGGAGAACCTGGCCAAGGCCATCGAGAACCCGGATTACTACCTGTTGGTTCTGTTCGGCTGGGCGCACCGCCTGGCGGTGCTGCTGCTGCCGATCACCGGTCTGTCCCTGGCGCTGGTCTATGTGAACAAGCGCCAATACTTCATCTACGACCATCTGCTGGTGGCCACGAACCTGCTGTCGTTCTCGTTCCTGATCTACGCCGTGTGCATGGTCTTGCCGATGTCGGCCTGGCCGGCGGCGTTCGGCATCGCCGGCCTGTGGGGGCCGATCAACCTCTTCCAGACGATGCGGGGCGGCTACGGCTCCAGCATCTTCGGCGCCCTGCTCAAGACCTGGATCGTCTGGACCATCGGCGTCACGTCCTTCGGCCTTCTGCTGCTGAGCCTGATGGTCTTCACCCTTTCCCAGATGTAGGTCTCCGCCTTGATCTCCTCCGTCCTGATCGCCAACCGAGGCGAGATCGCCCGTCGCATCATCCGCACCGCTCGTGAGCTGGGCGTGCGGACGATCGCCGTCTATTCCGAAGCGGACGCCCATGCGCCCTTCGTGATGGAGGCCGACGCCGCGATCCTGATCGGCCCGGCGCCGGCCAAGGAGAGCTATCTGGATCCGAGGAAGATCCTGGCGGCGGCCAAGCAGATGGGGGCCGAGGCCATCCACCCCGGCTATGGCTTTCTCTCCGAGAACGCCGAGTTCGCGGAGAGCGTGATCGAGGCGGGCCTGGTCTGGATCGGTCCGCCGCCCTCGGCGATCCGGGCCATGGGCCTGAAGGACGCCGCCAAGAAGGTGATGATCGAGGCCGGCGTGCCGACCACGCCGGGCTATCTGGGCGAGGACCAGTCGGTCGAACGGCTCACGGCCGAGGCGGCCAAGATCGGCTATCCCGTGCTGATCAAGGCCGTGGCCGGCGGCGGCGGCAAGGGCATGCGCAAGGTCGACAAGGCCGAAGATTTCGAGGCCGCCCTCGGCTCGTGCCGCCGCGAGGCCGCCGCCAGCTTCGGCGACGACCGGGTGCTGCTGGAGAAATACGTCACCCGGCCGCGTCACATCGAGGTGCAGGTGTTCGGCGACCAGCACGGCAAGGTCGTCCACCTGTTCGAGCGCGACTGCTCGCTGCAGCGCCGCCACCAGAAGGTCATCGAGGAGGCTCCGGCCCCCGGCATGGACGAGGCCACGCGAGAGGCCGTCTGCGCCGCCGCGGTCAAGGCCGCCCAGGCCGTGGGCTATGTCGGGGCCGGCACGGTCGAGTTCATCGCCGACGCCTCCGAAGGCCTGCGCGCCGACCGCATCTGGTTCATGGAGATGAACACCCGCCTGCAGGTCGAGCATCCGGTCACCGAGATGGTCACTGGCCAGGACCTGGTCGAGTGGCAACTGCTGGTCGCCTCGGGCGAGCCGCTGCCGCTGGAGCAGGACGAGATCACGCTGGACGGCTGGGCCATGGAGGCCCGCCTCTATGCCGAGAACCCGGCCACCGGCTTCCTGCCCTCGACCGGCAAGCTGAAGCATTTCCGCCTGCCCGAGGGCGACGTCCGCGTCGACAGCGCGGTGGAGGAGGGCGGCGAGGTGACGCCCTTCTACGACCCGATGATCGCCAAGCTGATCGCCCACGGCGCCGACCGCGAGGACGCCGCCCAGCGGCTGGCCGAGGCCTGCGCCCTGGTCGAGGTCTGGCCGGTCAAGACCAACGCCGCCTTCCTGGCCAAGTGCGCCAGCCACCCGGACTTCGTCGACGGCGCCGTCGACACCGGTTTCATCGAGGCGCGCCTCGATGAACTGGTTGAGCGCAGCTTCAGCGACGAGCCGGCCATGGCCGCGATCGGCTGGCGGCTGGACAGCTTCCTGGAAGCCGAGGCTCGCCGCGACCCGTGGGAGAGCGCGCCGTCCAAGCTGCTGGGCTTCCGCATGAACGCCCCGCGCGCCCCGATGCATCTGCCGATGTCGGCCGACGGCAAGGCCATGCCGCTGCGGGTCGCCCTGATCGGTGGCGGCTCCGAGGACTGGTCCTGGGACATCCGCCACGCCGACGGCGCGACCTTCGACGAGGTCACCCGCCTGCCGACCACCTATGGCAAGGGGCCGATCCAGGTGTTCGAGGGCGGCGACGTCCAGACCTTCGACTTCGAGGCCAAGGTCGGCGGGGCGGGCGAGGGGGCGGCCTCGGACGGGGTGATCCTGTCGCCGATGCCGGGCAAGATCGTTTCGGTCGCCGTCGAGGCCGGCCAGACGGTGACCAAGGGCCAGACCCTGCTGACCCTGGAAGCCATGAAGATGGAACACGCTTTGGCCGCGCCGTTCGACGGCGTGGTCGCCGAACTCACCGCCGTGGCCGGCGGCCAGGTCAGCGAAGGCGTGGTGCTGGCGCGGCTGGAAGCGCTGGCCGGCTGAGGCCGCTATCGTCTCCCTTCCCCCTGGATGGGGGAAGGGCCGGGGATGGGGGTGACCTGCCGCGCTGGCCGCCCCGCGCTGCATCGACCGTCGTATTCACCCCCACCCCTGCCCCTCCCCCATCCAGGGGGAGGGAACGTGTTTCAGCATCCTCGCGCCGTGCGGCTGCGAGTGGGTGAAAGGGACGCGGAGCGCCGGACAGCGTCCGGAGTTTGGAAGTAGAAATACCGTTTCGACGAAGCCCGACGCTCCGCGCGACCGTTATTCGACAGCGTCCCGGCAGGTGGCCCTGTTCAGGCCTTACCGGGACCCGGACCCTTCCGTTTCCGGAAGACCCCAGCGGTCGAAGAGGACGGGCTTACAGCCTGACACGCCCCTTTGCCTTCGACCACGCCGACGGCGGGCGGGTGAGCCCAGCAAGCTCATCCCCGGACCGTCCGAGTATCCCCCTCGGACCTGACCCCGCTCGATCACACCCCGTCGCCGCAACGGTCGCTGGCCATGCGCCCTTTCCTCGCGACGAGGTGCAAGCATTATGGAGCCGTGCTGAACGCCGATCATTCAACGGCGTGTAAAATCGACAAGCGATTGATTTCGCTGGATCCGAGATCGCCAACGCCGGGGATGGAGCGCGCTGAACGCTCTTTCTCGGAGAGACGGATTTTGGGCGCGATGAGCGCGGGTGGGCGCCAGACGGCGACTTGGAGGCCGCCTTTCACCGGGGCAGGGAAAGCGCGTTGGCGGTCCGAAGCTCCCCTCGACCCACGTTGAAATCACCGATCTGGCGCTCCATCGCCCATGGCGCCGGCCCGGAACCCGAAGGCTCTCTTTCGTGAAGGGGGCGGCCCCGGATCTTCACACGGTCTCGCCCCTTGGCGGCCCCCAAAACAGCTGCCGCGGAAACCTTCCGCTGGCCGCGAAAGGTCCTTTGAGACCGACCAACGGTGTGATGTCGTCCGGACAAGGTGTGGTTAAGTCGGGATGAGCGAACCTTCAATCTTCTTCTTCGAGGTCAACGAGCGTCAGGGGGTCTTTCACCGGCGCGCGTTCCTTTTGGGTGGGCTTGCGGGCGGGGGTCTGCTGGCCCTGGGCGGACGCCTGGCCCAGTTGCAACTCGTGGAAGCCTCACGCTACCAGAAGCTCTCGGCCGGCAACCAATTCAACTACCGTCTGGTGCCGCCGCCGCGCGGTCTGATCCTCGACCGCAACGGCGTGTCGCTGGCGTCCAATCGGCCAAACTTCCGGCTGATGATCAACAAGGACAAGGGCCTGGACGCCGAGGCCGTGATGACCGACCTCCAGAAGCTGGTTCCAATCGACGAGGCGCGCCGCACGCGCGTTCTGAAGGAACTGGCCCGCGCCCCGCGCAAGGCGCCCGTCGTGGTGATGGAGGACCTTTCGTGGGAGGAGTTCTCGCGGATCAATATCCGTGAGCCGGAGCTGCCCAATGTCACCGCCGACATGGGCGAGGTGCGGGTCTATCCGTTTGGCGGCGCCTTCGCCCACGTGATCGGCTACGTGGCCAAGGCGTCGGAGCGGGATCTGAAGGCCGCCGAGGGCGACAGCACGCAGGATCAGGTTCTGCTGCACAATCCCGGCTTCCGGATCGGCAAGCAGGGCGTGGAGAAGGCCTTCGACACGGCGCTGCGCGGCCACGCCGGCGCCACCAAGACCGAGGTCGACGCCCAAGGTCGCGTCGTGCGCCTGGATCCAGCCGGCGATATCGCCGCGACGGCCGGCAAGGAGATCCGCCTCACCCTGGACGCCGACATCCAGAACCGCGCCCTGGAGGTGATGGGCGAGGAAAGCGGCGCGATCGTGATGGTCGATTGCCGCAACGGCGACCTGCTGTGCATGGCCTCCGCGCCCAGCTTCGACGCCAACCAGCTGGTCAAGGGTCTGTCAGGCCCCGAGTATCGGGCCTTGGCTGAATACGAGCGCAAGCCGCTGCTCGATAAGACCATGACCGGCGTCTACCCGCCGGGCTCGACCTTCAAGCCGACCGTGGCGCTGGCGGCGTTGAGCGCGGGCGTCAATCCGAGCGAGCGGGTGGTCTGCACGGGCGGCTGGTACTTCGGCGGCCGCACCTGGCACTGCCACAAGAAGGGCGGGCATGGCGCGCAGAACATGCACGACGCCATCAAGAACTCCTGCGACGTCTATTTCTACCAGATGGCGCTGCGCATCGGGCCGGATCCGATCCACGCGACGGCGACCGCCATGGGCTTCGGCCAGACCTTCGACCTCGGCATACCCGGCCAGCGCAAGGGCCTGGTCGGCTCGCGCGAGTGGAAGAAGAAAGCCTTCAAGAAGGACCCGACCTGGCACCCCGGCGACTCCGTGCCGTACGGGATCGGCCAGGGCTATATCAACGTCAACGCCCTGCAGTTGGCGGTGATGTGCGCGCGTCTCGCCAACGGCAAGCGGGCGCTGAACCCGCGCCTCGTCAAGTCGATCGGCGGGGTCGACCAGCCGCATGGCGACGCCGTGGCGGACCTGCCTATTCCGCCCGAGCACCTGGCCATCGTCCGCGCCGGCATGGCGGCGGTCGCCAACGACCCCACGGGGCGACCTGCAGAGCCAGCTTGGACTTGGCGATGTGCTGATGGCCGGCAAGACCGGCACGGCCCAGGTCCGCCAGTATTCCCAGACGGGATCGCGCAGCAACCAGGGCATCCCCTGGCGGCTGAAGGACCACAATCTGTTCATCGCCTTCGCCCCCTACGACAACCCGCGCTACGCGATGTCGGTGCTGGTCGAGCATGGCGGCCTGTTCGGCTCCAGCGCCGCCGCGCCCCGGGCCCGCGAGGTGATGCGCGTGGCCCTGCTGAAGGATCCGGAAATCCGCGCCCGCATCGAGCAGCCGACGCCGCTGCCGTCCTTCGAGCCCGAGGAGAACGAGGCGGCGGAAGCGCCGACGCCGACCGAGGGCGGCCTACCGCCTGGGTGAACGCGCCTCGGCCGACGTCCTCACATCCGAAAACGCGCATCGGAAACCCAGGCGTCCATCCCAGCCCCCAAACGAAGACCGCCGCTGCGGACGGCCTCCCACAAGGCGTCCGAAACGGCGGTATGGAGCCCTCCGGGCTCGGATCACGCCCCCACATGAACGCGATAGCTAAGGGATAACGGTGTCATATGGACCGTCGATGGCTTTCCCCAATCGGGCGAGAGCGGGCGGACGAATGCGTCGGTTGCCTTACCTTGGAAGCGCGCTATCTAGCGCCCATGGCGTTGCACATCATCAAGCTGGTCGTCGGCTGCGAGACGATCGAGGATCTCCTGGCCTGGCACAAGGACGAGAACCAGCCCTGGATCATGCATACCCGCATGACGCCCAAGCGGATCGACGAGGTGCTGGATGGCGGCTCGCTTTATCGGGTGTTCAAGGGACAGATCCTGTGCCGTCAAAGGATCCTGGCCATCGATACGGTCGGGGAGGGCGCGGCCTCGCGCTGCGAGGTCACGGTCGATCCGCCGATCATCCGCGTGGCGCCCCAGCCGCGTCGGGCCTTCCAGGGCTGGCGTTATCTGAAGCCGGAGGACGCGCCGCCGGACCTGACCGAAAGCGAGGCCGCCGACCTGCCGCCCGATCTCGCCCGTCAACTGCGCGAACTGGGCGCCTGGTGACTTTCGCCGAAGAGAACTTTTGAGGGTGTTATTAGTGAAGCGGCAACCAGGCCGGGTGTCATCTTGTCGCACGGATCGCGGAGGGATGACGATGAAGGCCAGTTTTGCCGCCTTGGGCGTTGGTATGCTGTTCGTGGGTCTGATCGTGGGGCTGCTGATCGCCCTCAAGCCCATTTAACCCACGGCCATATTGTCGATCAGCCGGGTCTTGCCCAGCCACGCGGCGACCAGGATGCGGCCCTGGGTCTGGCCGATCGGGCCAGGGCCCAGGCGCGACAGATCGCTGGCCTCGCGCACTTCCACATAGTCGACCTGTCCGAAGCCGGCCGCCTTCAGGGCGGCGGTCGCCGCGTGCTCGGCCTCGTCGATCCGGCCGCCCGCGGCGACCGCGGCGGCGGCGGCCTTGATGGCCGTCGGCAGGGCCACGGCGGCGGCGCGCTCTTCGGCTGACAGGTAGGCGTTGCGGGAGGAGAGGGCGAGACCGTCCTCGGCCCGCGCCGTCGGGGCGCCGATGATCTCGATGGGGATGTCCAGGTCGCGGGTCATCCGCTTGACCACCTGCAGCTGCTGATAGTCCTTCTCGCCGAACACCGCGACGTCGGCCTGGCTCTGGATGAACAGCTTGGCGACCACGGTGGCGACGCCGCCGAAGAACTGCGGCCGGGCCGCGCCCTCCAGCGGTTCGGAGACGCCCGAGACCGTGATCGCCGTGGCGAAGCCGGGGGCGTACATCTCCGCGCCGTTGGGGGCGAACATCAGGTCGCAGCCGACCGAGGCCAGCTTCTCGGCGTCCATCGCTTCGCCGCGCGGATAGGCGTCGAAGTCCTCGTGCGGGGCGAACTGCTTGGGATTGACGAAGACGGTGGCGATCACCCGGTCGGCGTTCCGCTGGGCCAGGCGGATCAGGGTCAGGTGGCCCTCGTGCAGGGCGCCCATGGTCGGGACCAGGGCCACGCGCTGGCCAGCGGCCTTCCAGGCGCGGACGTGCTCGCGCATCTGCGCGACGGTGCGGACGATCTGGGTCATGGCGAGGTCTCCACGCGGACAGGCGGCGCTTATGGCCTCGTGGTCTCCGCAGGTCCACCATCCGTTGCGTGAGGCCGCGCCGGGGGTGCGACAATTATGCTTGTGGATTGAACCGGTTGACCCGCTAGGGCGGTGGTAACATCGTGTTAACCTTCAGTCCAAGGTCGCGCAAGTCGCGACGCATCGAGGATCAAGTCATGGCCGAAACGCGCGTCATCGTCGTCGGCAACGAAAAAGGTGGTGCGGGCAAGTCCACCATCGCCGTCCACCTTGTCACCGCGCTGCTGTACGGCGGCGCCAAGGTCGCCGTGCTGGACCTGGACCTTCGCCAGCGGACGTCGGGCCGGTTCTTCGAGAACCGCCGGGCCTGGGCCGCCAACAAGAAGCTCGATCTGCCCATGCCTTTGGCGCTGGACCTCAGCGACAACGACATCGCCCTGGCCGAAAAGGGCGACGAGGCGCAGGTCGCCGGCTTCGAGGCCGCCTTCGCCAAGGCCGCCGAGGAATGCGATTTCATCCTGATCGACACCCCCGGCGGCGACAGCGCCATCACGCGCCTGGCCCACGGCCGCGCGGACCTTGTCGTGACGCCGATGAACGACAGCTTTGTCGACTTCGACATGCTGGGCACCGTCGATCCGGTGACCCTGGAGCTGACCAAGCCCAGCCTTTATTCGCTGACCGTCTGGGAAGGCCGCAAGCAGCGCGCCCTGTCGGGCCAGCGCCAGGCCATGGACTGGGTGGTGCTGCGCAACCGCCTGGCCACCACCGAGGCCCGTAACCGCAAGCGCCTGGAGGACCGTCTGACGGCCCTGGCCAAGCGTGTCGGCTTCCGCATCGGCCCCGGCCTGCGCGACCGCGTCATCTATCGCGAGCTGTTCCCGTTCGGCCTGACCATCGCCGACCTGTCGCCGCAAGTGCGTCCGGTGCCGGTGTCGCTGCAGCACCTGGCCGCGCGCCAGGAACTGCGCGCCCTGATGCACAGCCTGGGCCTGTCGGCCTATTCCGGCGAGACCCTGCTGGCGGCGCAGTAGGCTAGGGTCTACATGATGGAGTAAGCGGGCGGTCGGGGTAACCTGCCGCCCGTTTTCGTATCTGGAGTTCCGATGCTGTACCTGCTGCTGGGCGCGGCCATCCTCGTCTTCCTGCTGTGGCCGAAAGGACGCGCGTTCCTGAACGGCGACGGCTGGCGGGTCGGCGCGGGCGCGGCCTCGATCGCCGCCTTCGCCGGGGCGGCCTACGCGTCGATCCGTGGCTCCTGGGGCACGGGGATCGTGCTGGGCGTCATCGGCCTGTGGAGCGTCACCGAGGCCCGCCGCCGGCCGGTCATCCGCCGCGAGATCGTCCATCCGCCGAAGGCCGAGCTCAGCCTGTCCGAAGCCCGCGCCATCCTCGGCGTCGGCCCCGAGGCGAGCCTGGACGAGGTCAAGGCGGCCTATATGCGGCTGATCCAGATGGCTCACCCGGACAAGGGCGGCACCGAAGGTCTGGCCGCCCAGCTCAACGCCGCGCGGGATCGTTTGATCAGGCGGCGAAGCTGAGCTACGACTAGCGCCATGATCAATAACCAACGTTTCTGGCGCCGCCGCTCTTCGGGCCAAACCTGCTCGGTATGACGCTCTGACCTTCGTTGAGAGCGAGCCACGGGCCGTGGCTCAAAGGCGTCATTTCAGTTTCGGACCTTGATCCTCCCATGACTATCCAAGCTTCCCCTTCGGCCATTGACTGGGCCGGGCGTTTCAGCGCGCGCATGGACCGCGTCCACGCCAGCGAGATCCGCGAGCTTCTCAAGCTGCTGGACCAGCCCGACATCCTATCGTTCGCCGGCGGTATCCCCGATCCCAGCCTGTTCCCGGCCGAGCGGATCCAGGCCGAGTACGAGGCCGTGCTGGCCGACCCGGTCCTGTCCAGCCAGGCGCTGCAGTATTCCGTCAGCGAGGGCTATCTGCCGCTGCGTGAATGGATCGCCGAGCGGATGACCCGCGACGGCATGCCCTGCGAACCGCACAACATCATGCTGACCGCCGGCTCGCAGCAGGCGCTGGACCTGATCGGCAAGCTGTTCATCAGCCCGGGCGATACGGTGGTGGTGGCGCGGCCGACCTATCTGGGCGCGCTGCAGGCCTTCAACGGGTACCAGCCGACCTATCGCGACCTGCCGGAAGCGGCGTTGCGGGGCGGGCAGACCGACCTGCCGCACGGCGCGCTTGGCTATTTCGTGCCCGACTTCGCCAACCCGACCGGCGTCAGCCTGACCCTGGAGGAGCGCAAGGCCCTGCTGGATCTGGCCACCGCGCTGGACATGACCCTGGTCGAGGACGCGGCCTATCGCGAGCTGCGCTTCGCCGGCGAGTCGACGCCGACCGTGCTGGCCCTCGACATCGAGCGGGCGGGCGGGATCGACAACGCTCGGACCCTGTTCCTGGGCACGCTGTCCAAGACCCTTTCGCCGGCGCTGCGCATTGGCTGGGTCTGCGGCCCCAAGCCGGTGATCGAGAAGCTGGTCCTGCTCAAGCAGGGCGCGGACCTGCACGTCTCGACGATCAACCAGATGGTCGCCCATCGCGCGGTCTCGGAGGGCTATGACCAGCACCTGCACCGGCTGCGCGGGGCCTATGGCGCCAAGGGGCGGGTGATGCTGGCCGCCCTGGAGCGGACCATGCCCGAGGGGGTGACCTGGTCGCATCCGGAAGGCGGCATGTTCGTCTGGATCAACCTGCCGGAAGGGATCGACGGCGCGGCCCTGCTGGCGCGGGCCATCGCGGAAGAGCGCGTCGCCTTCGTGCCCGGCGCGCCGTTCTTCGCCGAGGTGAAGACCGCCAACGCCATCCGCCTGAGCTACTCGCTGCCGACCGACGCGCAGATCGAGGAAGGCGTGGGCCGGCTGGCGCGGCTGATTTCCAAGGTGATCGCCGAGGCCTAGAAAAGCAAAACCCCGGAGGTCGCCCTCCGGGGTTTCTTGTTTCAGCGGCGGCTAGTCCTCTAGCGCGGCGACAGCACCATGCAGGGCATCCGCTTGGCCTTCAGGGCCGAGCAGGCCTCGCGGGCGGCGTCCGAGGTCAGGCCTTGGAACTGGGCGCGGAAGGCCCCGCCGGCCGTGCCTTCGACGGCGCCCTCGGCGTCGGCGACCATCTTGGCGAAGCGGCTGCGCACCAGCTTCAGCTGTTCGTTGGCCAGCGACTTGGACTTGAACGCGCCGACCTGCACGCCCCATTCGCCCTTGGGCTTCCTGGCGGCCTTGGCCGGCTTGCTGGCTTCCTGAGCGCCGCGCAGAGTGGGGGAGACCTTCACCGGCGCCGGCGGGCGCGGGTTGTCGGTCAGCACGATCCGCAGGCCGGCCTGATCGCCGTCACCCTGTTCGGTCGACGGACGCTCGATCGGACCCGAGGGCTCTTCCTCATAGATGTTGGCGGCGATGCTGGTGCGTTCGCCGCGCGACCGGCGCTTCATGACGTCGAAGCCGGTCAACAGCAGGTCTTCCATGTTGTTGTCGCGCCAGGCGGTCGAGGGGCCGCCCAGGACCACGGCGATCAGGCGACGGCCGTCGCGCACGGCCGAGCCGGCGAGGTTGAAGCCCGAGGCGTTGGTGTAGCCGGTCTTCAGGCCGTCGAAGCCGTCCATGCTGTCCAGCAGGCGGTTGTGGCCCTTGATGTAGTTGCCCCGGAAGTAGAAGCCCTTCACCGAGAAGTAGCTGTAGTACTGCGGGAAGTCGCGCATCGCGGCGCGCGACAGGATGGCCAGGTCGCGGGCCGTCGAGATCTGACGGCTGTCGGGCAGGCCCGAGGCGTTGACGAAGCGGGTGTTGCGCATGCCCAGTTCCTGACCGCGCAGGGTCATCAGGGCGGCGAATTCGAACTCGCTGCCGGCGAGTTGCTCGGCCATGGCCACGGCGACGTCGTTGGCCGACTTGACGGTCATGGCCTTGATGGCCTCGTCGACCGAGAGACCGTCGCCCGGCGAAATGCCGATTTTGGTCGGAGCCTGGGCGGCCGCGCGGGGCGACATGACGACCCGGTCCGTCAGCTTCAGGCGGCCTTCGCTCAGCGCCTCGAAGGTCAGGTACAGGGTCATCACCTTGGTGACCGAGGCGGGGTAGCGAGGGCTGTCGGCTCTTTTGTCGTAAAGGACTTCGCCCGAATTGGCGTCGATCACGATCGCCGCGTACTTCGGCTCCTGAGCGTTCAGCTGCAGATAGGGTATGGCCGCCGAAGCCGGGGTGGGCGCGACCGCGCCGAACAGGCACGAGAGCGCGAGGCCGGCGACGGCTAGCAGGGATCGGGCGGGGGTAAGCTTGGCGAACATGAAGCGGCGTCCGTCATTTGAACTGGGAGCGGTTTCGCACCGCCACACGCGTGACCACTAGCATGATGGAAGCGGCCTTTCGCTAAAGTAAACAACTGGTGAGCGATCTTGCCGCAGCCGCAAAAATATCAGGCGCGCGGCGCCAATGCTGCAGCTTGAGGTCTCGTGACGCTACGTCATGGTGCGCTGCACAAAATCATTGACTGCTGCACTGCAACATGAGAGAACCGTGGTGTTCCAAGCGCAGATGGGCGAGTTGCAGCTCGTTTGTCCGCCCCGCTCCGATCTTCCCTCCCCAGGAGAATTCCCATGGCCGCCGCCGAAACCGTCAAGAACACCGTCGAACAGTTCAGCACCGCCTCGAACCAAGCGTTCAAGGACGGCGTCGAGAAGTCGCTGGCCGCCCTGGCCGAAGCCAACACCCACTCGAAGAAGAACCTGGAAGCCGTCGTCGCCTCGGTGACCGCGGCCACCAAGGGCGCTGAAGCCCTGGGCGCCCAGACCTTCGCCTATGGCAAGAAGGCCGCCGAGGACCAGGTCGCCGCCGCCAAGTCGCTGGCCGCCGCCAAGAGCGTGCAGGAAGCCGTCGAGCTGCAGACCGCCTGGGCCAAGTCGGCTCTGGAAGCCTACATCGCCCAGGTCAGCAAGGCCTCGGAGATCGTCTCGGCCTCGATCAAGGACTCGGTCAAGCCGCTGAACGAGCGCATGACCGCCGCCGTCGAGAAGTTCCAAGCCGCTCGCTAAGAGCTGGCTCCGAACCGACAAGGCTAAGAGGCCCGGACCCCAAGGTCCGGGCCTTTTCTCTTTGCGCCCTCGCGCAGCACGGTAAGCATGCCGCACCAGTTCATTGGAGCGCATGCATGTCGAAGGTCGAGGAACGCCTGAAGGCGATTGGGATCGAACTGCCCCAGCCGGTGGCGCCGGTCGCCAACTACGTGACCTTCGTCAAGACGGGCGCCCTCGTACACATCTCCGGCCAGATCTCGCTGGACGCCGACGGCGGCGTCAAGGGCACGGTCGGCGTCGACGTCGACCTGGAGACCGCCCAGAAGGCCGCCCGCATCTGCGGGATCAACCTGCTGGCCCAGATGAAGGCCGCCTGCGATGGCGACCTGGACCGCGTGGTCCGCGTCGTGAAGTTGGGCGGCTTCGTCCAGGCCGGTCCGGACTTCATCGACATCCCCAAGGTCATCAACGGCTGCTCGGACCTGATGGTCGAGGCGCTGGGCGACGCGGGCCGCCACGCCCGCTCGGCGGTGGGCGTCTATCGTCTGCCCCTCGGCTTCGCGGTCGAGGTCGACGCCGTGGTGGAGATCGCCTGATGCGCTCGCGCGAACGTCCCTCGACCGACGTCTTCGGCGAGGCGTGGGAGCGCCTTTTCGACCCGCCGGTGGCCCATCGTGGCCTCTGGACCCCGGACGGCGCGCCGGAGAACTCCCTGGCCGCCTTCCAGGCCGCCTGCGCGGGCGGCTACGGCATCGAGCTGGATGTCCAGCTGACCGCCGACGGCGAGGCCGTGGTCTTCCACGACGAGCGCCTGGAGCGCATGACCGGCCAGGAGGGCCGCCTGCGCGACCACACCGTCGCCGAGCTCGGGGCCATGACCCTGAACGGCACGGACGAGACCATCCCGACCCTGGCCGATACGCTGACCATGATCGGCCACCGCGCCATGGTGTTCATCGAGCTGAAGACCCCCTTCGGCGAGGTCGGGCCGCTGGAGAAGCGGGTCACCGACATCTTGGTCGACCACAATGGCCCGACCGCCGTGATCGGCTTCAATCCCTACTCGCACGCCTGGTTCGCCGACCATCACCCGCAGATCCTGCGCGGCCTGGACAGCTACGGCTGGAACGACGAGGGCGCCCGCAAGCTAGCCCCGGAAATGCGCAAGTCGCTGGCGGCGCTGGAGCAGGTCGAACTGGCGCGCCCCGATTTCCTGGCCCTGGGCCTGGACATGTTGCCCAGCGCCCGCGCCGACCTATATCGCGCCAAGGGCATGCCCATCGTCGCCTGGACGGTCCGCTCGCCCGACCAGTGGGAAGGCGTGCGCGACCATTGCGACAACCTGATCTTCGAGGGCTTCACGGCGTGACATCGGCCCCGGCGGGCGTCCAGTCGGCGGTTCGCGTCCATCGCGAGATCGCCGAGATCGGCAAAGCCGCCTGGGACGCCTGCGCGGACCACACCGGTGATCCGTTCGTCAGCTACGACTTCCTGTCGATCCTCGAAGAGAGCGGTTGCGTGGGTCCGCGCGCCGGCTGGGCGCCGCAGCACCTGTCGGTTCTGGACCAGAACGACGTCGTCGCCGGCGTCATGCCGCTCTATCTGAAGTCCCACAGCCAGGGCGAATATGTCTTCGACCATGCCTGGGCCGACGCCTACGAGCGCGCCGGCGGGCGTTACTATCCCAAGCTCCAGTGCTCCTCACCGTTCTCGCCGGTGACCGGCTCGCGGCTGATCGTGCGGCCGGACGTCGATGTCGACGAGGGGCGCTCGGCCCTGCTGGGCGGAGCCCTGACCCTGTGCGAGCGCATGGGCGCCTCGTCGCTGCACGTGACCTTCCCCGTGGAAGACGAGTGGGCCTGGATGGGAGCGCGCGGGATGCTGCTGCGTCAGGACCAGCAGTATCATTGGGAGAACCGCGACTACGCGACCTTCGACGCCTTCCTGGCGGCCCTGTCGGCCAACCGCCGCAAGACCATCCGCCGCGAGCGCCGCGACGCCCAGGACGGGCTGGAGATCGTCGCCCTGACCGGCGACGACCTGACCGAAGACCACTGGGACGCCTTCTTCGGCTTCTACATGGATACGGGTTCGCGGAAGTGGGGCCGGCCGTACCTGAACCGCCGCTTCTTCTCGCTGCTGCAAGAGCGCATGGCCGACAAAGTGCTGCTGATCATGGCCCGTCGGCCGGGCGGTCCGTGGATCGCCGGAGCGCTGAACCTGCTGGGCCGCGACTGCCTCTACGGCCGCCACTGGGGCTGCACCGAGGACGTGCCGTTCCTGCATTTCGAGCTCTGCTACTACCAGGCCATCGAGCACGCGATCCGGCTGGGCCTGCCGCGCGTCGAGGCCGGGGCGCAGGGCCAGCACAAGATCGCGCGGGGCTATCTGCCCAGCGCGGTCTACTCAGCCCACTGGATCGCCGACCCGGCCCTGCGCGAGCCGGTGGCGCGCTACCTAGAGCGCGAGCGCGAGGCGGTCGAGAGCGATATCGCCCTGTTGACGGAAGAGTATTCGCCGTTCCGGGAAGAGCGGTAGCGCTCTTACCCGTCTTCCCAGCGAAGGCCGGGGAGACGGATTTGGAGGGTGAACGCCTTCCTAGCTCAGCCGCACTTCCCCGACCTTGTCCTTGTAGTCCGTCTTCGGATCGACCCCGAGCATCATCTTGACGCCCGCGAACAGGCTGTGCTCGTTCAGCCAGATCTGGGCGTCGCCCGGCTCGAAGCGCAGCAGGCGCAGCTTCGGATCGTCCTTGCCCTCGTACCAGGCCGCGACGAAGGGGTTCCACAGGCGCTCGATGGTGGTGCGGTCATTGTCGATCCGCAACGATCCGTCGACCGTGGCGAAGACCTCGTGTCCTTTGGAGGCGAAGTGCAGCAGCGCGTCGCGTGTCTGGCCCTCGACAGCCTGGACGAGGTCGACATCGACCGCGCTGAAGATCCAGATCGGGCCTGAATGGTCACCTTCGATGATCGCGGTCATCGGCTGGGCGCGACCGCCCTCGAGATCGGGCAGGCCCAGCATCACGGTGCGGTCGGACTTCAGCGCCTTCCAGAATTTCTCGGCCAGATCAGCGTCTTTGGACATGATGGTCTCCTTGTTCGCGAAGACCAACGGCGAGGTTGAGACGCCGTTCCCAAGGCGAAGGTTCAGGACCGTTCCCAGGCGGCCTTCAACAGCGCCTTGATCGTGTCATCGACCTCGGCGGGCGAGGCCAGCGGAAGCTTGGCCTTCAGGCGCTCGGACCAGCCTTCGTTCCTGGGCTCGGAGAGGCCAGGGGAGGCGTCGGGCTCGACCGCCAGGCCCAACATCGCCGCGCCGCCCTTGATGGGCTTCAGGGCCGCGAACTGCGCCTTGCGCGACCACGCCGTGAAGCCCTTGCGCTGGCCCATGACCAGATCCGGGAAGTCGGCGACGGCCGCCTCGACCGCCTTCAGGATCGCCGCCGAGGCCGGGTCGGTCCACAAGGCTTCGCGCAGGCCGTCGGCGTCGTCCCAACCCATCTGCGATGGGAAGGCGACTCCGAAGATGGCGGCGGCGCGGTTCTGGCCGATGCCGTAGGTCGCCTTGAGCCAGTCGGCGCGGGCGCGCGGCTTGGTCTCCTGGCACTCGCGACGGACGATCTCGACCCATTCGTCCAGGGTCTTGCCGGTCTCGCGCTCCAGGTTGGCCTTGACCGAGGCGAACCACTTCCGTTGCTGCTCGGTGAGGCCCTGAGGTCTGGTGTCCACGGTTTCCGCGCCTCGTACGGTTTGCTAGGACCATTCCGTCAAAGGGAGACGGTCATGAGCCTCGACGGACGCTACGACGCCGACAACATCTTCGCCAAGATCATCCGGGGCGAGATCCCCAGCGTGAAGCTGTTCGAAGACGACAAGGTCCTGGCCTTCATGGATGTCTTCCCGCAGTCGCGCGGCCACGCCCTGGTGATTTCCAAGGTCAGCCAGGCGCGCAACATCCTGGAGGTCGAGCCCGAGGTGCTGAGCGACCTGGCCGCCGCCACCCAGAAGCTGACCCGCGCCGTGGTCTCGGCCCTGAAGCCCGACGGTGTGGTCGTCACCCAGTTCAACGGCGCCCGGCCGGCCAGACGATCTTCCACCTGCACTTCCATGTCATCCCGCGCTACGAGGGCGAGGCGCTGGGCCGCCATGGCGAGGGCGGCATGGCCAATATTGAAGAACTCAAGGCCCTGGCGGGGAAGATTTCCGCGGCGCTTTAGGCGGTTCGAAATCCTGGGTCGGGTATCAGGCGAAGGGCGCGCGACGAATTTCGTACGCGCGCCTTGAACTTGGGTATTCGCGGAGCGCGCCATGACCTCGGACGAGAACGATCGCGGCGGCCTGCACCGGTTGATCTACGCGAGCCGGTTCACCGGGGCGACGCAGGACCTCGACGAGGTTCTTCGGGCGATCATCGCCAAGTCGATCCACAACAACCGCCTGGACGACGTCACGGGCTTTCTGGTGGCCGGGGAGGAGCGGTTCCTGCAGCTGCTGGAAGGGCCCGCGCAAGGCGTGGAGGCGATCTATGGCAGGATCGCCGGGGATCCGCGCCACGCGGATCTGGCTCGGATCTACAGCGGCCCGGCTGACCGCCGTCTGTTTCGCGACTGGAACATGGGTCAGCACCGATTGGGCGCGGCCGACCACGCGTTGTTGGCCGAGGTCGGGCTGGAACACTTCGATCCCGCGGGTTTGAACGTCGAGCTCGCGGAACGTCTGCTGATCCGCGCCGGCGGGCGCCACCTGCGCGGCGGTTAGCGCCCCTCAGCCGATCAGCTTCCCTAGGGCCGTGTAGAAGGCCAGCAATACCGCCATCCCGCCCAGCAACGACCAGCCTTGCATGCGGATCTTCTCGCTGAGGCGAGCTTCCGTCTGGGCGATTTCGCCGCGTAGCGTGAGCTTGGTTTCTTGGATCTCGGCCTTTGTTGAAAGTTCCAGCTGCCGAATGTCCGCTTTCGTGGCGAGTTCCAACTGTTTCAAGTCCGCTTTGTTGGCGAGCTCCAACTGTTTTAGATCGTCCTTGGTCGCGAGATGGCTGATATCGGGCATGTTGGCCGTCTGCTGCACGATTTCGACAATGGCTTCAGCCATGCGCTGCTCCATGCCGGCTTCGCGAAGCCGTTTGGAGGCGCTGAGCGTATCGAAGGCGATCGCGGTCATGGACACACGCTAATCGTTTGTTCTCGTTTCGTCCACAATTTTCGCGCGTATTCAAACGAAAAGGGCCCGGATAGCTCCGGGCCCTTCGCTAGGTCCTTGACCGAGCCTATTCGACCAGAACCGGTTCGGCTTCGTCGGTCTTGCTGGCCTTCGGGTCGGGCGTGCCTTCGATTTCGAAGGCGATCTTGCCGTTCTCGAGGACCACCTTGACGTGGCCGCCGCGGACCAGGCGTCCGAACAGGATGTCGTCGGCCAGGGGCTTCTTGATGTGCTCCTGGATGACGCGACCCAGCGGACGGGCGCCGTAGAGCTCGTCGAAGCCGTTCTTGGCCAGCCAGTCGGCCGCGTCGTCGCTCAGCGAGATCGTCACGTTCCGGTCGGCCAGCTGGGCCTCCATCTGCATGACGAACTTCTGCACGACCTGGCGGATGATCTCCGGCGTCAAAGGCTTGAACTGCACCACCGCGTCGAGACGGTTGCGGAATTCCGGCGTGAACAGGCGCTTGAGGGCGGCCTCTTCCTCGCCGACCACCTTGTCGCGACCAAAGCCGATGGACTGGCGTTGGGCGTCCGAGGCGCCCGCATTGGTGGTCATGATCAGAACCACGTTGCGGAAATCGACCTTCTTGCCGTTCAGTCGGTGAGAACCCCGTGGTCCATGACCTGCAGCAGGATGTTGTAGACGTCCTGGTGAGCCTTCTCGATTTCGTCGAGCAGCACGACCGCGTGCGGGTGCTGGTCGACGGCGTCGGTCAGCTGGCCGCCCTGGTCATAGCCGACATAGCCGGGAGGGGCGCCGATCAGGCGGCTCACGGTATGGCGCTCCATGTACTCGGACATGTCGAAGCGGATCATCTCGATGCCCAGGGTCTGGGCCAGTTGCTTGGCGGCTTCGGTCTTGCCGACGCCGGTGGGGCCGCTGAACAGGAACGAGCCGATCGGCTTGTCCGCGTCGCGAAGACCGGCGCGCGCCAGCTTCATGGCCGAGGACAGTTGCATGATCGCGTCGTCCTGACCGAACACGGCGCGCTTCAGGTCCGTTTCCAGCTCCTTCAGCGCCTCGGTGTCCGACTTGCTCACCGACTTGGGCGGGATGCGGGCGATCTTGGCCACGACGGCTTCGATCTCCTTGACGCCCAGGACCTTCTTGCGGCGGCCTTCCGGCAGCAGCATCTGGCCCGCGCCCGCCTCGTCGATCACGTCGATCGCCTTGTCGGGCAGCTTGCGGTCGGTGATGTACTTGGCCGACAGCTCGACCGCGACCTTGATGGCCTCGGCGGTGTATTTCAGCTTGTGGAAGTCCTCGTAGTAGCTCTTCAGCCCCTTGAGGATCTTGATGGTGTCTTCCACCGTCGGCTCGTTCACGTCGATCTTCTGGAAGCGACGGACCAGGGCCCGATCCTTCTCGAAGTGCTGGCGGAACTCCTTGTAGGTGGTCGAGCCCATGCAGCGCAGCGAGCCCGAGGCCAGCGCGGGCTTCAGGAGATTGCTGGCGTCCATCGCCCCGCCGCTGGTCGCGCCGGCGCCGATCACGGTGTGGATCTCGTCGATGAACAGCACCGCGTTCGGGTGGTTCTCGAGTTCCTTGACCACCTGCTTGACGCGTTCCTCGAAGTCGCCGCGATAGCGGGTGCCAGCCAGCAGCGCGCCCATGTCGAGCGAGTAGATGGTGGCGCCTTCCAGGACCTCGGGGACCTGGTGCGTGACGATCTTGCGGGCCAGGCCCTCGGCGATGGCGGTCTTGCCGACGCCGGGATCACCCACCAGCAGCGGGTTGTTCTTGGTGCGGCGGCACAGGATCTGGATCGCGCGTTCCACTTCGTTCGCGCGGCCGATCAGCGGGTCGACCTTGCCCTGGCGGGCCTTTTCGTTGAGGTCGACGCAATAGGCTTCCAGAGCTTCGCCGCCCGTCTTGGTGTTCGGCTTCTCGCCATCGTCCTCGGCCGCGTTCGAGCCGGCGTTGGCGCCCTTGACGTTCTTGGGCTCCGAGGCGCCGGCCTTCTTGGCGATGCCGTGGGCGATGAAGTTGACCGCGTCGTACCGCGTCATGTCCTGCTCCTGCAGGAAGTAGGCGGCGTGGCTTTCACGTTCGGAGAAGATGGCGACCAGAACATTGGCGCCGGTGACCTCTTCGCGGCCCGACGACTGGACGTGGATCACCGCGCGCTGGATCACGCGCTGGAAGCCGGCGGTCGGCTTGGCGTCCTCGTCGTCGTCGACGACCAGCGAGGCCAGTTCGACGTCGAGATAGTTCGAGAGGCTCTTCTTCAGCGCGGTGAGATCGACGTCGCACGCACGCATGACTTCCGGCGGCGTCCTCGTCGTCGGTCAGGGAAAGCAGGAGATGCTCGAGCGTCGCGTACTCGTGCTTACGCTGGTTGGCGTACGCGACGGCGCGATGCAGGGACTCTTCCAGGGGGCGCGAAAAAGAGGGCAATGGGGGGCTCCTCAGTCCTTTTCCATGGTGCACTGCAGGGGGTGCTGATGACGGCGCGCCGAGTCGATGACTTGCGCGACCTTGGTCTCTGCGACTTCGTAAGTGTAGACACCACACACCCCCACGCCGTTCTGATGGACGTGGAGCATGATGCGCGTGGCGTCTTCACGCGACTTGTTAAAGAACCGTTCGAGCACGTAAACGACGAACTCCATGGGAGTGTAGTCGTCGTTGAGAATCAGAACTCGATAGAGCGAAGGCTTCTGCGTCTTCGGCTTCACTTCCGTGACGACCGACGATCCAGCGCCATTGCTTTGTCCGCCTTGCTTCCGCTCGGCCATCGACTTGTTCTCTCCCGGCGGGCAAATCACCCGCCTGTCTGAATTAGATATGGAAACGCGACGGCTTTGGAAGAGCCCGAGACGCGTCTGCGCCGCTTTAACACAGGGGCGCCTCGGAAAACGGCTTCACGATTGGGAGAGCGAAGGCCGCGCGCGAACGGTTCCGTGGGTGAGAGGCCCAAATGGTGCGCGGTATGATGTCGCGCAAGAGGGGGGCAATAGGCCGTGCGGCGGCGACTCAGTCAGCGCCCCTTCAGCGCCCGTCCGCTGACCACGGCCGCGGCGCCGAACTTGCCGCGCAGGGCGTCGATGGCGGTCTCGCTCTTCAAGGTGCGGCGCTCGTCGTCGGCGAACATGTCCGAGCCGGCGGTCTCGGCGTCGATGAACTCGGTCAGGCCCGCGCCGATCAGGCGGTAGGAGAGGCCCCCGGGCTCGGCGGCCAGCAGTTCGCGCGCTACCTGGAACAGGGTGCGGGCCGTCTGGGTCGGCACGGCCAGGGTGCGGCGGCGGGTGTGGATCTTGAAGTCGGGCGTGCGCAGCTTCAGCGTCGCGACCCGGCCGGCGACGCCTTCCTTGCGCGCCTGATTGGCGACCTTCTCGCAGAGCGGCCAGAGTTCGTCCTCCAGCGCGTCGCGCTTGTGCAGGTCGTCGTTGAAGGTGGTCTCGGCGCTGATCGTCTTGCGCGACTGGTCGGGATCGACCATCCGGCTGTCCTGGCCATGGGCGAGGCGGTGCAGGCGCAGCCCGCCGGAGCCCAGGCGGTTGGCCAGCAGCTTCAGGTCGGCGGCGGCGATGTCGCCGACGGTCCTCAGGCCGATCTCGGCCAGGCTCGAGACCGTGGCCGGCCCGACGCCGGGCAGGATGCCCACGGGCTTGGAGGCCAGGAACGTCTGCGCCTCCGCCGCGCCGATCGCCGAGAAGCCGCGCGGCTTGTCCAGTTCCGAGGCGATCTTGGCCAGGAACTTGTTCGGGGCCAGGCCGATCGAGACGGTCAGGCCGATGTCGCGCTCGATCTCGGCCTGCAGCCGCGCCAGCATCGCCGCCGGCGTCGCGCCATGCAGCCGCTCGGTGCCGGTCAGGTCTATCCAGGCCTCGTCCAGGGACAGCGGCTGGATCAGCGGCGTCAGCCTGTCCAGCTTCTCGTGGATGCGCCGGCTGGCCTCCTTGTACTTGGCGAAGTTCGGCTTGATGACCACGGCGTCGGGGCACAGCTTCAGCGCCTTGAACATCGGCATGGCCGAGCGCGCCCCGCTCATGCGGGCGATGTAGCAGGCGGTGGTCACCACCCCGCGCTTGCCGCCGCCGACGATCACCGGCTTGTCGCGCAAGGACGGATCATCGCGCTTTTCCACCGAGGCGTAGAAGGCGTCGCAGTCCAGGTGGGCGATCGAGAGCGTCCCCAGCTCCTCGTGGAAGATCGTCCGCGGCGAGTGGCACGACGGACAACGCGCGGCCTTGGCCTCGCCGGTCCACCCGCAGTCGCGGCACAGGGACTTCATGGGAGCGTCCTTAGGCCTCCAGCGGCCACAGCCAGACCGCGCCGCGCACGCCGGAGCTGTCGCCGTGGGCGGCCTTCTTCACCGGCGTCTCGAAGACGTCGGAAAAGACGTGCGGGGCGATGGCGGCCGGCAGCCGCTCATAAAGCGCGTCTATGTTCGACATGCCGCCGCCCAACACGATGACGTCCGGATCGATGATGTCGCAGATCGCGGCCAGGCCTCGGCCAAGGCGGTCGATATAGCGGTCCAGGGCAGCGGCGGCCGAGGCGTCGCCGGATTCAATGGCGTCCATGCTCTCCTGGCCCGTGGGGAAGCCCGCGTCGCGCGAGAACGCCGGACCCGCGACCCATTTCTCCATGCATCCGTTGCGGCCGCACCAGCACTCGGGACCGGGATATTCCTCCGGCTTGGGCCAGGGCAGGGGCATGTGGCCCCATTCGCCGCCGACGCCGTTGTGGCCCTCGATGATGCGGCCGTCGACGACCACGCCGCCGCCGCAGCCGGTGCCCAGGATCGCCGCGAACACCACGCGCGCGCCGGCCCCCGCGCCGTCGGCGGCCTCGGACAGGGCCAGGCAATTGGCGTCGTTGGCCAGGCGCACCGGGCGGGCCAGGCGCTGCTCCAGGTCCTCGCCGAACGGGCGACCGTTCAGATAGACGCTGTTGGCGTTGCGGATCAGGCCGGTGCGCGGCGAGATCGAGCCTGGAATGCCCATGCCCAACCGGGCGCAGGTCGCGCCGGCCATGCACTCGGCGTCGACCAGCAGCCCGGCCACCACATCCAGCGCGGCCTCGTAGTCACCGGGATTGGGCTTGCGCACCCGCGCGGCGAACTCGCCGGTCTCGCCGAGGGCTGCGACCTCGATCTTGGTGCCGCCGAAATCGACTCCGAACCGGATCATGCGAACAGACGCTCCTCGATGGCGGCCTTCAGGCGGGGCCACTCGTCAATACGGACATGGCGGTCGGGCGCGGACGGGGCGAACGGGCGCAGGCGCTCGTCGCTGACCATCTGGAACCGCCCGATGCCGGGCGCCTTCTCCGCCACCAATTCCAGCTGCGGCAAAAGGTCGTCGATGAAGACGGAGCGACCCGAGGTGCGTCCGGCCAGATCGGCGGCCGCCGGCCCCTTGGGGCCGCTGTTGATGATCAGGGGATAGTCGAAGCCGTGCGTTTTCAGCCACTTGGCCCGTGTCAGCCGGCCGTGTTCGGGCGCGTTGGTCAGGATCACCACCTCGGCGCGGGTCGACAGATCGGCCAGCGCGTCCGCCGCGCCGATCGCCGGGGGCAGGTCGTCGGCCCCGTCGCGGAAGAAATCATCGAACAGGGCCTTGCCGGCGATCAGATCGAGGTGTTCCGTTTCGCCAGGCCGGTAGATATTCTGAAACAAGGCAAAGCGATCAACTCTCAGTTCGAAGCCATGGCGCGCGATGAAATCGCCGAAACCGCGCATGAACTGCGCGAGCACCTCGTCGACATCGACGATGACCAGCGGCGCGGTCGGCGTGACGGCGCAGGCCTGGAGGTCGGAGTAGCGTTGTTCCATGAGCTTATGGGTCTTAACGCGATTAGCGGGGGCTTAAGGATATTCGTGGCAACTGGTTCTGGAAGGTGACGCGAATCCCTAGCCGTCGCCACGTGACCTTTTGGTCGGGGTAAGGATGACGAAGAAGGTCCTCATCGTGGAGGATAACGAGCTGAACATGAAGCTCTTTCATGATCTGCTCGAAGCCCAGGGTTACGAGACCCTGCAGACCCGTGAGGGTCTGTCGGCGCTGTCCATTGCCCGCGACAACAAGCCCGACTTGATTCTGATGGACATCCAGCTGCCGGAGATCTCTGGTCTGGAAGTCACCAAGTGGCTGAAGGAAGACGACGAGCTCGCCCACATCCCGGTCGTGGCCGTCACCGCCTTCGCCATGAAGGGCGACGAAGAGCGCATCCGCGAGGGCGGCTGCGAGGCCTATATCTCCAAGCCGATCTCGGTGGTCCACTTCCTGGACACCATCAAGCGGCTCCTGGACAAGGTTCCCGCCGCATGAGCGCCCGGATCCTCGTCGTCGACGACATCGAAGCCAATGTCCGTCTGCTCGAGGCCAAGCTGACGGCGGAGTACTACCAAGTCTCGACCGCGATGGACGGGCCGACGGCCCTGGCGATGGCCGCCCGCGACCTGCCCGACATCATCCTGCTGGACGTGATGATGCCCGGCATGGACGGCTTCACCGTCTGCCGCAAGCTCAAGGAGGATCTGGCCACCCGCCATATCCCGGTGGTGCTGATCACGGCCCTCGACGGGCGCGCCGATCGCATCCAGGGCCTGGAATTGGGCGCCTCGGACTTCCTGACCAAGCCCATCGACGACGTCATGCTGTTCGCCCGCGTGCGCAGCTTGACCCGCTTCAAGCTCGTGATCGACGAACTGCGCCAGCGCGAGGCCTCTGGCCGCCGCATGGGCGTGATCGCCGGCGCCGCCGCCCGCCTGGACGGCCTGGGCGGCCGGGTGCTGATCGTCGACGACAACGAACGCCAGGCCGCCCGCATCGCGGCCGAGCTGGGCGTCGAGCACCGCCCGGTGATCGAGAGCGATCCCGAAAAGGCCAGGATCAGCGCCAGCGGCCCCGTCGACCTGGTGATCGTCAACGCCGCGGCCAAGACCTTCGACGGCCTGCGCTTCACAGCGGCCTTGCGGTCGGAAGATCGTTCGCGCCAGCTGCCCGTCCTGGCGATGGTCGATCCCGACGACCGTGGTCGCATGGTCAAGGCGCTGGAAATCGGCGTCAACGATATCCTGCTGCGTCCCGTGGACCCGCAGGAGCTGTCGGCGCGCGTCAAGACGCAGATCCAGCGCAAGCGCTACACCGACTATCTGCGCAACAACCTCGACCATTCGCTGGAACTGGCCGTCACCGACCAGCTCACGGGCCTTCACAACCGTCGCTACATGACCGGCCAGCTCGACTCGCTGGTCAAGCGCGCGGCGATGGGCGGCGAGCCGGTCTCGGCCCTGCTGATCGACATCGATTTCTTCAAGAAGATCAACGACACCTTTGGCCACGACATCGGCGACGAGGTGCTGCGCGAGTTCGCCCTGCGCCTGGCCTCGAACGTCCGCGCCATCGACCTGCCGTGTCGCTTCGGCGGCGAGGAGTTCGTGGTCGTCATGCCCGACACCCAGCTGGCCGACGCCCTGCGCATCGCCGAACGGATCCGCAACCACGTGGCCGGCTCGCCCTTCAAGGTGGGACCGACCAAGGAACAGCTGACGGTGACCATCTCGATCGGCGTCTCGGCCACGCTCGGCGCCGACGACACCCCCGAAGCGCTGCTGAAGCGCGCCGACCAGGGCGTCTACCAGGCCAAGGCCTCGGGCCGGAACGCGGTGGTCGGCAAGGCCGCGTAAGCGCCTTCCAGGTCTCGACGTCCAGGGATAGGCGGGTGCGGTGCGCCCGGCGCATTTCTCGTAGTCGGCAAGCCCCGAACTTGCGCCTCGGCGTGTTGGGCGTCCCAAAACCGTTACATGGCGGCGCTAGACCTGCGCGTTCCGAGGGCGGCGCATGGGCTACGACAGCTTCTATTTCCTGAAGAAGGCGTACGGGATCTATCCCGGCGTCGTGGCGCCGGTGTCGGCGCGCTGCCTGCGGGAACACTATGCCGCGCGCAAGGCCAGACGGGGCCACGCCCGCGCGGCGCTGGACGCTGTGGTCGGCCTGGCCTTTCACGCCTGGATCCCTGGCCGCGCGGCCGAGGTCGCCCGTAAGTTCGGTCTCGACGAAGCCTGGCGCCGCCGGGCCGTCGAGATCGCCCATGAACGCTTCGTCGATCCCAACGATCTGGCCCTGTTCCGCATCGAAGACTCCACCCAGCTGGACGGCTATATTCGCCGCTTCGAGGACGCGGCGCTGAACAAGCGGATCAATCCGCTGGGCTGGACCCGCGACTGCGTGCTGGCCGACAAGGTCCGCTTCGAGGCGCGCTGCGCGGCCGCCGGTCTGCCGCATCCGCGCACCGTGGCGGTGGTCACGGGCGGACGCGTCACGATGAGGTCGGAGCCGGGCGGTCGCGACCTGGTGCTCAAGCCGGCGGACGGGGAGGGCGGCGATGGCGTTGTCATCCTGGAGCGCGTGGCCGACGCCGCCGATCTGGCCGGCCGCTTGCCGCGCGGCCGGGGCGCCTGGCTGGTCCAGGACCGGGTGGACACCCATCCGGCCCTCAAGGACCTGGCGTTGGACGCCCTGCCGACCGTACGCATCGTCACCATGGTCGACGAGGTCGGCGCGCCCGAGGTGGTCAGCGCCACCTTCCGCTTCGCCTCGGTGCGCGGCGCCAAGGTCGACAACATGAAGGCCGGCGGGTTGATTTCGGCGGTCGACCTGCCGGTCGGATCGCTGGGCGTGGCCTGCAAGGGATACGGCGGCGGCGACCACGCCGTGCATCCAGTGACCGGCGCGGCGATCGCCGGCCGCATGCTGCCCGACTGGCCCGCCGCCAAGGGCCTGGTGCGTCGGGGCCATGCCGAGACCTTCGCTGACTACGCCCTGATCGGCTGGGACGTGGCCCTGACGCCGCACGGTCCGGTGCTGATCGAGGGCAATGGCAAGCCGGGCGTGCTGATGCCTCAGCGCGCCGCGCGACAGGGCCTGGGCGTCGGCCGCTACGGCGCGTTGCTGGCTTATCATCTTGCCATCAAACCGTAGCGCGCGCGTCACGCGCCGCGCCTAGCCTCAAAGCCTCGACATCGACGTGACGGACCAGCGGAAGGGGGCTTCCGGCGGCCGTCGAGCCTGGAGGCATGCCGATGACCCGCTTCGCCGCACAGCGACGCCTTCCGCTCGAGGCCAAGCGCGCCCTTCGCATCATGCTGATCGCCAAGCACGCCAAGTGGCAGGGCGAACTGCACCCCGAGGACGGCAGCCACGCGGTCTATCACCGCGAGATGCGCCAGACGCTGGAGGAGATCGGCGTCAACCTGGTGGTGGCCGACGAGTATGGCGTGCTGTTCGACTGTCCAGACGTCGACTTCGTCTTCCCGCTGCTGAACCGGGCCGGCTTCCTGAACTCGGAAATGCTGGTCCCGCTGCTCTGCAATCGCCTGGGCTTGCCGTACCTGGGCGCCAGCCCGATCCTGCGCGGCCTGTCGGACGACAAGCACCTGACCAAGCGGGCCGCCGCGGCGCGCGGCGTTCCGACCGCGCCGTGGGCGGTCTATCGTCGCGGCGCGCCGCTAGACGCCGCGCTGCTGCCGCCGGGCGAGCACTTCGTGATCAAGCCGAACGCCTCATCGGCCAGCTGGGGCGTCGGCGACGCCTTCGACTGGGCCGGCGTCCGCGAGGCCGTCGAACGCCTGCACGCGGAAGGTCACGACGTCATCGTCGAGCCGTTCATCCAGGGCCACGATATCGAGGTCTCGGCGATCACGGTCGACGGCGAGCCCTTCATCCTGCCGACCCAGATCGTCGAGCAGATCAATCCGGCCCAGCTGCGCACCTACCAGGAAAAGCGCAACCTGGTCGGCGGTCAGGCCTACGAGATCCGCCCGCTGGAGGACGGCCCGCATCGGCGGATCGCCGAGGCTCGGGCGCGCGAAATGATGCGGGAGTTCATGCCGTTCGACTACGGCCGCTTCGAATTCCGTCTCGACGTCGCCACCGGCGAGGTCCAGTTCCTGGAAGTGAACCTGAACTGCAATCTGTGGTCCAGGAAGACCATCTCGATGGCCGCCCAGCAGATCGGCTGGAGCCATGCGGAGCTGATCGAGACCATCCTGACCGAGAGCCTGGAGCGCCAGGGCCTGATGCGGAGGGCGTTCGATGTCGCCGCAGCCTGAAGCCTTTGTCGGCGTCATCCTGGCCGGCCAGCGGCCCGGTCGTGTCGATCCCCTGGCTGAAGAGGCCGGGGTCGTGAACAAGAACCTTGTCCCGATCCGGGGCGCGGCCCTGGTGCGCTATGTGGTCGAGGCCCTGACGGCGACGCCGGGCCTGACGCGGCTGCGCATCGTCGTCGAGCCGGGGACCGCGCCCCTGATCGACGCGATCCTGCCCAGCACCCGGGTGCTGATCGAGTACGTGCCGGCCGCCAACAATCTCGCCGACAGCGTCTATGCGGCGGCCGAGGGCGTGGGCGCCATGCCGCTGCTGGTGACGACGGGTGACAACGTCCTGCTGACGCCCGGCGCGGTGACCGAGGTGCTGGCGGCCCTGAAGGTGGCCGACGTGTCCCTGGCCATGGCGACCCAGCGGTCGGTGATGGAGGCCCATCCGGAAGGCCAGCGCCGGTTCTACAGGTTCCGGGACGACGCCTATTCGAACTGCAATCTCTACGCCTTCTCCGGCCCGGCCGCGACGAGCGTGGCCGAGAGCTTCCGCAGCGGCGGGCAGTTCGCCAAGAAGCCGATGCGGATGATCATGGCGCTGGGGCCGATCAACCTGGCTCTGTTGTCGATGGGCCGTCTGTCGCTGCGCGGGGCCCTCGGTCGCCTGGGGCGGCGCTTCAAGCTGAAGGTCGAGCCTGTGGTCCTGGCCGACGGCGCCCACGCCATCGACGTCGACAACGCGCGCACCTACGCCGTCGCCGAGGCGCTGCTGAGCAAGCGGGCGCTGGCGAGCGCGGCCTGATCAAGGATAGGGCGGGCCTCGTGGCTAACGGCGGTTAGGGCGCTTTTTTAGGGTTGCGGATACGACTGTCACGCATCCTCATTATACATCCTATGCGGGAGGCGTGGTGATGAAGTCGAGAATCCGTGCGCGCAAGCACCCATTCCCGGGCGCCTGGCTGGTCCTGGGCCTGCTGGCCTGCGCGGCCCTGTTCTGGATGGGCGCGCAGGCGAGCGATCATCTGTCCGGCGGACTGTCCACCGCCGCCATGCTGGGCGCGTTCGTCGCCATCTGCGTCGGGCCGGTGCTGCTGGCCGTGACGGTCGTCTGGGGAAGCTTCGCGTTCTTTCGCTGGCTCTGGATCGGGCGCTGAGCCCGCATCCTCCCCGCGACGCGGGGAGGGGATCCAGAATCAAAAACGCCCGGCTATCGCTAGCCAGGCGTCTTGTGTCGTAGCGCGTAAGGCGATCTTACTTGATCTTGCCTTCGCGGAATTCGACGTGCTTGCGGACGACCGGATCGTACTTCTTCAGCACCATCTTCTCGGTCTTGGTGCGGGCGTTCTTCTTGGTGACGTAGAAGAAGCCGGTGTCCGCCGTCGAGTTCAGGCGGATCTTGATTGAAGCCGGTTTGGCCATAGTCGAATCCCTGCGGTGGTCGCGCAGGTTCCCGCGCGTTGGAAATAGGAGGCGCGGAACATACTCATCGGTGACTTAAAGTCAATTGCCGGAAGTCAGTTGGTGCCGGAAGTCAGTTGGTGGGGCAGCGCCTGTACGGAAAGTCCGCCGATCGCGCCTGACCGCCGACGGAACCCTCGATCCGGGCCACCAGGGTGTCCTTATCGACCAGACGATAGAGAATCCGTTGCGGGAAGTCGTGCTCGGGCGCTTCGAAGGTCACGGCGTTCTCGGCGATCTCCTTCATCGGGAAGGCGGCTTCGGCCTGGCCGGAGGGAATCGCCACGAACTGCGGCTTGCCGTCGGCGGCGGGCAGGATGCGCATGAACTCGTACTCGCGCAGCTTGCCGTCCCGGACGCTGCGGCTCATGCCGATCATCGCGCCGCCGGCGGGCCAGCCACTGCTCCTCGATCTTCGTGCCGTTGGGCTGGGTCAGGGTCCAGCAGCCGGCGATGAAGCCCAGCCTATCGATATCGCCAGAAGGCGGGACCGGCGGCGTGGCGGCCAGGGCCAGGGCGAACAGTGTGGTGAGCATGTGCTTCCCTCGGGAGCCTGAACTAGAGGTGGGACAGGCGCCGCTTGCCGTTCAGGAAGCGCATGAAGGGGGCCGGCCGTCCAGTGTCGGCGAGTTGCTGGCCGATCTCGTGGACCACGAAGCGGGTGATATTGGGCAGATCCAGCGCCATCGCCTCCTGGAAGTCGACCCAGGCGATCTCGTCCAGCTCGCCGCAGTCGGGACGGCGATCCAGCGACAGCAGCGCCTCGGCCGGGGCCATGAAGAAGCGGGCGTCGAAGCGGCGCGGGCGATAGGGCGGGGTGATGGCGCGGGCCACGAAGCCGAGCGGCGCCAGGTCGGGCAGGGCGCCCTGGGCCAGGAAGGGCCGCCAGGGCCCCGCGCCGGGCCGTACAGGGGCTTGGCGGGCCAGCAGCAGGCCTGTCTCCTCGAACGTCTCCCGGACCGCCGCCAGGGCCAGGGCGCGGGCCAGGCGGGCGGGCCTGGGGTGACGGGGCTCCTGCTCGAGCCGGGCGGTCACCTCGGGCGAAAGTTCGGTGGCGCTGGGAGCGTCGTAGTCGGCGCGGTCGACGCGGCCGCCCGGGAACACCCACTTGTCGGGCATGAAGGCGTGGCCGCCGTTGCGCCGCCCCATCAGCAGACGCGGCCGCGGACCATCGGTGCGGACGATGATCACGGTGGCCGCGTGCTTGGGCGTCAGCGCCGCGCCGGTCTCGCGCACGGCGCCGTCGTGGATCGTGTCGAATTTCGCGTCGATCGGCGGCAGGCTCATGCGCTCAAGTTAAACCGATCCGCGGGACTGCATAGAGCGACCCGACGTCAAGCCAGCGGGCGCTTGACCCTTCGCCACGACGCGCCCCAAGGTCGCTGCGCTTTTCGTGAGGGGGTTTTGTGATGATCGGACGGGTTTCGGCGCTGGCGATGATGGCCGGCCTTGTTTTTGGCGCGCCGGCGATGGCCGCGCCTTCCACCGCCAAGATCGAGGCGGCGGTCAAGGCTGTGCAGCCCAAGGTCATCGCCTGGCGGCGCGACATCCACGAACATCCGGAACTGGGCAATCAGGAGGTCCGCACCTCGGCCCTGATCGCCAAGGAGCTGAAGGCCCTGGGCTTCGAGGTCCGCGAGAACGTCGGCAAGACCGGCGTGGTCGGCATCCTGAAGGGCGGCAAGCCCGGCAAGGTCGTGGCCCTGCGCGCCGACATGGACGCCCTGCCGGTCGAGGAGAAGACGGGCCTGCCGTTCGCCTCCAAGGTCACCGCGACCTGGGAAGGCCGCACGGTTCCGGTGATGCACGCCTGCGGCCACGACACCCACGTGGCCATGCTGCTGGGGACCGCCACGGTGCTGGCCGGCATGAAGGCCGACATCAAGGGCACGGTGGTCCTGATCTTCCAGCCCGCCGAGGAAGGCCCGCAGGCCGGCGAGGAGGGCGGCGCCAAGCTGATGATCCGCGACGGCGCGCTGGACAAGCCCAAGGTCGACGCGATCTTCGGCGTCCATATCGGCCCGGCCGACGCCCACCTGCTGAACTATCGCCCCGAGGGCTTCTACGCCTCGTCGGACCGACTGACGATCACCGTGAAGGGCAAGCAGACCCACGGCGCGCGGCCCTGGGCGGGCGTCGACATGGCCAGCGTCGCGGCCGACATCATCCAGGCCACGAACCAGATCGCCGCCCGCCAGGTCGATGTCGGCGCCTCGCCCTCGGTGGTGACGATCGCCGTCATCAACATGGGCATGCGCCAGAACATCATCCCCGAGGACCTGAAGATGGAGGGGACCATGCGGACCTTCTCCACCGCCCGCCATGACGACCTGGTCGCCAAGATGCAGAAGGCCGTCGCCGCCATCGGCGACCGCTACGGCGCCAAGGCCGAGGCCGTGTTCAGCCAGCCCTATCCGGTGACCTATAACGACCCGGCGCTGTCGGCCTGGGTCAAGACCAGTCTGGAGAAGGCCTCGCCCGGCAAGGTCGACGACAAGGCCGCCTTGGTGACGGGCGCCGAGGACTTCTCGATGTACGCCGAGAAGGTCCCGGCGGTGTTCGTCCAGCTGGGCGGGCGCAAGGCGAACGTGCCGGCGGCGACCGCGCCGGCCAACCACTCGCCCTATTTCGACGTCGACGAGGCGGTGTTCGAGACCGGCGTGAAGGCCGAGGTCTTCATGGCGCTGGACTATCTGGAAAAGAGGTAGGTTGAAGTCGAACGCCCCGAGCCTTGCCCGCGAGGAGGGCAAATTTGAGCCCGATTGCGGGTTCAGACCCATCGCCCGCGTACGCGGTCGACCGAGGGAACGACCATGGTGGAACTCTACGCCTTCATCTTGTCTCTGGCGCTGATCTTCGCGTCTGTGATGATCCACTATCAGGCGCTGCGGCTTCTCTCGGTCGGGCAAGACTCGCCCGAGATCTCCCGAAACCTGAAGATCCTGCTGGTGATCTTCGGACTGATCGTAGCCCACGTGCTGGAGGCGGGTCTGTTCGCCGTGGGGTACTGGATCGGCGAGAGCCAGTTGCACCTTGGGGCGTTCGTGGGCATGCCGGCGGTGAGCGCCAGTCAACTGTTCTTCTTCTCGATCGAGACCTTCACCACCCAGGGGGTCGGCGACGTCTATCCTGTCGGCGCGCTGCGACTGATCGCCAGCTTGGAACCCCTGGCCGGCCTGATCCTGATCGGCTGGTCGGGCTCCTTCACCTTTCTGGCGATGGGCCTGGACTGGCGCCTCGGGCAGCGAACCAGGGAGCCATCCGAGCAATAGCCTCCTCGACCTCGGCCGTGGAGACCGCGAAGCTGAAGCGAATGAAGCGATTGCCCTCGACCGGATCGAAGTCGACGCCCGGCGCCGTCGCCACGCCGGTGTCGCGCAGCAACTGTTGGCAGAAGCTCAGCGAGTTGTCGGTCAGGTGGCCGATGTCGGCCCAGATGTAGAAGGCGCCGTCCGGCGGGGCGATCTTGCGCAGGCCAAGGGCAGGCAGGGCGTCCAGCATCAGCTGGCGGTTCCGCCGATAGACGTCGATATGGCCTTCCAGCTCGTCGATGCAGTCCATCGCGGCCAGCCCCGCGTGCTGGCTCAGCGACGGGGCGGTGAGGAACAGGTTGCCGACATAGGCCCGGGCCCGTTCCAGGTCCTCGCCCTTGGGCGTCAGCAGCCAGCCCAGTCGCCAGCCGGCCATGCTGAAATACTTGCTGAAGCTGTTGACGATCAGGGCGTCGGGCGCGAACTCCAGCATCGAGGGCGTGCGGCCGGTGTAGCTGAGGCCGTGATAGATCTCGTCGCTGATGATGCGGATGCCGCGCTCGCGACAGACCTTGGCGATGGCTTCCAGCTCCTCGGGCGCGATGATCGTGCCCGTGGGATTGGCGGGGCTGGCGACGATGACGCCGGCCGGGGCGGGGTCCAGTTCGGCGAGATGCTTGGCCGTCAGCTGGAAGCGATCCTCCGGCCCGCAGGCGATCTCGACGGGTTCGAGGTGCAGGGCCTTCAGGCTGTTGCGGTAGGCGACGTAGCCCGGGCGGGCCAGGGCGATTCGGTCGCCGGGCGTGAACACGCTGGACAGCGCCAGGACCAGGGCCGGCGAGGCCCCGCAGGTCAGGACGATCCGCTCGGGCTCGACGTGGACGCCATAGAGGGTCTGGTAGCGCTCGGCGATCCGCTGGCGCAGCAGGGGGCTCTCCCAATAGCCCATGGCCTCGGCGTCGAGGATCTCGTGGGCCTTGGCGATCGCCTTGCTCGGCGCGCCCGTCGAGGGCTGGCCGAACTCCATGTGGATGATCGAGGCGCCCTCGGTCTTCAACTGGTGAGCCAGGCGGCTGATGGCGATGGCGTGGAAAGGTTCGATCTGCGCGCGCATGGCTCTGCTTAGCGGGGTTTGACGTGGCGCGCATCCCGCTTGAGAAGGAAGGCATGCGCTTGCTGACTCTCGCCGCCATCCTGTGTCTCGCCACCCCCGCCTTCGGCCCGAAGGCCTGGGCCCAGACCGCGCTCCCGCTGAATATCGGCGGCCGAGTCGCGCCGGCGCCGGACGGGACTTACGAGTTTGGCTGGCCGGGGGTCTATTTCGAGGGGCGCTTCAACGGTCCGTCCGTCGAGGTGGTGGTCGACACCGGCGCCGAGCATCTGGCCGTCAGCGTGGATGGCGCGCGCAAGGCCGAGCTGACCAAGGCCGGCGAACTCCATCTGCTGCTCGATCGGCTGGGGCCCGGCGAGCACGTCGTGCGCCTCGACAAGCTGACCGAAAGCCAGACGGGTTCGGCGCGGTTCGAGGGCTTCTTCGTCGGGCCGAGGGAGGCGGCCTTGCCGGCGCCAGCCGTCCGCGCCGGATCGAGTTCATCGGCGATTCCTACACGGTCGGCTACGGCGTGCGCTCGACCAGCGGCACTTGCACCGAAAGCCAGGTCCACGACCTGACCGACACCAGCCTGGCGTTCGGCCCGATCCTGGCCGGGCGGCTGGACGCCGACTACCGGATCGAGGCCTTCTCGGGCCGGGGCGTGGTGCGCAACTACAACGGCCTGGCGCCCGGTGAGCCCTTGCCGGTGCTGCTGCCGCGGATCATCCCCGGCCAGGCCGAGCCGCGCGTGGCGGCGGATGATCCGTGGATGCCGGACATCGTCGTCATCGGCCTGGGGACCAACGACTTCTCGACGCCGCTACATCCGGGCGAGGCCTGGGCCGACGAGGCGGCGTTGCGCGAGGACTACCGCGAGACCTATGTGGCCTTCGTCCAGGGCCTGAAGGCCAACCGGGCCAGCGCGCGGGTGTTCCTGATCGCCGGCGACACCTTCGCCGAGGACGTCGCCGAGGTGGCCGACCGCACCGGCGCCAGGGCGGTGCGGATCACCGGCATGGACCGCGGCGCCTGCCACGGGCACCCGTCGGTGGCGGACCAGAAGATGATGGCCGACAAACTCGAGGCGGCGATCAAATCCTCCCCCTAGCGGGGGAGGTGTCGGCTCGAAGAGGCGACGGAGGGGGAAGAGGCAAGGCTTCAAGCACTTTCCCCCACCGGCGCTTCGCGCCGCCTCCCCCGCTAGGGGGAGGATTTCCGTCTAGCACCGACGCCTAGCGCCGCTTGCCGCGCCGCACGCCTTTCGGCAACCCGCCGCGCGGCTTCACGGCCGCCTGGCGCCTGGCCCCTAATCTGGGCCGCGGCATCTTCGGATCCGCCGGCAGCGGGTCGCTGAGCATCTCGAACAGGAGCCCGCCGGTGACCGGCGTGGCCTCGACAAGCTTTACCTCGACGTTCATGCCCAGCGTCCAGCGCTGGCCGCTGCGGTCGCCAACCAGGGCGTGCAGCTTCTCGTCGTGGACGAAGAACTCCTCTCCCAGGGTCGAGACCGGCACCAAGCCGTCGGCCCCGGTGTCGGCCAGCTTCACGAACAGGCCAAAGCGCGTGACGCCGGTGACCCGGCCGGCGAAGGTGGCGCGCCACCCGGTCGGCCAGGAAGGCGGCGATGTAGCGGTCGGTGGCGTCGCGCTCGGCGGCCATGGCCCGGCGCTCGGCGTGGGTGATGACCTCGGCCGTGTCCTTGATCTGGGCGATGTCCTGGTCGGTGAGACCGTCGTCGCCCAGGCCCAGAGCCCGGATCAGGCCCCGGTGGACGATCAGGTCGGCATAGCGGCGGATCGGGCTGGTGAAGTGGGCGTACTTGGCCAGGTTCAGGCCGAAGTGGCCGATATTGTCGGCGCTGTAGTGGGCCTGCATCTGGGTGCGCAGGACCACCTCGTTGATGATCGCCGCGTTAGGGCCCTCGCGCGTCTCGTCCAGCAGCTTGTTGAACCGCGCGGTCTGCGGGGCCTGGCCCTTGTCCCAGCGGATCTCCAGCGTCTGCAGGAAGTCGGCGAGGTTCTGCACCTTCTCCAGGCTGGGTGTGTCGTGCACCCGATAGATCAGCGGCGAGCGCTTGGCTTCCAGGCTCTCGGCGGCGCAGACATTGGCCTGCACCATCATCTCCTCGATCAGCTTATGGGCTTCCAGGCTGGGGCGCTTGGTGATCGAGAGGATCTCGCCCTCGCGGATGATGATCCGGCGCTCGTCGCTCTCGATTGCCAGCGGCGAGCGCGCGTCGCGGCCGATCTTCATCGTCCGATAGGCTTCCCACAGGGGCTGCAGGATCGGCTCCAGCAGCGGCCCGGTCTTGTCGTCCGGCTGGCCGTCGATGGCGGCCTGGGCCTGCTCGTAGGACAGCTTGGCGGCCGAGCGCATCAGGCCGCGCACGAACTTGTGGCCCTTCTTGCGGCCCGACTTGTCGAACACCATCCGCACGGCCAGGGTCGCGCGGTTCTCGCTCTCACGCAGCGAGCACAGGCCGTTGGACAGGGTCTCGGGCAGCATCGGCTCGACCCGGTCGGGGAAGTAGACGTGTTGCCCTTCTCACGGGCGTCGCGGTCCAGGGCCGAGCCGGGGCGGACGTAAGCCGCGACGTCGGCGATGGCCACCCAGACGACCCAGCCGCCCTTGTTGGTCTCGTCCTCGTCGGGATGGGCGTAGACGGCGTCGTCGTGGTCGCGGGCGTCCACCGGGTCGATGGTCACGAACGGCAGCTTCCGCAGGTCCTCGCGGCCCGTCAGGGTCGGTTCGACGGCGGTCCTGGCCTCGGCCTCGGCGGCTTCGGAGAAGCCGGTCGGGATGCCGTGGCTGTGGATGGCGATCAGCGAGGCGGCGCGGGGATCATTCTCGGTCCCGACCACCTCCAGCACCTTGCCGGGCTTGGGGCCGTAGCGGCCGCCGTGCGTGCCGACCTGGGCGATGACGAGGTCGCCGTCCTTCAGGTCGTGGGCGACGCTGGGATCCAGCAGCAGGGTGTCCTTGGACTTGCGGTCGACCGGCTCGACGCGGATTTCCTTGCGGTGCTTACGGATGACGCCCAGCACCTTGTGGGCGCTCTGGCCTAGCTTCTTGATCAGCTTGGCCTCGAACTCGCCGGTCTCCAGGCGCTCGAAGCGGACCAGCAGACGGTCGCCCAGGCCCGGCGCGCCCGCCGCGGCCTCGCCCTTGGTCGGGGCCAGGCGGACGTTCGGCACGTCGTCATCGGACTTGGTCAGCTTCACATAGAGCTCGCCATCGACATCGCGCTCGACCACGTCGGCCACGCCGACGGGGGGCAGGGAGCCCGGCTCGGCGAAGCCCTTGCGGCCGCGCTTGGCCAGGGCTCCCTGGGCTTCCAGCTCGCGGATCATCTCGCGCAGGGCCCGGCGGTCGGCGCCCTTCAGGCCGAAGTGGCGGGCGATGTCGGCCTTGCCGCTCTCACCCGCGTCGCGCAGGAACGCCAGCAGCGTCTCGCGGTCCGGCAGACCGGCGGGCGGCTTGGGCTTGAAAGTCTTGGCCTTTGAAGGCTGGGGGGGGCGAAGTTTGGCCATGTCCTGCCTTAACCCGTTCGAGGGGCGGCGGGCGAGATTTTCTTCTCCTCCCCCTCTTGGGGGAGGAGAGGCGAACCCTAGTACAGATCTTCGATCGACTTCGGCGGTGGCGGGTCGGCCGGCTTGGGGGCGGTTTCAGCGGGGGCGGGCGTCGCGACGGCCGGCGGCGCCTCGATGACGGGAGCGGGGGCTTCCTGCTCGACGGTCTGGACCTCGACGGCCTTGGGCTTGGGCTTCTCGACGGGCGGCGGCTCGTAGGCGAGGGCGGGGGCGGCGTCCTTGACCGGCACGCCCGAGACCTCGGCCAGCGGCTGCTTGGAGGTCTCCGGCCCGCTGCGATCGATCTTCATGGCGTTGGTCAGGCCCATGGCGAAACCGCCCACGCAGCACAGGATGAGCGCGGACACCACGACATGCAGCGGCAGGGGACGTTCCAGCGTCGTCATGCTCGAAACCTACTCTCTCCCGATCCCCTGAACAGACTAGGCATCACAGACTAGGCTTCGTCGTCCCAGGGGCGGCGCCGTCCTCGCTCGTCGCCGCGACCTTGGCTTTCGGTGCGGCCTTTTTCGCCGCCGGCTTCTTGGCGGCGGGCTTCTTCGCGGCCGTCTTCTTGGCCGGAGCGTCGCCTTCCGCCTTGGTCTTGGCGGCGGCCTTCTTCGGAGCCGCCGCTTTCTTCGCCGGCTTCTTGCCGCCACCCTTGGCGGCGCGCTCGGCGATCAGGGCCACGGCCTCTTCCATGGTGATGGAGGCCGGGTCCTTGCCCTTGGGTACATTGGCGTTGGTGTCGCCGTGCTTGATGTAGGGGCCGAAGCGACCCGACAGCACGCGCACCGGCTTGCCGTCCTCGGGGTGGTTTCCGATCTCGGCCAGGGCGGTGGCGGCGCCGCGCTGCGGACGCCCGCCGCCCGCGCGCTTGTCGGCCAGGATGGCGACGGCGCGGTTCAGGCCGACGTCGAACACCTCGTCGGGGTTCTCCAGATTGGCGTAGGTGCCGTCGTGCAGCACGAACGGCCCGAAGCGGCCCAGGCCCGCCGTGATGACCTTGCCGTCGTCCGGGTGCTTGCCGACTTCGCGCGGCAGCGAGAGCAGGCGCAGGGCCTTTTCCAGGTCCATGGCCGAGGCGATCCAGCCTTTGGGCAGGGACGAGCGCTTGGGCTTGTCGCCGCTGTCGGCGGCCGCCAGTTCCTCGACGTAGGGACCAAAGCGGCCGTTCTTCAGCCACACGGCCAGGCCGGTCGCGGGATTGACGCCTAGTTCCTTGTCGGCGCTCTCGGCCTCGCCGTCGCCTTCCGACACGCCCAGTTGGCGGGTGTAGCGGCACTCCGGATAGTTCGAGCAGCCGATGAAGGCCCCGAACTTGCCGGTCTTCAGGGACAGCTGGCCGACATTGCAGGTCGGGCACAGGCGCGGGTTGGAGCCATCCCCCTTGTCCGGGAAGATGTGCGGACCCAGGGCCTCGTTCAGCGCGTCGAGCACGTTGGTGGTGCGCAGCTCGGCGATCTCGCCGACGGCGGCGTGGAAGTCCTTCCAGAAGTCGCGCAGGAACTGCTTCCAGTCCAGCTTGCCGTCCGACACCAGGTCCAGCTGCTCTTCGAGCGCGGCGGTGAAGTCGTATTCGACGTAGCGCTTGAAGAACTGCTCCAGGAACGCGGTGACCAGGCGGCCCTTGTCCTCGGGGACGAAGCGCTGCTTGTCCATCTTCACGTATTCGCGGTCGCGCAGCACGGTCAGGACCGAGGCGTAGGTCGACGGACGGCCGATGCCCAGCTCTTCCATCTTCTTGACCAGGCTGGCTTCCGAATAGCGCGGCGGCGGTTCGGTGAAGTGCTGGTCGGCGCGGGCCTCGATGACCTTGGCGCTGGCGCCTTCCTCGATCATCGGCAGGCGGGCGCTGTCCTCGTCATCCGCGTCGTCGCGGCCTTCTTCGTACACCGCCAGATAGCCGGGGAAGAGCACGACCTGTCCGGTGGCGCGCAGGCCGGTCTGGCCATCGGCGCTTTCCAGATCGACCGTGGTGCGCTCGATGCGGGCGCTTTCCATCTGGGAGGCGATCATCCGCTTCCAGATCAGTTCGTAGAGGCGGCCCAGATCCGACTCCAGGCGCAGCGAGCCCGGGTTACGGTTCAGGCTGGTCGGGCGGATGGCTTCGTGGGCCTCCTGCGCGTTCTTGGCCTTGGCCTTGTAGTAGCGCGGGGTCTCGGGGACGTACGTCGCGCCATAGACATTGCCGATCACGCTGCGCGCCTCGGCGATGCCTTCCGGCTCGACCGACACGCCGTCGGTCCGCATGTAGGTGATCAGACCGACGGTCTCGCCGCCGATGTCGATGCCTTCATACAGCTTCTGGGCGGCCTGCATGGTGCGCTGGGCGGAAAAGCCCAGCTTGCGGGCGGCTTCCTGTTGGAGCGTCGAGGTGGTGAAGGGCGGGGCGGGCGAGCGCTTGCCGGGCTTCTTCTCGACGGCGGCGACCTTGAACACCGCGGCCTGAACGGCGGCCTTGGCGGCCAGGGCCGAGGTCTCGTTGTTCAGGTCGAACTTGGTGAGCTTCTTGCCTTGGTGCTTGACCAGGCGGGCGGTGAACGGATCGGCGCCGGCCGAGACGTCGGCGTCGACGCTCCAGTATTCCTGGGTCTTGAAGCGCTCGATCTCCATCTCGCGCTCGACGATCAGGCGCAGGCAGACCGACTGCACGCGGCCGGCCGAGCGGCTGCCCGGCAGCTTGCGCCACAGCACGGGCGAGAGGGTGAAGCCGACCAGGTAGTCCAGGGCGCGGCGGGCCAGATAGGCCTCGACCAGCTCCATGTCGACGTCGCGCGGATTGGCCATGGCCTCCAGCACGGACGTCTTGGTGATGGCGTTGAAGGTGACGCGCTGGACCGACTTGTCCTTCAGCGCCTTCTTCTTGTTCAGCACTTCCAGCACGTGCCAGCTGATCGCTTCCCCTTCGCGATCCGGGTCGGTGGCCAGAATCAGGCGGTCGGCCTTCTTCAGGGCGTCGACGATGTCGCTGACCCGCTTGGAGGCCTTGGCGTCGACCTCCCAGCTCATGGCGAAGTCGTTGTCCGGCTCGACCGAGCCGTCCTTCGACGGCAGGTCGCGGATGTGACCGTAGGAAGCGAGAACCGTGTAGTCGGACCCGAGGTACTTGTTGATGGTCTTGGCCTTGGCCGGGCTCTCGACGACGACGACGTTCATTCTGACTTTGTTCAGGAAAGGGGATCGCCCGGAAGGCGAGCGCCGGGAAAGTGGGGGCTTCACCCCACGTCTGTCAACGTGAGGACCCAGAAACAGTGAGGCTTGGGCGTCTGGTAGTCGCTTGTTAAGGTCATTGCACGACAATGCGATGGCTAGTTTCACGACTGCATTGAGCCCGATGGACATGACCGTCAATCGGATCGCGACCGAGGCCTATGTCTCGCCGATCCAACCGATCAAGCCCGTGACCTCGAACGCCGAACGCGCGGAGATCGCCGATCGGCTGAAACAGGCCGTCCGCGCCGCGCCGGCCGCGGGCACGGGCCTGCTGGTCGACCTGTCGGTCTGAACCCTCCCTCCAAGCTTGACCAATCGCCACGTTCCTGACGCGGGGACGTGATTTTCCAGGACGCCTGGGCCGGCGCTTCGGCCCGTGGCCTGGCGGACTGATGGCGCGGTGGAAACGACGAGGGGGCAAGGGCGTCGCCCTGGTCGTGAGCATCGGCGCGCATGTCGGGGCTCTGATGGTCCTGTTCGCCACGCACATCACACCGCCGCCGCCCGAGCCGCCGTCGGTGATGGTGTCGCTCGTTGATCCTCCGCCACCTCCGCCGCCACCACCCCCTCCGCCGCCGCCCGCGCCGCACGACGCGCCCAAGTCGCCGGTGAAGGCCCCGGCCAAGCCGCCGTCGCCAGAAAAGCCCAAGGCGGCGCCGAAAGCCGCGCCGCGCTCGCCGTTGCGCGTGTCGAAACTGCCGCCGCCGAAGGACGTCACGCCGCTGCCCGCCAGCCGTGACCCCGGGCCCAGCCCCGTGCTGGGCCTGGGCGAGTCCGAACTGATGGGCGCCGCGAGGGCCGGCTCGGGCAGTGGCGGCGGTGGGGGCGGGGCCGGCTGCGACATGGTCCGGCTGCTGCAGGAGGGCCTGCGCAAGAACCCCCGCGCCCGCGCCTCGCTGATGCGGGCTCACGGCGCGACGGTCGGCGCCGGTCGCGCGCCCCTGGTCTGGAGCGGCGACTGGGCCCGGGTCGCTGGCGAGGAAGGCGATGGTCTGGCGGGCCTGCGCGAGATGATCATGATGGAGGTCGCCTTCGCCCCCGCGGCCTGCCGCGCCGAGCCGATGCGGGGCCTGGTCCTGATCTCCCTGAACGACGGCCCGGGCGGCGCTCGCTTCGCCCTGGGCGGCGGCCGCTGGCGGTGGTCGGACCTGCTGTTCGCCAAGGGCGCGCGTAGAGGCGGCTAGAGCCGTTCGAGCAGGTAGAGGCAGCCGACCGTGACGGCCGTCGTCTCCCGGCGCAGCGGGATTTCCTGGCGCTCGACGATCCGGAAGCCGGGGGCGCTGGTGGTCTCGACATAGTCGTCGCCATGGGCGTAGCGCGCCGTGGGCAGGAGCCGCCAGCCAGTCTCGCCGAGTTCGGTGCTGACGGCCAGCAGGCCGCCGGGGGCGAGGGCCGCGGCGGCGGCGGCGAACAGCGGAACCAGGTCGCCGAAATAGATCAGGACGTCGGCGGCGACGATCAGGTCGAAGGCGCCACGATGGCTCTCCAGATACGCGATGGCCTCGGCATGGACCAGGTGGTCGTAGCCGCCGCGCTCGGCGGCCTTGGCCAGCATGGCGGACGAGAGGTCAACCCCGGTCAGTTCGGCGCCGAATCGTTCCAGGGCCGGCGCGGCCAGGCCCGTGCCGCACCCCAGATCGAGGATCCGCTCGAACCGCGTGCGGCGGCCCGCCACGAGGTCGGCCAGCAGCGCCGGCGCGCGGTAGTCCAGCATCTCGACCAACTGGCGGTCGAATCGCTCGGCGAAGTCGTCGAACAGGGCCTCGACATAGGCCGGCGGCGCCCGGTCGATGCTGGGATCGACCAGCACGCGCAGCTCGTGCGCTCGGATCTTGTCGTCCGGATGGCGCGCCTCCAGCCAGGCGCCGAGGGCGCGGGCCGCGTCGAGCCGCTGGAAGGCCACCAGGATGCCGAAGCCCTCGCGCGCCACGGTCTCCAGGTCCTCGGCCAGCGGACCGGCGAGCTTGGCGTAGAGCTCCAGCGCGCTGTCGGCCGGGGCGCGACCGAGGGCGTTGTAGGCGGCGGCGCGGGCCCAGGTCACGCGAGCGCCCTCGGGCAGGGGTTCCACTGCATCGGCGGCCGCGAAGGTGTCGGCGGCGCGGGAGAAGTCGCCGGTCAGGAACAGGGCGTGGGCCAGGCATTGTCGACGCACCGGCTCGGCGTTCGGCGCGTGCGCGGCCCAGGTCAGCGGCGCGACGGCCTCCTGGAAGCGCCGCGCGATCAGCAGGTTCAGGCCCAGACCGAACAAGGCTTCGTCGTGGTCGGGCTTCATGACCAGCACGGCGCGGAACGCCGCCTCGGCCTCGTCCAGCCGGCCTTCGGCGCCCGCCGCCACGGCGACGGCGAGCATGTCCTCTATGGCTTGGGTGTCCATCGTCGCTCCCTTCAGTCGACAACTCGCGGGAGACTCGACTATCCGGAGTTAACTCCAGCGACCAGCCCGCCGTCCAGCAGCTCCGCGCGGCCGGCCAAACTCAATTCCACCAGCGCCGCCATCACCGCCGAGGCGGGCGCGGCGGCGGCGCGGACCAGGTCGTCGCGCGAGACCGGCGTAGGCGAGAGCAGGGCGGCGACGCGCTCGCGCAGGGCGTCGTGGTCGATGTCCAGGTCCGGTTGGGCCTCGTAGCCGCGTTCGCGTTCCCGCAGGTGGATCTGGCCCGACAGCGAGCGCAGCACGTCCTCGGCCCCCTCGCACAGGATCGCGCCCTGGCGGATCAGGTCATTGGTTCCCTTCGAGCGCGGATCCAGCGGCGAGCCGGGCACGGCGAAGACGTCGCGGCCCTGCTCAGCGGCCAGGCGGGCGGTGATCAGCGAGCCGGACTTCAGCTCGGCCTCGACCACGACGACCCCTAGGGACAGGCCCGAGATGATGCGGTTGCGGCGCGGGAAGTCCTTGGCCTGGGCGCGGCGGTCGGGGGCGCTCTCGGAGACGACGCAGCCTTCGGCGGCCAGGCGCGCGTGCAGCTTGTCGTGCTCGGGCGGATAGACGTCGCCGACCCCGCCGCCCAGCACGGCCACGGCGCCGGTGGCCAGCGAGCCCTCATGCGCCGCCCCGTCGATGCCGCGCGCCATACCCGAGACCACGACATAGCCGGCGGTCCCCAGGTCGGTCGCCAGTTGGCGGGCGAAGCGCTGGCCGGCGGCCGAGGCGATGCGGGCCCCGACGATGGCCAGGCTGGGCTCGGAGAGGAGTTCGGCGCGGCCCAAGGTCCAGATCACGGGTGGCGGCGGATCAAGCGCCGCCAAGCGCGGGGGGAAGTCGGGCTCGCAGCCGCAGATCAGCCGCGCGCCCAGCGTCTCGCCCGCAGCGAGTTCCTGCTCGATCGCCTCGCGTGGCGGCAGGGACAACGGCACGGCGCGCCCGCCGCGTCGGGACAGGTCGGGCAGGGCGGACAGCGCCCGCTCGGGCGTGCCGTAGCGGTTGATCAGATGTTCGAAGGCGACGGGGCCGACGGTCTCGGTGCGCGCCAGGCGCAGCCAGGCGAAGCGCTGGATGTCCGAGAGCCGGCCGGGCGTCACGGCGCGTCTTTACTTGGTTTGGTCGTGACCTCTTCGGTCACCTCGGCGGCATCGCTCCGCGGAACGGGCGGCGCTTCCTCCGCGCTCTTCTTGTTGCCGATCTTCGGCTCCTGGCCCTTGAGCAGGCGGGCGATGTTCTCGCGGTGGCGGATGAAGATCAGCACGGCCATGAACAGGCACAGGAGCATGATCGGATAGGGCTGGTCGAAGGCCAGGGCGAACGGCGCGGCCAGGACCGCGGCGACCAGGGCGGCCAGCGAGCTGATGCGCAGCAGGAAGGCCACGGCCAGCCAGGTCGCGCCGGCGGCGATCCCCACCGGCCAGGCGGCCGACAGCAGCACGCCGTAGAAGGTGGCCACGCCCTTGCCGCCCTTGAACTTCAGCCAGACCGGGAACAGGTGGCCCAGGAACGCCGCGCCGCCGGCCAGGGCGATGATCGCCGCGTTGCCGTGGGTCAGGTAGCGGGCTAGCAGCACCGCCACCACGCCCTTGCCGGCGTCGCCCAGCAGGGTGATGGCCGCCAGGTCCTTGCGGCCCGAGCGCAGAACGTTGGTCGCGCCGATATTACCGGAACCGATCTGGCGGATGTCGCCGGCCCCGCCCAGGCGCGTGGCGATCAGCCCGAACGGAATGGATCCGAGCAGGTAGCCGCCGACAAGGGTGATGGCGAGCGTCAGATAGGTGGCGGCGGCGAGATCTTGCACGGTTCGACCCTAAGGCGAGTTGCGCGCGAATTCAACCGCTGCGCAAGCGAGAGTTGTGGGTAAAGGTGTAGTGCAAACTCGAGGCCAGAGCAAAAAGCCGTGAGTCCTCCAAGGCGCGCCTGGGGAGCGCGCACCCCGAAGGAGGGCCTCTACCCCTCCGCCCGGTGCACCACGCGGCCGTCGACCACCGTCATCAGCACCTGACCCTGCAGCCTGCGTCCGTCGAACGGCGAGTTCTTGGACTTCGACAGCAGGCGCGCGGCGTCGATGATGATCGGGGCGTCGATGTCGCACAGCACGAGGTCGGCGGGCGCGCCCGGGGCGATGCGGCCGCCGCGCAGGCCCAGCAGCTCGGCCGGGGCCAGGGTGACGGCGCGGATCAGGTCGACCAGGGCGATGCGCTCGTCATGATACAGCGACAGCAGGGCCGGCAGCAGGGTCTCAAGGCCCACGGCGCCGGGGACGGCCTCGTCGTAGGGCAGGCGCTTGTCCTCGGCCGGGGCCGGGCTATGCGACGAGACGACGATGTCGATCAGGCCGCTGGCCAGGGCCTCGATCAGCGCCTGGCGATCGTCCTCGCCGCGCAGGGGCGGGTTGAGCTTGGCGAAGGTGCGGTAGTCGCCGATGTCCAGCTCGTTGAACGACAGGTGGTTGATCGACACCGAGGCGCTGATCCGCAGGCCCTTCTTCTTGGCGCGGTCCAGCGTCTCCAGCGCCTGGGCCGAGGTGATCTGGTCGACCAGCAGCCTGCCGCCGGTGGCTTCCAGCAGGGCGACGTCACGCTCCAGCATGATCCGCTCGGCCATCGGCGAGATCGACGGCAGGCCCATGCGGCCGGCGAACTCGCCGCCGATCGCCGCGCCGCCCTTGGCCAGCCACGGGTCCATCGGACGGTGGGCCAGCAGGGTGTCGAAGCCCTTGGCGTAGGTCAGGACGCGCTGCATGACCTTGCTGTCGACGATCGGTTTGCCCGCGTCGGTGATGTAGACGCAGCCGGCCTCGCGCATCAGGCCGATCTCGGCCATCTGCTCGCCGTGCAGGCCCTTGGTCGCCGCGCCGGCCACCAGGATGCGGGCGCTGTCGATGTCGCGGGCCCGGCGCAGGATGAAGTCGACGACGCTGGGGTCGTCGATGGCCGGGGCCGTGTCGGGCTGGACGACCATCGAGGTGACGCCGCCGGCCGCCGCGGCCTTGGCGGCGCTGGCCAGGGTTTCCTTGGTCTCGGCCCCGGGCTCGCCGGTGCGGACGCGCAGGTCGATCAGGCCGGGCGCCAGTAGCGCCCCGCCGCAATCGATGACCCGTACGGCCTTTGACAGCTTGCCGAACTCGCGGCCCTTGGCGACGTCGGCGATGACGCCTTCGGAGACGATGACGCCGCCGGGGCCGTCATAGCCGCTCTCGGGGTCGACCAGGCGGGCGTTGACGAGGGCGAGAGGCTGGGCGGACGTCATTGCTTCGCCACGCTCCTATGTTTGAGGTCGAGGCTGTTTATCGGCTTCTGATGGAACATCATAAGCCGACAGCCTCGATGCGGGCCGAGAGGCTGGTCAGCACCGCCATCCGGGCGGCGACGCCCATCTCGACCTGGTCCTGAATAAGGCTGACGGCCGGATCGTCGGCGACGTCGCTGTCGATCTCGACGCCCCGGTTCATCGGGCCCGGGTGCATGACCTTGGCGCCGGGCGCGGCGCGGGAAAGCTTTTCGCGATCAAGGCCGTAGAAGCGGAAGTATTCACGGGTCGAGGGCACGAAGGCGCCCTGCATCCGCTCCAGCTGCAGGCGCAGCATCATGACCACGTCGGCGCCGGCCAGGCCGGACTTCATGTCGTGGTGGACGGTGACGCCCCAGCGCTCGGCCTGGGCTGGCATCAGGGTGGGCGGGCCGACCAGGCGCACGCTGGCGCCCAGGGTGTGCAACAGGGAGACGTTCGAGCGCGCCACGCGGCTGTGCAGCACGTCGCCGCAGATCGCCACGGTCAGGCCCGAGACGCGGCCGAAGGCGCGGCGGATCGACAGGGCGTCCAGAAGGGCCTGGGTCGGGTGCTCGTGCTGGCCGTCGCCGGCGTTGACCACGTGGCCGCTGACCTTCTGGCTGAGCAGGGACGCCGCTCCCGACGAGGCGTGGCGTACGACCAGCAGGTCGGGCCGCATGGCGTTCAGCGTCACGGCGGTGTCGATCAGGGTCTCGCCCTTGGCCACCGACGAGGTCTTGGGGTTCATGTTGACGACGTCGGCGCCCAGGCGCTTGCCGGCCAGCTCGAACGAGCTCTGGGTGCGGGTGCTGTTCTCGAAGAACAGGTTCATCAGCGTCCGGCCGCGCAGCAGGTCCAGACTCTTGGACGTCTGGCGGTTGAAGGCGACGAACGCGTCGGCCAGGTCCAGCAGGTCCGTCGCCTGGGGCGCGTTCAGATCCCCGGCGGAGAGGAAATGGCGTTTGGGAAAGGCGAAGACGCGGGCGCGGATCGCATCGATGGCCGCGCGGGCGGGGTCATGGGCTGGTGCCGTCATGAGCTCGCCTCATAGGCGGCTTTGGAGGGGAAGGGAAGCGTGGGGGGCGGCGCGCCGGAGACTGTCCTCAGGAATATTCACGAAGTTTGACATGTCGATCGTGCTTCCGGGGTCGCTCGCGCTTGTTGCCGGGGGGCGAAGGTGGGTACTCTAGCTTCATGCGTTTCGCACAGGCTCCGCGGGGGTGGCCATGCTGTTGCTCTTGATCGCCTTGCTGCAGACCGCCGAGCCGCCGCCTCAGGAGACGAAGGCGACCCTGCAGTCGTGCGAGACCACCGAAAAGGGCTGGGTCTGCCACTATCAGATTCCGCAGGCCACGATCGTACGGCCGCTGGATCCCGCGCCGCCTGGGATCATGGTCGCGCCGCCGCTGGTTATGCCGAACGATCCCGCGCCGCAATCGCCTCAGCAGCCGCCGCAAGCGCCCGTCGTCGCGCCGATCGACAACCGCGCCGAGGCCGCGCGGCAGACGCGCCTGATCGCTCGCTGCGCCGACGCCAAATGGTACTCGCCGTGCCTGCCCGGCGAGCGCAGGGAAGCCCAGATCCTCCGCGAAGCCGCGCTCAACGCCGCGACGCTGCGGAGCCATGTCACGACCCTGCTCAGCGAGAAGCGTTGCGACGACGCGGTGAAGACCGCGCTGGAAGGCGGCGACCTGGCCCTGGCGCGTGAAGCCCGCGAGTTCTGCGCGGTCCCGCAACACTAAGATCAGTCCAAACGAAAAGAGGCGGGAAGCTTGTGGCCTCCCGCCTCGAATTCTTTCGGCTGGTCCCGAGCCTTAGTGGCGCGGCGGAGCCGGCTCGCAGCGCACGCCGTCGGCGCAGCCCGTGAAGTGGATTTCGGGCGCCTCGACCGTCACGGCCGACGGGCGGACGAAGACTTCCGGACGGTGCAGGTAGATCTGCGGCGCGGCCACGCGAACCGGCGGCGCGTCGACATAGACCGGCGGACCCTGGATATCGATGCGGCCCGACGGCACGACGACCGGCTCGCCGATGACGCGGACGCCCGGCGCGGCGACGGTGATGTCGCCATAGCCCGAGGTCGGACCGTAGAAGACCACGGCGCGGGTGCACAGGCAGTCGATGCCGGCGGGACCCGACGGCGGGGGCGGCGGGGGCGGATAGCCCTGCGGCGGCGGAGCGGGCGCATAGCGCGGAACCGGTCGCGGCGCATAGTTGCGTCCGTCGGCCATCGCCGAGCTGACCGACAAACCGGCGACGGCGAACGCCATCAGCCCCATCAAGACCTTTTTAGTCATCCGAGCCCCTCGTTGCCCTCAACCCAGGTATACGTCGCCACGGAGCGAACCTGGGGTTCGATCCGGGGCGCGACCTTAACCATATTCAAAAGCAGAACAATGTTGTCGCGGTTTTTCCCCAAGGAAGGGAGTTTCCCGTTCCCCGAAACGAGGAAAACTCGCGTCGAGGGATGTTCTGGACCTCGACAGCGCAAGTCACGGCTGAATGCGGTTAGTGATCGCGTCTGGCGGGAAGGTGGCCGTCGCATGGGATTACCTGCCAGACGAAGCTGGCCTCGCGAATCTTCCGCTGCTTGGTGACGACGCGATAGGCCGGTTGGACCGGGCGCTGCTGGTCCGCCTCCTGGTCGACATAGCTCTCGTATTGAGCGGGCCGGTAGACCTTCTCGTAGCACTTGCCGGGCTCGGGATTGGGCGGGCAGTCGTCGCCCGCGCCGGCGAGGCTTCCACCGGCCATCAGGGTGACGAGCAGGACAGCGCTCGCCGTGGCGGCTTGTCTCGATCGTCCGAAGCCTTTGGCTCTCATGCCCGTTCCCGCCCGCGAACCAACCAAGCTTATCCATACGGGCCGGAGTCCAAAAAGCCCGGATATTCTGGCGTCAGGCGAAAAGGGCGCCGCTAGAGGCCCCGCAGCCGCTCCAGCGCGCCCTGCAGGATCCAGCCGGCCGCCATCTTGTCGACGACCTCATCGCGGCGCTTGCGCGAGACGTCGTGTTCGTCGATCAGCACCCGGGTCACGGCCGCCGTCGACAGGCGCTCGTCCCAGAAGGTGATCGGCAGGTCGGGCTTCAAGCGCAGCAGGTTGCGGCCCAGGGCGCGGTTGGACTGGCAGCGCACGCCTTCCGTGCCGTCCATGTTTATCGGCAGGCCGATGACGATGCCGACCGCGCCGCGGCTGTCCATCAGCTTGAACAGTTGCTCGGCGTCCTTGCTGAACTTGGTCTTCTCGATCAGCGCCATGGGGCTGGCGACCGTGCGGGTGACGTCCGAGACGGCCACGCCGATGGTCTTCTCGCCGGGGTCCAGGCCGACGATGGCGGCGTACTGGGGCAGGGCGGCGGCGAAGTCTTCGATATCTAGAACGGGCATGGCGCTTCATAACAGGCGTGGGCGTGCTTGAAACCTCGTCTTGAAACCTGGGGCGGGGACCGCTAACCCACGCGTTCGAATTTCAGGAGATCCCCATGGCCATTGACGCCGCCACCGTGCGGAAGGTCGCCCGGCTCGCCCGCATCGCCGAACCCGAAGAGCGCCTCGAGGCCCTGGCCCAGGAGCTCAACGGCATCATGGCCTGGATCGAGCAGCTGGCCGAGGTCGACACCGACGGCTGCGAGCCGCTGACCAGCGTCGTGGCGGCCGGCCTGCCGATGCGCGAGGACGTCGTCACCATGGGCGGCGACCCAGCCCGCGTGACCAGCAACGCGCCCAAGTCCGTGAACAACTTCTTCGTCGTGCCGAAGGTGGTCGAATAATGAGCGCCCTCACCAAGCTGACCCTGGCCAGCGCCCTCGACGGTCTGGCCAAGCGCGAGTTCACCTCGGTCGAGCTGACCAAGGCCCACATCGAGGCCGTCGAGGCCGCGCGCGGCCTGAACGCCTATATCCTGGAGACTCCGGAAAAGGCGCTGGACATGGCCGCCAAGTCCGACGCGCGCCGCGCGCTGGGCGAAGCCGGCCCGCTGGAAGGCGCGCCGCTGGGGGTCAAGGACCTGTTCTGCACCGAAGGCGTGCGGACCACGGCCTGCTCGAAGATCCTCGAGAACTTCATCCCGACCTACGAGTCGACCGTGACCAGCCAGCTATGGCGCGACGGCGCGGTGATGCTGGGCAAGCTGAACCTTGACCAGTTCGCCATGGGCTCGTCGAACGAGACCAGCTACTTCGGCCCGGTGACCAACCCCTGGCGCGCCCAGGGTTCGAACAAGGCCCTGACCCCGGGCGGCTCGTCGGGTGGTTCGGCCGCCGCCGTCGCCGCCGACCTGTGCCTGGGCGCCACGGCGACAGACACCGGCGGCTCGATCCGCCAGCCGGCCGCCTTCACCGGCACCGTCGGCATCAAGCCGACCTATGGCCGCTGCTCGCGCTGGGGCGTCGTGGCCTTCGCCAGCTCGCTGGACCAGGCCGGCCCGATCGCCAAGACCGTCGAGGACGCGGCCCTTCTGCTGACCTCGATGGCCGGCCATGATCCCAAGGACTCGACCAGCCTCGACGTGCCGGTTCCGGACTTCACCCAGTTCGTCGGCAAGTCGGTGAAGGGCCTGCGCATCGGCATTCCCAAGGAATACCGTGTCGACAACATGCCGGCCGAGATCGAGAAGCTGTGGGCCGACGGCGTCGCCTGGCTGAAGGACGCGGGCTGCGAGATCGTCGACATCAGCCTGCCGCACACCAAGTACGCCCTGCCGGCCTACTACATCGTGGCCCCGGCCGAGGCGTCCTCGAACCTCGCCCGCTACGACGGCATGCGCTACGGCCTGCGCGAGGACGGCGCGACCCTGACCGAGATCTACGAGAACACCCGGGCCTCGGGCTTTGGCGACGAGGTCAAGCGCCGCATCCTGATCGGCACCTATGTGCTTTCGCACGGCTACTACGACGCCTACTACCTGAAGGCCCTGAAGGTGCGTCGCCGCATCGCCGAGGACTTCGACAAGGCGTGGGAAAAGTGCGACGCGATCCTGACCCCGACCGCGCCCTCGGCGGCGTTCGGCCTGGGCGAGAACAGCAACGACCCGATCGCCATGTACCTGAACGACGTCTTCACGGTGACGACCAACCTGGCCGGCCTGCCGGGTCTGTCCCTGCCGGCCGGCCTCGACGCCAACGGCCTGCCGCTGGGCCTGCAGATCATTGGCAAGCCTCTGGACGAGGCCACGGTGTTCTCGGTCGCCGGGGCGGTTGAAAAAGCCGCCGGGTTCTCGGGGAAAGCCGAGAAGTGGTGGTGATCTAAGGAAAAAGGGCGGCTCCGGTGGAGCCGCCCTTCTTCGTTCAGGGGTGTGGGAACCCGGCTATTGCGGGATGGTCGTCTGGGGCTGCGGCGTCGGGGACGGAGCCGCCGGGGCCGGGATCACCAGAGGAGCCGGCTGGGCGATCGGGGCGCTGACGGTCGGCAGCGGCGCCGGGACCGTGGCGCTGACGTTCGCCGCGGCCGTCGAGGCGTCCGGGGCGCTGCTTTCGACCGGCGCGGCGCGGCGGGCGACCGTACGGGCCGGAGCGGCGGCGCGCGGCGCCGGCGTCGAGCGGGCCACCGGAGCCGGGGGCGCCGGCTCATTGGCGGCCAATTCGGTCGGCCGCGGGATCGGCGAGGGCGTGGCCGAGGCGCTGGCGGGAACCGGCGTCGTGCTGACCGGGGCGGGGTTTTCGGCGGCGGCGGTCTTCAGCGACTGCGGATCGGTCGGCGCTTCGCCGCGATTGGCGCTCATGCCCCAGATCAGGGCGCCGGCGGCGACGGCCAGCACGGGAACGCCGACCAGAAGCGGCAGATTGCCGGACGCCTTCTTCTTCGGCGTGCGAGCATAGACCGGTTGGCTCGGAAACAACGCCGAAGCATTGGGATCGGCCGCGACGACCGGCTCCGGCGCATCGAAGTTGAGAGTGGGGCGGGTAGTGTAAGCGGTGGGCATTTCTACCTCCGTGAATGAGCTGTTCGACAAGTGAACGGCGCGATAACTCGACGGTTCCCTTGCCCCGCAATGGCGCCGGTGCTGACAAGAAATAGCCATTTTCTAGCTCGCGGTAGAGCGAAGCTTCACTGATACTCTCCCTCCCCTTTATGGGGAGGGAGGCCGCGAAGCGGTCGGGTGGGGCTGCACCATGAGCGTGGTTCGCGCGAGGACCTTCCGCAAAGCCATGACCTCCGTGGAGGTCAGACTGTGGGTGCGTCTTCGAAAGTTGAGGGCGGCCGGCTTCCATATCCGCCGGCAGGCGCCATTTCGGGGCTACATCCTCGACTTCGTCTGTTTCGATCGACGGCTGGTCATCGAGCTGGATGGTGATCAGCACGCCGAGCACGAACAGGCCGAACACGACGCCATTCGTGATCAAGTTCTGCGCCGAGAGGGCTTCCAAACCTTGCGTTTCTGGAACCGGGCGGTGCATGAGGATATCGACGCGGTGATGGACGTGATTTGCCATGCCCTAGCCGCAGCGAGCCCCACCCGGCCGCTCCGCGGCCACCCTCCCCACGAGGGGGAGGGAGGAAGCTAAGAGATGACTGAAGCAACTTCTTCCAAAACGATCCAAGGCCGCACCGGCCCCTGGGAAATCGTCCTCGGCCTCGAGGTCCACGCCCAGGTGGCCAGCAAGTCGAAGCTCTTCTCCGGCGCCGCCGTCGGTTTCGGGGCGGGGCCCAACGAGCAGGTCAGCCTTGTCGACGCGGCCATGCCGGGCATGCTGCCGGTCCTGAACAAGTTCTGCGTCGAGCAGGCCGTGAAGACGGGCCTGGGCCTGAAGGCCCAGATCAACCTGAAGAGCCGCTTCGACCGGAAGAACTACTTCTATCCGGATCTGCCGCAGGGCTATCAGATCAGCCAGTTCGACCAACCGATCGTCGGCGAGGGCGTGGTGACGGTCGAGCGCGACGACGGCACGACCTTCGACGTCCGCATCGAGCGCCTGCACCTGGAACAGGACGCGGGTAAGTCGCTGCACGACCAGGATCCGAACGCGACCTATGTCGACCTGAACCGCGCGGGCACGGCGCTGATGGAGATCGTCTCCAAGCCCGACATGCGCACCTCGGAAGAGGCCGCCGCCTACGTCAAGAAGCTGCGGACGATCCTCGTCTATCTCGGCACCTGCGACGGCGACATGGAGAAGGGCAACCTGCGCGCCGACGTCAACGTCTCGGTCTGCCGCCCCGGCGACTACGAGAAGTTCCGCGAGACCGGCAGCTTCAGCCACCTGGGCACGCGCTGCGAGATCAAGAACGTCAATTCGTATCGCTACATCCAGCAGGCCATCGAGTACGAGGCTCGTCGCCAGATCGAGATCCTGGAGGATGGCGGCAAGATCGACCAGGAGACCCGCCTGTTCGATCCGACCAAGCTCGAGACCCGCTCGATGCGGTCGAAGGAGGAAGCGCACGACTATCGCTACTTCCCGGATCCGGACCTGCTGCCGCTGGTTCTGGACGCGGCCTGGGTGAAGCAGATCGAGGAAACCTTGCCGGAACTGCCGGACGCCAAAAAGGCGCGCCTGCAGAGCCAGTACGGCCTGTCGGCCTATGATGCGGGCGTGCTGATCATCGAAAGCGACCGCGCCGACTACTTCGAGGCCGCCGCGAAAGGCCGCGACGCCAAGCTGGTGTCGAACTGGGTGACCAACGAACTGCTGTCGAAGCTGTCGGCGGGGGGCCACGAGATCGTCAACTCGCCGCTGCCGTCGTCCGATATCGCCCAACTGGTCGAGCTGATCGAGAACGGCACGATCTCTTCGAAGATCGCCAAGGAGGTCTTCGAGCACATGTGGGCTGGCGAGGGGCGTCCCGCCGAGATCGTCGAGAAGCGCGGCCTGGTGCAGATCAACGACACCGGCGCCATCGAAAAGGCCATCGACGACCTGATCGCCAGCAATCCGGACAAGGCCGAGGCCGTGAAGGACAAGCCGCAGGCCCTGGGCTGGTTCGTCGGCCAGGTCATGAAGGCCACGGGCGGCAAGGCCAATCCGGGCACGGTCAACGAACTGCTTCGCAAGAAGCTCGGCGTCGCCGAATAGGCGTTTCCACCGTCCGTATACGACGAGGGCCCACGGTGGAAACCGCGGGCCCTTCTTCGTTGATGCGAACTTTAAATTATCGCGGCTGGGTCGCCGTCGGCTCTTCGGCCGTCTTCTTGTGCTTCTTGGCCTTCTTGGCGGCCTTCTCTTCGGCGGCCGGTGCGGTCGTTTCGTCGGTCATGGCCGGCGCCGTGGCCGAGGTCGGCGCGCCGGCGGAGTCGGCCGGGATGGCGGTCTCGGAGGCCGGGGCGCCGATTGCTCGGGCGCGGGGGCGGCCGTCAACGGGTCGTTGGTCGGCGCCGGGGTGGTGATGCTGGGCTGCGGATTGGCCGGCGAGGTCTGGGGCAGGGTCGATTGGGCCAGGGCCGAGCCGGCATAGGCGGCGGCCGCCAGGGTGAGGGCGGCGGTGGTGATGCGCAGGGTCTTCATGGGTTGGGACCGTGTTGCTGCAGCGTCGTTGTGTGACGCGAAGCCTACGCTGGCGGGGCAATGTGGTCGAAATGACTTCGCAATCGGGCGGTTGGGCCGCATGCGCGGCGGGGTTGAGGCGCGTGTGACCGCAAAACGGCGCCCAGGCAAAGCCCAGGACGCCGCTTCGACACTTCGGATGCAGTTCAGGTCTAGTGGTTGGCGATGACGTCGAAGATCAGGCCAGTCGCGATGGCGGCCAGCACGTAGTCATTGCCCGTGCGATACCAATAGTAGCCCCGGGGCGGCGGGCGCAGGCTATAGCGATAGTAATCGTTCACGACATACCCGCGGCCACGATAGTAGCTCGGGAGGTAGGCGCCGCGACGCCAGGACGTATAGCCGGGGCGGAAGCCCGGACGACCGTAATAGGCGGGCGGCGGCGGGCCGTAAGACCAGCGGTTGTTGTAGTAGTAGCCGTTGTGGCGGCCGCGATCCCAGCGGTCATGGTGCCCGTAGTCGCCACGGCCGTAATCGCCTCGGCCATAGTCGCGTCCATAGTCGCGACGGTCATGGTCCCGGCCGCGATCCCAGTCCCGACCGCGGTCGTTGTGTTCCCAGCGTCCGCGATCCTGAGCGGCGGCGTCGGTGGCGCTCAGGGCCAGCGGGCCCGCCACGGAGGCCACGGCGGCGATGGTGAGCAGCAGACGTTTCATCTCGTCTTCTCCTGGTGGTCGGGCGGCGTCTCCGAGACGTCGCCTAGAAACTTCCCTCGACCTTGAAACGCAGAATGACGCCGTTCGGCTGAACCCAGCCTGAACGGCGAGGTCAGGCTTTTCGACGGGTAAGTCTTGGCGGGAAGGGCTTAGGCGACCATCTTCGGTGGCGGCAACGAATACGGGAGGGAAGGCCAATGAGTCGTCCGATCGAACTGCACTATTGGCCCACGCCCAACGGCTGGAAGGTCTCCATCGCCCTGGAGGAGATGGGTCTGCCCTACGAGATGGTCCCGGTGAACATCGGGACCGGCGAGCAGTTCAAGCCGGACTTCCTGGCCATCAGCCCCAACAACCGTATGCCGGCCATCGTCGATCCCGACGGTCCCGACGGCCAGCCGATCTCGATCTTCGAGTCCGGCGCCATCCTGCAGTACCTGGCCCGCAAGACCGGCCGGTTCTATGGCGAGACCGAACGCGACCGCGTCGACATCGACCAGTGGGTGATGTGGCAGATGGGGGGCCTCGGTCCCATGGCCGGCCAGACCCACCATTTCCGCCAGTACGCGCCGGCGATCATCGCCGACCAGCGCCAGATCGCCTACGGCGTCGTCCGCTACACCAACGAAACTCACCGGCTGTACGGCGTGCTCAACAAGCAGCTGGAAGGACGCGATTTCATCTGCGGCCAATTGTCCATTGCTGACTTCATGAGCTGGCCGTGGGTTGTTCCGTGGAAAAATCAGGGCATCATTCTGGACGAGTTCCCCAATTTGAGGAGCTGGTTCGAGCGCGTCGGCGCGCGCGAAGCGGTCCAGAAGGGGTTCAAGCTGGGCGCGGAATTGCGGTCCGGAGGCCTGCAGGCGTCCGGAAAAGCGGCGGAAGAGGCCCGAAAAGTGCTTTTCGGCCAACGCGGGCGTTAACGCTCTGTAAACTCGTGTTTACGGTCAGTAATCACTTTAAATAACTAGTATACTTGGCGCATCATTCATGATGTCCGCGCGCTTAACTATATGTTCAGTGGCGCTGGACTTTTCTTCTCTCAGGCTCTGATCCGTCAGAACGGCGGGGCGAGCTTGAGAGAGGAGACCAGCCATGATGATGATGCAAGAACCGCCAGCCGCCGTGGCCATGCTGCCGCTGCCGACCGCCAATCCACCGGCGACGAACTGTTCCGCATGGGCCTGCTGTACTCGACCGGTCAGGGCGGCGCGCCGCTGGACTACGTGTCGGCGCACATGCTGTTCAACCTGGCCGCCATGCGCGGTTCGGTCGAAGCCAAGGTCTACCGCAAGGAACTGTCGCAAGAGATGGCCAGCGACGAAGTCGCCGAAGCCCAGCGTCAGGCCCGCGAATGGCTCGCCCACGGCTGAACCCGGTCTCCGGGTTCGGGACTGCCCGCCGGTCCTGTGGGGGACCGGCTCAGTTGCCGTTGACGTTGCCGTTGATCGCGTAACTGAAGCTGATGGGCAGCAGGTCTCGGAAGTACTGCTGCATGAACAGACCCGCTTCCGACACGCCGCTGCGCGGCACGTAGACGACGTCGAAACGCCGCAGGGGCACAAGATCCGCGCCGCTTCCGCGCGTCAGGCCCGCCAGCAGGTCCGCCGTCCGCATCATCGCCCGCCCGTCGGGGCCGCGACGAATGATCACCACCTGATTGCGCTTGGCGCCATTGGTGAAGCCGCCGGCCTGGATGATGGCCCGCAGGGCGTCGCTGTCGCCCGCCATGTCGAACACGCCGGCGTTCTTGACCTCGCCGCCGACGAACACCTTGAGCGGCGTCGCCGTCTTTACCGAAACCTGGACCCGCGGCCGCAACAGCGTGCTGGCATAGGCCTGGCTGATCGAGCCCTCCAGCTCGTCGATCGTGCGGTCGGCGGCCATCACTGGCGCGACCAGCGGCAAGGTGATGCGGCCGTCCGGCTGCACGATCACCGACTTGTTGAGTTCGGGGGCCGACGGCACGGCCACCTCGACCTCGTCGCCCGGATAGAACCGGTACGACGGCTCGCTCTCGCTCCAATCGGCGTAACCGATATTAGAGAAGTTGGCGCTAGGTCTGGGGCCCGGCGTGATCGGCTCGGCGTCGATGTGCCCGCAGGCGGAAATCCCGCCGGCCATCAGGACCACGGCCCAGATCGCCTTCAGTGGGACCGTCTTGAGATGCGTGCGGCTCTGCATGCGACAAGTCTTAACAGGAATGGGTAACGAACCCTTAAGGCTGGCCGTCCCAGGGTGCGAGACAGATTGAACCGCCCGGATTCGGATGTCGACCAGCCCTTGGATCAGCGTACCGCACGACCAGCCGCCCCGCATGGCGGCGGGGGCTGTCGGCGCGCGTCCCAAGTACGCCCCAGCCGACTTCGTCACCCTGCTGTGGCGCGAGCGTTTTCTGATGCTGGTGGTCTTCATGGTGATCGCGGCGCTGGGCCTCGGCTTCGCCCTCACGCTGAAGAAGAGCTACACGGCCCAATCCAGCCTGTTCGTGCGCCTGGGCCAGGAATATGTCTACGAACCCCGGGCCGGCGACGCCGGCCGCGGCGCGGTGCCCAACACCGACGAGGTCATCCAGTCCGAAGCCGAGATCCTGGGCAGCGGTGAGCTGCGCGAGCGAGTGATCCGCAAGATCGGCTTCACCAGGATCTTTCCGAAGCACGCGGCCAAGTACGCCGCGGCGACGCCCGAGGGTAAGCGCAAGCTGATCGCCGAAGGACGTGACTCGATCGGCAAGAGCCTGAAGATCGAGACCGCGCCGGACAATTCGATCATCCGCCTGGCCTATCAGAACAACGATCCGGAAATGGCCGAGAAGGTGCTCAACACCTTACTCGAGGAATATCTGATCTATCGCCGCAGCCTGCTGATCGGCGGCGACAACAACGTGCTGCAGCGCCAGCGCGACATCTTCGCGCAGAAGCTGTCGGACGCCGACACGGCCTATCAGTCGTTCCTGACCACCAACGACATCGGCGACTTCACCGCCCAGAAGACCACGCTGACCCAGCTGCAGGCCCAGGTCGAGCAGCAGAAGTATTCGGTCGACGCCCAGCTGCAGGATCGCATCGGCCGCCTGGCCGCCGTCGAGGCCGAACTGGCGCGCACCTCGCCCGAGACGGTGCTGTATCGCGACACCGACATGTCGGCCGCGATCAAGCTGGCCCAGATGAAGCTGGACCGCGAGGGCCTGCTGGCCCGCTACACGGCCGGCGCCCAACCGGTGCAGGACATCAACGCCCAGATCGCTCAGCTGGAGGCCGGCCTCGCCGCCGGCCGCACCAATGGCGAGGGCGCGCGGCGCAGCGGTCCCAACCCGATCTGGCAGACCCTGACCACCACCCGCAACGACCTGCGGGCCGAGGTCGCGGCTCTGCAGCAGTCGCAGGCCGCCTACGCCCAGCAGGTGACCGATGTGAACTCACGCCTGCTGCGCCTGGCCCAACTGGAACCGCAGTTCAACGAGCTGTCGCGCGATCGCGACGTCCTGTCCTCGAACGTCCGCGACTTCACGGTCAAGGAACAACAGGACGAGGCCCAGCGGCAGATGTCGTCCGAGAGCAGCGACAACATCCGCATCGTCCAGCGCGCCGTCGCCCCGTCGACCGGCAAGAGCCTGAAGAAGCCGGTTCTGGTGCTGGCCATCCTGTTCGCGGGCTTCACGGCCCTGTGCGTGGGCCTGGTCCGCATGTTCCTGCGCCCCGGGCTGCAGACGCCGGCCTCGGCCTCGCGCACCCTTGGCATGCCGGTCCTGGCCACCGCCGGGGTCAAGCGGTGAGCGCTTTCGTCGCCTTTCGCCGACAGGGTTAATGTCGCACCTTGCGATCTTCTGAGTGCGCGGCGATTCGGCAGATGGTGGATTTGAACGTCGAGATGACGGAGCTTTGGGGGGCGCTTGGCGCGCCGCCTGTCGGCCGTCCGTACGTCATCCAGTTCATCGCCGCGCGACGGGGAGAGGGGACCTCGACGGTCGCCCGTGAATTCGCCCGTTTCGCCTCGCGTCGCGCCGGCCGCAAGACCTGGCTGATCGACCTCGACCTCAACAGCCCCAGCCAGTTCCGCGAGATCGCCGCCGACCCGAACCGCTTCGGCCCGCTGGGCCCGCCGGTGGCGGCCTCGCCGGACGGCTCGACCTTCTTCACCGTCCAGCCCCCCGCGCCGCGCGCCGAGGGCGGGGTCTGGCCGGACTCCAAGTTCCTGACCGGCCACAGCGTCGGCGGTCCGCGCCTGTGGATCACCCGCTTCAACCGCGAAGCCCTGCGCGGCCGCCAGCAGGCCCATGTCATTCCGTCGGCGGATTACTGGCGGGCGCTGCGCAAGCACGCCGAGATCATCGTCGTCGACAGCCCGTCCCTGGACCGCTCGCAGTCCGGCCCGACCATCGCCCAGCACATGGATCAGACGGTGATGGTGGTTTCGGCCGACCAGCCGGACGTGCGCCAGCCGGCCATGCTGCGCGACGCCCTGACCGCCGCAGGCGGCCGATGCGCGGGCATGTTCTTCAACAAGGTCTCGGTCGAACCGCCCGCCTTCCTGAAGGCGATCCTGCCGTGACCAGCCTTGCTCCGGACGCGGCGTGGGGCCGGCCGGACACCCGGGCGCTGGCGCCGTCGCTGCTGACCATCGCCGTCGCCGTGGTCATGCTGCTGATCTACACCGGCGGCTGGCAGTTGCCGCTGTTCGGCGAGAAGACCGACGAGTCCAGCTCGGGCCTGCTGCGCGTGGCCTTCCTGCCCGCCTACGGCCTGGCGTTCCTGCTGGTCCTGGCCCGGCCCTGGAACATGGTGCGGGTCACGATCCGCCAGCCATTCCTGATCATCCTGATGGGCGTGGTGGCGGCCTCGATCTTCTGGTCGATCCAGCCCGATGTCTCGATCCGCCGCGGCTTCGCCGTGGGCTGCACGACGATCTCGGGCCTGGCCCTGGCCGCCCGCTTCCGGTGGGCCGAGCTGGCCAGGGTGTTCGCCACCACCTTCTGCGTGCTGATCGTCGCCTCCTACATCGCCTGTATCGCCTTCCCGTCGATCGGGATCATGACCGAGCTTTTCCCCGGCGCCTGGCGCGGCCTGTGGCTGGAGAAGAACTCGCTGGGCGGCATGATGGCCCTGGGCTGCTGCATCCTCTGCGGCGCGGCCCTGCTGGACCCCCAGCGCAAGGGCGTCTGGCTGACCTTCGCGGCCCTGTCGGTGGGGCTGGTGATCATGTCGCAGTCCAAGACCTCGCTGGCCTCGCTGATGCTGGGCCTGATGGCGCTGGCCTTCGTCTGGATCTGCCAGCGCGGTCCGGCCTTCGCCGCCGCCGCGACCTGGGCCGGGGTGACGGGCTTCCTGCTGCTGGCGGCGTTCATCGTGTTCGCCTCGGATGTGTTCTTCGGCATCCTGGGCAAGGACGCCACCCTGACCGGCCGGACCCAGATCTGGACCGCCGCCTTCCGCCAGATCGAGCAGAGGCCGTGGCTGGGCTACGGCTACGCGGCCGTCTGGAGCGACAAGTCCGGCTGGGGGCCGCTGGCCTGGATCGTCCACGACGCCAAGTTCACGCCCCAGCACGCCCACAATTCGTGGATCGAGCAACTGATCGGCATGGGCGTGGTCGGTCTCGGCGCCTGGGGTTTCTTCTATCTGCAGACCATGACGCTGGCGATCATCGCCGTGTTCCGTAGCCGCGGGGCGATACTGGCCTTCCCGTTCCTGATCGTCTTCACCCTGGTCAGCCTGACCGAGAGCATCGCGGTCGTTTACAACGACTTCCGCTGGGCGGTGTTCGTGGCCCTGGCCGCAAAGCTGGCCTTCTCCGACCGGGCGCAGGACGACGTCTAGAGCCCGATCCGCTTGGCGCCCTCGGCCACGGTCACCACGTCGAAGCCGTCCGCCACCGCCCGATCAATCAGCCGCTCCAGCGCGTCGATCGTACAGCCCCATTGCGAGGGTTCGGCGGCCACGTCGTGCGTGTAGAGGATCAGCCAGGCCTTGCGGGCCTTCGCCTTGTCCAGCCAGCCCTTGGCCACGGCCTCGCCATCCTCGCCCTCGATGCCGACGGCCGGGGCCTGGTTGAGGTCCGCGCCGTCGGCGATCAGGCCATGGTGCAGGGCGCGCAGGGTCTTGAAGCGACCGGCCAGGGCCGTTTTGGCGGGCGCGCCGACATCGCCGTAGGGGTAGGCGAAGCTGACCGGATCGCCCGCGCCCCAGGCCGCCAGGCTCCGGGCGTTCTGGTCGACATCGGCGATCGTGACGGCCTTCGATGACTGACCGCAGTCCAGGTGCGAGAAGGTGTGGCAGGCGATCTCGTGCCCGGCGTCGTGCAGCCGGCGCGCATCGGCCCCAGTGGCGAAGCGACCCATCGGGCCATCGCGCCCGGCCAGGCCGGCGGCGAAATAGTAGGTGCCGCGCAGGCCGCGCGTCTCCAGCGCCTTGGCCCCGGCCTCGCAGGCCGTGGCGGGCGCGTCGTCGAAGCTGAACGACACCATCGGCCGCTCCAGCGCCACCCTGGCCGGCCGACGGTAGGCCAGGCGGATCAGCCTGCGACGCAGCTTGCCCTTCAGGGTCCGGTCGGGCTCGTAGGCGTCGACCTTCTCGAATTCGACCCGCATCAGACGGCCTCGATATAGAGGGACGCGCGATAGAGCCGCATGGCGAACGCGCGAAGGGAAATGGGGACGGCTTCGGCCAGGGCGATCGACTTCAGCATCGGCCGCCAGACGCCGCGCAGCGGGAAGGGTTTCAGCGCCCTGGCGACCTTGTAGCTGGGATAGGCGCTGACGATGTCGCGGTGGCTGGCGACCACGCGGGCGAAGTTGGCCGCCGACTGCTCGTACTTGGCGGCCATGGTCGGCGCGGCGTCCAGGCCCAGGTGCGTGGCGCTGTTGTCGATGTGCAGGATCGGATGCTGGCGCACCACCCGCATCGCCCACTCGACATCCTCCCAGCCCCAGCCGGCGAAGCCCTCGTCGAAGCCTATGGTCTCGAACACGTCGCGGCGGACCAGCAGGTTGGAGGTGAAGACGTGCTTCTCGGGTTCCTTGGCGCGCTCCGGGGCGGGCGTGCAGTCGCTCTTCAGCGCCATGGCCCGGTGCAGGGCGGTCTCGGGGCGTTGCGGCGTCTGGTCCAGGGTGAAGCCGCCGAACGCCACGGGGGCGTTGGTCTCGGCCACGGCCGCCCAGCGGCTGAGGAAGTCCGGGGTGTCGGGCAGCATGTCGCTGTCCAGGAACAGGAAGTGGCCGCCGCGGGCATGGCTGGCCAGCCGGTTGCGGCCCTTGGCGCGGCCTTCGTTGCTAGACAGGCGCACGAAGCGGGCCGGGACGCGCAGCCTCTCGATCCGGCGGGCGATGCGTTCGGCGAGAGCATCGTCGCCGCCACCGTCGTCCAGGACCACGATCTCGGCCTGGACGCCGGGATCGTCCAGGGCCTTGAGCAGGGCGGACGGGTCGTCGCGAAAGGTCGGGATCAGCACCGACAGGCGCGGCTGGGCGCTAGGCCAGGCGGCGTTCTCGATGCGGATTTCGGTGATGGGGGCGGTCATAGGGCGGGGGCCCTCCGACGGATAAGACCAGAAAGCTTGCCGCGCAGGCCGCCGACATCGAGGCTCAGCACGATCACGCCATAGACGGCCGCGCCGACGCCGGCCTTCAGGGCCAGTTCCAGCAAGCCGCCCGGCGAGGGCAGCAGGCGCACGACCAGGGCCATGGCGACGCACGCGGCCGCGGCCTTGGCCAGGACCTCCCACGGGATCGGCAATGGGCACGCGCGGCGACCCAGGGCCCAGGCGGCGACGGCGCCGACGCCGTAGCTGAGCGTCGTGGCCCATAGCGCGCCGTCCAGGCCCAGGCGCGGGATCAGGACGAGGTTGAGAATGACGTTGACGATGGCCGGCGCGCTCATGCTGACGATCAACAGCGGCGTGCGCCGGGCCAGGGTGAAGGCCTGCAGCAGATAGTAGGTCGTCACGCCCGACAGCCAGCCGCTGGCGGCGATCCAGGGCGTCACGTGGCCGGCGCCGGCCCGCAGATCCTCGCCGATCATCAGCTCGGCCAGGGGGCGGGCGACCAGAGCCAGGCCGACGGCGGCGGGCAGGGTCAGCAGGGTCATGAAGCTGGCCTGCTCGTGGGCGGCCTCGGTCAGGGCCGCCTGGCCGCCGCGTTCGAGCGCCGAGATCAGGGCGGGCGCTCCGGCCATGCCCAGCCAGATGAAGACCACGTCCAGGGTGCGGCTGCCCAGGGAATAGCCGGCATGATAGACGCCGACCGTGGCCTCGTCGAGGAACGCGCCCAGCAGCAGGCGATCGGTGCTGGCCAGCACCAGGGCCAGGATCAGCGACAACGAGACCGGCAGGCCATAGGCGGCGTAAGCCTTGGCCAGGGCGCGATCGAACTTGCCGCCGGACAGACGCTTCAGTTCTCCCGGCAGCACCAGGACCACACACAGGGCCGAGATCGCGCCGACGCCCAGGATCGGCGCCGCGCCGCCCAGGCCAGCGAAGGCCAGGGCGAGGCCGAGGACGAAGCCGCCCGCGGTCTGGATGATGGTCAGGAGAGCCGCGCCCGAGACCTCGCCGGCCGCGCGGCGGCGCTCCAGGGCCAGCTTCGTCAGGCTGTTGACCAGGGTGCTGGCGAGGGCGGCGATCACCGCGACCTTCAGCGGTCCATCGAGCGGCGACACCGCCACCCCCGCGCAGGCCAGCGGCACGACGACCGCCGCGCCGATCCACAGGCGATAGAGGGTGGCGAAGTGGTCGGCCGTTCGCCCGTCCTCGCCGCGCGCCGCCAGGAAGCGGGCCATGGCGGCCTCGGTCCAGGTCAGCAGGATGGTCTGGGTCAGGCTGCCGACCGAGAAGGCCAGGGCGTAGACGCCGTACTGGGACGGATCCAGGACGCGCGTGAACAGGACGATGGTGAGCAGCCCCACCACGCCCTGCACCACATTGACCGGCAGGTAGCCGAGGACCCCGCGCCAGAACATCGCCGGCCGCCTAGCGCACCGCCGACCGGTCCCCCAGCAGGCAGGGGATGGTCATGACGATGACGTAGAGGTCCAGCCACAACGACTGGCGCTCGATATATTCGACGTCCAGGGCCACCCGGAGGCGGACGCTCTCGGGCGTATCGACCGGGCCGCGCGAGCCCTTGATCGCCGCCCAGCCGGTCAGGCCGGGTTTCATGCGGTGGCGGTGGGCGTATTCGGCGACCAGCTTGGCCGACTCGACGCCGCCGGTCTTCATGCCGATGGCGTGGGGGCGGGGGCCGACGATCGACATCTCGCCGGTCAGCACGTTGAACAGCTGCGGCAGCTCGTCGAGGCTGGTCTTGCGGATGAACTTGCCGACCCTGGTGACGCGGTCGTCATTGGCGCTGATCTGCCGCGCGGCCTGGGCGTCGGCCATCTCGTGGCGCATCGAGCGGAACTTCCAGACCAGGATCGCCTCGTTGTTGAAGCCGTGGCGGCGCTGGCGGAAGAAGATCGGGCCGGGGCTGTCCAGCTTCACGGCCAGGGCGACGATCAGCATGACCGGACCGGCGACCAGCAGGCCGACGCTCGCCACGACCAGGTCCTGGGCTCGCTTGACCCACGCCCGGCGCGCGCCGGGCGCGGCGCCCGACAGTTCGTTCTCGCCGCCCGCGACGATGCGGGCCAGGGCGGCGTCGTCCTCGGCGGGACCGCCGACGTCGAAGAAGAGGTTCACCGGATTGGGCAGCACGCCCAGCTTCTCGACCAGTTGGCGCACGCGGCCCTGGGCCGTCGACTGCACGGCGATCACCACGCGGTCGACATAGGGCATGATGCGGTGGTCGAGCAGGGCGCCCGTATCGCCGAGGACCGGTACGCCCATGATGTTCTCGGGCGCGCGGTCCAGGCGGTCGTCGAACACGCCCAGGACGTTGGCCTCCCCCGTGCGCAGGGCCGCCTCGATCAGGCGCTGGGCGTTGGCCGTGGCGCCGACCACGATGATGTTGGGCGTCAGGCGGCCCAGATGGCGGCCGCGGGCGATGATTGTCCACCACACGACATGCAGGGCGGCGACGGCGGCGGTGGCGGTCAGCAGCGTCCAGACGGCCGGCGCCTCGGCGCGGCCCGTCGGCAGCAGCGCCACGGCGGCGGCCAGCAGGCCCGCGCCCAGCGCCAGGCCGACTTGGACCATGTGCCGTCCCAGATCCTGCTTGCGCGGGAAGGCGTAGGCCCCGAGCATTCGCAGCGCGACCAGCCCGGTCACGGCCCACAGGCCGGCGGCCAGCGAATGACCCTCGATGGTCACCCCCAGCGCGACACAGGCGGCGACCAGAACGTCGATGACGCGGAAGGCGCGCGCCAGCGGCCGCGCCTCCAGCCGCGCCCTCGAGGGGATCAGCTGACCAGGCCGGAACGGCCCCCGCCGCCCCCGCCCTGGATCGCCGCCCGCGCCGCTCGAAACACGCGGCCCGATCTCCGCCCCGCCCACGAAGGCGACAGCGGATTCGACGTTCGAGGCAGGGGAGGGGATCGGACGCATGACGCTCGTCGCTGGAAAAACTATGTTCACCCTAGCGGGGCCGTCTGAGCGCCGCGTTAACAGGCGAATTTTCCGCATAAGCGCCGTTGTCATCCTGAAGCGAACAGGCTATCCAGCCGCTCCCTCTCAGGAGGAGACGTGGCCGAGAGGCTGAAGGCACCGCTTTGCTAAAGCGGCATACCTCAAAAGGGTATCGAGGGTTCGAATCCCTCCGTCTCCGCCATCCCCACTTTCATTGTCATCCGATCGCGTCCAAGTCCGTCCAAGATTGCGTCTAAAATTGCTTATTTTCAAGCGTTTATGATGCTGTGGTGTGATTTTGGAGTCCGGGTGCGTCCATCCGGGGCCACTCCTTTGAGTTTCCAGACCGTATAAAGAACCGTATAAAGAACCGTATAAACGATCGAGATCCACTCATGCCTCGTCTGGTTCAGCGGCTGAATGCCATGACGCTCAAGCAACTCGTTGAGCCTGGGCTCTATCCTGATGGCGGCGGCCTTCACCTCCAGGTCACCGGCGTAGGCGGGCGGTCGTGGGTCTTTCGCTATTGGATATCGGGGCGCGAAAGGCGCATGGGCCTTGGGTCGCTGAATACGGTCTCACTCGCCCAGGCTCGGGTTGCAGCAGACAGCGCCCGCCGTCTGCGGGTCCAAGGTGTCGATCCGCTCGAGGCTAGGAGCGGAAAACAGGTGGGGCTCCGTCCGGAGGCCCTTTTGCCAACGCCGTCGATTCCGGAAGCTGCCCAACTGATTCCTGAGCGGGCCATGCCTGCCCTTACTTTTGCGGCGGCGGTGGAGGCGTACATTGATGGGAACCGAGCCGCCTGGCGAAATGAAAAGCACGCCAAGCAGTGGACCAGCACGCTAACCACTTACGCCTTTCCGCATATGGGGACTCTTGCTCTTCATGAGATCGAGACAAAGCAGGTGCTGGCGGCGTTGCAGCCCATCTGGGTTGAAAAGTCCGAGACGGCCAGTCGGGTGCGCGGGCGCATAGAGGCCATACTCGACTGGGCGACGGCCCATGGGCATCGGTCAGGCGAGAATCCCGCCCGCTGGAAAGGACATCTCGACATGATCCTGCCGGCGAAGTCGAAGGTCGCTCCGGTAACGCATCACCCGGCCCTTCCTTTTGCGGAGATACGAGCGTTTATGAAGCGGCTCGCCGCCGTCAACGGTACTGCGGCGCGCGCACTGGAGTTCACGATCCTCACTGCGGCGCGCACGGGGGAGGTCATTGGCGCCGAATGGTCCGAGGTCGACGTGACGGGCGGGCTATGGACCATCCCCGCTGGGCGGATGAAGGGGCAAAAGGAGCACCGTGTTCCGCTCTCGTCTCAGGCGCTCGCCATACTCAGTGACGCAAAAAAACGTGCGCTCGACCGAGGAGCGGATGCTCTTTCAGGGCCAGTTTTCCCAGGCATGCGGGAAGGGCAGGGGTTGAGCAATATGAGCCTGCTGAAGGTGCTCAAAACTTTGAACCGGCGTGACCTAACAACCCACGGCTTCCGGAGCACCTTCCGTGATTGGGCCGCCGAGACGACAAGATATTCTGGCGAGATCGTGGAAATGGCTCTCGCACACACCATCGCCAATCGCGTTGAGGCGGCTTATCGGCGCGGCGATTTACTTGAGAAGCGCCGAGGGCTGATGGAGGAATGGGCTATCGCTTGCACGCCATAGTGAAGCAGGTCACCTGCGAGCAGGCGTGACGGCGCCGCTATCTCGATTCGATCTAAGCCCAACTCATTCGTTCGAAGCCTGTCCGGGGGCGCCGCTCCGCCCTAGGCCACGAACTCATTAAATCGCAGCCAAATGCGTACTGAGGCGAGTTTGACGCCGGCGAGATAGTTGTCGGCGCGCTTGTCGTATCGTGTTGCGACGCCTCGGAAGTGCTTGAGCTTGTTGAAGAAGCGCTCGACGAGGTTGCGGTATCGGTAGAGGAAGCCGCTGAAGGCGGGGACGTTTTTGCGATTGGGCATGGGCTTGACGTTGGCCCAGGCGCCTTTGCTTGCGAGATCTCTGCGCAAGGCGTCGCTGTCATAGGCGCGATCGGCCAGCAGGATCTGGCCTTTGCCGATCGAGGCGAGCATGTCGGCAGCGCTGCGACCATCATGGGCCTGACCCTCGGTGAGCTTGAGGGCGATGGGCAACCCCTCGGCGTCGACCAGGGCGTGGATTTTGGTGGTCAGGCCGCCCCGCGAGCGACCCATGCAACGGGATCGGTCGTCTTTTTTTGGGCGTTGGCGGCGTGCTGATGCACGCGGATCGACGAGCTGTCGATCATCTGGATGTCGCCGTCATAAGCTTTTGAAACTGCTTCAAGAAGTCGGTCCCAGACGCCGGCCTTGCGCCAGCGGTTGAAGCGGTTGACGCAGGTCGTGTGAGGCCCGTAGCGACCGGGGATGTCCGCCCAGGGCGCCCCGTCCGCAGTCGCCAGAAAATGCCGTTGAGCACCCGCCGATCGTCCACGCGCGGTACGCCGCGCGGCTTGTTGGGCAGCAGCGGCTCGATCACCGCCCACTCGAAATCCGTAAGATCAAATCGCGCCATTCAAACCTCCCGTCTCAGAAGGTTTGAATCAGCCCCGCCACTTTTTGGGAATCCCGTTTATGGGTCTGTGGCCTAGCGGGCGTCTAGCTCATGGAGGCGCGCCAACGGCGGCAAGTGGGCCTCAGGGCGCCATCGCGCAGGCGAGTTCTATTCGCGCAGTGGGGGCCACTGCCGCGAAGCGTGGAGTAGCGCCAGGATCCACACCGTGTCACCGGCTACTTCATAGACGAGCCGATAGGACTCATGGGGAAGAGTTCGCGCGTCCCCGCGACCAAACCGGGGCGTCCCCTAGTCGCAAAGTCGGCCAGGGAGGATGCCGCACCAGAAAACAGCTGGTCCATGCGCGAGGCCGCTTGCGGGTTCTGAGCGGCGATGTAGTCCATGATGTCGAGACGATCTAAACGGGCCGAGGCCGTCCAGCGGACGTTCACCTTTGCGCCCCATCCGCCTTTCCTTCAAGCGCAAGGCGGCGTGCGGCAAACTCTGTTTCGACTTCGTCGTTTGACCAATCCAGACCCGCGACCCGATCAAGACGACCCGCCTCGACCTTGGCGCGGACGAAGACGTCATGATCACGCATCTCGCGTTGGCGCTGTACATAGTCGCGCATCATATCGCGTACGATCTGCGAGGCTGGCCGATGGGCAGCCTGTGCTTCGGCGATGAAGGCGTCGCGCAACTGTGGTTCGAGCTTCATGGTGAAGACGGCGTCTTTACCCATCAGGCGTTCTCCGTGCCGAGTACTGAAAACGTATATACGTTGTTCGCATGTCAAAAACCAGCTCCCGACGTGACCTCGCGGTGCGGCACTCTTAACCGCCGCGACCTGCAATCAAACGTATGAGCTTTTCGACGAGCATTGGCGGAGGCTTTGCCTTTGCTCCGCCTCCGCCATCCCCGCTTTTCCAGCATGATCCATCGGCGTCCGCGGACGTTTTAAATCCGTTGATTTATCACGGAAAACTCGCGTTTCTGTGTCTCGACGCATGCATCCACATCCGTTCCTATGATGAACAAGTGCGGGGGGCAAAGTAGGGGTTAGCCCTGCGGGGTAAAAGTGTGGGTTAGCAATGGCTCGAGTTTATGAGCGACTCACGGCGATGACGGTCCGGCAGCTTCGTGGCGCGGGGCGGTATCCGGACGGTGGCGGCCTCTACCTGCAGGTCATGCCCAGCGGCGGGAAGTCGTGGATTTTCCGCTATCGCGTAGCCGGTCGCGAACGACAGATGGGTCTTGGCCCATTGGCGTTCGTCTCTCTGGCCGAAGCCCGCGAAAAGGCGAGGGCGGCGCGCCTGCAACGCTACAATGGCGAGGACCCGCTCGGCGTGCGGATTGGGCGGCGGCCAAAGGCGGTCAGCACGCCAAAGGGTGTCACCTTTCGGGAGGCGATGGTTGCCTATATCGACACCAACAAGGCCGCCTGGAGAAACGAGAAGCACATCCAGCAGTGGTCGAGCACGCTTGAGACCTATGCCGTCCCCCACTTCGGCGGGAAGTTGCTGGCCGATGTTGAAACCGCCGACGTCCTCAATGCGCTCAAGCCCATCTGGTTGACGAAGTCAGAGACGGCCAGCCGCCTGCGCGGGCGTATCGAGGCCGTGCTCAACTGGGGCGCAGCGCGGGGCCACCGCCAGGGCGAGAACCCCGCGCGGTGGAAGGGCCATATCGAGATGATCCTGCCGGCCAAATCCAAGGTGGCGAAGGTCAAGCACCACGCCGCGCTCGACTACAAGGAGATGCCCCGGTTCATGACCGCGATCCGGTCGCAAGGTGGGGTAGGGGTCTTGGCCCTGCAGTTCGTGATCCTGACGGCCGCGCGTACGGGCGAGGTGCTCGGGGCCGATTGGCGTGAGATCGACTTCGAGAACAAGCTCTGGATCGTGCCGGCGTCACGGATGAAGGCCGGGCGGGAGCATCGCGTGCCGCTCAGCGAGCCTGCGCTCCAGATCTTGGAGCGGCAGCGCGCGGCTTGGTTCGAGATCGAGGCGCGACGTCATCGCAAGACGTTGAAGGCCGGCGAGAAGGGGCCGGCGGGTCCTGTGTTCTGGGGGCAGCTAGCCGGCAAGGGACTCAGCAACATGTCCTTGCTCGCCGTGCTCCGGCGCATGGGTCACGATGATCTCACCAGCCACGGTTTCCGCAGCTCGTTCCGCGATTGGGCGGCTGAGGAAACTGAGTTTCAGAGCGAGGTCGTCGAAATGGCGCTGGCGCACACCATCAGGAGCAAGGTCGAAGCCGCCTATCGGCGGGGAGATCTCTTTCAGAAGCGCAGAGACCTTATGGATCGATGGGCCGATGCGTGCCGCTGGGACTTAACAGCTAGTACTACGGATTTTAAGTCCGGTTAAAGTGTTGATTTTAAATGGAAAAAGCTGATTGTGCTAGAAGAATGTGCTAAGCGCGGCTTTTGCCGACGATAATCGCGAGTTCGGCGCCGGTCTGTCCAGACCGTACGGCGGGCCTGGTCAGACGTGCCGAGGCCCGATCGACGGTGGTGCTCGTAGCCGTCGGACGATCCAAATGAGTTGCTCTGGCTCATCGCCGTTGAAAAGGCCCGCTTCCTGGCCCTAGCCAATGCATCGGCGACGTGGAACGCAGCTAAGGCTACCCGCTTGTCGTGTGGTTAGATGATGTCCTGCCCGCTCATTGATGCTGTGGCCGGGACGGTGATGTTTAAGTGATAGCGCGTCGCCTTGTTCGCGCCGGTGCGGGTCAGCGCGCCGATCTCAACCAGTGAGGCGAGGTCGCGGGTGGTGGTCGCCGAGGGCGCGCCTGTGATGGTCATGTAGTTGGCGGCGCTGAGCCCGCCCTTGAAGCCTTCCGGCCCGGCGGCGAATAGCCGGATGAGCGCCTTTTCCTGGCGCTCGTTTAGCGCGCCGCGCAATCGGCCCATGAGGCGGGCCTTATCCAGCACGAATTCGACCTGGCGGAGCGTACTTTGCTGCGCCTCGAGGGTCTTGGCGGCAAACCACAATAGCCAGTCGGTGATTTCGAGTTCGCGATGTGCTCGCTCAAGCTCGGCGTAGTAGGCCTTGCGATGCTGCAGCAAGGTGCTGGCCATGCCGGTGACGACCGGGTTGGCCAATCCTTGCGCCAGGATCTTCTCACTGATCGCGCGACCGACGCGGCCGTTGCCGTCCTCGAACGGGTGGATGCTCTCAAACCAGAGGTGGGCGATGCCGGCGCGGGTGATGGCGGGGAGGGGGGTGTCGCCGCCCGGCGCGGTGCGCTCCAGCCAATCCCAGAAGCGCTGCATTTCCGCGGTAAGGGCGGATGAAGGCGGAGCCTCGAAATGCACTTTCGGGGCGTGCACCGAGCCCGAGACGATCTGCATCGGATCTGTGTGGGTGCGATAGCGCCCGATATCGACCAGATCGGTGCGCCCGTTGGTGATCCAGCGATGCCAACGGAACAGGGCCTCTTCGGTCAGTGGCGTAGTTGCCCGCTCATAGAGATCGACCATCATTTCCGCGATGCCGGCCTCGGCGGGGGACGCGCGGCGACGATCGCTGGCCAGGCCTAGGCGCCTGCGGATGGACGACTGGACGCTATCTCGGTCGAGCGGTTCGCCCTCAATGGCGGAAGTATCGACGGCCTCATGGCTCATCAATTCGATGCGCAAGGCATATTGGTCGTCGGCGTCCAGATGTTTGGATGCGCCAATGAGCACGCCCGCGTTCTCGATGAAGAGCGCTTCGGCGCGCACCAATGCGCGCTGATCCCAAGTAAACTCGGGCCAGCCTTCCTGCTGCCAATTCCAAACCATGATCGATATCTATCCGATATATCGATCAAAATCCATTGGAATGTGATCTGTATAAGCCATTCCAATCGATCATGGACATTGTGCCGGTAGGTTGAGGGGGGAGGCGGGATGCGCAGGTCTTTGATCAACCGCTTCTCGCGTGTTGGCGAGAAATAGAAGGCCCCGAAAAGGGCGGCTGGCCCGGCGAACACCCTTCACCTCATACTAGCTGACGTCGAGGGGCATCAGCCTCCGAAACTCGCTCTCGGCGCCGGCGATCAACGCATCGATCGTTGCCGCATCCTCCGGCCCTAGCTCCCGATGGAAGTTGGCGCCGTAGGTGGGCATGGCCGAAAGGCCGCCGGGATAGGTCACGGTCGCAGGCGATCCGTTCTCAAACACGACGGCTTCGACGTAGGTGGGATCTGCATAGGTCTCGGCCCGGATCTCGAAGGCGCGGCCGGCATGCTCAAAGGTGCTGGTTCTCAGAACGGACATGGTGGGACCTCCATCGAACTGCTGAGAGACTGAGGGGCGAGTTCATCCGACGTCAAGCCGGGGGCGAGTTCGCTCAATGAGACAGACGATGGTGTCGATCTGACAGATCGCAATCGCCATATGCGATTCTACCTCTTGAACCGTCAGGGTCAGGTGACGGCCGATCTGCGCGTAGTCGAGCGCTCGGATACGTTTCAGCATCAAGACGTCTCGCGTGTCACCGCGCAGGCGCATGACGGCATAATGGATCACCTCCTGGCTGTTGTGAGGATCAAAGCCTCCGCCGGCCCATAGACGCGGGTGGCGCCAACGCCACCATTGGATCGGATCAAGCTGCCAGTATTTCCAAGCGCGGCGCATCATCCGCGCTCACGGGGGATCGCATTGGGGGGCTGTCTGGAACCTGAACGCCGATGGCGGTCTCAACGGCGGTGATTAGGTCTTGCACCGTCTGGCAGGCGTCGAGCCAGCACACCGATGCGATGGTCTCCGCCGGCATGTGGGGAAAGGGGGGGCTTTATAGTAGGGATTGAGCGCCGCCGCGATCTTGGCCAATCCGGGCGGCGCGCCGTCGAAACCGGCGCGCAAGGTCCGCTACTACGGTGATCCCGAATTCAAAGGCCTGTTCTAAGCGCCTTCGCCTCATCGCGCCCAAAAAACGTGGACCTTGTCGTGAGCCGTCCGGAGCGTGAACACCTCGCCGCTCAGCTCCGCGTCCCGCGCCATGGCTTCGTAGTCGATATAGAGGCGGAGGGGCTCCGGGATCATGACCGTTTCCTCAGTCAGTTCCTGAAAGTAGTCAGCCAGACATTCGAAAGCGCCTCGGTAGCCGTCATCGAGCGCCTCGCTCGCCTCGTCGATGTTCCCGCCGAAATGATCGAGCAAGAGCGCGCCAAGCTGCCCACGCTCGCGGAGAAACGATGCGATTTCGACGACCCGCCCGATGTCCTCGTACTCGCCGATGGTCACGCCGCCAAAGCCGTCATGATCGTGGATGGCGAACTCTTCCGCGCCGACTACAGGCGAGGCGTCGAGCATAGCTGTGATGGCGCCTCCGACGGTCTCCTCGTCCTCGACGTCGATCCACGCCCCGTGAAAGTAGCCGGCATTGTAGGCCGCCAGGCAAGCGACAAAGATCCTGGGCGATAGCCGGTCCCCTGCGTTGGACATTGTGATCTCCTTCGGTCGTTGGGTTGCGGACGCAACAGGCGCGTCTGAAACCCGACGCCCGTCGGCGAGACCGGGGGTGCAAGCGGAGGAGCGGCTTCGCGGGGAACCGGCTGCAGGTCCGCTGGCGCGCGAGCGACGTCGGCCGAAGCTGGGCGGAAGCCGCTCCGCAGCGCGCTGGGGGCTGGCCCTAAGTCCCCTTTGGGGCGCCGACAGAGCCGACCAGTTCCCGGCATTACTGGATCGGCCGCTCGCCAATGCACGCAGTCCCTATCAGCCTGCTCCCGTTTACCGAGTATTGGGGACATTCAAGAGCGGGGGCGCAAAGACCTGTCGCATATTCTTGCGACGCTTATGACGGTTCAGCGAGGCGCGGCAGCGTTTACCGTGTGCATTCCGTCACAGTCGGAGGCGCCGCTGCTCGCTGATTTAGCGTGCTGAAGTCGTCATTATTCGCACGGGCGCCCGTCATTAGGGCTGAGAATGTCACTCGAACGCGCAGGAATCGCGGCACCGCGAAGAAAGGTTGGTTAACAACCACTGAGGGCGGTTGTTTGCGGAACGCTGATTTAGTAAAGGCTTGTTAAATCATCGGGCAAAGACCCGGATACATAACACTGGTGGGGACCACGTGCTGATTGCATCTAATCCGTCAGCGGATCAGCGAACCTGCGCCGTGAAAGCGTCGCCGGTCGCCAAAGATCCGCTCAAGCGAGCGATGGATATACTGGTGGCGGGCGGCGCATTGCTGTTCTTCGCGCCGCTCCTCGCGTTCGTCGCTCTGTTGATCAAACTGGAGTCGCCAGGTCCGGTACTGTTCCGGCAATCCCGTGGCGGATTGAACGGTCAGGCCTTCACGATCTTCAAGTTCCGCTCGATGCGGTGTCAGGAGAACGGTTCGAAGGTCGTCCAGGCCCAGCGCGACGACGACCGGATCACAACGCTCGGCAAGATCATCCGCAAAACCAGCATCGACGAGCTTCCCCAGCTTATAAATGTCTTGCGCGGCGACATGTCCCGGAATCGAACCGGGGTGCACGGATTTGCAGTCCGCTGCGTCACCACTCCGCCACCGGGCCATCCGGTCGACGACGCAAATCACGTCGGCGGGGGAGGGCGTTCGATACAGGAGCCTCCGCGGGGCTGCAACTTCGAATTTGCGTTATCGCCGTCGCCCGGTTGGATGACGGCTGTGCTCGACGAGAAGGCCTCTCAAGTGGCGCGGTCTTACCAGAACCCGATCATAATGCTACGTATCGTCATCATTGCCAACCCTTGCGTTCCCCTGGCCGCCTAAGCGCCAACGGGCGAAGGCGACCTCAACGGTCGACAGGCAGACCCCTCCGGTCGGTCGGAGGCCTTTCCTTAGTTTGACGCCGCCGCTGCGGCGCATCGCGCGCGCAGGCCGTACTGCCAGAAGGGTCGGCTTCCAGCCGCTCAAGCAGAGACTTCCAGCGCTGCGGATCGGCGACAGCGAGCAGTCTCTCACCAGCGGCCCAGGGTTCACGACCGAGGGCTCGGACCGCGAGTCTCTCCGGCCATGCCCAATGATCGGGAGCCGCGCGCGCAATCGCGTTTGGCGCCCAGATCCCGAGGAGCGTGCCGAACAGTAGACCGGCAGCTGCGAACTGAAGCATGCGCCGCTTCTGGATGTTCGCCAGGCGCGCGCCCTCGATCCAGCCCCGCAGGTCTCGGGTCGCCTGCTGCAGCGCCTCCCGCGCTTGCTGGAGCAGAGCTTTGTCCTGACGGCGCGCGTCCTCGGCCGCCACCGCGATCTGCCGCGCCATCTCTGCCGGACCCGTCGCCAGGCCCGGGCTGGTCATCACCTTTCCCAATCGGCTGATCGCGACCGAAACGCCCTTGGCGATCTCGCCTAAAGTCTCAGTGTAATCCGGCGCCGAGGCCCGTTCGGCCGCGAGCCCAGCGACGGCGACATTCAGGAGCGCCACCTCTCGGCGCAGCGCTTCGAACGCCGCCGCAGCATCGGCTGGCTCTCCGGCCCCAACATCCTGTTCCATCGTCTTTCCTCCTAGAGGCCAAGCCCACGTCCTCGACCCAAGCCGAGGTAATCAGCCAGCCCCTGCCCGACGCTGCGTCCCACGTCGGAAGGCAGACCCAGCTCGGCCCGCCGTCCACGCAGCAGCAACTCCACCTGTGGGTCGCGCTCCAGGCTCTTGGCCATGGCGCCCATGCGATCCTTGACCTGGCGGGCGCCGGTCATGTCGCCCGCGCGGTGCAGCGCTGAGTGCTGACGCTCCAGACCCTGCCAGCGCTCGACGAAGCGGTCGGCCCGTAGACGCGGATCAGTCCGAACCTCCGCCTCAAGCTGAAGAACCCGGATCGCCCGTTGCGTCCGTCCGGAGGCAACCTCACCGGCCAGACCCGGTTCGCGCATATAGGCCCGCTCAAGATCCCTGGTCGCGTGCGGACCGATCTTCCCCACGGCCTCGCGCGCCTCTTCCAGCGCCCGCCGCTGATGGGCGAGCACGGGCAAGCCGCAGTCGTTCATCCGCATGACATCGGCCGCGGCGCGGGCGTGGCGCTCGATCACCCGGCTCTGAACAACCTGATCGTCATCGCGCGCCGGCGCCGCCGGCTGACGCGCCGGACTGGCGGGCTTGAACCCGTCGAACATCCCGCGCTCGCGCAGCGGCGGTTCCTTCGCCTGCATCGATGCCGGCACGTGGATGTCGCGCCGCTCGGCGAAGTCGCTGGCCATGTCCTTGGCCCGCTCGCGCGACAGCACGCGGGTCAGCTTGCCGAGGTCGTCGAACTCGTCGCGGCCGTAGTGGATCTGCACGCTGTCGCGGTGCCGTGACAGGGCGACATACGCGCCGTGACGATCCATTCCCGGCGTCGCCAGCACGTGGGCGCGATCGACCGTGACGCCCTGGCTCTTGTGGATGGTGGCGGCATAGCCATGATCGACCTGGGCGTAATCCTTGAGGTCGAAGACGACCGATCGGCCAGCATCGAGCCGCACGGTCATCCGCGTGGGAGAAACCTGCTCGATCTCGCCGAGCATGCCGTTCTTCACCCCCAGCCCGCGATCGTTCTTCAAGAACATCAGCCGATCTCCGGTCGCGAACTGGCGCTCGCCGCGTTCGGCCCGGACCGTCACGTCGTCGCCCAAGGCGCCGGCCTGACGGAGCCGATCCCGCGCCGTCAGATTGAGGTCGCGGACTTCGTCGTTGGTGTGAGTGAGGATGATCCGGCTTTTGCCCGGTTCGGCGATCCGCTCGCGATCCCAGCGTTCGACCAGATCCTCGCGCGCCTGGTCGCGCGTCTCGGCGGCATGGACCATGCCGCGCGCCTCGTAAGACGCCAGCGCCTCGCCCGTCCGACCGGTCGCCAGATGCCGGGTGGCGTCGCGCTGCCAGTCCTCGTGCTGGCGCCGAACCTGGGTGATCTCGACGTGGGAATGGCGCTCGGCAATCGACCGAAAGGCCGCGCCGGCCTCGATCGCCTGGAGCTGCTCGGGATCGCCGACCAGCACCACCTTGGCCCCGGCCTTCTCGGCCGCCGACAGCAGGCGCTCCATCTGCCGCGAGCCGATCATCCCGGCCTCGTCGATCACCAGCACATCGCGGGCGTCCAGCAGCTCGCGCCCCTGTCTCCACTGATGCTCGAGGCTGGCGATGGTGCGCGAGGCGATGCCCGATCCGCCCTCCAGGTTCTCGGCGGCGATGCCCGACAGCGCCAGGCCCTGGACATGATAGCCGGCGTCCTCCCAGGCTTCCCGCGCCACGCCCAGGAGCGCCGACTTGCCCGTGCCGGCGTAGCCGACGATGACGCCAAGGCCCCGGCCCTCGGTGACGTGCTGGAAGGCCGCCTTTTGCTCGCCGGAGAGGACCAGACCGCGCTGCGCGGCGCGCGCCAGGGCGCGACGCTGCTCCAGGTCGCTGACGCCGTGCGCCCGACGCTGCGCCATCAATTCGCCGGCGCGATGCAGCCGGTCTTCGACGGCGATCATCTCCCGGCTGGTGAACCGATCCTGCCCGCGCCCGTCCTGGCCCAGCGCAACGAGATCGGGCGAGGCCTGCACCGCGCCCATGGCGCGGTCGAACTGCTCCTTGCCGTCCGAATGTCGGTGGATGACCTTGGCCAGGTCGTAACGCGTGAAGGTCGCCTGCTGGTGGGTGATGGCGTCCAGCGCGATGCGCGGATCGGCGATGATCTTGTCGCCATTCTCACGCGCGATGCGGTGATGATCTTCCAGCCGCTCGGTCTCGACGCCTTCGCCAGCCATCCGACCAGCGGCCGGGCCGATCTTGTGCTGCGGCTCAAGGTCGATGCCCTGGTCTTGCAGGCTGCGATGGTCGACCCGCGCGTCGATGTCGAGCTGAGCCAAGCGCTCGTTAACGTGGTCGGCCCAGGCCTCACGCCAATGCTCGACCAGCTCGGTGCGGTTCCAGTCGCGGACCTTGGCGCCGAAGCCGTCCTCGCCAAGCTCCCGCATCGACGACATGACATGGGCGTGGGGCTTGGCCAGGCCATCGGCCCCGACATCCCAATGCACATTGAGATCGGCGACCATGCCGCGATCGACCATCTCGCGCTGGACGAAGTCGCGGGCTAGCTCGATGCCCTGGGCCTGGTCCATCTCGCGGGGAATGGCGAACTCGACCTCGCGCGAGAGCTGGGCGTCCTTGCGCTTCTCGCCGGCCTCGACCGCGTTCCACAGCGTCGCGCGATCGGACAGGTGCTGGGGCGCGCCGTCCGGCAGCATGACCTCCGAATGGACGACGCCGCTCTTGTTGGTGAAGTCATGGTCGCGGTCCAGTCGCTCATCGTGCAGCCGGCTGGCCGAGCGATAGGCGGCCGAAGCCACGGCGCTGGCCCCGGTGGCGCGGCTGATGACTTTGACGGAGAAGTGGTAGATCGCCATGGCGACAGACCACCTACTACTCTGAGCGCACGTCGGCACGACGTATAAGCGCGCCCTCCCAAGATTCTCGGGAGGGACCGACCCGTCCCAGTGTGTTCCGGAGACCTTACAGCATTCCCGAGCCGTCTGTTTTACGATCAGCACGACGTCAAAACTTGGAGACTTGGGATGCGCAAACCACGAGACTTCGACGCCGAACTCAAGAGCCTCGAAGACAAGGCCAAGACCCTGAAGGATCGCAAGGTCAGGCAGCTTGGCGAGCTGGTGATCGCCACCGGCGCCGACGCCCTCGACATCGACACCCTGGCCGGCGGACTTCTGGATCTGGCCGATGCGGGAAACGCCGCTCGCAAGGAAGGCTGGAGAAAGCGCGGAGCGGGGTTCTTTCGCGGCGGGAAGGACGGTGCTCCGCCAAGCGCTGGCGGCGACCAATGACGCAGAGCGCCGAGCAAGAGCGGCGCGCCATCGCCTGGAGGCGCGGCGGGCCAGGACCAACACGCGAGCCTGGGTGGTGAAGCGGCGCGAGCGCACGCGTCACCTGATCGAGCTGGGCGGCCTCGTCCAAAAGGCCGGCCTCGTCGAGCTGACGCGCGATGATCGCGCCGCGCTCTACGGGGCGTTCACGTTCCTGGCGACCATGCTGAGAGGCGACGACGCCGAGCACAGCCTGGCGCTCTGGCGGCGCGGTGGAAAGCGGGCGTTCGAGGCCGAGGCCCGCTCGTCGCCAGAGATCCGCTGAGAGATCGTCAGGCCTTATCGCGGCTTTCGTCGTCGGCCATGGCGCGCACCAGATCGAGAACCTGGCGACGGACCCGGCCTCGGCCGATCTTCGGGAACATCTCGGCCAGTTCCAGGCCTTCGGGCGTGTTGAGGAACTCGGTGACGACGCGCTCGGCAGCCGCGCCAACCTCGTCGACCGCGTTGGTCATCGGGTCGGCCAGGCCCTCGAAGAAGTACGACACCGGGACCTGGAGCGTCTTGGCGATGTCATAGAGCTTGCTGGCGCTGACGCGGTTGGCGCCGCGCTCGTACTTCTGCACCTGCTGGAAGGTGAGCCCAAGCGCATCGGCGAGCGTTTCCTGGCTCACGCCAAGCATCCTACGGCGCATGCGCACGCGGCCCCCGACGTGGATATCGACGACATTGGGCGTGCGGGCTTCAGGCGTATCGGTCACGACAGTCTCCATGGTCGGATCGCCGGCAACGCCGCCGAGCCGGGAAAGGGCTTGCGGGCGCAAAGATGCTCGCAAGCATGGCTTTTCAAGGTCGTTCGCCGCTCGCGCTAATCGTGTGCGGGTTCGACGTGTCCGGATCAATCGGCGATGCTGGGGGATGTCCAGGTACGATCCCCTGTCGGGTCATCCGGGTCGCCAGCGTCAAGACGAACTCGAACTGACCTGCACCGAGATCGAGCGCATCCTTGAGGCCATGCTCCCAAAGAGCGCGGCCCGTCAGCCATGGTGGGCCAACACCACCGATCCCCACACGAGCCAGGTCCAGCGTAAGGCCTGGGGCGACGCCGGCTATGACGCCTTTCTCATCGCTGGCGAGGACCGTGTCCACTTCAAGCGCGTGCGCTGACAGGGCCGCTTGGCCGGGCCTGTCCGGCCGGCCACTGAGCCAACGGCCACCGACCATCTTCGCTCGGAGACAAGACGCCCTGGATCGCTTGGTGGAACAAGGGCCGGACGGGCTGGCGCGCGTCAAGGGGACGCCCTGCGGGCGTCTCGCGGAGCGACGGCGAAGCCGCCCTTGACCCGCACCATCCCGCCCGGCAGAGGCTCTCCAAGCGCTCCAGGGCGAGCACCGACCGTTCCGGTCCTGGCTCCCGCAGGTTGGGGTGGGCAAGGCGGCTGCCGACAGGGGCGCGGCTAGCGCTTGCAAACGGGCGCCCCGCAGTTTGGGCAGCGCGCGGTGCGCAGCTCCTCCATAGTCGCCTTGAAGAGGTCGTACCCGTCGCCCTGCTGATGGACCATGACCTGTAGCGCCACTTCCAGCTTGGCGACGACGCCGTAGATGTCGCGCGCGCGGACCGCAGGCAAGCCTTCAAGCCACGTCTCCCGCTGCTCGAACAGCGGCTTCAACTGCTCGTCGATGGCGTCCATCTCTTCGGAGGGCAACAATTCCCCACGCTCCTCTGGCGTCATGCGCTCCCATCGCTTCTGGCGCACAAGGATGGTCTCCAGATCCGACCAGCGCAGACCCAGACGGTCGATCTCCGCGTCGAGCGCCAGCCACTCGGCGCAGCGAGCAACGGCCGGGTCCGGGACTGCGGCGCACCGGCCCCGGCGACCACCGGCGCGGCGCTGGCCGCGCCAATGACGACGCGCCGGGAAACGGCGAAGGGCTCCTTGTCGTCAGACATCGGGATGCTCCGCTTTGGAAAGATCGATGGGCTTGGGGCGGATGCGCTCGATCAGATCGACCGTGCGGGAAATCTCGCAGAGCGCGTCCGCCAAGCGCTCCTGAACGTCGCCAACGGAAAGACCCAGGTGGCGAGCGACCAGCGCATAGTCGAGCGCCTTAATGTGATTGAGCACGAAGACATCCCGCGTCTCCCGTCGAAGGCGGAGGACGGCGTAGGAGATGACTTGCTGGGCGTTGTGTGGATCGAAGACACGACCGCGCCAGAGATCGGCATTTCGCCACCGCCACCATTGGCTGACCACGAGCGGCCAAGGTCTGCGGAGGGGCGCCATCACGCGGCGCCTTCATGAGCGGAAGCATCAAACCCGGCGGCCACGACAACGGCGTCGATCAGATCACGAACCGTCGTGCAGGCCTGCGACCAGCAGACCGATGCGATGGCCTCCGGTGGCATCTGGGAGATGGCATGAACTTGGTAGTACGGGCCAAGAAGCGCGGCCAATTCTGGAAGGGCCGCTGGGGCGCCGTTGAACCCCGCGCGCTGCGCGAACCTCAACGCCTTGCTCGGTTGTGGCGGAGGTAGACACGGTTCCAATCGTCGCTGATCCCCCGGTGCAGGAGGTGCGCCTTCAGCGCCAGTTCGATCGCGATGGCCAGGAAGTAGCGCGTGACCTCGGCGTGTCGCGGCAGCGCCGCCTCGGCCGCTTCGTGGAAGCCGGCCGCGTTACGGCGGAACGTCGCCGCCAGCGGGCGGTCGGCGCCGTCGCGTCGCCGGGCAACCCGGCGTGTCACTTGCCACCGGAGGATAAGGGCGCGAGGTCGCGGACCGCGCGGGTGATCAGGCCGTGGGCTTCGGGATGGTCTTCCACGAAGATCAGGCGCGCCGCAACGGAAAGGTTGGCGACGACCGCCTCGATGCTCTTCGCGGGCTTCGGCCGCATGGCCTTCAGAAGGGCGTGCCCCTCGACCTCCAGCACGTCGAGCCGTGCGTCGATCTCGGCGAGTTGGCGCCTTCGGGGATCGCGGCCTGCTGGGCCGGCGACAGATGGTACCAATTGCGCTTGGTCATCAGCCAACCTTCCAGCGTACCCCACTCTAGCTGGAGCCGCCGCTGTTCGGCGTCGATGGCCAGCCAGCGGTGGCAGATGGCGACAGACGGGTCCGCTACGACCTGGGGCGCGGGCATAGCCGCAGCCCCACACGTGACGGCGCTGCCAACCATCATTGCTCGCCTGGACGGCTCATCCACGCGCGCAGGCGCGCGCCCCGCCTTTCGACGTGACTCCATGGCCTCTGCTCTATAATCATGAGTGACGATTTTATTATCACCCGTCACTGGCGAGAGGTCAATTATAAAATGATCATGCACGATAATAAAATTATCGCTCAATGATCACGGCTGAGCAGATCAAGGCCGCTCGCGCTCTTTTGGGCTGGAGCCAGCCGCAATTGGTAGCGGCCTCGGGCGTCTCGTTGCCGACCATTGTGCGTATGGAGAGTTCGGTCGGACCTGGCCGAAGCTCTGCCGCAAATGTCGATGCGGTTCGACAGTCGTTAGAGAATGCCGGCGTGATGTTTCTGTCGGCCGACGAGATCGGCGGGCCAGGCGTGCGCCTGAAGAAGTAGCCCGCGAGCGCCGCAGCGGACCGCCGCCAAGGTCATTAGGCCACGCTACCGCCGCCGCCGGGCGCGCCGACCTACGCTTTTGGCGCCCAGAGCCTGTCTTTGTTTCCCACAGTACGATCTGGCCCCGCGAGGCCTTGCCGCCAGCGGCGAGCAATCCAATTCTGGCTCATCGAATGCCTTGATATCCCAGTCTGTGGAGCCTGTAGCGATGGCCGACCAGGACCGCATTGTCCGCCTCAAGACCGTGCTTGCGCGCACGGGCCTTAGCCGATCGACCCTCTACCGTAAGATCCGCGAGGGCAGTTTCCCCCGCCAAGTCCCGATCAGCGTTCACGGCGCGGGCTGGCGGGAATCGTCGATTAACCGCTGGATCGCCGACCCGGCGGGTTATCGAGCGGAGGAGCGGTGATGCGGACGACCGACTATTCCCCCCGCCACGGATGGCCTACCGGGTGCGTGAAGCCGCCGAAGCCCTGGCGATTAGCCGTAGCCGGTTCTATGAGCTCGTCGCCGACGGCAAGATCCGGGTCCTCAAGGAGGGTTCTAGAACGCTGGTGCGCCGCTCCGAACTCGAGCGCTACCTCGATGCGCTGGAGGCAGATGGCGCCGCCTGATGGCGTCCTTGCCTATTCGCCGTCGCGCTGGGCGTTTGCAGCGACGAGCCTGGTGCGCTCAAGGAGGGCGTCGGCGAAAACATCCAACATGATCGCCCCGGCCGGCATGGCCGCCACCTCGTCCACCGCCTCGGGCAAGGCTGCGATGATACGATCACAAACCTGCGCCACGCGGCGCACAGTCGCGGTCTGAGAAAGACCCGACTGGGCGGCCAGCCGACGCCAATGACGGCCATGGATATGCCGGCCTCGACGTTGATCGCCGATCTCCTGGGCATGGTTCTGGGGGATCGTGGCCCAGACCACGCCAGACATCAGGTCATAGAGCGGCGCCAGCTCCGGGCCGGTGGGCTGGAGCAGGATCGAGTAGTTCTTCGCGTGAGAGTCGACGTTGCCGATGGCGATGTTGAAGATCGCCGCGTCTAGCAAGCGTGTGATGTCGCGAGCGGTCATATGGCTGCGCACCAGGTCGAACATTTCGGGCAGAGAAGGGCCGCGAACACCTGACTGGCTGTGCTGGTATTTGGCTGCGGGTGGTCGGGCGAGGGCTTGGCAGAAATCTTCCTGGTGCAGGCGGATCACCTCGCCGTTGGACCCGATCGTTCGATCATAGCGAGTGACCAAGAGGTAGCTGCGTTCGCCAGCCAAACCCGTTGTCGCATGGGCCGTTGTCAACCCGCAGCGTCTGGCGAGCACCATGCACAGTGCTTCGTTCTGCACGCTTCCAGCTAGACGCGGATTGTCCGGCTTAAGGATGTGGGTGGAGGCTGCGCCGTGGATGGGGATCGACAGCCCGCCGTCCGCGGTGGCGATGACGGGCAGCTTTTCCTGCGCCCCGACCAAGCTCATCGAGACGCCGTCCTCGCCGGCCAGGAACGGCCGAGCCGGAAGTTCCTCTATGATCCGCTCGAGCGCTGCGCCGTCGGGAATGGGGCGTCGTTCGGGAGGCCGAGCGGGCGGGGTTGATTGATGGTCAGAGCGCCGGCGAGATCTCGGCCGGTCTCTGCGATCAGGCCAAGTATATCGTCCCGCGCCACGCCTAGAGCGCGGGTCATGGCGCGCAGGGGATCGCCCTCAGGCAGGAGGTTCATCAGCCAGGGCACAACGATCTCTGGCGGCGCGCCGAAGTTTGCTAGCGGCATGCTCAGTGAGATGGGGAAAGCGCCGGCGCTGCCGCGCCAATCGGGATCGTAAGCAAGACGAGGGCCTTCGCCGTCGACCGCGATTTCAGCCACCAAGGTTTGGTCGGCGAATACAGTCAAGCTCATGAGCGGGCGGTCTCGTCGTGAGAGAGCCGCGCATCGAATAACCGGAGACCGACGGCCCGCGCCGCCGCCAAGGCCTTGCCCAATTGAGCCGTGGCCTTTCCGCCTTCGAGCTCTACAATAAAGCGTTCACCCGTATTGATCGCCAGAGCAAGGTCGCGCTGCGTCAAGCCAAGGGCCTTGCGCGCGCGGGCCACCTTCATCCCAAACTGCTGAGCATCGGTCATCGTGAAGCTTCCCGATCGGTAAGATTGAAGGCGATGTGAAGGTGTGAAGTCATCAATCTTACCGAGCGGGAAGGGGGCGGGCGGTGAGGACAAGGCCATTACCGGATGGTATCGCCCGACCGTAACCGTTTGCGACCGGGCGGAGAGGGGAGCCATGTTTCGCCGGTGGAGCTCGTCGCTATCCGCGCCGGTTTAGGTCCAGACGGTCGACCTTGATTGCCACGAATTCTGACGCTATATACCGTCATCCGGCGCGAGTGTGGAGCGAAGCAATGGCCCTGACTGCATATGCTGACGCTGGCTTCTTCACGCCAACCAAGATCGCCGAGGCTTTTCGCACCACAAGCGAAGAGGTGGCGCGTACGGTCGGCCTGGGCCGAGACGCTGTGCAGCGCAAGGAGCGGGTGCGATCGGACCGGACCCAGCGTCGCCTTCGCGAAATGGTCGAGATCATCAACAAGGTCGAGCCGCGCTTCGGCTCGGCCATGATCGCTTATGCTTGGTATCGTTCCGAGCCCCTGGCGGGCTTTTCCGGCCAGACCGCCATGCAACTCGTTCGCGAGGGCCGTGGCGATGAGGTGTTGGACTATGTCGACGCCGTAGACGCCGGCGTTTACGCTTAACAGTCCTCCAATGCGTTTTCGTGGTCCGCTCTATCGCGCGCTAAACCCTGTCTATGCGCGCGAGCCGCTCTCGGGTCGCGGCGCCGAGCTCTATGGCGGTCGGTTCAATGCGAAGGGAACGCCAGCGCTCTATGGGGCGCTCGCGGTGATGACGGCGGTCAAGGAAGCCAACCAGGTGGGCGCTCTCCAACCCACGACCCTGGTTTCCTACGATGCCGAGATCGAAAGGATCTTCGACACGCGCGATGCGGCGGCGCTCGCGGCGGAAGAGATGGACGCCGGCGCTCTAGGTGACCAGGGCTGGCGAGACGAGATGAAGGCGACGGGCTTGGCGCGCACCCAGGCGTTTAGCCAACGGCTGATCGCCAAGGGGTTTCACGGCTTGCTCGTCCGAAGTTTCGCGCCCGGCGCGGCGGCCGACGATATGAACCTCGTCCTATGGTCCTGGGGGACGCGGGCGCCGACGCGCTTGACCCTGATCGACGATGAGCGGCGGCTTGCGCGCTGAGGCTTGCATGAACCGCGTGTCGTGGGGCTCCGAGCATGGCGGGTCCCGGCAGCCTTCGCCCAGGGCAAGGCTAGCTTACCGGCGAAGCGAGATTCTGACGTGATCAAAGAACAAGGCGCGCTTGGGCGCGGCGCCTAGTGTCCGTCCCCCGCCAGCCAGTCTTCACACCGCAGGCCCTTGACCCGCTCAAACTCGGCCAGATTACCGGTCACGACGATCAATCCGCGCGAGCGCGCATGGCCCGCGATGAGCAAGTCATACCCGCCGATTGGGCGACCGATACGTTCAAGATCAGCGCGAATGTCGGCGGCGTGATCGGCGGCGGCGGCATCGAAAGGCAAGATTTCGAGCCTGGCCGCGAAGCGCTCGACCTCCTGAAGGTTAAGGGCCGGCCGAGCCGACTTTGCCGCGCCGTGCAAGAGCTCGGTCAGGACGATCGTCGAGGTGCAGAGCGAGTCCGCATTGAGGTTGAAGCGCTCGCGCACCCCCGCGGGGCGATCTCTCAAGACACGGATGCAGAGGTTGGTGTCGAGCAGGTAGCGCAACACTAGAACGTCTCGCGCGTGGAGAGCGGTGGCTGATCACGATCGCCAATATCAACGCCTGGCGCCGCGAAGAAGTCATCCCAAACGGCATCGGCCGGCACGATGATGCGTCGGTTTCCTTCACGCAGAATGGTGACGGAGCGCACGCCCTCGGGGAAGGCCACGTCCTTGGGCAGTCTGACCGCCTGGGTGCGATTTGATTGGAACAGGGTCGTCTTGGCCATGGTTCGCTCCGGATATACTTTTTGTATATCCCGGATAGATTGATGCCAAGGCCCCATGGGCGCGCCACGATCAACGATCATGACTAAGCAAGGGGCGCGCGTCTGGCGGGGCGACAACAGGCTCCTGCTGGCGCCGACGTCTGGCCAAGGCTCGGGCGATCGCGCCGCGATCGGCGTAACGCTCCAGGCGCCCGAGATTGCGGAAGCTATGACCGGTGCAGAAGGCCACCTCCTGGAAAGTCAGCCATCCGCCAGCCGCCGGGTCACGAAGGCGCCACGCAAGTCATGGAAGGTGAGATCGGCTATGCCGGCCTTGCGGGCGTAGAAGCGCCAGGCGTTTCGAAAGCCCCCGTCCGACGCCCATGGGTCCCCATCCTGGCGCACCAGGATGTAGGGACTACATCGCGGCGCGGCATCGAGCGCCAGCGCGAGGCGCGCGGTGATCGGAACGGCGACGTCCTGGCGCGTCTTGGCTTGGCGCAGACCGATGACGTCGTCGTCGATGTCGATCCAGCGAAGACCGAGAAGATCGCTCTGCCGCTGGCCGGTCTCCAGGGCCATGATCAGGGCCAGGCCGAGATTGGCCGGCGCCGCGGCGAGAAAGGCATCGACGTCCTTATCCTGCCAAACCTTGTATCGGCGGTCGCTGCGATAGAGGGGCGGGATGCCGGCGGCCCGGTTGCGCTCGACGAGACCGCGCCCGGCCGCCCAGCCGAGCAGGGCCTTCAAGACCTGCACCCCATAGTCGGCGCGGCGCGGGCTGGCGGCGCGACGGTCGCGCCAGGCGAAGATCCGCTGGGCGGCGGCCTTGTCGTCGAAGGCGCTCAGCGGTTCGCGCCCAAAGGCTCGGCCAATCCGGATGAGCTGCTCGCGATAGTCGTCCTGGGTGCGCGCCGTCAGGCGCTTGAACTCCGGAGACTGTTGATAGCGCCAGATCAGATGGGCCAGGGAGCCGGCCGAAGGCTCAGGACCGATCAGGGCCGCGTCGAGCCGAGCCGAGAAGGTCGTGGCGTCTGGGGCGCCGAGCGGAAGATACCGCTGACCGCGACGTAGATAGGCCTGCACGGGCGCGCCCGCCTGACGGGACTGGGCCACGACGACGCCCTTGGGCATGCCGGTCGCGCGCGACATCGCATTCATCTGTTCACTCCAACCAGGGCGCCACGTCCAAGCGGCCGACGTGACCTTGATGCTACGTATCGTCATCATCGTCAATGCTACTTATCGTCTGTCGACGTAAAGTCATCACTTTCCAAGATGGCGGCATGAAAGCTTCGCCTTCCGCCCTTCGCCGCATCGTCGCCGACAACGTCCGCCGGCTCCGCCGAGATCTGGCGCTTAGCCAGGAGGATCTCGCCGGGCTGGCCCAGCTGCACCGAACCTATGTCGGGGCGATCGAGCGGGCCGAACGCAACCTTTCGCTCGACAATATCGAGCGTTTGGCGCTGGCGCTGAAGGTAGAGCCAGCAAGTCTCCTGTCGAGCGCGGGGCGCTGACAGGCTTGAACACGCGCTGGGTAGTGCGCTGGCGGGCCGCAAGGGGTGACCCCGTGGTCCGAGCGAAAGATCTGGCTGGAATTCAATTGGAAGTCAGCGAAGTTTCAAATAGACCGTCTATGTCTTTCAATTATGCCAAATGAGTCTTTCAATTGGACTTGCTTCCTCGCCTTGCCGCCAACCGCGTTCGTGAAGCTCTAGGCGACACGCGCGTGGTGCTCCTGGCTGGTCCGCGCCAGTCTGGAAAGACCACCTTGGCCCGAGCCCTAGCGGGCGAGGGGCGCACCTATTTGACCTTGGACGACGCGACAACCCTGGCGGCGGCGCAGAGTGATCCGACGGGCCTGGTGCGCGGTCTTGAAACGGCGATCATCGACGAAGTTCAGCGCGCGCCGGATCTACTTTTGGCGATCAAGGAGGCTGTCGATCGGGACCGTCGGCCCGGCCGGTTTCTGCTGACCGGCTCGGCCAATCTGATGACCTTGCCGCGCATCGCCAACTCTTTGGCCGGCCGGATGGAAACCATCCGCCTTTTGCCTCTGGCGCAGGCTGAAATCCACGGCGCGGTTCGACCAGGCTTTCTGACCGCGCTGTTTTCAGGACGCGTTCCAAGCGTCGGCGCGCCGCGCCTGGGAACGGATCTGGTCGAGACGGTTCTTGCCGGCGGTTATCCAGAGGCCTTGGCGCGGCGTAACTGGGCGCGCCGCCAGGATTGGCACCTCAACTATATCGAGGCGGTGATTGGACGGGACGTGCGTGATATCGCGCAGGTCGATCAGTTGGATCGCATGCCTCGTCTGTTGCGGGCTCTCGCCGAGCATTCGGGCCAGTTGGTCAGCCACTCGGCGGTTGGCGCGGCGCTGAACCTCAATCATGTGACGACGCAGCGCTACACGGGCGTACTGGAGCAGCTGTTTCTGGTTCGCACTTTGCCGCCTTGGCACAACAACGCGCTAAGTCGCCTCAGCAAGACGCCGAAGCTTCATTTTCTGGATTCAGGCCTCCTGGCCTCATTGCGGAATTTGACGCCTGAGCGGATCGCGGCCAATCGCACGCCGTTTGGCGCGGTGCTGGAAAGCTTCGTCTTCTCCGAGATCTTGAAGCTCATCTCATGGGATGAAGACCGCTACGTCCTCAGCCACTTTCGCGACAAGGCCATGGACGAGGTCGATATCGTGCTGGAAAATCGGGCCGGTCAAATCGTCGGGTTGGAGATCAAGGCCTCTGGGACCGTACGCGCTGGCGATTTCAACGGCTTGCGCAAACTGCGTGCGGCGGTCGGAGAGCGCTTTGCGTTTGGCGCGGTGCTTTACGACCATGATCAGCCGGTGCCTTTCGGCGAAGATTTGGCGGCTGTCCCGCTGTCGGCGCTTTGGGGGTGAGCCTGCGCGCAGGCCGAGGGGCGCCTTTGGCGGGAGGGGCGATGTTCGTTGTGCGCTGCTCTGCCGCGATCGCGGATAGCCGCGACGACCTGTTCAATGGACGTGCAAGGGCGCCCTGGATGACGACAGCCGTTACGGGAGGGCGGTCGGTTTTTTGGCGCTAAATCGTCCACCGACGCCCAGTGTTATCGCCCCGCATCCAGCTTCCTAGTGGGGGTGAAAACGGGGTTGTCACAATTGGGTTTTTGCTAAGTATTTGAAAGGTTTGCGGTCCGTCCGGCCAATGCCCGGACTCCGTCTCCGCCATTTTCCCCAGTAAATTGTTGATTTTACTGGGGGAGGATATTTCAGCCACACGCTAACCTAAAGCTTGCCCTAAGTGTCGGCGGAGTTCGGCAGCGGCGCCTATGTCGCTCGGTAAGATGGGCTCGGCGGCGCGGGCGTCGATCCATTTCTCGAGGACTGGGATCTGTCGCAGCAGGTCTCGCAAGCATCGCCTTTGTGCGCAACTGAAGCATCAGAGGGCGTGGCGCGACCGAATGGTTCGCTTCAACGAACATCAACCGGCGACACGGCCGCGCCGGAGCGCTGCCGCGACGTGCGCTGGCTCACGGCGAGCTTGGCCGAAGTTTTATGAAAATCAGTATGTTGCGGGATATTGTGTACATGAGTTGCACACGAGAGCGCTTTTTCTGAGGTTCCCTTGGCGCGCGAGCGCTGGGGCGGGACCTAGATTTTGAGCATCGGCGCCGGGGACGCGGGGTGATTATTGTGCTTATGTGTTCAATAGAACAATATCTTGTCCATTCGAGACCTGACGCTATCATCGGCGGGGGCAGAAACGGAGAGGCGCATGAGCAGGATGACCACAGCGGCCGGACTCGGCGTCCTCGCAGTGTTGGCGACAGGGGGCGGGCCGGCTACCGCCGCCGGGCCCGATGCGGCTCTCCAGCGCTACCGCGATACCTATCGGGAGATGGTCGAGACCATTCCAGCGCCGCCACCGGCAGCTGCACGGCCGTCGCGCAGAAGGTGGAGGCGCGGCTATTGGCGGCCGGCTATCCGCGCGCGAGTGTCGAGGTCATCATCGCCCCCGGCTTTCCCAAGGACGGCGCGCTTGTGGCGCAATTGCCCGGCTCCGATCCGAAGGTCCCCGCCGTGCTGCTCCTGGCCCACATCGATGTGGTCAACGCCGACCCCGCCGACTGGAAGCGCGACCCGTTCAAGCTGGTCGAGGAGGATGGATATTTTTACGGACGCGGCGCGATCGATGACAAGGCCATGGCTAGCAACCTGGTCGACGCCCTGGTCCGCTATAGGGAAGAAGGTTTCAAGCCCCGCCGGACTCTGAAGCTGGCCTTGACCTGCGGCGAGGAGAGCGGCGGCCGGGTCAAGGGGGTCAAGTGGTTGCTGGAGCATCGGCCCGAGACGCTGAAGGCGGCCTTCGCCATCAACGAGGGCGGTTCGGGCTATCTGGACGCGGCCGGCAAGCCGAGGGTGTTTGGCGTCGAAGCCGGCCAGAAAGTCTATCAGGACTTCAAGCTGGTGGTGACCAGCCCCGGCGCCCATAGCTCGCGCCCCGGCAAGGACAACGCCATCACCCGCATGTCGGCGGCGCTCGTCGGCTTGGGCGCCTATCAGTTTCCGGTTCAATTGAGCGACGTGGCCAAGGGGTTCTTCGGCCGCTCGGCCGCGCTCTACGAGGGCCAGGTGCGCCAGGACATGGCCGCGATCGGGGCGGGTGCGGCGGACGCGGCGGCCATCGCCCGCATCGCCGACGCCGATCCGACCTGGAACGCGCGCCTGCGCACCACCTGCTCATCGACGATGATCGACGGCGGCCACGCCCGCAACGCCCTGGCTCAGCATGTCGAGGTCAACGTCAACTGCCGCATCGTGCCAGGACCCAGCATCGAGGACATCCGCTCGGCGATCGTGACCGCCTTGGCCGATCCGTCGGTCGAGGTGACTACCAACTCGCCTCCGCCCCCGCCACCGGTCCCCACGCCCCTGACCCGCGAGATCATGGCGCCGATCGAGACGGTGGCCGCGCGCCTGTGGCCGGGCACGCCGGTGATCCCGGCCCTATCGACCGGAGCCACCGACGGGCGTTTCCTGACCGCGGCCGGCATCCCGACCTACGGCGTCACTGGCATGTTCGTCGATCCGGACGGCAACGGCGTCCACGGCCTGGACGAGCGGGTCAGGGTCAGTTCGCTCTACAAGAGCCGCGACTTCCTCTACCAGTTGATCAAGCTTTACGGCATGGGGCGGTGAGCCTCGCGCGGGGCCTCCTCGCGCGCCTCGGCGATGATCCAGTCGCGCAACTGGGCAAAGCCTAGCTTGTCACGCTGGCCGGGCGGGTAGACGAGATAATAGGCCCCCTGGCTCGACATCGGCAGATCGAAGGCCTGGACCAGCGCGCCAGAGGCCAACTCCGGTTCGATCAGGAAGCTTGGGATCAGGGCAGCGCCCGCGCCGGCGACGGCGGCCTGGGCCAGCATCAGGAAGTGCGCGAAGTCAGGCCCCGCGCGCATCGACGGCCGGGGTGACACCCCGGCCAGCTCGAACCATCGCGCCCAGGCGTCTTGGCGAAAGCTCTGGGTGAGCAGCGGCAGGCGCGCCAGGTCCGCCGGGCTCGCCAGTCCGTATTGAGCGGCAAGCGATGGCGCGACCACCGGGATGCTGCGTTCGTGGAACAGAAGGTCGTGTTGCGCCCCGCGCCAGTCGGGGCGGCCAAAATGGATAGCCGCGTCGAAGGGCTCCTGAGCGAAGTCGAACTCGTCGGTGCGGGCGGCGAAATTGACCATCAGGTCCGGGTGGCGGCTGGTCAGGTGCGGCAGGCGCGGAGCCAGCCATCGCATGCCGAAACTGGGCAGGGTGGCCAGATTGACCATCCGGTCGGACGAGGGCGCTAGCGCCTTGGCCGTGGCGCGGCGGATGCTGTCCAAGGCCGGGGCGATGGCCGCCGCATAGGCCTCGCCCTGCGCGTTCAGCGCCACGCGCCGTCCCGAGCGGTCGAACAGGGTCAGGCCCAGCCAATCCTCGAGATGGGAAATCTGCCGGCTGACGGCGCTCTGCGTCAGGCCGATCTCGTCGGCGGCTCTGGAGAAGCTGCCATGGCGTGCAGCGGCGCTGAAGCTATGTAGCGCCGCCATCGGCGGAAGCAGCTTTCGGCTCGCATCATTCATTCCAAAAGCTCATCTAGACATTCGAGTTTTACGTTTGCTGATCGGAAGCTTCCGGTCAATCTATCGCACCAAATGGCACAAGGTGCGGCCTGGAGCGGGCCGTCTCATCCTTGCGTTTTGGAGTGCCCTGACATGTCCGACCCGTTGATGAACGTCTATAATCGCGCGCCTCTGGCCCTGGTCCAAGGACGCGGCGCGTGGGTCTACGCCGAGGACGGGGCGACCTATCTGGACTGCGTCGGCGGCGTGGCCACCAATGCCTTGGGACACGCCCACCCGGCGCTCGTGTCGGCGCTTACCGAACAAGCCCATCGCCTGTGGCACGTCTCCAACATCTTCCAGATTCCGGGTCAGGACGCTCTGGCCGAGCGCCTGGTCGCCGCCTCGTTCGCCGACCGGGTGTTCTTCGCCAACACCGGCTCCGAAGCCGTCGAGTGCGCGCTGAAGACAGCGCGCCGCTACCACGCCGCCAACGGCCAACCCGAACGCATCGATATCATCGGCTTTGAGGGGTCATTCCACGGCCGCACCTATGCGGCGGTCAACGCCTCGGGCAATGCGGCCTATCTCGAAGGCTTTGGCCCGCGTCTTCCAGGCTATGTCCAGCTGAACGTCCGCGATGCGGCCGGGATCGAAGCGGCGATCGCCGCCAGCGCCGCGGCGGCCGTCATTGTCGAGCCTGTGCAGGGCGAGGGCGGCGCGAAGGCGTTGAGCGGAGAATTCCTCCAACGCCTGCGGGCGCTCTGCACCAAGCACGGGGTGCTGTTGATCTACGATGAGGTGCAGAGCGGCATGGGGCGAACGGGCAAGCTCTTCGCCCACCAGTGGTTCGAGGACGCCGCTCCGGACATCATGGCCCTGGCCAAGGCGCTGGGCTCGGGCTTTCCCGTCGCCGCGTGCCTGGCCACCCAAGAAGCCGCCAAGGGCATGACGCCTGGCTCTCACGGCTCGACATTCGGCGGCAATCCGCTGGCCATGGCCGTCGCCATCGCCGCCTTCGACGAAATCTCGCGTCCCGAAACCCTGATGCTGGCGCGCGGCGTCGGCCACCACCTGGCCGTCGAACTGGACCACCTGATCCGTCGCCGTCCCGACGTCTTCGTCGAACGTCGCGGCAAGGGCATGCTAATCGGTCTGCAGCTCAAGCCCAACAATCGCGATTTCATGGCCGCGGCGCGGGACCGGGGCCTGCTGGTGGCTGGCGGCGGTGAAAATTGTATCCGCCTGCTGCCGCCCCTGATCCTGTCGAAGGAAGAGGCCGATTTCGCCATCGAGCGACTGGAAGAGACCTGCAACGCCTTCGGCTCGGCTTCGGGGCAGGCGGCTTGATCATGGCCAGCCTGTTCATTGACGGCGCCTGGCGCGACGGGCGCGGCGAGGTTCTGGTTTCGACCGATCCGGCCAAGGGCGATCCGGTGTGGCGCGGCGCCGCGGCGACGGGCCTCGACTGCGAGGACGCCCTGCGCGCGGCCCGCTCGGCTTTCGCCGGTTGGGCCGCGACGCCACTGGAGCGGCGGATCGAGCATGTCCGCGCCTATGGCGAGCGCCTGAAGGCGCGGTCCGAAGACATCGCGCGCGACATCGCGCGCGAAACCGGAAAGCCGTTGTGGGAAGCTCGGACCGAGGTCGCCGGAATGGTCGGCAAGGTCGAGGTGTCGATCCGGGCTCAAGCCGAGCGGGCCGGCCATCGCGCCGCCGAGGCCGCCTTCGGCCGGTCGGTGCTGCGCCATCGCCCACATGGCGTGATGGCGGTGCTGGGGCCGTTCAATTTCCCCGGTCACTTGCCCAACGGTCACATCGTTCCGGCCTTCCTGGCCGGTGACACGGTGGTCTTCAAGCCGTCGGAGGAAACGCCGCTGACCGGCGCCAATCTCGCGCGGGCCTGGGACGAAGCTGGCCTGCCGCCGGGCGTGCTGAACCTGGTACAGGGCGGGCGCGATACGGGGGCGGCGCTGATCGCCGGCAAGATCGACGGGTTGCTGTTCACGGGCTCGGCGAGCGCTGGCGCCCACTTCCGCCGGGCGTTCGTCGATCGGCCGGAGGTGATGCTGGCGCTGGAGTTGGGTGGCAACAATCCTCTGATCGCCTGGGACGGGGATCCGGCCGCCGCCGCCTCGGTCATCGCGCAGTCAGCCTTCATCACCGCCGGCCAGCGCTGTTCGTGCGCGCGCCGTCTGATCCTGCCGCGGGGGCCACAGGGCGAGGCGATCCTCGAGGCGCTGGTTGCCCTGAGCGCCCGGCTGACGGTCGGCGACTGGGACAGCGAGGCTCCATGCTTCATGGGCTCGCTGATCTCGGCCCCGGCCGCCGAACGGGTGCGGAGCGCGGTCGCGGCCCTGGTCGCCCGGGGCGCAAAGACGGTGTTCAAGGGCGCGCTACCTTCGGGGCTGTCGCCCGCCTATGTCTCGCCGACCATTCTCGACGTCACTGATGTCGCCATTCCAGACGAGGAGATCTTTGGCCCAGTGCTGCAGGTGATCCGCGTCGATGACTTCGAGGCGGCGATCGCCCGCGCCAACGACACCGTCTACGGCCTGGCGGCCGGTCTGGTCACCGAGGACGACGGTCTGTGGGAGACGTTCTTGAATCGCGCGCGCGCCGGCGTGGTCAACCGCAACCGGCCCACGACCGGCGCGGCGGCGACCTTGCCGTTCGGCGGCCTGGGCGCTTCGGGCAACCATCGCCCCAGCGCCTACTATGCGGCGGACTACTGCGCCTATCCGGTGTGCAGTTTCGAAGCCGATCGGTTGGTCGATCAGACTACGGACATCACCGGGCTGGCCGCCTCGGCCTAAGACGGGCCGCGGCCAAGACAGGGGCGCGAAACGCGCCGACGGCTTCGGGGGGGCTCACTTGAGCTTGGCGTGATCCGGGTTCATGACGCCGTGATGGGCGCTGGTCGTCAGGTGGTTGCGCATCAGGGCCGAGGCTTGCTCGTTATGGCCCGCGTCCAGGGCATCGAGGATCGCCAGGTGCTCCGTGATCAATTCCTGAACCCGCTCGACGCCATACTCCCAATTGTAGTTGAGGAACCGGCGAAGCTGGATCTGCTGCTGGACAGCGGCGAGCATGAAGCGGTTGCCCGAGCAGCGGGCCAGGCCCTCGTGGAAATCGGAGTTCATTTCGTAGAACTCGACCGCCAGGACATCGCGCCAGGGGCGCTCGCGGAACGCCAGGTGCTTGGCGCGTGACTCGGCCAACCATCCCCGATCGAGCGAGAAGGTCGGTTGAACCAGCAGGGCTGGTTCGAGCGCGTGGCGGAAGGCGTAACTTTCGGCCTGGGCGCGCGCGGAGTCGATCGAGGGGAGGAAGGTCCAGCCGTTACCGGCCTTGCGCTCGACGAGGCCAAGCGCCGAGAGGCGGCGCAGGACGCGCAGCACCTGCGGCAGCTTGGCGTCGAACAGACGCATGATCTCCTGCTGCGTGCAGTCGGCGGCTAGACGCCCGGCGTTGCGGGCCTGGGCGATGGCGACCGCCAGCCTCTGGTCCTCCTCCTCCTGCAGGTTGACCGGATCGATCTCAGGGGCGGCGATGACCGGCTCCAGAAGCACGAAGCCGCGATTGGCCCGGGCCTCGACCGCGCCCTGGTCGGCCAGCAGCTTCAGGGCGCCGCGGATAGGCGTGCGGGACACGCCGAAATGCTCGCACAGGTCCAGTTCGACCAGGTGATGACCGGGACCGGCGCCTTGGTCCTTCAGCAGACGAAGGATGCGCGCGGCGAGGTCGGCCTGCAGGCAACTCGGGCCACGTCCCGTCGATCCCGCGGGATTGGCGCTGGCTTCGGCGGGCGGCTTCCTGTTTGTCCGTGCAACCATCGCGCGTCGCCTTCAACTCCTTGGATCTTCTAACGCCACAAACCTTGAGCCACGCGCAAGGGTTTCATTCCGTTGTCGCCCGCGTCGGCGCATCCTGGCAAGCAGCCGCGTTGATCCTTCACGGGTCATATCCTGCCCAGAAGTGCGGCGTGCGCCGCCGCGACGGGCGGTATTGGCATTTTGTCTTTTTGACACCGAGAAAACACTTATATAAAGTCCTGAGCTTGTCCGGAAGAGACGACGACCATGCCTGACTGGGTAGAGCGTCGGGGCCCGGGGTGTATGTGATGGGGAAGTGCGAGCGATGAAGCCGTCAGGCGTTTTCGTCCAGCTGGCGACGGTGCTGGCGGTCTGCCTGGGCCTGACCGGGGCGGCCGGCGAGACGGTGCTCCGTGCGCGCCTCAACGCCGACATTCTGTCGCTGGATCCGGGCGCGCGCCGTGACGAGAACACCGACGCGGTGATCCTGCATGTCGTCGAGGGTCTGGTGGCCTCGCGCGAGGACGGTTCGATCGGGCCGATGCTGGCCAGCCGCTGGGCGGTGTCGCCGGACGGGCGGACCTACACCTTCGCGCTGCGCCAGGGCGTGACCTTCCAGAACGGCGCGCCGCTGACCTCGACCGAGGTGGTCTGGTCCCTAAAGCGCTATCTCGATCCCAAGACGCGCTGGCGTTGCCGGTTCGAGTTCGGCGACGAAGGCATCACCAGGATCGAGTCGATCGCCGCGCCCGATCCCAGAACCGTGGTGGTCCGACTTTCCAGGCCCGCCCCGATGTTCCTCAAGACCCTGGCGCGCAACGACTGCGGCGGCACGGGGATCCTGCATCCGGATTCGGTGGGATCCGACGGCGCAATTCGCCGCCTGATCGGCACCGGTCCCTTCGAGGTCTCCGCCTGGAAGCGCAACCAGTTCATCGAGCTGTCGCGCTTTGCCCGCTACGCGGCCCTGCCTGGGCCGCGCGACGGCAATACCGGCGGCAAGCGGGCCTTGGTGGACAAGATTCGTTTCCTGATCATCCCCGACGGTTCGGCGGCCCGCGCGGCGCTGCTGCGCGGCAATCTCGACGTCTTGGACGCACTGAGCCCCACCGAGCTGGCCGGGGTTCGGGGCAAACGAGGCGTGCGGCTGGAGATCAATCCGACGATGGATCTCTACACGGTGCTGTTCCAGACACAGGATCCGGTGATCGGCGATGCGCGCCTGCGCCGGGCCATCGCCCTGTCGATCGACACCGCCGGCCTCGCCAAGGCGGTGACCTGGGACACGGCCAAGGGCAACACTTCGCCCGTGCCGCGCGTCAGTCCGTTCTTCGGGCCGGTGCAGGCCGCCCAGCGACGGGTCGATCTGGCCGAAGCCCGGCGCCTGGCCAAGGCCGCCGGCTACAAGGGGCAGCCGATCCGCCTGGTCACCAACCGCCGCTACCCGCAATGCTTCGACGCGGCCGTGCTGATCCAGGCCATGGCGGCCCAGGCCGGCATCAACATCCAGATCGACACCCTGGACTGGGCCAGCCAGCTGGATCGCTACGCCACCGGCCAGTACCAGGCCATGGTCGAGCCGTTCTCGGCGCGCCTGGACCCGTCGTTGAATTTCGGGCTGCTGATCGGCGACAAGGCCAAGGACCCTCGCAAGGCGTGGAGCACGCCGCAGGCGCGGGCGTTGCTGCGCCGCTCGATGGAGGCCGAGCGCCCCGCGGATCGCCAGGCCGCCTTCGACGACCTGCAACGCGCCTTCCTGGAAGAGACGCCGGCCATTGTGCTGTTCAGCAGCTCGCGGATCGCCGTCGTTCGCCAGAACGTCACGGGCTACAAGGGCTGGCCCGCCGCACAGCAGCGCCTGTGGGGCGTTGGCCTACGCTGAGCCCGGAAAGAAAGCCAGAGATGCTCAGCTATATCCTCAAACGCCTGCTGCTGACTCTGCCGACCCTCCTGATGGTGGCGCTGGCGGTGTTCTTCCTGATCCGGCTGATCCCCGGGGATCCGGCCCTGGTCATGCTGGGCGACGCCGGCGACGCGGCCTCCCTGGCCGCGCTGCGTCAGGATCTGGGCCTGGACCAGCCGCTGCCGGTGCAGTTCCTCCTGTGGGTCGAGCATGCCCTGAGGGGTGATCTTGGCCACTCGATCCTGACTAGCGAACCGGTCTCCGTCTTGATCTGGCAACGCTTCCAGCTGACCGCGATCGTCGTCGTCGTGGCCGTCAGCGCCGCGACCGTGATCGCGGTGATCGCCGGCCTTGCGGCCGCCTGGCGGCGCGACACGCCGCTCGACTTGGCCGTGGTCGGCGCCGCGAGCTTGGTGCTGGCCGTGCCCAGCTTCTGGCTGGGCCTGATCCTGCTGCTGGTGTTCGGCCTCAAGCTCGGCTGGCTGCCGGTGGTCGGCTATGTGCCGTTCTCGGAGAGCGCGGTCGAGGCGGCGCTGTTCCTGGTGCTGCCGATCCTGACCCTGACCATCACCGAGAGCGGCGTGCTGACTCGCATGATGCGCTCCAGCGCCATCGACGTCCTGCGGCTGGAATATGTGACTCACGCCCGCGCCAAGGGGCTTTCGGAATTCACGGTGCTAAGCCGTCACGTGTTCCCCAACGCCTTCGCCCCGACCCTGACCCTGGTCGGCCTGATCCTGGGCCACCTGCTGGGCGGCATCGCGGTGATCGAGACCGTGTTCACCCTGCCGGGCCTGGGCCGCCTGATGGTCAATTCCATCCTCGGCCGGGACTACCCGGTCGTGCAGGGCTGCCTGCTGTTCACCGCCGTCGTCTACGTGGCCGTCAACCTCGTCGTCGATCTCTGCTATCCGCTCTTCGATCCGCGGGTGACCGCCCAATGAAACCCTCCGTGCTCTCCGGCGCCAAGCCCAACGCCGTCATCGGCGGTCTGCTGGTGGGCGGCCTGCTGGTCGTCGTCCTGCTCGGCTATGTCTGGACGCCCTACGATCCGATCGCCATCGACTTGGCCCACCCTCTGGCGCCGCCGTCCTGGACCCACTGGTTCGGCTCCGACGAGTTCGGCCGCGATGTGCTGAGCCGCGCCATGCTGGGCGCGCGGATCAGCGTCACCATCGCGCTGGGCGTCGTCGCCGCGGCCGTGATCGCCGGCACGCTGATCGGGGCGATCGCCGGCTTCCTGCGCGGCTGGGTCGACCGGGTGATCATGAGCGTCAACGACGCCATCCTGGCGTTTCCCGGCATGCTGCTGGCCCTGGCCCTGATCGCGGTGCTGGGCTCCAATCGCGGCAGCATCATCCTGGCGCTCAGCGTCGCCTACCTGCCCTCGATCGTGCGGGTGGTGCGCGGGGCGGTGCTGTCGATCCGCGAGCGCGAATATGTCGAGGCCTCCAAGGTGGTCGGCGACGGCGCCCTCTACACCATGGTCCGCCATGTGCTGCCCAACGCCCTGCCGCCGGTGGTGGTGCTGGCCACGAGCCTCTTTGGCTGGGTGGTGCTGTCGGAAAGCGCCCTCAGTTTCCTGGGCGTGGGGGTCCCGCCGCCCGCGCCGACCTGGGGCAACATGCTCAGCGCCGCCCGGCCTTACATGGAGAACGCCAGCTGGCTCAGCGTGACCCCGGGCGTTTGCATCGCCCTGACCCTGCTGGGCGTCAATTTGCTGGGCGACGCCTTGCGTGACCGCCTCGACCCTCGGAGGGACGCATGACCGCCGCGACGCCGCTGCTGCGGCTTTCCAACCTGCGCATCGAGGCCAATGTCCATCCGCGCGCGCGGCCGCGCCCGCCGCTGCTGGAGGGCTTGAGCCTGGACCTGGCCGAAGGCCAGGTGCTGGCCATCGTCGGCAAGTCCGGCAGCGGCAAGACCATGGCCGCGCGGGCCGTGCTCGACCTGCTGGCGCCGGGCGTGCGCCGGACGGGCGGGTCGATCCAGCTGTCGGGCCGGGAACTGACCGCCCTGTCGCCCGACCAGATGAGGGCCGTGCGCGGCGGCGACATCGGCATGGTGTTCCAGGAGCCGATGGTCTCGCTGAACCCGGCCATCCCCATTGGCAAGCAACTGGCCGAGGGTCTGCGCCTGCACCGCAAGCTGCCCGAGGCCGAGATCCGCCGCCAATGCCTGGAGATGCTGCGCCGGGTCCAGATCGCCGATCCGGAAAAGTGCCTGGCCGCCTATCCGCACGAGTTCTCCGGCGGCATGCGCCAGCGGATCATGCTGGCCTCGGTCATGCTGCTCAAACCCCGCCTGCTGATCGCCGACGAGCCGACCACGGCGCTGGACACGCTGAGTCAGCGCGAGGTGCTGGAGCTGATGGTCGAGCTGGCGCGGGACTATAGGGTCGCCGTTCTCCTCATCACCCACGACCTGGGCCTGGTCGCCAAGTACGCCGAGAAGGTGGTGGTGCTGGAGAAGGGCAAGCTGGTCGAGGCCGGCGACACCCGCCAGGTGCTGACCGCGCCCGAGCATCCCTACACTCAGCGCCTGGTCGGCTCGCTGCCGCGCCGGTCGGACGGCCGCCAGGCCCTGGCGCCCGACGCGCCGGTGCTGTTGTCGGTCAAGGGCTGCTGCATCGACTACGCCGGCAAGCCGGGCCTGCTATGGGCCGGGCCGCCCAAGCGCGTCGTCCATGGCGTGGATGTGGCCGTCCGCGCCGGCGAGATCCTCGCCGTCGTCGGGGCCAGCGGCTCCGGCAAATCGACGCTCGGGCGGGCCATGCTGGGTCTCAAGCCGATCGCCGAGGGGGCCGTGACCTTCGATGGCGTCGACATCGCCAGGATGCGCCCCGAACAGATGCGCGCGTTTCGTCGCGACGCCCAGCTGGTGTTCCAGGACCCGTTCTCCTCTCTGGATCCGCGCTGGCGAGTGGGCCAGATCATCGCCGCGGCGCTGCGCAATGTTCCGGGCCTCGACGCGCGCCAACGCCACGAGCGGGTGGAGCGCATCCTGGAGGAGGTGGGCATGGGCGGCTTCGCCGACCGTCATCCCCACCAGATGTCCGGCGGTCAGCGCCAGCGGGTGGCCATCGCCCGCGCCGTGGTCTCGCAACCGCGCCTGGTGATCGCCGACGAACCAGTCTCGGCTCTGGACATGACCATCCAGCTTCAGGTGCTCGATCTCTTCCAGGCCCTGCAGGCCCAGTACGGCTTCGCCTGCGTGTTCATCACCCACGACCTGGCGGTCGTCGAGCAGATCGCCGACACCGTGCTGGTGCTGTCGCAGGGCAGGGTGGTCGAGATCGGGACGGTCGAGGCGGTCTTCGCCGCGCCCCAGCACGCCTACACCCAAGCGCTGCTGGCGGCCACGCCGACCTTGGCGGCTGTTGCGCTCGCGGGTTGACGACCGGCGCTCGCGCGGGTCTTCAATGACCAAGCGGCTCTTGGCGCAGCGGCCCGTCGCCGTCGTGAGGCTGAGGCGGGTGAACCGATCGTCGCGGCGCTCGCCACGGGGATGGCGCCGGGGCGGAGCACAAGCTACTGGCGTCATAAAGAGAATGGGCCGCGCGTTTTGGATCGCGCGCCGAGCGGGCGGAGATCCGCAATTGGGGAGATCGGCATGTTTCCGCAGGCGTTCCGCGCTCGTCGCCTGGGGTGCGTGGGAGGGCTCCTGGCCCTGGCCGCGCTCGTCCCCGCGCACGCGCTCGCGGAACAGGCGGCGGCCAGTTTCGACCAGGACGCTTCCAGCCTCGGCCTCGCCCTGCAGCGGTTCGGTCAAGCCACCGGCTTGCAGTTGCTCTACGCTCCAGACCTGACCGCCGACCAGCGCGCGCCGGCCCTGCGCGGCCGCATAAGTCCCGAGCGCGCGCTGAGCGCCTTGCTGGCTCGCACCGATCTTGCCTTTCGCAAGACCCCCTCGGGCGTCATCGTCATCGACCGTGTCATGCCGGCGGCGCGGCGGGAGCGGGAGCCTTCGCCCGTCGTCCGCCAGGCCCAGGAGGTCGAGCCGGTCGTCGGCCTGGAGGCGGTGGTCGTCACCTCGGGCAAGCGGGTCGAGACCCTGAGCCGCTCCGACGCCTCGGTGCAGGCGCTGTCCAGCCAGATGATGGACCGCGCCAGCGTGCGCGACTTCGACGACCTGACCAAGCTGGCTCCGACCCTGACGATCTCGAAGACCACCCAGCCGGGCAACAACAGCATCAATGTCCGGGGCGTGGGCACCTATTCCTATTCGATCGGCGCCGAGCCCAGCGTGGTGGTGGTGATCGACGACGTTCCGCAGGCCTTTCAGGCCATGGCCTTCACCGCCCTGGCCGACGTGCGGCAGGTCGAGATCCTGCGCGGCCCCCAGAGCACCCTGTTCGGCAAGTCGGCCTCGGCGGGCGTCATCTACATCACCACCAACCCGGCCAGCGACGTCTTCGCCGCCCGGGCCGAGACCATGGTTACCGACGATCACGAGCGGCGGCTGGGGGCCAGCATCACCGGGCCGATCAGCGACGACCTCAAGTTCCGGGTCTCGGCCGCCTATGGCCGCTATCGCGGCAACGTCTTCAACCTGGCGACCCGGCAGTGGCTGAACGGCCAGTCGGACGTCAATCTGCGGGGCAAGCTGGTTTGGACGCCGGGTGACAACTGGACCCTCGCGCTCTCGCCCTACTACACGCGCTCGCTGTCCTCGTGCTGCGTCGGGGCCGACACGTACATCTCGCCCAAGGCCACGCTCAGCCGGGCCGCGCTGCCGCGCGAGGTGGTGCTGCGCGGCATCGTGCCGGGGCCCGACAACCACTTCGCGCGCTACGACACCAACGCCCGCGGCAACGGCGCGGACAAGGGCGTCACCGCGAGGATGGGCGGAGCGATCGGCTCGTGGCGGCTGACCGCGATCTCGTCGCTGGACCGCTACTCTCTCTACGACCGCCAGGACACCGACGCGACGGACCTCGACTACAGCCTCTACGCGCCGCAAGCCCCGCGCGGCGGCTCGTCGAACGGTGGCTATTTCCGCATCCGATCGGAAAGCCAGGAGGTCCGCTTGAACAGCCCGACAGGCGGACGCTGGGACTATGTCGCTGGCGTCTACGTCGGGCGGACACGCTCGGAGCGCGCCTTCGTGCGGGGCTCCAACACCCTTGGCGACTACAACGGGCTGCCGGCCCTGCCGACGACCAATAGCACGGCCTATGCGAGCTACGTCGCGCGCGCCTTCAGTCGGACGATGGCGGTTTTCGGGCAGGGGGCTTACGCCGTCAACGACCGGGTTTCGGTCCTGTCGGGTCTGCGCCTCAGTCACGACAACATCGGCTACCGGTTCGACGACCTCGGCAATGGTGTCACCTATGGCGCGCCGCGCTGCTCGCGCGCCAGCCCAACCCTGCCGATCGACACCTGCCACAGCGATACCGCGCTCAGTGGGCGTATCGGCCTTCAGGGCAAGGTCGCCTCGGGCGTCACGACCTACGTCACCTATTCGACGGGCTACAAGGGCAGGGCCTACGACCTGACCAGCAGCTTGACCACGCGCACGCTGCTCACCTCCGGTCCCTATGCCGGTAAGCCCGTGGCCGACGCCATCGCCGCCCAGCAGCCGATCGCTTCGGAGACCGTCGGCAGCTATGAGGCCGGCCTTCGGGTCGTTTCGCCGGATCGCAACCTCAGCTTCAATATGACAGCCTATCAGGAGCGGTTTTCCGGCTTTCAGGTGCAGAGCCGTGACGACGTGACGGGCTTCAACGTGCTCAACAGCATCGGAGGCATGCGCGCCGAGGGGATCGAGAGCGAGTTCAGCGCTCAGCTCAGTGACCGGCTGACCCTGGGCGGCGCGGCCGCCTACAGCCGGGCGATCATGACCGACTTCGACACCGCGCCTTGCTATTTCGGTCAGAGCGCCGGGCAAGGCTGTGTGGGCGGCAAACAGGACCTCAGCGGCAAGACCCTGTTCAACGCCCCGCGCTGGTCGCTGACCCTCAACACCCTCTACCGCAAGCCCCTGGCCGGCGACCGGCTGCTGGAGGCCAATCTCGGCTACCGCTGGCGCTCGCGCGTAATCTACAGTCTGCTGCAGGATCCGGCCTCGGTCGAGCCAGCCTATGGCGTGCTGGACGCCTCGGTCGGGGTGAGCGGGGAGGGGCGCCTCACCGGCTTCGTCAGCAATGTCTTGGACGAACGCTTCGCCGTGACCCGGGGCCGGGACGTGCAGTGGAACCTCATCGGCGCCGACGGCCAGCCAGCCATAGCCACGCACTGGAAGCCCGCGCGCGACAGCGGCCGCCATGTTGGCCTGCGCCTGGCCGTGAACTACTGAGATTGGGCGCGTGCGCCTTGAGGACTTCGCCCGCTGGCGCGTCGGAACAGGATAGGCGCGGCGTAGACCCGCGCGCCCCGGAGGAAACGTTCTAGGCCATGGCCGCGCAGCCTAAACTCGATCCGCGCGAGCAGGCTTTTCTCGAGCGCCTGTCGGCAGCCTATCGCGGGCCGCTGATCGCCTATTTCGAGCGCCGCGTGCGCTCGCGTGACGAGGCCGAGGACCTGACGCAGGAGGTGTTCCTGCGCCTGGTGCGGCTGCCGGACGGGGCGGTGATCGACAATCCCGAGGCGTTCGTCTTCCGCACGGCGGTCAACCTGCTGCGTGACCGCTCGCGGCGGCGGAAGACTTTCCGCAGCCACCTCGACGAGACCGAACTTCGCCAAGACCGCTTTGAGGGTATTTCTCCCGAGCGCGTCTTAGGAGATAGGCAGGCCTTGCAGGCGGCGATGCGGCGACTGTCCGAACTGGACGAGCGCACGCGCAACGCCTTCATCCTGCACCGGCTGGAAGGCTGGAAACATGCCGAGATCGCCCGAGCCTTCGGCGTTTCCGTCAGTTCGGTCGAAAAGTACATCATCAAGGCCCTGGCGCACCTGATGCGCGGGGCCGATCCGTTCCAGAGCTAGGCCCGTGTCCGATCCGCCGCGACAGACCCTGATCGACGAGACCGCCGCGGGCTGGGCCGCGCGCCGGCTGGGCGGGGCCGCGTCCGACAAGGCCGGTTTCACGCGCTGGCTGGCCGAGGATCCCGCGCACGAAGAGGCCTATGCCCGCGCCGAGACGGTCTGGCGTCTGATGGGCGAGGGGGGCGGGACCGATGGCCTGCTGGCCATGCGCCGCGAGGCTCTGCAGCGCGCCCGCGCCGGGCGATCCGGTTGGAGCCGCCGGGCGGTCGCCGCCGGGGTGGCCGCCGCCATCGCCGCGCCGGTCGGCGGCTTGTGGTGGATGCGCCACCGGGGGCGGCAGGGCGAACTCTTCCAGACGGCGCTGGGCGAGCAGCGCACCCTGACCCTGTCTGACGGCAGCCGGGTGACCCTGGACGCCTTGAGCGTCATGCGCGTTCGCTACACTGCCGCCGCGCGGTCGATCGACCTCGTGCAGGGCAGGGGCTATTTCGAGGTCGCCCACGACACCAGCCGGCCGCTGCGGGTCCATGCCGGTCCACGCACGGTGACGGCCGTCGGCACCGCCTTCTCGGTCCGCCGCGAGCCGCGCGAGACCATGGTCGTCCTGGCGGAGGGCAAGGTCGCCGTCAGCGATCACGAGAGCCCGGTGATCCTAGCCGTCCTGGCGCCGGGTCAGTCGATGCTGCTGGTCGACGGCATGGGCGCGAGCCAGCCGGTGACGACCGCGCTCGACCAGGCTCTGGCCTGGCGCCGTGGCCAGTTGGTGTTCGACAACGTCGCCCTGGCCGATGCGGCGGCCGAGATGAACCGCTACTCGACCTTGCAAGTGGTGGTCGCCGATCCCCGCCTGCGGACCTTTCGGATCAGCGGCACGTTCCTCGCTGGCGAAAGCCGCGCCTTCGTCGAGGCGATCCAGTCCTACTTCCCCGTGCGGACCCGAAACACCGACACGACCGTCGAACTGCTGGCGGCCCCGTAAAAAAGTTTCGCTTTTCATTGAGGGTCCCGCCGGGAGGCGCGTCGGAACGGTCAAGAGCAAGGCCGGAATGGCCACTCGGGGAGGACTGTCGACTTGTATATGACACCGGTTACCAGCCTTTCGATCGCAGCTTTGTTGCTGGGCTCGGGTTTCGCCGCCCATGCCGGCGAGGCTCCGACCGCCATTCCGGCCTACGACGTCACGGTCCGCGATCGCATCCAGCCCCAGACCGAGCAACTGCTGTTGAAGCTGGTCAAGGACGGCCGCAAGCTGGAGCTGGACGGCACGCCGGTGTTCAACGGCAGCGACAAGTTCCTGCCGGGCAAGATCGCGCTGGGCCTGGTCGACTTCCTGGTCACCCTGCCGGACAACGATCCGCGCCTGCCGACCTACCTGGCCGACTTCCGCAAGATCGCCAAGCTGACGGCCGACGACGCCAATGACAGCTGGGGCGCCTACTACTACCTGTCGGCGCTGAACAAGCTGCGCGAGGCCGGCCGGCTGAAGGACGCCGTCGACCCTCTGACTCTGGCCAAGCTGCGCGTGCGTCTCGACTGGCGGATGTTCGTCGACGTCGACACCTACCAGCTGATCGACCACCCCAATAACTACTACTGCGTGGCCTTCGCCATCGCCCGCCTGCGCACGCGCATGGGCTGGGACGACGGCGCGCCGGCCGAGAAGCTCTACGCCAAGATCGCCGAGCACTACGAGCTCTACTCCGGACAGTACGGCTTCGCCGACGAGACAGATGGGGAAGGGCGCTTCGACCGTTACAGCGTTTTGCTGGCCGGCGAGATCGCCCAGCGCTTCATCGAGACCGGTGGCAAGCCGCCGCAACAGGTTCTCACATGGCTGCGCAAGTCCGCCGATGTGATGCTGATGCGCCTGGACGCCGAGGGCAGGGGCTTCGAATACGGCCGCAGCATCGGGCCCTATGGCGAGACGGCGATCATCGAGGTGCTGACCGCCGCGGCGGTGCTGGATCTGCTGACCCCGCGGGAAAAGGACCTCGCCTATGCCTATTCGGCTCGCGCCGCCCAGCGCTACGCCGAGTTCTGGCAGGACCCCAAGACCGGTTCGGTGAACCTTTGGGATGGCGGCCGCCGCACCGACGACTATCGCGGCAAGTTCCGCATCCTGGGCGAGAACCTCTCGCTGGCCCACCAGTACGCCTACACCAGCGCCCACTGGGCCCGCATGGGCTATGGCGGCAAGGCCCCGGCGGCCGACTGGGCCAAGGGCCTTGCGACCCTGCCGCGCCGGCAGGTGACCTGGTTCCAGCGCGGCGACTACGACCGCCTGCTGGTCACCGTCCGCGACGGCGATCGGCTGATCAGCCTGCCGGTGATCAACGGCGGCGAGAGCCAGCACATGCACAATCCGTATTTCCCGATCCCGTTCTCGCCGGGGATGCTGTCGGGTTCGCCGGATGGCGTCGCGCCGTTCCTGACCCCGCGCCTGACCCTGGACGATGGCTCGGCCTTGATGCCGCTGGCCTATTTCAAGGACGTCAAGGTCGAGGCCAAGGGCGCCAAGACCACCGTCTCCTGGCGTCAGGACGAGTTGGACAGGATGGGCGAGCGCGCCCCGGTCGCCGACAAGCGCGTCTCTGTGAAGACGACCTACGTGCTGGAGCCAGGCCACATCACCCGCACCGACGTCTTCACCCCGGCCGCCGGCGTGAAGGTCAAGGAGATCGAGCTGCAGTTCGGCTCGTTCTCGGGCGGCCCGAAGCAGGCCGGCGCCACCACCACCTTCACCGAAGGGGCGGCCCGCCGCTTCACCGTCGAAGGCCTGAAATCCTGCAAGTCCGGCCCTGTCGGCCAGGACAAGGAATACCGATCCGCGACGGGCGCCATGACGACCAAGGTCGCCTGCCACGGCGCCCCGACGGATCCAGCGACGCCTTTCAAGATCACCTGGCGTCTGGACTACCGCTGAGGGGAGGACCTCGGCGCGACAAACAAAAAAGGAAGGGGAAACCTATGAAATCAACGTTCTATCGTAGCCTGCTGCTGAGCGCGGCGATCATCCTGCCGGCCCAGGCCCTGGCTCAGACCGCCCCGACGACGCCGCCGGCTGACGACACCATCGACGCGATCGTCGTCACCTCGGCGCGCGCCACCCAGCGCAGCTCGATCGAGACCAAGCGCACCGCCAGCGTCATTGTCGACGGCATCGTCAATGACGAGATCGGCGCCCTGCCGGACAACTCGGTGGGCGACACGCTGGAGCGCATCACCGGCGTCACTGCCGACCGCTTCAAGGGCAACGCCAACGAGCTCAGCGTCCGGGGTCTGGGTCCCGCGCTCAGTTTCTCGACCTTCAACGGCCGCGAGGTCTCGACCGCAGGTCCCGACCGCTCGGTGGCCTTCCAGCAGTTCCCGTCGGAACTGGTCAATGGCGTGCTGGTCTACAAGAGCCAGCAGGCCGACTTCCTGGACGGCGGCATCGCCGGCGTGATCGAGCTGAAGTCGATCCGACCCATCGACTACGGCAGACGCCGCATCCAGATGGAAGTGCGCGGCGCCTACTTGCCCAAGGACGATGATATCCGCGGCCATAACGGCCTCGGCTACCGTGGCAACGTCTCCTATACCGACAGCTTCGACACCAAGTTCGGCGAGATGGGCGTCAGCCTGGGGTATCAGCGCCTGGATCAGGCCACGCCCGAGGATTACTACATCACCAACTCGGCCTTCGTGCCGTGCGCCACCTACGCGGCGGCGCCGGGCTCGGCGACGACCAATTGCTCGAACGCCACCACCGCCCCGACCGGCTCGACGATCGGTCCGCGCTACTTCGCCACCAGTTCGCGCACCTTCCAGTCCAAGGTCACGGACGAGAAGCGCGAAGCGCTGATGGGCACGTTCCAGTGGAAGCCGACCTCGAACCTCGACATCAGCATCGACGGCCAGTACTCGACCCGCAAGAGCGGCGAATACCGCAACCAGCTGGCCATCACCGAGGCCCTGCGCGGCGTCCAGCCGCTGATCGTCGGCGGCCAGTCGAACGACTTCAGCGACGGCGCGCTGATGAAGTACAGCGGCAACTCCAACCTTGAGATCCAGGTCGAGGACCGTCAGCGCAACGAGAAGTACATCGGCGGCGGCGGCGCGGTCACCTGGACCCCCACGGATCGCCTGACGATCAGCGGCGACCTGTCCTACTCCCAATCGCACCGCACCGAACTGCAAAAGGCCACCAACATGCGCTCCAAGTCGCGCGTGGCCTATACGCTGGACGCCACGACCGACGAGGTTCCCTCGGTCACCTTCACGAACTTCGACGTCAACGATCCGACCAACTTCCTGATCGGCGCGCCGACCAGCGACAGCAACTATGCGCGCTATCGCCTCGTCACCGACCGCTTCGACAAGATCGGCGCGGTGCGGGCCGACGTGACCTACGACTTGGGCGACGGCTTTTTCCAGAGCATCAAGGTCGGCGGCCGGCTGTCGGATCACCGCCGGACCCAGGACGCCAACAACAATAGCGACCTGGCCATCCCCGTCACCTATGACGGCCGCACCCCGACCCAGCTGGTCGCCGACGCCAACGCCAACTGCCGCGTGCCGTTCTCGACGTCCGACTTCATGGACGGCAAGACCAACCTGAAGTCCTGGGCGCTGTTCGACAACGACTGCCTGTTCCGCACCTATAGGGGCAAGGACAAGGTCGACCTGCCGTCGAACGCGCCCGGTCCGGAAGACTCGAACATCCGTGAGCGGATCAGCACCGCCTACGTCATGACCAACTTCCGCACCCAGCTGGGCGACACGCCGGTCTCCGGCAACGCGGGCGTCCGCTACGTCCGCACCCGCGTGCTGTCGAAGGGCTTCCGCGGCGAGCTGACAGTGACGCCGTCGGTCGGCGGCGCGGCCGCGACCGTGGTCCGCACGCCGGGCACGCCGCTGCAGGAGATCGAGGGCACGGGGGGCTACGAGTATTTCTTGCCCAGCGTCAACGTCGCCTTCGACCTGACCGATATCGTGAAGCTGCGCTTGGCCGGCTACAAGGCCCTGTCGCGCTCGGGCATCGAGGACTTCAACGTGGGCATCACGCCTGGCGTCGACGCCAACGCGACCACGGTGCAGGGCGTCCTGGCCAACAGCACCACCGGCAATCCGAACCTCAAGCCGATCCGTGGCTGGAATCTGGACGCCTCGCTGGAGTTCTACATCAACCGCGACACCTCGTTCGCCGTCGCCACCTACTACAAGTGGCTGAAAGGCGCCTCGTTCGACGCCCAGGAGCCGCGCGAGACCAGCATCGTCGCCAACGGCCAACTGGTGACCTTCAACGCCATCGCGCCGGCCAACGATCCCGCGACCCGCGACCTCTACGGGATCGAGTTCTCGGGCAACCACGCGTTCAGCTATCTGCCGGGAATCCTCAGCGGGTTCGGCGTGCAGGGCAGCTTCGCGATCACCGAGGCCAATTTCGAGATCCCCGATCCCTCGACCGTCGCCCCCTACACGGACATGGCCAACCTCACGGGCCTCTCCAAGTACACGGGCAACGGCTCAGTTTACTGGGAGAACGAAAAGCTCTCGCTACGCGCCTCGTATCGTTACCGTTCGAGCTACTTCAAGCCCAACAGCAACACCAACCGCAGCGCCAAGGGCTCGGGCTATCTGAACCTGTCGGCCTCCTACGACCTGACCAAGCAAGTGCAACTGAAGCTCCAGGCCCTGAACGTCACCAACACCCGGGACGTGATGTACAAGGCCGGCGAGGACTCGATCACCGAGGTCTCGGACAATGGGCCGCAAATCTACGCCGGGGTTCGTCTGCAATTCTGATCCAACGCGATCCGGCGGGTTCTTCATTCATCCCCGCCGGACCGACGACTGTCCCGCCGCGTCGTCGCGGTCCGTCGACCATCAGGACTCCCCAATCGCCTCCCAAGCGCGGATTTCCTGACCGACGGATGATCCCCGGGCCGAGCCCCGGGGGCGCGGGACCCTTTTATTCCCTCGTTGCCGTTCGGAGCGGTTCATGAACCGACGCGATTTCTTCCTCGGGACGGGCCTGGCCCTGGCGGCGTTTGGCGGCGCGACGGCGGCGCCGCTCGACATCGCCGCCGTCGATCGCGCACGCATCCTGCAGGCCGCCGACCGCTACCTGGCCGAGGCGCCGGCGACGATCACCGCTTTCGCCGCGCGGCGCAGCCCTGGCGGCCGACACGACTACTATTCCGAAGCCGACTACTGGTGGCCCGATCCGGCCCATCCCAAGGGTCCGTATATCCGCAGGGACGGCTATTCCAATCCCGACAAGTTCACCGCCCACCGCAACGCGGTGATCCGGCTGGGCGTCCAATTGCCGGCCCTGGCGGCGGCCTACAAGGTGACCCGGGACGCCCGCTACGCCGAGCACGCCGAGAAGCACTTGCGGGCCTGGTTCGTCGCGCCCGACACCCGGATGAACCCGAACCTGGAGCACGCCCAGGCCATCATCGGCGTCAACACGGGCCGGGGTATCGGCGTCATCGACACCCTGCACCTGGTCGAGGTGGCGAGGGCGGTCTCGGTGCTGGGGCGACGCGGCCCGAGCTCGGCGTCTATGCTCCGACCATCGCCTGGTTCGACGCCTACCTGACCTGGCTGACCACCTCTCCGAACGGCGTCGACGAGCGCGACCAGAAGAACAACCATGGCACATGTTGGGCGCTGCAGGCGGCCGTGTTCGCGCAACTGACGGATCGCAAGGTCGAACTGGATGTGGCGCGCCGCAGGATCAAGGCGCTGGTTCCCGGCCAGATCGCCGCCGACGGCTCCCAGCCGCTGGAGCTGGCCCGCACCAAGCCCTACGGCTACTGCCTGTTCAACCTGGATGTCCTGGCCGCCTGCGCCCACGTGATGTCGACGCCGGGCGACGATCTCTGGACCTTCAAGGGCGCGCCGGACACAGGTTTGGGTGGCGGGTCGATCGCCGACGCCCTGGCCTACATGGCCCCGTTCGTCGCTGACAAGAAGACCTGGCCTAGGCCCGCCGACGTCGAGGCCTGGGACGGCTGGCCCGTCCGCCAGCCCAGCCTGCTGTTCGGCGGCCTGGCGCTAAGGCGGAAAGACTATCTGGACCTCTGGAAGAAGCTCGACCCCGACCCGACCGATGCTGAGATCATTCGCAATTATCCGCTTCGTCAGCCGGTGCTCTGGACCGATGTCTGATCTCGTCTCCCACGAAAGCCGCACGGGCGCGGCGGCGGCTCTGATCGCTCTGATCGTCCTGATCGCCGGCGCCGGCGGGGCCCGCGCCGCCGAGGTCCGCCGTCTGCCGTTCGGCAAGACCAAGGCCGGCGTGGCCGTGGTCAAGACCGTGCTGCGCAACGACCTGGGCATGAGTGTCGCGGCCATCGACTACGGCGCCACCCTGACCGCGATCGAGACGCCCGACCGCCAGGGCAAGTTCGCCAATGTCGTGCTGAACCGGCCCGACATCGGCGCGTATGAGACCAACCAGCGCCGGTACGGCGCGGTGATCGGTCGCTATGCCGGCCGTGTCACCGACGCGCGCTTCACCTTGGACGGCCAGACCCACCAGCTTGAGGCGGGGCGCAACAACATGACCCTGCACGGCGGCTCACGGGGCTACGACAAGCGATTGTGGTCTAGCCAGGTCGTCTCGGACGGTCAGTCGGTCGGCGTCCGCTTCAGCCTGCTCAGCCCGGCGGGCGACCAGGGCTTCCCCGGGACGCTGCGGCTGACGGTGACCTACCGTCTGATGCGCAAGTCCAACGCGCTGCGCATCGAATATGTCGCCTGGACCAGCGCGCCGACCGTGGTCAATTTCACCAACCACGCCTTCTTCAACCTGGCCGGAGCCGGGGCCGGGGCGAGCGCCGTGGCGGATCACCGCGTCCAGATCGACGCCGACCGCTACGCCGAGGTCGACGCCCGCAAGGCCCCAACCGGCAAGCGGCCTTCGGTGGCGGGCACGGTTCTGGACTTCCGATCGCCACGACGGGTGGGCGACGTGCTGCGTCTCGACGATCCGCTGCTGGCCGCGTCGAACGGCTTCGACCACAGCCTCGTCCTGCGCGACGCCATGGCGACCGCTCCGGTTTCGGCCGGCTGGATCGAAGATCCCGCCAGCGGTCGCCGCATGACGGTGCTGACCACCGAGCCCTCCATTCAATTCAACAGCGGCAACGGGTTCGACGGCGGTGAGACCGGTTCGGAGGGCGTGGCCTATCCCCGCCACGCCGGCCTGGCGTTCGAGACCCAGCACCTGCCTGACAGTCCCAACCAGGCGACGTTCCCTCCGACGGTGCTGCGGCCCGGGACCCCGTTTCGATCGACGACCATCCTGCGCTTCTCCTGAACCCAAGGGGGCCGAAGTCGCTCAAAGGCGCAAGTCACATCCCATCGGCTCGGGCGCGGCGTTCGCGGCCGGGCGCGATACGGACCTGAACGCCAAGGTCGACCCGCAAGGCGCGTCGGGCCGTCTCGTCGATGGCGACCTCGCCAGCCGCGGCGCGGGCGCGGGTCTCCACGACGCGGAAGTCCTCAAGGTGCGTGTTCGAGACCAGCCAGGGCGAGGTCTCGCCCGCGGTGGTCCTCGCGACCTGGACCGAACGGCTGTCCTGCACTGTGCGGATCTTGTCGCGCGCGGCATGCACCTGGGGGCCGCCGTCAAAGACATCGACATGGGCCTCGTAGCGGAAGTCCTCGTCCATAAGCATCGCCATGGCCTTGGCGCTGACGGCGTGAGCCCGGCCGATAGCCTGGCGCGCCGCCTCTGGAAGCAGGGCGGTGTAGATGGGCTGCTTGGGCATCAGGTCGGCGATGAACCCCGCGCCCTCGACCGCGCTGAGACGGTCGGCCTCTTCGAACGGCAGGTCGAAGAAGCGCGCGCCGATCGCGTCCCAGAACGGGCTACGTCCGTCCGCATCCTGCCAGCCGCGCATTTCGGCCATGACCCGGTCCGCGAACAGCTGCGGAAAGGCGGCGATCAGCATGTAGCGGCTACGGGCGAACAGGCGGCCGGCGCTGGTCCCGCGCAGCTCCGGTCGGATCGCCAGGGAGCCGACCTCGGTAGCCCCGGTATAGTCGTTGCTCAGCGTCAGCAACTCGACGTCGACCCGGCGACCTAGAAGGTCCGAACGCTGCACCAGCTTGGTGAGCTTGTAGGAGAAGAAACCGTGGCGCTCGCCGATGCAGGGATAGACCGCCGAGATTCCCAGGACGCGGCCGTCGGTAAGGTCCTCCAGCACCAGAACGTGCTGGCGGTCGTCGGTCTCCTGGCCGGCGAAGGTGCGTTCCGAGCACGCGATCTTGTGGGCCAGAACCGCCGCGTCCGGGGGCAGGGTGGTCATGCCGGGACCCAGGGCCCGGGCCAGGTCCAGCAGCGGATCCAGGTCGGCGGCCCGCGCGGCGCGGACCACCCAGGCGGGCGGGGCGGTCATTGTGGCTCGAGGCTCCGGTCGGCGGTCCCCGCCAGCTCCGGCCAGGCCAGGGCCCCGGAATTGACGTTGACGGTGCGGGTAAGCGTCAGGCGCTCGCCCTCGAAGCGGCACCAGACGGTGTCGCGAAAGGCGGTGTCGGGAAAGATCCAGGTCAGGCGCGTGGTGGTCTCGTTGATCTGTTCGGCGCCCGCCAGCACCCGCGCGCCTTGCAGGGCGTAGCCGTGATGCAGGTCGCGGCCCGGCATGTCGGTGACTCCCGCGATCCAGGTCCGGCGCCCCGCCGCGATCACATGCTCGCCCGCTGTGTCGACGAGGGTGAAAACGCACGCGTCCTTGTGGAAATCCAGCCGAACCGTCCGCGCCCCGACAGGATTGTCTTCCAAGCGGTAGGTGACGCCGTCCACCAAACGGGGCGTGTTGGCGCGCACGGAGTTGAGCGGTCTTGGGAGATGCAGATCCGACAGGATCGCATCCAGCGCCGCGTCGCCTTCCGCCGAGCCGCCGTTGAAGGCCTCGGGCATCCAGCGATCGATGAAGGGCGCGATCTTCTCGCTGCCGTCGATCGCGCCGACCACGACCAAGGTGGCGCCCGCCTCTGGGAAGACTGTCGCCATCTGTACGAAGAGGCCCAGGGCGCTGTAGCTGCCGTCGGGGCGCACCACCCAGTGGTAGCCATAGCCGCCGTCGCCATAAGCTCTTGTGGCGCGCGCCACCCAGTCGGCCGGCAGCAATCGCCGCCCGTTCCAGACGCCATTCTGCGCGTGCAGCGCGCCGATCTTCAGCAGGTCGACGGGCTTGAAGGTCAGGCCGTTGCCGCCCGGATTGATGCCGTCCGAACCGATGTCCCACTGTTCGTCGGCGATCCCCAGCGGCTCGAACAGTCGCGGCTTGAGATAGTCGTGGAGGGTCAGCCCGGTTGTGCGCGACAGGATCGCGGCCAGCATGTAGCTGGCCGCGCTGGTGTAGACATAGGCGCCGCCCGGCGGGTGCGTGATGGGAATGCCGAAGAACTTGGCGATCCAGCTTTCGCTGCTGCCGCGCCAGAGGGCGCCGGAAGTCTCGGCCGCATGCCCCGTGCGCATGGTCAGCAGGTCTTCCACCGTCATCGCCGCCAGCTTTTCGTCCACGATGGGCGGCAGGTGCTCGGGGAAAAACGACACAACCTTGTCGTTCAACGCAAAACGGCCTTCTTCCAGAGCCAGGCCGATAGCGCAGGCCGTGACGCTTTTGGCCACCGAATGCATCACCCGCGGGGTGTCGGTCCGGTAGGGCCACCAGGCCGCGTCGACGGCCACATGGCCGTGACGATGCAACATCACCGCATGCAGCTCTAGGCCCGCCTCGAGCGTCTCGCGCACGAAGCCGGCGATCCTGGCGCCGTCGACGCCCACGGCCGAAGGGCGCGCCCGGGGCAGGCCGTCGACCGCGACCGCCGCTTCCGTCGCGGAGCTATCGGAAATGAGCGCCATTCACCCCAGCCTGAAAGTCTCGCGGCGACGACCGATCGACGCAAAAAGTACCGTTGGCGAAAGTCGATACGGTTGACCGGAGCAGGCGTCAATGATTTTGTATTTATGAGAGCAAAAAGACGAAACGACCTTCTGAAGTCGGCGCCTTTGCGTTTCTTGGCCTTGCTGTGGGGGGGAGTACGGGGTGACGAACGACAACCACGAGGCGCGCGCGGCCAGGCCCGTTGAAGCCGAAGATCGCTTCATGCTCGACCGCTTGGCGCGGGATGGGGCAGCGCTCGTCGAACGCGCCACGACGTGGTGCGGCGTCAACTCCGGCAGCCGGAACCTCGAGGGCCTGGCGATCCAGGCCGACCTGCTGGTCGACGCGCTAGAGGTCTTGCCTGGGGAGGTGACGCGCTCGCCTCTGGACCACACCCTCGAAGTCGCCGCCGACGGCGCCGAGCGCCGTCAGGCCAATGGCGAGGCGCTGCTTCTGACCGTGCGGTCGCATGCGCCCGTCCAGGTGATCCTGACAGGCCACTACGACACGGTGTTCCCGGCCGACACCGCCTTCAGGCACGTGGTCGCGCGCGACGACGGGGCCCTGAACGGGCCAGGCATAGCCGACATGAAGGGCGGGATCAGCGTCATGCTGGGCGCCCTGGCCGCCTTCGAGCGTCATTCGCTGGCGCATGCGGTCGGCTACCGCGTCCTGCTGTCGCCCGACGAGGAAACCGGATCGATCGCCTCGGCGCCGCTGCTGGCCAAGATCGGTCGGCTTGGTCACGTGGGCATGACCTACGAGCCGGCCATGGATGATGGCGGGTTGGCCGGCGCCCGCAAGGGCTCCGGCAATTTCCACATCGTGGTCCGCGGTCGCGCCGCTCATGCCGGTCGTGACTTCGACAAGGGTCGCAACGCCATCGTCGCGGCCATGGCCATCGGCCAGGCGCTGGCCGCGCTGAACGGCCGGCGGGAGGGCGTCACCGTCAACCTGGCCAAGATCGACGGCGGCGGGGCCCCCAACATCGTGCCGGACCTGGCGATCCTGCGGTTCAATGCCCGCTTCCCCGACGCCGCCGCGCAGGCCTGGCTGGAGGTGGGGATCGACGAGGCTCTCGAGGTCGGGCGGGGCGAGGGGCTGAGCGTCGAGCGCCACGGCGGTGTCACCCGCCCCGCCAAACCGCTCAACCCGGCCCAGGAGCGGCTTCTGAACGCGGTGCGCGAGACCGGTGCGATGCTGGGCCAGCCGATCGCCTGGAAGGCGTCCGGCGGCGTGTGCGAAGGCAACAACCTGTTCGCCGCGGGCCTGCCCAACGTCGACACCCTTGGCGTGCGCGGCGGCGACATCCACAGCCCGGCCGAGTTCGCTCGACCCGAGAGCTTCGTCGAGCGCGCGCAGCTCTCGGCCCTGCTGCTGGCCCGGCTGGCGCGCGGCGAGATCGACGCCCCGGCGCTGCGCGCCGCCATGACCTAGGCGCTGTCGCATGCTGAAGGAACTGATCCGCCAGATTCATTGGGCGCTAGGCGTCACCCTCGGGCTGGTGCTGACGGTGATGGGCGTCACCGGGACGATCACCGCGTTCGACGATGAGATTCTGAGAGCTCTGGACCGCGGCGTGATCCAGGTCGCGCCCCGGCAGGCGCATCCCTGTCGCCCGACGCCCTCTTGGCGCGCTTCGCCGCCCAGCGCCCCGGAGCCAAGCCGACCCTGCTGACCCTGCAAGGCGAACCGGGCGGCTCGGCGCGGGTCACCTTCGTCCCCGCCGGCCGCCCCAAGGACTCCACGGCTCCGCCCGAGAAACTGTACCTGGATCCCTATGACGGCCGCGTGCTGGGTCAGGCGCGGGGCGAGGCGTTCTTCGCCCGGATTCTGCTGCTGCATCGGGTGCTGCTGCTGCCGGGCGGGAGCGAAGGGCCCGGGCGGCAGGTCACCGGGGCGGCGGCCCTGGCCCTGCTGTTCTTCGTGATCTCGGGGATCTATCTGCGTTGGCCAAGATCGGCCGCCCGCTGGCGCGCCTGGCTGACCTTCGATCCGCGCCAGCGCGGCCGGGCCCTGTGGCGAGGCCTGCACGCGACGGTCGGGACGTGGGTGGCCCTGGCCTATCTGCTGAGCGCGGTCAGCGGCCTCAGTTTCTCCTACGATGGGTGGCGCGACGGGCTGTCTCGCCTGCTGACCGGCCAGGCTCCGCCCGCCAAAGCCGCCGAGTTGACCAAGGCGGCCCGGGAGACGCGCGGCAAGGACGGGGTGATCAAGAAGCTCGGCCGTCCGTCGCTGGACAGGGCCTGGGCCGGCATGAAGGCGATCAATGGCGGCCGCTTCGACAGCGCCATCGTCACCATTCCCAAGGACGCCAAGGCGACGGTGCGAATCCGCTACCTCGACCTCGGCGCGCCGCACAACCGCGCCTTCAACGAGCTTCAGCTCGACCCCACGACCGGGGCGGCGCGCAAGGTCACGCGGTTCGACGATCTGCCCCTGGGCCGCAAGCTGATGCAGGCCATGGTCGCGGTGCACCGGGGCGCGTTCTTCGGCCTGCCGGGACGGATCCTGGTCATGACCGCGGCGGCCCTGCTGCCGGGGTTCTTCATCACCGGCTGGCTACTTTATCTCGACCGCCGCCGCGGAGGGCGGGCCGCGCGGGTCCTGGCCAAGGCCGCCAAGCGCCAGGAGCGGCGGGCCGGCGGCGAGGAGATCCTGGTGGCCTTCGCCAGCCAGACCGGCACGGCCGAGCAACTGGCCTGGCGAACGGCCGCGGCCCTGGTCGAGGGCGGCCGCGTGGCGCGCGTGGCGTCCCTGGCCAGTCTCGACGCCGACGCTCTGGCGCGCGCCGACCTCCTGCTGGTGGTGGCCGCGACCTATGGCGAGGGCGAGCCGCCGGACGCGGCGCGCGCCTTCGTGCGCAAGCTCATGGATCGGCCGCTCGACCTGCCGCGGCTGAGTCACGCGGTCCTGGCCCTGGGCGACAGCGCCCATGCCGATTTCTGCGCGTTCGGGCGACGACTGGACGCATGGCTGACGGCCAGCGGCTCGCGAGCCGTGTCCGCCCCCATCGCGGTCGACGGCGGGGAGCGCGACCATCTCGCCCTGGCCCGCTGGCGCGACGTTCTGGCGGCCCTGGGCGCGGCGCCACCCGCCGAAACCTGGAGCGCCGACCACCACGAGCCTTGGATCCTGACCGCGCGGGAGCACCTCAACCCAGGCTCGCCCGGCGGCGAGACCTGGCGGGTGGTCCTGACCCCGCCCGATCCGGCGCGCCTGGTCTGGACGGCCGGTGACATCGCCGAGGTGGTCGCCAGGGCTCCGGACGGGGACGACCGAGGCCCCGCGCCCCGCGACTACTCGATCGCCAGCCTGCCGTCCGAAGGCCACGTGGAGCTTCTCGTGCGCCAGTCGATGCTGCCCGATGGGCGGCTGGGTCTGGCCTCGGGCTGGCTGACCCGGCACGCGCCCCTTGGCTCCAGCGTGCCGATGCGCCTGCGCGCCAACACCAACTTCCATCCGCCGCGCCAAGCTCGGCCGATGATCCTGATCGGGGCCGGCACTGGCCTGGCGGGCCTGCGCGGTCATCTGGCCCATCGGGCCGAGCGAAACCTGACCCCGACTTGGCTGATATTTGGCGAACGCTCGCCTCGCGCCGACCGCTACTACGCCGACGCGTTGGAGGCTTGGCTGGCGTCAGGCGTCCTGAGGCGCCTGGATCGGGTGTTCTCGCGCGAGGATCAGCGCCGGGAGGGACCTCGCTATGTGCAGGACATCCTGGCTCAGAACCCTGACGCGGTGCGCCAGTGGGTCGACGACGACGCGGCGATCTTCGTCTGCGGAGGCCTTGCCATGGCCGCCGCCGTGGATCGCGTTCTGGCGAACATTCTCGGGCGGGAGCGTCTCGATGACCTTGCCGCCGCCGGGCGCTATCGGAGGGATATCTATTGAGCCGTCATCCTGCGCGAAGGCGGAAGGCCAAGCCCTGCCGGCGCACGGTCTTTGGATTGGCCGCGGTGTCCGCGGCCCTGCCCATCGGCGAAGCCGCCTGGGCGCGGGAGGGCGAGGTCTGGAAGAGTCAGGCGGCCTATACGGCGGATCTTGTCGTCACGCCCAACGGACCGGGGCGCGCCTGGGCCCTGGACAATCTGGACCTGACCGGCGACCTCGATCTCGACGCTCTGGCGGGCCTTGGCGACGCCGTCTTCCACGCGGGTCTCCTGGTCAACGCCGGCGGCCAGCCCGACGCCGCGCTCGGGACGCTGGAAGGACTCGACAATATCGAGGTGCCTCGGCCGCGCACCCGTCTGTTCGAGGCCTGGCTGCAACAGGATTTCGGCGCGGGGCGAGGATCGGTGCGCGCCGGACTCTACGACCTCAACAGCGAATTCTACGCCACGTCGGCCTCCGACCAACTGATCCATCCCGCGTTCGGGATCGGCACGGAGTTGTCGGCGACCGGATCGGCGGGGCCTTCAATCTTTCCCTCGACGGCGCTGGCGGTGCGGCTTCGCTGGGAGGACGAGGACAAGCGCTATGTCCAGGCGGCTATCATAGACGCCAAGGCCGGGACGCTGGGCGATCCCGGCGGCGTCGACCTCGGGTTCGCCCAAGGGGCGTTGGGCATCGTCCAGCTCGGCGGGGGCGACCGCGGGCGTTGGGCGGTGGGGGTCTGGCGCTACGGTTTTGAGCGCGACGACACCGGAACGCCGCGCGCGCGGGGGATCTACGGCCTGTTCGAGCGTGACCTGACCTCGGACAATGGCCGGGGGATCACCCTGTTCGTCCGCGGCGGCGCGAGCGCCGGCCACGCACCGGTCGCCGTGTCCCTGCAGGCCGGAGCGACCAAAAGCGGCGTCTGGGCCAGCCGCCTCGACAGCCGCCTGTCGGTCGGCTTTCACTACGCCAAGGCCCGCGGCGAGGGGAGCGAGGTCGGCCTCGAGGCGGCCTATGCCGACAAGATCGCGCCGCGGATGACCCTGCAGCCCGGCCTGCAGCTTATCGCCGCGCCGGGCGGGCGGTCCATCGCCATCGCCTCCCTCCGGCTCATCGTTGAAGCCTGGTGAGACGGGAGACCGTAGGCGCCAGGATCAGGTTCGCCCTTCGTCGGCGCTGGTGTTCAGCCGCGCCGCGGCGGTCATGGCGAAGGCGACCAGCGTCAGGACGGCCAGGAACAGCAGGCCCTTAGCCGGGTCGCCGGTGCGCGTCTTGACCCAACCCAAGGCAAAGGGACCCGCAAAGCCGCCCAGGTTGCCGATCGAATTGATCACCGCCACCGAGACCGCCGCCGACGAGCGGGTCAGGAACAGCCCGGGCAGCGACCAGAACGGCGACTTGAAGGCGTAGAGACCGGTCAGGGCCAGGGTCAGCAGCACCATCGACAGGACGATGTCGCGGGTCAGAACCGTGGCGGACAGGGCCAGGCCCGCCACCAGTAGGGGCAGGGCCGAATGCCAACGTCGCTCGCCGGTGCGGTCGGAGTTCTTCGACCATAGCACCATGGCCACGGTGGAGACCGCATAGGGCGCGGCCGAGACCAGGCCGATCTGGAAGGCGGTGAGGCTCTTGGACAGATGCTTGACGATCTGCGGGGCCCAGTAGCCGATCCCGAGATTGCCGCACTGGTAGATGAAATAGATCACCGACAGATAGAGAACGCCGGGCGCCAGCATGGTCTTGAGCGTTCCCAAATGCTTGACCTGGCCGCGCTGGGCGTGATCGGCCTCGATCTCGGCGTTCAGCCAGTCGCGCTCCTCGGGCGTCAGCCACTTGGCGTCCTTGGGGCGGTCGGTCAGCAGCCAGTAAGCGCAGACCCCGCCGACGATCGCTGGCGCACCCTCCAGGAAGATCATCCAGCGCCAGCCGCCAAACCCTAGGACCTCGTCCATCCGCTCCATGATCAGGGTGCTCAGCGGCGCGCCCAGGAGATAGGAGGCGGGGATGGCGGCCAGGAAGAAGGCGACCGTCGCGGCCTGCTCCTTGGAGCGCACCCAATAGGTCAGATAGACGATGATGCCGGGGAAAAAGCCGGCTTCCGCGACGCCGAGCAGAAAGCGCAGGACGTAGAGCTGCGCGGCGTTCTGGACGAAGGCGGTCAGGACCGACACCGCGCCCCAAGTCAGCAGGATCCGGGCGATCCAGATTTCTGGGGCCGAACCGGTTGAGGGCGAGGTTGCTGGGCACCTCGAACAGGAAATAGCCTAGGAAGAACACGCCGGCGGCGAAGCCGAACGCCTCGCTGGTCAGGGCCAGGTCGTGGTTCATCTGCAGGGCCGCGTAGCCGATGTTGGCCCGGTCCAGATACGAGATCATGTAGAGCACGAAACAGGCGGGGATCAGTCGCCAGAACACCTTGCGCGTGGTGCGGGTCTCTAGCGCCCGCGCCGCCTCGTCCTGCTGCATCGCTCGTCTCCCAACGTTGATTGTCGTGGGGCGTCGTCGCCCTCTTTCCAGCGCAGGATTGAACTATTATAGATAGAAATACAATAACGATCCGGAGCCAGCCCGTGCCGCCATCGATCCAAGCCGACGTCTTGGCCGCGCCCAGCCGGCGCGGCGTGGTCGCGGGGCTTGGTATGGGCCTGGTGGCCGGATCCAGCGCCGTGGCGCGGGAAGGAAAGGCGAAGGGGATGACGAGCTATCTGGCCTATGTGGGCGCGCGCACCTCGCGCGAGCGCAACGCCCGGGGCGACGGGATCAATGTCTACCGGGTCGACGCGGCCAGCGGCGCCTGGACTTACCTGCAACAGGTCGGCGGCTTGGTGAACCCCTCGTTCCTGGCCTTCGATCGCACCGGCTCGAGCCTCTACGCCGTGCATGGTGACCAGACCGAGGTCAGCGCCTTCCGGGTCGGGACGGGCGGTCATCTAACGGCGATCAATCGCCGTTCCACCGGCGGTAAGAATCCAGTGCACCTGGCCATCGACGCCACCAATCGCTGGCTGGTGGTCGCCAACCACGTCACCTCGAGCTTGGCGGTGCTGCCGCGCGGCGAGGACGGGGCGCTGGGCGAACTCGTCGACCTGGTCGCTCTGTCGGGGCCGATCGGCCCCCACCGCGTCGAGCAACCCTTCTCCAAGCCGCACCAGGTGGTCTTCGACCCGTCCAATCGCTTCCTGGCCGTGCCCGACAAGGGCCTGGACCGCACCTTCGTGTTCCGGCTGGATCCGGCCTCGGGCAAGTTGACGGCGATCGAGGCGCCGCCGGCTCTGTCGCGCGAGGGCGCCGGCCCGCGCCACATCGCCTTCCATCCGGACGGAAGGCTGGCCTACGTCATCAATGAGCTGGACTCCACCATCTCGGCTCTACGGTTCGACCCGGCGAGCGGCGCCCTGACCCCGTTCCAGATCGTCTCCAGCCTGCCCGACAGCTTCGTGGGCGCCAGCAGGGGCGCGGAGATCGAGGTCTCGGCCGACGGCCGCTTCGTCTACGCCTCCAATCGCGGCCACGACAGCCTGGCCGTGTTCGCCATCGATCCCGCCGACGGACGTCTGTCCCCGATTGAATGGCGCGCAAGCGGCGGCAAGACCCCGCGCTTCTTCGCCTTGGCGCCAGATCGCCAATTCCTGTTCGCGGCCAGCGAAGATAGCGACCTCATCATGCCGTTCGCCGTCCATCGGAAGTCCGGCCGCCTGACCCCATCAGGCCCGCCGGTCAAGGTCGGCAGCCCGGTCTGCATCGTCTTCCGCGGCCAGGCCTGACCTATGCGCGTCGTCAAGATCGAAGGCGCGTTCGGCGCCCTGGCCTGCGCGGATCTGGTGGCCGAGGCGGGCGCGGACTTGCAGCGCCTGCCGGTCACCCATCGGATCCTGCTAGAGAACGTCCTGCGCCAGGGCGGCGAGGCGGCGCGGCAGGGCAAGGCCGACCTGCTCGGCTGGCTGGCCCTGGGCCGCAGCGAGGCGGCAATCACCTTCTCGCCCTCGCGGATCCTGATGCATGACACCACCTGCGGCCCGGCCCTGGTGGACATCGCGGCCATGCGCGACGTACTGGCGGCGGCGGGCGGGGACCCGTCCCGGCTCAACCCCGACCGGCCCGTGGCGACCTCCACCGACCATTCCCTTGCCGTCGATTTCGCCGGCGTCGGCGACGCGGCCGCCCGAAACATGGCCCGCGAATTGGAACGCAACGGCGAGCGCTACCGGTTCATGAAGTGGGCCTCTGGCGCGGTCGACGGCTTTCGAGTGTTCCCGCCCGGCAGCGGCATCATGCACACCATCAACATGGAGCGCCTGGCCATGGTCGTCGGCCAAGAGACGCGCGACGGCGTCGCCTGGGCGATCCCCGACACCCTGGTGGGCACCGACAGCCATACGCCCATGATCAACGCCTTGGGTGTGCTGGGCTGGGGCGTGGGCGGGCTAGAGGCCGAGGGCGCGATGTTCCGCGTGCCGGTCACGCTGCGCATCCCCGAGGTCGTTGGCGTACGGCTGACCGGCGCGCTAGGCCCGGGCGCGACCGCGACCGACCTGGCCCTGATGGTCACCGAGCGGCTGCGCAAACTGGGCGTGGCCGGGGAGTTCGTCGAGTTCTTCGGTCCTGGCGTGGGCAATCTCAGCGTCGGCCAGCGGTCTGTGGCGGCCAATATGGCGCCCGAATACGGCGCCTCGACCGGCTTCTTCCCGATCGACGCGCGCACGCTCGATTACCTGCGGATCACCGGCCGGAGCGCGCCCCAGATCGACCTCGTCGAGGCCTACGCCCGCCACCTTGGCCTGTGGCGGACGCCGGAGCTGGAGCCGCGCTACACCGAGACGATCGAGATCGACCTGTCGGCCCTGGCGCTCAGCGTCGCGGGACCGCGCCGACCGCAGGACCGGTTGGAGCTGGCGGCCGTGCCCGCCGCCCTGGCGCCGGCCCTGGCGGGCGTCGCTCCAGGCGGTCCCGGCGCGCCTCCGGCCGACGCGGTGGCCATCGCCGCCATAGCCTCCTGCACCAACACCACCGACCTTGCCCTGCTGGTCGGCGCCGGCCTGGTGGCGCGCAAGGCCCGAGCCCTGGGCTTGACGCCGCCCGCCTGGGTGCGCGCGTCCCTGACGCCGGGCTCGCCCGCCACGCGTCGCCGGCTGGAGCGGGTCGGTCTGCTTGAAGACCTCGAAGCCGTGGGCTTCTCCATTGCCGGCTATGGCTGCGCGACCTGCATCGGCAATTCCGGCCCGCTGCCGGCCGTGATCGAGCAGGCGGTCGCCGAGCGGGGTCTCAAGCCCATCGCCGTGCTGTCGGGCAATCGCAACTTCCCCGGCCGGGTCCACGCCCAGGTCGACAACGCGCTCCTGGCCTCGCCCGCCCTGGTGGTCGCCTACGCCTTGGCCGGCCGAGCAGCCCTGGACATCGCCGAAGACCCGATCGGCCACGGCCCGGGCGGCGAGGTCGTGCGTCTGGCCGATCTCTGGCCCGCGGCGGATGAGGTCGAGGCGTTCGTCCGTCTCGCCGCCGATCCTGGAGATGTCGCCGAGGCCTATGATGCGGCGGAGGCCTCCCCCGCCTGGGCCGCTCTGTCGGCGCCGGAGGCGGCGCGGTTTCCCTGGGACCCTTCGTCGACCTATCTGCGGCCGCCGCCGTTCGTGCGCCTGGAGAGCGGCGCGATCGCGCCAGGATCGATGCGGGCGCGGATCCTGTTGGCCCTGGGCGACGACGTCACCACCGACCACATCTCGCCGGCCGGGGCGATCCCCGCCGCCAGCGAAGCCGGGCGCTGGCTGGTCGCCCACGGCGCCGACCCAGCCGACCTCAATGTCTACGCCTCGCGCCGCGGCAACTGGGAGGTGATGGTCCGGGGGCTCTTCACCAACCGGACGCTGAAGAACCTTCTGGGCGAAGGTCTCGCGCCCGGCTGGACCTTCGATCCCGGTGGCCAGCCGGCCCCGGCCTGGACAGCCGCGCAACGCTACGGGGCGCTCGGCGCGCCGCTGGTGATCGTGGCCGGAGAGCGCTACGGGACCGGCTCGTCGCGCGACTGGGCGGCCAAGGGCGTTCAGCTCCTGGGCGTGCGGGCGGTGCTGGCCAGAAGCTTCGAGCGCATCCATCGCTCGAACCTGGTCGGCATGGGCGTGGCCCCGTTGCGCATGCCCGAGGGCTGGCGCCCCGAGACCCTGGGCCTGACGGCGGCCGACCACATCGAGATCGACTGGGACCTCGACGCGCTGGCGCCCCGCGCGTCGGTCGCCATCCGGATCCTGCGGGCCGACAGGACGGTGCTGGAGGGCCAGGCCACAGCCTTGGTCGAGACCCAGGCCGAGATCGCGCTGCTGCGGGCGGGAGGCATGATCCCGAGCATCCTGCGCCGGGCGCTGGACAGACCCGACGCCTAGAGCGTGGCAGCCGAAAGTGTGAGCGGTTTCGGCGCCTGCCACGCTCTAAATGCTTGAGATAGAGCCTGTCTGTTTCTGATGTTTCCATCAGAAACAGACAGGCTCTAGGCGGCGCCCTTCGGCCGGCTCTTGGCGGCGCCGACCGAGGACAGATGCCGGCGCATCAGCTCGGCGGCCTCGGGCCGGCGACCTTCCAGCAGCAGGTCGAGGATCGCCACGTGCTCGCGGCACCGTTCCACGGCGTCTGTCCTGTCGAGCTTCTGGCGATGCTCCATCAGCCGCCTCAGACGGTTGAGGCGGACCAGGGCGTCGATGAAGAAGCCATTGCCGCTGCAGGCGATGATTGTCTCGTGCAGGCCGCTGTTCAGTTCGAAGATTCGGGCGTCGGATGCGGTGTGGATCTCGCCGTCGATCAGGGCCTGTTGCTGGCGCCGCCGCCGTTCCAGGGCCGGGACGTCGAGCACGAACCCAGGCTCGAGCATGGCGGCCGGCTCGATGGTCAGACGGAAGCGATAGCTGTCGCCATAGGCCGCCAACGAGGTCAGGGCCGGCAGGAAGGCCCAACCGTGGCCGGGCAGGCGCTCCATCAGACCCTCGGCGACGGCGCGACGCAGCAGGCGCGCCAGCTGGCCGCGCGTGACGCCATAGCGGCGGACCAACTCGTTCTCGGTCAGACGTTCGGGCAGGCGCTGGTCCAGCCGGTCGTTGATCAGCCGGTCGTACAGCGCCGTGTCCTCGTCGGCCGCGTCCGGCGCGCGGGGAGGCGCCAGGCCGCCATCGATCGCCACATAGCCGCCGCGCGCGGCCGGACACACTACGCCTTCGGTCTCCAGCAAGCGCAGGGCGCTCCTCACCGGCGAGCGCGATACGCGCATCCGCTCGGCCAAGCCGCGCTCGGTGAGCTGGTCGCCAGGGGCGAGAGCGCCCTCCCGCATGAGATCCAGGATCTGGTCGGCCAGACGGCGGGTGAGGGCGGTGGCGGTCATGGCTCCTGCTTCGCACGACAACTTCCCCGCCGCAAAGATCAATGGCCCTTTCATTGGTCAAAATGCCATTAAATGGAATATTGAAGTTGTAAAATGCCAAATCGTCCGCCATAGCTCGCGAGCCCTACCTGGAGACCCGGCATGCGCATTCTTGTTCTTCCCGGCGATGGCATCGGTCCGGAGATCACCGATGCGACCTTGAGCGTACTGGAGCGGGTCGACGCCCGTCTCGGCCTGGGTCTGGCCTTCGAAATCCACGATATCGGCCTGGCCAGCCTCAAGGCGTCCGGCATGACCTTGCCGGACGCGGTGATGCGCCGCGCACCCCAGGTGGACGGGGTGATCCTGGGCCCGGTCTCGCACTACGAATACCCCGCGCGCGCCGAGGGCGGGATCAACCCGTCGGCCGAGCTGCGCGTGAGGCTCGAGCTCTACGCCAACATCCGCCCCTGTCGGTCGCGGCCGGACCTGACGGTGCTGCGTCGGCCGATGGACCTGGTGATCGTCCGCGAGAACACCGAAGGCTTCTATTCCGACCGCAACATGTTCGCCGGCTCCGGCGAGTTCATGCCCGATCCCGACATGGCGTTGTCGGTGCGCAAGGTCACCGCCAAGGGCTCGGCCCGCGTGGCTCGCGCCGCCTTCGACCTGGCGCGCGCTCGCCGTCGAAAGGTCACGGCCGTGCACAAGGCCAATGTCCTGAAGCTGTCCGACGGGCTGTTCCTGCGCGAGGTGCGCAAGGTCGCGGCCGACTATCCGGACATCGAGCTGGAAGAGGTCATCGTCGACGCCGCAGCGGCGCTGCTGATCCGCAGCCCCGACCGCTTCGACGTGATGGTCACCACCAACATGTTCGGCGACATTCTGTCGGACGAGGCCTCGGAACTGACCGGGAGCCTGGGGCTGGGCGGTTCGATCAATGTCGGCGATGCGGTCTGCGTGGCGCAGGCCCAGCATGGTTCGGCCCCCGACATCGCCGGCCAGGACCTGGCCAATCCGACCTCGCTGATCCTGTCGGCGGCCATGCTGCTGGATTGGCGCGGCCGCCGCGACGCCGACGCCAAGCTGGTCGAGGCCGCCCGCCGCATCGAGGCGGCGGTCGAGCGGGTGCTGAACGATCCCGCCGCGCGCACGCGTGACATCGGCGGGACCTCGGGGACGGCGGCTTTCGCCAAAGCCGTGTGCGACGCTGTGGAGGCGGCATGATGGAGCGGCCGCTGTTCGTCTCCATCGACCCGGCGACCAACCGGGAGTTCGCGCGCTACGACGGCGACACGGCCGCGGAGGTGGAGCGCAAGCTCGACGACGTCGTCGCGGCCCAGGCGAGCTGGCGGCGGCTGTCCGTTGAAACGCGCGTGTCGTTGTTGCGTCGCTTGGCCGAGACGCTGCGCGCCGACCAGCCGCGCCTGGCCAGGCTGATCACCGACGAGATGGGCAAGCCTCTCGCCGAGGCGGCCGGCGAGATCGAAAAATGCGCCTGGACATGCGCGTTCTACGCCGACGCCGCGCCGGCCTGGCTGGCCGACCAGGTGGTGGCTTCCAGCGCCGCCTATAGCGCCGTGGTCCATGAGCCGCTTGGCGTGGTCCTGGCGGTGATGCCGTGGAACTATCCGTTCTGGCAGGTGATCCGTTTCGCCGCGCCCGCCCTGGCGGCGGGCAACGCCATCGTCCTCAAGCACGCGGCCAACGTCCCCGGCTGCGCCCTGGCCATCGCCGACCTCTTCGCGCGCGCCGGTTTCCCCGACGGACTCGTCCAGGTCGTGATGATCGAGCCTGGCGCGGTCGCCGGCCTGATCGCCGATCCCCGCATCGCCGCGGTCACCCTGACCGGCTCCACCGAGGTCGGGGCCATCGTCGCGGGTCGGGCGGGGCGGGCGTTGAAGAAGCAGGTGCTGGAGCTGGGCGGGTCGGACCCGTTCATCGTCCTGGCCGACGCCGACATCGAGGCGGCCGCCCGGGCGGCCGTCACGGCCCGGTTCGTCAACAACGGCCAGTCCTGCGTCAACGCCAAGCGCTTCATCGTCGAGGACGCCGTCGCCGACCGGTTCGTCGAGGCCTTCACGCGCGCGGCTTCGGCCCTGAAGGTCGGCGACCCGCTGGACCCAGAGGTCCGGATCGGCCCGATGGCGAGGGCTAACCTGCGCGACCAACTGCACGACCAGGTCCTCCGCAGCCTGGCGGACGGGGCCGTCCTGGCCCTGGGCGGAGCCCCTCTGGATGGCGAGGGCTTCTACTATCCGCCGACCGTGCTCGACCACGTCTTGCCCCACATGGCCGCGTTCCGCGAGGAGACCTTCGGGCCGGTAGCAGCGATCATCCGCGCGCCGGACCGCGAGACGGCGATCGCCCTGGCCAACGACACCGAATTTGGTCTGGCGGCGGCGCTCTGGATCGGCGACGCGGCCGCCGGCTTGGCGCTGGCGCGCCGCCTCGACGCCGGCGCGGTGTTCGTCAACGGCGTGGTCGCTTCCGACCCGCGCTTGCCGTTCGGCGGGATCAAGCGATCCGGCTATGGCCGCGAACTGGGCGAGCAGGGCCTGCGCGAGTTTGTCAACCTCAAGACCGTCTGGGTGGGGCCCGCCCAGGCGCCGTCGCCCGCACAGGCGAGCGCATGACCGATCAAGCCGGTCCCGCCGTGCTGCGTCCGGCCGCCATCACCCCGCGCGAGCGCGGCGGCGGCGCGCGCACCACACCCCTGGTCAACGCCCGCGTCGGCTCGCAGCGGACCTTGAGCGGCATTACCGAGTTCGAGCCCGGCGCGGCCATCGCCCTGCATTTCCACAATTGCGAGGAGACGGTGATGGTGCTGCAGGGCGCGGCTGTGGCCGAGATCGACGGGGTCGAATACGCCGTGAACGAGACCGACACCACCTGGATCCCGGCCGGCGTCCCGCACCGCTTCCGAAACGCCTCGCTCACCGAACGCATGCGGATCTACTGGACCTACGCCTCGATCGACGCCGACCGGACCATCGTCGCCACCGGGGTCACAACGCGGATCGACGCCGAGCACGGCGTCGCTCCCTGAAGCGCGACCCGGCGCGCATGCGCCAAGCGAGATGACGCCCGCCCGGCCCCGAGGGATGCCCACGTCTCGAACTTAAGTATCCAAGACCGGCGGGGCGGACGCCGAGGCCTTGGCGCAAAAGAATGGGCCGGCCTCGCGATGAGGCCGGCCCCCGGTCGACGGTTCTGGGGGAGGGATCAGAACTCGGTCGAGATCGCGAACTTCACCGTCGACGGCGCGCCTTGCGCGGCGAAGAGGGCGCCGGTGGAGGCGAAGTACTTCTTGTCGCCGATGTTCTGGCCGTAGACGCGGAAGGTTGTCGGCCGCCCGGCGATCTCGGTGCGATAGGACGCGCCCAGATCGAACAGGGTGTAGGCGGGGATGAAGTTCTGATTGAGCGGATTGATGGCCTGGTCGCCGGTGTGGAAGACGCCGCCGTTGATCGCCAGGCCCTCGACCAGAGCCGTGAGCCGATACTCACCCGACACCGACCACGAGACCTTCGGGGAGCCCTCGACACGCTTGCCCACGATGGTCGGCGAGATCAGCTGGCTGCCGCTGGCCGCGTCGATGCGCGGCGTTCCGTTGGCGTTGAACAGCAGGGCCGTGGGCGAGCCGGACGTGTACTTGGCGTCCAGGAACAGCGCGCTGGCATAGACCGTGAAGTCGCGGCTGACCTTGCCCGTCAGGCTGGCTTCCAGGCCCTTGTAGGTCTGGCGGCCGTCCTTGACGTAGGTGTTGGCGCCATTGACGACGGCGGAGTCGCGCTTGATGTCGAAATAGGCCGCTTGCAGCAGCAGGGTGGGGAAGATTTCCCACTTCACGCCGCCTTCATACTGGGTCGACTGCGACGGGCCCAGTTGCTCGTTGGAGTTGGTCGCCGTCAGCGGCGCGGCCGGCGTCGATTCCAGGCCCTCGATATAGGTCGCGTATAGGCTGACATTGGACTTGGGCTTGATCACCACCCCGCCCGACAGCGAGGTCGGCTTGGCCTGGAAGGTCTTCACGCCTGTGTCGAGGCGCTTTTCCTCGTAGTCGGACTTGCGCACCCCGACCAGCACCTGGAGCCACTCGTTGTACTTGATGCGGTCGAAGACGTAGTAGCCGACATCCTTGATGCCGCTGGGATTGTTGAGCGCGTTCAGCGGCTCGCCCAGCCGCGGGATGGCGTGCGGGTCGGTGATGCTCTGCCGGCACAGGGCGCGGGTCTGGCCCGCCCCGGCGGTCGAGGCCAGGGTCGCGCCGATCAGGGCCCCGGTCGTGCTGTTGTAGAGGCAGGCCTGGGCGCTGCTGGCCGACGAGCGGTTCTCGCGGATGTTGTCGGAGGCGCCCAGCAGGATCTCATGCTTCAGCGGGCCGGTGGAGAAGGCGCCGGTGATCTCGGCGCGGTAGTTCTCGTTGCGGTACTTGGCGATCGGCTGGTAGCTGACCGACAGTGGGAACTCGCCCACCGCGCCCGTCAAGGGATCGGTGTTGGGATTGTTCGGGTCGATCGTGTTGAAGTGACGTTCGCGCTGCAGGCGCGACAGGCCGGCGCTGGCGACGAGCTCCCAGTTGGGCAGGAAGCGCCAGATCGACTTGGCCAGCAGGTTGCTTTCCTTGGTCTTGTTGCGCGCCCAGTCCGGTCCGAAATTGGTCGAAGGATCGATCAGATCCGGCAGCTTGATGGTCGGATAGGGGTTGGCGACCGTGGTGGCCGGGACCTTCAGGAAGCGGTAGATGCCCGGCTCGTTGACGTCCTTGAAGATGCGCTCGCCGTCGAACTGCAAAGTCAGGGTGTCGGTCGGCTTCAGGTCAAAGGCGCCCGACAAGAGGTTGCGCTTGCCGTCGGTGTTGTCGATGCCGGAGTCGGGCCGATCGTAGACGGCGTTGATCCGATAGCCGAGGATGCCGCGCGTGCCGCCGACATCGACATGGCCGCCGAGCGCGCCGTGCGAATTGCCGAACACCGACATGTTCAGCAGCGGATCGGGGGTGGCCCGCTTCATGGTCAGGTTGATGATGCCCGAAGGACTGGTGAAGCCGTAGTACAGCGCCGAGGCGCCCTTCAGGGCTTCGACGCGTTCCTTGTCCTCGAGCGGCAGGTCGATGAGGTTGATGATCGGCAGCGTGCCATCGAGACGGTAGTTGCCGCGGTTCTCCACGGGAATGCCGCGGATGGCCAGGTTGCTGTAGACCGTCGGCGAGGTCTGGGAAGCGGTGACGCCAGGCGTGTTGCGCAGAGCGTCCTGAATGCTGCGCGACTGCTGCACGTCGAGCATTTCGCGCGGGATGACGCTGATGGTCAGGGGGGTGTCCAGCTGCTTGGCGCCGCGGAAGCTGCCGACCTGGACGGCCTTGGTGCCGGTGGTGTCGGCGGTGACCACGATCTCCTCGAGGGCGGACGCTTCGCCCGGCGTCTGCGTTGACTGGGCGTTGGCCAGAACCGGAAAGGCCAGCGTCGCCGCCAGGGCGGTCGTCCCCAACCAGGCTCGGCGTGTAAGCGTATGGCAAGTCATCTTGTTACCCCCTCTTGACGAATTGAGACCACCCGCGCCGGCTTCCCCGACATCAGATGCACCGTTTGTACTTTTGACGACGATAATTACGTATTGTATTTTGTAAACCAGAAATCCAGTTTACATCCGTCACGCCCGGAACGGCGCCTTTTTCGAAGGCGCCGTTGGCGGTCGAGAGGCAACCGTTCCCTGGATGCGTCAAAGGCCTGTAGGCAAGCTCGGAGGAGATGATGCGCAGCGTCGACTGGACCGCCTGCATCGCGATCGCTCTGGCCTCGATGGCTGCGGCAGAGCCTGCGGAGCCTGGGGTTTCCGAACCGAAAATCATCGCCGCGACGGTTCGCGACGATGTCTTTCCCAAGCTTCAGGCCCACTACCCCGACGGCGTCGTCGCGCGAGGCGACGTCGAATTCGCCAACCTGACCGGTTTTCGGCCGTTGCTGCTCGACCTCTATACGCCGCGCCCGATCAAGGGCGGCGCGCCGCTGATCGTCTGGGTCCATGGCGGCGGCTGGAACAGGGGCGACTCCCGCACATCGGGCGGCTTCGCCGACTTCCCGGCGGTGCTGGCGTCGGTGGCCGCGCGCGGCTTCGTGGTGGCTTCGGTCAACTACCGCCTCAGCGGCGAGGCGCGGATCGCCGACCAGGTGCGGGATATCAAGGGCGCGGTGCGTTTCCTGCGCGTTCATGCCGCCGATTATGGCCTCGACCCGGCTCGGGTCTATCTGGTGGGGGGCTCCGCCGGCGCCCAATTGGCGGCCCTGGCGGCGGCGACCTGCGGGGCGCCGGCCTTCGATCCGCCCGCCTCGACCGGGCGTCTGCCAGGCTCACAGGCCAGGGTCGCCAAGCCCCTGCCGGTTTCCGACTGCGTCCAGGGCGCGGTGGCCTGGTTTGGCCCGTTCGACATGAGCCGGCCAGGCGCTCTCAAGGTCGAGCAGGTTCTCGGATGCGCCGGGGCCGACTGCTCCGCGGCCGCGGCCGCGGCCAATCCTGCGACCTATCTCGACAGAAGCGACCCGCCGATGCTGCTGCTGCACGGCGCCGACGACGACCAGGTCAGTCCCGACCAGACCCTGGTCTTCGCCGACAGGCTCCGCGCGGCGGGCGTGCCGGTGGAGACGGCGATCCTGCCGAGCGTCGGCCACGGTTGGATCGGACCCGATCTTGCCTCGACCCGCGCCGCCAGCCTCGAGGCTCTCAGGCGCACGCTGGATTTTCTTCAGGCCCAGGCCCAGGCCCAGGCCCAGGCTCAGGCTCAGGCGCGACGCTAGCGCGTTCCGCGCGCCACGCCGTCTTCGTTGATCGGCCGTGAGCTTGACCAAGGCGTGGTCCTCATGATTTGTATTATTGAATTCGATAAGACTATTATCGTCCGGCGCATGGAGAGGGATGGACGATGCCTATTAAACGCCTTGCGACCGTTATTGGGGCTGTGTCAGCCGTGGTCGGCGCCGTCCTGCTCGCCACGCCCGCGGCCGCCGAGGATTGCGCCGCCATAAGTGGTCTGGTGCTGCCTCATGCGCGGATCACTCTGGCCAAGGCGGTCAGCGGCGGCACGTTCGTCGAAGACAATGCGGTGGGCCGCGCCGGCCGCACCTACAAGGGCCTGCCCGACTTTTGTCGCGTGCGCGGTGTGTCGACGCCCGTCCCGGGCTCGGAGATTGAATTCGAGATCTGGCTGCCGGCCCGCGAACGTTGGACCCGACGCCTGCACATGGTGGGCAACGGCGCCTATGTCTCGAACCTGCCCTATCCAGCGATCATCGCCCGGATCCAGCGGGGGGACGTGGCGGTAGCCACCAATACCGGCCACATCGGCAGCGAGCTGACCTTCGTCATCGGCAAGCCGGAGTCGATCGTCGACTTTTCGCATCGCGCCGTCCACGAGTCGGTGGTCGCGGCCAAGGCGGTGACGGCGGCCTATTATGGCGCCCCGGCCGCCCGCAGCTATTTCAGCGGCTGCTCGACGGGCGGCTATCAGGGCCTGAGCGAGGCCCAGCGCTATCCGGACGATTTCGACGGGATCATCGCCGGGGCGCCGGGCAACAACCGCTCCAACCTCAACCTGGCCTTCCTGTGGAACTTCAAGATCAACCATCGGCCTGGAGACGATGCGACACCGATCTTGCCGCACACCAAGCTGGCGATGATCACCGCCGCCGTCGTCAAAACCTGCGACGGGCTGGACGGAGTGGTCGACGGGGTCGTCAACGACCCTCGCGCTTGCCGGTTCAATCCCGCCTCGCTCCAGTGCGCCGGTCCTGATGCGCCGACGTGCCTGACCGCCGAGCAAGTCGACGTGGTCCGCAAATTCTACGCGGGCCCGACCGACGCGCGCACCGGCAAGGCGATCTATCCCGGATACCTGCCCGGAACCGAGGGTGTGGTGGGCGGCGAGGACAGCTCCGCGCCGGGCTGGAGCGCCTATTGGGGCAACCCCAAGAAGCCCGAACCCCTCCGTCTGGACTTCTTCCGCTACTGGGTCTTCGACGATCCCAACTGGGACTGGAAGACCTTCAACTGGGGCTCCGACATCGACGCCATCGACGCCAGGGTCGGCGCGACCTTCAACGCCGTGAACCCCGACCTCCACGCCTTCAAGCGGCGCGGCGGCAAGATGATCATGTTCATGGGCTGGCAGGACCCGGTCGGCGCGGCCGAGGAGGCGATCAACTATTATGAGGCGGTGAAGGCGACCTCGCCGGCCAAGGACGAGGCGGCCCGGCAGGCCGACACCCAAGAGTTCGTGCGGCTGTTCATGGCGCCCGGCATGGCCCACTGCGCGGGTGGTCCGGGCGCGACGCACTTTTCAACCGCGACCCGCAATTCCGAGCCGCCGGTCAGCGACGCCGCCCACGACATGGCCATCGCCCTGGAAGAATGGGTCGAGCGTGGGCGCGCGCCCGAGACCTTGATCGCCACCCGGTTCGACGCGCCCAGCGGCGAAGACCGCAAGATCCTCTTCCAGCGCCCGCTCTGCACCTATCCCAAGATCGCGCGCTACAAGGGCGGAGCGCAGGAAAGGGCGGACAGCTTCGCCTGCGAGGCGTCCTAGGAGGCGAGCCGCGGGAACGGAAGGTCAAAGGCGTCTTGGCGCGGCTAGCGCAGGGCGCTGGCCGCCAACTCGCGGATCTCGGCCGGATCGGTGACGCCGACACTGCGGCCGGTCGCCTTCAAGCCTTGAAGGCGATCAAAGTACTCCGCGGGCGCACGTTGAGATGGCGCTTCTCGGCCGCCTGCTTGTCATAGTCGAGCTTGAGGATCACCAGTCTGGCGAAGGCGGGATCCTGGGCGATCGCCGCGATGGTCGGCGCCTGGGCGCGGCAGGTCTGGCACGCCGCCATCGGCCACGCTGTCGCGCTGAAGCGCCTGATCCTCACTACGCCCTAGGCCACAGACCCATAAACGGGATTCCCAAAAAGTGGCGGGGCTGATTCAAACCTTCTGAGACGGGAGGTTTGAATGGCGCGATTTGATCTTACGGATTTCGAGTGGGCGGTGATCGAGCCGCTGCTGCCCAACAAGCCGCGCGGCGTACCGCGCGTGGACGATCGGCGGGTGCTCAACGGCATTTTCTGGCGACTGCGGACGGGGCGCCCTGGGCGGACATCCCCGGTCGCTACGGGCCTCACACGACCTGCGTCAACCGCTTCAACCGCTGGCGCAAGGCCGGCGTCTGGGACCGACTTCTTGAAGCAGTTTCAAAAGCTTATGACGGCGACATCCAGATGATCGACAGCTCGTCGATCCGCGTGCATCAGCACGCCGCCAACGCCCAAAAAAAGACGACCGATCCCGTTGCATGGGTCGCTCGCGGGGCGGCCTGACCACCAAAATCCACGCCCTGGTCGACGCCGAGGGGTTGCCCATCGCCCTCAAGCTCACCGAGGGTCAGGCCCATGATGGTCGCAGCGCTGCCGACATGCTCGCCTCGATCGGCAAAGGCCAGATCCTGCTGGCCGATCGCGCCTATGACAGCGACGCCTTGCGCAGAGATCTCGCAAGCAAAGGCGCCTGGGCCAACGTCAAGCCCATGCCCAATCGCAAAAACGTCCCCGCCTTCAGCGGCTTCCTCTACCGATACCGCAACCTCGTCGAGCGCTTCTTCAACAAGCTCAAGCACTTCCGAGGCGTCGCAACACGATACGACAAGCGCGCCGACAACTATCTCGCCGGCGTCAAACTCGCCTCAGTACGCATTTGGCTGCGATTTAATGAGTTCGTGGCCTAGGGCGGCGCGGCTTCGTCAGAAGTCGAGCGTCTCCACGAGCGCCCCGGCCTTGACCGGCGGCGCGGCTGGGCGGCGGCGGATCAGGACATCGCTCATCGCCAAGGCCTTCTGAGCCGAGGCGTCCTGGTCGCCGAGCGGCTCGACCCCGCCAGGCAGGCGCCTGGCCCGCACGAAGGTCTCGCGATCGCCGCAAGGACCAAGCGCAGTGGTCAGGGGCTCGTGGCGCCAACCGAGCGCCTGGCCCGGCTCAAGGCCGGCCAGACCGGCGATCAGCGGCGCGAGGAACAGTCGTGCGGTGACCATGGCCGAGGTCGGATTGCCAGGCAGGCCGACGATCAGCGCGCCGCGCGCCGCGCGCCCGGCCCAACCACACCGGCTTGCCCGGCTTGATGGCCACCTTGGAAAAGGCCAGGTCCAGGTCGAGGGGCGCGAACATGGTCTTGGCGAAATCACGTTCGCCCACAGAGGCGCCGCCGGTGACGACGACGATATCGACCAGCTCGACCGCCGATCGCGCCGCCTTCTCCAGCGCCGACAGCTCATCGCCGACCCGCCAGCGATCCACCACCTTGCCGCCCCAGGCGCGCGCCAGGGCGGCGACGCCGAAGGTCACGCTTTCGGGAATGCCGGGTCGAATCCGGGAGGGGCGTCCAGGTTCGTCCAGCTCGTCGCCCGTGCCGATGATCAACACCCGGGGGCGCGAGACCACCGACACCCGGGCCTGGTCGGCCGCAGCGACCGCCACCAGTCGCTGGGCGTTGAGTCGGACGCCAGCCTCGACCAGCACGTCCCCGGGCTTGAAATCCGAGCCGGCCAGCCGAAGGTTGCTTGGACCGCGCGGCGGATGCGCGAAGAGGGCCAGCGGCCCCTCGCGCTCGACCTCTTCCTGGATCACCACCCGGTCGGTTCCGGCCGGCGCCACGGCGCCGGTGAAGATGCGCACGCAGGCCCGCGGCGTCAGAACGCCCTCGAAGGCCTGACCGGCATAAGCCTCGCCGACGACCGCCAGGCGGACAGGCGCGTCGGTCAGATCGTCATCACGCACCGCATAGCCATCCATGGCCGAGACGTCGGCGCAGGGCGTGGCGCGGCGCGCGACGATGGCCGCAGCCAGGATGCGACCGTCGGCCTTGTCCAGGCGCACGGTTTCGCGGCCCAGAGGCTGGGCGAGGCCGGCCACCAGGGCCGAGGCCTCATCAAAGCTGATCAATTGCAGACGCCGCGATAGCGGGGAATCTGGCCCACCAGCGAGCAGGGGCGAAAGCGGCTGTCCAGCTCCTGGCCCAGCACCAGATCCCAGGCGTCGCGGCAGGCGCCGGTCGAGCCGGGCACGCAGAACACGAAGGTGTCGCCAACCTGGCCGGCCAGGGCGCGCGACTGCAGGGTCGCCACCCCCACCGTGGCCTGGCTGGCCTGGTGGAAGACCACCGAAAAGCCGTCCATCGTCCGGCGAAACAGCGGCGTCACAGCCTCGGGCGTGACATCGCGCGGCGCGAACCCGGTGCCGCCGGTGGTGAGGACGACGTCGACGGCCTCGTCGTCGGCCCAGGCCTGGACCTGGCGGCGAATGGCTTCGACCTCGTCGGGCACGATCACGCGTCCCGCCAGGCCGTGTCCAGCGGCCGTCAGACGATCGACCAGCAAGGCGCCCGAGGTGTCGGTGTTGTAGTCGCGCGTGTCCGAAATGGTCAGGACGGCGATGTTGAGCGGATAGAAGGGCAGCCGCTCGTCGATGCCGGCCTTGCGGCCCTTCGCAGCCAGGGGGGCGTCCACCATCGTCAACCTCCGGAGAACATCGACAGGAAGGCCACGTCCTGTCCGGGGCTGACCCAGGCCTGATCGCCGACGATCAGGTGATCGATGGCCACGCGCAGCCCACGTTCGGCCAGGGCCTCGGCGGCGCCGTCAGTCTGATCGGCGAGCTGCGCTCTCAGCCATGACAGCGAACAACCTTCAGCGGGGATATCCACAGTGAGGCCGCGCCCGAAGCGGTCGGCGACCTTTCCGAAAAAACAAACCTGGATCGTCCCCATCGCCGAGGGCGCCCGAGCCAAACCTTGGGTCATCACAAAGCCATTCCCGCCAACCGTGATCGGACAAACCCGACCTACACCGGCGGCGAGACAATGGGATTGTCGGAAGTCAAGCGCCGCGCGCCAGCGGGGGGCGGCAAGGCGGCGAGTCTACAGTTGGCGCGTCCTCCCAGACGCTTGATGCGCCGCCGGACCGGATGGACCTAAGGAGGTCGGCGTCGTCAAGTCACCGCCGTTGCGACCGGCGCCGTGGAATTCAGTGCCAGGGGCTACGCCTCTTCGTTGCTGCCGTGCTCGAGGGACAGGTTGCGGGTCTCGACGCCCTTCCACCACCACAGGATCGCGGCGATCGGACCTGGTGACGCCAGCAGGATGAGGACCATCAACGCCGGTCCGGCGCTACCGCTGGTTTGATAGGCGAAAGTCAGGAGCAGGGGCGCCAGCATGGCTCCGACCCGGCCAACCGCTACCGACAGGCCCAGTCCCGTGGCGCGTAGATGGGTCGGCAGAATCTCGGCGGCGATCACATAGGCCGTGATGTAGGCCCAGGTGACGCCGAACTGCATCAGGCAATAGCTCAGCACCATGCCCGGCAAGGTCTGGAAGAAGTAGAGCGGCAGGATGGCCAGGACGGTCAGGCTGTAGCTGACGACGAGGGTCGGTCGCCTTCCGAAGGCCTCGACCATGTGGGCGCCGGTGAGCCCGCCGACCAGCGCCGCGACATTGCCGAGGAAATAGTACAGCGGCAGGTCGGCGGCCGGCACCTTCATCTCCGGCAGGATGACCAGCGCCATCAGGGCCAGCGCCCCATAGACCACGGCCGCCTGCGAGAAGTTGAGCGCGCTGGCCAGGCCCGTACGGTAGCCGTAGCGCGTGCATAGGTGGCTCAGATTGCGGAAGAAGGCGGGGCGCGCGGGCGAGTATTCGCGCGGGGCGAAGCGCGTGTTCGCCTGGGTCTGCGCGCTGTCGCCCTTTGCCGTCGCGGCGATCTGGGAGACGATCTGCTCGACCTCGGCGAGGCGGCCCTGCTGTAGCAGCCAGCGGGGCGATTCCGGAACCACGCGGCGGACCCAGAGGAAGAACAGCGCCAGCACCGCCCCGAGGCCAAAGCCCACCCGCCAGCCGATCTCCGGCGGAAGCCATTGCAGCAACAACCAGGACACGCCCGCCGAGGCCATGGCCCCGAGCGGAAAGCCCGAGAGGATCAGCGCGTCGGTCCGGCCGCGATGGGCCTTCGGGAAGAACTCGCCCATCGTAGCGGTCACGGCGGAATATTCTCCGCCGACGGCCAGGGCCGTCATGAACCGGAAGAACAGGAAGGAACTCGTAGTTCCAGGAAAAGGCGGTCCCGATCGCGAACACGGCGTACCAGAGCAGAGTGGCCAGGAAGAGCCGCTTGCGCCCGAACCGATCGGCCAGATAGCCGAAGCCGATCGCCCCCACCAGCATGCCGATCACCCAGATACTGACCGCCAGCGATCCCTGTCCGGATGAAAGACTCCACTGCTTCTTCAGGACGCCGAACATGCTGCCGATGATGTTTGTCTCGAAGGAGTCGAGCGCCCATCCGATGCCCAGCGCGACGGTCAGCAGAGTGTGGAAGCGCGTCCACGGCATGTGGTCGAGGCGGTCCAGCGCATCGGTCTTGATCGGGGCTACAGGGTTCATCCGGCCTTGCTCTGACAGAGACACGTCACGCTCCTGCGACAATGGTTGCGGATGGAAAGTTCGCGGGCGATCCGATGAAGTTGCGGCCGCGAGGGCCGGCGAAGGCCTCGTCGACGATCCCGCGCCATTCGTCGGCGCCGATGCCGAGCGCTTCGGGGCCGGCCGCGACGCCGAGGCTGTCGAGCAACCGGCGCAGGGTTTTGGGGGCGCGGGCTAGGTCGCCGAAGATCGCCTCCAGGGCCGCGTCGCAGGCCGTGTCGGCGCCGATCGCCGCCGCCATCACCTCGGGCAGACAGAAGGAGCAGGCGATGCCATGCGGAACCCGCCGGCCGAGCGTGATGGGGTAGGAGATGTTGTGGGCCAGCGCTGTCCGGGTGTTGGAGAAGGCCAGGCCGGCGCGCGCGGCGCCCCGCGCCATCAACGACCGGGCTTCGCCGTCGCCAAGGTCGCGCCGCAAGCGCGGCAGGCCGGCCATCAGATCGTGGGCGGCGCTGATGGCGAACGCGCGGGTCACCGGGTTGGCGTTGATATTCCAGAGGCTTTCCAGGGCGTGCGACAAGGCGTCGAGCCCGCTGGCCAGTGTCGTCGGCCACGGCAGGGTGGCCATCACGAGCGGATCGATCAGCACCGCCTCGGGATAGAGATCGTCGCGATTGAGCGACAGCTTGCGGCCGCGTGCAGGATCCCAGACGGTCGCCCATTTGGTGAGATCGCTGCCTGTACCGGCGGTGGTGGGTATGGCGATGATCGGCAGGGCCGGCGGCAACTGGCTCTCGACGCCTTCGAGATATCGCAGAACCGGCGCGTAGCGCCCGCGTCCCGCCGCCAGGACCTTGGCGGAGTCCATGACCGAGCCGCCGCCCAGGGCGACGATCACTTCGGGCTCGGCGCCCGCCTGACCCAGGCCCGCGCACAGGCGCTCCAGCATGGCCAGCGACGGGTTCGGCTCGATGTCGTCCAGGGTCAGCAGCGGCGGCCCGGCGCGTTGGCTGATGCGGGCCCGCCACGGCGCCATCGTCGCGTCGGGATGGGTGAGCAGGATGTAGGCGCGCCGCGCGACCAGGTCGGCGATCTCGTCCAGCACGCCTTCGCCGAAGTGGATGCGCACGGGATTGTGGAAGCTCCAGCGGCTCACGGGCGCTCGCCCGCCGCGAGCCGTGCGTTGATCGCCTCGATCACGGGCGGCAGGTCGGCGATACTGTCGATCACGTAGTTGGCGCCGGCGGCCTCCAGCCTCTGGACCGCCGCCGCACGCAGTTCCGCCTTGGCGTTGTCGGCCAGCGCTTCCCAGGCCTCGAGACTGTGTCCGATTTCGTTGCCGCTCACCGCGACGCCGACGGCCCACGCGCCGGCGGCGCGCGCCGAGACCAGGCCGCTGGGGCTGTCATCGACGGCCACGCAGGCCCGCACGTCAGGGACGCCGAGCGCCAGGGCGTTGGCGAGCACCATGTCCGGCCAAGGGCGTCCGCGCGCGACCTCGCTGACCGTCACGCAACAGTCGGGTCTGTAGCCCTGGGCCGCGGCCAGGGGGGCCAGGCCGTCCATGATACTACGCGGATAGCCCGTGGTGCTGCCGATCGCGACGCCGCGTTCACGCAGCGTGGCGATGGTCTCCAGCGCGCCCGGGATCAGGGCGCTGTAGCGCGCGCAGTTCTCGCCATCGATCCGCAGGAAGATCGCATAGAGCCGATCGACGTCCGCTTCGGTCGGGAGCGCGCCCATCGCCGCGTGCCAGCGCTGTCGCACCGTCGGCTGGGCGAGGATGCGTTCGACATGTTCGCGCTTGGCCGTCCCCATCGGTTCACGGGCCTCAGCCTCGCTGATGGGCAGGCCGCCCTCGGCGAACGCGCCCCGAAACGCCGCGACGGGCGCGATGCACCCGAAATCGAGGACGGTGCCCGCCCAGTCGAAGATCACGGCGGTGACCGGGCCGCGGAACCGCGCGCCGAGGGAAGGAGAGGGGATCGTCATTCTGGCCTTGGCGCGAGGTGGAGGAAGTCGCCACCTGCTAGGCCGGTTAGATGACGCCAACTGGATCGGTTTCATCGTTCTTTATCGGTAGATATACCGATAATTTCGATTGATTGCGTAGCGGGGAGGGCTTCGGTCGGCGCCCGCGTTTCAGCCCTTGCCGGTCTTGGCCTGGCGCAGGGCTTCGAAGAAGGCGGCGATGATCCGGCTCCGCCGACGCTCGCGCAGGCAGCAGACATAGATATGCGTCAGGACGGGCGCGCCGGCGATCGGCAGCGGATGTAGCTGTTCGTCCGCCACATATTCGGACTCCGACACCGTGCCGATGCCAAGGCCGTGGATCACGGCCTCCCGGATCGCCTCACGGCTGCCGATCTCCATGGCGATGCGCGGCTCGGCGCCGATGGCGGCCAAACCTTCTTCGAGGGCGCGGCGGGTTGTCGAGCCGCGCTCGCGCATCAGCAGCTTCTCCCTGGCCAGATCGGCCAGCTCGATGGTCTTGAGCGCGGCCAGCCGATGGTCGCGGTGGACGAACGCCATCACGGGATAGCTGGCGTAGTGCTGGACGTGATAGCGGTCGTCGTCGGTGTCGCGGGCCAGGATGCCGACGTCGCAGCTGTAGTTGCCGAGCTCCTGAAGGACGGACTCGGAATTGCCCAGCGTCATGGAAAGATAGACGTCCGGATAGCGGGTGTTGAACGCCTCGATCATCTCGATGACGTGGAAGGGACTGGCGGCGCCGACCTTCAGCGCGCCGCTACGCAGGTCGGCGCTGTCCTTCAGCATCATGGCCGCGTCGTCCTCCATCGCCACCATCTGGCGGGCGACCCGCAGGAGGGCGTCGCCGATCGGCGTCAATTCAATCCGCCGTCCCAGGCGCTCGAACAGGCGGACATTGTGCTCTTCCTCGAGCGCCTGGATCTGGGAGGTGATCGTCGTCTGGCTCATCTTGAGCGCTCGCGCCGCAGCGGTGAAGCCGTTGTAGCGCGCCACGGCGATGAAGCTGCGTAGCTGGTTCAGAAGTCACGGCGACACCCATCGAATTTATCGGTCGATGTATCGGTAAAGCACGGCGGATCCCACAACAATAGGGTCATGCGCGCCCCCTATACCCCCAAACCAAGGCCGAGAGCCGGAGGCGGTGCGGCGATCGCATGGCGCCGAACGTTTCAGGGGGCAGACATGAGATCTCGTCATTCAATGCTGGGCGGCACGGCGATCATGACCGCGCTGGCCGCCACCTGCGGCGCGCACGCGCGGGACGTGGCGCCCGCGGCCAAGAGCAATGAGACCGCGGCGGTCGAGGAGATTGTCGTCACCGGCTCGAACCTGCGCCGCGCGTCGGCCGAAGGGGCCCTGCCGGTCACGGTCATTGACCAGTCGGAAATCCAGTTGCGCGGCGGGTCTACCGGCGCCGACCTCTTCGCGACCCTGCCGTCCGCCGGGCCGCCGGCCATCAACGAGGCGACCATCGCTTCCCAGGGCGCGCGCGGTGACGTCGCATCGATCGACCTGCGCGGCATCGGCGCGGGCAGCACCCTGATGCTGATCAACGGCCGCCGCATGGCGCCGCACCCGCTGTCCGGCACCGATCAGGGTGTGCCCGCCCTGTCGCCCAACGCCAATGTCATACCCACCGCGCTGCTGACGCGCGTCGAGGTGTTGCGCGATGGCGCTTCGGCGATCTATGGCGCGGACGCTGCGGCCGGTGTCATCAACAGCATCATCTCGCCGACCAAGGAAGGCGGGCGCTTCAGCGTCGAGAGCGCGCTCACCGAGCGCGGCGGCGCGGACGAATATCGCGTCACCGCCGCCGACAATTTCAAGGTGGGCAAGACGTCGATCGGCGTCTCGCTCGACTACTTCCAGCGCAGCCAGCTCCTTTTTGCCGACCGCGATTGGGGCTCGCAGAGCGACCTGCGCCGCACCCGCGACCTGCCCGCGCCCTGGAATGGCCTGGCGGTCATCAATCCAGCGACCGGCGCGGCCTTCGCCCTGAACAACAACCTCGATAACGGCAGCACGATCAATCACTACGGCCAGTATCGCCGCGGCTTCATCCAGTCGGACTATCTGACGTTCAACGGCGCCCGGCCCGATGGCAACCGCGGCATCTCCACCGCGGCGGCGCCGGCGGGCGGCGTCGCGACCGTGGCCGCCGACGGCACGTTCTTCCTCTATCCGGACGCCACCGGCGCGGTGAATTTCAAGCAGACCACGCCGTCGCGCAATCTCGGCAGCCCCGAGGACGCCTATTACGACAATCGCCTGCCGCATCGGACGCTGATCCCGCGCCTGCGCAGGTTCAACTTAGCCACGTTCGCCGAGCATGAGCTCAACGACAACCTCACCCTCTTCGGGGAGGCGCTCTATTCGGGCTCTCGCGCCAACAGCCAGCGCGAAGAAGCCAATATGCAGAACGTCAACGAGCCGGGCCTCTACGTGCCCGCCTCCAATCCATACAATCCCTTCGGCGTGCGCTTCTACGATCCGGCGGGGCGGCCCAACGCCGACGGCGCGCCGCGCATCGTCGGTACGCCCGCCGACGTCACCATCGTGGCCGGCCTGATCCCGCCGGGCACCAAGGACCGCTACATCCAGGTCGACACGCAATTCTACCGCGCGCTGGCCGGCGTGCGCGGCCGGTTTGGCGACAGCTGGACCTGGGAAACAGCGGTGATGGCCTCCGGCGCCCACAGCCACGAGACCGAGCAGAACATCTATCGCGAGTCCCTGCTGCGGATGGCCCTGAACCGCACCGACGCCACCGCCTACAACCCGTTTCCGGTGACCTTCAAGGTGGTGAACAACCAGGTCGTCGCCGACAAGGCCTATGTGAATCCCTCGTCGGTCACCGAACCGATGTACGACACCGACAACCGCTATGGCGAGACCCAGCTGGTCACCTGGGACGCCAAGACCACGGGCGAGCTCTGGAAGCTGCCATTTGGCGGCGGGCGCATCCAGGTCGCCGCCGGGGCCGAGGTGCGCTGGGAAAGCTACGACGCGTGGAAGGCGCCCTATGCCGGTCTCAACCCGGCCGGCTCCGGCGCCAGCTTCCCCTACCTGCGCGAGGACGACAACGACTTCATCGCGATGAGCCCCAACGCCGACATCCACGCCAAGCAGAACGTGGAGTCGGCCTATGCCGAGGTCGCCCTGCCACTGGTCACCCGGGACAACAGCTTTTTCCTGGTGGACTCCCTGGAGCTGGGCGCGGCGGTGCGACACGAGCGGTTCTCGATCCACGGCCAGAGCACCACGCCCAAGTTCAGCGTTCTGTGGGGACCCGCGCCGTGGCTGAAACTGCGCGCTTCCTACAACCAGTCCTTCCGCGCCCCGAACCTGGCTCAGACCAACACCAGCCCGCTGCTGCGCGTGAACTATACCGCCGACCCCTATCGCTACACGGTCACCAACGCTGCCGTGGACAACAGCGGCCCGCGGCGCACCTTCCGCCAGGGCAACGAGCGGCTGGAGCCCGAGAAGGCCAAGAACTGGGGCGCGGGCTTCGTGCTCGACGTGCCCGGCGTCCGGGGCCTGTCGCTGACCGTCGACTACTGGAAGATGCATCAGCGCGACGCCATCACCGCCCTGGGCAACGCGCAGGTGCTGGCCCTGGACGAACTGGCCCTCGATCTGGCCACGCGCGCCGCCCTGGCGTCGGGCAAGTCCATCGACCAGGTCGACCTCGGCTCCGGGAGCTCGACCTATGCCGGCAGCAACCGCGTCACGCGCCGCGCCCCAACCGACGCCGACCGCGCCACCTTCGCCGCCTACAACGCCGCCCAGCCGACCAACGCCACCAAGCGCGCCGTCGTCGGTGAGATCACCAGCCTGATCAACGACTACATCAATCTCGGTTCGCGCAAGCTCTCCGGCGTCGACTTCGGCTTGCAGTACCGCCTGCCCGAGTTCGGCATCGGTCAGTTCACGTTGAAAGGCGAGGGGACCCGCAACCTCCAGCGCGACGAAGAGCTCGCCGACGATGGCGTGGTGATCGATGAGCTGGGCAAGGATGGGCGCGCAAAATGGATCGGCAACGCCACGCTCAACTGGAAGCGCGGCGCCTGGTCGGCGGACTGGTTCACGACCTATTACGGCGCCTCGGCCGACACCTCCGCCACGACCACCGCCGCGATCTATGAGGCGCTGGGCCAGCCCAAAAGCATCGTGGCGGTCAACAACAATGGCGTCATGCGCTACTACATGCGCGTGAAGCCCGCGATCGTGCACAACATGCGCGTCAGCTACGCCTTCGGCGACGACCGTCGAGGGCGACCCCAGAACGTCCTGACACTGAGCGTCAACAACGTCTTCGACACTGATCCGCCCGTCGCGGACGAGGACGAGGGGTTCTTCGTCGGCACGGTCAATCCGCGCGGCCGCCAGTTCCGGCTGAAGTTCGACCGCAGATTCTAGACGCCCGGCCGATGCCCTGTCGCGACCCCTCATCGCGCGGCAGGGCTCTCTTCCTTCACACACGCGGAGCCTGTCATGACCTTGCAGCGGACGATCCTGCTTTCGATGGTGTCTGTCCTGGCCGCGATCATCCCGGCCAGCCTGGCGACCGCTCAGACGGCCACGACCCCGGCGGCGCGGGCTTCCGCCGAGGTCGCCGGCCGTCATCCGGTGCTGATGATCTCGATCGACGGGCTGAGGCCCGACGCGGTCCTGCAGGCGGACAGACATGGTCTGCGCATCCCGGTGCTGCGCGATCTGCTAAAACAGGGCAGCTACGCCCAGGCGGTGGTCAACGTGAACCCCACGGTGACCAACCCCAATCACACGACACTGGTGACCGGCGTCCTGCCGCGCGAACACGGCGTTTACAACAACAGGCCGTTCGCCGCTTCGGCCAAGCTGCCGCCGTCCTACAGCCTCTATGCGCAGATCAAGGCGCCGACGCTGTGGGGCGCGGCCAAGGCGGCGGGGCTGACGACGGCCAGCATCTTCTGGCCGGTCACAGCCGGGGCCCAGGATATCGACGTCAATCTCACGGACGGCTCCAGCGACGACGACCAGAAGATCGAGGCCGACGCGATCGACCTGATCGCCGAGAAGCGCCCGGCGCTCCTGACCATCCATTTCGTGTCGCTCGACCACGAGGAGCACCAATCCGGCCCGTTTAGCGCCGAGGCCAACGCGACGCTTGAGCGACTGGACGCCATCGTCGGCCGCATCATCGCCGAGGAACGCAAGGTCTATCCCGACGCCGTCGTCGCGGTGGTTTCGGATCACGGCTTTTCAAGCCTGTCGCACCAGATGCACTTGAACAGGGCCCTCGCCGAAGGCGGCTTCATCACGTTGAGCGACGGCCCAGCCCCGACGGTGACAGCCTGGACGGCCTTCGCCTGGTATGTCGGCGGTTCGGCCATGATAGTGTTGCACGATCCTCAGGATCGACAGACCAAGGCGCGTATCAAGGCGTACCTGCAGACCCTGGCTGGCGACCCCAGAAACGGTATTGAAGGCGTCCATACTCGCGAGGAAATAGCCGGCTTGGGCCTTGCGGCGGAGGCCGAGTTCGTCGTGGCGTTCAAGGCTGGTTATGCCATGGGCAACGCGTTTTCGGGGCCGCTGGTCACGGACGCCAAGGGCGGTGGGCATGGCGCCTATTCGACAGGAATGCTTCGTCCTGAGATGCGCTCATCCTTCTTCATCACCGGGCCCGGGATCGCCGCCGGCAGGGATCTCGGCGTGATCGACATCCGGCAGGTCGCCCCCACCCTTGCCGAGAAGCTGAAAGTCTCGCTCCCATCGGCGAATATGCCGCCTCTCTCCCTGTGAGGAAGGTCGCGTTTCTGGAGCGGTCAGAGAGTCCGCTACTGTTTAGGTTTCTTGGACGCCCGCCAGGCGCGGCGATGGGTTTGCCCCCGCAGGCGGGTGTCTGAGAAAGCTCAAAGTCTGACCCGCGGGATGGCGGTATCGGCCTATGGGGATTTGAGCGACGCGCTTGTCCCATGAGGTCGCTGACGATGCGCTGACCGGCATGGTGGCAGGTGTGGGTCGCCAGTTTTCTCCGTCACGACGCCCCTGATGATGTGACGATCGGCCTTTTCCTGGGTGCCGGGGCTAGCTTTTTGCGGTTGGCGCGCAGGGTTGGTCATGCGGCCATTGGCCGTTGCTGTGGCGCTGCGATGGCATGGGGTAACAGCCATGAGCGTCATGACGAGTCGACCCTGAACACGTGCTGGAACGGGGGCCGGTGTCCAGGTCCGCTCCAGCGCTCGAAGACCTCGACCAGGACCATGCGGCCGCCGCAGCAAGGGCAAGCGATCAGTGGCTTTGCGGCCGGTTCTGGTTCGACGCAGGCCTCGGGGGCTGGGGTGGGTGTCGGCGCCTGAAGCAAGGCGCGAGCCTTGGCTAGATTGGCGGCGCGGGCCGGGTTGGCGAAGAGGCCATAGTGGCGGATGCGGTGGAAGCCGGTGGGCAGGACGTGGATCAGGAAGCGGCGAATGAACTCGCTGGGCGCCAGGGTCATCAGCTTGCGCCGGGCCTGGCCGTCCCTGCGGTAGTCCTTCCAGCGGAAGGTGACGCCCGTGTCGTTCATGGCGACAAGGCGGCTGCTGGAGATGGCCACGCGGTGTGTGTAGCGGGCCAGATAGGCTAGGACCGCTTCGGGGCCGGCGAAGGGGCGCTTGGCATAGACCACCCACTCTGCACGGCGAAGCGGGGCCAGGCGGGCGGCGAAGGCGGCGCGGTCGGCCAGGCCGGCCAGTTCGCCGAAGAAGGACAGCTGCCCCTCGGCGTGAGCGGCGGCAAGCTTCTCCAGGAACAGCCGCCGGAACAGCCGGGAGAGCACGCGCACCGGCAGGAAGAACCGGGGGCGACAAGAGACCCAGCTCTGGCCGTCCAAGGCGAGGCCGCCGCCGGGGACGATGCAGTGCACATGCGGATGATGGGTGAGCGCTGATCCCCAGGTGTGAAGGACGGCGGTCAGGCCGATGCGGGCGCCCAGGTGCTTGGGATCGGCGGCGATGGTCAGCAGGGTCTCTGACGCGGCCTTGAACAGCGCGCCGTAGACCACGGCCTTGTTCTGGAAGGCGATGTCGCCGATCTGGGCCGGCAGGGTGAAGACCACGTGGTAGTAGGCCAGCGGCAACAGCTCGGCCTGGCGGGCCTCCAGCCAGCGCTGCGCCGCCGCGCCCTGACACTTTGGGCAATGGCGGTTGCGGCAGGAGTTGTAGGCGATCCGCTGATGGTCGCAGTCCTCGCAGCGCTCGACGTGGCCGCCCAACCGCGCGGTGCGGCAGGCCTGGATCGCCGACATCACCTTGAGCTGACCCAGGCTCAGATGTCCGGTCTGGGCGCGGCGGAAGGCCTCGCCATGGGCGTGGAAGATGTCGGCGACCTCAAGAACCGGGCGCACAGGCCCGGCCCGACCCAATGCTCAGGCCGGTGGCGGTCTCAGTTGCAGCAGGTCCAGCGGGCTCTCGATGCCGTCGAGGGTCTTGGCGGCCACGTGGGTGTAGACCGAGGTGGTCTCTAACTTCTTGTGGCCCAGCAGGACTTGGATCACCCGCACATCGACATTCTGCTCCAGCAGGTGAGTGGCAAAGCAATGGCGCAGGGTGTGCAGGCAGACTGGCTTGCTGATCCCGGCCGTCCTGACCGCTATGTGGAAGGCGCGGTTGAGCGAGCGCGGCGTGACCGCATTGAAAGACGTCAGCCGGTTGGGGAACAGCCACACCGGCGGCCGCGCCACCTTCCACCAGTTGCGAAGCGTCGCCAGCAGGTGTGGCGAAAGCAGCGCGTCACGGTCGCGCCGACCCTTGCCCTGTTCGACCCGGATGCGCATGCGCTGGCTGTCGATGTCCCCGACCTTCAGGCCCACGACCTCGGCGGCCCGCAGGCCCGCGCCGTAGGCGACGCTGAGCGCGGTGCGCCACTTGAGCCCCGGTGCCGCCTGCAACAGCCGCGCGACCTCGTCCGGCGTCAGCACGACCGGCAATCTCTGCGGCTGGCGGGCGATGGGAATGTAGTCCAACGCCTCTGGTCGTTTGAGCGTCACCCGGAAGAAGAACCGCAGCGCCACCATCGCGCCATTGATGCTGGCCGGGGCCAGGCCGCTTTGCGTCAGGTGTAGCTGATAATGCCGCACGTCCTCGAACGTCAGCTCGCCCGGGGTCCTGCCGCAGTAGCGACAACAAGACCGAACCGATCGGATGTAGGCCTGCTGGGTACGCTGATCGAAGTTGCGGAGGGTCATGTCTTCGACCATCCTGCGACGCAACGGGTGGATCGCTTCTTCGGGCATCACTCGTCTCCTGTCTCGAGGAGGACGTGGCCGACCCACGTTCCTCTTCAGACAGGAGGATCCCGATGTCCCTCAGCGCCGAACAAATACCCCTCCCGCGCGAGCGGGTTAGTACTATGGTCGGCAAGGTTGGCTTCAGGAACGCTCATGGTCTGATTCCAGGTCGAGGCGGTGCGTTATGACGGCGTGGTTGGCGAATTCATCGCTCAAGTCGCCAGCGGTTCCGGCCCATGAGCCTTGGCGGCGTCCAGTCCAGGGTCCTTGATCTTGAACCACATCGCGTAGAGCGCCGGCAGGAAGATCAGGGTCAGGATGGTCCCGCCGATCGTCCCGCCGATCAGGGTGTAGGCCATCGAGGACCAGAACACCGAGAAGGTCAGCGGAATGAAGGCCAGGATGGCGGCCAGGGCGGTGAGGATCAGCGGTCTGGCGCGCTGCACCGTCGCCTCGATGACGGCGTGGACCGTCGGCACACGCTCGCCCCAGTCGGTGTTGACCTGGTGTAGGTCCGCGTTGCGCAGCATCACCGTGCGGACCTGCTCGGCGATCTGGCGAACGCGCGGGGCGTCGGGTCCCATGACCCGAAAAGCGACCGGGAAGGGCGAGGGCGGACTGAACACGATCTGCGTCGCGCGGATCCTGGCGCCGGGCACGGCCCCGCTGAACGCGAACTTGGGCGTTACCTTCACGTTCCTGACGACCATGCTGAAAGGTGACGACGCCGAGCGCACCCTGGCGCTATGGCGACGTGGAGGGAAACGGGCTTTCACTCAGGGGTGAGTCCTTGTGGCCACGAGTCGATTTGGACAGTCAGCGCGTGGCATGCCGTGCGGTGGTTAAAAGGATTGCTGCTGCGGTGCGATAGCGGCTAGGTAGGATTCCCCTTCACCACCCCACCGGTGAAGCAACTCGGGCGGCGACCTATCGGGGGGACCGCCCGCCCTTGCTCCGTCATCTAGCTTGCTCCGTCATCTAGAGCGTCGCCGGCGAAACGTCTTCGTCGGCCATGGCGCGAACAAGATCAAGCACCTGACGACGGACGCGACTTCGACCGATCTTCGGGAACATTTCGGCCACCTCCAGGCGTTCGGGACTGTTCAGGACTCGGTGACGACGCGCTCGGCGGCGGCGCCAATCTCGTCGATCTCGTTGGTCATCGGGTCGGTCAGACCGTCGAACACCCGAGGGCTTTCGCATCGACGTCGAGCGTTTCCGCCTAGGCGCGCCTGGAGGCGATGGAGCCGGACTCATAGCTTTGTGGGCCCGTGTTTGGATCGAAGAGGCCTGCGAAGCCCACGGCGCGCTTGGCCGCATCGAACAGATCAATCTGGTCCTCGATCGGATCGCGCTGGCCGAGAAGATCGGCGATTTGCTGCATCCATCTGGCCGCCTGCGTCTTGGCTTCCGACAGCTTCAGCGCGGAGGCCAGCTTCGAGTTAGCGGCGGCCTTCTCGTTCTGGTTCGGCCTCGCGAGCGGCTTCGATGGAATGTTGCGTATCGCCACCGCGCCGGCCGCGCCCACCGTCACCTCTCCGGCGGACGGTTCCTCGCGCGGCGTCTCGCAGAAGGGCGTTTCCGGGCCAGCAGCGCCGTCTGCGCGATTTCCGGCGGGGTGGTCAGCTTCACGGGGGCCGGGACTTGCCGCGTCAACGCCGACCAGGCGGGCAACGGCGGCTACAGCGCCTCCTCGCAAGTGCAACAATCGTTCACGGTCGGCGCGGGAGCGCAGACCATCAGCTTCACCTCGACCGCGCCGGGCGGCGCCAAGGTCGCCGGCGCGACCTATGCGCCCGCTGCGACCGCGACCTCGGGGCTCGCCGTGACGTTCAGCGTCGACGGCGCCAGCAGCGCGGTCTGCGCGATCTCCGGCGGCGTCGTCAGCTTCACCGGCGTCGGAACCTGCCGGGTCAACGCCAACCAGAGCGGCGACGGCAACTATGGCGCGGCCACCCAACTCCAGCAGTCGTTCAGTGTCGCCAAGGGCGACCAGACGATCTCCTTCGCCGCGCTGGCCAATGTCGCGATCACGACTTCACCGCTGACCCTGAGCGCCACGGCCGGTTCCACCCTCGCTGTCGCTTTCACCAGCACGACGACGAGTACCTGCACAGTTTCGGGCGTCACCCTCACCTTGGTGGCGCAAGGGACCTGCTCGATCGTCGCCAACCAGGCCGGCGACGCGAACTACGATCCGGCCACCGCCGTCAGCCAGACCATTCCGTCGCGGGCGCGCCCGTCGCCGCCCCGCTGACCGACGTCGTTGTTCCCTACAACAGCGGGTCTGGCCATCGATCTCAGCGCTAGCATCACCGGGCCGGAGCATAACGCGATCGCCGTCGCGACCGCGCCCGCCCATGGGACGACGACCATCGCCGGCGACGTGATCACCTACGTGCCGACCAACGGCTACTTCGGCGCGGACAGCTTCACCTATACCGCCAGCGGTCCTGGCGGCACGTCGTCTCCCGAGACGGTGACCCTGACCGTGACGATCACGGTCACCGCGCGGCCCGATCCGTCGCTCGACCCGGCGGTGCGGGTCCTGTCCGACACCCAGGTGGAGGCCGCGCGGCGCTTCGCGCGCTCACAGACCGCCAACTTCATGGATCGCGCCCAGCAGCTTCACGGGGGCGGCGGCCAGCGACGGCATGGGGATCCGCCTGAGCCTGCGTGACGTCTTCGATCCCCATCATGACCGCGTGTTCGCCGCTCGCGACGATCAGTTCGGGCTCACGCCCTCGCCGGCGGCGGCGTGGGCCAACTACGCGTCCGCGTCGCCAAGCCACTGTGAGCCGCGGCGGACGGGCGGTCATTCGCGCCCACGCCCACGCCCAAGCCGCTGGGGCGCGGCGAAGAAGGGGGGGGAGCCGGTGTCGCCTAGGCGCCTGGCCGTTCGCGCGGCGGCTTCGGCGCCAAGGTCCACGTCCGCAGACGCCCTTGGTCTGCCTGTTCGCATCAGACGCTTCCGGCGTATCGCCACTCGATATGACAAGCTGGTTTCGACCTTCATGGGCTTGGTCACCCTCGCCGCCATCCAGGCATGTCTCGCCAGGAATTTCACACGATTGTCGCGAGCCGCTGGCATGGGGCCGCTTCATGTCCTTGCCTGCCTACGATCCTGGTGCGGCGCGCGGGCCGGACGAAGTCACGGGCGCCGAGCGTTTCGAGGCCCTGACCCGCCGCCTGCGCATGCCGCTGCTCCGCTACTTCAGGCGACGCACGGGCTCTGCGCCCGACAGCGAGGAATTGGTCCAGGATCTGTTCCTGCGCCTGCTGCGCCGCCCCGGCCTGATGAGCTTGGAGAGCGTCGACGGGTACGTATTCGAGGCGGCCGCGAATCTTCTTCGTGACAAGGTCAAGCGGGAGCGGGCGCGACCGATGCTGAGCGCGGTGGACCTGGACCGAATCAACCTCGCCGATGATCTTCCCGGCGCCGAGGATGTCGTTGGCGGGCGACAGAGCCTGGAACGCATCCAGACTGCTCTGAAGTCGTTGTCGCCGCGCGCGCGCACCATCGTCATCCTTCGTCGCTTCGAGGACATGAGCCACGCTCAAATCGCCGCCCGGCTGCAAATTTCGGTGAGCGCCGTCGAGAAGCATCTGGTGCGGTCGATGGCGGTGCTGCGCGACGCCTTGCGGGAGCCGCGCTGATGGCTGGTCTCACGCCCCGCGAAGACGAGGCCGCCCGCTGGTTCGCCAAGGCCGATCGGGGGCCGCTGTCGGGCGAGGACCGCAAGGCTTTTCTTGAATGGCTGGAAATGCCCGGTAACGCGGACGCTTACCAGGAGACCGCCGACGCCTGGTCGACCCTGGGCGCGGCCAGGGGCGCCGACAGCCTGATGGCCATGCGCGCGGCGGCGCTGCGCGCGGCGTCGGGCGTCAGCCGTCGGCGGGCGATCTTCGGCCTGGCCGGCGCGGCCGCGGCGGCCAGCGCGGGCGGGGCGGCGCTGATCATGGCCGGCGCGGCCGGCGCGACCATCCGCACCGGCGCTGGTGAGCGACTGACCGCGCCCCTGCCGGACGGTTCGAGCGTGACTCTGGCCCCGCTCACGATCGTTCGCATCCGGTACGACGACAAACGCCGACGCGTGCGTCTGGTCGAGGGGCAGGCCTATTTCGACATACGCTCGGCGCCGGGGCGGCCGTTCGAGGTCATCGTCGGCGACGAACGCGCGCAGGGCAGCGGCGGCCGCTTCCAGGTGACCAGGCAAGGCGAGACGGCGCAGATCCTGATCGAGGACGGGGCGCTCGACATCGCCGCGGCCGGACAAGCCAAGCCCCGAAGGCTGACGACGGGAGACCTGATGTCCGGGCCGGCCGGCGCCCAGCGCGTGGCGGCCGCCGACCTTGACGAACTCACCGCTTGGCGCGAGGGCCGGTTGGTGTTCAGCGACGCGTCGCTGGCGCAGGCCGCCGCGGCCTTCAACCGCTATTCCAGCGACCGGCTGTCCCTGGCCCAGGACGCCAGATTGGACGGCATCCGGATCTCGGGATCGTTCCGCTATGACGGGACCGGAGAGTTCGCCAACGCCCTCCGCGTGGGCTTCGGCCTGCATGTGCGCCAGATCGACGAGACGACCTGGGAAATCGACGATTGAAGGGGGCGGTCCCCCTTATGGTCGATGAAATTTTCACGACAAGGTGAGGCTTTCGACGACGGCGCAGTTCCTGGGAGTGATCGGTCTATGGGGGCCGGCGATTGCCTAGGAAAGCACGATGACGAACCGAATTTCCCACGCCGCCGGCCTTCGGCGCGGCCTCATGGCCTGCTGCGCCATCGCCGTCCTGAGCGCGGCCGCGCCGGCTCTGGCGCAGGAGGCCAGCGCGCCGCCAGCCGCTTTTTCCCTACAAGCCCAACCGCTGGAACTGGCCTTGCCGGCCTTCGCCAAGCAAGCCGACGTGCAGGTGCTCTATGCGTCGAACCTGGTGAAGGGCAAGCGCGCCAACGCGGTGATCGGAACTCGCCCGCCGGCGGAGGCGCTGCGTGACCTCCTGGCGGGTTCGGGCCTGAAGGCGACGGCCACCGGACCGCGCACCTTCCTGATCTCGGTGCAGGAAAATCCGGTCGTCGCCGAACTTGAGGAAGTGATCGTCACGGCCCAGAAGCGTTCGGCGCGGATCGAGAACGTCCCGATCGCGGTGACCGTCGTCGAAGGCGGCGACGCCCAGCGTCGCGGGATCACCAACGTCGTCGATCTGGTCGACCAGATCGCGGGCGTGTCGGTCAACTACGCCTTCGGCGGCACCAACTACGGTCTGATCAGCATCCGCGGCATCGGCGGCGCCGATGACTACAAGCCCAACGGCAACCCCTCGGTCGCCCTGCATGTCGATGGCGTCTACCAGACCTCGAACGCCTATCTGGGCATGCCGCTGTTCGACCTGGACCGCATCGAGGTGCTCAAGGGCCCGCAAGGCACGCTCTATGGCCGCAACACCACGGCCGGCGTCATCAACGCCATCACCCGAGGCCCGGGCGAGGCGCTCGAAGGATCCGGCCGCGTCGAATATGGCAGCTATGACTACACCGAGATGGAAGCCTCGGTCGGCGGACCGGTCAGCGACACCGTCGGCGTCCGGCTGGCCGTGCTGGCCCAAAACGGTGGCGGCTTCATGACCGGGGCGGGCGCGGGCCTGCTGGCTGGCTATCGCCCATCGGTCAAGGGCGTCGTCCAGACCCAGGCGCCGCCGCTGGTCGATCCGGGCCGCCGCAAAGGCTTTGGCGACAAGGACCTGTTCGCTGGCCGCGCCACCTTCGACTTCAAGATGGCGCCGGAGAGTGATCTCGTCGTGAAGCTGTTTGGCAGCCGCGACCGGGGCGACACCCGCCAGTACGACCGGATTTCGCGGGCCCAGGACGCCACGGTCGCCAACGCCGGCGAGAATGACGATCCCTACGAGTTCTATTCGGCGGGCTATCCGACCCAGCGCATCGACATATATGGCGGCTCGGCGAGCTTCAGCCACAAGGTCCGCGAGAACCTGAACTTCACCGCCATCGGCGGCTGGCAGGGCAGCAAGCGTTCGGTGCAGGGCAACGGCGATGGCTCGCCCTATCCGGCCTCGTATTTCGACGCCAATGAGAAGCTCAGCCAGTCGTCGCTGGAACTGCGCCTGGCCGACGACACGGGCGGCAAGCTGGACTGGATCGCCGGCGCCTTCTACGTGACCGACGACGTCAAGTTCAACACCAACTGGATCAGCTACTCGGCGCTGACCAACTACGACAACCTGCACCGCCAGGAACGCAACAGCTTCGCCCTGTTCGGCCAGGCCGACTTCCACCTGCTCGAGCGCCTGCAGCTGTCGGCGGGTCTGCGCTACACGCGCGACAACGCTCACTATGTCGGCCGTAACGTCGACCACAATCCGTGGGGCATCAGCACCTTCACGACCACCTTCGCCACCACCAACCCGTTCGCATGGGACGAGAAGTTCGACGACGACAACGTCTCGGGCCGCCTGACCGTGAAGTACGACGTCACGTCGGCTCTGAACGTGTTCGTGTCGGCTGGCACAGGCTATCGCGGCGGCGGCTTCGACGGCACCTCGATCTTCACGGTGGCCGAGACCAAGCCCTTCGCCTCGGAGACCGTGCGCGCCTACGAGGCGGGCCTGCGCTGGACCACGCCGCGCCTGCGTCTGTCGCTGGACGCGTTCGACTATCGCTTCAGCGAACTGCAGGCCACGACGCGTCTGGCCAACGACACCAACGGCCGCGCCAATGTCGGCAAGGCCAGCAGCAAGGGTATCGAGGTGGCGCTCAGCGCCCAGTTGCTGCGCACCGAGCGCCAGCAACTGACCTTCGACGTCAATGCGGCCTGGCTCGACACCGAGGTCCTGTCGTTCTCGTCCAACCGGGTGGCCGAGGTGCTGCAGACCGTTGGCGATCCGCTGCCGGGCGCGCCGGACTTTCGGCCACCGCCAGCCTGAACCACAGCATCACGCTGAAGGAAGGCTGGTCGCTGCGCAGCCGCGTTGGCGTCACCCGCCACGGCGAGGAATCCAACCGCCTGAACGCCACGCCGGGCAACACGGCCAAGGCCTACACCCTGGTCAACGCCCGAGTGGACCTGTCCACCCCGTCGAACTGGACGCTCTACGCCTATGGTCGCAACATCACCGACGAGGTCTATTTCCCCGAGCTGAACGGCGCGGCCCGTCTGGTCGGCGCGCCGGCCACTTACGGGATTGGCGCGCGGTTCGACTTCTGATCGCGGGGCGATCCGGTCTCTCCGAGGCCGGATCGCCTCCACCTCGTGTTCTCTTGACTGGATATAGCGATGTCGCTGCTGACACGCCGCGCGATGATGGCGGCCTCGACCGGCCTTTTCCTGGCTCGCGCGACGGCGACGCAAGGACTGGAAATCCGCCGCGCCGCGCGCGCCGAGGCCTTCGGACTGGGCGTGGCCAGCGGCGATCCGTCGACCGACGGCTTCGTCCTTTGGACCCGGCTGAGCGCCGACGGCGCGCCCCTCGACGCCCCGGCCGTGCCCGTCGTCTACGAGGTCGCCGAGGACGAGGCCTTCCGCCGCATCGTGCGACGCGGCCGCCGTGCGGCGACGCCCGTCCTGGGCCATTCGCTGCACGTCGAGATCTCGGGCCTTCGGCCCGGCAGACCCTACTGGTATCGCTTCCACGCCCTGGGGGCGGTCAGCCCGGTCGGCCGCACCGCGACCGCGCCCGAGTACGCTGAACGGGCTCGGATCGCGGTCAGTTCGTGCCAGCACTTCGAGCTGGGCTGGTTCACCGCCTATCGCGACATGGTCGCCGCCCAGCCCGACCTGATCGTGCAGTTGGGCGACTATATCTACGAGAACAGCTACGCCCAGTTTCCGAAGGTTCGCCGCTTCGACACGCCCGAGCCCACGGACCTGGACGGTTATCGCCGCCGCCACGCGATCTACAAGTCCGATCCTGACTTGCGCGAAGCCCATCGCCTGGCGCCCTGGGTCGTGACCTGGGACGACCACGAGGTCGAGAATGACTATGCCGACCTGGCCAACTTGAAGGGGCTGGATCCGGCGGTCTTCGCGCGCCGGCGGGCGGCCGCCTACCAGGCCTATTTCGAGCACCTGCCGGTGCGACCCAGTCTGTGGGCGCGGCCGGGCCAGCCACGGCTGTATCGACGCCTGGCCTGGGGCGATCTGGTCAGCCTGCCGGTATTGGATGGGCGCCAGTATCGCTCGCCCCAGGCCTGCAATCCGCCAGGCCAGAGCGGCAACCGACCGCGCCGCGACTGCCCCGCTCTGACCGCGCCCGACCGCACCATGCTGGGCGCGGCCCAGGAGGCCTGGCTGGACCAGACGCTGAAGGTCGAACGTGGGCGCTGGACCCTGCTGGCCCAGCAAACGGTGCTCGCGCCGATCGAGACGCCGGAGGGCGTCATGTCTGACCAGTGGGATGGCTATGCCGCCGCGCGCGACCGCCTGATGCGCGGCATGACCCGCCCGTCGGTGCGCAACGCCGTGGTCCTGAGCGGCGACATCCATGCCTACATGATCAACGACCTGCGCGATGGCCCGCCTGGCGCGCCGCCGGTGGCGACGGAACTCGTGACCACCTGTCTGGCCGCCAGTCACGCGCCATCGGGGCGTTACGGCGACGTGCGCGCCCTGAACCCCGACGTGCGCTTCGCCGACATCGAACACTCGGGTTACACCCTGATCGAGGCGACCCCATCCGGGTTGGACGTCGACCTTCGCGCCGTCGCCGACCAGGCCGACCCCACTGGCGTCGCTCAAAGCCTGGCGCGGTTCACGATCGAGGATCGGCGCCCGGGCGCGCGGACAACCGTGTAGCGTCGGCGGCTCATCCTCGCCATTGACCCCGGGCCGTGCGGCGCGGCGCCCGCCGTACGACGATCACGCTTCAGGATCGGGCAGGGACATCCGAGGCGTGGCCAAGCGTTTCGCGCGGTGCGGCGGAGCGACGTAAAATCTTCACTCGACGGTCGGTCTATACGCCGTCACTCACCCCCTCGGTTGCGAGCACCGGCGGGCGGTCATGGATCAATTCGACATCGTCGATTGGGTTTCGCGCGAGATTTTCCCGCATGAGACCGACGTGCGCGCCTGGCTGCGGCGGTCATCGCTTCAGGGGGGCGAGGCGGATGACATCATCCAGGAAGCCTATTGCCGCCTGCTGACCGTCAAGAGCGCCGCCGACATTCGCCAGCCCCGGGCCTATTTCTTCAGCGTCGCCCGAAGCATCGTTCTGGAGACCTTCAGGCGGGCCAGGGTGGTGCGTATCGACGCCGTGGCCGAGGTGGGGATGCTCGACTCGATCGACCCTTCGGTGCCGGCCGAACAAGCGCTCAGCGACCGCCAGGAGCTGCGGCGGGTCCAGGTCGGCTTGGCCAAGCTGCCGCCGCGCTGTCGCGAGATCTTCGTGCTGCGCCGGATCCACGGCCTGTCGCAGCGCGCGGTCGCCCAGAGGTTGAAAATTTCCGAGAACGTGGTCGGCAAGCAGACCGCGCGGGCCCTGGATCTGCTATTGCGGGCCTTGAGCGACCCTGCAGATTCCCAAGGCCAGAACCTAGTATCGACTGATGACCGACGCCAGTTCCGATATTGATGCGCGCGCCGCCGAATGGGCGCTTGTGGCTAACGGCGGCGATCTCGACAGCGGCCAGGCGCAGTACCTGGAAGCCTGGCTGGCGAGCGACCCGCGTCACCGGGGCGCCTTCCTGCGTGCGCAGGCCGGCCTGCGGCTGGTCGATCGTCTCCGTCCGGACCTGGCTCCAGTCGTGTCGCCGATAAGAGGGCAAGCGCGCCTGCCGCCATCGCGTAGGGTGATGATGATCGGTGGGGGCGGCGCCATCGCGGCCGGCCTGGTGGCGGTCGCCGCGCCGGTGTTGCTGCGCGGCGAACGGTTCCGAACCGGCCTTGGCGAGATTCGCCGCGTGCCCTTGCAGGACGGTTCCAGCGCCACGATTAACACCGCCAGTATTGTCGACGTGAAGCTGGGACGCCATCGCCGCGACATCGACGTGGTGCGGGGGGAGGCCTGGTTCGACGTTCATCCCGACCGCGCGCGGCCGTTCCTAGTTCGGGTCGGCGATATTCGCGTGCAGGCGGTCGGCACGGCCTTTTCGGTGCGGCCCATCGACGGCGCCGTGGACGTTACGGTGACCGAGGGCGTGGTCGAAGCCTGGGACGTCCGACGTCCCCACGCCCGGACGCGGATCAAGGCGGGCGCCGCCGCGATGCTGGATGGCTCCAAGAGCCTGAGCGCCCCCATAGCGCTTCCCGGGCCTGAACTGGAGCGTCGGCTGGCCTGGCGCGAGGGGCTGATCATCCTCAACGGTCAAACGCTGGCCCAAGCCGCAGCGGAGTTCAATCGCTACAACACCCGACGCCTGGAGGTTGGCAACTTGAACGGCGAGACCACCAAGCTGGTGGGCGTCTTCAGCGCCACCGATCCAGAAGGCTTCGCCCGCGCGGTCTCCCCGATGCTTCGCGCGACCATAGTCCTAGGACCTCGCGATATCGAGTTCAGTCGCCGATAGTACTGTTCGCAAAAACTTCACCAAAATTATCGCCCAGATATCGGCGTAATTTGGGCCGCCGCCCATCGTTCCCCCCGTGCCAATTATATCGGGGGCGTTTTCCTTCCCCCGATTTTCCAGTCATCGGGGATAGTCTTGAAACCTCTTGCGAACCTAAGTCGCCTCGTCCTGACAACGGTCGGCGTCGCCGCCCTTCTGGCGGGCCAACCGGCCCTGGCCCAGACGCGGACCTTCAATATTTCCGCCGAGCCCATGGCGACCGCCATCACCCAGTTGGGCCAGCAGGGCCAGGTCCAAATTCTAGCCGACGCCGCCGACATGGTTGGTCTGCGGGCTCGTCCCGTGCGGGGGGATTTCGAGGTTCGATCGGCCCTGCGCGCGATGTTGGCCGGCAGCGGCCTGGAGATCGTGGCCGACGACGGCCGCACGATCACCATCGGCAAGCGCGCCGCTAATGTCCCTTTGGCCAACGAGCCGATCGCCGTCGATGAGCTGGTCGTCACGGGATATCGTCTGCAGAGCCGCCGCTCGGTCGAGGCCAAGCGCCAGGCCGCCACGATTTCCGAGTTCATCTCGCAGGACGACGCCGGCCAGAACCCCGACTATAACATCGCCGACGCCTTGCGGCGGGTGCCCGGCGTCTCGGCTGTGTTCGATGAGGACGAAGGGCGCTACGCCGCCGTGCGGGGCCTCAATCCCGACTACAGTCTTGTCACCCTCAACGGCATGCAACTGGCGTCGAGCGACCAGGCCAGCCGCCGTGTCCTGATCGAGCAGGTTCCGGCCAGCGCCGTCTCGCGTATCCAGATCATCAAGTCCCTGACCCCGGCCATGGACGGCAACGCCATCGGCGGATCCATTGACCTGCAAAGCCGCAGCGCCTTCGACGCCAAGGGCGTCTATCTCGTCGCCCAGGCCCTGGGCGGCTATTACGACAGTAACGACGTGCCGGGTAAGAACCGTCTGTCCTATCGCGGCGACGCCACCTTCAGCACCACCTTCGGCGCCGAGAAGCAGTTCGGCCTGGTGCTCAGCGGCAGCTATTTCCAGCGCACCCGCGACCAGGAGCGCCTGATCATCGCGGGCTACAGCTACTATACGCCGGCCGGCGTCGCGGTGGCCGATCCTCGCGACCGCAACGACCTGATTGGGCTGCCCAACGGCAGCAACTATCTGAACTACACCCTGACCTCGAAGCGGTTCGGTGGTTCGGGCACGCTGGAATACAGGCCCAACGACCAACTGCGCGCCTCGCTCTATTACAGCCATTACACCCAGGACGACGACGAGACCCGTTACGGCCAGGTCGTGACGCCGGTCGGCGCGCCACAGATTACGAGTCCGTCCACGGGCGTGGTCACCCAGGCGCGGGTCAGCGCCTCGGTCAGCCAGTTCGTGATCTCCAAGCCGATCGACGTGGCCCAGGCTCGGGTGGCCTACGACTTCGGACGCGGCAAGCTGGACGTGCGTGGCTCTTTCTCACAGGCCAAGTGGGATGAGCGCGGCCCGGGCATCGCCTTCCTGACCGCCGCCTCCGCACAGCTGGGCTATCGCTATGGCCTGGATGGCGTGCCGTCGATCAGCTTCCTCAATCCGGACTATCTGGCCAATCCGGGCAACTATCCGCTGACCACCTCCAACAGCGTCAACTTTAATGTCCGCGAGCGGGTCAAGGACGTCCAGGCCGACTACACGCTGGACCTCAATGACAGCTGGGCGATCACCCTGGGCGGCAAGTTCAAGGAGACCGAACGGCTGCTGGATCGCGAACAGCCGACATGGACGTCCACCGGCCTGACCTTGGCCGATTTCGTCAGGGACGAGCGGAGCTATGTCCCGCCCTATGCCACCAGCCCGATGCTCCTGCCCAGCCGCACGGCCTTCTGGAGCTATTTCGACGCCAATCAGAAGCGCTTCACCTACAATGCGGCGGCCTCGGCGACCGCCGGCCTGACCGCCGACTACCTGTTCGATGAGAAGGTCAGCGCCGGCTATCTGATGGCCACTCATCAGGGGCCGCGCCACAACCTGATCTTCGGCGGTCGCTACGAATCCACCGACCTCGAGATCAAGCGCGCGCTCACTCAGGCGGGCGTCGTCACGCCGATCATCAACAAAAGCCAGTACAATGATTTCCTGCCTTCGGCGGTGTTCACCTACGACCTGACAGACCAGGTCAAGATCAGGGCGGCGGCGGGCCGCACGCTCGGGCGCGCCAACCAGTCGGATCTGGCGGGCGGCGAGAGCCGCAGCGAAACGGGCGGGATCGTCACGGTGTCGCGCCCCAATCCCGATCTGAAGCCGCGAAAGGCCGACAGCGTCGACCTGTCGCTGGAATACTATTTCGGCCCCGGTGGCGCGAACGGCATCGTCAGCGCCGGGGTGTTCCGCAAGAAGATCAAGAACGAGATCTTCCGCGGTACGCAGGACCTGGTCGACAACGGCATTACCTATCGCATCACCCAACCTCAGAACCTTGAGGGGGCGACGCTGACCGGGCTTGAGCTGAACGTCGTGCGTAACCGCCTCGACTTTCTGCCGGGGCTGCTATCGAACCTCGGGGTGTCGGCCAACTACACCTATATCGACACCGACGCCCAGATCGTCATGGCCAACGGGACGCGGCGGTCGGTTAGCCAACTTCTGGAGCAGCCCTCGCGCCTGTTCAACGCCTCGGTGTTCTATAAGCAGGGGCCGCTGGAAACCCGCCTGAGCTATTCGCGTCCGGGCAAGTCCTTCCAGTCGATCAGCACCGCCACGGCGGTCGAGGACGTGGTCTACAAGGCCTTCAACCAGCTTGACCTGCAGGTTCGCTACGACATCGGCGAGCATCTGAAGCTCGTCGCCGAAGGCCGCAACCTGCTGGGTAAATCCCGCGACACCTACCGGCCGTATTTCGGCGAGGTGCGGGAGATCAACCAGCACGGCCGCGGCTTCTGGATCGGCGTTTCCTACCGCTACTGACCTATCTCGCCGGCGCCGAAGGGCGCCGGCCATTTCCTCAAAATCCTTCTCGAAACGAGGCCGTCATGTCGCTTCCCCGCGCGCTCGCCGTGAGCCTGCTGCTGCTGCTCCCCACCGCCGCTCTGGCCGATGCGCCGGCCAAGCCGGCTCCATCTCTGTCACGCATGGCCAAACTCCAGCGTGACCTGCGCGATCCCAATGGCCCGGTGATGGTCGTGGCCCATCGGGGCTGCCATACCGAGGAGCCCGAAAACTCAATCGCCGCCTTCAAGCGTTGCATCGAGGTCGGCGTGGATGTGATCGAGACCGACGTCCAGCACACGTCCGACGGCGTCCTGGTGCTGATGCACGACCAGACCCTGGAGCGCACCACCAACGGCGTGGGCCGCGTCGATGAGCACACCCTGGCCGAGATCAAGAAGCTGCGCCTCAAACTGGGCAAAGGCGGCGACGGCGCGCCTCTCACCGGCGAAACCGTACCGACCTTCGAGGAGGCGCTAAAGGTCACCAACGGCAAAATCCTGGTCGATCTCGACGCCAAGGGCGTGGATCTCAAGCGCGTCTGGGCTGACTCACTGCCGTTGCTGGAGCGCCTGGGCATGCTGGACCAGATCACGCTGAAGATGACGGCGGGGCGCGACGACGCCCTGATGGAGCAGGTGCCGCTGCTCAAGCGGGTCAACTATCTGCAGCGCGTGACCAGCAGCGGCCCGCCGCTGGCCGAGATCGTGAAGACCCACGCCCAGTATAAGCCGGCGGCCTATACGGTGATCTTCACCAACCTCCCTTACTTGGAGGCCGGCGCGCCCTCAATCCGCGCGTCCGGCGCTCGGGCCTGGGCCGAACCTTTCTGGGGCGCGACCTGCGGTGGCTACAGCGACAAGCTGGCGCTCTATGACCCCGACGCCAATTGGGGGCGCCTTCTGCAGGCCGGCGCGACGATGTTCCTGACCGACCGCCCCGAAGAGTTGATCGTGTACCTCTACGGCAAAGGGCTGCGAGGGATTGGCCGGTAGCCAAAATTCAGAGCGCTCGGGGAGATGTCCTCCTTGGGCCTCGCGATCACGCTTGCCGATATTGTCAGCGCTTGTCCGTCAGAACAGGCGGAAGCTCGGCAGGCGTGATCGCGATCTGGGCTTGCGAAACCGATGGCGCGGACGTTGGCGTTGTGGGGGAGGGGCTTTTCTTCTTCGCCAAAGTCGAGAGCATCCGCAGGGGCCTCCAATCGCGCGATGAAGCCCGCGAGAGGCGATCTTTCATCGCCTAAGCGGTTGACGCTGCTCCAGCGATCAGGCGACTCCACGGCGAGCGGAGCAAGGACCCGGATCGCATGGTGTGGCTTTGACGAAGACGGGGCGGGACCAGGGGCGCTTGGCGCTCAATCTCAACGCGCGACGCGTGCTGTCGCTGATCCTGGAGCGGGGACCGATCTCCCGCGCCGAGGTGGCGCGGACCATCGACCTCAGCACGCCCAGTGTGTTCCGTATCTGCGACGCCCTGTTTGAACAGGAGTTGCTGGTCGCCGGAGGACCACGCGCGGCCGCCGGACCCGGGCAGCCAAGCCTGCCGCTCTCTGTGGCGCCCGACGCGGCGTTCAGCTTCGGCCTCAGCCTGACCACGGACACCATCACCATGGTGCTCGCGGACCTGACCGGTCAGGTGCGAGCGCGGCGCGTGATCGAAGGCGATGTCGCCGACCGGATCGCGACCACCCGGCGCGCGGCGACCGGTCTCGCCGAACTGCTGGCCGAGACCGGCGCCGATCCTGGCCGGGTGGTCGGGATCGGTTTCGCCGCGCCGGGCTATTTCGTCGGCCCCGGACCCGAGCTCAACCTCGCCGGCGGACTCGACGAATGGTCCCTGGTCGACCTCGAGAGCGAGCTGGGGGAGGCCTTCGGCTATGCCGTGCAGGTCGAGAACGAAGGCAACGCCGCGGCCATCGGCGAGAGCCTGTATGGCCATGGCGTCAACAACCGCTCGTTCGCCTATGTCTCCATCGGCTATGGCCTGGGCGGGGGACTGGTGTTCGATGGAGCGCCTCTGCGCGGCGCGCACGGCAATGCCGGGGAGCTGACCACCATCCTGCCGCAGGCGATGAGGGCGGACCGGCCCACGCTGTTGGGACTGCTCGACCACCTGCGCGCCAAAGGCCTGCCGCTGGCCGGCATCGGAGACCTCGTCGCGCGTTTCGACCCGGCCTGGCCGATCGACGAATGGCTGGAACGTTGCCGCGCGCCGCTGTCGCAGATCCTTTCGGCCGTCGCCGGGGTAGGGGACCCGGACCTCATCGTCATCGGCGGACTGGCGCCGCAGGCGCTGATCCGCCGCCTGATCGAGGTCGGCGAGCTGCACCTGGAGCGTCCGCGACGAGGGGTCGAGCGGCCGCTGCCGCGGATCCTGGCCTCGGCCCTGGGCGCCGACGCCATGGCCCTGGGCGCCGCGGCCCTTCCGTTCCGCGCCCATCTTTTCACGCCCTGGATCGCCTGACTGTCATTATTCTTTCTCAGAGAATAATTAAATATCCCTCCGTCAATCACGGGGGATCGCATGCGCACGCGCCTATCATCATCCACGCTGAGGCGAGGCCTGATGGCCTCCGCCGCCCTGGCCCTGGCTCTGCCGGCGACGCCCGCCCTGGCCCAGTCGTCCGACACGGTCGAGGCCGTGATCGTCACCGGCTACCGCGCCTCGGCGCGCGCGACGGTCGAGACCAAGCGGCGCGGCGACCAGATCCTGGATAGCGTCAGCCAGGACGATATCGCCCAGCTGCCTGATCTCAACATCGTCGAGGCGGTGCGGCGCGTGGCGGGCGTGTCGGTCAATTCCGGCGCCGATCCCACCAAGAACCGGGACCTCTACCAGCGGGCGACGATCCGGGGCCTGGATCCGCGCTACAACCTGGCCACGGTCGACGGCGTGCAGATCGCCTCGGCCGACCAGACCTATCGCGGGGCGCGCCTCGATCTGCTGCCGGCGACGCTGGTCTCGCAGGTGCAGGTGATCAAGACGATCACGGCCGCCGACGATCCCCATGCGTTGGGCGGCCAGATCAATCTGGTCTCCAAGAGCGCCTTCGCGATCGGCCAGGATCGCTATTTCACCGGCGAGGCCTTCGTCGGCCGCAACTCGACGGCAGGCGAGCTGGTCTCCGACGAGACGCGCTCGGTCCGCGCCAACGCCACCTTCTCGGCCCTGCTCAGCCAGACGCTGGGCGTGGTGCTGGCGGCTGAGTACCAACGTCTTCCGTCCACCTCCAACGCCGAGATCTACGGCACGGAAGGAACCGCCTGGAGCTACATCACCCGCCAGGGGACACGCACGCCGTTCGCCAGCCTCTCGGCGACCGGCTTCCTGTCGCCGGTCGCGGCCCAGGGCTACCGCTTCGACAACATGCGCGAGCGCGCCAGCGTCAACGGCAAGCTGGAATGGCGGCCAAGCCCGCGCGCGGCCGTGACGGCCTCGGCCGGCTACTATTCCCTGAACGACGTCGAGAACCGTTACGAGTTCCTGACCCGACCCAACCCCTCCGGCGCGGGCGGCACGCCCGACAACGCGGGGGCCAATCCGCCGGCCCCGGTCACGCCGACGGCCACGACCGGCAAGTTCTCGCTCGGCGACATCCAGCAGGGGATTTCGAACCAGCCCACCAAGCGCGGGACCTATCTGGTCAGCCTGAAGGGCGAGTTCGAACTGGCGCCCAAGATGAAGCTCTCGGCCTGGGTTTCGGACTCCGCCGCGCGCTATCGCGAACAATGGAACATGGTCAAGTACGACACTGCCCCGCGTCCCGGGGTGGCGTCGTCCAACGTCTTCGTCCCGCAATCGGGCTACAGCTACGTCATCACCGACGGCCGACCGCGGCTGACCTTCAATGACCCGGCGATCGTCAATGACCCGGCCAACTATCTCAACATGTACTGGCGCGACATCGACCGGAACCTCGACCAGCGGGTCGACTTCGGCAAGCTGGAGCTGGGCTACAATCGCGGTCCCGGCGACCTCGGCTTCAACGCCGCCCTGGGGGCGGCGGTCACGCGCACCAAGCAGAAGTGGGACATCATCTTCCGCGAACGCGTGCCCGCCACGGCCGCCGCACAGAAAGTGATCGGCGACCTGACCCTGGTGATGGAGCCCAAGCGGTTCGGCAATCTGGCCACGCCCGGCACGCCCTATTTCCTGGTCGACCTGAAAAAGGCCGAGGCGCGCTTCCAGACCATGACCGACCAGTTCGTCTATAGCGATCAGACGGCCACCAACTTCCAGGACGACTATGTCGACCGCGAGACCACCAAGGCCGCCTATGTCGAGGCCGGTTGGCGCGGCGAACGGTTCAACATCCTGGCGGGCCTGCGGGAGGACGACACTCGGGTGGGAGTCAACTCCTTCTCGGCCCCGACCACGACCGGCGCCACGGCCTATGTCCCGACCTCGCGCAAGGGCGGCTACGACTTCCTGCTGCCGTCCCTGATCGCCACCTACGACCTCACCTCGGCGTTCAAGCTGCGGGCGGGGGTCAGCAAGACCATCGGCCGGCCGGACTTCGCCCAGTACGCCGCCCGCACCACCTATTCGGTGGGGTCCGACGGCTCGCTGACGGTCAATACCGGCAATCCAGACCTGCGCCCGCGCCAGACGATCAACTACGACCTCTCGGCCGAGTGGTACCTGGGCCGCAACAGCCTCATCTCGGTGGCCGTGTTCGACAAGCGCCTGAAGGACGAGATCTTCACCGCGGGCCAGGACGGCCCGCCGACCGTCTTCCGCGGCGTCACCTACAATGCCGTGCGCATGCAGACGCCGCTGAACGCCGCCAAGGGGGCGGTCAAGGGCGTGGAGTTCAGTCTGGTGCAGGATCGCTTGCCGTTCCTCACCGGCCCGTTGAGCGGCTTTGGCCTGGCGGCGAACCTCACCTTGCTGGACGGCGGCTTTGACCTGGCCGCCAGCGCGGCGGGCGTGGCGGCCGGCGCCAAGCCGGTGCGGCGAACCTCGGGCCTGATGCAGCAGCCGGACTATATCGCCAACCTGACCCTCTTCTACGCCCGGGGCGGCTTCGACGCCCACCTGTCCTACAACCGCGTCGGCGACGCCGTACAGTCGGTCGACCAGGACGCGCCTTGGCGCGACCTCTATCAACGCGAGCGCCAGCAGGTGGACCTGCAGGCCCGCTACCGCCTGAGGTCCGGCGTCGACGTCGTGATCGAAGCCCAGAACCTTACCGCGCAGCCGTTCGTGGTCCGCCAGGAACTCGACAAGGACCTGCTCAACAATCAGTTCAATGTCGGCCGCACGGTGTGGATCGGCTTGAGCTGGCGTCCGGGAGCCAGCCGATGAAACCCCTGAAGACCGCGACGATGGGCGCGCTCGCCCTGGCCCTGGCCTTGGGCGGAGCGAATCCGGCCCACGCCTGGAGCGCGCACGCCCACCGGCTGATCGCTGAACTGGCTTACGAACGCCTGTCCCCCGCGGCGCGGGCGGAGTTGAACCGGCTGATCGCCAGCGGGGCGGCGACGCCGGTGGAGGGCTGCCCGCTGACCACGCTGGACGAGGCGGCGACCTGGTCCGACTGTGTGCGAAAACGCCCGACCTTCGCCTGGACGGCGCCGCATCACTACGACGCGCGGCCGGTGTGCGAGACGGTGCGCCAGCCGATCTGTCCCGAGGGCCTGTGCGCCACCGGGGCGATCAACCGCTACCAGGTCGAACTGGCCGATCGCCGGGGCTCGGACCGTCAGCGGCTCGAGGCGCTGGCCTTCCTGACCCACGCGATCGAGGATATTCACCAACCCCTTCACGCTGCGGACAACGGCGACCGGATCGGGGTCAAGCGGCCCGTGACCTATCTGGGACAGACCAGCTTCGTCGACGATGGCGTCTCCCACGAGGCCCAGTTGCACTGGGTCTGGGACGAGCCGATGGTCGAGGCCCTGCTGGCGCAGGACGGTGGGGCGGACGCAATCCGCGCCCTGGCCGCCCAGCCAGGCGGCTGGCGCACCGCCCCCGTCGAGCGCTGGTCGGAAGAGTCGTACGCGGTGGCCGTGACCTTCGTCTATCCCGGCCTTGGCGTTCCGCCGCGGTGCGTCGTTAGCCCCCCGGGTGAAAAGACGGTCGGGCCGCGCCTATCGGTCGACGCGGCCTATGTCGACGCCGCGCTGCCGATTATCCGCGAGCGGCTGGCGCGGGCGGTGGTGCGTCTGGCGGATCGTTGGGAGGTCGCGCTGGCGCCCGGCTCGGCCGCGGCGGAGGCCTCAAAAGTCGAGCGGCGTTGACATAGGTCCAGACTTGAGGCGCTCGCCGCGCGTTTTGTACGGGGGTCGCTAGGGCGCGACCCCCGTCTGCGGCGCTATCATGTGATGAATGGGCAGGAACGCCGCGCCAATGGCCGCGGCGCGCCCCTGAAGTCGCGAGGCGCGAATGGCGGGGACGGTCCGCGCGCCCAGTTTCTCGGCCCACGCCACCGAATTGAGCTTCTCCGCCAGGGGCGCCAGGACGCGCGCCGGCAAACTTCCCGACAGCACGATCGTGGCGGGGTCGAACCACCCGATACCGCTCAGAACCGCGAGTTCCAGTTGGCGCGCGGCGCGGTCAATCCACGCGTCCACGATCTCCGCGTGGCGGTCCAGCCGTGAGGCGAGATTGAACAGGTCGACCATCTCGTCCCCAGCCGCCTGGAGCGCCTCGACCAAGTCCACGGCCGAGGGGCGTGGCTGATCGAGCGGATAGAGATTCCGATCTCGCCCGCATTGCCGAATTCGCCCGTGAAAAGTCGCCCCTGGGCGATGCATCCGCCGCCGACGCCATGGCCGAGAAAGAGCGCCAACATCGAGGAGCCCTTCGCGCCGCCGAGATCATAATATTCGGCGATCGCGGCGGCGTTGGCGTCGTTCTCGATCCATGTCGGGCCGCCGAGCGCCTCGCCGAGGACGCGCGAAAGATCTCTGTCCCGCCACGATCGCATCCGTTCGACCGTGTGACGCCTCGCCTGGGGGCCCAGCGCGAAGCCGGGAATGCTGACGCCGAAGCCAAGGCACCGCGAGTGCCTTAGGCGCAGGGGCGCGATGATCGCATCCACTTCGCGCGCGAGCATCTCGGCGAAGGATTCCGGCTCGCCCTCGTCCCAGCGCAAGCTCTTCTGCGCGAGCGGTTCTCCGGCGAAATCGACAATGCAGACGTCGATCCAGCCAGGATGGGTCGCCGCGCCGACCGCATAGGCGCCGTCGGGCCGAAGATGCAGGGGCAGGGACGGTCTGCCGCGAGCGCCGGCCTGGGCTTCGGCTTCCCGAACCAGGCCCAGCGAAATCAGTTCGCGAGACAGGCGGGTCACCACCCCATTGTTGATGTCGAGAAGGCGTGACAGTTCGATGCGCGACCGCGGCGCGTCGCCTCGAAGCAATCGAAGCAGGCGCTTGTGATCTTCGGCGAGTTGGATCTCCGGACGCGGATGCACGCAAACTCCTGAGCGCAGGCTGAGCTCTAGCCCTAGCTTCGCCCGCGCCTATCGCAAAAGGCTTTTTCTGCAACAATTTCATAAACCCCTCGGGTCCGTGGTCTGGGAGGTTCATATTTTTCTGCAGTAATAAATTAAAGCGTCACATTGGACGTATAGGCACCCGCTTAACGAGGGTCGGTCCTGACTTTAGCGAGGGGTGAGCTGTTATGAAGGCGTGGCTTTACGTGGGATGTTGTTTGGCCGCGCTGGCGAGCGCGCAGGCCGCTCAAGCGCAGTCGCCGCAGCCCCAACCCGTTCCGAACGGCGAGTCCGACGCCGCTGCCGTCCGGGTGTCGGAAGTGGTCGTGACCGGCTATCGCGCGAGCATCGCGGCGGCGAGAGACACGAAACGGGACGCGACGGCTGTCGTCGACGCCATCGTGGCCGAGGACATCGCCGCGTTCCCCCAGTCGAACTTGTCCGAGGCCGTTCAGCGGATCTCCGGCGTGCAGATCCGGCGCGACTATGCGGGCGCGGTCGGCAATGAGATCAGCATCCGGGGTCTTGGACCGGAATACACCCAGGTGACGATCAACGGTCAGGCTGCTCCCACGAACGGCGCCGACCGGACCTTCAACTTCAACATCCTGCCGGCCGACCTGTTCCGGAAGGTCGAGGTCTACAAGTCCCCGACCGCCGATATCGACGAAGGCGGCGTCGGCGGCACGGTCGCGCTGGAGACCATTCGCCCGCTGGATCTGAAGAAGCGGCTGCTCGCCGTATCGGGCGGCGGGCACTACAACGAGATCACCGACAAGCTCAATCCGCGTGGGTCGCTGGTGGCCGGCGGGCAAGTCACGCCGACGCTGGGCATGGTCGGCGCCCTCTCGTTCGACAAGTTCGCCGCGGCCTCGGAATCCTACGACGCGGTGCGGTGGGCGCGCACCTCGCTCGACGTGAACGGCGACAAGGTCAACGACTACACGAATGTCTTCGTGATGTATCCGCGCCTCATTCACGAAGAGCAGGACGTGCGCCGGATCGCCGCCAGCGGTCGCGTCGAATGGAAGCCGACGGACAAGGTCTCCATCCTGGCCGATGGCCTCTACAGCAATTTCCGGCAGGACTATCGGCGCTACAGCCCGATCTGGAACTTCCCCGCCGGCAAGGCGGTCCAGGCCGTTGATGTCGATACCGCCGCCGGCGTGGTCGACTCAATTTCCTTCGGATCGGTGCTGCTGCGCTCGGAGAACCACGGGACGCTCAACCAGACCAACCTGTACCAAGGCTCGCTGACCGGAGAGTATCGGTTCGACCATTGGAAGCTGAAGGCGTTCGTCACCAAGAGCCGCAGCAAGCAGGACTCCGAGGAGTTCGTCTATTTCGGCGACAACACCGCGCCCGCCGCCTACGACGTGCGAAAGGACCGGGACTACTACACGATCACCACGCCGACCGACATCGCCAGCCCCGGCCAGTACCTGACCTCCGAAGCGCGGCATAATCTGGTCAACACGCGGGACGAGGACTTTTCGACCGGCTTCGAGTTCAAGGGCGCGGTCCTGCCGGCCGTCGAGCTCAAGGTCGGCGCGAAATATCGCGATCGCGAAAGGACGCGTCAGCGCTATGCCGTCACCCGCACCAAGATCAACGAGCCGTTCTCGCTGATCAGCGACGTGCTGACCGGCTTCCTGGACGACGAGCCGGGCGCGGCCAGCGGTCCGCATGCCTTCGCCATCGCCGATTTCGACAAGGGCTATGACCTCTACGGCAAGCCCCTCGACATCTCGAAGGGCTCGGATCTGGCTAGCTATTTCGACGTCGAGGAAAAGACCTTGGCCGGCTATGGCGCGGCGACCTACAAGCGCGGCGCCCTGATGGGCAATCTCGGCTTACGCGTCGTGCGCACCGCGCTGGCGTCCAGCGGCGTCGAGATCGACAAGGTGGCGGGCGCGCGGACGCCGCGCGCCGTCAAGTCCGACTATACCGACGCCCTCCCGAGCCTGAACCTGCGTTACAAAGCCGCCGATGGGCTGTTCGTCCGCGCCTCGGCCGCGCGCGTGCTGACGCGTCCGTCGCTCAGCAATCTGGCGGCCTATCGTGTGATCGACGACAACGCCCTGACCATCACCGCCAGCAATCCGGACCTCAAGCCCTTCCGCGCCAACCAGTTCGACCTCACCGCCGAATGGTATTTCGCGAAGGCCGGGCTGCTGTCGGCGGGCTATTTCTACAAGGACATCGAGTTGTTCATCGCGACCAGGACCACGCCCGCGACGTATGAGGGCAAGACCTATCGGCTGACCCAGCCGGTCAATGGCAACCAGGCCAAGATCCAGGGTGTCGAAGTCAATTATCAGCAGCCCTTCACGTTCCTGCCGGGATTGCTGCGCCACACCGGCGTCATCGCCAACTACACCTATACCGACAGCAGCTTCAAGGACACGATCAGTGGCACGGCGCTCACCTATGAACTGCCGGAAAACTCCAAAACCAGCTACAATCTGATCGGCTATTACGAAGACGCCAAATTCAGCGCGCGCCTGGCCTACAACTTCCGGAGCCAATTCCTTCGGGAAGCGCCGAACGCGCAGGACGGCCTAAAATATCGCAGCGGCTACGGCCAGGCCGACTTCGCCGCGCGCTACAAGGCGCGGCGCGGGATCACCCTGACCCTGGACGCGCTCAACCTTTTCAAGGCCCACACCGACGAATGGGTCTATCAGCCCACCTTGACGGACGGCCGCTTCACGACGGGGCGCACGGTGCAGTTCGGCCTTCGCGCCGCCCTCGGAGCCAACTGATGACCAGGCAATCGACTGGGATCCGCTCGCTGGCGCTGCTGGTGGCCTTGGGATTGGCGCTGACCGGCTGCGCGACTTCGCGAGACACCTCGCTGGTCGCCAACACGCGGATGCTGCGCAATCCAACCGCGCCGGGCGTGCTGGTCGCCTCGCACCGCGCCTGCTGGAAATCGGCGTCCGAGAACTCCCTGGAGGGCATCCGCGCCTGCATCGCGCATGGCGTCGACATCATCGAGATCGACGTGCGGGCCACGTCGGACGGACGGCTCGTCCTCTTGCACGATGCCACGCTCGACCGCACCACGGATGGTCACGGCAAGCTGTCGGCGACGACGTTCGACGATGTCCGCAAACTACGGCTCAAGCCGGCCGGCGGCGGTCGCGACATGACCACCCTGACGGATCGCCAGGTGCCGACGCTGGAGGAGGCGCTGGCCGTCGCCAAGGGTCGTATACTGATCAACATGGACGCCAAGGATCCCGTCCAGGAGCGCATCTTCGACGCGGTGAAGCGCGCCGGCATGGCCCATCAGGTGATCATGAAGACGGGCGACGCGCCCGATGCGGTCAATCTCGTGGCTAGCCGGTACGCGACCCAGTCGATGTTCATGCCCGTGATCTTCGCGTGCGCCGCCAACATCAAGAGCGGGGATCCCTGCGCCAAGGCGCTCGATCCGGTTCTTGCGGCCTATGGGCGCTATCGCCCGATCGGCTACGAGCTGAACTTCGGCGACCCCGCGTTCATCGCCAGCGACGCGTTCTCGGTCGCTCGGATCCGCGGTCGCTTGTGGGTCAATTCCCTGAAGCCTCAACAGGCCGGGGGCGTATCCGACGCCACGGCGCTCTCCGATCCGGACGGCGTGTGGGGCGCGCTCATCGCGCAAGGCTTCACGATCATCCAGACCGATCATCCCGAAGCCTTGCTCGCCTATCTGCAACGACGGGGTCTCCATCGGTGACGGTGCGCTCCCGTTGGACATGGCCGCGGTCTGAAGTCGTGTTTCCGACCCCTGGCTGGCGCCCGTGATCGGCCGAAGGCGCGCGTCGCCCACGGACGCGTCAGAAGAGGCGCGGGCCGTCCACGATCCTGAGCGCGGTGGGCGCGATAGCGTCTGCGTACATGGCCATACCGAAGACCTGCAAACCCAGGCTCCAGGGATAGTCGCCGAGATGGACCTGGGCGGAGCTATAGCCATGCGCGATCAGGTCGTCGAAGCAGCGCGCGGCTTCCTCGCACTCCCAATCGGGCCGCAGCATGATCGGGTCCAGCGCTGCGGTGTCCACCGCCAGGATGATCCAGGCCTCGGCGCCATTGGTGCCAAAGCCCTGCTCGGCGTAGCGGATGGCCGTGCCGAGCTGGCTCGTCAAGTGCACCACATCTTCCTTGAGGCGGCGCGAGGATCTTGCGGGCAGTAACCCCCGGGCCTGAATGGATGCAAGGTTCCGCGCCGGCGAGGCGTGATAGAGAACCCCCGCGCGCTCCGTTGAAAACGCTCCAGGCGTACGCGGTGCTTCGACGACATTCGTCATGGATCTTCTCCCGTTCCGGGCCACGGTGAGCGGCCGGTTACGTCGCTCGCCGCGGCTCAGTACCGCCAGCTCAGCTCCAGCATTGCGCGGTCGTTGGCCCGGTATCGTCCCCAGAAGGAGCCTGGCCGTCCGTCGATGACCTCGCCGGCCAGGCCGATGGTCAGGGCGTCGGCCAGCCGTCTTTGCCAGGCCAGCTTTGCGTAGCGACCATGGTCCTTGACGTTCCAGACGGCGGTGAACTCCAGAAGCGAGCGCTGGTCTGAGCGAGGATCGTAGCTGGCCTTGACCATCACGCTGCGTTCCAGCACGCGCCGAAAATCTGGCCAGCCCAACCCGTCCACCGCGCCCGCGCGGCGCGTGCCGCCCGCGTATTGGGCGATCACGTACAGGGTGTCGCCATCGCTCAGCCAGTCGTCGACCTCCTTGTCGAAACTCGCGACGTACTGAACGAAGCTCCCGTCGGGCTGGCGGTAGCGCGCGATCTCGAGTCTGGCGATCTGACCATCGGCGACTTCCCGCGCCGCCGTGATCGCCGCAGCGCGCAGGGGACGATAGATCGGCTGCAGCGACGGGCCTGGCCCCAGCTCCAGCGCGGGCGCTGTGCTGTGTCCGCGATAAAGCACCGCGCTCCAGTCGGTTCGCCGCCAGTTGCCGGCCGCGCGCAGGGCGTATTGCTGCTGTTGGCTGCGTCGCGGCGGAGCCATCGAGACCCCGGAGGGAAGGGGCAGCCAGTCGCCCTCGGGCAGATAGGATGGCTCCTGCCTTGGCAGCCACACGGCCTCCAGGCTGGTCTCGCCGCCATAGCGGACGCTGACCGCCGGCGCGGCCAGCTTGCGCACCCGGGTGATGTCCGACCAATCGCGCGGACTGACGAGATCGGCGGGGCTGATGGTGTCGGTCTGACTCCAGTCGAACACCTGCTTTCCGACCCTCACCAGCCATTCGTCGCGCGCGAAGCCGAGATAGGCTCGCTGCAAGCTGATCACAGGCGGGCGGCCCTGGTTGTCCCACAGCGCTGCGGGCCCTGTGCTTCGAGGGCGGCGGAGCAGCAGTTCGGGCTCGAGCTTCCAGTCCACGCCTTCGGCCAGGGCGCTCGTCGCTTCATGCGTCCAGCGCAGTTCCGTCGGCCCGCCGGCGCCGGCGGCTTGCCAGTAGGTGACGCCGCCATGCTGCTGGCCCGCCCGCGCCAGAGGAGGCGCGAACACCGTGAGCAGCGCGGCTAGAAGAGCGCTAGTCGCGGCGCGCACTGTCGGTCTCCGTCATCGAGGCCTGGGAGAAGACCCGATCGCTCAGGGGCGCGTTGAGGACGCGTTTGCGTACGGTCAGCACCGTCTGGCCGCCATCACGCTGGCGAACGACGATGCGGTCGGCGCGCCAGCGCCCTTGGGCGGTTTGGTTCAGGTCCTCGAAGCTGAGCGTCTTGAGGGGCTGGGATCGGTCGTCGAAATAGGCGATCCGCTGCGGAACGCCCTGGGCGTTCAGCGTGATGTCGCAACGGCTGTATCCGCTGGTCACGCCAGCCTTGGGCGTGGCGCTGATCACCGCGCCGGCCGGACCGCGGCTGACATAGCGGTAGTCGAACAGGGCGGTCTGTTCGCCGATGAGCTGCTTGTTGTCCTCGAAGGTGAAGGCGGTGTCGGCGAAGTAGCGGGTCTCGCGATTTCCGGCGACCTTGCGCGCGCTTGTCCACGACGGCAGCCGCAGCCAGATCTGGTCGGGCGCGCTGACATTGCGCTCGATCAGCAGGGCCAGCCCAAGATCGGCGATCGGCTCGACGAACTTGACCGATACGCGCTGGCCCTGGTCGCCAAAGCGGATGCGCCGCCACAGCAGTTTGGTCGGCAAGGCTTGGCCCGCCTGGCTCACCCGGACCTCGATCAACTCCTGTTCGGTCTGGACGCTGGATTGATAGAGCTGCCAGGCGTGGGCCACCGCGCTTCTGGCGTCCAGCTCGGCGGACTGGGCGTGGACGGCGACCAAGGCCAGCGTCATCGCGACGAATAGGCGCTTCATGCTTGTTCCCCTGCAAAGACGGGATTGGGTGTGGGGTCTCGGCTGCACAGCGCCAGCAGCGCTGGCATCAGCTGCAGGGCGCCGAGCGCGCAGGTGGCCAGCATGATCAGCATGATCACGCCCAGGCGCTGGATCGGCAGAAATGGCGACAGCATCAGGAAGCTGAAGCAGATCGCGTTGAGGGCCGCGTCGGTCAGGGTGACGTGGCCGCGCTCGGCCAGCGCGTAGCGCAGGGCCTGGCGACGATCGCGCCCCTCCGCCAGGGCCGTCCGGTAGTCCTCGATCAGATAGAGATCAAAATCGATCGCCGCGTTGATGCCCAGCGCCGTGGCGCAGGCGGTGGCTTGGTCGAGCGGAATGTGGAAGACGGCCATGACCAGCACGATCGCGGCGTAGGCGAACAGGAAGGGCACGGTCATGGCGCACGCCGTCGCCCAGGGACGCAGCCGCGTTCTTCCAGGAGAATTCCGCCGCCAGGCCAGCCACAGGCCGCAGCACAGGATCACCAGCGGGAACGACACCAGGACGTTCAGCGGCTTGCCTTCGCTGATGTAGAGGTCGGTCTGGTGGTAGGTGTGCAGCGGGCCATAAGGCGTCAGGCGCAGGTCGGGGAACTCGCGCGCGGCCAGCGCCTCGGCTTGGGCGGCGAAGTGGCGAAGGCTGTTCGAGTTGTCGGCCGGGTGCGAAAGATAGAGGGCAAGGCCTGCGTCCGTCCAAAGGAACCGGGCCAGCGCCGGCTGCTCCAGGTCCCAGCGGATCTGCTGCAGGCGATCGTGCGCCTGCTGGGCCGAGACGGGCATCTTCGCCCGCGCGTCCCCGTCTTCCTGGGCGCCGATATAGGCCAGGGTGTCCAGCACCGAGTTGGCGCCGCGGGCTTCCGGCAGGGCGGCCAGCCGGGCCTGCAGCGCCCAGGCCCGATGCAGGAACTCGGGCTGCTCGACGGCGGGGCCGACGCCCGGCGTCGCGGGCGTGATCAGGTAGGACAGTCGGCCAAAGCCGGCATGACCCGGGGCGTTGAGGATATCGCGGCCCCGGTCGACGATGGTGTGGGGCAGGTAGTCGATCGGCTTTTCCTGGACCAGCACCCATTTGTCCGGCGCGCGCCAGTCGTGCAGCACCACGACGCCGGCGGCGCCCACGGCGGCCGCGCAGACCAGCAGCGAGGCGAGCGCCGCGCCGCCGGGCAGGCGCGTGTCCAGGGCGACGATGAGCCGGTAGCAGCCTTGCGGCAGCAGGTGGATCGCCCGATCCCAGGCGCGCATCGCCAGGCCCGGCGCTCGGGCTTGCGTCCGGGCCGGTTCTCCGCCGAACGTGATCTGCAGCGCCGGCAACAGCAGGCCGACCAGGATGCGCTGGTAGACGATGCCGATCGCCGACAGCACGCCCACCTCCATGATCCCGCGAATGCCGATCTGGGGGAGCGTCACGAAGTTCAGCAGGGCGACCAGGGCCGCGACGTTCAGCGACATGCTGTGACGTTCGACTTGCGCCCACAGGGCCGCCGGCGCGGCGTCGGGTTGCTGGCGGCGCAGCGCGTTGAAGCGTTCCAGGCTTCGGGTGTTGAACGAAATCCCCGCCACGATCATCGCCGACAGGACCAGCAGGAAGTAGACGCGCTCGGCCAGCGGCTCGCCGAAGAAATCGAGGCCAAGGGCGCTCGCCAGCGGGATGGAGCCGCGCACCAGAATGAAGGACGCCAGGATGCAGGCCGAGCTATAGAGCGCCTGCTTGAGCGACCTCAGGGCCAGAAGCGCGGCCAAGGTCGCCACGACCAAGCCGATGGTGGAATAGAACAGAACGTTCGACATCAGGGCGAAGTGCATCAGGCCGCGGCCGACCGACCAGCCGCCCAGCGAGACGTTGCGGTACTCAGGGGCCGGCTTGATATCGCCCTTGAACAGCAGCCATTCGGCATAGGTCACGGGCCGTTGCTCAAGGTACTCGGCGACCTGCCGTACGAGGTCCAGTTCGTTGGTCTTCTCCGGCGTGAACAGCAGGATCTGGGCGTAGCGGAAGTCCTTGCCGACCAGCAGGCCAGACGCATTCGGGTCGGCGGACACGCTCTTGCGCCACTGCGCCATGGACATGGGCAGTCGAACCTGACCGCCTGTGTCCAGCCAGGCCGGGTCGAGATGCGGTTGGCTGGAGATTTCGCCGGCGCTGGCCTGATAGGCGTAGCTGTCCGACGCTAGGCTCCAGACCACGGCTTGCGGGAACCGCGCCCGCAGGTCCTGCGTCATGCGGACGATCTGCGTCATGCCCGCCTCGTCCAGGCCCTGCGGGAAGGACAGCACGAAGCTCATCGGGTCGCCTTGGCGCAGGCCCGGGACGCGATCGACCTGCTGCTGGCTGCGATAGTAGGGGTTCTGCTGGTCGAGCAGCGCGTCCTGCACGATGCCGGCGGCCGGAACGCGCAGGTTGAACCAGACGAAGACCGCCAGGACGACGGCGCTAAGCGCCAAAATGGCGATCGCGCGACGGCGCGAGGAGATCAGCATCACGCCGCCCTCCGTTCCGAACGCGGGCCAAGGGAACGGGTCTCGGTCGCCAGGGTCAGGTCGAAGTCGCGGACCGGTTCGCCAAAGCAATGTGGCTCGGCCACAGTTACGCCGACCGATCGAAAGGCCTCGCCAAGCACCGACATGTTCGCGTCGTTGACGTCGAACCAGTCCTCCTTGAGGCGGAGGTACTGCTGTTCGCGATAGATCGCGTGGTGCAGGGTCAGGGCCTCGGCGAAGCAGCCGAACACCGTGCGGTGCGCCAGTTTCAGCATTCCGGAGGACAGTCCGCCGAGCACAAAGCTCAGGAGCGGCGAGTAGGCGTTGCCCGCGTCCTGGCGCACGACCCAGGGGCGGCAGGCGGCGAACGTCGTCTCATCGAGATTGGCTGGCTCGGCCACATCGACGACCAAGAGCTTTCGACCCTCCTGACGAAGGGACGCCACCGCCGCGTCGTCGAGCTTGGCGCCGACGCTGTGGGTGCAGGCGATGACCGCGTCGACCTTGCCGACCTTGAGCACATCGTCGTGCAAGGCGACGGCCGGAAACTGTTTGCCAAACTCGTCGAGCAAGGCGCGCGTGACGCCAAAGCCCGCCACGCGATAGCCCTTCGCCAGCAGATAGCGCGTAACTTCGCCGCCGAGAATGCCGTAGGGGCCGATCACCAGCACGCGGGCGCCGTGAGCAAGGCCCGCCGCGTCCAGGGCCCTCTGCACGTCGTGGCAAAGCAGCAAGGCCGTGCCGTTGTCGCCGATGGTGAACAGCATGTCGGGAAAGGCGGCCTTGAGGGCGGCGCCGTCGCGTCCGAACAGCCGCTTGGTCGAGGCGGCCAGCAGAACGACCCTGGCGCCGCGCGCCCGCGACCAGGCGACCGCGTCCATGAAGAGCCCGCGCGCGCGCAGTCGCCCTTGGCGGGTCATCAGCTCGGCGGCGGTGACGTCCAGACCGCGTATCCGTCCCGCGACGCCGTTCAGGTAGATCCGAGCGCCGTCGCCATGTCCGCTGCGCGGCCGAAGCGCGCCCCAGAACAGGTGGCGCTCGGCCTCGTCGCGGACATTGGTGATGATGGCCACGTCAATGGCCGGGCGGCCGGTGAGATAGCGCCAGTGGCCGCGCCAGTCCGCCAAGTGGCTGAGGGCGCGCCATAGCGCGACACGGATGGCTGCAAACATGATGTGCCCTGCGTTTCGCGCCGCGACGAGATGTCACGGATGTGGGCGCATCCTTTAGGGACGCTCGAAGCGTCAGGGCATAAGGTGATCACCCCAAACCGATCGGGCCGGCAGGAGAATGGAAAAGCCCGTACCCTTGCCGGGCGTTGAGCGGACTCGCATCGTGTAGCCGCATTGCTCGCATAGGCTTCGCACAATGAAGAGGCCAAGGCCGTAGCCCTCGCCCCCTGGCGCGCCTTGCTTCCAGGGCGCAGTCAACGCCTGCTGCATGGCCGGCGCGATACCCGGGCCGGTGTCCCACACCTGCAATTCCACGCCGTCAGGCCGGCGGCGCGCGCCGAACAGCACACCGCCCTTGGGCGTGTAGCGGATGGCGTTGGCCAGTAGGTTGTTGAGGATGCGATAGAGCAGGAGGCTCGAGCCGCCCGTCCGCAGGCGCGGCGCCCGCACCCGCAGCTTCAGGCCCTTTTCATGCGCGGCCGGGGCGAACTCCCGCTCCAACTGCGTAAAGAGTTGCTCCAGATCGACCTCTTCTGGACCGGCCGCGTCAAGTCGACACTGTTCGACCATGTCCTTGAGCAGGGTCTGGGCGTAGCTGAGCGTGTTGTCGATATGCCGGGTGATCTGGCTTTCGTCCTGCTGAGCCTTCAGCGCCGCGATCGCGTAGCGCAGCGACGCCAGGGGCTGGGAGATGTCGTGGCTGGCGGACGCGAGGCGCAGCTTGTGCTGCTCGGCCTCGGCCATCGCGGCGCGGCGGGTTTCTTCGGCCCTCAGGAGCTGCTCGTTCTCGGCCAGCCGTTGCAGGCGTTGCGCCGCGCGCTCTTCTTTTTGCAGGATCAGCTGGTTCAGAACCGCGGCGCCAAAGAAGAGCGTTTCGCCAAGCAGGCTCAGTTTGGGCAGGGTCAGGACCGACAGGCCCGGGAAGGGCGCGCGCCAGAAGATGCTGAGGCTGGCCAAGGCGCTGCCGATGCTGAGCGACAGAACGCCCAGCAGATAGAAGCGCGCCGCCGGCGCGTTCTGCCGCACGCCTTGCCAGGCGCCCAGCAGCGCCAGCAAGGTGTAGGCGGTCGCACAGGCGAAGACGGCGTCGGTGATCGGGAACAAGAATTGCGCCGGAAGGCTCGCCGCGCCGACGCCGAGGACGACAAGATTGGTTCGATAGAGGCGCGGCATTCGCCAGCGCATCTGCAGCAGGCTGATGGCGAAGGCGCAATGCCAGCACACCACCAGGGTGAACAGCAGCTCCGAGACCCGCATGTTCCAGGCCGGCGCGTCGGGCCACAGGAACTGGAAAAGATAGCCTTCGATCTGTGCGATGCTCGCCGCGCTGGTGACCACCAGGCCCGCATAGATGCGGTAGCTGGCGTTGTGATGCGTGCCCAGGCCGATCGCCAGCAACGGCAACAGCATGAGCATCAGGCCGAAGAGGACGCCGTTGGCGAGGTCGGCGCGCGTGTCTTCGTCGTACAATTGTTCCGGGGTGAGCAGGCGCGGCGTCAGCGGGGTTCTCCCATGGCCGCGCACGCCGATCAGGATCTCGGCGGCGCCGGGGCTGGGCGAGAGCGGCGCCACCAGCCTGCGATGACGAAAGGGGCGATCGTCGAAACGACTGGATGGGTCAAGCCGAACCACCGTGATCCAGGCGTCGCCGCTGCGCTGCATCACCCGCAACTGGAAAGCGTCCGGCAGTCCCAGGTCCAGCAGCGTGTCAGCGCTCGCGGGCGTGGCCTTGATGCTAAACCAGTGCAGTCCAGGTGGCGCGCCTGGCGGCGGGGCGGCGGCGCGCATGCACGGTGCCAGCGGCAGGGGCGCGGTCGTGGTGGCTTGGCACTGCGCCGCCGCGGCGGTCTGGGCGGTCCCGAGCAACAAGAACGCCAACGCGGCGCAAATCAAGCGAAGCACGGTCGGCGATCCAGAGAAAACGAATTTCCTGGACATAGATCCAGAGCCGCTATTTTGCCATCCCATGCAAATTGTCATCGCCGACGATCACACGATTTTCCGCCAGGGGCTGGCTTTGCTGCTTCAAGCGCAGCCAGGCTTCGAGATCTTGGCCGAGGTTGGACGGCTGGACGACCTGACCGCTCTGATGTCCCGGGTCCAACCCGACCTGCTGCTGCTGGACTATCACATGCCGGGCGGGGAGCCCGCGGCGGCGCTCGGCTTTTGCAAACGCCGCTACCCCGATCTGAAGGTCGTGGCCTTGACCGGCGCGCGATCAGGGATGGCGTATCGGCAACTGATCGAGGCCGGGGCGGACGCCGTCCTTCTCAAGGACACGACGGCTCCGATGCTCCTGCGCGCCATCGCCGATGTCATGAACGGCAAGACCGTGGTGCCCGAAGACGTGCGGCGCGAGGCCGACGCGGCCGATCATGGGCTAACCGTGCGGGAAAGGCAGATCCTGCTCCTGATCTACCAGGGCCTCAGCACCGGGAAGGTCGCTGAACAGCTGCGTCTTTCGGTCAAGACGGTGGACAAGCACCGCGAGAACCTGATGCGAAAACTCGAGGTGAACAGCGTGGTTCAGTTGATTCACAAGGCGCGCGAACTTGGGGTAGCCGATTGACGCTTTGGGTCGAGTAGCGCCCCGCTCGCCTGAAAGCCTGGCCGCGGGGGCCAGCGATGCGCGGGGGATGGCTAAGGCTTGCGTCGGCGCGCGTCAGCCAGGTCCTGGACCACTTGGTCGAAACGACTTCGCCTTCACGCGGAAGCCCGCGGTCCGTTCATTCGGCGCAATCCAGACTTTAGGGTGGCGGAGAGGGGCGGGAGCCGCACTTTATGGCTCGGACCGCCATATCGCTCCGAACCATGCGGTTGCACTCTGGGATTTCACGTAACATATATGATTACATGAAAAGAGACAGCCGCCTTTCTGTCGCCCTTCATGTGCTGCTGCACATGGCCGAGCGCGGTGATCAGCCTATGACGTCGGAAGAGATGGCCATGTGCGCCGGCACGAACCCCGTCGTCATCCGCCGCACCTTCGCTGGCTTGCGAAAGGCCGGGATCGTCACCTCGACCAAGGGCCATCACGGCGGTTGGCGCTTGGGGCGAACTCTGACCGACATCAGTCTGGGCCAAATCCAGGACGCCCTGGACGAGCCCGTCCTGGCCATGCCGCCAACTCCCGAAAGTCCTGGCTGTCTGGTCGAGCAGGCCGTCGACCGCCTGCTCGATCAGACGATGCTCGAAGCGCGTCAGGCGTTGATGCGGCGCCTCGCGACGATCTCGCTGGCGGACCTAGCCGCCAACGTCGGCCCAATGAGACAATCCCATCAAGGAAACCAAGACCATGTTGCATGACGTCATCGTCGTTGGCGGCAGCTTCGCCGGCCTTTCCGCCGCAATGCAGCTGGCCCGGGCTCGGCGGCGCGTGCTGGTGGTCGACAGCGGCTTGCCGCGCAACCGTTTCGCCGAGGCTTCGCATGGATTCCTAGGCCAAGACGGCAAGGCGCCCTTCGAGATCTTGCGTGAGGCGGCCTGCCAAGTCTCGGCCTACCCAACAGTGGAAATCGTGCGTGGCGAAGTGCTGAAGGCTCGGCGCGAGGTGGGCGGCGATTTCATTATCGAGATGTCGGGCGGGCGCACCGCGCGTGGCCGACGTCTCGTGCTGGCCACCGGCGTGGCCGACAGCCTGCCTGATGTGCCCGGCCTGAAGGAGCGCTGGGGCGCCACAGTTTTGCACTGTCCCTATTGTCACGGCTACGAGGTGCGGGACCGTCCACTGGGCGTATTGGCGAACCATCCGATGGCCGCCCACCAAGCCGCCATGATTCCCGATTGGGGACCCACCACCCTGTTCACCCAGGGCCGCTTCGAGCCTGACGCCGAACAGCTGGCCCACCTGAGCGCGCGGGGCGTGACGATCGAGCGCCAGCCAGTGGTCGAGCTTCTGGGCGACGCCCCGGCGCTGGACGCCGTGCGCCTGGCCGACGGTCGCGTCGTGTCCATCAGCGCCCTGTTCGTCGCCCCATCCACCCGCATGGCCAGCCCCCTGGCGGAGCAACTGGGCTGCGTGTTCAACGAGGGTCCGTTGGGACCCATGATCCGCACAGACGATTGGAAGGCGACCAGCATTCCTGGTCTCTACGCAGCCGGAGACGCGGCTCGGCCTATGCACAACGCCACCCTGGCCTCGGCCGACGGCGTGATGGCCGGCGTCGGCGCGCATCAGTCCTTGATCCGGGACGTCGAACTCGTGGCCTAGGGACAGAGGCGCCTTGCGGCGGCCATGCCAGGTTCTTTCAGGGGCGATCGTGCCGGTACGTTCAGCAATCTGAACGTCTGCCGCCTGGATCCGATCGAAAGAATGGTTGCTCATCCCGTGAGGTAGATGGCTTCACGTGCGTCTACGACCTACGGCGAGGCCCGACGGGCTTGCCGTCGGCAACGGGGTCGAGCGTTTGGAGCAGGCGGGACAGATCGTGGAGGACGAGCGCGCCGATCAGCAAGAGGCTGCCGCCCAGGCCCGTTCGGCGCGGATTGAAGCGCTGAACCGCCGTTTCCGCATGCCGTTGACCCGCTTCTTCAGCAGCCGTACGCGGAGTCCCGACGATATCGAGGACCTGGTGCAGGAAGTCTTCATGCGCCTTGTCGCGCGTGGCGGCCTCGAGGATGTGCGGGCCGAGGAGAACTATCTCTTCGTGATCGCCTCGAATGTCTGGCGGGATTCCGGTCGGCGGGACATTTCCCGTCATCGAGGCGGGCACGCCACCCTGACGGACCAACACCACCCGGTCGATCCCCTGTCGCCAGAGGTTGTGGCGCTTGCCCGGGAAGACCTGCGCCGGGTGTTGGTCGCCATCCAGGAATTGCCATTGCGCACCCAGGCCATTTTCGCGCTGCAACGCTATGAGGAACTCAGCTATGCGGAGATCGCCCGCAGGCAGGGCATTTCCGTCAGCGCCGTCGAAAAGCACATGATGAAAGCGATCGCGCACTTGGCCAGGCGGGCGTTCTGATGACCCTGTTCAAGCGATGGGCGCCGCCGGAGGACGCCGCCGAAGCGGCGGCCTGGTGGCTAAGCCTGAAGCATTCGCCGCGGTGGACCCGTGCGCGGCAGGTCGCGCTTGAAGCGTGGCTGGCGCGGAGCCCGGCCAACCTTGCAGCGTTCGAACGCGCTCAGCAGGCCTTCGGCGCGGCCGCATTGCTGGCCGCCGAGCCGCGGTTGCTGGCCGTGCGCGAGCGCGCCCTGTCGATGCCGCCGGAGCGTTCAGTTCCGCGCTATTCCATCGCCGCCGGCGTGGTCGGCGCGGTGTTTCTCGGCCTGATGACGGCCACGACATTCTGGAGCTTGGGCTTTGGCGCCATGGAGCGGCATGAGAATGCGCACGGCGCGCGCTCGACCCTGCGTCTGGCGGACGGCTCGCGGGTCGATCTCAACGGGGACAGCGCCATCGACGTGCGGATCACCGGACGTCGCCGAACCGTCCGGCTCCTGAAGGGCGAAGCCTGGTTCGATGTCGCCGACGACAAGCGGCCGTTCAAGGTCGAGGCCGGCGGCCGCACGATCACCGACATCGGGACCTCGTTCGACGTTCGGGTGGTTGATCGCGCCGTTCATGTCGCCGTCAGCGAAGGCCGAGTGGCGGTCGCCGCCGGCAAGAAGACACCGACGGAAATCGGCGCTGGCCAGTTGCTGGTTTCCCAGCCCGATGGCGAGGTCCAGGTGCGTCGTCTCGACGTCGCGGCCTTGGGCGACTGGCGGTATGGCAGAGTGCAGTTCGCCGGCGCGCCCCTGCGGGAGGCGGTCGCGGAAATGAACCGCTACAGCGCCAGTCCGATCCGTGTCGGCGACCCATCCCTGGACGGCTTGAAGGTCAGCGGCGTTTTCTTCACCGACGGCGCCAGCGGTTTTCTCAAGGCCTTGACCACGCTCTACGGGGTCGAGGTGCGCGTGGGAGATCGGGGTGATCAGGTGCTCGTCGCCGGCCAAGGCGCGCCGACGAAGAAAATGTGACAATCGCGGTGAGGTGTTCGGACGGACGGGCGTCTACGGCGTGGGGCGAGAGGGCCCTCTTGTTGGCCGTTGGGGGCTTTGATGACCGCTTTGACGCTGAAGAACTGGGCTATGTTTGGGTGCGCCGCCGCGGCGCTCTGCGCGGGGCCGGCCGCGGCCCAGGCTCCCGCGAACTCGAATTCAATATCGCGCCGGCCAGCCTGGACGCGGCCCTCCGCCAGTTCGCGATCCAGAGCGGCCGCGAAGTGATTTTCAACCCGGACCTCGTCACGGGGCGCCGGACGAGCGGCGTTCAGGGCGCCTTGTCACCGGACGACGGGCTTCGTCGTCTACTGGCCGGATCGGGTCTTTCCTATCAGAGCACCGGTCCCAGGACCTTCGTCGTCCAGAAGGCCGGCGCGCCTCCGACGGCCGTGGCGCTTCGCCAGCCGATCGCCGTCCAGGAAACTACGGTCGCTGCCCGCGCCGAGCCGGCGGCCCCGCCCGAGGAGCCGGCGATCGTCAACGAGGTCGTGGTCATCGGCAGCCGCATCGCCGGCGCCAAGGTCACGGGCAACTTGCCCGTTTCGGTTCTCGACGCCGATCAGTTGCGCGCGCAGGAAGTCGTTAGCGCTGGCGAGTTGATCGCGAGTCTGCCTCAGGGCGGCGCTCAAGCCTTCAACAGCGGCGTCCAGGGGCCAAACAACGCCCGTGGCGATGTCTCCTCGGCCAACCTGCGCGGTTTGGGCTCGGGCAACACCCTGGTGCTGCTCGACGGACGCCGGATGACGCCGCACCCGACCTCTCAGCAGGAAGGCGGCACGGTTCCTGTCCAGATCGTCAACCTGAACGCCATTCCCACCTCGGCGCTTCGTCGCGTCGAGGTTCTGCGCGATGGAGCCAGCGCCCTCTATGGTTCCGACGCGACAGCGGGTGTTCTCAACTTCGTCATCGATCGACGCTTCACCGGCGCGGAGGTGTCCGCGCGCTTGGGCGGCGTCGAGCGCGGCAGCCTGCGCGAGAACGACATCAACATGAAGTGGGGCGCGGCCTTCAATGGCGGCGCGACGCACGTGGCGCTGTTCGGCGAGGTCTATCACAACACGGACATGCCTGGCTCGGATCGCGACTATGCCGCGACCGATGATCTGAGCGGCCGGGTCTCGTCGACCTACGCCTCGCTGTTCAATCGCACGGTTTCGCAATCGCCTTGGATGACGGGGCGGGTGACCACGCCCGTGACGGGCTTGGGCGCCAACTTCACCACCTTCTTCATGCAGCCCTGTTCGTTCACCGGGTCGCGCGCGGAGACCGCCACCTCGGGCGTCTGCGTCAACGGCGGGTCCTCGACCCTGCCGTCCAGCCTTCGGTCCGATGAGGGCGCGCTGCGCACCATGGTTCCGCGCACGACGCGCGGCAGCGTGATGGCGACGGTGGACCATGACTTCGCCGGCGGCGTGTCCGCCTTCGGCGATCTGCTCTACTACAAGGCCAGCGCCTGGGCCGGTCGCGGCGGGTCCACCACGCTGACCGACGCGCCCTTGGTCGTGTCGCGCAACAATCCCTACAACCCCTTCGGCAGCGGCCCGGGGCGGCTGGCCAGCTATACCGGTCCGGCCCAGGACGTGACCATCGTTGGCTATGACGTCCTCGACGTCGGGATGCGCAACTTCGACGTCGACAACACGCAGATCCGCGCCGTCGCCGGCTTGCGCGGCCGGATCGGCGAATGGCGCTGGGACACCTCGGCGGTCTATTCGCGCGCCAAGACCGTCGACACCGAGCACAATCGGGTCAGCAACACCGCCCTGCAGGCGGCCCTGAGCAGCAGCGATCTGGCCACGGCCTATAACCCGTTCAATGGCGGCGATCCGGCCAATCTGCGCGTCGGCAATTCCACGCTCAACTCGGCCGCCGTGCTTGACCGCCTGCGTATCGACGTCACGCGCGACAGCCGCACTTCGCTGGCGATGTGGAGCGCGGGCCTGTCCAACCCATCGGTGCTGAGCATCGCCGGTCGGGACATCGGCCTGGCCTCGGGCGTGGAAGTGCGTCGGGAGACCTATGACGACTATCGTGACCCCCGCATCAACGGAACGATCAGCTATGTGACGTCGACCGGCGCAGGACGAGCGATGTCATGGGCAACAGCCAGACGCTCGACACCCACGGCAAACGCAACGTCTATTCGGCCTATGCCGAGTTGCAGAGCGCGATTATCCGCCCTGAGGACGGCGTCCCGTTGGTTCAGAGCTTCGATGTGCAGCTTGCCGCCCGTTACGAGCGCTATTCCGACACCAAGGACGAGGTGCTGAAGCCCAAGATCGCCGCGAGCTGGGGCGTGACCGACTGGCTGAAGTTCCGCGCGTCCTACTCGGAGGCGTTCCGCGCGCCCAACCTCGAGCAGATCAACGCCGCGGCGGCCAACCGCGTCCAGCAGAACCAACTCGACCTCTATGCCTGCGGCCTGGCCCAGGGCGCGACCTCGGTGGCCGCCATCAATCGCAGCAATTGCGCGGCCTACCGCTATGACGTCAGCGAGACCCGCTCTGGCAATGACCGTCTCAAGGCCGAGGACAGCAAGTCCGCCAGCGCGGGCGTGGTCCTGACGCCCGTTCGCAACCTGACCCTGACGGTCGATTGGTGGCGGATCAGGCAGACGGGCTTGGTCGGCGTGTTCTCGACGCAAGACCAGATCTATCTCGACGCCATCCGCCGGCTCGGGAGCGGGGCGGGCAATCCCCTCGTCACGCGTGACGCCTCGGGCAAGGTGACCGGCGTTCGGGCCATCTTCGAGAACCTCAACGCGCGCGAGGTCGAGGCGACCGACATCGGTCTTGCCTATCGGATCCCCACCGATCGCTACGGGGACTTCCGCCTCAACGCCGACGTTTCGATCTTCGGGCGCTTCTACCAGTCGCCGTCGGAAAGCGCCGCGGCCTTGCTCGCCGCGGGCCTGTCGACGACCTCGGGCGGTTCGCAGATCGGCCTCAACGGCAACCCGCGCTCGCGGGCCACGGCGAGCGTGGTCTGGATCAAGGACGGCTGGCAGGTCACCGGCAGCGGAACCTATATCGATGGCATCTACGACACCTCGGCGCTGAACTTCCCGGTCTCGTCGTGGACGACGTTCAACACCGCCGTGCGCAAGAGCTTCGACAAGGGCCCGCTTGCGGGCGGTTCGATCCGGGTCGGCGTCAACAATATCGCCGACAAGGACCCGCCGCTGGCCAACCAGCTGTTCGGCTATTTCACCAGCCTCTACAGCGCCCGGGGGCGGTTCTGGTACCTGGAAATGACCAAGTCCTTCTGATCCTGCGCGGCGACGTCGCGGGTTCACCTCCATTCGGTCATGAGGCTCTTGTGTTCAAACGTCTGATGCGCGCGATCAAGCCGGCCCTGTTGGGCTTGATCGCGATGGGGGTGAGCTCCGCCGCCCTAGCCCAGGGGACCGCCGCCGCTCCGGCGGCCAACGCCGCCAGCTACATCATCGAGTATGATGCGATCCACCATCCCGTCATCGCCGCCGAGGGGATGGTGGTCAGTCAGAACGCCATCGCTTCCGAAGTCGGTCGCGCCGTTCTGGCGAAGGGGAACGCCGTTGACGCGGCGGTCGCCACGGGTCTGGCGCTGGCCGTCACCCTGCCGCGCGCGGGCAATCTGGGCGGCGGCGGGTTCATGCTCGTCTATCTGGCCGAAACCCGTCAGACGCTCGCGATCGAGTACTATGGCGCCGCACCCCGGGGGATCACCCCGACCTTGTTGACGGGGCCGGATGGCAAGCTCGACCCGGGCAAGCGCTACTCCTATCGCGGGGTCGCCGTGCCCGGCACGCCGGCGGGCTTCTATTTCGCCCAGCGCAAGTACGGCAAGTTGTCCTGGCGCGCGGTCGTTCAGCCGGCCATCGATCTGGCCCGACGCGGCGTGTTCGTTTCCGACGACATGGCCTACGCCTTCCGGATCAAGGCTCCGGAACTGGTTCGCGACCCGGTCGCCGCGCGCACGGTCTACCATCGGGGACGACCCTATCAACGTGGCGAGCGCCTGGTGCAGAAGGACCTGGCCTGGTCGCTCGAGCAGTTGCGCGACCACGGCGCGGACGCACTCTATCGGGGCGAGATCGGCAAGCGCATCGTGGCGGCCTCGACCGCCAATGGCGGGATCCTCACCGCTCAGGATCTGGCCGACTATCGGATCAAGGCGCAAGAGCCCCTTTGGACCACCTATCGCGGGGTGAAGATCGCCCTGATGCCGCCACCGGCGGCGGGCGTGCTGCTTGGCGAGCTGCTCAATCTGATCGAGACCTTCCCCATGAGGGACCTGGGGCAGAACTCCTCGGACAGTCTCCATGTCCTGGCCGAATCCAGCAAGCTGATGTTCGCGGATCGCCGCCGCTACATGGGCGGCTATCCCGACTATGTCGTGCCCAGCAAGGGGCTGCTGTCCAAGGCCTACGCCAAGGATCGGGCCGCCGCGATCAGGATGGAAGCGAGCCTGCCCGCCGTCAGCCTCACGCCGGGTGACCCGGTCGGGTTCGCCAGTCGGGACACCACGCACTTTTCAGTTGTCGACCGCTACGGAAACGCGGTCAGCAACACCTTCACGCTCGGTTCGGATTTTGGCGCGCACGTGATGGCGCCGGGCACGGGCTTTTTCCTCAATGACGCCGTCGCCAATTTCTCCTGGGACGCGGCCCAGGCCGCGGCCGAACCCGCGAACGCTCCCGCGCCGGGCAAGCGCGTGATCTCCACCATCAGTCCGGTCATCGCCTTCAAGGACGACAAACCCTGGATCCTGTCGGGGAGTCCGGGCGGGACGCGCATCATGCCCACCGTCGCCCAGGTCCTGGTCAACGTGATCGACCACGGCCTGAATATCGGCGAGGCGACCGAGCGACCTAGGCTGTTTCAGGACGATAAAGGCGCCTTGGAGCTCGAACCGGGATTTCCGCGAGACATCGCTCGTCTGCTCGCAGCGCGGGGTCATCGCGTCACTGAAGGGCTGACCATGGGCAGCGCCCAGTCGATCCTCATCGAGGAGGGCTTGCTCCATGGCGGCGTCGACACGCGGCGTCCCGACGCGGCGGCTATCGGCTTGGAGCCTTGAGTCTGGCAGACCTGCACGCCTGCGACGTCGCCTCGCCAACGCCAAGATCGACAGGCGCCTTTGGAGGCGGGCGGGGGGCGGACAAGAGCAGCGGGGAGTTCGATATCTGGGCCGCGACGGGAGATACCTATCTCGCCAAGTCTTGCCTCGCTCCGCCAACGATCCGCAGAGATAGCCCCCAGAGACGCGACGTCCCTTGCGCCGACGCTGTGAATCCGAAGCTTTCGCCGATAAAGCCGGCTTCCTGAAGATAGCGCCGATCCAGGAGATTGGTGACAAAGACGCTCGCGCTCCAGTTGGCGGCGCGCGGCTGGTAGTTCACCCGCAGATCCAGCAAGTCGTAGGCGTTTTGCACCTCATCCTGCACGAGATCGCGCAATAGCCCGCGGGAGAGTTCGGGGCGATCGTTGTCGTCGGAGAAGAAGATCTTCGATTGCCAGCTCCAGGTCGGCAGGACCGTGATCGCGCCGTTGGGCGTGGCGTATGTCAGTTCCAGGTTGAGCGAGACCTTGTGATCGGGGGCAAGGCGAAATTGATTGCCCGCGAAGGCGCCGTTGCGCAGCCTTGAATGGTTGTAGCCGTAGGTCGCGAACAACTGGACCGAGCGCGACAGCTCAAACCGCGCCTCGGCCTCCAGACCGGTCGCGTCGGCTCGACCGGCGTTCAGTGTCTGCAACTGACCATCGACAAGCTTGGTGGTCTGGAAGTTGACATAGCGATAGGCGTAAGCGGCAAGGTTCAGATCCACGCGTTGGTCGAAACCGACGCCGCGGGTTCCGATCTCCAGGGAATCGATCGTCTCGGCGGGCACGATTCCGAACCGCGCCGGGCCCTCGGCCACCAGAGGCGGTCCGGCCACCAGGACGCTGGGCCGTCGCCCCCGGGCGTAGGAGCCATAGGCGCTGAACGTCGGCGATGGCGTATAGCGCGCCACCAGTCGCCCGCTCCAGCCCTCGTCGGACAGCGTGTTCGACACCTTGTCTCCATTTCCAGACGTCGGTTGGAACACCAAGGCGTAGTTGGGCCAGGCGCGGGGAGCCTCGGCGCTGGCGCCCGCGCCTGGCGCGCCGAGCGCGGCGAGCAGGGCGGTCCTCTGCGCCAAGGGAAGTCCAAAGGCCTGGACGGCTCCGGCCAGCACCGACGGGCCGCCGGGCAGGGCGGTGGCGACGGCGCTGGCCTTGGCGTCGTGGCTGTAGCGCAGGCCGGCCGAAAGCGCCCAGGTCGGGCTTGGCGAGAAGGTGAGGTCGCCGAAGAGATCGACGGCGGTGGTCCGCGCGAAGTTCTGGTTGCGCTCGACATAGGCCGGCTTGAGATTGCCGGCCGCGCCCAGGGCCAGATCGCCCGGCAGGTCGAAGCCGCGCCGCGCGGCCAGTTGGCGCAGTTGCGCGGCGACGAAGTCCGGCCGGGTCAGCGTATCAAGGCCTTGGGGGACGGGTGTGTTCAGGCCGCCGACCATGCGCGCCAACAACAAGCGTTCGTCGATCGTGAAATAGGCCCGCTGGGTGCCGCTTTCGTGGAACAGGCTGACGCCCGCGAAACCCCGCCAACGCTCGCCGGCGTCATAGGCCAGGCGCAGGTCGGCGTTGTACTGCACGCCCCGGGTCTGCTCGAAGACGCTGATCACCGGCAGGGACAGGCCATCGCCGTCCTGGCGCTCGTCGGCGTAGAAACGGCGATAGCCCAGGGACGCGCTCAGGTTCAGACCCGGGCTCAGCCGCCGCGCGGCCAGGACCGCGACCGAACCCAGCGTACGGTCCAGGCCGAGCGCCGCGGGCCGGCCGTTCTCGTCGATGGCGCTCAAGGCGGGCGGGGTGTGGCGGTCAAGATCGCCCAGAGCCGCGCCCGTGACCGGGTCGGTGGGCGCGAAGGTGAAGGATTTGAGCGGCCGGCCGGTGGGACGGTCCCGCTGGTAGTTGACGATCAGGTCAAGCCGTTCGCCGTCGCCGGGACGCCAGGCCAGTGAGACGCGGGCGGCGTCGGTGGCGACCGAATCCAGGCGGTCGCCACCGGCCAGGTTGGGCGTCAGGCCGTCTCGCCCCCGCCAGCGAGCGGCGACACGCACCGCCAGGTCCTGGCCGACCGGCTGGTTGATCATGGCTTCCAGCAGGCCCTGACCATGGTCGCCGACCTCGCCATGAAGGCTCCAGGCCTTGGCGCGCGGATCGGCCTTGTGCTGGATGACGTCGAGCGCCCCCGCCATCGCCCCGCGGCCGTAGAGCGTGGGCTGAGGGCCCTTGGCGATGTCGATGCGGTCAAGATCGAAGAGCTCGAAATAGGCGCCGCGCTCCTTGGACGCCGGCATACCGTCCTGCAGCACCGCCATTCTCGGCTCGCGGCTGGCGTCCCCCGAGGCCTGGGTGACGCCGCGCATCGAGAAGGCCGCCGCGGCCGGGGAGAGGTTGACGACATTGAGGCCCGGCGTCAGCCGCCCGACCTGATCCATGCCAACCACGCCCAATTGCTCCAGGCGCGCGCCGCTCAGCGTGGTCAGGGCGACGGGCGGCAGGATGCGGGGCGCGGTGACCGTCACGCCCTCCATCTCGGCGATGGCGATGGCGACGGCTTGGGGCGCGCTGGGCCTGGGCCTTGGGGCCGGCGGCGGCCGGTCGGGCAGGATCATCAGGACGCCGCGCCCGGTGCGCTCCGCATGCAGGCCCGATCCGGTCAGCATGCGGGCCAGAGCCTGGGTGGCGGTGTACTGACCGCGCACTGGGCGCGAGACGCGGCCGACCAGCAGGTCGCGCGAGACGATGACCTGGGCGCCGGTCGCCAGGTTGAACGCCAACAGCGCCTTGCCCAGCGGCGCGGCCTCCAGATCGAACGCGCGGCGCGGTTCGGCGGCGCTGGCCAGGCTCGGCGCCGCCGCCAGGAGCGCCGTCGCGCAGATCCCGTGGGCCGTGACGCGCAAGAACCTCATGCGCCAAGCGCTCCTCGCGGCGACAGTTAACCCCCGGCGGGGCGTTGAACTAGCGCGGTGCGCCCGTCGGCGCCGCGCCGCGCCGCGATCGGGAGATAGGCGGTGATCGCCTCGACGAAGGCGGCGTTGTCGCCGGTCTTGAACACCCCGGTCACCCGCAGGCGGGCCAGGGTTTCGTCGCCCACGCGAAGATTGGCGCCATAACGATTGACCCGTTCGACGGCCTCGGCGAGCGGCGTATCATCGAAGATCAATCGCCCGTTCCTCCAGGCCGCGGCCGAACGCACATCGGCCGTCTGGCGCAGGGGCGGGGTTCCGGGGCGCAGCACGGCTTGCTCTCCCGGCGTCAGAGCCAGGGTCGGGCCCTCGCCACGGACCGGATGGATGATGACCCGTCCCTCCAACAGGCTGACGACGGAGCGCTCGCTCAGCCGATCGATGTTGAACATCGTCCCGGTGGCCACCACGACCTGGTCGCCGACGGTGACCGAGAAGGGCCGCGCCTGGTCGTGCGCGACCTCGAAGCGGGCCTGGCCTCGGGTCAGTTCAAGGTCCCTGGCTTGACGGCCAAGCCGCACCGCGACCGCGCCGCCGCCCTCGATCGACAGCCGCGAGCCATCGGCCAGGGTGAACTCGGCCGGGGCGCCCGCGGGCGCGGTGTAGATCCGCGCGGGTGAGGGGCGGCTCAGCACCGCAAAGCCCACGAGGCCGGCGGCCAGGGCGCCCGCGCCGATCATCCAGGCGCGCCGCGAAGGGCGAGGGGGCGACCGTTGCGCGCCGCCAAGCGGGGCCGCGCTGTCTTGGAGCTGCGGGCGCAAAGCCTGGAGCTCGGCGGCGTCGTCCTGATCATCGAACGCGGACATCGCCTCGAGCACCTGGTCGTAGGCGTCCGCATGGCGCGCGTCCGCGGCCAGCCAGGCTTGCAACCCGGCTTCGTCGACGTCGGTCCAATCGTCGGAGACTGGCGCATCCACCAGGCGGCGGCCGCCTCGTGAACGTCTTCGAACGGTGGAGTTGGAGCGGGGGAATGTGTCAAAGTCTACCTGAACCGCCGTGCCAGATGGGCCACGGCCCGAACAACATGCTTTTCCACGGCGCTGACCGAAATGCCCAGACGGGCGGCGATTTCGGTTTGGCGAAGGCGCTCGACCCGGAACAGGATGAAGATTTCCCGGGTGCGATCGGGCAGTTCGGCCAGGGCGTCGAGGGTCCTTCGAAGTTTCTCCTTACCCATCAGGACGCGGTCGGCCGGCAAATCCTCAGTGGCGAGTTGCAGGGGTTCGGCGGCGGTCTCGCCGTCGCCCGGCGGATAGAGGCTGACATGGCGGTCGGCCTGTCGGGTGATGCGCTTTCTCGCGCGGTCACGCAGCAGGTTGGAGGCGATGGTGAAGACAAAGCCGTCGGGGGTCTCTATCGCCTCGCCGTCGCCGGCCCGCAAGGCGCGCAGGAGCGCTTCCTGGGTCAGGTCCTCGGCCTCGGCGTGGTCGCCGGTGTGACGCAGAAATAGGTCATCAGCGGCCGGCGATAGGCGTGGCTGATCTGCTCGGGCGGCGGCAGGCGAGGGCGCGCGTCGGCCCGATGGGCGTCGTCCTTCAAGGTCACGAGAAGCTTCCCGAACATGCGTCGCTGCGCGGGACGAAGGAACGGTCCGCGACCGGGCGCGCGTCTTCTTCCCACGGATTTGCGACAGTTTTTCTTTCCGGGCGACGTCCGAAAAAAGTGGTGAGGATCGCGAGAGGGGCCGCGTCCTAACCCCTTAGACGCCCTCCGCGACAGAGCGGGGGTCACCGTTCAAGGGGATCTAAGTTCCTATGCAATCTAGAATTTTCGCGCTCTTTGGCGCCGCGTCGACGCTCGCCTTGAGTTCGGCTCACGCCGGAGTCGCCAGCGCCCAGGCCGCGCCGCCGCCGGCGACCGAGGCCGCCGCCTCGGTCGAAGAGATCGTGGTCACCGGCTCGCGCATCGCGCGCCAGGACTACACCGCTCAGAGCCCGATCGTCACGGTCGGCAAGGACGTTCTCCAGGCCCAGGGGCCGACCTCGATCGAGAACACCCTCAACCAGCTGCCGCAGTTCGCCGCCACTTCCGGCTCGACCTCGGCCAGCCAGGCCGGCGGCGGGCGGGCCAACGCCAATCTGCGCGGCCTGGGCACGGCCCGCACCCTGGTGCTGCTGGACGGCCGCCGGCTGCAGCCGTCCGACCCGCTGGGCGCCATCGACCTCAACACCCTGGCGCCCAGCCTGATCGACTCGGTCGAGGTGATCACCGGCGGCGCCTCGGCGATCTACGGCTCCGACGCGATCGCCGGCGTCGTCAACTTCAAGCTCAAGCACAATTTCGAGGGGCTACAGATCGACGCCCAATACGGCGAGACCGAGCGCGGCGATGGCGAGACCGCCGATCTGAGCGCCACGGTTGGCGGCGCCTTCGCCGACGACAAGGGTCACGCGATGCTGTCGGCGTCCTACATGGATCGCCAGCGGGTCAACCGAAATTCCCGCGCCTTCTTCAAGGACGGCGGCATCACCTCGGTGCTGCCCAGCGGCCTGATCTACGCCGACGCGGCCAACCTGCCGACCCAGGCGGCGATCAACGGCGTCTTCGCCAAATATGGCGTGACGACCAACGTGCCGCGCAACGCCACCTACAGCCAGAACCTCGACGGCACGCTGTTCACGATCTCCTCGCCGATCCTCAACTATCGTTTCCCCGCCGACGGCCCTTACACCATCACCAGCAACGGCCAGGTCGCCGTGCCGCTGGGCGAGGCCGCGCCCCTGCAGCAGCCGCTCAAGCGCCAGACCCTGTTTGGCCAGGTCAATTACCAGCTCAGCGACGCCGTCGAGGCCTACGGCCAGTTCAACTACGCCCACTATGTCTCCAACCAGAGCGGCTACGGCCGCAACCAGGCGATCACCCGCGACGTCTATCTGCCGGTCACCAACCCCTTCCTGCCCGCCGACCTCAAGGCGATCGCCGCCTCGCGGCCCAACCCGACCGCGCCGCTGTTGTTCTATTTCAACACCGGCCGCTACTCCCCCGACATCGCCCAGCAGACCTATAATGTCGGGCAGGCCCTAGGCGGCCTGAAGGGCCGGTTCGACGCGATCGATGGGACCTGGGACGTGTTCGCCTCCTATGGCCGCACCGAGCAGAACGCCTTGTTGGGCGGCTATATCGACCGGGCTTCGTTCTTGTCGCTGGTCAACGCGGTCGATGGCGGCAAGAGCCTTTGCGAGGGCGGCCTGGACCCCCTGGCCCTGACGGCGCCCTCGAAATCGTGCCTGACCTATCTCCTGCGCGAGATGCACGAGACCACGACGCTGCAGCAGACCAACGCCGAGGCCAACGTCCAGGGTCGGGTGCTGGCCCTGCCGGCCGGCGACCTGCGGTTCGCCGCTGGGCTCAGCTATCGCAAGAACAGCTACGCCTATTCGCCGGACGCCGCGCGCCTCACCGGTACGGTCCTGACCACGGGTCTGAGCAGGTCGACGGAAGGGGAGACCAATTCGAAGGAGGCCTTCCTCGAACTGGCTGTCCCGCTGCTGAAGGACCTGCCCTTCATCCGCAAGCTCGACCTGGATCTGGCCTATCGCTACTCCGACTACGACACGGTCGGCGGCGTTCATACCTACAAGGCCAGCGGCGCCTGGGAGATCAACGACGCGGTCAGCCTGCGCGGTGGCTATCAGCACGCCATCCGCGCGCCTTCGGTGGGCGAGCTGTTCCGCCCCTCCGAGCAGAGCGCGACCACCGTCGGGCGGATTTCCGCCGGCCTGGGCGATCCCTGCGACATCGCCAGCGCCTATCGCACAGGCCCCAACGCCGTCCAGGTGCGCGCCCTGTGCATCGCCAACGGCATTCCGCTCAGCGTCATCGACGCCCACAAGTTCGCCGGCACCTCGGTGCAGTCGGACGTCGCGGGCAATCCCGACCTGAAGGAAAAGTCTTCCGACACCTATACGGCGGGCCTGGTCTGGCGCTCGACCTTCCAGCAGCCCCTGCTGCGCCGGCTTTCGGCCTCGGTCGACTATTACGACATCAAGCTGACCGACGCGATCGGCCTGATCACCGGCGACGTGATCGCCCAACGCTGCTTTAACGGTCAGGGTAACGCCAACCCGACCTACGATCCGGCCAACTACTACTGCAAGCTGATCCATCGCGGCTCTTCGGGCGGCTTCTCCAGCATCACCACGCCGCTGCTCAACCTGGCCGGCTACCGGACCTCGGGCGTCGACTTGCAGGTCGACTGGGGCGCGGATCTGGCGGCGTTCGGCGCTTCCGAGCGGGCAGGTTCGGTCAGCCTCAATGTGCTGATCTCCCATATGGACAAGTACGAGATCCAGACCCTGGCCGGCGCGGCCTACGTCAACTACGCCGGCACGATCGGCAACGCCCAGATCAGCGCCGACGCCATCTCGCACCCCAAGTGGAAGGCCATCACCAGCCTGGGCTACCATGTGGGGCCCATCGACCTGAGCCTGCGCTGGCGCTGGGTCGAGGCCATGGGCAACGCCGCCAATGTCGGCTCGGCCACCGCCACCGCAAGGGGCGTCAAGGCGATGGACTATTTCGACCTGACGGGACGCTACCAGGTCAACTCCACCGTCGAGCTGCGGGCGGGGGCGCTCAATCTGGCCGACCGCCAGCCCCCGGCCTGGACCGGCGAGAGCGCCACCGACACCGCCCTCTACGACATGCTGGGCCGCCGCTACTTCCTGGGCGTCAACTTCAAGTTCTGACGCCGCCCGCCTTCTCCGCGCGGGTCGTCAGGCCCGTGCGCCCTCCAAAGAGAGCTCAAGATGACCAAGATCCTGCTTCGGGCGCTGCTGGCCAGCGCCGCCCTGCTGGCCGCCTCGTCGGCGTCCGCCGCCGCCGGCCCGACCTCCGCCGACATGCTCACCGCCGCCAAGGGCCGCCTGCCGCAATTGCTGGCCTGCCTGCGTGAGGAGAAGGTGGCCCTGGTCGGCGCCCATCGCGGCGGCCCCTTGCCGGAGTTCCCCGAGAATGTCGTCGCCACGATGCAGCGCACGACCTCCCTGGTTCCGGCCTTCATCGAGACCGACGTTCAGCAGACCTCGGACGGCGTGCTGTTCCAGAACCACGATGACGTCCTGGATCGCAACACCACCGGCAAGGGCAGGATCCGCGACCAGACCTGGGCCGAGATCTCCAAGCTTAAGGTCCGCGACACCACGGCCTATCCGACCGGCTACGCCCCGCAACTGCTATCGGAAATCCTGGGATGGGCCGACGGTAAGGCGCTGGTGTTGCTGGACGTGAAGCCGCAGACCGACCCCGATCTGCTGATGGCCGAGGTCGACAAGGCCAAGGCCGGCGACCGGGTGTTCTTCCTGGCCTACACGGTCGCCCAGGCCCTGGGGCAGCGCCAGCGCCGTCCCGACGCCGTCATCGCCCTGCCGGTGTTCGATCGCGACATGCTGGCCAAGGCCAAGGCGGCCGGTCTGGTCAACGACCACCTCGTGGCCATGGTGCGTCCCGACAAGGTGGACGCGGCCTTCATTCCCGAGCTGGAGGCGATGGGCGTGACGGTGATGTCGGGAACCTATGGCGGCCCCGAGACGCCGGACGCTGTCTATCGCACGCCCGCCGACGCTGGGACCTTCCAGGCCCTGGCCAAGGCCGGCCCGCGGATGATCGTCTCCAATCGTCCCGTCGAAGCCGCGACGGCCCTGCTGGCCGATCCGACCTATGCCCGCAAGCTCAAGGCCTGCGGCGTCGGTCACTAGGAAGAGGCAAGGGGCCGGCTTTCGCCGGCCCCTTGAGCACGATCATGGCCGAAAACGGGTCAAATAGGCCATCGTGGGCGCCGCGTTGCGCCCGCTAGAAGCCCGCCCGTAGAGGCGGCGCCCGGTAGTCCCCAGTGAGCAATTCTGGTCGCGGCAGGTAGGCGCGAAGGCTGACCATGTAAGGGCCTTGAGCGGGCGCGGGCAGCCAGTTGTCGTCCCGCGCCCCGCCCGGCGGCTGGCGCGAGATCCAGATATCCAGCGAACCGTCCGAACCATGCCTAAGCCCCCGGGTGCGATCGCCAATGGCATAGCGATCGATGGCGTTGGGCGTCAGGAAGAACTGGCCGTCGGACGTGGCCGCGTACATGGTCAGAGACCAGAAGCCGTCGACTGGCAGGGCGCGGCCGACGGGGAAGGTTAGCCGATAGCGGTCGCCGTGCAGGAGTCCCGTGCCGCTGTCGCCAACCGGCCGGGTATAGACGGCCTCGGCCAAGGGGAGACCAAAGAGCCCGGTCAAGGCTATCTGACCCCTGAAGACATAGTCCTGGCCAAAGTCGCCGAGATTGGCCCGTGGATAAACCCAGCCTTGGGCGGCGTAGAGTCCGCCCCGCGGGTCGGCGGCGATTTGCTTGGCTTTTTCGATCCCTTGGGCGATCTCTTGTTCCTGCGCCGGGGTGAAGGCGGGCGGCGCAAAGCCCCGCGCGGTGAGGCCCAAGGCGTGGACCGCATGGAAGAAAGCCGCGTCCGTCGCGGGTGGCGGGTTTTCGCGCAGGAGTTCTCCGACGCTCGTGAAATAAGCGCGCCAAGGCGCCGTGCGCGCGACTGGAACCACGAAATCGCCCGGCGCCCGCTCAGGACCCGAGGCGGCGATGGCCGCCTGGACCGCGCGCGCCGCGGCAAGGTCAGCGGGGCCGTCGACCAGGGTGCGGCCAAGGACAAACACGAAGTCGCTCGGGGCGCGGATGGCTCCCGACGGCGCGGGCCCTGTGGGGCCGGCGACGATGAAGCGGCCGCCGTCGGGACCCGTGGTGCGGGTTCCCAGTATGGCGAAGTTGTTCGTCCAAAGGTCCATCAAGGCCACGGACAGATAGCGCGTTCCGCTTGCCGGCAGGGTCAGCTCGACGGGACCCTGGCGCAGATCGAGGAAGCCGCGGCTGTAGAGGGTGTCGTTGTTGGGCGAGGTGACCTTCTGGTTCGCGGGAGTCACCAGATCCGTCTGGTGATAGAGCCGATTGAAGGTTCCAAGCTTGGCGGTGCGACTTCGGACGACGGCCGTCTCGATCATCGGCAGGCCGTAAAGCCAGGCGAGCTTGGCCGCCTCGACCAGGGGCAGCGGCTCGCCGCCCGCCGCCCGCGCGCCGAAGCCTGTCGATAGGGTCATGGCTCCGGCCAAGAAATCGCGTCGCAGGATCATCGTCTTGTCCTATCTCTTGAGTGGTCCGTAGCGCCCATGGCCGAACCGTAGATCACCGACAGCGCGCTTGGCAATTGTCTGACGTTCCGTTTTGTCTCGTTCTGATTTACTGTAACGTCAAGCTAGGGAGGATTGATGGACGAGGTGAGGCCCGGCGCGGCGCGAGTGCGGCGCAAGACTGATCAGACGCTGGACACGCGCCTGTCTGAGACGCTCATCCGCGAGATTATCGACAATCGGTATCCTCCTGGGGCTTGGTTGCGCGAGCAGGAGGTTTCGGCGCGGCATGGCGTCAGTCGCGCTTCCGTGCGTGAGGCGCTGCGCAGCGTGGCGCGGGCTGGCTTCGTGGAGATGCAGCCCTGGCGCGGGGCCCAGGTCGTTGCGGTTGGGGGCGAAGAGCTGCTCGACATCTTCAGTCTGCTTGAGGAGATGTACGCCCAGTGCGCTCGGCTCTCGGCCGAGCGCTTCCCGGAGAGGTTGGTTCCACGACTTGATGGGCTGATGGAGGCGATCGAGGCGGCGGTTGCTCGCGACGCCGATCGCTCTGAGCTCTACGCCCTGTCGTTTGGCCTGGGGCAGCTGATTGGCCGTCATTCCGGTAGCAAGCTGGCTTATCGGATGCTGACCCAGGTCGGCAATTTGGCGCTGTGGCAGCAGAGGTTGCTAAAGCCCGGGACCTCGCAATCCGAGCAGCAGTCGCTTTCCGCTCACCGGATCCTGGTTTCGGCCGTCAAGGATCATCATCCGGAGATCGCGGCCGCGGCTGCGCGAATGATTGTGATGATCACAAGGCGGTCCCTGGCCTTGGCGCTAGAGCGCGAGTGATCGTGGCTTAGTCTGGCGTTTTAAAAATTGTTTGACAATTGACGCTTCTGGCTGGAGCTTTCCCGCAACGATAAAATTGCGGGGAGGCGAAGATGCTGCGTGCAACGGGACGAGGCGGGCTGATGACAGCCCTGGGGTTGGTGTTGGCGGCTGCTCCAGCGACGACATGGGCCAGTCAAGCCGACGTCCAGGCGCTCGACGAGATCGTCGTCACCGCCCGCAAGCGCACCGAAACCCTGGTCGAAGTGCCCGCGGCCATATCCGCGATCACGGCCCAGGAGAGGCGGAACCTCGTGCTCGACGGCATGAAGGACTATCTGCGCCAGGCGCCTAGCGCCACGCTGGTGACGTCGGGACCAGAGTACCTGCAGGACATCTCGATCCGGGGGCAGGGCAGCGGACGCTTGGGTTTCTCCGAGGCGGCCACCGGCCTCTACAAGGAGGGTCTCTACAATGCGGGCGGCGGCTTTGGCGGGCGCTCGCTAAGCCGTATGGACCTGCTGGACCTCGAACGGCTCGAGGTGCTGCGCGGTCCTCAGGGAGCGCTCTATGGGCGGAATTCGGTCGGGGGCGCGGTCAATATCGTCGGCCACGCGCCTGAGCAGACGATCGGCGGAGAGGTCACGGTCCGTTACAGCCAGCCCCGGCGCGCCGCCGTCGAAGCGGTGCTCAATCTGCCGGTGGTCAAGGACAAGCTCGCCCTGCGTGTGGCCGGTCTCTACGACGACCAGGATGGCGGGTTCATTGAGAACACCACGACCGGTCACAAGATCGACTGGCAGACCTATAAGGGCGCGCGGGCCGGCCTGCGCTGGACGCCAGGATCGGCCACCACGGTTGACCTGACTTACGAACGCTACGAGAGCGACACCCCCGCCTTTTCGAGTCTGGGGCGGCGGCCCGTGCGGGTTGACGGCTCGGTGCTTGATGCTTCCCGTTGGACACGCTCCGACCTCGACCGCGAGGGGCGCGCCCGCATCACCGAGGACTCGGTCTATCTCACGGCCAAGCACGATTACGGATTCGCCGAGCTGACCGCCAAGGTGGGCTGGAAAGCCCGCGACGCGGGACGAGACAACGAGGACAACGACCACTTCGCCGGCCATTCGGGCATCGACGTCGCCCCGGGCGCGGCGGTGCTCACGCCCGACTACACTCTGGGCCAGTTCGAGGACTACAGCCGCTTCGTGGCGCAGGCCTATCTGAGCTCGAAGGGGGAGGGGCGTTTGACCTGGCTGGCGGGCGTCGAGTTCCTGAAGACCAGCGACGACGTGGTCATCGATCCTTATCTGTGCCCGGCCTATACGGGCGCCTCGCAGGCCAGCGCCGCCGGCTGCGCGGTGGGCCAGGTCGGGACTCTGACCGGAACCGCCGCCAGCGTTCGATCGGCCGCGCGCCTGGCGGTGAACCGCGACGCCTTCTCCGAAACCTTGAAGTCGCCCTCGCTGTTTGGCAGTCTCGAGTACAAGATCTCCGGCGCCACGACCCTGGGCGTGGAGGCGCGGCTTCAGCGCGACAAGAAGTCCTTCTGGTTTGAACGTTACGCCAAGGATCCGCTCGTCTATTTCGGCGGCGGAGCCACGCCTACGGGACTGATGGCGGCGGTCATGGTCGATCCCGATGGCGCGGGCGGCCCGCTGGCAGCCAGCTCGGTTCAGTTCTGTCCGCCGACCGTGACCGGCCCGGCCTGCGCGGCAGGCAACGAGACCGTCCGCGTTGAGGCCGAACGCCGCTGGACCTTCGTCACCCCGACGGTGACCCTGCGCCATCGCTTCGACAACGGGGTCAATGTCTACGGCCGCTTCGCCACCGGCTATCGCCCGGGAGGCTTCAACAGCAATCTGCCGCCCACGACCGTGCGCTCACAGATCGCCCAGCAGCTACTCTACGATCCAGAATACGCCTATTCCTATGAAGCCGGGGCCAAGGGGCGCTGGAAGGGCGTTCAGCTGTCGGCCGCGATCTATTACACCTGGACAAACAACGTGCAGGTGGTCAGCGCGCCAAGCTCGCTCTCTCGCGGCTTCATCCTGCAGAACGCCGGCGACGCCCATATCTCGGGCTACGAAATCGAGGCTCGCCGCCGATTCCTGTTGGGCGCGTCGGACCTGACGCTGGCGGCCAGTCTCAGCGGCCAGAGGGGCAAGTTCGAAGACGGAGCCAAGGCCAAGCTCGACCTCAACGGCGATGGTCTGCCCGATGACGCCGATCTGAGCGGCAACGAGATCCCGCGCCTGCGCGACTATCAGCTGGCTGTGAACGCCACCTACACCTTCCCTTTGGGCGGCGGCTGGCGCGGCTTCGCCTCGGCCGGGCTGCAGATGGCCGACGGCGGGTTCGAGAACCCCGACGACAGCCGCTCCTATCAGGGCTACGGCCTGATCGACGCGCGGATCGGGGTGCGCTCGGACCGTCTGAGGCTTTCGGTCTTCGGCCGCAATCTCGGCGACAAGACCTATCTGGCCAACATCGTCAGCGTGAACGAGTTCTACACCGATCCGCGCGTGGTCGGGGTCGAGCTTGGGTGGGAGTTCTGACCATGAGCCAGAGGCGATGGGGCGGAGCAGTCGCGGCGGGTCTCGTCCTCCTTGCCAACTCGCCGGAACCCGCCGCCGCGAGCCCCGCGCCGGCCGTCGCGCCCGCCAAGGCGACCATCGTCTACGGCGAATGGACCGATCCCGCGCGCGGCGGCCGCGAGGTGCCCTACAAGCTCTACGCGCCGACAGGGGCGGGACCCTTCGGCCTGATTGTCCATTCCCACGGCCTGGGCGGCTCCCGGGAGGGCTCGACCTACATCCTGCAGGCGGTCGCCGAGGCGGGCTTCGTGGTGGCGGCCTTGCAGCATCCCGGCTCGGACGCTTCGATCCTGGCCGGCGCGCGGCCTGGAGAGGAGGCCAGCCTGCTGGGCAAGCTCTCTCCCGACGCGGCGGCCAATCGTTTCGCCGATATTCCGTTCGCCCTTGATGAACTGACAAAAATGAACGCGCCGGGAGGCGAACTCGCCGGCAAGCTGGATCTTTCGCGGGTCGGCATGAGCGGCCATTCGTTCGGCGCGCTGGCCACCCTGGTTGCGGTCGGTCAACGCCTGCCGGGGGCTCCGCCAGACGCCTTCCGGGAGCCGAGGATCAAGGCGGCTGTCGTCTACAGTCCGAACAAGGCCAGGCAGGGTGGCTCCGACACCGCCTTCAGCTCGATCCGCACGCCGATGCTGCACTTCACCGGCACGCAGGATCGAACGCCGCTGGATCTGGAAAAGACCCCGTGGGAGCGCACGATCCCGTTCCAGAAGATTACCGGCGCCGACCAGTTCCTGATCGTTCTGCGCGACGGCGACCACGGCGTCTTTACGAGGCGGCGGCGGATGATGGGCGTCGCCAAGCCCACTGACGCGGCCCAGATGGCTGTCATCGTCGAGCAGACCCTGACCTTCTGGCGCGCCTATCTGAACGGCGACGTTCAGGCGGCCAAGGCGCTCTGCGACCTGCCCGCCACGCTCGCGTCTTCCGGCGAGGCCTATGTCAGGGCCAAGGCCTGCGGCGCGCCCACGCCCATCAGACCCGCGGAGGCCCCATGAAGCGCTGGATCGTTGCGCTCGCCGCCTGTTTCGTGGGCCTCGCCACCACCGGCTTCTCGCAGCCCGGCGTCAGACCGCGGCCCCCCAATGTCATCGTCATCCTCACCGACGACCTCGGCTATGGCGATCTTGGCGTCTATGGCGGCAAGGTCATCCCAACGCCCCATATCGACGCGCTGGCGGCCTCGGGCGTGCGGTTCACCGACGCCTATGCGACGGCCGCCGTCTGCGCGCCCTCGCGCGCGGGGCTGATCACCGGACGTCACCAGGCTCGCTATGGCTTCGAATTCAATCCCGTTGGGCGCGACGAGCAAGCCGGCGCGCCGGTCAGTGAAGCGAGTATCGCCCAGGTCATGAAATCGGCCGGCTACGCCACGGCCATGGTCGGCAAGTGGCATATCGGCCAGGCGGGCGGCTTCCATCCCCTGGACCGGGGGTTCGACAGCTTCTTCGGCTTCCTGGGCGGCGCGGCCGGCTATTTCAAGGATCCGGCGGAAAGCGGGCTTCAAGCCGACACCGGCGCCGACGGGGCCATGACGCGCGCGCGCTTTCCGATCGTGCGGGGGCGTGAGGTGGTCGAGCAGGGCGGCTATCTGACCGACGTCTTCACCGACGAGGCCGTCGGCTTCATTCGGGCCCATCGCCGCCAGCCCTTCTTCCTCTACCTGGCCTACAACGCGCCTCACACCCCGCTCCAGGCTCCCAAGGCCTATACCGACCGCTTCGCCCACATCACCTCGCCTCATCAGCGGCTCTACGCGGCCATGGTCGCCTCGCTGGACGACAACGTCGGCCGGCTGCGCCAGGCCCTGGCCAAGGAGGGACTGGAGCGTGATACGGTCATCTTCTTCCTGAGCGACAACGGCTGCCCCAACTATATTCGCGGCGCCTGCTCCAACGCGCCCCTGTCCGGCTACAAGGCCTTTCCTTGGGAAGGCGGCGTGCGGGTGCCGTTCATGGTCTCCGCCCCTGGGCGCATCGTGCCGGGTTTGGTGTCGAGCCGGCCGATTTCGACGCTGGACATCCTGCCCACCGCGGCGCGCCTTGCCGGCGTCAAGGCGCCCAGCGGCGTCGAGGGGCGTGACATCGCCTCGGCCCTGGCCCCGACCGCCGGGATCGTCGAGCGTCCGCTCTTCTGGCGAATGGGACCCAACCACGCCGTGCGCGAGGGGCGCTGGAAGCTTCTGGTCGTCAACAAGTCCGACACGGTCGATGACATGAGCAATGTCCTGGGCTCCCCAACCCCCGACGGCGTCAAGGCGACGGTCTCGCCGCTGGGCCAGTGGACGCTTCTCTTCGACGTCGTCCACGATCCTGGCGAAAAGCACGATCTGGCTAGCGCCCATCCCGAGGTGGTCGCCCGGCTGTCGCGCGACTTCGCGACTTGGGACAAGAATAATGTCGAGCCGATGTTCACCAGTCGCCGACAGTTCCGGTCTGAAGTCGACGGCCGCACGGTGCAGCTGTTCAACTGATCTAAGGTGGCCCCGCGGAAACAAGCCTGCGCTGAAGGAGACCAGCCATGACGCCGACGCGTCGATCCCTGCTCACGGCGCCCCTCGCCGGAACCCTGGCGGCCAGTCTTTCGGATGGCGCCGAGGCTTTTGCGTCCGCGGGGTCTCTGTCGGCGGCGGACTTGCTCGAGCGGTATGTGGCCTTTGGCGGTAAGGCCAGTGGCGGGCCAGGCGACATCGCCTGTGGGGATTGGATGACGGAATGGCTCGCCGCGCGCGGCTTCTCTGTCGAGCGCCTCGCCTTCGACGCGCCGTTCTTCGAGGTCGAGGACGCCTGGTTCCAGGTCGGCGAGACGAGGGTGAACGTCATTCCGCAGGCCATGGTGGTGCAGACCGGGCCTCGGGGTGTCGAAGGGCCGGTCCTGGTCCGGGAGCCAGAAGATGCGGGCGCCCGGCGCACGGCGCCATCGTCGTCATTCGGTTGCCCTATGGACGCTGGAGCACCGCGGTCGCGCCCGCGGTGCGCGGACCGGTCGAGGCGGCCTTGAAAGCCGGCGCGGCGGCTGTTATCCTCGTAACCCAGGGGCCCAGCGGCGAGGCCCTGGCGCTGAACGCCGATGGCCGCGCGCCGATGTTCGCCGCGCCCGTGGCCGTGCTCGCGCCCAAGGACGCGCCAGCCTTGATCAAGGCGGCGGGGTCCGGGGAGAAAGGCATGCTGCTGATCACCGGCCAGGGCGGCCGTAGAGAGGCGTTCAATCTGATCGGGCGCAAGGACAGCGGCAAAGGCCGATGGCTGGTGGTCTCCACCCCGCGTTCGGGCTGGTTCACCTGCGCTGGTGAGCGGGGACCTGGCGTCGCCGTCTGGATGATGCTGGCTGACTGGGCCAGCCGCGCGAGCCTGCCCGTAAATCTTGCCTTCGTCTGCAACAGCGGTCACGAATATGAGAACCTCGGAGCCGAGCACCTTCTGCGTAAGGCCGCTCCGCCGCCAGACCAGACCCATCTGTGGCTTCATCTCGGAGCCAATGTCGCCGCCCGAGACTGGCATGAGTTCGGTGGACGACTGGCGCCGCTGCCCAGCGCCGATCCTCAGCGTTTCCTCCTCGCTAGCCCGGAACTCGTCGCGCCGTGCCGAGCGGCCTTCCAAGGCTTGCCGGGTTTAGAGGCGGTCTACCCGCTGGGAGCGGGCGCGGCTGGAGAGCTCGCCCATGTCGCCGCGGCCGGCTATCGGCGACTGGTCGGTGTCTTCGGCGCTCATCGCTTTCATCACGCCCAGAGCGACGATGGACGGTGCGTAGACGCCCACCTGGCGGATACGGCATTTCAGGCCGCGCGCCGCCTGCTGGACGATATGCCTCCGCACTAGGCTGATGAAGGTCGAGTTTCCGGATCTGCGCCAACGGCGGCAATTGGCTGGCCGGACATTAGGGCCAGTAAGCCCGGGCGACCGACAGTCGATGAGCTCTATCGGGAAATTCGAAGTAGGAGGTCCACGATCATGGGCTCAAGATCGTCGATCGCCCCTGCGCGCCGTGCGAGGTCGCCGTCGGCGGTCGCGCCGTGGCCGTAATAGCTTGCCGAGACGAAACCCTGGGCCAGGCCGCGGGCGTGGATGGCCAAGTTGCTGGCTCCGTCGCCGACCATCACCGTGGGTCCGCTCATAGCGCCGGTACGACGCCATCGCCGGACCAGGGTGGTCTTGTCGGCGGAAGTCAGCAGAGCCCAGTCGCCCACGCCCACGGCCTGTCTTCCGATCCAGCGCAGGCGGTTGGCGGCGACGGCCTCGGCAGGAAAGCCGCAGGCGGCCCCGATCGGTCCTAGCCAGTCGTGGAATGCGGCCGACGCAATGAACAGTCGGACACCCTGGCCGCGCAGCGACCGGAACAGGGGGCGGAACGGCGTGATCCGGTCCAGCGCTCCGGCGATATAGTCGTCGATCGCTTCTCGTTGGGTCGACAACAGGGCCCCTAGCAGGATCAGCGGATCTTCCGGGCGGGCGGCGCCGGCCATGAACCGCTGCGAGCGGGCCTGCAGGGCCGCTATCCTGGCCTCCCCATCGTGGCGACGGCGAAGGCTGAGCTTGAGCACTTCCCGCAAGCTCTCCTCGGGAACCAGAGTCTGGTCGTAGTCGAAGATCACATTGCAGCCGCGGAGCGAGCGGCTCACGTCTCGCCACGCCTCAGCCGAGCGCGCAGCGCATGCTTGTCCCGTGGCCGCCAGTCGGTGGCGGCGGCGCCCAGGCGGTCGGCGATCGCCTGCTGGACGCGCTTGGCGAAAGCGGTCTTGGACTCGTCGCGCCCGCGCGCCAGCGGGGGCAGGTAGTCCAGCTTGAACGTCACGGTGGGCATGGCCAGCAGGCGCAGGAAGTTGGCCGGCTTGGAGGACAACAGCGGATCGGCGTTCAGGCCAAATGGCGTGGTCAGGCGCAGGGCCGTCGGTACGACTGGGAACCCGCGGGCCAGAAAACTCGGCTGGAACTGGAACAGGCCCTGCTGGTTGCCGATGGTCTCTTCCGGCGACACGTAGAGGCTGGTTCCGGAGGGATGCTTGCGCCAAGCCGCGATGTGGCGGGCCAGCGCCTTGCGGTCGGCGACACGCCACAGCTGGGCGCCTGAGCCGCGCGCCAGCGGCATGACGGTCGCTCGGCCCAGCGCGCCGCCGTCCTGGCCAATGGCGATACAGGCCTGGGGCTGTCCGCACACCGCCAGCAGGTCGAATACGCTGACATGGTTGAGGGCGACCACGCAGCCGTCTGTCAAACGGGCCACCTCCTCGCGGGGGAGGTTGCCGATGACGCGCACGCCCATCGCCTGGCGGATCAGAGGAAACAGCCGCGAGGCGACACTCGGCGGCGCCGCCATGGCCAGCGGCGCGGCCAGAATCGCGAGCGCCAGCCGGCTGGCCGCCAGGGCGATCCCGAGGGGCCAATACCATAGGGGCGGGCTTGCTCCGGCGCGCCACGTCTCCAGGTCGCACAGGCGACTTACTGGAACCTCGGGGGGCGGGCGCGTCATGCCAAGGTCACCGGGGGGCTGATAGCCGGGGGCGCGTCCTGTCCGGCGGCGCCGACCGCATGGGCGAAGATCCGCTGGCGGTTACGCTGCAGCCCCGACAGGAACATGGCGCGGGTGACGTCAATGCGCAGGTGGGGACCAAACGGCGTGTCGCAGACGACGCCATAGCTATCGTCGACGCCCAGATAATTGCGGTTCAGCCGGATCGCCATCGTGTGGTTCAAGTTGGTCAAGGTGTGAATTTGATCGAAGCCCAGCTTCAGGAAGCCGTACTCCAGGGCCAGATGCGCCGCCGCTATCGGCGCCCTTGAGCGCCACAGCTTGGGAAAAAAGCGCTGGCCGAAATTGATGCCGTATTCCTTTTGCGCGAAGCCCGAATAGCCCAGGAACGCGCCGGTCGCCTCGCGCCTGACCGCCCAGCGTGACCAGCCGCGCGCCTGGAGTTCCAGATTGAAGGTGTCGACCTCGCTGGCGGCCTGCTCGAACGATCGAGGCTTGCCATCCGAAATGAAGGCCATCACGCGCGGGTCCGACACCAGCCGGGCGTAGTCGTTCCGGGCGTCGTCGTCCCAGTCGCACAGGCAAACGCCGTCACGGCGGGTGTAGGTTTGGGACCCGGAAATGCTCATCGATCTTTGCCCTGAACGCTTGCTCAGGCGCGGAAGGAAAGGAGCTATGGGGGAAAGGAAAGTGAACGTCGGGCGCCTGGGGCTCAATGTGCGGCGGGGCGCAATTTCACCTGGCGATTTGTGCGTTCTAGCGCAGCTCGGCGATCCAGCGCCGCCAGTCGGCGGGCGAGCTGGCGTCGAGCATGGGCGCGCGAGCGGCCGCCAGGCTGCGGAACTCGCGTGGGGTCATGCCGTAGAGGCCGCGGAACGCCGATACGAAGCTGGACCGGTGGGTGAAGCCGTGGGCCTCTGATATGCTGGCGATCGTCTCGCACCGGGCCTCCGGCTCGGCCAGCCGCGCGCGCACGGCATGCAGCCGACGCTGCCGGACATAGCCGGAAAATCCGCCCAACTCCTTGAACAGGTAGTAGAGCTTGCGCTCGGATATGCCGAACCGGCTGGCGACGGCTTCGGCCGTAAGCGAGCGGTCTGTCAGCTGGGTTTGGAGGCAGTGGCAAATCTGTTCCAGCAGACACTGGTTGGCGCTCGTCGCCGAGGCGTCATCGATCTGGCCGTTGATCGTGGCCGCGGCCAGCTCCACGGTGGGACGCACCAGGCTGGCGGCCTGGCTGCGCGTCAGGGACGGGGCCAGTTCGATCAGCATCCGCAGGTGCCCGAGCAGCAGGGCGACGAGGGGCTCCTCTCGACGCAGCACGGTCAGATGGAGGGTGTCCGGGGCTGTGAGCAAGGGCGCCAGCAAACGCCTGGGAATGAAGAGGTTGAGGTTCTCGAAGTCGCTGGCCGCGGTGGCCAGCGGCTGGGCAAGGTCGATGATCAGCAAGTCCCCGGGCCTGGTCCAGGCGTCCGAGGCGCTGTCGCGCTGTCCACAGGCGCCCTCGACGTAGAATTGCAGCAGATAGTTCGAAAGCCCGTCGCGGGCGGTTCGATAGCGAGACCGGTCGAAGGCCTGGGCGGTCGACCGACTGCGTCCGAGCAGCAGCTGGTCTAGCGCGTAGCCGCCGGCCTGGCCTTGGAAGTGGTCTAAGTCGCCGCCGATCCGGACGTCGAACATCACGCTGAGGGCCTGGGCCCAGCCCACCGTGGCCTCCCGGATCGACATGCCGCGCGAGTTCGAAAAACGAGCCTTGAACTTTCTCTTCTGGATTCTGTTGGCTCATGTCTCGCCTCAACGCGAAAAGCAGCGCTTTGTCCAGACCGGCGGCGCCGCCGCGCGCGGCGGCCAAGCGTGCTAGGGCAGGCGCACGCCCTATTTGATCTTGAGCAGGAAGCGCTTGTGGACGGCCTCGGTCACCTTCCACACGCCTCTGTGGTGAGCTTCGACCGCGAAGGCGTCCCCGGCCTTGACCACGACGGTCTCACCGCCGTCCGGAGTGATCTCGATCCGGCCTTCGAGCATCACGACATACTCATAGTAGGAGTATTCGGCGCGCAGGGTCCCGGGGGTGCAGCGGAACGTGCCCTCAACCAGCGAGCCGTCCTCGGATTGGTGCTCAAACCAGGTCCACATCGTCGGTTCGCCTTCCAGGACCGTCCATCCGGGCGAGATCGGCGTGATCGGATCCCCGATTTCGGGTGTCATGCGATGAATGCTCAAGGGGATCCTCCTTCTGGTAATCAAAAGGATAGCAAAAACTACCATAATGACTAGAGGTGAAACGTCAGGCTGGCGGTTCCGGGGGGCGATTGCGTCACCTGGCTTCCGCCGCGCCTGCTGTTTGTATCCCTAGGCGCCGGATCTGGAATGGCGGCCAAGGCGTCCCTCATCGGCCGGATACGCTGGGCATGGGGAGACCGCCGGTGAGTATGGCGAGCCAGGATGGAGCCGCTCCCGCCATCCGCCTGATCGGCGCTGTCGCCAGCGCCCGCTCCCGACGCTACGGCGTCTCCTTGATGCTATCCCGTGGGGAAGCGAAGGTCGGCGACCAAGCCTGGCCTGGGATCGCGGGCGCGCAGTTGGAGATCGATGTCCAGGCGTTGGGTGATCGAACGCACGATGGCCAGGCCCAGGCCCGCGCCGGTCGACCCTTGGCCCGCGCTCCCCCGGTTGAAGGGCGCGAACACGTTGCGCAGCGCGTCTTCGTCCAGTCCGGGGCCGCGGTCCCAGATCACGACCCTGGGTCCGTCTCCGTCCATCCTGGCGACGATACGCACCTTGCCCCCGCCATAGGCGCAGGCGTTGAAGACCAGATTGCGCAGAACCTCGCCGATCAGCACCGCGTTGCCGCGCGCGAGTCCGAGGTCGGCGGGCAGGCGCGTCAGCAGTTCGACCTCGGGAAACGCACGGGCGGCTTCGACCTGGATCGTCTTGAGCAGGGCGGCGAGATCGGCCTCGCCATCGGCCGCGGTCGCCTCCGAGCGGGCCAGGGCGAGGAACTGCGTCAGCACCTGGCGCAGGTTGGCCGCCGCGTCTCGCGAGTCGCCAAGCAAGGCCTTGTCTCGCGGCGTGGCGGCCGAGCGCTCCAGCAGGGCGAGGTTGGCGACAATGACCGACAGGGGTGTTCGCAACTGATGCGAGGCGTCGGCCGAGAAGCGCTCCAGCGCGCGGGTGAAACGCTCCAGGCTGCTCATGAGATGGTTGAAGGCTTCGACGGCCGGCGACAGTTCGGCGGGCGTGTCGGCGGCGTCGATCGGCGCGAGGTCCGGGCGCGAGGCCTGGGCGCGGCCCTTCAGATCTTCCGTCAGGCGGCGCAGCGGCGCCAGGCCCCAGCCGACGGCCGGCACGACCAGGACCGCGGCGACGGCGACCAGCAGGACGGGCAGGCCGATCAGCGTCGAAAGCAGCTCGCGCACGCTGGCGCGACGGGAGTCGAGGCTTTGGGCCACCGCCACCACGACGGGGTCGCGCACCCCTGGCACCATCACCGTCGACTGGGCGATCCGCACCTCGTAGCCGCGCATCTTCGCGTAGGTGAAACTGGTCTCATTCGGCGCGGGCGCGGGCAGGCGAGGGAGGTCATCGTAGCCGGTGACCAGGCGCGAACCCTGGCGCACCGCATAGAAGACCGCGTCGCGCTCCGGACTGTCCAGCAGGGCCAGGGACCAGGGCGGCAGGGCCACCTGGGCCTGACCCTCCCGCACGCCGATCTGGGCGACGATCGAGGTCACGGAGCCGGCCAGCAGCCGGTCGGAAGACTTCTCCACGACCGCGCGGGCGGCCAGGGCGCCGGCCAGGGCGAGCGCCGCGCCCAGCAGGGCCAGGGGGACGACCTGCGCCAGCAGCAGGCGGCCGACCAGGCTGGGACGGCCGCCCTTCCAAGGCCTGGCCTTCATGGATCGATCCGGTAGCCCACGCCCCGCAGCGTACTCAGGCGCGGGCCGTCCGGCGCCAGCTTGCGTCGCAGTCGGCCGACATGGACGTCCAGGGCGTTGGGCGAGGGGGCCTGTTCGTCGGGAAACACGTCGGCGGCCAGGCGGTCGCGCTCGACGACCCGGCCGGGACGCGCGGCCAGCGCCTTCAGCACGGCCCATTCCCGCGGACGCAGGTCCAGCCGCCGCTCGCCGATCCAGGCCGCGCCGGCTTCCCAGTCGCAGACCAGCGCGCCGACATGGGCCGTCCGGGTGGCGTAGCCGCCCTTGCGCCGCGCTACCGCACGCACCCGGGCCACGAGCTCGAACGGGTCGAACGGCTTCAGCACGTAATCGTCCGCGCCCATGTCCAGGCCGGCGATGCGATCACGCACCGCGTCGCGCGCGGTCAACATGACGATCGGGGTCAGCACGCCCTCGCGGCGCAGCCGGCCCAGGATCTCGAAGCCGTCGATGTCGGGCAGGCCGATGTCCAGGACGACGGCGTCGAAGTCGGCCCCATGCGCCAGGGCCAAGGCCAGGGCGGCCTCGCCGGTCTCGGCGCAGACGGGCTCGTGCCCTTCGCTCTCCAGCGTCGCGGTCAGGGAGCGACGCAGAGGCGGATCATCCTCGACAACCAGTATCTTCATCGGGGATGTAGGAACCGAACACGCAGGGGAGGTCATCATCCGACGCCGATTGCCTCATCAGGTCAAGAGACGCGGGCCCGTGGCGATCATGGCGGCGCTGGCCCTGGCGGCCGCGCTGGCCGGCTGCGCGCCGAAGTCGATCGGGCAGGCGACGAGCGGCTGGGATATTCGCGCCGCGGAGCGCGAGGGCGAGCTCGTCGTCTATCTCAACACCGATGTCCACCAGGTGATCGGCGAGGGCTTCCGCAAGCGCTTTCCCAGGATCAAGGTCCGCTTCGTCGAGTTGGCCGCCAAACCGATGCAGGCGCGCCTTATCGCCGAGACGGACGCGGGCGCGCCGGTCGCCGACGTGGCCTGGAGTTCGTCGATGGACATCCAGGTCAAGCTGATCAACGACGGCTACGCCCAGACCTATCGCAGTCCGGAGGCCAAGGGCCTGCCGGCCTGGGCCGTCTGGCGCGACCAGGGCTTCGGCGTGACGGCCGAGCCGATCGTCTTCGCCTACAACAAGAAGGCGCTGAAGGAGTTGGAGGTGCCGCGCAGCCACGCGGCGCTGCTGGCGGCCTTGCGCGCCGATCCCGAACGCTGGCGCGGCAAGATCGCCATGTACGACCCCGAAAAGAGCGGGGTCGGGTTCATGTACCTGTCGAGCGACCTGCAGGCCTATCCGGACGCCTGGGCGCTGTACGATGCGTTGGCGAAATCGGAGCCTGGCCTGTTCGTGCCCGGCGCGCCGCTGCTGACCAGCCTGTCAGGGGCGCACGATCTAGCCTACGACATGAATGGCTTCTATGCCGACTGGTGGGCGCGCCATCGCAACGCCGACATCGGCTATGTCGTGCCCAGCGACTATCACCTGTCGCTCTCGCGCGTGGCCTTCATCACCCGCTCGGCGCCGCATCCGAAGGCGGCCCGGGTGTTTCTGGACTATCTGATGTCGGACGAAGGGCAGAGGCGACTGGCCCAGGCCAGGCTGACGCCGATCCGCCCCATCGCCGGCGCGCCGGCGCTGGGCGCGGCCGGCCGCCCGATCCGTGTCGGTCCCGCCCTGCTGGCCAATTTCGACCAGGGGCGGCGCGCCGAATTGCTGGCGCGCTGGAAAGCCGCGACCGCCGATCATTGATATTGCTTAAATATAGATCATTATCCGCCTTAAAAATAATCACTTTCGGCCAGGTTCACGAAAGCTTCGCGGTTTTTGCCTCTGGCCCCGATAAGCCCAAGCTGTCACCGACCTGTCACCTTCACGGATCGCGCGGCGACGGACGAACGCGCATCGTGCCCACCGGTTGAACTCAGGGGGATTCCTTTCGTCCTCATCGCGGGCCGGGCAACATTGTACCGAATTTCGACGCTTTGACGCGATGGGGCGAGCCGGTCGTATTGACCTGGCTCTCGCGGAAGAGATCGGGTCAGCCCGACGCCGAAGGCGCAACCGCCCCGGAAACGCTCAGGCAACAGGGACCGCAGAGCACGAGGACGCTGGAAAGCAGGACCGCTCCACAAGTGAGCGGCCTCGCCGAAGGAGCAAGGGCGCGACCGCGTCTGAATCTCTCAGGCCAAGGGACAGCGGGGGCAGAGGAACCGCCTGGCGGAGTCCGGGAAGGCGCACGTCTTTCCGAGCGCCGCGACCGACGCGACCGAACAAGCGGGCGCGCGGGAGAGAGCGACTGTCGACTGCTAAAACATAGGGGATCTTACTTTGACCATTTCACGCCAAACTCGCCGGGGACTGCTGCTGGGCTGCAGCCTGGTTCCCGCCGTCCTGGCCCTGCACGGCGCCGCCTTCGCCCAGGACGCTGCCAAGACTGACGACACCAGCGTCGGTGAGATCATCGTCACGGCCTCACGCATCGACCGCGCCGGCTTCGAGGCGCCCACCCCGACGGTGCGGGTCACCGCCCAGGACCTGAGCGTCGGCGCCCGCCCGAACATCGCCGCGGCTCTGAACGACCTGCCGCAGTTCCGCGCCACGACCTCGGCTCAGACCACCGGCACCAACACGGGCGCGGGCAACGCCCCGGTCGACCTGCGCGGCCTCGGCATCAGCCGCACCCTGGTGCTGCTGGATGGCCGCCGCTTCTCGGGCGACAACGACCTGAACCTGATCCCCAGCGTCCTGACCAAGGGCGTCGACGTGGTGACCGGCGGCGCTTCGGCCGCCTGGGGCTCCGGCGCCGTGGCCGGCGTGGTCAACATCAGCATCGACCGCACCTTCACCGGCCTGAAGCTGGGCGTGGAGGCGGGCGAGTCCTCGTACCACGACGCCAAGCAGGTCCGCATCGAGGCGGCGGCGGGCAAGAGCTTCGCCGACGGCCGCGGTCATTTCGTGATCGGCGGCGAATACATCGACAATGACGGGGTCATCCCGAAGAACAGCCGGCCGAACATCGGCCGCTGGGCCACAGTCTCGAACGGCGCGGGCCGCTTCATCCTGGCCCCCAATGTCGGCTTTTCGAACGCGGCCTACGGCGGCCTGATCATGTCGGGCGTGCTGAAGGGGCAGGCCTTTAATCCCGACGGCAGCCTGCGCACCTTCAACGGCGGCACGGTGATCGGCACCAATTCGGTCGGCGGCGAAGGTCCGTCCAACGACGACCTCTCGCCCCTCGTTACGCCGCAGAAGCGCTACGCCGCCATGGCCAGCGTCACCTACGATCTGACCGACAAGATCAAGATGACGGCCGAGCTGCGCCGCTCGCGGATGTGGAACAACTACATCTGGTTCGGCGACCACAACCGCGGCAACCTGACGATCAAGTCGGACAACGCCTATCTGCCGACGGCGGTGAAGTCGGCCCTGGCGGCGGCGGGACAGACCTCGTTCACCATGGGCCGCTTCAACACCGAGGCCTATCCGACGATCGACTTCGAGCGCGTCTCGACCCAGGGGACCATCGCGTTCGACGGCGCGTTCGGCGACGGCTGGCGCTGGAGCGCCTATTACAGCCACGGTGAGAACGAGAACAACATCGACACCCCTGGGTTCTTCCTGACCCAGAACTACGCCAACGCCGTCGACTCGGTGATCAGCCCGACCACCGGCCAGCCGATCTGCCGGGTCGCCCTGACCAACGCCTCGACCAACTGCGTGCCGATCAACCTGTTCGGCCAGGGCGCGCCTTCGAGGGCGGCGCTGGACTATGTGACCGGCACGCCGTCCATGCGCGAGACCAGCAAGCTGGATGTCGGCGGCTTCAGCCTGCGCGGCGAGCCCTTCAGCCTGCCTGCCGGCCCGGTCTCGGTCGCCGTCGGCGCCGAGGCCCGCAAGGAGTTGGTCGACCGCACGGTCGGCGCCCTGGACGCGGCCAAGGCCTTCACAAGCTTCAGCTTCTCGGCCATGGCCGGCGACTACAGCGTCAAGGAAGCCTTCGCCGAAGTGCTTGTGCCGGTGATCCGCGACGTGCCCGTCTTCAACAAGCTGGAAGTCAACGCCGCCGCCCGCGTCTCCGACTACAACACCACCGGCTCGATCTGGTCGTGGAAGCTGGGCGCCACCAACGAGTTCTTCCCGGGGTTCCGGGGACGGATCACCAAGTCGCGCGACATCCGTTCGGCCAACCTGACCGAACTCTTCACCACCAGCACGACCGGCTACAACACGATCGTCGACCCGAAGACCAATTCCAGCGTCTACGTGCTGACCAATGGCGGCGGCAATGCGAACCTGACGCCTGAAACGGCCAAGACCTTCACCACCGGCTTCGTCTATTCGCCGCCGGCCCTTCCGGGCTTCAACATCTCGGTCGACTATTTCGACATCGACATCGACAACGTGATCACCACCGTGTCGGCGCAAGACATCGTCACGCGCTGCGCCAACGGCAATGCCGACATGTGTTCGCGCGTCACTCGCGACGCCACCGGCGGGATCTCGCGGATCGTCTCGACCTACGTCAACCTGGCCAACTACAAGACCGACGGCGTCGACGCCGAGATCTCGTACGCGACCAATCTCGACCGCCTGATCCCCGACGCGCCCGGCCGCATCCGCGCCCGCTGGCTGATGACCTGGGTCAACAGCCTGACCACCAACGACGGCGTCAGCAAGATCGAGTACGTCAAGTCGCAAGGCTATTCGTTCGGCCTGGGCACGCCCAAGAGCCGCATGACCGCGGCGCTCGACTGGTCGGGCAAGGTGTTCAGCGCCAACCTGCGGGCGCGCTATATCTCGCCGGGCACGTACAACCGAACGGTCGACCTCGTGAACGGCCACATCAAGGCCTACACCTATGTCGACCTGGGCGTTCAGGCGAAGCTGCCCGAGGTCATGGGCCATGAGGTCGAGCTCTACGCCAACGCGACCAATCTCTTCGACAAGAACCCGCCCGTCTCGTCGCTGTACTCGCCGTACTACGACGTGATCGGTCGCTATGTGACCGTCGGCGCGCGGATGCGTTTCTAAGCCCGCCCGACATTGCGCCGCCGGTTGCTTCCCCTAGCTCCCCCCGCCGGCGGCGCTCCCCCTTTCTTCAGAGGCATTCTCCAGATGATCTCTCGTCATGCCCTGGCGCTGGCCCTTTTGGCCGCCGCCGCCGCGACTCCGCTGGCCACGCCTTTGGCGGCCCAGACCGTCGCGCCGCCCGCCACCATCGTCGTCGACGGCGCGCCGGCCATTCCGCAAGAGCTGGTCGCGGCCGCCGCGCCCTATCTGCAGGCGCGCCACGCCAACTTCCTGGGCTGGAACACCGCCGACCGCTCGATGCTGATCAAGACCCGCTTCGGCGGCTCCGATCAGGTCCACGTCGTGGCCAAGCCCGAGGGCGACCGCCGCCAGATCAGCTTCGAGAACGAGCCGATCCTGGCCGCGGCCCTGTCGCCCAAGGGCGGCGCGCTGGTGATCCAGAAGGACAAGGGCGGCGACGAGTTCTACCAGCTCTACGTGCTGGAGGCCGGCCGTCCGCGCCTGATCACCGACGGCAAGAGCCGCAACTGGTTCGGCGCCTGGTCGCCGGACGGCAAGCTGGTCGGCTACGCCTCGTCGCGTCGCAACGGCGCGGACATGGACCTCTATGTCGTCGACCCGAAGGACCCCAAGACCGACCGCCTGGTGGCCCAGGTCACCGGCGGCGGCTGGAACATCGCCGACTTCTCGGCGGACGGCGCCAAGGCGCTCGTGCTGAACCGCATGTCGGTCAACGAGGCCATGGTCTACGAACTGGACCTGGCCAGCGGCAAGATGAAGCCCCTGACCGATCCCAAGGCCAAGGTCTCGTACGTCGATCCGAAGTACGCCCACGACGGCTCGGTCTGGCTAACTTCGAACAAGGGCTCCGACTTCCAGCGCCTGGGCAAGCTGGACGGCAAGGGCGGCTTCGTCCCGGTCTCCAAGGAGCCGCAGTGGGATGTCAGCGACTTCGCCGTCTCGCCCGACGGTTCGTTCGCGGTCTACGCCATCAACGAGGCCGGCGTGTCGCGCGTGCGGGTGCTGGACCTGGCCACCGGCGCGGTCCGCCCGGTGACGGGCCTGCCGGCCGGCGTGATCCCCTACAGCATCGGCGCGGCGATCGACATCGCGCCGTGGGGCGAGATCGGCCTCAGCATGGCCTCGGCGAAAGTGCCGGGCGACGCCTTCTCGATCGACCCCAAGACCCTGGCCGTCACCCAGTGGACCCACAGCGAGACCGGCGGCCTGGATCCCAGCCTTAACGTCGAGCCCAAGCTGGTCGAAGTCGCCAGCTTCGACGGCGAGAAGGTCTCGGGCTTCCTCTATCAGCCCGACCCGGCCAAGTTCCCCGGCAAGCGTCCGCTGATCGTCGACATCCACGGCGGTCCGGAAGGCCAGACCCGTCCGGATTTCCTGGGCGGCAACAACTATCTGCTGAACGAGCTGGGCATCGCGCTGTTCTTCCCGAACGTGCGCGGCTCGACCGGCTATGGCGCGCGGTTCGTCAATCTCGACAACGGCCCGTTCAAGCGCGAGGACTCGGTGAAGGACATCGGCGCCTTCCTCGACACGCTGGAGAAGGACCCGGCCCTGGACGCCAGCCGCTTCGCCGTCAACGGCGTCTCGTACGGCGGCTACATGTGCTACGCCTCGGCCACGCACTACAGCCCGCGCCTGAAGGGCGCCAACTGCTACGTGGCGATTTCCAACTTCGTCACCTTCCTGGAGAACACCCAGGCCTATCGCCGCGACCTGCGCCGGGTCGAGTACGGCGACGAGCGCGATCCCAAGCAGCGCGAACAGCTGATGAAGATCTCGCCGCTGACCAGCGTCGACAAGATCACCACGCCGCTGCTGGTGGCCACGGGCGGGACCGACCCGCGCGTGCCGCCGACCGAGGCCGACCAGATGATCAAGGCCGTCCGCGCCAACGGCGGCTCGGTCTGGCACGTGCTGGCCAAGAACGAGGGTCACGTTTTCCGCAAGAAGGAGAACGACGACTACTATTTCTGGACCAGCATCATGTTCTGGCGAAAGACGCTGCTGGGCCAATAAGGCGGTGAGGGCGCGGGACCAAGGTTCCGCGCCTTTTCCTTGGAAGGATTGATGACCTTGTCGAGCCTTTTGCGTTGCGCGACCGCCTTGGCGCTGTTGCTTTCGAGCGGCCGGGTCTGGGCGGGGCCGGCGATCGACCACCACATGCACGTCCATTCGCCGGCGATCCTCGAGATCCTCCCGGCCTATTGCGCCAGCCCCAAGCGCAAGAGTCCGTGCGACCCGCGCTTCACCGCGCCGCTGACCGCCGCCGACGCCCTGAAGGCGATGGACGGCGCGGGGATCAAGAAGGGCTGGCTGATGTCGACGGCCTATCTGGCCGAGAGCCCGCTGGGCCCGCCTCAGCCGGACGCCGCCCGGGTGGTGCGCGAGGCCAATGATTTCACGGTCGCCCTCGCGCGGAGCCGACCCGATCGTTTCGCCGCCTTTGTTAGCGTCAATCCGACGGCGCCCGACGCCCTGACGGAGATCGTCCGCTGGAAGGGCGACCGCGCGGTGACGGGGCTGAAGCTGCACCTGACCAATTCCGGCGTGGATCTGCGCGATCCGGCCCAGATCGCGAAGTTGGCGGCGGTCTTCCGCGCCGCGGCCGCCAACGGCTGGACGATCATGATCCACATGCGCACCGGCGCGGCCGACTATGGCGCGCGGGACGTCGAAGCCTTTATCGATCAGGTCCTGCCGGCCGCCGGCGGCCAGCCCGTCGTCATCGCCCACGCGGCGGGCTGGGGCGGGATCGACGCGGTGACGCTGGACGCCTTGAGCGCCTTCGCCGACGCGTTCGAGAAGGATCCGGGTCGCGTCCGCGACGTCCGCTTCGACCTGGCCCAGGTCTTCAAGGACAATGCGACGCCCGAGGACCGCGCCCGGATGGCCGGCCTGATCCGCCGGATCGGTCCGGATCGTTTCGTCGCCGGGTCTGACTGGCCCTTCGCTGGCGACCTTAAGACCTACTTCGCCACCGCCTATGCGGGGCCAGAACTGTCGCCTGAGGCGTGGGCGAAGACGCTGGCTGGCTCTACGGGCAACTAGGTCGGTGGCTGATGTCGGCCGCTGAACAGACATGATTTCGGGCTTTGGCTCTTGAAGCGGCCGAACCTCGTTTCTGCGTTCACCCATATCCTCAAGCCCGCGCAGGTCGCCGGCGCTGGTCGTTGAGCGATTCGACATTCGCCGCGGGCCATCGGCGGCGATGAGCCTGGCTCCGAAGCACGTCATACCGCCCGATCCTGCCGTGACGCGCGACGCTCGACTGCCAATCGGTCACTCAGCCCGTGCCTCGCGTTCGCGCAATATGATTGAACGGCAACCTCAGCGGTTTGGTCCCGACTTATTTTCTTCCAGATACGGTCGGAGGGCTCTCAGAAGGAGGCCTGTGAGGGCTTCATGCCTTCGCGGGTTTTGAGAGATCCAATCACCTGGCCCGGCTCGCGCCGGGCCTTTTTCGCGAGGCGGGTGAGCGCCTGACGGGCGAGGGCCTCGGACAGATGGTCGACGCGAAGCTGCGTGATCCGGCGGCTAGAGAGCGTATTTTCGCCCTTCCTCCGCGATCATGAAGTTGAAGAAGCCGATCTTTTCGAGTTGCCGCTCTACCGATGTACGGCTCGATCGCGCCGCTCCCGAAGGCTTTATGTGCGTGACGAGTATCGGCAACGCCCGCATGTGAGCGTCGTCCTGCGTCATGCCGCGCAACGTCTCAAGCTCGGTGTTCAGCCACATCGGGGTCAGGTGCCCGTAGAGGCGAGCGGCCGGGACCGGGTCGGGGTACGAGACCTCGATCAGCATACCCCGCAGCCGCCCTTGCCGCACCAACGGGGCCACGGCGCGCCAAAGATTTTCCAGGTTCGTCGCGTGTTCGACCGCGTCGGGACCCGTGTCGCCCAGGCAGAGGAAGGCGTCCGGTCCGCTCCGGAGCAGGAACGCGGTCGACGTCACCCCTCCGTGTGACAGCGGGTAGGCCGTGACGGTCATGCCCGTTCCAGAGATCGGCGTGGGCGTCCCGCCAGGTTCCAGGTCCTTGTAGTGATATTTGCCGATGCGCGGTGGGGGGCCGCGGTCGCCCATGTTGGGCCATGCGACCCAGTTGAAATAGTGATCCGCGAGCGCTTGGTTCACTTGCGGCAGGCCCATGATGTCCTTCTTGGTGTCGTCTGGAGACGCCAGCACAAGACCCGCGACATGGTCGAGGTGGGCGTGTGTGATCAGATAGGCGGCGATGGAGTCCATCACCTGTCCGCGCGAGTCCGCCCCTGGGTAGCGGCCCTTGCGCACGGCCCGATCCAGGCCCGAAGCCAGCGTGCCCGCGTCGCACATCACGCCCGACCGGTTCCCATGGGCGACGATATGGTAGGCGCTCGTCGGCTCTTCCACGCCGCCGTTGACGCCTAGCGCGACGACCTCGAAGGCGGACGGCGGCGGTGCGGCCGCCGAGAGCAGGAGAAGCGCCGGAAGAAGCGCTCGCGGAAAACCTCGACCTTGCATGACGCCCAGTCTCGAAAAGATCTGAAGCATGTCGCGCCGGGAGCGGGATGGCCAGGCGTATGGGGCTTGGCGGCGTCGCCGCCGGCGAGCGGCCTCCTGGCGCTGCCCTAAGCAGCAGGGCGGGCGCAGGGTTGCCCGGTCCGGCGTCACATGAAGTAAGAATTTATTTCCACTCTCCCGCTCGCTTGACCGGCGCGCGCCCAACGCCATTGCATCCGACCAGAACAAGGGTTTCAGCGTCCCCGGCGATCCGCCGCGGCGCCGGGGTCTTCGCGTAGCGTTACAGGGCCGAGTTGGGGGAATTTGCGATCATGTTGAACTTGTCCGCCTGGACACGCCGATCCCTTTTGGCCGCGGCCTTCGCGGGGGTGACGGCGACGTCGACCCTGGCGCAGGCGCCGGTTTCGCCGCCCGCCGCGTCCGCGGTCACCGCGCCCATCCCGATCCAAGTCGTCGTCGTCACGGCCTATGCGCTGGAAGACAAGGCCTGGATGGCCAAGGCGCCCCAACTCTGGACTTCCCCAACGGCGTCGCGCCGCTGGGTTACGATCCGGCAAAGGGCGTCCTGATCGTGCGCACCGGCGTGGGCACCAACCATGCGGCCATCACCACCTTCGCTCTGGCGACCGATCCGCGCTTCGACCTTTCGAAGGCTTACTGGGTGATCGCGGCCATCGCCGGGGTCAATCCGAACGAGGCCTCGCCGGGGTCGGCGGCGTGGATCGGCAACGTCATCGACGTCGACTTTGGCAAGTGGGTCGATCCGCGCGAGGCCCCGCCGGAATGGACGGGCGGCTATCCGCCGTTCGAGCCGCCGCGCGCCGACCGCCCCAGCAGCGTCTACTATCCGCTCAACGTCGGCCTGCGGGATTGGGCCTATGGGCTGACAAAGGGCATCCCGCTTCCCGACACCGACGCGCTGAAGACGGCGCGGGCGCGCTTCTCCAACTATCCAAACGGCTCCAAGCCGCCCTTCGTGCTGACTGGCGACGAAATCTCCGGCCAGGCTTACTGGCACGGCGAAATGCTGACCAAGCGCTACGCCAAGCTCGCCACCGACTTCAGTGGCGGCAAGAGCCGGTTCGTGATGACCGCCATGGAGGACACCGGCGTCGCCAACGCGCTGCGGCGGCTCACCGTGGTCGGCAAGGCCGACTACGATCGGCTGGTCGTTCTGCGCACCGCCAGTAACTACTCGCAGCAGGCTCCGGGCGAGAGCCCGGTCGACAGCATGAACCGGCCTTATGCCGGGGTCGGCGACGCCGCCGCCTACGCCGCCCTCGTCGTGGCCGGCAAGGTCGTCGACGAGCTCTCGGGCAACTGGGCCGTCTATCGCGACAAGATTCCCGGCGACGGGAAGTAACGACCTGAAACGGCGGATCGGCCCTGGTGGTCGGTCCAGCCGCGAGGACACGTCAAGTGTCCCGACCGTTGGGGGAAACACCGCAAACTCCGCTTCACGGCTCGCCGCGCGCATTGGCGCGTAGGCGCGGCCATGGGCGCGGCGGGCGTAACGACTTCAGTTCGGTGTGGCTCGGGGGGACCGCGGCGCACCACCTCAAGGGGACCTAAATGCGACATCTTTATGCCGCGAGCGCCATCGCGCTCGCCTTGGCGGCCACCGGGACGACGGTCGTCGCCCAGGAGACCACCTCCTCGATCCGCGGCTCGGTGACCGCCGGGGGCGCGGCCTCCGTCAACGCCAGCGTCAGCGCCGTGCACGAACCCTCGGGCACGACCGCGAACGCCACCACCAACAGCGCCGGCGCGTTCAACCTCACCGGCCTGCGTCCGGGCGGTCCGTACACCGTAACGGTGACCGCGCCGGGCTTCGCGCCGGTGACCTCGCAGATCTCTTCCTGAGCGTTGGTCAGCCTTATGTCCTGCCGATCGCCGTGGGCGACACGCAGGTCGACGCCCTGGTGGTGACCGCCACGCGGGCGGAAAAGAGCGGCCCGCTGGTCACGGTGTTCGATCGCGACAGCATCGCCAGCGTGGCCTCGGTGTCTCGCGATATCCGCGACATCGCCCGTCGCGATCCGTTCGCTTCGTTCAACCCCAGCACCCGCGGCGTCTCGATCGCGGGCCAGAACGGCCGGACCAACCGCTTCTCGGTCGACGGCGTGCGCTTCTCGGACAACTTCGGCCTGAACCAGGGCGGCCTGCCCAGCGCGCGCGGCCCCATCCCCTTGGACGCGATCGAGCAGCTGTCGGTCAAGATCGCGCCCTATGACATCTCCGAAGGGGATTTCCAGGGCGGCTCGATCAACGTCGTTCTGCGCTCGGGGGGCAACAGGTTCACCGGCGCCGCCGGCTATACCTATTCGGACGACAGCCTGATGGGCACGAAGTCCAAGGGCAGCAGCTTCTCGCAGGAGATGACCTCCAAGACGCGCAACGCCTTCATCTCGGGGCCGATCATCAAGGACAAGTTGTTCTTCGCATTCGCCTACGAGAAGCTCGATGAGACCGTCCCGTCGGTCTTCGGTCCGCCCGGTTCGGGCAACGCCATTCCGAACCTGACCCAGGCCCAGGTCGATCAGGTTACCTCGATCGCCAAGTCAGTCTACGGCTACGACACGCTCGGCGTGCTCACCAGCCGTCCTGAAAAGGACAAGAAATGGACGCTGAAGCTCGACTGGAACATCAACGACAACCAGCGCCTGTCCTATTCGACCATCCAGAACAAGGGTGAGACGGTCGCGCTGAGCGGCGGCACCTCGTCGATCACCTCGCCGGGCCTGGGTCTGGGCTCCTACGCCACCCATGAGCCGGAAAAGGTCGAGACCCACGTCCTGCAGCTGAACTCCCGCTGGACCAACGCCTTCAGCACGGAGCTACGGGTCAACTATCGCAACTCGATGAAGGTCCCGATCTCGTTCGGCTCGCCAGGCTATAGCGATATCACCGTCTGCCTCGACCCGGTCGCCGTCGGTTCGCTGAACCAGTGCACCCAGACGGGGACGCCGCGACTGGTCTTCGGCACAGAAGCCTTCAGCCAGGCCGACGTCGTCGGGCAAAAGCAATACGGCGCCGAATTCGTCGCCCGTTACAGTCTCGGGGACCATGCCTTCAAGCTGCATGCGTCCTACAGCCGGCTGAAGATCAGCAACACCTTCGTGGCCAACTCGCTGGGCACCTACTATTTCAACTCCTTGGCGGACTTCCAGGCCCGCCAGGCCGGCCAGCTTCTGTACCAGTACTCGATCACGGGGAAGCTGTCGGACGCCAGCGCCAGCTTCGACTATGATCAGCTGACCTTCGGCGCCCAGGACAGCTGGGACATCACGCCGGAGCTGAACGTCACCGCCGGCGTCCGTTTCGACGGCTATGAGATGAAGGACAAGGCGCCGCTCAAGACGTCTTTCGTCAATCGCTATGGCTTCGCCAACAACGCCAATATCGACGGCAATCTGGTTGTCCAGCCGCGCGTTGGCCTGACCTGGCGGCCGACCGATCGCCTGACAGTCCGCACGGGCGTGGGCCTGTTCAACGGCGGCGCGCCGGACGTCTTCGTCGGCAACAGCTTCTCGAACGCCGGGGTGTTCACCAACACGGTCTCTATCGGTCGCGCCGTCGGCGGTACGGGCTGCACGATCCCGGCTACGGTGGCCAATGCCGCCGCGATCTGCGCGGCGGCCCTGAACAATGTCCAGGGCAACAAGATCGACCCCCTGGTGTCCAGCTACCTGCAGACCAACATCTCCGCCCTCGGGGCCTCGCCGACCTCGTTCATCCTGCCGACCTTCAAGCTGCCGGCGCAGTGGAAGACCAACCTGTCGGTCGACTATGTGGCCGATCTGGGCGAACGACTGGGCGACGGCTGGCGTTTCGGCGCGGACCTGTTCTATGGGCGCGCGGACTCCGCAGCCTACTATACCGATCTGCGGCTGACCAAGGTCGGGACGGCGCCCGACGGTCGCGCGATCTATGCCGACACCTATACCAATACGGCCAACAGCGACCTGGCCATGCTGAGCACCGACAAGGGCAAGTCGATCATCGCCGTCGCCCGGGCCAGCAAGTCCTTCGATTTCGGCCTGGATACCGGCGTCAGCTATACCTACTCCAACGTGAAGTCGCTGTCGGACATGGGCAGCTACGCCTCGGGCGGTTCGACGGCCAGCGGCACCTATGGCGGCCAGCCGATGGTCGATCCGAACCAGCCGGCGTATGGCCGGTCCAGCTACGAGGTGCGGGACAACTGGAAGTTCAACATCGACTACGCCCACGCCTTCTTCGGCGACTACAAGACCAGCTTCAACCTGTTCGGCGAACTGCGCTCGGGCTCGCCCTACAGCCTGACGATGAACACCACCTTGTCCAACAGCCGCTCGACCCTGTTCGGTACGACCGGCGGCTCCAACCGCTACCTGCTGTATGTGCCGGATGTGTCGAGCATCACCGCCAACTCCAAGGTCAGCTATGCCTCGACGGCGGTCTACGAGGCGTTCCGCGACTTCGTGCGGGCCAACGACCTGAGCCAGGGCGTGATCGGCAAGAACACCGAAAAGTCCCCGGACTACTTCAAGGTCGACCTGCACGTCGAACAGGAAGTGCCCGCGCCGTTCCTCGGTTCGGCTCGGTTCAAGCTGTTCGGCGACGTCGAGAACCTGCTGAACCTGATCAACAGCGACTGGGGCTCCTACCGGACCTACAACCCGCTGACCTCGGTGGTGAACGTCGCCTGCGCCCAGCAGGCCGGCTCCAGCTGCAATCAGTATTCCTACACCGCCTTCACCAAGCCGACCCTGCAGCCGAACGCCCAACTGGGCGTCTGGCGGGTCCGCCTGGGGGCCCGCTTCGAGTTCTAGTTTTTACCGCTTAAGCTTCGGCCTCGGCGTTCGCGCCGGGGCCAATTCCATATTAGGGGGCAGCGCATGATGTCCGCATCCATGAAGGCCCTCGCGGCCCTGTTCGCCGCCAGCTGCCTGGCGTCCGCCTGTCCGGTGATCGCCGGGACTCCCGCGGACGCCGAGTTGGACGCCCTGTTCGCCAAGGCGGCGACGTCGCCACCGTTGCTGCGCATACTGCTGACCAAGCTGCCCAAGGGCGCGGACCTGCACAACCACGCGGGCGGGGGCACCTATGCCGAGGACTTCATCGCCTGGGCCGCGGCGGCCGATGGCTGTTTCTCCACGTCGACCCAGTCCCTGGTATCGGCTCCCTGCGCTGGCGAGGCCAATGCCGATCGGGTCCCGCTGAAGGGACTGCCCGAGCGAGACCCCGACCTCTACAGCGACATCGTCGATGCGCTCTCCACCCGCCGCTTCGAGCAGGGGGTGGGCGATCCGGAAATCTCCGGCCACCGTCGTTTCTTCCGCACCTTTGGCCGCTCGGGACGGGGCGGCGGCGAGGACCGTGGCGTGCGGATCCAGGCCGAGGCTCTGCGCCAGGCCGCGCTCGACAACACCCTGTATCTGGAGCTGATGGCCGGTTCGAGCGCCTCGCGCGGGGTGATCGAGGCATCGGCCGCCATCCCGTGGTCCGATCCCTGGGTCCGGACGGCAGACGGCTCGCCGCCCCAGCGCCTGGACGCCAGGATCCTGCAAGCCCGCCTCGACCAGCTGAAGCCGGCCATCGCCAAGGCCATGCCGGCGGCTGTCGCGGGGGCCGAAGCCAACGACAAGGCCATCGCCGCCCTCAATCGCTGTGGGACCGCGAAGCCCGAGCCGGCCTGCGACGTGACGCTGCGCTACCTGCTGTCGATCTCGCGCCAGCGCCCGCCCGAGGTGGTGTTCGGCCAGATGGCCGCCGCCTTCGCCCTGGTGAAAGCCGATCCGCGCTATGTCGGGATCAACATCCTGGAGCCCGAGGACGGTCCGGTGTCGCTGCGCGACTACCGGCTGCACATGCGCCTCTTCGCCTTCTTCAAGACGCTGTATCCCGACGTGCCCCTGACCCTCCACGCGGGGGAGCTGGCCATGGGCCTGACGCCGCCGCGCGACCTGCGCTTCCATATCGCCGAGGCGGTCGAGGTGGCTGGCGCCCGCCGCATCGGCCACGGGGTCGACATCGCCTACGAGGATGACGCCGAAAAGCTGTTGGCGCGCATGGCCCGCGACAAGATCGCCGTCGAGATCAACCTGACCAGCAACGACGTCATCCTGGGCGTGAAAGGCAAGGACCATCCGCTGCCGCTGTATCTGGCGGCCGGTGTGCCCGTGACTCTGTCGACGGACGACTTGGGCGTCTCACGAAGCGATCTGACTCACGAATACATGCGCGCGGTGCTGGAACAGGGCGTGCGCTACGGTCAGCTGAAGCAGATGTCGCGCGACAGCCTGACCTACGCGTTCCTGCAAGGCGCGAGCCTGTGGGATGGTCCCTGCGCGGACGCCAGCGGCCCGACGCCGTCTAGATCCTGCGCGGCGGTGCTGAAGACCAGTCCCAAGGCGCGCGATCAGTGGCGCCTTGAACGGGCCTTCGACACCTTCGAGAGCGAGATGAAGGCCATCGTCCCGAAGCTCGCCCCGTAGAGCCTGTCCGGCGGTTCAGCCCGCCGTCATCCAGACGAAGCGGGCCACGAACAGTCCCGCGAGCACGAACAGCAGCCAGTCGCCGCGCCGGGCCTGGCCGCGCACGATCTTCAACGCCGCGAAGACCGTGACGCCGAACGCCAGGCCGTTGGCGATCGAGAAGGTGAGGGGAATGATGATCAGCGTCAGGAAAGCCGGCACGGCGGTGTAGGCGTCGTCCCAGTCAACCTCGGCCAGCGGCGCCATCATCAGCCCGCCGACGATGATCAGGGCCGGGGCGGTCGCCGCCGCGGGGACCAGTTGGGCATAGGGCGCCACGAACACCGCCAGCAGGAACAGGATGCCGGTCACCACCGAGGCCAGGCCCGTGCGGCCGCCGGCCTGCACGCCGGCCGCGCTCTCGACATAGCTGGTCACGGTGCTGGTGCCGACGACGGCCCCGACCATGGTCGCCACCGAGTCGGTGGTCAGGATGCGGTTCAGGCCGGGGATCTTGCCCGACGCATCGACAAGGCCGGCGCGCTTGGTTACCGCCACCAGGGTGCCGATGTTGTCGAAGATGTCGACGAACAGAAAGACGAAGATGATCTCGAGCAGGCCCAGACCGTGCCCGCCGAAACCCAGGGCGCCGGCGATATCCAGCTTGAACGCCGTCTGCGTCAGCGCGGTCAGGCTGTAGGGCTGAGGCGTGAACGCGACCTGGCCGCACAGCCAGGCAATGATGCTGGTGACGACGATGCCGATCAGCAGGGCGCCCTTTACCCGCCAGGCGCTGAGACCGGCGATCAGCACCAGACCCAGAAGCGCCAGGGCGGGGCCTGGCTGGCGCAGGTCGCCGAGGGCCACGAAGGTCGCCGGATTGCTGACCACGATGCCGGCGTTCTTCAGACCGATGAAGGCGATGAACAGGCCGATGCCGCCGGCGACGGAGGCGAAGAGATGTACGGGAATGGCCGCGATGATCAGCTGCCGGACGCCAGCCGCCGTCAGCAGCAGGAAGATCACACCCGACAGGAACACGCAGCCCAGGCCTACCTGCCAGGGTACGCCCATCTGCAGCACGACGGTGTAGGTGAAGTAGGCGTTCAAGCCCATGCCGGGCGCCAGGGCGAGGGGCACGTTGGCGACGAGGCCCATGGCCAGGGTGGCGAAGCCGGCCGCGATGCACGTGGCCACGGCCACGGCGGCGACCGGGAGGCCCGCGTCGGACAGGATCGCCGGGTTGACCATGACGATATAGGCCATGGCGACAAATGTCGTGGCCCCGGCCAGGATCTCGGTCCGGACGCTGGACCCTCGCGCGCTGACGCCGAAGTGACGGTCCAGCGCCGCCGTCGTTCCTGTCGCGCCCTGCGAGGCCTTACCACTCATAGGTCTTCCCGATCCTTCGCCGCGCCCCCGAGGAGGGCGCCGGCACGCCAAATAAGAGGGCGCCTCGCGCGGAATGCGCGCGACGTCCGCGAAGCCAGGCGCGCCATGGCGACGGACCTTGTTCTTCGTCGCCAGACAGATAGCCGCGACGTAGCCGCGCGGGGTGTTGGATAATGAAGCTGTTACTTACTGGCGTGAAATCGGCGATCGATGCCGAATGTGTTGGCGCGTCGCGCCCGTCGCGCAGGCGCCAACTCGACGCGAGAAGAGGGTTCGCCAGGCTAAGTCGCGGAGCGCTGAACGGCTATGGCGGCGCCAACTGCAACTACCGCTTCAACGGCCCCGGCGTCGGCGCGGTCGCGGGGCAGGACGTCGTCAACATCACCGACCCGCTGCAGGGCAACACCACCTTCCGCACCGTGACCACGGTCGGCAATCCCGACCTGCAACCACAGACCGCCAAGGTGCGAAATTTCGGCGCGACCTGGCTGCCGGTGTCGCGCGCCTCGCTGTCGCTGGACTGGTGGACCTTCAAGTACGACAACCAGATCGCCATCGAGAACGGCCAGGCGGTGATCAACGCCAACCCGAACGGCAGCCAGGTGATCCGCGACCAAAGCGGCGCGGCCCAGACGGTGCTCGTGCGCAGCTACAACGCCAAGAGCGGCGCCCAGACCTCGGGCCTGGACCTTGATGGCGACCTACGCCTTCGATTGGGGCTCCAGCACCTTCACCCTGCGCGAGAGCCTCAGCTATCTGCTGAAGTACGACATCGACACGGGCACGGGCGTCTATGACGGGGTGGGGCGGCGCAACAACGCCATCACCTCGCCGCTCACCGCGGCCGCCGCGCCGCGTTACCGCAACACCGCCGGCGTCGACTGGTCGATGGGGCGTCACCAGGCCAGCGCCACGGTGCGTTATGTGTCGGGCGTGGCGGACGACTACGCGATCGCCGTCACCGCCAAGGCCGCCACCAAGGTCAAGTCCTGGACGGTGCTCGATCTGCAATACGGCGTCGGCCTGGGCGAAGACGAGCGCTACCGCCTGACCGTCGGCATGATCAACGCCTTCGACAAGAGCCCGCCGGCCGCCAAGTACACGGGCTATCTGCAGGCTTTGGCCGACCCGTTTGGCCGTCAGTCCTACGTCCGACTCGAGGCGCGGTTCTAGCCTCGCTCTTGACGTCGCGGCGTCCTCCCGGCCCGCACGACCCCGACGGTCAGTCCGACCGTCGGGGCTTGGCCCTGGCCGCCAGGGGCGGAAATCCTCAATCAACAAGGATCGGCGGCGTTGCTTCGCCATATGCATATGACCAGCCCCATGGCGGCGTCGCGCCTTAGCTCTCAGCCCGGCAGGCGTCCGACATAGGATGCGCGCGGGCGGAAAAGTTCGTTGTCCTGATACTGCTCCATGGCGTGAGCGATCCAGCCGACCATGCGGCCCACGGTGGAAATGGCGAGCTCTTCACCCTTCAGACCCAGGATCTTGCCCAGGAACACCGTCGGCACGATGAAGTCGGGAGCCGCGCCAGTCAGATCCTCGACCGTGTCGGCGACAATCCGCAGGCGCGCGAAGAGGGGTTCGGGAACAACGCGCTCGAGCGCGACGATCAGCGCCTGGGCGCGGGGATCCTTGTCGGCGTAAAGGTGGCCGCCGAAACCGGGGATCGGCTCGCCGATCCGGAATCGGGCCAGCACCGCCTCGCGTGGATCGCCATTCATCGCCTCCTCGATAAACCGCGCCACGGTCTCGGCGCGGCCCTGGTGCAGGCGTCGTCCCCGGCCGGCGACCAGACCGGCCATCGCCGCGCCATAGGGGGTGACCCCTGCGTTCGCGGCGGCGCGGACGGCGTAGGTGGTCGGGTCCAGTTCATGATCGGCCGCCAGGACCATGCAGCGGCGAATGATATCCGCATAGGCCGGCGAGACGCCCAGATTGCGCGCCAGGACTTCGTGGATCGGTCCCGTTTCCGAGGGCGCGCCGCCGCAGACGATCGAGGCGAAGCAGCGGACGACGCCGGCGCCCGCGCGGGCATATCCACTGGGCGACAGGTCATGGGCGCGCGGGTTGGCCTGCTCCATCAGGCTGAACAGGGCGATGGCGCGCGCGGTGCGGGGCAGGGACGAGAAAACCCTGGCGGCTTCATCGTAGTCTGGCGGCAGCACCAGCGCCGTTGCGGCGAAGGCGTCGGGTGCGTTCCAGAGCAGGCCAGCGACCTCCTCGATGCCGCCTGTCTCGGCCAGGTCGATAGCCGAGACACCGCGGTAGAACGGGCCCTTGGCGGTCATCAGCGTGACGGCGGTCGACTTGATCAGGCCGGCCGAGGGATCGGCGGGCTTGCCGCGCTTTCGCGCGCGTTCGACGTCGGCGCGCCAGTAGCGGCGGCTCTTCGAGCCCGGTTGTTTTTCCGAGCGGATGCCCTTTCGGCTGACATAAGCATAGAGGGTGGTCAGGCTGACGCCCAAGGTCTCGGCGGCTTCGTCGGCGTCCATGAAGAGCGCGTCATCATTCATATTGATGATTTTCGTACAGATTGACGAGTCAGATCAGTAGGGCTCTGTATCACCTCAAGCGCGATATCAAAATATACATTGACGAAAATTGTCAATGTGAAAGCGCAGCGGAGGGAACACCCATGAATGCTCGTCACGCCTTGCTTGCATCCGCCTGCGCCCTGGCGCTTTCGACCGCTTCGGCAACGCAGGCCCAGACCGCGTCACCGACGCCGGAGACCTCGATCATCGACGAGGTGGTGGTGACTGCCCAGAAGCGCTCGGAGAACCTGCAGGACGTGCCGCTGACCCTGTCGGTGTTCGGCGCCAAGGAGATCGAGCAGGCGCGCATCGTCCAGGTCCAGGACGTGGCCAACCGCACGCCGGGGCTCAATTTCGACACCTTCCCCAGCAGCCAGCCGCGCCCGACCCTGCGTGGCATCGGCTCGTCGGATCGAGGCGCGGCCGGCGACCCGTCGGTGTCGGTGTTCATCGACGAGGTCTATTATGGCCGACCCTCCGCCGTGGCCTTCGACGCCTTCGACGTCGAGCGCATCGAGGTTCTGAAGGGGCCGCAAGGCACGCTGCTGGGCAAGAACGTTGTCGGCGGCGCGCTCAGCATCATCAACCACAAGCCCGAAACGGCCGAGTTCAACGCGGGCGCGTCGGTCACGGTCGGCAACTATTCACGGGTGGAGGGCGCAGGCTTCGTCAACGCCCCGCTGGCCGACGGCAAGGCGGCGGTCCGTGTCAGCCTAAGTTCGCGCAACCACGACGGCTATACCAAGAACGCCTTCGCCGGCGGCGCGGCCGAGGACCAGGCCACCAACAGCGGCCGCGTGCAGCTTCTGCTGAAGCCCAGCGAGACCTTCTCGGCGATCCTGGCCGTCGACGGCACGCGCGATCGCGGCAATGGTGACGCGCGCCACGTCGTGCAGGTGGATCCCAACGTACCAGCCAGCGCCCTGTGGCGGATCAACGGCCAGCGCGACCAGTATTTCGCCGAAAACAACGGCCGCAACGACCGCGACACCTGGGGCGTGCGGGCCAATCTCAGCTGGGATCTGCCTTTCGCGTCCCTGACCTATATCGGCTCGTATCGCGACCTGACCTACCACTACGCCGAGGACTTCGACGGCGGCAATCCGAGCATCTACGCCCTGAATTTTCGGGGCGGCCAGGACGAGAACAGCAACTTCCACAGCCATGAACTACGCGCCTCGGCGCTGCCCAGCTCGAAGCTGCGCTGGGTGGTGGGCGGCTATTATTTTGGCGCGGACACGCAGCGGACCGACAGTCTGCTGGCCGACATCAAGTCGCGCCCGACGCCGCCGGCCACCTATGCGGCCAAGGACCTGTTCCACCAGGACGCCCAGACGACCAGCTGGGCCCTGTTCGGCGACGCCACCTGGCCGGTGACCGCCCAGATCAATGTCTTCGGCGGCCTGCGTTATTCCAAGGACAAGAAGGACTACGCGCTCAACAACCTGGACTCCACGGCCCTGCTGCGCGCCGCGGCCCGTTACAGCATCGATACGAGCCACAGCTGGGACAAGCTGACCTGGCGGATCGGCGGCGACGTCTCACCCAGCGACAACGTCATGCTGTACGGCGTGATCTCGACCGGCTTCAAGAGCGGCGGCTACCAGGACACGCCGTCAACGGCGACCTCGGCCACCACCCCGTTCAATCCCGAGACCGCCACCCTCTACGAACTCGGCGCCAAGACCACGCTGCTGGAGCGCCGGCTGACCTGGAACACCTCGATCTATCAGACCGACTACCAGGACCTGCAGGTGCGCAGCACCCGGGGCTTTGACACCATCACCACCAACGCCGGCACGGCGCGCATCCGGGGTCTGGAGACCTCGCTGGACGCGCGACTAAGCCCGCGGATGCGGGTCGGCGCCAGCTACGCCTATACGGACGGCAAGTTCCTGAAGTTGGTCGATCACGGGCAGGATCGCTCGGGCAACCACATGACCCGTAGCCCCAGGCACAAGATCACCCTGTCGCCCAGCTACGCACAGCCCTTCGCTTCAGGCGCGCGCCTGACCGGAACCGTCGACCTCGCCTACGAGAGCAAGGTCTGGGACGATATCGACAACAACCCGATCACGGTCCGCAAGCCCAAGCTGCTGGCCGACGCGCGCGTAGTCTACGACAGCGCCGACGGCCACTGGAACCTGTCGGTGTGGGGCAAGAACCTGACCGACCGCTACTATCGGACCCACCAGGTCGTGTTCCAGGGCGCGGACCTCGTCACTTTCGGCGCGCCGCGGACCTTCGGCGCGACCCTGAACTGGAAGTACTAGGATGATCGCCAAACCCTGGAGGCGGTCATGAACCTGGCGCTGCTCGGCTTCCTGATGGTGATCAGCTTCATGACGCTGATCATGACCAAGCGGCTGTCCGCCGTAACGGCCCTGATCGTCGTGCCGATCCTGTTCGGTCTGCTGGCGGGGGCGGGGCCCGATCTGGGCGGCATGATCATCAAAGGCGTCGCCCAACTGGCGCCCACCGCCCTGATGCTGGCCTTCGCGGTGCTCTATTTTGGCGTCATGATCGACGCGGGCCTGTTCGACCCGCTGGTCCGGCTCGTGCTGAAGACGGTGGGGGATGACCCCGTCCGCGTCACCGTCGGCACCGCCTTGCTGGCGATGGTGGTGTCGCTGGACGGCGACGGCGCGACCACGGCGCTGGTGACGATCTCGGCGCTGCTGCCGGTCTATCGCCGCTTGAGGCTGAACCCGCTGATCCTGGCCTTGCTGCTGGGGCTCAGCAACACGATCGTCAACCTCACGCCCTGGGGCGGACCGACCGCGCGCGCCGCCACGGCATTGCGTCTCGAGCCCAGCGCGGTGTTCCTGCCGATGATCCCGGCCATGTTGATCGGCCTAGCCGGCGTCCTGCTCCTGGCCTGGTGGTTGGGAAGCGGGGAGCGTAAGCGTCTGGGGCGCCTGGGGCTGGAGCCCGTCGTGACGGGGGAGGGGGGAATCCGCGTCTCGACCTCGCCGACGACCCGACGATCAAGCGCCCCAAGCTGATCTGGTTCAACCTGGCCCTGACCCTGGCCCTGGTGGCCGGCTTGGTGACGGGTCTGGCGCCGCTGCCGGTGCTGATGATGGGCGCCTTCGCGATCGCCGCCATCGTCAACTATCCCGATATCGCCAGCCAGCGGAAGCGCGTGGCCGCCCACGCCAACAACGTTCTTGGCGTCGTCCTGCTGATCTTCGCGGCCGGGGCCTTCACTGGCATCCTTTCGGGGACCGGCATGGTCAAGGCCATGGCCGACGCGACCCTGGTGGCGATCCCGCCAAGCCTTGGGCCCTATCTGGCGCCGATCACGGCCCTGATCAGCATGCCGATGACCTTCTTCATGTCCAACGACGCCTTCTATTTTGGCGTCCTGCCGGTGATCGCCGAAACGGCCGCGAAATTCGGCGTGCCGGCCGAAGCGATCGCTCGCGCCTCGCTGGTCGGCCAGCCGGTGCACGGGCTGAGCCCCCTGATCGCGGCGATCTACCTGGTCACCGGTCTGCTGAAGGTCGAGGTCGGCGAGGCCCAGCGGTTCTCGCTGAAGTGGGCGATCGCCGCCTGTCTCCTGCTGCTGGTCGCCGCTCTGGCCACCGGCGCCTTCCCCTGCGAGCCGGCTAGTGGCTCGAAACGATTTTCCGAAGGATGTCTCCATGTATGACGGCAAGCTACCGGAGGGCGGCGTCAAGGTCCTGGTGCCTTGTGGGGCGCTGGGCGGCGGTGTGCGGCCCGACGAGGTCGAGGCGGGTCTGGCCGCCGGCGCCCACGCCATCGCCCTGGACGCCGGCTCCACCGACAGCGGCCCGGCGTATCTGGGCACGGGCAAGTCCAAGTACAGCCGCGCGGCGGTCAAGCGCGACCTCTCGATCCTGATGGCGGCCCGGGCCAGGGCCGGAATCCCGCTGCTGGTCGGTTCATGTGGCACCTCTGGTTGTGACGAGGCCGTCGACTGGACCCTGGAGATCGTGAGGGAGATCGCGGTCGAGCAGGGGAGCTCGCCCAGGATCGCGGTGCTCTATTCCGAGCAGGACAAGGCCGTGCTGAAGGCCCGCAACGCGCAGGGGCGTATCCATCCTCTACCGCCTTTGGGCGCGTTGGATAACGGCGTCATTGATGACTGCGCCCACATCGTCGCCCTGCTTGGGCCCGAGCCCTATGTCGCCGCGCTGCGGGCCGGCGCCGAGATCGTGCTGGGCGGACGCACCACGGATACAGCGGTCCTGGCCGCCGTGCCCCTGATGCTGGGCGCCGCCGCCGGTCCGGCCTGGCACGGCGCCAAGGTCGCCGAGTGCGGGGGGCAATGCACGGTCAATCCGATGAACCCCGGCATTCTGTTCTCGGTCGATGACGAAGGCTTCGACATCGCGCCGCTTTCGCCGGACAACCGCTGCGAACCGCACACCGTCTCGGCCCACATGCTCTACGAGAACAGCGATCCGTTCCGTCTGGTTGAACCCGGCGGCGTGCTGGACGTCACCGGTTCGGCCTACCTCGCGTTGGACGATCGCAGCGTTCGGGTCACCGGATCGCGATGGACGCCCGGACCCTACACCATGAAGCTGGAGGGGGCCGCTGGCGGGCCATTTCAGACGGTCATGCTGGTGGGGATCGAGGACCCCGCGGTGCTGGCCGATCTCGACGGGTTCATGGCGCGAATGGCGCAGGCGCTAAACGAGCGCATCCATCGCGCGATGGGCGAGGCGGCCGGCGACTTCGACATTTCGCTACGCGCCTATGGCTGGAGCGCTGTCTCGGGTCAGACGCCAGGAGCCGGAACCCCGCCGCCGCGTGAGGTGGGCTTGCTGTTCGTGGCCACGGCCGAAAGCCAAGCCCAGGCCACCCAGATCGCCAAGGCCTGCAACCCCTATTTCTTCCATTTTCCTGTCCGCATGGGCATCGAGCTGCCCAGCTACGCCTTCCCGTTCTCCCCGGCCGAGATCGAGCGGGGCCAGGTCTTCGAGTTTAAGCTCAATCATGTTGTCGAGACCACGGATCCCTTCGAGCTGGTCCGCACGCGCTGGGTCGATCTTGACCAGGACAACCTCGAACAAGGCAAGGAGGCGGACCATGGTCACGCTGCGTGAGGTCTGCCACCAGGTGCGCTCGAAGAACGCCGGGCCCTTTTGGGTGACGATTGACGTCTTCTTCGACGGACCGGAGTCCTATGCGCGGTACAAGGACGCGCCGGCGCTCTCGGCCGAGGCGATCGGCGAGGCCTATGGCGCTGATCCGACACAGGTGAAGCGCTTCGCCGTCGACTCCCTGGGCGTGCTGAAGATCTCCTATCCCAGGAAGTCGCCCCAAGGCGGCGTCGTCGAGCGCGATATGCACAGCGGGCAGCAGTATGTCCGCCTCCTGGAGGTGTTGCTCGAATAGCGCGAGCTCTTAATCGACTGTCCATGTGCCCACGGTGGCGGGAGCGGGATCTAGGGCGATGGAGACCCGGAGTCGCGGTCGCGCATAGCCGGGCGCCGGCTGGATGGCCTTCAGAAGGACGATCCAGCCGCGACTCCGGTCGACTGAAGGAGACACCGGTTCCCGGTGTCTAGGCCACCAACATCGCGAGCGGATCGGGGACGGCCGCCAGAGCGCGCTCGCTGGCGACGAGCTGGGTCCGCAAATGGGCTTCCAGGATGTCGAGGATCTCCCCATCAACCTCGGCGTCGAACTTACGCGCGAAGAGGTCCGAGCTCGACGTCAGCCTGTCCGCGTCGGCCTTGGTGAACGTGCGGGGGCGAAGCTTGATGTCTCCGTCGGGGACCCAGTCGATCATCCGCAGGTCGTCGTTGACGATCTCGCCATGCATTGCGGTGTTCATCATCACGGTCTGGAAGAAGCCCTCATCGGCGATGAAGGTGTTGCGGTAGAAGGCCTTGTAGCGATCGACCGACGGGTCATGGCAGACAAACTCGCAGAACGCCCGGCTGACGATCTTCCACTGATTGCCGATATAGGGCGTGGCGTCGTTCAAGAAGAGCCGCGTGACCAGGCTGTCGATGATGCGGCCGCCCTGTTCGACCACGTGCCCGAGAACGCGGCCCATGGTTTCGGGGCGACTCCTGGCCTGGTCGAGGACCCGGATGAACTCCCGGCCTCGGTTGGCGTCGAGAAAGTCCCGGATGCGGCCCTGCGTCGCGAGCGGAAAGTCCTGGCCGCTGAGGTTGATGAAGTAGTCCCACCGGGCGTCCATCTCGAGCAGCCGGGCCATGCCGCGCAGCTCGGCGTCGACCAGGCTGTAGCCGCCCCACAGGGCGCGCTTGCTCTCCAGGACGGCGGCGTTGGGATAGGCGGCGAGGAACGCGCGCAGGTCGTTCTCCAGCTCAGGGCCGGCGTTCTTATCGACATGGACGAGGTAGTGGTTGGCCGGATCGTGGATCGCCTTGAACAGCCGCTTGAACTGTTCGGGATAGCGATGGACCAGGATCAGGTAGGCGATTGTCGGCGGCGCGCGGCGGGGGGCTTGGATCAAGACCTGGCGCCTCGCGGGGCCCGGGGGGCAATTGGAAGGGGCCGCGAGGGCTGGCCGCTGGTCGAGCGGAGATCTTCCAAGCCCTTAGGGCCCGAGGGGCGAGTTCCGGGGTAGGTGTTCACGGCGTGGCCTTTTCGTCGAGCACGCCGGTCCGCGGCGCTCGGTCGTCTGGGGGCTGGCCGCTACTTCTTGCGCGGCGCCAGGGTCTGCGAGAGCGTCGGGGGGGCGGCGGCGATCACCTTGGGCTTGGCGGTCTTGGGTTTGCGGACTTCACGATTGCCTTTGGACAAGAGAGTTTTCCTTTCAAGGGCGTGGGGGAGGGGGCGAGCGTGCGCGCGGAGGCCGGGCCAAGCCCGACCTGAAACGGTCGACCGTGATTTGATGTCTGGAAGAGAGCGTCTGGGCGCCCCGGCTTCGGGACCTTGGGACCGTCCGCTGGGAGGGGCGGGGCCGGATGGCGTTACTGCGCGCCTCGGCAAGACCCTAGCACGCGCGGCCGCGAGGCGGGGAAAAGATTGCGTCGTGGGGAGCTATTGGCCGTGGATCGCGCTATCTTGTCCAGGCCACGGATTACCCCGCGCCATGCGGGCTCGTCGGCCTGAAGGGACGCCATGTCCTCCCCCTCGAACAGTCCAGTCCGCAAGCTCACGCGCGCGGTATTTCAATGAATCCGTGGGGCGCCGTGCTGGCGATCTTCGGCGTGCGCCAGGTTTCGATGCGGGATGTGCGAGCCGAGGCCTTCTTCCTTGGCGGTCGGCACAAGGGCGAGATCCGGGAGGGGGCGCAGAAGGAGCTGCTGGCGCCGGGCCTCCATCCCGATCGCGCGGCCCTGCTGCGGGCGGTCATTCGCATGACCCCGCGGTCCACGATCGGGGAGGCGCGTCCATGACCGACGAAGACGCCCAGGCGATGCGTCGCGAGAACGACTATCTCAAGCGCCGGAACGCCCAGTTGCAGAACGACATCACCAGCCTCGGCGGCCAGGTGCTGCGCATGCGGCAGGAACTGGAGCGGTCGAGCGGTGGCCACCCGGGTCAGGCGCCGAACCCGCTCGCGAGCGGACAATCGTAAAGCTGGCCGCTCTTGATGATTGGGGAGGCTGAAGCGAGCGCTACCTACGCGACGAGGCGCTGGGCTGGGAGAAGCGCGCTCACGACCAGCCGGCTGAGCAAGCGATCCCCAATCGGGATGATGGCGTCGACGAAAAGGTCCGATGTCGTGGTTTCGATCTGCGGCGGCTCCTGCAGCACGCTGGCGTCCACTTGGAAGGTCTCCTGAACGCCGTCGACGAGTACGCCGGCCAGCTGCGCGCCGTGTTGGATCACGACGATGACGTGGCGCGACGAGACTTCGGTCATGCCCAAACCCAAGCGAGAGCGCAGGTCGATGACCGGCATCACCGCGCCCCGAAGGTTGATGACCCCCAGCACGTAGCTCGGGGTGTGCGGCATCTGCGTCGCCGCGGTCCAACCCCGAATCTCTCTCACGCTGCGAATGTCGATACAGAACTCCTGGCCGCCGATCTCGAAGGAGATCAGCTCCAGTTGGCCCGCGCTGGGCAGGCCGCTCTCGCTCACCATCTGGCCGTCTCCCTCGACGCGGGTCAGAACTCTTCCCAGGACTGCGCCGCCGCCTGAGCGCCGCCACCGGGCCGCGCGAAAGCGGCTATCCTGGCCTGGGCTCGCGCCACGGGATTGGCCGCTGGCGCATGACGACCAGGCTGAGCGCGTTCGACGCGCGCGGCGGGCGCGCCGGTCTGGAAGCGCGCGACCAACGAGGCCAGTTCGGCGGCCTCGGTCTTCAGATTGGCGGCCGCGGCGGTGGCTTCCTCGACCATGGCGGCGTTCTGCTGGGTGACCTGATCCATCTGATTGACAGCGGTATTGACCTCGTTCAGGCCGGTGGCCTGTTCCTGCGAAGACGTGGCGATTTCGGAGATCAGGACATCGATCTCGGCGATCTTGGTCACGATTCCGGTCAGCGCCTGGCCAGTGTCGCCGACGAGCTTGACGCCGCGTTCGACCTGAGCGGTGCTGCTGGCGATCAAGGTCTTGATCTCCTTGGCCGCTTCAGCCGACCGCTGGGCCAAAGCCCGGACCTCCTGGGCGACCACGGCGAAGCCGCGCCCGGCTTCACCCGCCCGAGCGGCTTCGACGCCGGCGTTCAAGGCCAGGAGGTTGGTCTGGAAAGCGATTTCGTCGATCACGCCAATGATCTGGGTGATCTGACCTGAACTCTGCTCGATCTCGCCCATGGCGGAGACCGCGTCGCGCATGACCTCACCCGAGCGGGCGGCGTCGGTTCGCGCGCCCGAAGCGGCGGATGAAGCCTGCTTGGCCCCTTCGGCGCTTCGCTTGACGGTGGCCGTGATCTCGTCCAGGGCCGCAGCCGTCTGCTCCAGGCTGGCGGCCTGCTGCTCCGTGCGGCGCGACAGGTCGTCCGAAGCGCTGGAGATTTCATCGGCGCCGGCGCGCAAGCCGCCCGTCGTCGCCGTAATCCCACTCATGGCTTCGCGCAGGCTGTCGATCGCGGCGTTGAAGTCGTCCTTGATTTGCGCGTAGCGACCCAGGAATTGGGCGCTGATCCGAGCCGTCAGGTCACCTTGCGCCATGCGTTTGAGGCTTTCGGCGAGATTGGCGACAACCTCCTCCTGCTCTTCCGCCGCGCGTTGCCGCTCGCCCTCGGAACGCATTCGCTCATTCTCGATGGCCGTGACGTCGGTGGCGAACTTGATGACCTTATAGGGCTTGCCGTTCTCATCGAGCACGGGGTTGTACGAAGCTTGGATCCAGCATTCGGCGCCCCCTTGCCGATTCGCAGGAACTTGCGCGCGACGAACTGTCCGCTGTTGAGCTCATTCCAGAAGGCGCGATACTCGGCGCTCGCCGCTTCGGCTGGCGGGACGAAAATGCTGTGGTGTTTTCCGACGACTTCCTCCGCCCGGTAACCCAGGGCGTTCAGGAAGTTGGCGTTGGCCCGAAGGATCGTTCCGTCGAGCGCGAACTCGATCACCGCCTGAGACCGGTCCATGGCGGCGACCTGAGCCTTTAGCTCGCGCAGCTCGGCGGCGATGGCGGCTTGCTTGGTCTTGGCCGAATTCGAAAACAGCATGGCGGTTCGATTTTGCTCTGAGAACGTTGTTGCGTGAACGTTGCTGCAAAAGGCTAACGAGGTGCTAATTTCCTATTCAAAGGGCAGATATGACGCAGGCAAAGCCTCCCCAAACTGAGCAACCACCTGAAAGCGCGACGATTGGCCACGGTTAACGGTAAATGAATTGCAATCTGGCCGATCTCATCTAAGCCGCAGTCGCGGTGGGTGAGTTCAGTGCGTGGGTTGTGTGAGTATGGGCTTAGAGGATTTAGTGGCCGCCCTGACAGCCGCCTCGGAGACGGCGGTGGTTGTCACGGATGGCGAGCTTTCGCATCCAGGGCCGACCATCCTGTACGTCAATGGCGCCTTCGAGCGCATGACCGGTTATTCGAGTTCGGAACTGGTGGGGCAAACGCCCCGGTTGCTTCAAGGCGAGAAGACCAGTCTCGCGACGCGCCGCACGCTGGCGCGCGCGCTGCGCGAAGGAAAGCGGATGAAGGTCGCCTTGATCAACTATCGCAAGTCGGGCGAGGCCTATCGGTGTGAGGTCGAGGTCTTTCCGATCCACGACAGGGGCGGCGTGCTGGTCAACGCCGTGGCGCTGGAGCGTGAAGTGAGGCGACGACCGGGGCGACGTTCCGTGATGGGGGAGGCCTAAGGAGCCTTAAGGCGGTGCTCTGGGGCGGATCGGCCGATTGCGCCATGAGATCCGACTGACGCCGCCGTGCAACGGGCGGAATGTTGTCGGGCGGGCGAGCAAAATCGCGCGGCGCGCGCCGGAATCTGGCTTACATAGCGCGATGCAAGCACGATCGGACCCGATGGCCTTCACAGCTCCTGACCGCGACGACGCCCGTGCGCGGACGGTGGCGGCGGCCATGGACATCGTGGCGGGGCAGGGGCTGGCGGCGCTGTCGGTGCGCGACCTCGCCGCGGCGATCGGCAAGAGCACGACTGTCATCTTCAATCTCTTCCAGACCAAGGCCGGGGTGCTGGGCGCCATGGTCGAGGCGGCGATGGAGGAGGATCTGGCGTTCCATGACGCCTTTCTGTCCCAGGTCGACGGACTGGTCCTGGATCAGCGGCGGATGGTCGACATCACCGCGCGCTACGTCCTGGCGCGGGCCGAGCCCTCGGCGCGCTTCGCCCGGATCTGGGAAGAGGTTCTGATTGATCCCGAGGCCGCCCAGGCGGCGCGCGAACCGCTGGCGCGCTGGTTGGCGATGCGGCGAAGCAAGCTGGAGGGGCTGCTGGCCCGTGACGTCCGGCTCGCGCGCCTGGGCGCTGTCTATCTGCCCTATCTGCTGATGGAAGAGCTTTACGCCGCGGCCCTGGCGCGGCGGCTCGACTACGAACTGCTCCTGCGCGAGAGCCTGGAGGGGTTGTTGGCCATGGCGTTCGGTGAGCCGTCCGGCGGCGAGGCCAAGGTGGCGCGATGGTTTACCGACGCCCTGGTTCTGCCCGAGCCGCCCAGCAAGCGTCACGCGTCGGGGTCGGTGAAGATGCGTCTGCTCGACATCGCCGCCGACCAGATCCTGGAGCGCGGCATCGGGGCGGTCACCAACCGCGCCGTGACCCAGACGGCCGGGGTTTCGACCTCGACCATCCTCTACCATTTCGCCGACATGCGATCGTTCCTGACCGAAGCGATCTGGCACAGCGTGTTTCGCGAAATCCCCGACTATCTGGACACCCGCAGTCCGCGCGACCGCGAGCGACCGGCCGACCTGGAGGGCCTGGCGGCGCTGCTGGCGCCGACCTTGCGGCCGGGATCATCCGAGGACCCGGGGCGCGCCGGCTTCTACGTCAAGTACGCCCGCCTGATCGCGCAGATCTGCCTGATCGCCCGGCGCGACGCCGCCTTCGAGAACATGGCCATGCTGCTGCGTGGCCCCGAAGGCGGCGGCACCTATGCGCGGCGCGAGGCTGTCTGGCCGCCGGCGTTCGACATGACCCGCCTCGGCGCCATGCGTTTCGCGATCTGGATCAAGGGCTCGGCCCTGTTGAGCGCGGCCTTCCCCGAGACCGAGGCTCAAGGGGCGGAGGCGCGGCTTGGCGCGGCGGCGCTGGCCCTGGTGCCCGTGACCGCGTAGCGCGTCGAACGAACGATATTATTCTATTCTCTCGTTGGTTGTGTTTCGCCCAGAGGCGCGTGAAAGAGTTCCTTCGTTCGGGCTTCATCAAAGCGACACGGGCCGCTCCTATATCCCCTTCGATGTCGAACAACTGATTTTTCCGGCCGTTTGTCGTCGGGAAGAGGGGGCGTGATGCGTGTACTGTCGAAAGTGAAATTCGTGGCTCTGCTGATGGGAAGCGCCGCGATCTTCGCGGGGCCGGCCATGGCGGCCGAGGCGGTCGCTCCGGCGGCGGACGAGGCTGTCTCCAACCGTCTGGACGAGGTCACGGTGACGGCGCGCCGCCGCGCCGAATCCGAGCAGAAGGTCGCCGCCGCCCTGACCGTGGTCAGCGGTTCCGAACTGGACCGCCGCAACATCCAGACCGTCAACGACCTGGAAAACAGCGTCCCGAACCTGGAGGTCACCAGCCAGCTGGGCGGTGGCCAGCCGCAGTTCCGCATCCGTGGCGTCGGCTTGACCGACTACGCCGCCAACAACACCGGCACCGTCGGCGTCTATGTCGACGAGATCGCCTATCCCTACGGCTCGATGACCCAGGGCGCGCTGTTCGATGTGGCCCGGATCGAGGTGCTGCGCGGTCCGCAGGGCATTCTCTACGGTCGTAACACCACCGGTGGCGCGGTCAGCGTCATCACCAACGCCCCGACCCAGACGTTCGACGCGGGCCTGACCGCGTCTTACGGCCGCTTCAATGCCGCCCATGTCGACGGCTTCGTCTCGGGTCCGTTGACCGAGACCCTGTCGGCCCGCCTGGCCATGACCACCGACCAGGGCGGCGCCTGGCAGTATCACCGCGACACCCATGAGAAGCTCGGCGACAAGGACCGCTGGGCCGCCCGCCTGAAGCTGGATTGGAAGCCGAGCGACGTCACCGAGATCGACGGCTCGCTGCGCTACAACCGCGACAAGTCCGACGGCCTGGGCCTGCGTCTGGTCACCCGCGCCTTCCAGTCGCACAACTACGCCCCAATCGGTAAGCTCTACCCGATCGACAGCGACCCGCGGATCACCGGCTGGGGCATCACGCCCTATTTCGCCAACCTGATCGGCGCCTCGACCAACGCCAAGCCGTTCCGCGACAACGAGGGCGTCGGCGCCAATGTCCGCCTGCGTCACGACTTCGGCTGGGCCGCCCTGACGGCGGTGGTCGGCTACGAGACCTTCAAGCGCCGCGAGTTCAACGATTGGGACGCCACGGCCTCGAACGAAGCCGGCACCTTCTTCTTCAACGACATCGACACCCTGTCGCAGGAAGTGCGCCTGGCCTCGCGTGGCGACCAGAGTTTCCGCTGGCTGGCCGGCCTCTACCACTCCACGGAGTCCGTCGACGGCGGCTTCTATTCGGACTTCTCGGAAGCCTCGACGCTGAAGAACTGGTTCTCGACCACCTACAAGCAGGACGTCGAGACCACGGGCGCCTTCTTCAACCTCGACTACGACCTGACCAGCCGCCTCACCCTGTCGGGCGGCCTGCGTTACGAGGACGAGACCCGCGAGCTGAAGGGCTTCAAGACCGAGATCCTGGCCCCGACCTACTCGCGGCTGGCCAACACCGACAAGGACCGCCACATGGGCGAATGGTCCGGCAAGGTCGGCGGCGAGTACCATTTCACCAAGGACGTGCTGGGCTACGCCAGCGTGGCGCGCGGCGTGAAGTCAGGCGGCTTCACCACCTATAACAGCGGCCTGCCCACGCAGCTGGACCCGTTCGATCCGGAGAAGCTGATCGCCTACGAGGCGGGCCTGCGCTCGGAGTTCTTCGACCGCCGCCTGCGCGTCAACCTGGCCGCCTTCTACTACGACTATCGCGATCAGCAGCTGCAGGGCGTGCTCTACACCCAGACCGGCCGCGTCGGCCGGATCATCAACATCCCCAAGTCGCACATCCAGGGCGGTGAGCTGGAGATCACCTGGAAGCCGACGGCGCGCCTGACGATCAGCCAGTCGCTGGGCTACAAGTACGGTCAGTATGACGAGTTCTTCTTCGTCAACGCCACCGCCACCGAGGCGGCCAAGGACCCGGTGACGGGCCAGTACAACAAGATCATCTACAGCGACCGCTCGGGCGAGCGCCTGCCGTTCCCGCGCACCGACTACAAGGGCGCCATCAGCTACGTGATGGACGTCGGCGCCTGGCAGGTCGAGGCCGAGACCAACTACAACTACCGCAGCGACATGTTCAGCACGTCGTCCAACTCGGTGATCGGCGACTACTGGCTGTTCAACGCCAGCCTGACGGCCCGCCCGGCCAACGGCAAGTACGCGGTCGGCGTCTGGGTCAACAACGCCACCGACGACTATTTCGAAGAGACCCGCAACGCCTTCATCTCGGCGGCGACGGCCTCGCCGCACGAGCCGCGCACCTATGGCGTTCGGGTCAGCTGGCGCTATTGATCGACGGCCGTTTCCCCTTCGGCCATCGGCCTCGCCGCGGCGCGCGTCTCGCGCCGCGGCGAGGTTTTCCTCGTTCTGGATAGGAGCTTGTCATGACGGTCGACCGCAGACGGGTCGTGGGGGCGGGCCTGGCCCTGAGCGCGGCGGCCTTGGCCTCCGGCGCGGAAGCCACCGAGACCGCCTTCCGCCACGGCGTGGCCAGCGGCGAGCCGGGCGCTGACCGGATGCTGCTGTGGACGCGGGTCACGGGCCTGGGCGAAGTCGACGGCCGCTGGCGGATCGCCACGGACCCGGCCATGCGCAAGGTCGTGGGAGAAGGGCGCTTCATCGCCCTGGCCGAGCGGGACTTCACGGTTAAGGTGATGGCGCAAGGGCTGAATCCCGCCACCGACTACTGGTACCAGTTCGAGGCCGGCGGCCAGCGCTCGCCGGTCGGCCGCGCCCGCACCCTGCCGGTCGGACGGCTGGATCAGCTCGACCTCGTGGTCGCCTGCTGCGCCATGTACACCATGGGCTATTTCCAGGCCTATCGCGCCATCGCCGAGCGACCGAAGCTGGATGCGGTGCTGTTCGTCGGCGACTACATCTACGAATACGGCGCCTCGAACTATCCGGGCCTGCCCACCCTGCGGCCGGCCGATCCGCCGCGCGACACCGTCACGCTCGAGGACTATCGCCGCCGCTTCGCCCAGGCCCGGACCGACGCCGACCTCCAGGCCGCCCACCAGCGCGCGCCGTGGATCTGCACCTGGGACGACCACGAGATCGCCAACGACGACTGGATGCACGGCGCCCAGCACCATGACCCGGCCAAGGACGGCGACTGGGAGGCCCGCAAGGTCGCCGCCGTCCGCGCCTATTACGAGTGGATGCCGATCCGCGATCCGGACCCGGCCGATCCCTACGCCATCCAGCGGGCGGTGGTGTTCGGCGACCTGGCCACCCTGATCGTGCCCGAGACCCGGCTGAGGGCGCGCGCGGCGCAACTGGCCCTGCCGAAGGATCTGGACCGGCTGCCGGACGGGCGTCCCGACCTCGACGGCTTCCGCCGCAAGATCGCCGATCCCGAGCGCCGGATGCTAGGCCAGCAGCAGGTGGATTGGATCGCCGGCGAGATGCGCGGCTCGGTCGCCGCCGGCCGCCCCTGGGTGCTCTTGGGCAGCGCCACGGTGATGGCCGACTACGCCTATCCGGACATGAGCCGCTGGGCCCCGGCCTCGGGCGCCCTGAAGGGCTTCTTCGAGCTGACCAAGCTGGATCTGCCGCTGCTGAACCTCGACGCCTGGTCGGGCTACGCGGCCGAGCGGCAGCGGGTCTATGACGCCATCCGCGCCAGCGGGGCGCGCACCGTCGTGCTGTCGGGCGACAGCCACATGGCCTTCGTCAACGAACTGCACGATGAGCAGGGGCGGGTGGCCGTGGAGCTGTCGACCAGCACGCTCACCGGGCCGTCGCTGGGCGTGGTCCTGGCCATGAAGGACGCCCCGTTCGGCCAGCGGGTGGCCGAGCGCAACCGCGACGTTGTCTGGTGCGATCACCTGGCGATCGGCTTCGTCGCCGTCCACGTCACGCGCGAGGCGGTCGAGGCTAGCTTCGTCAGCGTCACCAACCCGCGCGTCGCCGGCTCGCCCACCCCCGTGCAGCGCCGCGTGCGCGCCGTCGCCGAGGCCAAGGGCGTCAGCGCCTGGACCCAGCTCTAGGAGTCGTCATGTCTTCGCTTACCCTGAACCGCCGCGCGCTGCTGTCCGGCCTGGTCGTCGCCCCGGCCGTGCTGCGCTTCGGCCAGGCCCAGGCCCAGGCCGGCGGCGCCTATGTCTTCCCGCTGGGCGTGGCCAGCGGCGATCCGGCCCCCGACGGCATGGTGCTGTGGACCCGCCTGGCGACCGACCCGCTGGCCCCCGACGGCCTGGGCGGCATGGGCGCCGCCGTACCCGTGCGCTGGGAGGTGGCCGCCGACGAGGCCTTCCGTCATGTGCTCATGGCCGGCGACGCGATGGCCGAGCCCTCGGCCGCCCACAGCGTCCACGTCGAGGTCGCCGGCCTGCGCCCCGACCGCCCGTACTGGTACCGCTTCACCGCGCTGGGCCAGCAGAGCCCGGTCGGCCGCACCCGCACCGCCCCGGCCGCGAACGCCGACCTCGACCGCCTGCGCCTGGCCGTGGCCTCGTGCTCGCACTGGGAGCGCGGCTATTTCAGCGCCTATGGCCACATGGCCGACGAGGCCCCGGACCTGACCCTGTTCCTGGGCGACTATATCTACGAATATTCGATGGGGCCGGACCGCAAGGACCAGGTCGTCCGGCCGTACGGCCTGGAAGAGGCCACCACCCTGGCGGGCTATCGCAACCGCTACGCCCTGCACCGCACCGACGCCGACCTGCAGCGCCTGCACCACGTCGCGCCCTGCCTGGCGACCTGGGACGACCACGAGATCCAGGACGACTATTCGGGGATCTGGTCCAAGACGCCCGGCGTCTCGCCCGATAGCTTCCGTCGCCGCCGCGCGGCCGGATATCAAGCGTTCTACGAGGCCATGCCGATCCGCCGCACGCGTCTGGACGCGCGCCTGCAGATGCCTATCCACCGCCGAGTCCGCTACGGCAAACTGGCCGAGTTCTTCATGCTGGACGGCCGCCAGTACCGCTCGCGCCAGCCCTGCTCAGACGGTCCCAACGGCGGCAAAGGCCAGATCGTCACCGACGCGGCCTGTCCCGACCGTCGCGACCCGGCCCGGACGTTCCTGGGCTTCGACCAGGAGCGCTGGCTGTATGACGGCCTGGCCAACACCCAGGCGCGCTGGACCGTGCTGGGGCAGGATCTGGTGATGGCCGGCCTGCGCTTTGGCGACGGCGGGCCCGACACCAAGTTCTGGACCGACACCTGGGACGGCTTCCCCGGCGCGCGCGACCGCCTGGCCCAGGCGATCACGACATTGAAGCCGCGCAACCCGGTGGTGCTGAGCGGCGACTACCACTCGTTCTGGACCAATGACGTCAAGCTGAACGCGGACGATCCGGCCTCGGCCACCATCGCCACCGAGTTCGTCGGCACCTCGATCACCTCGTCGGGGCCGCCGTATGAAGGCCTGATGGCGGCCATGCCCAACAATCCGCAGATCAAGTTCTTCGACAGCCGGGTGCGCGGCTACATGTCGATCGACGTGGGGCGTGACCGGATGACGACCCGTTACAGGGCGATCTCGGATGTCCGCGACCCCCGCGCCACCATCGCCACGCTGAACACCTGGGTCGTCGAGGATGGTCGCGCCGGAGCGGTCAGGGCCTGAAGCCCGCCGTCGACGCGCCCCTGGAAATGCGCGGCGACGCGGCTGGGGCGAGCCTGAGCGGGACGGTCCGGGAAGAATTTCGCCGTTGGCTCGGGGGATATCCGTCACGCTGCGTCTTCATACCTTGGAGACGTCATCGGCGGCGTGATCCTCGAGGGAAATGTGACGTGATGGGGAGGCGGCGTTGAGACAGACCGATCGCCTGGACGCCCCCGTCGCGGCTTCGCTGGCCGGTTTGGCGCAGCTCTATCGCAAGCCGCTGCTGCGCTTCTTCGCCCGCCGGGCGCTGTCGCCCGAGGCGGCCGAGGATTGTGTCCAGGACGTCTTCGTGCGCCTCGCGCGGGTGGCGGAGTCCGAGGTCGAGAACTCCGAAGCCTATCTGTTCAAGGTCGCCCGCCACGTCCTGATCGATCGCGCGCGCCGGGCCAGCGTCAGGCGGGAAGGGCAGCACGACCCGATCGCGGACTTCCAGCTGATCAGCCCCGAAGGCTCGCCCTCGCGGATCCTGGAAGGGCGCGAGGCGCTCGAACAGGCGGCCAAGGCCCTGGGGGAACTGCCCGAGCGGACCCGCAACATCTTCCTGCTGAACCGGCTGGACGGCCTGACCTACACCCAGCTGGCCGCCCGCTACGCGGTCAATGTGAAGGTCATCGAACGCGAGATGGGCAAGGCTCTCAGTCATCTTCGACAACGGCTTCCTGATCATGACCGACGCTGAACGCATTGAAGGAGAGGCCGCGGCCTGGGTCGTGCGCCTGCATTCCGATCAACGGACCCAGGCGGATCGGGAGGCCTTCAACGCCTGGCTGGAGGCGGACGCCGCCCATGTGGAGGCCTTCTCGGTTCACGTGACGATCTGGGATTCCGTGGCGGCGTGGGGCGACGATCCCAAGGCGCGCGCCGTGCTGCAGTTCTCGCCCTTGTGGTCGGGATTTGGTCGGCGGCTGGCGCAATGGGGCGTTGGCGCGGGAGGGTTGGCCGCGGCCGCGGCGCTGGTCCTCTTCCTGGCGGGCGGGCTTCAGTCCACGCAGCACTACGCGACCGTGCCCGGCGAACTGCGGACCATCTCGCTAAGCGATGGGTCGACCTTGCTGATGAATACCAATTCCAAGGTCAGCACGCGCTTCACGCGGAGCGAGCGCCGCGTGCTCATGGAGCATGGCCAGGCCTATTTCCGGGTCGCCAAGGACAGCGCGCGGCCGTTCCGGGTGTTCGTCGGCGATGACGAGGTCCGGGCCGTCGGAACCGCGTTCGAGGTGCGGCGACTGGACGACCGAGCCGAGGTGGTGCTGGAGGAAGGGCGTCTGGCGATCTTTCACGGCGTCGATCCGTCGGAAAGCAAGCGCCTCCTGGCGAGGTCCTCAACCGTTCCAGCCGTCAAGCCGGCGCTCTACCTGTCGGCCGGTCAGTCCCTGGATCTCGACGGCGCCAAACCCTCCATCGCGCGGGAGGCCAATGTGGTTCAGTCCAGCGCGTGGCGGTACGGACGTGTCGTGCTGGACAATGTCAGACTGGACGAGGCGGTCGCGGACCTGAATCGCTACGGCGGCCCCCAGATCGTGCTGGCCGATCCTCGGCTTGGCGATATCCGGATCAGCGGCGTGTTCCATACCGGGCGACCTTATGACGTCGTGAGCGAGGTCGTCGGCGCCTTCCCGATAAGGATCGTCAAGAACGACGACAAGCAAATCGTCCTGGGATCGCAGGCCGCGGATGCTCGTATCCAGGCGCCAGATGTCGTCAAAAGTTCACGATGAGATTTCAGGGGTAAGGAGAGCGGGCTGCGTCTTCTGAACTGCCGGCGAGGACCGGTCGACGGGGATGACCATGCAGCAGAAATTCTTGCCCGCCCAGTTCATGGGCGGATCGGCCTTGGCGATTGTCTTGGCCCTATCGGCTCAGACCGCCTGCGCCCAAACCCAGGCCCGTGCGTTCGAGATCACCCCGCAGGCGCTGGGCTCGGCGCTGCGCGTGTTCGCGCTGCAGAGCGGCAAGGACATCGTCTTCGACCCCGGTCTGGTGCGCGGCAAGACCGCGCCCTCGCTCAAGGGGCGGTATCTGAACGAAGAGGCCCTGCGGCGCCTGCTGGCGGGGTCGGGCCTTACGTTCGAGGGCACGGCGACGGGGGGCTTCATCATCCGGGTCGCCGCCCAGGGGAGCGCGGCGGCGGCGCAGGACGTGGCCGACATCGGCGCGGTCGTCGTGATCGGCCGCCGCACCATCGATACGCCGCACGAGCAGATCAAGCGGCTGACCCCGGGGATCTCGGATTCGGTGACGGTCTCGGACATCGAGAACACGCCGGATACGACCCTGCCCGAAGCGCTGGACCGCGTGGTCGGCGTCAGCGCCGACAAGTACTACGGCACCAGCGACGGTGGGTATGTGTCGGTCCGGGCGTTCGATTCCCGCTACAACAGCATGGACATCGACGGGAACCCGATCTGGTTCAGCAGCCAGAACAATCGCGGCGCGCAGATCGGGGTCTTCCCATCGTCGATCATCAAGGAAACCAGCGTCTACAAGACGGTGACGCCCGACCAGGACGGCAATTCGGTCGGCGGTCACATCTCGCTGCGCACCCTGCGCGCCTTCGACGGGGGCAGCCGGCCCTACCTGTCGCTGGGCGGCCGCATCGGCCGCTTCGACCAGGACAGCGTCGTCAATTCCGGGCCGTCGATGCGCCTCTACGGGGCCGCGAAGACGACCTTCGGCGCTGACCGTCAATATGGCGTGGTCGTGGGTTTCAACGCCCAGCGGATGCGAAATTCCGACAAATACGGCGGCGTCGACACCTATGCGCAGGTCAATGGAGAGGACCAGGTCAACGCCAGCAATATCTACAGCAGCAGTCTCTACGACAAGGACGTCAAGAACGCGGTCGGCTACGCCAAGGTCGAGATGCGCAAGAACGACGGGCTGTACGCCTTCCTGTCCGGCACGATCATCGACGACTCCGGCGCCAGTACCTGGATCGGGAAGGGACCTACATCTACAACACCGCCGGCCGCACCACGAACTTCAGCAACGGCGCCGCCGACTTCAACAAGGCGATCGGCCAGACCAAGCAGTACGATTACGACATCAAGCGCAAAGCCAAGATGCTGGGCGGCGGCGTCGACTATCAGGTCGGTCGCGCGGGGGTGTTGGCGGTGCGCGCCAACTATACCGACTTCAACAACACCATCGTCACCCGTTACCCGGAGACGTTTCAGCTGAGCAATCTGTCGGGTCACTATGACCTGAACGGTGACTTGCCGACGACCCGGTACGACAGTCCGGCGACCTACAACGACCCGGCCAACTGGATCAACCGCAACACCACGGCCTCCTACGTCCGCGATCAGGACCTGCGCGACAAGGTCAGCGCGGTGAAGGCCGACTACAGTCAGAATACCTTCCCCGAGGCGCGGGGACTGGGCTTCGCGGCCGGCGCCAGCTGGACCCGGCTGGACCGCACCTATGACCAGGGCCAGGCCAACTATCTGCTACCCAAGGGTACGGTGCTGAAGCTGTCGGACGTGGCCGCGCCGGGCGCGACCATGGCCGACAACGCCGCGATCAGGATGAACTGGGACAAGTTCTGGACCTATGTCTACGCAAACGGGATCAAGACCACCGACCGGGCGCCGGCCTCGGACTACGCCCTGGTCGAGGACGTGTTCGCCGGCCACGCCGAAGCCTATCTGTCGGGCGCGCGCTATCGCCTGATCGCCGGCCTGCGTTACGAGAACACCCATGATCAGGACGACACCGGCGACACCGTCGGCGGTGTCTCGACCCCGTCGCGCCGGATCAACCACTACGGCAACTGGATGCCCAACATTCAGGGCAGCTACGACCTGACCGCGCGTCTCAAGCTGAAGGCCGCCTTCACAAAGACCATCGGGCGGCCCGATTTCGCGGACATCGCGCCGGGGCGTTCCGTTGGTGTGGACGCCAATGGCAATCCCGTCATCAGCGGCTCCAACCCGAAGCTTGGTCCGCGCCTGTCCACGAACTACGACGCCAGCCTGGAATATTATCTCGCCGGCGGCTTCGTTTCGCTGGCCGTGTTCCACAAGGACCTGAGCCACGAGACCTTCAGCCAGAAGACCCTGACGCTGGACAGCACGGGTGCGGTGATCCTCACTCAGACCACGCCCCTCAACAGCGGCAGCGCCCGGGTCACGGGCGTGGAGGCCTCGTTCGCCAAGCGGCGGCTCGACTTTCTGCCCGCGCCGTTTAACCGTCTGGGGTTGAGCGCCAACTATACCTACCTGGACAGCCGCTGGACGGTGATCCTGACCGACGGAACGGTGCGCACCATCGACTCCCTGCGCAACCAGCCGAAGTATCTGGGCAATGTCGGGGTCAGCTACGACCTGGGACCGGTCGATCTGCATGTCGACTATCGGGTCCGGGGGCGCGCGTTCACCACCACCTTCGGAACCACGCCGACCGGCGACCAGTGGATCAAGCCCTCCGACCAGCTCGACGCCCAGATCAACTGGCGCCTGGCCAAGGGGCTGCAGGTGACGTTCGAGGCGCGCAACATCACCGACAGCTATACGACGATCACCACCGGCGCGACGGACGCCATCTACAACAGCGTTGGCGGCGGGCGGAGCTATTTCGCCGGCTTCAAATACCGCTACTGAGGCCGGCCGGATGAGCGCGAACCAAGATGAAGCCACACGCCGCGCGTTTCTGCGCGCGGCGATGGGGCTGACCGCGACCGCCGAGCTCTGGCCCGGCGCGATCGCTCGGGCGATGGAGATCCCGGCCGCCCACCGCACCGGCACGATCATGGACGTCGAGCACGTCGTGATCTTCATGCAGGAGAACCGCTCCTTCGATCACTACTTCGGAACCCTGTCCGGGGTTCGCGGCTTCGCCGACCGCTTTCCCTGGACCTTGCCCGGCGGCGGCGCGGTCTGGCGGCAGCCGGACGGAAAGGGCGGCGCGGCGGCGCCGTTCAGGTTCGACACCAACGGCACCAACTTCCCTGTGATGAAGAGCCTGCATCACGACTGGGCCACCGGCCACGCGGCCTGGAACGAGGGGCGCTACGATAACTGGATCGCGGCCAAGGGCGGGCTCACCATGGGCTACCTGGCGCGGGAGGATATTCCCTATCACTTCGCCCTGGCCGACGCGTTCACGGTTTGCGACGCCTATTTCTCGTCGCTGCAGGGGCCGACCTGTCCAAACCGCCTCTATCTGATGACCGGCTGCGTGGATCACCACGGCAAGGGCGGCGGGCCGGTGATCGCGAACATCGATATCACCCAGAGGCCCGACGGCGTGGTGTTCGGGCCTGGCTGGAAGACCTATGCCGAGCGGCTGCAGGACGCCGGGATCTCGTGGCGCGTCTATCGGCAGGGAACGGACCTGGCCAGTGACGATGACAGCGACGGCGGCATGAACACCCTGATGGCGTTCGAGCGGTTTCACACCGCCAAGCCCGGCGACCCGTTGTATCACGCCGGGGCCGAGCCGCGTCGGCTGGAGGCCCTGAAGGCCGACGTCCAGAACAATCGCCTGCCGCAGGTGTCGTGGATCACGCCGCCGCGCATCTTCTGCGAACACCCCAACTGGCCGCCCGCCTACGGCGTGGAATATCTGGCCCGCATCCTGGACGCCCTGACCTCCAACCCGGAGGTCTGGAGCAGGACTGTCTTCCTGGTCATGTATGACGAGAACGACGGCTTCTTCGACCACGTCGTTCCACCGACGCCGCCGCTGAACCGCGAGCAGGGTCTCAGCACCGTGCCGACCCACGACGAGCGCCACCCCGCGACGGGGCAGCCCTATGGCCTGGGCATGCGGGTGCCGATGCTGGTGATCTCGCCCTGGAGCCGTGGGGGCTGGGTCTGCTCGGAGGTGTTTGACCACACCTCGGTCATCCGCTTCCTGGAAGCGCGGTTCGGCGTGCGCGAGCCCAATATCAGCAAATGGCGTCGGACGGTCTGCGGTGACCTGACGGCCGCCTTCGACTTCAAGACGCCGAACGGCGAGCCGCCACGCAAGCTGGCCACGATCAGCGCCGATCTGGCTCTGCCCGACCAGGCGGCGTTCAATGCCTATAAGGCGGTGGTCGGCAAGCGGCCCAAGCCCGTGGCGCCGGCGACGCCGCCGGAGCCGGTGGTGGAGCCTGGGTCGCGCAATTGGCGGCCGCTGCCTTACAGGCTGGCCGTCGACCTTCGACCCGTCGAAGGTGGCGTCGAGCTGGATTTCGTCAACGACGGCAAGGCGGGCGCCAGCTTCTACGTGTCCGATCGCCTGGCGCCCGAGGCGCCGCCGCGTCGGTTCACGGTCGGCTCCCGGCGTTCGCTCTCCGATCTGTGGAAGACGACCCAGGGGCGCCACGCACTGATCGTGCAGGGCCCCGCGGGCTTCTATCGGGCGTTCGAGGGCGGAGAAGAGGTCGGTCTGGAGGTTCGTCTGCGAGCATTGGCCAACGGCGGGCTGAAGCTCCATCTGCGCAATCGGGGCGCGGGCCCGCTGGACCTGGAAATTCGCGATCGGTATGGCCTCGCGTCGCAATCCCTGTCGATCCGTTCCGGCGCACGGGTCATTCGGTCCCTGAGCCTTGAGCAAAGCGCCCACTGGTACGATCTCGAGATCAGCGCCGCCGGGCTGAGCTATCGCTTGGCGGGGCACGTCGAGGCGGGGAGGGCCAGTTTCAGCGATCCCGCCTCGTCGCGCTGACGAGCAGCGAGGTCCGCAACCCACTCTACCTGCCGCCCGCGCCCTCGGTTCCTGGCTGCGTCAGCCGGGCGCGCAGGCGTGTCTCGATCCGATCGAACACGGCTGTCCGCGCCCGCGCCGGCTCAGCGTCGCCGGCGCAGGCGAACCAGATGGCCGACAGCAAGCGTGACACCACGCCGGCATGTAGAACCAGGTCGCTCTCGGGCAGGCTGAAGATCCGCTCCAGGGTGTCGCGCGTGGTGCCACCCTGTGAGAAACGGATGACCGCGCCCGAGGCGGCGAGATCCTCGCGCCGCACGGCGGCCAGGAACAGGCGTCGGCGACGCAGGACCGGGCTGGGCGGCGCTCCGGACGCCACGTGGTGGCGCAGAGCCTCGAAATATTGCTCGACGGTCTGAATCTCGTCGACCGAGGGTGGCGGATTGCTCTGGGCGCGGACCTGTTCGGTCATCAACTGCACCTGACCGCGGATCGCGCCGGCGACGAGGTCCTCGATCGAACGGAAGTGGTGGGTGACCGAGCCGGTCGTCACGCCCGCGCGGGTGGCGACGGCGCGGTGGGTCAGTCCCGTCAGGCCTTTTTCCTCCACGACCTCGGCGGCGGCCTTCGCGATGCGCAAGGCTGCTGGCGGCACGGAATTGTACGGACGGGCGCCGGCCGCCTCCGCGGCCAGGGCCGCCGCGCCCCAGGGCGCGCGAGGGGGCGTGTCGAGCCAGATCGAGGCGAAATGCTCGACCATCTCGGTCAGCGCCGCGGCCTCCAGGGCCGGCGACCAGGTCGACAGGTGATAGAGGGCCTCCGACTCGAAGAGGACATGCATCATTCGGCCATCGATCGGATCCAGCCCGAACAGGGCCGCCGTCTCCGTCCAGAAATCCTGCCACAGGCGCGTCCAGGCGGCCGCGGCGCCCTGGCCCGCATTCGCGGCCAGGGCTTCCTGGTAGACAAGCGCGCGTGAGCGGCCCTGTGAAGTCCACGCCAGGATCACGTGTGTCAGCGCCCACACCGCGCCGTCGGCGGTGCGGGGCAGGGCGGCGATCTCGCGCGTGCGACTGGCCAGCCAGACGCGGGTCTCTTCGACGCCTTGCTCGAAGACAGTCAGTAACAATCGTTCTATGTTGCCAAAATTGTAGTTGATCGCGCTGGCCGAGGATCCGGCCTGAGCGGCGATCGCGCGCGCCGAGGCGGCGGCGATTCCGCCCTCGGCGATCAGGGTCGCCGCGGCGGCGATCAAGCGCTGTCGTGTATTGTCCTGAGGTTCCAGAACGTTCGCGCTGGCGGATGATCTGGCCGAGGAGGAATAGGGCGGGCGCAAGGGCATGTCGCATATTCCCTGGTCGGACGAGGATCGCAAGCTTGGCCGCTGGATAACGCCGAGCTTCATGGAACTGCAACATAACATTCGTTCTAAGGTCACGCGCAAAGCCTAGATGCCGCCTCGACGCCGACAGTCGTTCGGGCATCCAGGGGACACACCATGAATTGGGATTTGAGACGTCGGCGTTGCGCGCCGGCCTGCTGGCCGGCGTGGCCGCTCTGGCGCTTTGCGGCGCGGCCCACGCGGCCGAGCTCAGCGCCGCCGCACCCGCCGCCGCGGACAGCACGGTGAGCCTCGAGGAGGTCGTGGTCACAGCCCAGAAGCGCAAGACCAACCTGCAGGACACTCCGATCGCGATCTCGGCCATGGATAGCGAGGCCCTGAAGGCCCGCCACGTCCAGTCGATCGAGGACCTGGGCGACGGCTCGATCCCGACCCTGCGCGTGGCCCCGTTCTTCTCGCGCAAATCGGCCCTGACGATCGGCATGCGCGGCGTGGGCTCGTCCGGCGACGCCAACCAGCCGGCCCGCGACCAGGCGGTCGGCGTCTATATCAACGGCGTCTATCTGGGTCGTGCTCAGGGCCTGGGCTCGGCGCTGTACGACGTCGAGCGCATCGAGGTGCTGAAGGGACCGCAGGGCACGCTGTTCGGCCGCAACACCGAAGGCGGGGCGATCAGCATCGTCACCAAGGCGCCGACCGGCGTGTTCGGCGCCAGCACGACGCTGGGTTATGGCAACTTCAATTCCTACAAGGCCGAGACCCACATCGACCTGCCCGAGTACAATAACGTCAGCGTCAAGGTCGACGCCTTGCTCAGCAAGCGCGACGGCACGGCGGAGAACCCGACCACCTCGGGCCAGCCGGACTTCAACAGCTACGACAAGCGCGGCTTCCAGATCGAAGCCCTGTGGAAGCCCGTCGACGGCTTCAGCGCCGACTATGCCTTCGACGATTCCTACGACGGCAGCACGCCCTACCTGGTGCAGCTGATCTCGAAGGGCCTTTATCCGACCGCCCCGATCGCGCCGCCGCAGCCCGACCGCGCCAAGGCGGCCACCGTCGGCGTGCCGCTGCGCCTCAGCGAGGGCTTCACCTGGGGCCATCGCCTGAGCCTGGACTGGAAGGTCAACGACGCCCTGGAGCTGAAGTCGATCAGCTCTTACCGCAAGCTCAAACAAGGCCAATACGACAACGCCGGGGCGATCCTGGGCGTGTTCGCGCCCAACGCGCCGTTCGCTCGCTACAGCATCGCCAACACCTACCAGAACCAATACAGCCAGGAGTTCCAGGCGATCGGCAAGCTCGACCGTCTCGACTACGTCCTGGGCGCCTTCTACTTCCGCGAGAAGGTCAGCGACAGCGCCCAGACCCCTAACAGCCTGCAGTGGAACGCCACGGGCACGGGCTACAGCGTTCTTTCGCTGAACCTCAACGCGGTGCCCTTCGACCGTTTCAGCCACGTGCGGACCACCAGCTACGGCGTGTTCGGTCAGGCGGTGTGGACGCCGCCGGTGCTGGACGACGCCCTGCATGTCACGCTGGGCGGTCGCCTGACCAAGGACGCCAAGAAGGGCTCGCTGGACGTCGTCAACGGCGCGATCCCCAGCTATGTCGACGCCAACAAGAACACGATCGTTGGCGTCATTCCGCTGGACGAATCGTGGAGCCACTTCGACCCGCTGGTCACCCTGGCCTATGACGTCGCTCCCAGCGTCCACGTCTATGGCCGCTGGAGCACGGGCTATAAGGCCGGCGGCGCCAACTCGCGTTCGCTGACCTACCGCCCGTTCGATCCAGAAGTGGTCAAGATGTACGAGCTCGGCGCCAAGACCGAGTTCTGGGACCGCCGCGCCCGCCTGAACGTCGCGGCCTACAGCGGCGATATCAAGGACGCCCAGGTCGACTTCAACGTCCTGATCCTGAACAACAATCGCGGCACGCTGGAAACCACCAACGCCGCGACGGGCAAGACCAAGGGGTTCGAGGCCGACTTCACCCTGGCGGTGATGGAAGGCCTGACGGTCACGGCCGGCTACGCCTACACCAAGACCACCCTGTCGGACGCCTTCAACCCGTTCATCAACGCCCGCTCGAAGATCTATCCGATCTTCACGCCCAAGAACGCCGCCAGCCTGGCGGTCGACTATGAGCGCCCCGCCTTCGGCGCGACCCTAAGGGCCCACCTGGACGCGGCCTATGCCGACGCCCAGTACGCCAACACGGCCGATCCGACCCTCAGCGACGACTCGATGATCGTGAACGGTCGCCTGGCCCTGACCGACATCCGGGTCAGCGAGGACGGTCCGGCCATGCAGCTCTCGCTGTGGTCGCGCAATCTGCTCAACGAGGCCCATCTGTTCATGCGGGCCTACAACGCCGCCCTGGGGACCTACGGGATCTACAACGAGCCGCGCACCTACGGCGTCGAACTGAACGTCAAGTTCTAAGCGGAGGGATCACCATGGATCGTCGTCTCTTTCTCACCGCGGCCGGCGCTCTGGCGCTGGCCCCGGCCGCCCGCGCCGCCACTGTCCTCGACGCCAAGGCCGCCCGCACCTCGCCGACAGCCGTTCGCCTGGACTGGACCGGCGCTCGGGCGGTTTCGGTCCTGGTCTCCGCCGACCCGGACGCCAGGAAGCCGGCCATGCGCCCGCTGAAGACGGCCGCCGGCGCTTCGGCGGATCTGGACGCCCCGATCTCGCCGCGCCCGTATTTCCTGGTGACGGCGGCCGACGGTCGCCAGACCCGGGTCGCCGAGCGCCTGCTGCCGCTGGAAGGCGGCCGCAATTTCCGCGACGTCGGCGGCTGGCGTGTCGCCGACGGCCGCCAGATCAAGTGGGGCAAGATCTATCGTTCGGGCGTGATGAGCGGTCTGACCCTGGCCGACTACGCCTATCTGTCGAGGCTGGGCGTCACCGCGATCTGCGATCTGCGCAGCCCGCAGGAGCGCGCCTCCGAACCGAGCCCGTTCCTGGGCAAGGCCGGCGCGCCGAAGGTCGTGGCCACCGACTACGACATGAGCGCCTCGATGGCCGCCTTGGCGCGAATGACCACGCGCGAGGAGGCCATCCAGGGCTTCGCCGACAGCTACGTGTCGTTCCTCGACATGCTGACGCCGCACTATACCGACCTGTTCGCGCGCCTGGTCGCCAACGAAGGCCCGCTGGCCTTCAACTGCAGCGCGGGCAAGGATCGGACGGGCATGGCTTCGGCCCTGATCCTGTCGGTGCTGGGCGCGCCGCGCGCGACGGTGATCGAGGACTACGCCCTGACCCAGGTCTATACGCCGCCGTCCTACTACATGAAGCAGATGTCAAACGGCGCGGCCAACACCAGCGTCTCGGCCCAGCAGGCCCAGGCGTTGGCCAAGCTGCCGCCGGAGGTGTTGCAGGTGATCATGGGCTCGGACCCCGAGGTCATGCGTCGGGCCATGGCGGCGATCGACGCCAGGTTCGGCGGACCGATCGCCCTGGTGAAGGCGCGCTTCGGCCTGACCGATGCGAAGATCGCGACGTTGCGAGCGACTTACCTGGGATAGTCGGCCGGCCAAAGGGCGATCTGCGGTTCGGCGCGGCGGATCGCCCTTCATACAGGTGACATAGGCCCCTCTTAAGTCCCGACGGAACGTCGTCAGGATTGCCTCCCCATGTCATATCTACGCGACCTGGACCGATGGTTCATCGAGGAGGTGCTGCCGCACGAGGGGACCTACCTGGCCCACGCGCGGCGCCTTTGCGGCAATGCCGACGACGCGGCCGATCTGGTGCAGGACGCCTACGCCAAGCTGTTCGGGCTGGAGAACTGGAGCGGCCTGGCCAGCCCGAAGGCCTATGCGCTGACCATGATCCGTAACCTCGCGATCCAGAAGCTGCGGCGGGCGCGGGTGGTCAGCATCCGACAGATCGCGGGTCTGGACGCCGGCGACCTGGCCGACGAGGCGCCCAACGCCCAACGCCAGACCATCGACCGCGAACAGCTGCGGCGCCTCTTGAAGGCGGTGGAGCGACTGCCGGACCGCTGCCGCCAGATCGTCATCATGCGCCGCTTCGAGGACAAGCCGCCGCAGGAGATCGCTCGGCAGCTGGGCCTGAGCCTGTCGACCGTGGAAAAGCGCCTGGCGCGGGGCATGTTCCTGCTGTCCCAGGCCATGGACGCGGACGTCCGGGCGGCGGCCGAGACGCCGCCTTCGGCGGCGGCGGGGAAGAAGCTCGGGCGGCGCGTTCGCGGCGATTGAATAATACCCAGGCGTCAAAGTGGAGGTGCGTCGCGGTTCGCGCGTCTCTAGGGTGAAATCGCGACCGAGACCCTGCCTGTGCCCGATTCCCTTCCGCCACCTCCGATGGACGACGCTCCGGATTCCGTCGCCGCCCAGGCCGCCGCCTGGCTGGCGCGACTGGACACCGGCGTGGCGGACGAGGCGGAGTTCGAGCGGTGGCGGAGCGCCGATCCGCGCCACGCGGTGGCGTTCGCCAAGGTCGCGGCCCTGTGGTCTGACCTGGCCCGCGTGGGAAGGGCCGTCGCCGCGCCCGTCGCCGCGCCCGCGCGCCGGCCGTCGCGTCGGCGACTGCTGGAAGCTGCCGGGATCGGCGCGGTCGCGATCCTGGGCGGCGGCGTCGCCACGCGCGCCTTCGCCCGCCAGCGCGTCGTCACCGACGTGGGCCAGCGACTGGACCGCAAGCTGGCCGACGGCGCGGTGATGACCCTGAATACCGACACAGAGGTGCGCTGGCGCGAGGGCCGTGACGGCGTCGAGGTGTGGCTGGAACGGGGAGAGGTCGGCCTGATCGCCGCCGGCCGGCCCTTCCTGCTGCGCGCGGCGGCCGAGACGGCGCGACTGCGGCCGGGCGGCCGCTACAACGCCCGCATGCGGGGACCCGTCATCGACGTGACGGTGCTGAGCGGTCAGGCCGCCGCGTCTTCCGTCGCCGCGGCGCCGGCCCATAACCTGACCTTGACGGCCAGCGGCGTCCTGACCCGACCGACCGCCGCGCCCGAGCTGCAGGCCATCGAAGCCTGGCGGCGCGGCGAGGTGGTGTTCGAGGACGAGCCGCTGGCGGCCGCGGTCGAGGAATACAACCGATACCTGACGCGCAAGCTGATGATCGTCGACCCGCAATTGGCCGCGGTGCGGGTCGGGGGCGCTTCACCTCGTCGGACCCGGCCGACTTTCTGCAGGCTCTGTCGGCTAGCCTGGGGGTGACCTCTCGCCAGGCCGGCGAGGACGTGATCCTGACCCGCGCGAAATAATTTCCGCCGAACTTGGCGGTGGCCGCGCCCCTGAGCGTCTCCCCATCGACCGCGCCGTGGCGCGAGGCTTTCGGGGAATTTCGATGACTTACAGGGACATCAGCTACGCGGCCCTGCTGGCCGCGACGGCCGCCGTCGCCGTTCATGCGCCAGCCTTCGCCCAGGCTCCGGCGGCGACCTTCGACATCCCGGCCGGCGACCTGACCGCGGCGCTCAACGCCTTCGCGCGCCAGGCCGGCGTGCAGATCTTCTTCCCCTCGGCCGAGCTGGCGGGCCGCAAGGCTCCGGCTATCAAGGGCTCGATGCCGGTCCGCGCCGCGCTGTCGAAGCTGCTGGCCGCTGGGGAGCTGGAGATCGCCGCCGACGACGGCCGCACCATCTCGCTGCGCCCCGCCCGGCGCGACGCCGCCGTGGCCCTGGACGAGATCCTGGTCACGGCCCAGAAGCGCGAGCAGAAGACCATCGACGTGCCGTTCGCCCTGACCGCCTACAGCGGCAAGGCGCTGGAGCGGCTGGGCGTCACCAACTTCCGCGAACTGTCGACCCACGTGCCGGGCCTGATGGTCGAGGACCAGTCGCCCAACAATCCGATCTTCGTGATGCGCGGCATCACCTCGTCGGGCGGGAACTCGTTCACCGAGCCGCGCGTGTCGGTGTTCCAGGACGGCGTGTCGATCTCCAAGTCGCGCGGCTCCTACATCGAACTCTATGACAACGCCCGGGTCGAGGTGGCCAAGGGGCCGCAGTCGACGCTGTTCGGGCGCGGCGCCCTGATCGGCGCGCTGAACGTGATCCAGAACAAGGCTGGTCCGGACCTCGACTGGTCGGTGGCGGGCGAGGCCGGCAACCTGGGCTACTACCAGTTGGACGGCATGCTGAACCTGCCGCTGTCCGACACGGTGTCGCTGCGCGTGGCGGGGCGGCGCAAGAGCCGTGACGGTTATGAGAAGAACCTCAACCCCAACGCCGACGGCGACCTGAACGCCATCGACACCAACGCCTACCGGGTCGCGCTCGGCTTCAAGCCGAATGACCGCTTCAGCGCCGACCTGATCTACAACCACCAGGACGACAAGACGAACGGCACGGGCTTCAAGTCGATGTATGTCAGCCCGACCGACCCGGCGACGGGCAAGGTGCTGGCGGGCGCGCGGGTGAACGATCCGGTCTGGCTGTCCAAGCCCGCCGACTTCGCGCTTGGCCACCCACTGGGCGTCGACCAGTACCAGAACGGCGTCATGGCGCTGGTGAAGTACAAGCTCACCGACGCCCTGACCCTGAACGCGACGACCAGCTACCGCGACATCGACGCGGTCGAGGTCTACGACGCCGACGGCACGTCGCTGCCGCTGTTCACCAACATGGAGGATGTCGGCGGCACGCAGTTCAGCCAGGAGATGCGCCTGAACTACGACAAGGGGGGGCGCGTCTCGTGGTTCGCCGGGGCCAACTATTACCGCGAGCGCTCCAAGGCCCGGGTCGATGTCCGCTTCGACGAGCGGATGCTGCTGGCCCAGGCGGCGGGGATGCTGAGCGGCGGACCGTTCACCGGCCTGCCCAAGACCACGCCGGCCCCGGCCGCGCTTTTCGACAACACCGCCTTCACCGGCGCGCTGCTGCAGGGTCTGGTCGCCCAGTCCAGCAAGGGCAATCTGGTGCTGACCAGCGCCGAAGCCGCCGCCCTGGCCGCGCGGCTGGACCCGCGCCACGTCGAGACCTCGCGCAACGAGTTCGACCTCGACGCCTATGACCTGTTCGGCGACATGACCTTCCGCCTCACCGACCGCTTCGAGCTGTCGGGCGGCCTGCGCTACAGCCGCGACGAGAAGACCACGATCTGGGGGAGCTCGGTGCAGGGGCGCAGCATCCTGGGCGGCGCCATCGGCGCGGCCGGTATCGCCGCCACCGGCGCGCCGGCCGGCGTCGCCACCGCCCGCGCGCTGATCCAGGGCATGAGCTTCTATGGCGCGACCTTGGACGGTCCGGTTCCGCTGTTCGGGGTGTCGGCTCAGCCCACGGCTCATAATGGCGACTTCACCAGCCGCGACCTGAGCGACGACGGCGTCACCTGGCGCCTGACCGGCCGCTATGCGCTCAGCCCGACCGCCAACCTCTACGCCAGCTATTCGCGCGGCCGCCGGCCGGGGGTGTTGTCGGCCGGGGCCCCGGGCGCGCCGGACGGGACGCCGATCTTCGCCATCGCGCCGGCCGAGACGGCGCAGGCTTACGAGACCGGGATCAAGGCCGACCTCTTGGACCGCCGCCTGCGGATCGACGGCTCGCTCTACTACTACGACTACGACAACTTCCAGACCCGCGAGCAGCGCGGCTCGACCTTCGTGACCACCAATGCCGGCACGGCGCGGGCCTACGGGTTCGAAAGCCAGGCCGACTTCGCGGTGACGCCGAACCTCGACCTGTTCGGCGGCTATGCCTACAACCACGCCCGCTTCACGCGCGGCGCCTATGAGGGCAACCACTTCGCCCGCTCGCCGGACCACATGGTTTCGCTGGGGGCGTCGGTCCGCTGGACGGGCCTGGGCGGCAAGTTCGACTTCCGGCCGACCTACACCTGGCGCTCGAAGATCTTCTTCGCCGACGACAACGACCGGCCCGAGCTGCAGGCCGGCCTGTTGGTTCCCGACGCCGGCCAGGACGAGTTCCAGGACGGCTTTGGCCTGCTCAATGCCCGGATCAGCTACGCGCCGGAGCGGGGCGACTGGGAAGTCGAGGCCTTCGGCAGCAACCTGACCGACGAGATCTACCGTAAGGGCGCGGGGAGCGCCGGCAAGTCGATTGGCCTGCCGACCAACGTGCTGGGCGAGCCGCGCGTCTATGGCCTGCGCCTGACCATCCACCACTAGGGAAGAGGCCAGATCATGCGACGCCTTCTGCTATCGGCCGCGGCCTTGTTGGCCTTCGCCGTCCCCGCCATGGCTCAGACGCCGGCCGCCGCGCCCATCGTCATCGGTCACCGGGGCGCCAGCGCCTACCGGCCCGAGCACACCGCCATGTCCTACAAGCTGGCCATCCAGATGGGGGCTGACTTCATCGAGCCGGATCTGGTCATGACCAAGGACGGCGTCCTGGTGGCGCGGCACGAGAACGAGATCGGCCGCACCACCGACGTGGCCAGTCATCCCGAGTTCGCCGACCGCAAGGCCACGCGCGCCATCGACGGCGAGACCTTCACCGGCTGGTTCGTCGAGGATTTCACCCTGGCCGAGTTGAAGACCCTGCGATCGCGCGAGCGCCGGCCCGAGGCGCGCCCCGGGAGCGCTCGGTACGACGGCCGGGAGTCGGTGTTCACGCTGCAGGAGATCATCGACATCGCCAAGGCCGGCGCCGCGCGCGGCCGGCCGGTGGGCCTCTATGTCGAACTGAAGAACCCGGACTATTTCCGGCGTATCGGCCTGCCGATGGAGAAGGCGCTGATCGACGTCCTGGCGGCCAACGGCCTCAACACCGCCGACGCGCCTGTGATTATCCAGTCGTTCTTCCCATCGGCGCTGATCGCCCTGCGCCAGATGACGCCGATCAAGCTGATGTTCCTGGTCAATAGTCAGCCGCCGCCGGCCTCGATCCTGGCCGCCAACCACATCGCCAGATGGTCGGATGTGTGGTCGCCGGACGGCCTGAAGAAGATCGCCGCCTTCGCCGACATTGTCGGGCCCGAGACCCAGATCATCCTGCCGCGCGACGCCGAGGGCCGCAGCCTGCCGCCCAGCGCCTTCGTGGCCGACGCCCACGCGGCGGGGCTGAAAATCCATGTCTGGAGCGTCAATCCGGAGAATCTGGACCTGCCGGTCGATCTGCGCTGCGGCGATCCGACCAAGCCCGGCTTTGACCACCGGTCCGGCGACGTCCAGACCGAGGCCCGGCGCCTGTTCGCCCAGGGGATCGACGGGGCGTTCAGCGACGCGCCGGACATGTTGGCCAAGGTGCGGTCCGAGGGGCCGAAGGCATGGGCGGCGGGCCTGGCGTCTGCGCGGTCGTGCCCGTCGGCCAAGGCGGGCTGAGTTCTCGATCAGGCGACACTGAACCATGCTCGCGCCCGTCGCCGAAGTCTCTCCGGCCGAGACTTGAAGCCAAATCCGATTGACGTTTCTAGTCAATCGATTAGCTGAGTCCATCTCGAAGGTTGGATGAAGCATGGCGCGAACGCGAGCTAAGGATGCGGGTCTTGAGCGGCGAGATTCCCGAGCCATTCTGTTTGACGCCACCGCGGCGCTGCTTTCGGAGCGATCCACGATCGAGGTCTCGCTCAGCGAGATCGCGCTGAGATCCGGCCTGAACTCGGCGCTGATCAAGTACTATTTTGGCGGCAAGGAGGGCTTGCTGCTGGCGCTATTGGAGCGCGTGGCCGAGCGATCGATGGCCGATCTGGCCAGCCTGGTCCGCATGGAAATCTCCGCCGAACAGAAGCTGCGCATCCACATCGGCGGCATCATCAACACCTACTACCGATCGCCCTACGTCAACCGTCTGATCAACTACATGATCGTCCGGGGCGACAAGGCGTCCAGCGAACGGGTGGTCAAGATCTTCGTCGAGCCGATGATCGCCGCCTATCGCGCGATCGTCGCTCAGGGCGTCGATGACGGGACGTTCCGGCCGCTCGATCCAGGCATGCTGTATTACAGCGTCGTCGGGGCCTGCGAGCACATCTTCTACGCCGGTTACGCGCTGCCCACCACGCTGGGCCTGTCCGAACTGACCGAGCAGGTTCGCCAGCAATACGTCCAGCACGTCATGGACCTGGTCTTCCATGGCGTCCTGGCGCGACCCATTCGCAAACCGCTTGACGACAATTAATCGAACAATTAATCGCTCGAATAACGAATAAGACGCGGGAGGAGACGGCCATGGCCGAGGCTTTGATCATCGACGCCGTGCGTACGCCGCGCGGCATTGGCAAGGTGGGGAAGGGGGCGCTGGCCCACCTGCATCCCCAGCATCTGGCCGCCACGGTCCTGAAGGCGATCGCCGAGCGCAACGGGCTGGACACCGCCGATGTCGACGACGTGATCTGGTCGACCTCGACGCAGAAGGGCAAGCAGGGCGGGGACCTGGGTCGCATGGCGGCGCTGGACGCCGGCTACGACATCAAGGCCTCGGGCATGACGCTGGACCGCTTCTGCGGCGGCGGCATCACCACCGTGAACCTCGCCGCCGCCCAGATCATGAGCGGCATGGAAGATCTGGTCGTCGCCGGCGGCGTCGAGATGATGAGCCTGACCGCCGCCATGGCCGCCCAGGAGCAGGCGGCCGGCTTTCCGCCGGGCCTGATGGGATCGGGCAACGAACATCTGGACACGCTGCATCCGCAGTCGCACCAGGGCGTCTGCGGCGACGCCATCGCCAGCATGGAAGGCATCACCCGCCAGGACCTCGACGCCCTGGGTCTGGAAAGCCAGAAGCGCGCCGCCCGCGCCATCGCCGAGGGGCGGTTCGCCAAGTCGATCGTCCCGGTGCTGAATCCCGACGGCGATGTCGCGCTGGACCGCGACGAGTATCCGCGCCCCGAGACGACCGCCGAGGGGCTGGCCCAGCTGAAGCCGGCCTTCACCGCCATCGCCGACTATCCCTATGACGCGAAGGGCTCGACCTTCCGTGGGCAGATCAATCGCCGCTATCCGGACCTCAAGATCGAGCACGTCCACCACGCCGGCAACTCGTCGGGCGTCGTGGATGGCGCGGCGGCGGTGCTGCTGGCCTCGCCGGCCTATGCGCAAAAGCACGGCTTGAAGGCTCGGGCCCGCGTGGTGGCCATGGCCAACATGGGTGACGATCCGACCCTGATGCTCAACGCCCCCGTGCCGGCCGCTCGCAAGGTGCTGGCCAAGGCGGGCCTGAAGGTCGAGGACATCGATCTCTGGGAAATCAACGAAGCCTTCGCCGTCGTCGCCGAGAAGTTCATCCGCGACCTGAAGCTCGACCGCGCCAAGGTCAACGTCAACGGCGGCGCCATCGCCCTGGGCCATCCGATCGGCGCCACCGGCGCGATGCTGATCGGCACGGTCCTGGACGAGCTGGAGCGCACCGGCGGCCGCTACGGCCTGGTGACCATGTGCGCCGCCGGCGGCATGGCCCCGGCCATCATCATCGAACGCATCCAGGGCTGATAGAGAGCATCCGTGATGCTTTGGTCGCCGTCGTCACGGGCGGCGACCGGGCGAGGCCCAAGGCGAGAGACATGAGCAAGATCCAGCGATTGGCCGGCCGCACGGTGCTGATCACCGGCGCCTCTTCGGGCATCGGTGCGCGGTTCGCGCGCGTCGTGGCCGATGAGGGCGCGGCGGTGGTGATCGGGGCGCGGCGCGTCGATCGGCTGGAGGCCCTGCGCGACGAGATCGTGGCGGCGGGCGGGCGGTGTCTGGCCGTGGCTCTGGACGTTGCGGACGAGGCCTCGACGATCGCCGCCTACGACGCCGCCGAAGCCGCCTTCGGGCCGGTCGACAGCGTCGTGGCCAATGCGGGGATCACGGCCGAGGGGCTGGCCGCGGATCTCTCCGTCGAGGATTTCGACCAGGTGTTCGCGGTCAATGTCCGGGGCGTGTTCCTGACCGCCCGTGAAGGCGCGCGGCGAATGCGCAAGGCCGATATCGCCGAGCGCGGCCGCATCGTGCTGGTCTCGTCGATCACCGCCAGGATGGTGACGCCGGGTGTGACCGCCTACAGCGCCTCCAAGGCCGCCGTCAGCCACATGGGCCGCCACCTGGCGCGCGAATGGGCGCGGACGGGGCCCAACGTCAACAACCTCTGCCCCGGCTATATCCGGTCCGAACTGGCGGGCGACTGGTTCGACACCGAGGGCGGCCGCAAGCAGATGAGCAAATGGCCGCGTCGCCGGATCCTGGACGAGGACGCCTTGGACCCCATGCTGGTCTATCTGCTGTCCGACGAGAGCAAGGGCGTGACCGGCGCCGACTTCACCATCGACGACGGCCAATCGCTGTGAACGCCGCGCGCGGCGATCGCTCCGCGGGGCGATAGGGCGCACCGTAAAGCCGGCGCGGCCGGATCACGGCGTTCAGTCGGGCGACGGACTTGTCGTCGGCCACGCTGCGGAGGCGGCTTGCAGCCCGGCGATGGCCGGTGGCAGCCCCGCGTCGTCGGTGGCGACGCCATCGGCCAGGGCCGCCAACCGCTCGATTTGGGCCTGCTGCTCGCGCAGCGCCTCGGCCAGCGCCGAACGCAAGGCGCGACGCTGCGCGTCGGGCTGATCGCGCAAGAACAGAATGGCGCGGATGGCGGCGACCGGCAGCCCGACCGCCCGAAGCGCGACGATGGCCTTGAGCTGCTCGATGGTCGCGAGGTCGTAGCCCCGGACATTGCGGGCCAGGCGGTGCGATCGGATCAAGCCCTGATCCTGGTAGTAGCGCAGCGTGCGCGTGGTGACGCCCAGCCCGCGAGCGGCGTCGCCGATGTCGATCAGGCGCTTTGGCGCGTAGGGGTCACGAGCCAGGTAATTCATCAGGCGAACTCCACCAGCACCTCATCGGCGGCGACGGGATCGCCGGACTTGGCGTTGACGGCCTTGACGACGCCGTCGCGCTCGGCGCGGATGATGTTCTGCATCTTCATGGCCTCGAGCACGCAGACGACCTCGCCCTCGCGGACCTGCTGGCCGGTGATGACGTCCATCGAGACGACGAGGCCCGGCATCGGCGACAGCACCAGCCTGGAGGTGTCGGCGGCCTGCTTCTCGGGCAGCTTGTCGTGCAGTTCGGCGTTGCGCGGGGTCAGGACCAGCACCCGGGCCCTGGCGGCGCGGTGGCGGATGGTGAAGCCCTCGGCGGCGGGCGCGGCCTGGACCGTGAAGGCCTTGCCGCCCAGGGCCGCCTTGAACACCGGCTTGCCCGGACGCCAGTCGATGTCGGTCAGGTCCAGGGTGCGGCCTTCGTCGAGCAGTTCGACCGAGACGTCGCCGTTCTCCCCGCTGACCTTGACGCGGCGCTTGGCGGGACCGACGGCGACGATCCACTCGGCGCGCGGCGGACCGGCCAGGCCCGAGGCGTCGGAGCGGGCGCGGGCGGCGTAGACCCGCTGCATGGCCGCGCCGACGGCGGTCAGGATGTCGATCTGCTCAGGGCTAGGTTCGGTCCCGGCGAAGCCCTCGGCGAACTCGTCCTTGATGTAGTTGGTCGAGATCTTGCCAGACCGGAACCGCGCCTGGTCCATCACCGCGGCCAGGAACGGGATGTTCTGGGAGAGGCCCTCGATGTGGAAGTCTTCCAGCGCCCGGCCCATGCCGTTGATCGCCGCCAGCCGGGTCGGAGCCCAGGCGCACAGCTTGGAGATCATCGGGTCGTAGTACATCGAGATCTCGTCGCCCTCGCGCACGCCCGCGTCGTTGCGGATGGTGTAACCGCCCTTGTCGCCTTCCTCCGGAGGGGCGTAGCGGACCAGGCGGCCGATCGAGGGCAGGAACTTGCGGTAGGGATCCTCGGCGTAGATGCGGCTCTCGATGGCCCAGCCGTTGATCGAGAGGTCCTTCTGCTCGAAGGCCATCTTCTCGCCGGCCGCGCTGAGGATCATCTGCTCGACCAAATCGAGGCCGGTGATCAGCTCGGTGACCGGGTGCTCGACCTGCAGGCGGGTGTTCATCTCCAGGAAGAAGAAGCTCTTGTCCTGGCCGGCGACGAACTCGACCGTGCCGGCGCTGTCATAGTTCACCGCCTTGGCCAGGGCCACGGCCTGGGCGCCCATGGCCGCGCGGGTCGCCTCGTCCAGCAGCGGCGACGGGGCCTCCTCGATGACCTTCTGGTTGCGGCGCTGGATCGAGCATTCGCGCTCGAACAGGTGGACGACATTGCCGTGCTTGTCGCCCAGCACCTGGATCTCGATGTGGCGCGGGCTCTCGATGAACTTCTCGATGAAGATCCGGTCGTCGCCGAAGCTGGCCTTGGCCTCGGCGCGCACGGCCGGGAAGCCTTCCTCGACGTCCTTGCGGTTCCAGGCCACGCGGATGCCCTTGCCGCCGCCGCCGGCGCTGGCCTTGATCATCACCGGATAGCCGATCTGCTCGGCGATCGTTGTCGCGTGGGCGGTGTCGGCGATCTCGCCGATATGGCCGGGCACGCAGGAGACGCCCGCGGCCTGGGCGAACTTCTTGCTCTCGATCTTGTCGCCCATGGCGCTGATCGCGCCGGGGTTGGGACCGATGAACACGATCCCCTCGTCGGCGCAGCGCTGGGCGAAGCTGGCGTTCTCCGACAGGAAGCCGAAGCCCGGGTGCACGGCCTGGGCGCCGGTCTGCTTGCAGGCGGCGATGATCTTGTCGGCGACGAGGTAGCTCTGATTGGCCGGCGAGGGACCGATATGCACGGTCTCGTCGGCCATCTCGATCGCCAGCGAACCGGCGTCGGCGTCCGAATAGACCACCACCGTGGCGATCCCCAGCCGGCGGCACGTCTTGATCACCCGAACCGCGATCTCGCCCCGGTTGGCGATCAGTATCTTCGAAAACATCGGCAAGTCCTGGCTACAGCGGAATGTTGTCATGCTTGCGCCAGGGATTGGACACGTCCTTCCCCTTGAGGCTCTTGAGGCCGCGCACGATCCGGCGGCGGGTGCCGTGGGGCATGATGACGTCGTCGATATAGCCGCGGCTGGCGGCGACGAACGGGTTGGCGAAGCGGTCCTTGTACTCGGCCTCGCGGGCCGCGAGCGCCTCGGGGTCCTTGGCCTCCTGGCGGAAGATGATCTCCACCGCGCCCTTGGCGCCCATCACCGCGATCTCGGCGGTCGGCCAGGCGTAGTTGAGGTCGCCGCGCAGGTGCTTGGAGCTCATCACGTCATAGGCCCCGCCATAGGCCTTGCGGGTGATGACGGTGATCTTCGGCACGGTGGCCTCGGCATAGGCGAAGAGCAGCTTGGCGCCGTGCTTGATCAGGCCGCCGTACTCCTGCTTGGTCCCCGGCATGAAGCCCGGCACGTCGACCAGGGTGATGATCGGAATGTTGAAGGCGTCGCAGAAGCGCACGAACCGGGCGGCCTTGCGGCTGGAGTCGATGTCCAGCACCCCGGCCAGCACCTGCGGCTGGTTGGCGACGATGCCGACGCTCTCGCCGTCCATGCGGGCGAAGCCGACGACGATGTTCTTGGCCCACTCGCTGCTGATCTCGAAGAAGTCGGCCTCGTCGACGATCTTCAGGATCAGCTCCTTCATGTCGTAGGGCTTGGCAGCGTCGGCCGGGACCAGGGTGTCGAGGCTGGCCTCCTCGCGATAGGCCGCATCGAAGCTCTCGCGTTCGGGGGCGGGCTCGCGGTTGGACGAGGGCAGGAAGTCGACCAGGCGGCGCACCTGGGTCAGGGCTTCCAGGTCGTTCTCGAACGCGCCCTCGGCCACGCCCGACTTGGCGGCGTGGACCCGGGCCCCGCCCAGTTCCTCGGCGGTGACGACCTCGTTGGTCACCGTCCTGACCACGTCGGGGCCGGTCACGAACATGTAGCTCGTGTCCTTGACCATGAAGATGAAGTCGGTGATCGCGGGGCTGTAGACGTCGCCGCCGGCGCAGGGGCCCATGATCACGCTGATCTGCGGGATGACGCCGCTGGCCAGGGTGTTTTCCAGAAAGATGTCGGCATAGCCGGCCAGGCTGTCGACGCCCTCCTGGATGCGGGCCCCGCCGGCGTCGAACAGGCCGATGATCGGGCGCCGACCTTCATGGCCTGGCGCTGGACCTTGATGATCTTCTGGGCGTGGGCGTTCGACAGGCTGCCGCCGAACACCGTGAAGTCCTTGGAGAACAGGTAGACGACCTTGCCGTTGATCGTGCCCCAGCCGGTGACGACGCCGTCGCCGGGGATCTTCTGGTCTTGCATGCCGAAGTCGGCGCTGCGGTGCTCGACGAACATGTCGAACTCCTCGAACGAGCCCTCGTCCAGCAGCAGGTCGATGCGCTCGCGAGCGGTCAGCTTGCCCTTGGCGTGCTGGGCGGCGACCCGCGCCTCGCCGCCGCCAGCCCTGGCCTGCGCGCGACGGCGGTCGAGTTCCTCGAGAATTTGCTGCAACGCGCACGCCCCGGAAAAAGAAGATGGTCGCCCCTGGAGGGGAGGCAAATCCAGACATGGTAAGACGGAATGGCAACGCCATTCACACATCGCAATTTGGCGAAGTTGAGAAAGTCGTCCAGACTAACCCTCATAGTTTCGGGCATTGTCGGATCGGCTGCGATGGCGATTTCTGCAAAATTGCAAAGTTGCGAAGATGCGTGAGAAGCTTTTCATTGGTCCGCGGCTGAGGCTGCTGCGCCAGGCGCGGGCCTGGACGCTGGAGGCTTGCGCCATCCGGCTGGGCCTGTCGCCAAGCTATCTTTCTCAGATCGAAGCCAATCAGCGGCCGGTCACCGCGCGGGTGCTGATAGACGCCATGCGCGTGTTCGAGGTCGACGCCACGGCCCTGGACGCCGCCGATGATCAGCGTCTGATCGCCGACCTGCGCGAAGCGGTCGCCGATCCCGTCAGCGGCGGCGACACGCCAGGCTTGGGCGAGATCAAGCAGGTCGTGACCAACGCCCCGCAATTCGCGCGGACCTATCTGGCGCTGCACCGCGCCTACAGACAGCTGGACGAGCGCCTGAAGCAGACCGAGGAAGCCGTGTCGCTGGACGAGCGCGTCGCCGCCAGCGCCCAGCTTCCTTATGAGGAGGTGCGCGACTTCTTCCACTACAAGGACAACTACGTCCACGCTCTGGATGTCGCCGCCGAAGTCCTGGCCGGTGAGCTGGGCCTGGAGGAGGGCGACGGCGAGCGAGCGTTGGAGCGTCACCTGGCCCAGCGCCTGGGCGTGACGGTGGAGCGTTCGCGCGAGTTCGACCTTCTGCGCCGGTTCGAGCCGGAGACGGGGCGGCTGCTCCTGGGCGCGGCGCAGCCGGCCGCGACGCGCAGCTTCCAGATGGCCTATCAGATCGCGGCCATGACCCTGGCGGATGTCGTCGAAGCCGAGCTGAAGGCCGCGTCGTTCCGCAGCGAGAGCGCCGCCCAGGTCTGCCGCACCGGGCTGCTGAACTATGCCGCGGGCGCCCTGCTATTGCCCTATGGCCGCTTTCGCGAGGCCGCGCGGCGCGAGCGCCACGACATCGAACAACTGAGTCTGATCTTCCAGACAAGCCTGGAGCAGGTGTTCCATCGGCTCAGCACCCTGCAGCGGCCGGGCGCTCGGGGCGTGCCGTTCTACTTCGTGCGGCTGGACCGGGCGGGCAACATCACCAAGCGTCACAGCGCCACCCGCTTCCAGTTCGCCCGCTTCGGCGGGACCTGTCCGATGTGGAACGTCCACGACGCCTTTAGCCGGCCCGACGCCTGGATGGTGCAACTGGCCGAGATGCCAGACGGGCTGCGCTATGTCTGCGTCGCCAAGGGCGTGGTGAAGTCTTCCGGCGCCTATCTGCAGGCCGATCGCCGCTACGCCCTGGGTCTGGGTTGCGAGACGCAGTACGCCGATCAGTTGGTCTATGCCGACGGCCTGGACCTGACGGGCCCCTCGGCGCCCATCGGCGTCAGTTGCCGGATCTGCGAGCGGACCGACTGCCCACAGCGGGCGTTTCCGCCGGTCGATCGGGCTTTCGAGGTTCTTGAGAACGACCGCCGCTGGGTGCCCTTTTCACTGAAGTGAGCGGACGAGGCCGGCCGCCGCAACGGATCGTCGCGGGGCCGGTCGCCGAGCAATGGGCCTACATCGGGCCGACACCGCCGGGGTTGGTCTGGAAGTCGAAGGCCGGTTCGCGGCGTCGGCGCGGGTCGGGCGCCGGTTCCGCCGAAGTTGTAGGTGACGCCGACGAAGACGGCCCGCAGGTCCAGGCCGAGCGCTTGTCGGGAAAGCCGAGGTCGGTGGCGCCGATCTCGTTCCAGAACGCGTTGCCGCTGATCGTGTAAGAGATCTTGGGCGTCAGGCGGGCGTTGGCGACCAGTTCCAGGCCGCCGCTTCTGCTCTTGGCCAGGTTGGCCTTGCTAGTCAGCAGCACGCCGTCGCCGATGTCGCGGATCACGTCGGTGACGCCGTCGCGAGCCTCGCGGTAGTAGAGCGTGCCCTGATAGTAGTTGTAGCCCTTCCGCAACTGGTAGCCGACCTCGAACAAGTCCGTGGTCTGCGGTTTCAGGCGCGGGTCACCCTGCCGGTAGCTATAGGGGTCCTGGTAGATCCGATAAGGGTTCAGGTCCTGGGCCGTCGGCCGCTGGATGCGGCGGCTGTAGCTGGCGTAGATCTGGCGGGTGTCGTCGAGCTTGTACTGCACGTGCAACGAGGGATAGGCGCGCAGGTAGTCGTAACTGTCCTTCAGTTTCGACGTGACCTGGTTGGTGTCGATCGTGACCTCCTGCGATCCGCAGGCCCGGCATGATGGTCAGGTCGCCGACCGGGCGACTGACCGTCGCGTAGACCGCGTGGACGACCTGGTCGTACTTGAACTGGTTGGTCAGGGCCGGATCGACCGCCAGGGCGCCGCCCGCCGGGCCGCGGGCGCCGTAGTTGTCGTAGTCGTTGTTGTCGACCTGCAGTTCGTAGCCGGCTGTCAGCTTGGCGCCGCCGGGCATCGGGCGCTTGTACTCGGCCTTCAGGCGGCTCTGGACTAGTTCGTCGCCGATGCTGACATGCTCGACATAGTTCGAAACGACCGGCAGCTGGTTGAAGCCGTTGGCGTCGGTGAGCTGGCGGTCACGGGTGCGCTCGACGCTGGTGTGCAGGGTGAACGCGTGCTCGTGCCGGAGAACTTGTGGCGCAGGTCGCCTGACAGGCCGGCCACCGACTTCTTCATCTTGCCGTCGCTGAGACGCTGGTAACGGACATTGGGAACGCCGTTGATGTCCTTGCCCTCGTAGGACGAGCTAGCCTTGGAGCTATATGACGTGTCGTTGTAGCGGGCCTCGGCGCTGAGGCGGGTCTGCTTGTCGAGGTCGTAGTCGACGCCGGCGCGGGCGTTATGCGACTGGCCGTGGCTGTTGAAGCCGACCTTCTGCCGGCTGTCGGCATAGCGGCCGGTGGCGGGATCCAGGCGCGAGCGATCGTCCTGGATGCCGCCCTTGGCCTTGTCGCGACGCCAGCCGGCGTCGGCCGAGAGGGTCAGCCGCTTGGTGTTGCGGGCCAGGCTGATGCTGGCGTTCTTGCGGCCTTCGGCGCCCATGTTGGCGCGGACCGAGCCGGTCGTACCGACGCCGCGCTGTTGCTTGGTGATCAGGTTGATGATCCCGGCCGAGCCCTCGGGACTGAAGGCGGCAGAGGGGTTGGTCATGACCTCGACCCGCTCGAACTGGCTGGCGGGGATCTGCTGCAGCACCTGGCCGCGATTGTCGCCCCGGAACATGCCGGACGGCTTGCCGTCGATCATGATGGTGACATTGGGGTCGCCGCGCAGGCGGACATTGCCCTGCACGTCGACTTGCACCGAGGGGACGTTGCGCAGCACGTCGGCGACCGAGCCGGTGGTCGCCTGCAGGTCCTTGCCCAGGCTGTAGCTGCGGCGGTCGATCGCGGTCTTGATGTCCTGGGCCGAGGGGCCGGTGATGGTCACGCCCTGGACCTGGGTGGACTGCTCCTTCTTGGCCGGGGCGGGCGTCGTCGCCGTGGATGGAGTCTGGGCGAAGGCGCCGGTCGTCAGCGCGGAAGCGCTGATCGCGGCCAAGCCCGTGGCGGCCAGAAGGGCGGCGCGGCGGGTCGTGAAGGTCATGGAAGGTCTCCTCTGTTGCGAGGACCCTGCCGGAACAACTCAAAGCGTTGCAGTGCCGCGCGTCAGGCGCGCGAGGTGACGTTTGTCATGTCGGGCCTCAGTTGGCCGCGTCGACCGCGTCCAGCGTCTGGGGGAGGGCGGCTTCGGCGCCGTTGAACACCAGGGTGCGGGTCACGCCGAGGCGGCGGATGTTCACCTGGTTGGCTTCATCGCCATAGACGTCGGCGAACATCGCGGCCTTGACGGTCACGGCCGCGGCGATGTCGGCCGGCGCGATCTTGCCGGCATATTCGAAACGCACTTCGTCCGCGCCCAGGGTCATGTCCTTCAGGACGAGGTCGACCGGAGCGTCGTTCACCGCCACCGCGAAGGTGCGCAGCATGTAGGTCTTCAGCGCCGCGATCGCCTCGGGATCGTCGAGGCTGGCCTGGGCGTCCGGGGCGATCAGGGCCAGGGCCGGTTCGGCGTCGTGCGCCGGAATCCGATGGCTGACCCTGACCGCGCCGGTCTTGGCGTCGATCTCCACGACGCTCAGCGCGCCGTGGCCGCGATGCGCGGCCGCCGGGAGCGGGGCGAGCGCGAGGCCCGCCGCCGCGATAAGGGCGACCGCGCGCGCGATCACTTCGGACCTTCGTCCTTCTTGTCGCCGTCCTTCTTCGGATCGGGGGCCGGGAAGGTGGCGAGGCCACCGGGCTCGACCTTCAGATTGGCGTCCTTCATGCGGTTGCCCATCTCGGGGAACTTCATGATCTTCAGCGTCGTCGGCGTGATGGCGCCGTCATAGACGTTGTTGCCGCGGTCGGCGTCGGCGGTTTCCCACAGCGGGTCGAGCTCGGCGCCCTTCAGCTCCTTGCCGGACACGTATTGCCACGTGACCTGCTTGGAGCTCTTGCGCCAGATCTCGGCCGGGATGCGGACCGTCTCCGTCGTGCCGTCGGTGAAGTCCATCTTCAGGATCACCGGCATCACCAGGCCGCCGATGTTGCGGAAGGTGAAGCGGTAGAGGTTGTCCTTGAAGTCCTGGGCGGCCAGCTCTTCCGGGGTCATGTCCTCGCGGGCCGACTTGGCCTTCTTGCGGGCGCTGTCGAACACGGTGAACTCGTCGGTCTGATCGTAGAAGTCGCGAACCTTGGGGTCGCGATCAATGACCGTCGGCGCCTTGTTGTTGGCGGCCGTGCGCGATTCCGGCTCCGTGCCCTGGCGGGTCTTGCGGACGGCGGCCTCGGCGTCCGGATCGCCGCTGTCGAGGCGGGCCTTGACGATCTTGTCCAGCGAGATGTCGACGTGGTCGGTCGAGTAGAACCAGCCGCGCCAGAACCAGTCGAGATCGATGCCCGACGACTTTTCCATCGTGCGGAAGAAATCGTACGGCGTCGGGTGCTTGAAGCGCCAGCGGGTGGCGTACTCCTTGAACGCGCGGTCGAAGAGCTCGCGGCCCATGACCGTCTCGCGTAGGATGACCAGGGCGGTGGCGGGCTTGGAATAGCCGTTCGGGCCGAACTGGATCACCGAGTCCGACTGGGTCATCAGCGGCACCTGGTCCTGGCTGACCATGTACTCGACGATGTCCTTGGGCTCGCCGCGCCGCGACGGGAACTTCTTGTCCCACTGCACCTCGGCCTGGAACTCGAGGAAGCTGTTGAGGCCCTCGTCCATCCAGGTCCACTGGCGCTCGTCCGAATTGACGATCATCGGGAAGTAGTTGTGGCCGACTTCGTGAATGACCACGCCGATCAGGCCGTACTTGGCGCGCTCGGTATAGGTCAGGGCGCCGGTCTTCTTGTCCTTCGTCGGCCGCGGGCCGTTGAAGGAGATCATCGGATATTCCATCCCGCCGACCGGGCCGTTGACCGACTGGGCCACCGGATAGGGGTAGGAGAAGGTGAAGTCCGAATAGACCTTCAGGGTGTGGGCGATCGACTTGGTCGAATAGGCGTCCCACAGCGGGCGGGCTTCCTTCGGGAAGAACGACATGGCCATGACCAGCGGGTGGGCGGCGTCGCTCTCCTGCTTCACGCCCAGGGCGTCCCAGACGAACTTGCGCGAGCTGGCCCAGCCGAAGTCGCGAACGTTGCTGGCCGAGAACACCCAGGTCTTCTCGGTCGTGGCCTTGCCCTTCTCGGCGGCCAAGGCCTCCTCGGGGGTGACGACATAGACCGGCTCGGCGGCGGTGCGGGCCTTGGTCAGGCGGTCGCGCTGGGCGGGGCTGAGCACGGCGGCCGGGTTCTGCAGCACGCCCGTGGCCGAGACCACGTGGTCGGACGGCACGGTCAGGGCGACGCGGTAGTCGCCGAACTCCAGGGTGAACTCGCCCGAGCCGAGGAAGGCCTTGTTGTGCCAGCCTTCATAGTCCGAATAGACCGCCAGGCGCGGGAACCACTGGGCGCCCTCGTAGATGCAGTTGCCGTCCTCGCCCTTGCCGGTGAAGCACTCATAGCCGCTGCGGCCGCCGACGACCTTGTTCTCGACCATCGGCAGCGACCACTCGATGGTGATCTTGGTCTCGCCGCCATTGCCGCGCACGGCGGTGGGCAGGTCGACGCGCAGCAGCGTGTCGACGACGGTGAACTTCAGCGGACGGCCCGAGGCGTCCTTCACCGACTTGATGGTGAAACCGCCTTCCCATTCCTTCATGCGCTGAATGCGGCGCACCTGGCCCAGGCTGATGGAGTTGCCCGAGACGGTCTCGGTGAGCTTGCTGATCGAGTTGCGCTTATAGTCCTGGTCCAGCAACAGCCACAGATAGGGCAGGTTGTCCGGCGAGTTGTTCTTGTAGTTGATCGTTTCCTTGCCGGTCAGCAGCTTGGTGTCTTCGTTCAGGTGAACGGCGACGTCGTAGTCGACCTTCTGCTGCCAGTAGCGATAGCCCGGCGCGCCCGCGGCGTTGCGGTAGTCGGTCGGCGATGGCCAGTCCTCGCCCTCGAGCTGGCGGAATTTGTCGTCGAACGGCGCCTTGGTCTGCTTGATGGCGTCGGCGTGAGCGCCAGAAACGAACGACGTGGACGCGAGCGCGGCGGCGAGCACGCCAGCCACGACGTAGCGAATAGAACGCTTAGACATTCAGCCCCTCAGAACCCTGACAAAACCCCGCAGGGAACTTGCCAGGGCTCAGGCGAAAATCACCCCATTTTCGCGTGATTGTATCAGAAATTTATCTTGACGCCGGCCCGCACCGCACGGGGCTCCACTGGGTGGAAATGGACGTCGTCCACGCCGTCGGCCGTCTCACCGGGCAGGCGCGAGGCGTACGAATAGGCAATGTCGTCCTTCCTGCTGTTGGTCAGGTTCAGAACCTCGACCATCAGGCTGGCCTTGCCAAAATCCTGAACGAACAGCGCATTGACCAGGCCGGTAGGCCGCGAGCGCACGGAATTGTCCTCGATCAGCGGCGCGGCGCCGAGTCGGCGCCAGGTCAGAGAGACGGTCGAGGCCCGGCCCAGCTTCCAGCTCGCGCCCGCGCTCAGCACCGAACTGACAGCGTTGGGGATGCGGTCGCCATTCGTGAAGCGGGCGTGGGTTCCGGCATAGGACGCCGTCAGATTCAGGCGCGCGGTCGGCCGCCAATCGGCGAGAAGTTCGACGCCCTCGCGCCGGGTCGCGCCGGCGGCCTCGGTGAAGCCGGCGTCGCCGACATAGACCAGCTCGGAATCGACGTGCAGCGCCCAGGCCGCCGCTGTCAGGGTCAGGCCGTCGTGCTTCCAGCGCAGGCCAAGCTCCGCGCCGTCCGACGGCGACAGCAGCGGCGCGCGCTCGGCCGGATCGCCGGTGACCGGATCGACCGTGATCACTGCCCCGCGCGCGTCGTTGGAGTGGAAGCCGCGCCCGGCGTCGGCGTAGAGCTCGAAGGTCTTCGAAAGGCGCCAGGCCAGGGCCAGCTTGGGGCTGACCAGCAGGTCACTGACGTCGCCGGCGTTGCGGGGATCGCCGGCCTTGACGTCCGCGCCCATGGCGTCGGCGCGCAGGCCGAAGGTGGCGTCCAGCTTGCCGAAGGACTTGGAGGCCTCGCCCCACAGCGCTGTCGACCACTCGGTGAGGGCGTCCTGGCGCACGGTCTCGCGACGCACGCGGGCGGTGGTGCGGTAGAGGCCGACCTTGCCGATGTCGTCGACGCGGGCCGAGACGCCGGTGCGAGCGCTCCAGCCGTCGCTCAGGCTCCAACGCTTGGTCAGCGACCCGCCATAGATCCAGCGCTGGTCGACCTGCTCGAACTGGTCGCCATGGACCGGGTCGTCGAGGAAGTAGGTGAAGTTCGAATAGAGATCGAGCTTGTAGCGCTGGACATAGACCACGCTGTCCAGGCCGCGCAGCAAGTCGCGGCGGCGGGCCGACAGGATGTAGCGCGAGGTGTTCCCGCCGTCGGTCTTGTCGACCGCGTCGAGATAGCCCAGCCGCCCATCCTCGACCGCGCGGCGCGGGATCTGATCGGTGGCGTTCCAGTCGGCGTCGTAGGCCAGGGCGGTGATCGACCAGCCCCCGACCAGGGCGCGGCCCAGGAGATTGATCTTCTTCAGGTCCTCCGGCGTCGACCAGGCGCCGCGCGCGGTCGAGACGTCGGCGGCGACCAGCACGTTCTGGCTCAGGGCCTTGGAGCCGACGGCGCGGCAATAGTCGTTCTCGCCGACCCAGGCCTGCAGGCCATCGCCGTGCAGGTGGTCGGCGGTCTCGAAGGCGACGGCGCCGGCGGTGGCGAAGTCGCCGTTCTCGGCCGAGTAGGGACCCTTCTTGAAGCCGATGTCGTGCACGAACTCCGGCGTCAGGACATTGAGGTCGAGATAGCCCTGGCCGTGCCCGTGGCTAGGCAGGTTCAGCGGCACGCCGTCCAGCGAGGCCGAGAGGTCCGTGCCGTGGTCAAGATTGAAACCGCGGAGGAAATACTGGTTGGCCTTGCCCGCGCTCGAGTGTTGGGTCGCGGCCAGGCCCGGTACGGCCTCGATCAGCTCGCCCGGACGCAGCAGCGGCCGCACGGCGAAGTCGGCGTAGGCGATGCGGCCCTCGCTGGCCGACGTCGCGCGGCCGAAGTCGTTGGCGCGGCGACCCCAGACCGAGATCGCCTCGACCTCCTGGGCCTGGGCGAGGCGCCGAGGCGGCGGAGAGCAGGGTGATCAGAAACACGGAACGGATCATGCTCGGCTGTTAGGCGACCAGGGCGCTTGGAACAAGTCCGCGCCGACCTCGACCGAACCTTGCCCGCCACACCAAGTTTTAACGGCGCCGCGGCATGAATGGCCGCCTGAAAGTCCAGGGAGCGGGACATTTGAAACCTGCAGTGTTGCAAGCCGCCGCCGAGATCGGCGTCGACGTCCCGGCGCCTCAAGGTCTGGGCCGCGCCGCGCTGGTCGCGGGCTTCGTCGTCTATGCCGCCGTCGCGGGCGCGGCCTGGTGGCTGTCGCTGCGCCTGATCCCCGCCGAACTGAGCCTGACGATCCTGGGCAAGACGCTGCATACGGCGTCGGTTCACGACCATCTGAACAATGTCTTCCTGGTCTTTCTGCTGCTGCCGACGGCGCTGTGGATCGAATGCGTGGTGGTCGGCTGGCGCGACAGCTCACTACGCCAACTGCTGTTCGCCCGCACGCCGTCGCTGAACACCGACCTGGCGGTCTTCATCCTCGGGCAGGGCCACGTGCTCGACATCGTCGGCCGGGTGCTGATGCTGGGCGCCTCGATGATCTCGGGGGCTTGGCTGCATGATGCGATCGCCGCCCATACGGGGGTGAACCTGGGCCCGCCGCCGCTGCCGTTCGCGCTGCAACTGCCGCTCTATCTCGCGCTCTACAGCTTCTTCGACTACTGGACCCATCGGATCGACCACACCAAGTTCATGTGGCCGCTGCACCGCTATCACCACTCCGCCGAGGATTTCGGCGTGGTGACCTCGGTGCGCCAGCATCCGGTGACCTTCACCGCCACCTTCGTCGTCAACCTGCCTCTGGCCATGTTGGGCGCGCCGGCCGAGGTGATGATCTACGTCAATGTGCTGGTCGTCGCCCTGGGCTTCATCATCCACTCCAAGATCGAGTCCGACTGGGGCTGGATCGGCCGCTGGCTGGTCCAGTCGCCGAACCACCACCGCGAGCACCACAAGCTGGACATGAGCCGGCCCACGGGCCACTTCGGCATCGCACCGATCTGGGACCACCTGTTCGGCAGCTGGTACGAGGACAAGCCGGACCCGAAGCTGGCGATCGGCGTCGACACGCCCTACAGCCACGGCTTCTTCGTGCCCCGCGATATGCTCCGAGACTACGTCCACTTCTGGACGGGCTGGTTCGGTGGCCGCAATGATGGGCCGGAAGCCGACCTCCGCTGGTTGACCCGGAA
>CBDIPU010000005.1:0-272568 GCA_965283765.1 Caulobacteraceae bacterium
CCGAAGCCCTGGCCGATCGCATCGTGGTCATCGACCACGGCCAGGTCATCGCCGACGGCTCGCCCGAAGCGATCAAGAGCCAGGTCTCCGGCGTCGCCATCCGCTGCCGCACCCGCCTGTCGGACGCCGAATTGTCGGCTCTGGCCCGCGTCACCGGCGTCAGCCGCGATGGCAGCAGGGTCACGCTGCTGACCACCTCGGCGCCCGCCACGCTGCGCGAGCTGCTGGCGCGTGACGAAACCGTCGATGACCTGACCGTCGCCGGCGCCTCGTTGGAGGACGCCGTCACCCGTCTCGTGCAGGCCGGCGCGCCTGCTTCAAACAAGTCCCCCATTGGGCAAGCCGAGGTCGCCTGAGATGCACACCCTGTTCGTCTACATCCGTGAAGCTCGCGCCCAGATCGTCTCCAGCTGGCGCACCCCGCAGTTCATCATCCCCAGCGTGACCCTGCCGCTGCTGTTCTATCTGGTCGAGGGTTCGGGCCTGAAGGGTATGCGCGCGCGTCTGGCCGCCATCGGCGGCGCGCTGGACATCAAATCCGGCAAGACTGGGACTCGCCTCGTCGCCACCGCTCCCCTGGAGACTGCATCGTGATCCGCGTCGTCATCGCCGAAGACCAGAAGATGGTGCTGGGGGCGCTGAGCGCGCTGCTCGAGATGGAAGGCGACATCCAGGTCGTCGGCCGCGCGCCCGACGGCGCCGTCGCCCTGGAGCTGGTCAAGGCCGAGAAGCCGGACGTGCCGATCTCCGACGCGATCCTGCGTCTGGCCGAGGAGGGGCGTTCTAACAAGGATATCGCCGACGTGCTGGACCTCTCGCCTGGCACGGTGCGCAACTACCTGTCGGAAGCGGCCCAGAAGCTGGGCGCGGCCAACCGGGTCGAGGCCGGCCGGATCGCCCGCTCCAACGGCTGGCTCTAGGCGCTCACCGTCACGGGTTCGGCGGCCGGCGCGCGGGTCGTTCGCCACAGCACCAGGCCGATCACGCCCAGCGTCAGCTCGCGCAGGCGGCGCAGCAGCGAAAGGGCCAGGGCCTGGTCGGGCGTCAGACCCAGCGCGCCGCCCAACAGCAGGTAGCCGCCTTCCTGCACGCCCAGCGCCCCGGGGATGGCGAAGCCGACGACCTTGGCCGTCTGGGCGAGGCCCTCGACAATCAGGGCCTGAAGCAGGGTGGGATTGAGGCCCAGGGCCCACATCGAGACATAGGTCTCGAACGCGCCGGCGAGCCAGGCGGCCATGTGCCAGGCCCAGGAGGCGAACAGGTTTCCGCGCTGGCGGCCGATGAGGCGGAAGGCCTCGCCCAGCTCGCCGGCCCGGCCGGCGATGGCGGTCCAGCGTTGCGAGAATTGACCCAGGCGTCGGTGCAGGCCGGCCTTGTGGGCCAGATAGGCGGTCAGCACGACGCCGACGACGATGGCGACCAGGGTCAGGCCGGCTTGCGCCAGGCGTGGGTCGTGCAGCGTGGCGATGGCCACGAGCAGGCTGGCCAGGACGAACAGCACCAGACCCACCGTGCCGGCCAGCACGTCGACGACGCAGCTCGCGGTGGCCTCGGCCAGGGTCAGGCCGTTGCGGGCCGACAGCTTGGCCCGCACGACGTCGCCGCCGACCTGGGCGACCGGGAGAAGGGCGTTGACCGCCTCCTTGATCAGGCGGACGCGAAACAGAAAGCTCAGGGGCGGGCGGCGATCGGGCGGCAGCAGGACCTGCCAACTGACCGTGGCCAGGAATGTCACGGGCAGGTGGGCGGCGATGACGATCAACGCTTGCCAGCCAACCTGGCCCAGGATCTCGCGGACCGCGCCGACGCCGTGCGTGGCCAGCAGGATCGCCAGCAGGGCGACCCCGATCGTCAGCAACCAGCCCCGCCAGAGCGAAGGTCTGCGTTTCGCTGGCCCCTCCGGATCCATCGTCATGCGGCCGAGCGCGCCCGTCGGTCGGCGGTCACGCCCAGTTCGCGATAGACGTCCAGCACCTCGCCGCAGATGGTGTTCCAGTCGTAGCGAGCGCTGGACCGGCGGGCGGCGCGGCCCAGGCGCACACGGCGCAGGGGTTCGGAGATCAGGCTCTCGATCGCCGCGGCATAGGCCTGCGCGTCGGCGCCGGCGGCCAGTACGCCGTCCTGGCCGTCGGTGATCAGGGCGCTGGTGCTGGGCGCGCGCGGGCAGACCACGGCCAGGCCCGCGGCCATGCCCTCCAGGCTGGCGTTGCCGAAGGCTTCGGTCAGGCTGGGGTTGAACAGGATGTCGGCGCTGGACACCGCGCGGCCCAGGTCGGCGCCGTCCAGGTGACCGGTCAGGATGGCCTCGGGCAGGCGCTCCTCGACGAAAGCGCGGGCGGGACCCTCGCCGATGATCAGGGCGCGGATCGGCTGGCCGCGCAGGCGGACGAACGTCTTGCAGAGGACGTCCAGGCCCTTCTCCATGACCAGACGGCCCAGGAACGCCACGACGATCTCGTTGTCATCGATACCCATCGAACGGCGCCAGTTCAGGTCGCGCTTGACCGGCGAGAAGCGTTCGCGGTCGACGCCGCGGCCCCAGACGCGCACGCGCTCGCCCAGGCCTTGTTCGCGCAGCAGCTCGGCGATCGGGGCGTTGGGGGCCAACACGCGGTCGCAGCCGCGATAGAACCTGTCCAGATAGCGCTCGGCGCTAGGCCGCAGCCAATCGAGGCCGTAGTACGAGAGGTAGGTCTCGAACCGGGTGTGCAGGCTGGCCACCACGGGCAGACCCATCTTGCGGCCCCACTTGCCGGCCTGATTGCCCAGGAGGTCGGGCGCGGACAGGTGGACGGCGGTCGGGCGGAAGTCGGCCAGGTCGGCGCGCAGCGCGCGGTTCAGGCCCAGCGCCAGCCGATACTCGCCGCGACCCGGGATCGCGATCGACGGCGCGGACACCAGTTCACCGGCCGGCTCGAACGCTGGCGTGTCGGTGGTGGGCGAATAGACGCGAACCTCGGCGCCGTGGCGTATCAGGTAGGCGGACAGGCGATTGAGCGCCTGGTTCGAGCCGTCGCGCGTGTAATTGTAGTTCCCGGAAAACAACGCCAGACGCAGGCCTTCGGCGGAATTTTCCTCTGCGGGCTGATGAAAAGGTCTTTCCGCGAGCAGCACGACGCCTCCGTTGGTTACATCCCCCGAGGCCCCCGCCCGTCTCCGAGTATGACAATGGGCATATGGTGGAATGGTTCAGTTTCCGGAAGGGGGAAGGACGTCCTTTTCCGTGCACGGTCGGTTCACTGTAGCGTCTGGGTTACACCCCCTAAGGCGTGTCCTTGGGGGCGCGGTCATGGAAAAACGCGCGCGGGGGCTTGCGCCGCGACGCCATGACCCGCTTTTGGCGGTCCGCTCGGACTTGCCGTGAGGCCGGTTCGTGCTCAGTTATGCGCCCGTGGCCGCGAGGTGGGCGGTCCAGCGATTCCTAGAGGGGCCAAGCCGCCCCGATTTCCAGCGAGATCCCGAAACGTCATGCAGCCGGTCAAGACCCTCATTCTCAGCGCCGGTCAGGGCAAGCGCCTGTCGCCCCTGACCGACGACCGGCCCAAGTGCCTGGTCGAGCTGGCCGGCCGTACGGTGCTGGAATGGCAGCTGCGCCACCTGCATCAGGCGGGCGTGACCGAGGCGGTGGTCGTCACGGGCTTCCGCGCCGATCTGGTCGAGGCCGAGGTCGCGCGCCTGCGGTTTCCGGGCATGAGCGTTCGCACGCTCTACAACCCCTTCTACAGCGTCACCGACAACCTCGCGACCTGCTGGCTGGCGCGCGAGGAGATGCGCGGCGGGCCGTTCATGATCCTCAATGGCGACACCCTGTTCGAGCCGGCCATCGCCGAGCGTCTGATCAGCGCCCCGGCCGCCCCGATCACCGTGACGGTCGATCGCAAGGCCGACGGCGTCTACGACAGCGACGACATGAAGGTGCTGACCGAGGGCGACTCCTTGCGCGCCATCGGCAAGACCATCACCGCGTACGACGCGGAATCAATCGGCTTCCTGCGCTTCGACGCAGAGGGCTCGGCCCTGTTCATCGAGACGCTGGAAAAGATCATGCGCAAGCCGGAAGGCCTGAAGCGCTGGTACCTCAGCGTGATCAACGAGATCGCCCAGGCCCACGATGTGGTTCGCGTGCGCTCGATCCAGGGCCTGGAGTGGGCCGAGATGGACTTCCCGGAAGATCTGGTCCGCAACCGCGCGCTCACCGCCGAATGGGCGGCGAAGGAAGCCGAAGTGGTCTGAGGGCGCCGTCCTCGTCCTTCGACAAGCCCAGGATGAGGACTACTTTTTGCGGCGGTTCATTAGAAACCTCACCCTGAGCTTGTCGAAGGGCGAGGTTTCGCTGTTCAGGTTTCGCCCACCAGTTCGCGCACGAGATCCAGATCCGACGGCTTGTCGACATCGACCGCCGCCAGGCCGTCGTGGGCGCGCACGGCGGCGGCCTTGACCTTGGCCAGCTTGCCTAGCTTCAGCACGGCCTCGTCCAGGGTCAGCCAGTTCAGCAGGTAACGGATCAGGAAGCTGGGCCCCAGCATGGCGGCGATCTTCCAGGGCTGCTTGCGCAGCGCCTCGACCTTGCGCCAGACATGGACGACGTTAAGGGCGTTCTCATTGCGCAGCAGGAAGAGGTTGCAGCCCGAATAGCGGCCGTCCTGAAAGCGCAGATAGGTCCGCTTGGTCCGCGGCGCGGCGGCCCGCACGCGGTCTTCGGGGGCCAGCAGCACGGCGACGTCGGCCCAGTCGGGCGTGTCGGCCAGGAACTGGGTGATCCACTCGGGCTTGAGCAGGGCGTGGTCGACCGTGGTCACCACCAGTGGAAAGCCCAGCTCTTTCGCGGCGTTCTCGACGCTCTGGCTGGGACCCGAGGCGGTGGGAAGCACCACGACCCTGGCGTCCGCCAAAGCCGTCTTGATCGCCTCGTCATTGGCCGCGACGCCGACGCGCTCGGGACCGGCGGCCTCGATCGCGCCCAGCACGCGGCTGAGCAGGGTCTTGCCCTTCAGCGTGATCAGAGCCTTGTGGCGGACGCCGGCGTAGGCGGCGACGGGATCGACCTCGCCGCCGCGCGAACCGGCCAGGATCAGGACCTTGAAGCGGCTGCCAGGAGCTTGGCTCACAGCGCTTTCTCGTAGACACGGTAGGTTTTGTAGTGCGTGCCGCCCACGTTCTCGGCGATGTGGGTCATGGCCTTGTTGGCCTCCAGCACCCACGAGATCTCGTAGCGATTGTAGCCCAGGCTCATCGCCGTATCGCGGCTGGCCTTCATCATCCAGAACGGCAGCATGCGGCCGCGCTGGGTGCTGGAGAACTTCTTCTTCACGCCCATCAGCGGGATGCGCGCCGACTTCACGCCCTTGACCTTCAGTCGCCACAAGAGCTTGGCCCAGCCGAACGGCAGCAGCTTGCCGCCAAGATCGGCGATGGCTTCGTTGACGTTGGGCAGGAAGACCACGACGCCGGCGGCCTCGCCGTCGATTTCGGCGAACCAGATCAGGCGCTTGTCGATCACCTGCTTGAGCGCCTTGCCCAGCTGGGCGGTCTCGGCCTCGGTGGTGGGGGTGAAGCCCCAGTTGTCCGACCAGGCGTCGTTGAGGATGTCCGTCAACGTCTGGACCTCCTCGTCGTAGCGCTTCATGTCCAGCTGGCGCAGCACGACGCCGGCGGGCAGGCCGCGCTTGAGCCGGCGCTGAGCGATCTCGGGGATGTCGCCGTTCTCATCGGCCTTGTAGGCGAACAGGTCCTGGGCCTTGGCGTAGCCCTGTTCCTCGACCCGCTTGCCGGCATAGACCGGGTCGTGGCCCATCAGGATCATTGGCGGGGTGTCGAAGCCCTCGACCAGCAGGCCGACCTCTTCGTTGATCGACAGGTTGAACGGGCCGACCACATGAGTGCGGCCGCGCGCGCGCAGCCAGTCCTCGGCGGCGCGGAACAGCACCTGGAACACCGCCCCATCGTCCTCGGCGGCGATCATGCCGAAATGGCCGTCCAGGCGGCCCGGCGTCGGCTGAGGCGTCAGATGGTCGATCTGGGCGCTGATCCGGCCCACGTCGCGGCCGCCGCGCGTCGCCAGGAACAGCTGGACCTCGGCGTGGGCGAAGAAGGGGTTGGTCTTCGGCGTCAGGGCCTCGGTGCGCTCCATGAACAGCGGGGTGATCCAGTTGGGATCCTTGGCGTTCAGGCGGGCGGGCAGGGCGATGAAGCGCTTAAGCTCCTGCGGCGTCTTGACCGGGATGACCGTGAGGTCGGCGTTCGCGGAGTCGAAAGGCATCACCCCTCCAGGGCCAGGAATGTGCGGATGGCGAGGGCGCCGAAGATCGCGGGAGCGGCCCAGACGGCCAGGAACGGGGCCAGCGCGCCGGACTTGCCCAGGGCGGTCAGCATGCCGTTGGCCACCAGGAAGAAGAGTCCGGCGCCCAGGCCGGTGGTCAGCAGCACCGCCCCCTGGCCGCTGCGGAAGTTGGCCAGCGCCACGGGCGCGCTGAGCAGCAGCATGACCAGGGCCACGAACGGGCCGGCGAAGGCCGCGTGGAAGTGGGTGCGGTAGAAGCTCTCGGGCCGGTCCGAGCCGCCGTTTTGCAGGGCCCGCTTGGCGGAGGCGGCGGTGGGCACGGCGTCGTCGCCGAACAGGCTCTGGACGTCGCGCGGCTTCAGCGCGGCGGGCCAGGTGGTCGAGGCGGCGGTCGAAGCCTGGGCCAGGTCACCGGAGAAACGGGTGGTCTTCGGCTGTTCCAGCGTCCAGCGATCATTGGCGTAGAGGGCCTTCTGGGCCTCGACCTTCTCGATCAGGATACCTTTGGGGTCGCGGCGGAAGATGGTGACATTGTCGATCTCGCGGCCGTCGGCGGTGGCCGTGGCCCCGATGACCAGGTCGGACCCCGCGCGGAAGGTGCGCGGGGCGGGGACCTTGCGTTCCGCCACGGGGGTCGTGTTCTTCCACCAGTCGGCCAGGGCGGGATCGGCGCGAGGCGCCAGGTACTGGCCGCACAGGGCGTCCAGCAGCATCACGAAGATGGCCGCGGGCATGGCCATGCCGATGATGCGGTAGCCCGAGACGCCGGTGGCGCGCATGGCGACGATCGCGCTTTCGCGGGCCAGCTGCGAGAAGGCGAACAGGCCGCCGGCCAGCACGGCGATCGGGGCGATCTGCTCGAACAGGCGCGGCAGGCGCATGAAGGCGTAGTAGGCCACGCCCGCCATGCCCAGGCCCCGGTCGAGGATGTCGTTGGTCACGTCCAGCAGGTCCAGGATCTGCAGGATGGACATCAGGATAAGGGCCGCGCCGAGGATCCGGGTGGCGACCGTCTTCAGGACGTAGAGCTGCAGCATCATGCGGCTTGTCGTTTCTTCGGCAGGGGCAGGAGGCGGACGACGCGCGTGACCAGCTTGTTGATGCGGCGCACGGTGCGCGAGACCGGCGTGTCGCCAGGGCGGGTGCGGCTACCCATGAACAGCCAGACGCCCAGTCCAGCGAAGATCGCAAATGGAACCCAGATGGCCGGAATGGACGGTAGCCTACCGGACGAGGCCATGCTCTGGCCCAGCAGCAGCGAGTGCTGGAAGGCCAGCAGCAGGACGCCCGCCATGATCAGGCCCGGGGCGCGATTGCCGCGCTTGGAGGCCAGGCCAAGTGGGAAGGCCAGCATCGGCAGGAACGGCAGGAACGCCGCGCGGGCCAGGCGGCCATAGAGTTCGCTCAGCAGCGTGGCCTTGGGAACGATCGGATTGGGCAGTTTGGACTGTCGGTAGAGCTCGCCCAGCGTCAGTTCGCGCTCGTCGCCGCCGCGCGCCCGCAGCAGCACCGCCGCGGCGCTCAAGGGGGTCTGGGTGGTCAGGCTGCTGAAAGCCAGGTTGCGGTAGTCGCCAGCGGAGTCACGCGCGATACGGCGGCCGTCCTTCAGGTCCATGGTGATGGTCTTGCCGCCCGGATCCATCTTCAGGTCGGCCTGGGCGGCGGTAATGATCTCTTCCTGACCGCGCGCGTCCAGGCGGCGGATGAAGACCCGCGTCAGGCGCTGGCCGGCGACGTCGGCGCTGTCGGCGGTCATCAGCGAGCCCTTGTCGTCGATGAAGGCCCCGCCCGCCAGGCGTCCGTTCCAGCCAGCATTGATCGCCGCGTGCATGACCGCGCGGTAGGCGTAGCGGCTGTAGGGCTGCATGTAGCCGAACACGATCAGGCTGAAGACGCTGAGGAACAGGCCGACGGCCAGGAACGGCGCGGCGATGCGCTCCAGCGACTGGCCGCTGGCCAGCAGGGCGTCGATCTCCGAGCCGTCCGACAGCTTGGTGATGACGATGAACAGGGCCACGAAGAACGCGACCGGCAGGGCCAGGCCGAGATAGTGCGGCACCAGGTTGGCGGCCAGCTGGGCGACATAGCCGAAGCGGGCGCTACTCTGGGACAGCGCGTCCAGCAGGCGCAGGACGCGCTCCAGCAGCAGGGCCACGACCGTGACGCCCAGGCAGCCGACCAGCGGCCAGAACAGCAGGCGCAGCAGGTAACGGTCGATCAGCCTCAAGGGGCCGATGCTCAATGCCTTGGCGCTCACGCTTGGACCCAAGCCTCGGCGAAGCGTTGCGCCAGGCGCTCGACGCCCTCGCTCGAAAGCGCTACGGCGGTTCCAAGATCCGGGGCGGCGGGCCAGCCGGCGTCGGGGAAGCTCTGTCCCTCATACGCGCGCGCGCCCTCGTAGCGGGGCAGCACGTGGAAGTGGACGTCCTTGTCGACCATCATCAGCATCAGGTAGTTGATCTTCTCGTAGTCGACTTGCGCCTTCAGAAGGCGCTCAATGCCGGCCACGGCGACTTGCAGGTCGGCGAAGGCGGCGGACTCACCTCGGAGAACGCCCGGACCGTTTCCTTGCACACCAGGACCAAAGACCCAAATGTCGGTTGCTTCGGACGGACCAGAATCAGCCAGTGATCGGTCTCCGCGATCTTGGAGCCGGGATAGCCGAACGCCAGAGCTGTGGGATTGGTCATGAGAAAGCCGGAACTTCAGGCTGATGTCGCCCGTGAATAACAATAGGGATGCGGCGTTTTAGATGAAAGCATGTTCCGTTCTCGTCGGCGCGATGTTGTTGACGTCCGCGACGGTCGGGATCGCCTGGGCCGAAGGCGTAGCCCGGCCCCTGACAGACAAGGAGTGCGTCGGCCGCAAGAGCGCCACGCGCCTGAATGTCCAGGTCGGGGCGCTGCGCTCGAACGCCGGCGAGGTGGTGATCACGGTCTATCCGGGCGATCCGAGCCGCTTCCTGGCCCCGCGCGGCAAGGTGGAGCGGGCGCGGGTCAGGACCTCGGCCCCGATGAGCCAGGCCTGCTTCTGGCTGCCGTCGCCCAGCGACGCCTATGCGGTGGAGGTCTATCACGACGCCAACGCCAACAAGGAACTGGACCGCAGCCCGCAGGGCATGCCGCTGGAAGGCTACGGCTACTCGAACGATGCGCCGACCAGGTTCGCGTTCCCATCGTTCGACTCGGTGCGGTTCGGCGTGAAGCGGGGCGAGACCACCATCCGGGTCAAGGTGCGTTACCCGCGCTAGCCTATGTCGGCCAGATTGTAGCGGCCGAGTTCCGACAGACCTTCACGAGCGGCTTCGACGCCCCGCACGACGACACGAGCGCTGTGGCCGCCGTCCAGCTTGGGCTCGACCTCGATCACATGCCAGCGGGCTGGCGAATGGCCGCCCGGTCCCGATGAGGCCGAGGGCACGCCCAGAACCGGGATGGCCGAGCCTTTGGGGCCTGGCACCGATCCGATGATCGTCTCGTGGGCATGGCCGTGCAGGACGAGGTCGGCGCCATGCTTGGCCAGTAGCGCGCGCAGGGCCTCCTGATCGTCCAGCGATTTGCGCTTCGACACCGCGCCCTTGTGCGGCGGGTGGTGCAGGACGACGAGGCGGAAGAGACCCTTGTAGGCCGGATCGGCCAGGGCCAGGTCCAGCCGCTGAAGCTGATCCTCGCCCAGGCGGCCGGTGGCCAGATGCGGCGCGGTCGGCACGGCCGAGCACAGGTTGAAGATCGCGACAGGGCCGCGCACGCGGACCTGCGGGAATTGAACCTCACCCGCGTCGCCCAGCCACGGCGTCCAGGGCGCGAAGCGTTCGCCGCCGCCCGCGCCGGCCCTGCCTTTGTCGGAGAGGGCGTCGTGATTGCCGGGGCTGACGGTGCAGTCGCTGGCTGGTCCCAGGGATTCCAACCACTTCGTCGCCGCCGCGATCTCCGTATGCGAAGCAAAGTTGGTGAGATCGCCGCTGATCACCACATGATCGGGGCCGGCGGCCTTCACGTCGGCGACGAGGGCCGCCAGCACTTCGGGCCGGTGGACCTTGCGCTTCTTTCGCCAGGCGATGCGGCTCAGCAGCCGCTTGGTGAAGACATCCTTCCACCCGAACGCGCCTCGCGGCGGCGGCAGGTGGGGGTCGGAGAGGTGAGCGATGCGATATATGGGCAAGACGGTTCGGGTCGTTCTGGTCGAAGCAGCCGAAGCTGCTTATCAATCGGCTCGAGTTTCAAGGGGTATATCTGTCTTTGAGTGGTGAAATCCAAAACCTCGCGCCTGCGGGACCTCGGGCTCTGAGCGTTGGCGAGAGCGGCGCGCGCATCTGGGGCATGACCTCGCGCGAGCGTCTGTCGCGCATCTATCGTCGCCTGGGTCTGGTCGAGACCCCGGCCGTCGACCTGTCGAACGCCGTGGTGGCGGTCGACGCCGGCTGGGTGTTCGACGAGTTGCTGATCAAGGCGCTGGCGGGCCGCGAGGGCGCGGTGCTGGTCGACGACTCCGGTCGCGCCGTCGCCGTCCACGCCCCGGCCGAGCTGGGCTATGCCGCCACCGAGGCGTTGGCGGCCGGGCAGGACCCCACCGGCCTGGATCCGCGCCTGACGCGCTTGACCGCACTGGAACTGGGTTCGGCCTACAACAGCGCCCTGCGCAAGCGCGAGCCGCCGGTGCTGGAGCGCCTGACGCCGCAAACCGTGCGCGCCGTCGAAAAGCGCCTGTTCCAGGGCTCGTACAAGGGCGTCACCGACCTCGTCACCAAGTACGTCTGGCCCGCGCCGGCCCGGGTCGTCACCCGCTGGGCCGCCATCGCCAAGATGACCCCCAACCAGGTGACCGGCATCGGCTTCCTGCTGGTGCTGGCGGCCATGTACCTGTTCTGGACCGGCCATTTCGGCTGGGGCCTGGTCTGCGCCTGGATCATGACCTTCCTCGACACCGTCGACGGCAAGCTGGCCCGCGTGACCCTGACCTCGTCCAAGTGGGGCAACGTCTTCGACCATGGCATCGACCTGATGCACCCGCCGTTCTGGTGGTGGGCCTGGTTCGTCGGCGTCTACGCGATCGGTCAGGAGATCCCGTATGCGGGCCTGAGCCTGGGCGTGGTCATCGCCGGCTATGTGCTGCAGCGCGTGGAGGAGGGGATCTTCCTGGCCCTCTTCAAGCTGGAGGTGCACGCTTGGCGGCCGTTCGACAGCTTCTTCCGTCTGATCACCGCGCGCCGGAACCCCAACCTGATCCTGATGACGGCCTGTGCCCTCATGGGCCGGCCGGACATCGGCTTCACCCTTGTGGCTATCTGGACCGCGGTGTGCTTGATCGTGCACGCCGTCCAGATTCTACAGGGTCTGGCCGCGCCGAAGGGCTCAATCCAGTCTTGGCTGTCGAAATGACGCGCATCGGGGTTGTTCGCAATCCAAAGAGCCACGGCAACCGGGCGCACCCGCCCGGTCCGCCGCCCGAGGGCGTGCGGCTGGTCGAGCCCCTTGGCCGTGACGCCCTGAGAGCGGAACTGGAGAGCTTCGCCCGCGAGGGCCTGGACCTGCTGATCATCGACGGCGGCGACGGCACGGTGCGCGACGTCATCAGCCTGCTGCCGCACACCTTCGGTGAGGATTTGCCGCTGCTGGCGGTGTTGCCGTCGGGCAAGACCAACGTCCTGGCCATCGACCTGGGCGCCCAACGACTGGCGGTTGGAGGAAGTCCTGATCGCCGCCCGCCAGGCCGATCCGCGCATCAAGGAGCGGCCGCCGCTGCGGGTCAGCTGGGCCGATGGCCGGCCGTGTCTGCAGGGCTTCTTCTTCGGCGTCGGGGCCATGGTCAAGGCCACCAACCTGGCCCAGAAGGCCCACAAGGTCGGCTTTTTCCATAATCTGGCCGTGGCCGTGACCATCCTGTCCGCCACCATGGGCGCGCTGTTCGGCGGGGCCAAGGACGAGTGGCGCGAGGGCGTGCCGGCCAGGCTGGCGATCGACGGTCAGGATCAGCCCGGCGAAGAGCGCTTCGCCATCGTGGCCACCGCCCTCAAGCGCCTGCCGTTCGGCCTCAAGCCCTTCGGCGCGCCGCGCGAGGGGCTGAAGCTGCTGGACGTCGACGCCCCGCCGCGACGGCTCATGAAGGCCCTGCCGATGGTGCTGAGCGGCAAGGCCGAACCGGCCCTGGAAGGCCTGGGCTATCGCCGCCGCGACCCGCGCCTGATCGGCCTGGCCGGCGGCGCGCCCTTCGTGCTGGACGGCGAGGTCTATGAAGGCGGCGACCTGACCATCGGTCTGGGGCCGTCCTTGCGGTTCCTCGTCGGATGAGCAGCCTTCGCGACCTCGTCGCGGCCGAGCTCTCCACGCCGACCCCCGCGCCGATCACCGCCTTCGCCGAGCGCCTGACGACGATCTTTCCGGGCGCCCAGGCGGTGCTGTTCTACGGCTCGATCCTGCGCACGGGCGACCTGTCGGGCGTGCTCGACTACTACGTCCTGACCGAGCGGCCGCCGGCCGGCTGGCGCGGCTTCTTCACGCGCATCCTGTGGCCGGACGTCAGCTATCACGAGTTTGAGCACGAGGGACGGGTGCTGCGGGCCAAGGTCGCCTCGATGACCCTGGGCCAATTCCGCAAGGCCGCCAGCGGCGCGGACCATGACACCACCATCTGGGCCCGCTTCGTGCAGCCCTGCGCTCTGATCTGGGCGGCCGAAGGCGCGCGCGAGACGGTGGTCGACGCGGTGACCGACGCTTGCCGTACGGCCGCGCGCTACGCCCGCGCTCTGGGGCCGGTCGAAGGGACGCCGCACGACCTGTGGGCCGCTCTGTTCCGCGAGACCTACAAGGCCGAACTGCGGGTCGAGAAGGCCGGCCGCGAGGTCTCGATCCTGAGCTTCGACCCGCAGCGCTACGACCACGTCATGGAAGCCGTCTGGCGCGATGAGGGCCGGGCGATGGAAGAGGCCGAGCGCGCCCGCGTGCGTCGCGAGTGGCGGCCGCGCAAGCTGTTGGGCAAGCCGCTGAACGCCGCGCGGCTGATGAAAGCGTCCTTCACCTTCCAGGGCGCGGCGCGCTACGCCGCCTGGAAGATCGAGCGTCACACCGGCGTGCCCATCGAGGTCACGCCCTGGCGCGAGCGCCACCCCATCCTGGCCGCGCCTGGCGTGCTGCTGAAGGTCTGGCAAAGTTGTCGCAGGGCAAGCTAGGCCCTCATCTGAGCCAACCTATCTCCGATCTCCCCGGCGAATGCCGGGGTCCAGATCGAATCCAGAGCGCTCATAGCGATGGCGCCGTGTGATGGTGCGCCAGCCCCGATCTCTCAGGATGAATCTGGGCCCCGGCGTTCGCCGGGGAGATCGGATTTTTGGGAGGCCGGGTTGACGACCAAACGAAAACGCCCGGACCGTTAGGTCCGGGCGTTTGCATTTCCAGAGAGGCAAAACCCCTAGGCGCGGGCGCGCTTCAGAGGCTCGATGACGCCCAGGGCCGCGCCGATTTCGGCGAAGGCGCCCAGGACGGCGTCGATCTGCTCGTCGGTGTGGGCGGCGCTGACGCTGGCGCGCAGCAGCGGACGGCTGTCCGGCGTGGCGGGCGGCAAGGCCAGGTTCAGGTAGACGCCGGCCTGCAGCAGACCGTTCCACATGGCGATGGCGCGTTCCTGGTCCGGGATGGTCGTGGCGACCACCGGGCTGGCCGTCGGGCCGGTGTGGAAGCCCATGGCGGTCAGGCCGTCGTAAAGACGCTTGGCGTTGCGGTTCAGGCGGTCGCGCAGCTCGGGCTGCTCGATCATGCGGCGCAGGGCGGTGATGGTCGAGGCGACCACGGCCGGCGGCAGCGAGGCGGTGAACATGTACGGACGGCAGACGACGCGCATGACGTCGAAGTCGTCCATGTCCGAGACGCAGAAGCCGCCGATGGCGCCCAGGCTCTTGGAGAAGGTGCCGACGATGAAGTCGACATCGTCTTCCACGCCGGCCGCCTCGGCCAGGCCGCGGCCCGTGGCGCCCAGCACGCCCATCGAGTGGGCTTCGTCGACCAGCAGGTAGCCGCCCAGCTCGCGCTTCACGGCGGCGATTTCCTTCAGCGGAGCGACGTCGCCGATCATCGAATAGACGCCCTCGACCACGATCAGGCGCTCGCCCGGCGCATCGCCGAGGCGACGCAGGCGCTTGGCCAGGTCTTCGGGGTCGTTGTGGCGGAAGCGGATGACCTCTGCGTGGCCCAGACGCGAGCCGTCGTAGATCGAGGCGTGGCTGTCGGCGTCGAGGATCAGGTGGTCGCCCCGGCCGACCAGGGTCGACAGCACGCCCAGATTGGCCTGGTAGCCGGTCGTGAAGACCATGGCGTGCTTGCGGCCGTAGAACTTGGCCAGTTCGTGCTCGAGCTCGACGTGCGCCTCGAACGAACCGTTGGCGATGCGCGAGCCGGTGGTGCCGGTGCCGCGCTCCTGGACGGCCTTGACCGAGGCGGCGATGGCCTCTTCGTCGAAGGTCAGGCCCAGATAGTTGTTGGTGCCCAGCAGGATGGTCGGACGCCCCTCGACGACGCCTTCGGTCGGCGAGGTCACGGCGTCGAAGCGAACCTTGAACGGGTCGGCGCCGGCGCTCTGGATGGCCTTGTACGCATCGCGATAGGCCAGGTGCTTATCGAATAGCCCCATTAGTTAAGCCCTAGTCCGGAGATCATTGATCAGTTTGGAAAGGTCGCCGGCGGTCTCGACAGAGGCCAGGCGATCGAGAGGAATGGAGATGTCGAAGGTGTCTTCGAGCTCCATGATGATGTTCATCAGGGCCAGGGAGTCCACGGCGAGATCGCGACCGATATGCGACTCTGCACGAACCTCTACGGGTCGTCCCAGAACCTTGCTCGCCGCCACCCCGATCTCGCGCAAGCTGAGATCCGTAACCGTTTCCATTCTAAACTAAACCTCCGGGAGCCCCACCCGTGACACTACTGTAACGGCGAGTCTGTCAGATTTCCGCCATATTTGAACTAGGCGGCGACGTTTTTGGGTAACCACCCCTGTTCTCGATACCAATCGACGGTGTGCAAGAAGCCGTCGATCAGGCCGAATACGCTGGGTACTCCCTCCGCCATCGGAGCGCTAGATAGGGACCAATCGTTGTGAAGCAACTCCCTGGCTTTGCCTAAACCGAACACCGAGGGGTTGTTTGAGGCGAAAGACCAAGCATCCGCTAGGATTCCAGCCAGCAGTAGCGCGTTATCGGGCAACCTGACCAGCCGGGGGGCGCGGTTCATCACTTGGCCGGCGGCGGTCATGATTTCTGACCAAGTGTAACCATCGCGCCGCACATCGGAGAGCTCCGCAAGGCCCGAAACCGGCCCACGGCAGAAGGCGACGAGCTGGGCGGCGGCGTCCTGGACGTGGATCATGGCGATCCGCGAGTTCGGCGACAGCACCGGCAGGACCGGGCTCTTGGCCGCCAGTTCGAACAGAGCCAGGGTCTCCGTGTCGCCCGGACCATAGATGGCCGGCGGGCGCACGATGAGGGCGCTGGGGCTGGCTTCGCGCACCGCGTCCTCGCCCGCGCGCTTGCTGGCGCCGTAGCTCGAGAGCCGCGGTTCGCGCGCGGCGAGGCTGGACACCAGGATGAACCGCGCGCCGGCCGTTCGCGCGGCCTGGGCGGCGGCGCGGGCTCCGTCGCGATTGACGACGTTGAAGCCGTCCAGCGAGGCGGCCTTGATCAGGCCGGCGACGTGGATCACCACCTCGGCGCCCTGGCACAGGCGGTCCAAGGCCCCGGGGGTCTTCAGATCGCCGACGACGACCTCGACCTCGAGATCGCGCCACAGCGGGTGGACCGGGTCGCGGCGGACGAGGACGCGCGGCGTCCAGCCGTCCTGGGCCAGGGCGCGGACCAGATGACGGCCCAGGAAGCCCGTGGCGCCGGTGACCGCGACGACGGATCTAGTCACCGTAAGCGCCGGCCAGGTACGCGGTCTTGGCCTTCGAGCGGCTCAGCTTGCCAGAAGAGGTCTGGGGCAGGGCGTGGGCGCCGACCAGCTTGACCTTGGCCTCGACGCCGTGACGGGTGCGCAGCAGGGTGGACACCTGCTCGACCAGGGCGGCGCGGGTGTCGGCGTCGCCGCCGCGCGCCTGGACCAGCACCACGATCTGGTCTTCCGGCTCGGCGGGGATCGAGAAGGCGCAGACGTCGCCGCTGCGCAGGCCGTCAATCTCGTGATCCGCCGTCCATTCAAGGTCTTGCGGCCAGATGTTGCGGCCATTGAGGATGATCAGGTCCTTGGCGCGGCCGGTGATGACGATCTCGCCCTCGATCTTGAAGCCGATGTCGCCGGTGTCCAGCCAGCCGTCGGCCGACAGCACGCGGGCGGTCTCTTCCGGATTGGCGAAGTAGCCGCTCATCACCGAGGGGCCCTTGGCGAAGATGCGGCCGACGCCGCGCTCGGGCAGGACGGCGCCGGTCTCGTCGCGGACGTCCAGGAAGTGATCGGGCAGGGCGGGACCGCAGCGGGCGAAGTCGCGGGCGCGGTCCGAGCCTTCCGGGGCGTCTACGGCCAGGTTGTCACGTTCCAGGCGTTCGACATCCAGGGTCTCGGCGCGCAGGCCCTTGCCCAGCGGGGCCATCGACAGGGCCAGGGTCGCCTCGGCCATGCCATAGCTGGCCACGAACGCCTTGTCCGAGAAGCCGGCCGGGCCGAACGCTTCGACGAAGGCCTTCAGCGGCGGCATGCGGATCATGTCGCCGCCCAGGCCGGCGCTGCGCCAGTGGCTGAGGTCGTAGGCGTCCAGCGGCTGGCCCTGCACGCGGCGCGCGCACAGCTCGTAGCCGAAGGTCGGGCTGTAGGCGATGGTGGCCTTGTTGCGGCCGATCAGGTCGATCCACAGCAGCGGACGGCGCACGAACGCGCCGGTGGGCAGCAGGTCGACCGACATCTGGCAGCTGAGCGGGCTGAGCAGGAAGCCGATCAGGCCCATGTCGTGATAGAGCGGCAGCCACGAGATCGCGCGGTCGGACGCCGTCACCTGCAGGCCGTCGCGGGTGATCGCCACGCAGTTGGCCATCAGGGCCTTGTGACGGACCAGGACGCCCGTCGGCGTGCGGGTGCTGCCCGATGAGAACTGCAGGTAACAGGGATCTTCCGGGGTGATGGTCGGCAGCGCCGCGCCGCCGTCTTCCGGCAGGTCGGCCAGGACGCCGGCGAACTCCAGGCCCGCGCGTTCGCCGATCTCGGCCACCCAGTCCTTCAGGCCTTTCGGACCGATCAGGATCTTGGCCTTGGCCGACTGGGCCAGGTTCTTGATCTGCTCGATATAGGCCTCGCGACCGCCCAGCGGGGTTGGCAGGGCCATCGGCGCGGGCAACAGACCCGCGTACTGGCAGGCGAAGAAGGCGCGCACGAAGTCGGCGTCGGTCTCGGCCAGAAGGGCCACGCTGTCGCCGACCTTGGCGCCCGTGGCCAGCAGGCGACGGGCCAGGACGAGCGCGTCCTCGCGCAGCTTGGCGTAGGGGATCGCCTCGACCAGTTCGCCGCGCAGCGAATACAGGTTGACCCCGGTCTCGCCGGTCGCGGCGAAATCGAGGGCCTGGGTCAGGGTCGGGAAGTCGGCGAACCGGACGGTACGCTCAGACGCCGTGGGGGTGATCATAAGATAGTCTTTCATCGTCTTTGTCGGTGCGCGCGGAGCCTTCCTCCGCGGCGAGTTGGGCGAGCCTGTGACGCGCCATGAAATACATGCCCACGGCCATCGCCAAAGCGGACGCAACCAGAGCGGCGCCCGCGCCGGTCAGGCCGAAGGTTTTGATCAGCGGTCCGAGGGCCGCCAGATAGGCGATAACGACCACGAGGCGTACGGCCAAGGCCGCGCCGGCGGCGCGCATGGACACCAGCATCGGCTCCAGCGGCAGGGACAGGATGGCGACAGCCGCCGCGGCCACCTGCCAGTTCATGACCCCGGCGGCCGGGCCAAACGCCTTGCCCATCACGATCTCCAGGATCCAGCGGCCGGCCAGCAGGCTGACCAGCAGCAGCGCGGCGGCCGCGCCGCCGCCGATCAGGCCGATCTGCAGGGCCAGCTTGGTCATGGCCTGCCGCCCGCCGGTGGCGCGCATCTTGGCCAGCTCGGGATAGAGGGCCGGCACCATCAGGCGGGCCGGCTTGGCCATGCCGTCGGCCACCTGCTTGCCGATCCGCCAGTAGGCCGCCTGGACCGGGCCCAGCATGGCGCCGACCACCAGGGTCAGCACGTGGGTGAAGCCGACGTCGATCGTGCTGGAGAAGTTGGTGGCCATGGCGAAGCGCCAGACGCCCGGCAGGCCGCGGCTGGTCGGGCCCCTCAGCGTGAAGCCCTTCAGCAGGCCGCGCCTGTTCAGGTCCCAGGCCGCGATGGCGGCGATATAGAAGAACGAGACGAAGGTGCCGGCCGCCCAGGCCGCCAGGAACCACTGGATCTCCGCGCCGGCCAGGGCGCAGATCCCGCAGCCGATCATCCGCACGAACGAACTCACCGCCTGTTGGCCCGCCAGGTAGCGGAATTGATCGAACAGGCGCAGCAGCCCGACGCCCGTGGCCGAGGTCATCACCCCGATCGACAGGGCGTACAGCGCGCCATAGCCGCTCATGCCCGCCGGCCAGTTCAGCTCGCGCCAGAACAACCACGAGCCCAGCACGCCCAGGGCGACGCCCAGCACGCCGCTCACCAGGTCCAGCAGCAGCGACAGGCGCAACACCTGGTGGAACTTGGGCCGATCGTTCTCCAGGGCCGGCGTCGTGCCGTAGGTGATCAGGGTCTGCCAGGACTGGAAGTGCGCCACCTCGCCCAGGAACTGCGCGAAGGCGTTGATCAGCACGACCACGCCCATCGCCTCCTTGCCCAGGCTCCGGGCGGTGAGGGCGATATAGGCCAGGCCGACCACGGCGTTGACGATCCGACCGCTCAGTAGTTGGCCGGCGTTGCGCAGGACATGCTTCAGCGGGTTCGGGGCGGCGGGAGGCGCGTCGGTCATGCCACGCGCTCCAGCTTGTCGACGATGGCGCGCGCGGCCCGGACCGAGGCCGGAATGTTCGTGATGTCGAACGTCTCCTCGATGCCCCAGACCTGGGCCTCGCGATAGTTTTCGTGGGTGGCGAAGGCCTCGTCGAGCGCCTCGCCCAGCCGTTCGATGTTCTCCAGCACTGGCCCGTACAGCCAGTGATGGAAGCTGGGATCGCCGCACCAGGTTGCTTGGCTGGAATTGAGGAACAGGCACGGCTTGGGCGTGCGCAGGAACTCGTAGACCTGACTGGAGACGTCGCCCAGATAGAGGTCGGCCGCCTTGGTGTAGGTCATGTCCGCCGCCGCCGGGCCGCCCAGGTCGACATGGATGCGCGGATGCTCGGCGAAGGTCTTGAACGCGGCGCGCTCCTCGGTCGAGGCGGTCTCGAACAGGCGGATGTGCGGAGCGAAGATCAGGTTGTAGCGGTCGTTGGCCGCGAAGAACTCCAGCACCTTTCCGCCCCACTTGGGCCAGGAGCCCAGCGTGGCGTGGAAGTGCGGATTGTACAGCACCACCGGACCGGGATGGTCGAATCGCGGCCCCGCGCGCTGGGGCAGGTCGTCGACCAGGTCGAACTTGGGGTAGCCGACCATGACGCAGGTCTCTTCGGTGACCCAGCCTTCCTGCAGCATGCGGTCGCGTTGCTTGCGGCCGGCGGCCATGACCAGGTCGAAGACCTTCAGGCGCGGCTCGAACGGGCCTTCCCGGTCGCCGGCGCCGTGCTGGGTGTAGACCAGCAGCGGGTGGCGCACGCCCAGCCGGCGAAGCAGGGCGGTGGTGCGTTCGGGAGTGATCACCGCGTCGTAGCGCGCCAGCCGTCGGGCGTTGGCGATCAGCATCAGCGCCTTGGGCGGCGCGCCGCCGCCGCCGAAGCGGCGCAACCAGGCCGGCGGCAGCAGGACGAGCTCGATCGCGGCGCCGCCCAGCTCGGCGAGCAGGCCGGAGACGTAGTCCAGCAGTTCGGGCGTGGTCGTGGCGATCTCGACCTTGATGGCCGGCCAGCGTCTGGCCATGGCGACGGCCACCGACAGGCTGTGCCAGACCTGATGGTGTTGCGCGATATAGAGAAAGCAGACGCGTTTGGCGGCGGCCACGTCAGCGCTGACGCTCCAGCCGGGTATGGACGCGGCCCTTCAGCACCACGCGGTCGCCCTTGTCGGTGACGTTGTAGGCGTTGGCCTGCGTACTGCCCTTGGGTCCGCTGCCAGCGATGCCGGCGTCGCCGCTGACCTCGCCCGTCTTCATGTTGATCAGGGCGCGCGGGGCGTCGAAGTCATAGCCCTCGGCGCTGGTGATCTTGACCTCGTCGGTCAGCAGCAGGGTGTTCTCGGCCTCGCGATAGAGGCCGGTCTTGGCCGTCGCCTGGCTGGGATTGGGCTGGCCGTAGCCGCGCACGAGGACGGGCGAGACCAGGCGGACCAGGTTCTCGTCCTTGGGGTCGCGCTCGGCGCTCTCCGCGGTGATCAGGAACGGACGGCCGTCCTTGAGCACGCCGGTAAAGCGCGGCTTGTCCAGCACCAGGGGCGAGGCGGCGGTCTGGGTCTGCAGCTTGTTGGAGACGAAGCTGTTCCACGACGCCTGGGCGATCACGGCGACGGCGACGCCGATGGCGAACACGGCCAGGGCGAAGCGCAGCCGCCGAACCGGCTTGCGGCGGCGGTTGCGGGCGCGTTCAGCCGCGCTTTCGGTGGGAGGGACGGCGGAAACGCCATCGGTCTGGGTGAGCATTTGGGGGAATGGATAGTCCCACGTGGTCATTCGCCCAAGACCTTTGTTTTCCGGTGCGCGGTCCTGGCGCGGGTAAGTAGGGTGCAGATGGCGTCGGCGGACGCAGCGTCAAGTGCGGTTGTTCGGGGCGGCGAAGCGCGTGAAGATCGGCCGCATGTTCCAGCGCGCCTCGCAGCACAAGGATTTTGGCGTCTTCCTGCCGGTGGCCAATGGCGGCTGGATCGTCTCCGGCGCCACGCCCGTCCTGGACGGTCTCTATGCCCAGAACCGCGCCGCCGCCGTGGCCGCCGACCAGTCGGGGCTGGATTTCGTGATGTCGATGGGCAAGTTCCGCGGCTTCGGCGGCGAGACCGACCATTGGGGGACCTCGCTGGAGTCGGTGACTCTGATGGCCGCCATCGCCGAGGCGACGACGAACGTGCGCATCTGGGCCACGGTGCACCCGCTGCTGCAAAACCCGGCGGTGGCCGCCAAGATGATCGCCACCCTGGATCACGTCAGCGGCGGCCGGGCGGGCTTGAACATCGTCGCTGGGGCCTACAAGGCCGAGTTCGACCAGATGAGCGCCTGGGACAATTCGCTGTCCCACGACGACCGCTACGCCCTGGCCGAGGAATGGACGACCATCGTCAAGCGCCTGTGGGCCGAGGACAGCGTCGACTTCGCCGGCAAGTACTTCACGATGCGGGACTGTCAGTCCAAGCCCAAACCCCTGTCGAAACCGCGTCCGCAGTTGATCTGCGCGGGCATGTCCGATCGCGGCTTCCAGTTTTCCGTGCGCCACGCCGACGCCTGTTTCATCGGCGGCCGCTCGCGCGCCGAGCACCGCGACGCCTCGCGCCGGGCCAAGGCGCTGGCCGCCGAGTTGGGCAAGACGGTACGCACCTACGCCATGTGCACGATCATCCACGCCGAGAGCGATGCGGGCGCGCAGGCTCTGGTCCGGCGCTACGCCGAGGGCGCGGACATGGGCGCGATCCTCTCCATGCTGGCCAGTTGGGGCGTGCCGGCCGACAAGCTGCAGGCGGCGGCCCACAAGCAGGGCGCGTTCATGACCGAGACCATGATCGGCTCGCCCGCCACCTGTCGCGAGCAGGTCGAAGGCTTCATGACCGAGTGCGAACTGGACGGGCTTATGCTGATCTTCCCCGACTATGTGGAAGGGCTGGCCATGTTCGGCTCCGAAATCCTGCCACGACTGCGGACGGCGTTCTCATGAACCTCGAGCATTGGATCGCGCCCGGACGCACGGCGCTGCTGATCGTCGACATGCAGGCCGACTTCGCCTCGCCCGACGGACTGAGCGGTCAGTGGGGGCTGGACCTCTCGACCGTGCCGGCGGCGCTGGCGGCGGCCGAGCGCCTGGCCGATGCGGCGCGGGCGGCGGACGTCCCGGTGGTGTTCGCCGGCCTGTTCACGACGCCGGAAACCGACTCCGACGTTTGGGACGAGCGGATGCGTCGGCGCGGCAATGATCCCGAGGCCAGCCCGGCGCTCTGCCGCGCCGGCGCGCCGGGCAGCGCCTTCGTCGGACCTCTGCCCCGGCCCGGCGAACTTGTCCTTCGCAAACTCGGTACAGCCCGTTCTGGGACACCGACATCGACGCGCGGCTGAAGGCCCTGGAGGTCGACACCCTGGTGATCGCCGGCCTGACCACCGAATGCTGTGTCGCCGACACCGCCAAGGACGCCTTCAACCATGACTACCACGTGTTCATCGCCGCCGACGCCTGCGCGGCCTACGAGCCCGACCTGCACGCGGGGGCGCTGAAGATGCTGGACCTGAACACCGCGATCCTGACCAACTCCGCCAGCGTCGCCGCCGCCTGGAGCGCCTGAGATCCGCGGCCGCGCCGAACTGGACGAGGCCGCGAAGAGCTCGTCGGTCTATCCGGACACTCCGTTCGGCGCATAAGCCTTCGTCGGCGCCGTCGCCGCGCGGAGGTCGTCCTCCAGCATCCACAGCCGGTCCTGACCCCAGTGCGCCTCGTGGCCACTAACCCGGAAGGTCGGCGCGCCCCACAGGCCGGCCTCCAGCAGGGCGGCGCGGTTGGTCTCGACCCGATCGCGCCAGCTGTCGTCGGCCAGGGCGGTCGCGATCTGGGCGTCGTTCAGGCCGGCGCGACGGGCGGCGGCGTAGAGGCCGCCATCCTCGGCCAGGGCCAGGCCGTCGGCGAAGGCGGCCTTCAGGCCCGACCCGGCGAATTCCTCGCCCAGGCCAAGGTCGATCGCGTGGTGCAGCACCGCCAGCGCCCGCTCGGCCCCGGCCCCGACCGGATCGACGATCTTGCCGAACGGCAGGCCCAGGCGCTCGGCCTCGCGCTTGCAATCCAGGGCGATGTAGAGGGTCTTGACGCGCGGTACGGCCAGGCCGCGCATGACCATCGGCAGGATGGGCCGCAGTTGCAGCTTCGCGCCATGGGCTCGGGCCAGTTGGCGGATGCGCGGCAGGACCAGCCAGGAATAGGGGCTGCGGAATGAGAACCAGGCCTCGATCGTCGCCGTGGACGCGCCGGGCGCCGCCAGCAGGGTAGGCTCCAGGGCCGGGGCCAGCCGCGGGGTTCCGGGCTCGCGGTCCAGGCCGCGCGCCGCGAGGCGGGCCTCCAGGCAGCCCAGGCGATCGACACCCCAGAACCATTCGCCCTCGAAATGGAACATGCCGCCCAGATAGTGGCCCAACTGCGCGCGGCGCCGCTGGCTGAAGGCCAGGAGGTCGTCGCAGAGGTCCGTGTCCTGGCCGCTGGCCCAGGCGGCCATGCCGGCCAGAGTCTTGGTGTCACCCGACCACAGGGCCGCGCCGGCCGCCGGGGCCGTATCCTCGAACCGCTCGCGCTCGATCGCGTCGGCCAGCACCACCTGCAGCCGGCGCACATCCTCGGCCGAAGGCAGTTGGGCGTCGGCGGGGAAGCCGATGCCCCTGGCCCGCGCCAGGCGGGCGGCGTCGCGCAGGCCGTAGGCGCGCAGGCGCTCGCGGTCTGGCGCGGCCGAGTCCTCGGGCGGCGGGACCAGATAGGGATCGATCTCCACGCCATAGCGGGCGCGCAGGCGCGGCAGCATCTGCACGGCCAGGTGCGAATAGGGATCGTCGGCCTGGTGGAAATAGCGGACGGTCGGGCGCTCGCCGCGCAGGCGGGCGGAAACGGCGGCCAGATCGCGGGCCATCCGGCGGCGGGCCGAGCTGGTCAGGACGGTGGTCACGCTTCGCATGATGTGGGTGCGCAGAGACATGGCGACAGCCTCCCAACTGTCGGATGCATGACATCTAGCGGCACGATGAATGTCAATATATGCTCCGGCGAACGAATAAGAGGGAGGCGCGCATGAAGGCCTGGAAGCTGTTCACGGGGATCGTCGTGGTGCTGGTCGCGGCCGGCGTGGCGGCCTGGCATTTCCGCTTCGACCTGATCATCATGATCGCGCGCGCCAAGCAGCCGAAGATCGAGGCCAATCACGCGGTGACCTGGGCGCGAGGCCCGGTCGCGACGCCGGGCATGACTCAGGGCGGGCAGCGGCCGCCGAACGTGGTGTTCATCCTGGCCGACGACCTTGGCTACAACGACGTCACCCTGAACGGCGGCGGTGTCGCGAACGGGGCCGTGCCGACCCCGGCCATCGACTCGATCGCCCACCAGGGGGTCACCTTCGCCAACGGCTACAGCGGCAACGCCACCTGCGCCCCGTCGCGCGCGGCGATCATGACCGGCCGCTACGCCACCCGCTTCGGCTTTGAGTTCACGCCGACGCCCGTGGCCTTCTCGCGCGTCGTCGGCGGTCACGCGGGCGACCCGTTGCACCCCTCGCACTTCAACAAGGACGAGGTGAAGAACACGCCGAAGGACGACAACACCGAGGCCGTGCCCTCCACCGAGATCACCATCGCCGAGGCCCTGAAGACCCGCGGCTATCACACCGTTCACCTGGGCAAGTGGCACCTGGGCGGGGTCAAGGGCTCGCGGCCCGAGGACCAGGGCTTCGACGAGAGCCTGGGCTTCATGGCCGGCGCCTCGCTGTTCGCGCCGGTCGGCGACCCGTCGGTCGAGGAATCGCGGCAGGATTGGGATCCGATCGACAAGTTCCTGTGGGGCGCTCTGCCGTTCGCCGTGCAGTACAACGGTTCGAAGATGTTCCACCCGTCGACCTACATGACCGACTACCTGACGGACGAGGCGATCAAGTCGATCGACGCCAACAGGAACCGGCCGTTCTTCATGTACCTGGCCTACAACGCCGTCCACACGCCGCTGCAGGCGCCCAAGGCCGACTACGACGCCCTGCCGCAGATCAAGGATCATCGCCTGCGCGTCTACGGCGCCATGGTCCGCAACCTGGACCGCAACATCGGCCGGGTGCTGCAGGCGCTGAAGGACAAGGGCCTGGACGACAACACCCTGGTGATCTTCACCTCCGACAACGGCGGCGCCAACTATATCGGCCTTCCCGACATCAACCGGCCGTATCGCGGCTGGAAAGCGACCTTCTTCGAGGGGGGCATCCACGTGCCGTTCCTGCTGCGCTGGCCGGGGCAACTGCCTGCGGGCGCGGTCTATCGCAGCCCCGTGGGTCACGTGGACATCTTCGCCACCGCCGCCGGCGCGGCTGGCGCGACCCCGCCCAAGGACCGGACGATCGACGGCGTCGACCTTGTCCCCTTCGTGCAGGGCAAGGCCGCGGGCGACCCGCACAAAGCCATGTACTGGCGCTCGGGTCGCTACAAGACGGTGATGGCGGGCGGCTGGAAACTGCAGGTCGCTCAGGAGCCGAACAAGGTCTGGCTGTTCGACCTGAACACCGACCCGACCGAGCGCCACGACTTGTCCAGGACCCGGCCGGACAAGCTCAAGGAGATGCAGGCGACGCTGGCGCAACTGGATAGCCAGATGGTCAAGCCCGCCTGGCCCTCGCTAATCTCCGGCGCCTTCTATATCGACCATCCGGGCGGCCAGAAGGCCAAGGCGAGCGACGAGTACGTCTATTGGGACAATTGAGGGCGGTTCCTTTCCTCCTGCTCTTGGCGCTGGCGGGCTGCGGCAAGCCGGCGCCGAAGGCGTGCCTGACGGGCCTGCCCATCGCCGATCCCGCGCACCGGACGGCCGGCATGGTCCGGATCGTGGGCGGCGACTTCGCCATGGGCGCGGCGCCGATGCGGCCGGAAGAGGGGCCTCCACAGACAGTGAAGGTCGCGCCGTTCTGGATCGACCGCACGGAAGTGACCAACGCCGCCTTCGCGCGGTTCGTGGACGCCACGGGCTACCGCACCCTGGCCGAACGACCGCTCGATCCCGCGCGCTACGCGCAACTGTCGGCGGCGCAGCGGCGTCCGGCCTCGCTCGTCTTCGTGGGGGCGAAGGGGGCGAGGTCGGACGATCCCGCGCAATGGTGGCGGGTGATCCCCGGCGCGGACTGGCGGCATCCGGAGGGACCGCGCTCGACGATCAGGGGCCGCGAAGCCTGGCCGGTGGTCCACATCGCCTGGGAGGACGCCATGGCCTACGCCCGATGGCTGGGCCGCGACCTGCCGACCGAGGCCGAATGGGAATACGCCGCGCGGGGCGGCCTGGTGGGCAAGCGCTACGTCTGGGGCGACCAGCCGCAGGATGCTCGACGCCCCCGCGCCAACACCTGGCAAGGCGTGTTCCCGGCCCTGGACCTGGGGACCGACGGCTACAAGGCCCAGGCCGCGTCCGTCGGCTGTTTCCCGCCCAACGGCTATGGCCTGGTCGATATGGCCGGCAATGTCTGGGAGTGGACCAAGGACTGGTTCAGGCCGGGCCTGGAGGTCGCCAGCGTCATCGAGGCCGGAGGCCCGCCCGAGATCCGCGCCCTCGACCCCAACGAGCCGAACACGCCCAAGCACGTGGTCAAGGGCGGTTCGTTCCTCTGCGCCGACGACTACTGCTTCCGATACCGCCCGGCGGCCCGCACGCCCGGACCGCCCGACGGCGGAGCCTCGCACGTCGGCTTTAGGACGGTTTACCGGGAACGCTAAAAGCCGGGAGCCGGCTTCGTGCGGATGTTCAACTGTCCGGCCAGGCCGGCCTTGCGGTGGTGCTCGATGGCGTGCATTTCCGGAGACAGAGCCATCTTCTGGAAGGCGGCCAAGGATGGGTATTCGGCCAGAGCGACCGCATCCCACATCTCCTCGACCTCGCCGATCATCAGGCCGGTGACCGGGCCGCTGTAGCGGATCTGGCCGCCCAGCGCCTTGACCAGCTTGGCCACCTCGACGCCGTAGCGGTTATAGGCTTCGCGGCCAGACAGTTCGGGCTCGGCGCCGTCCTCGTACTCGGCCTTGTCGCGGAACTTCAGCAGGTTGACCATCACGAACGGCCCGTCTTCAGGGCCGCCGAAGAACTCCTGGAACTGCTCGGGCGAGGGAAAGACATGATTGACGACGTTCATTCGGCGATCTCCTTTTGGGCCAGGCTGGCGACGAGGCCATCGAGCAGGGCGGCGATTTCGCCGGGGCTGTCTTCCTGCACGAAGTGGCCGCCCTTCAGCGTCGTGTGAGCAACGGCCTTGGCGCCCGGCACGCGGGACTGGAACACCGCCTCGCCGCCGCGGGTGATCGGGTCGGCGTCGCTGAAGGCGGTGATGAACGGCTTGTCGAACGTCTCCAGCACCGCCCAGGCGGCCTTGTTCTCGGCCACCGAGGCGTGCTCGGGCGTGATCGGCACCAGGGCCGGGAAGATCCGCGCGCCTTCCTTGTAGGTCTCGTCGGGGAAGGGGGCTTCATAGGCCGCGCGCTCGGCGTCGGAGAGATCGCGCGCCGTGCCGCCGTTGAGGATGAAGCCGATCGGCAGTTCGGGCGCGTTCTGGCTGAAGTTCAGCCAGGCCTCGAAGCCCTCGCTCTTGCCCGAGCCGACGGGCAGGCCGGTGTTGGAGACGACCACGGCGGCGAACCGTTCGGGGAAGGCCGCCACCAGGCGCAGGCCGATCAGCCCGCCCCAGTCCTGGCAGAACAGAACGATGTTGGTCAGGTCGTTGCGGACCAGCCACTCGCTCATCCAGGCCACGTGCCGCTCGTAGGTGTAGTCGGCGCGCGCGGCCGGCTTGTCCGAACGGCCGAAGCCGACGAGGTCGGGCGCGATCGCCCGGCGGCCGCGCGCCGACAGGTCGGCGATCACCTTGCGGTACAGATAGGCCCAAGACGGCTCGCCGTGCATCAGCAGGATCGGCTGCTGGTCGCTGGGGCCTTCGTCGACATGGTGGATGCGCAGCGGCGTGCCGTCGGCGTCGACCACCGACGTGTAGCGCGGCGCGTAGGGCCAGTCGACCAAGCCCTCGAACCGTTCTTCCGGCGTGCGCAACACGTCCATTCCGTTCTCCCTCGACACCGCTCTGCGGATTTCTATTGACACTATGAGTGCCATTATGGCGCTACTAGGTCAAGTTCTGGGAGGAACATATGCGCAAGGTTTGGATCGGGCTGGGCGCCGTGGCGGGTGTGGTCGCCATCGCCTTGGGTCTGGCGTGGCTGTTCCGCGAACACCTGGCCGAGACGGGCATGCGCAGGCTTTATGAAACGGCCCTGGCGACCGACCCGCTTGCCGAGCTGCCGGACGGCCTGCACGTCGGCCTCTGCGGCTCGGGCGCGCCGATGCCCGACCCGACGCGGGCGGGACCTTGCGTGGCGGTGGTGGCGGGCAGGGACCTGTTCGTCGTCGACTCCGGCTCGGGCTCGACCCGCAACCTGCTGCTGATGAACCTGCCGCCGCCCCGGCTGAGCGCCGCCTTCGTCACTCACTATCATTCCGACCACATCGCCGACCTGGGCGAGCTGATGCTGCAGCGCTGGGGCGGCGGGGCCGCGCACGCGCCGTTGCCGATCTACGGACCGCCGGGCCTGGATCAGGTGGTGAAGGGCTTCCAGGACGCCTACACCCTGGATCGCGGCTACCGCGTCGCTCACCATGGCGAAGCCGTCATGCCGCCCTCGGGCTTCGGCGCGGTCACGCACGTCTTCGCGGCCGATCCGAACGGCCCCGACGTGCTGGTGCTGGAAAAGCCGGGCCTGAAGGTCTGGGCCTTCCCGGTCAAGCACGACCCGGTCCATCCGGCCGTCGCCTATCGCTTCGAATACAAGGGCCGCACCGCCGTGATCAGCGGCGACACCGGGCCGTCGGAGCGGCTGGTCAAGGCGGCCAAGGGCGTCGACCTGCTGGTCCACGAGGGCCTGTCGCCGAACCTCGTGGCGATCCAGGCGGACGTGGCTAAGAAGGCCGGGCGGGACAACTACGCCCACATCTTCCACGACATCCTGGACTATCACACCGCGCCGGAGACGGTGGCCAGCGAGGCCAAGACGGCCGGGGTGAGGGAAGTGCTGTTCTACCACATCATCCCGCCGCTGCCGGTCCGGGCGCTTGAGGGGCCGTTCCTGGGCCGCTCGCGCGCGATCTTCGGCGGGCCGATGAAGGTGGGCCGCGACGGTGACTTCGCCAGCTTGCCGGCTGGCTCCACCGAGATCAAATGGTCCAACCGGCTCGACCTTCTGAAGCTTTAGGTGGTCGTCGGCGTTCCACGGGTCTAAGCAAGGGCCACGAATGGGAGAGCCCAGGGCCTTGAGTTCCGCCGCGCGTAATCTTCGTCCGGGAATCGACGCCGCGCCTGAAGTCGCGATCGATGGTCGCCGCAAGCGCTCGCAGGACAGCCGCGCCCGCATCGTCCAGGCCATGCTGGAGCTGGTGCGCGAAGGCAGCGTCTCGCCCTCAGCCGAACTGGTCGCCGCCCGTGCCGATGTCGGCCTTCGCACGGTCTTCCGCCACTTCAACGATCTGGACAGCCTCTATAGCGAGATGTCGGCGGTGATCACGACCGAGCTGATGGCCCTGGTCCACACGCCGTTCAAGGGCGAGAGCTGGCGCGAGCGGGTGCTGGAGCTGGTCGAGCGCCGCGGCTGGGCCTACGAGAAAATCGCCCCGTTCAAGCGCGCCTCCGAGGTTCATCGCCACCAGTCGCCGGCCCTGGCCGTCGACAACGCCAAGATGGTGCAGATCTCGCGCGATATTTTGCGCGCCCAGTTGCCGCCCGAACTCGCCAAGGACCGCGTGCGGTTCGAGGCCATGGACCTGCTGCTCAGCTTCGACGCCTGGCACCGGCTGCGCCGCGACCAGGACCTTTCGCCCAAGCGCGCCACCGAGGTGCTGCAGGGCGCTCTGGCCGGGCTGCTGGATGCGCCGATCGGGGACTGAAATGTCGGGTACGGAGGTAAAGCCGGTCGAGGCTGCTCAATTCCCCGACCGGCAGGTACGCCAGCCGTAAGGGGCGTGCTGGCGTCCTCCGTCTGGTAGACGTTCCCGCGGGGGCTCACCCTCAAGCCTGTCGTCGAAAAAATCGCTTCGTTGGGCCGTCGCGTTCAAGCTTGTGGACGACCTGCTGCCATAGAGTGGCAGCAGCGCGAGGCTTACGCGGTTGTCATGGCGAGGGGGAACACCGAAGTTCTCGGAACGTTGTCGTCGACTGGGGCCTTGGCCCAGCGCCGCTTTAGCTCGCAGGAGACACCATGATCCCGGACGAAATGCCCGCCATGGATCTCGCGGACGCCTCGGCGGACGCCCTGATCGACCTCTATCGCCGCGTTCGCCGTCGCACCGAGGTTCTGGCCGCGCCGCTGTCGCCCGAGGACCAGTCGGCCCAGTCCATGCCCGACGCCAGCCCGACCAAGTGGCACCGGGGGCATACGACCTGGTTCTTCGAGACCTTCCTTCTGACGCCGTTCCTGCCGGGCTACGCCGTCCACGACCCGCGCTTCAACTACATCTTCAACTCGTATTACGAAGCCGCCGGTCCCAGGCAGCCAAGACCGCAACGCGGTCTGCTGACCCGGCCGTCGGCGCAGGAGGTCGGCGCCTATCGCGCCCATGTCGACGCGGCCATGGTCCGCCTGTTGGCCGGTCCGCTGACGCCCGAGATCCGCGAGCGGCTGGAGCTGGGCTTGAATCATGAGGAGCAGCATCAGGAGCTGATCCTGATGGACATCCTGCACCTGTTCGCTCAGTCGCCGCTCAGCCCGGCCTATCAGCCCGGCGCCGCGACCCCACGTCCGGATCCGGGCCCGCAGCGCTTCCACCGCTTCGCCGGCGGCCTTGTCGAAATCGGGGCGCCTGAAAACGAAAAGGGCGCGGCGGGCTTCGCCTTCGACAACGAGCGGCCGCGCCACAAGACCTACGTCGCGCCGTTCCGCCTGTCCGATCGGCTGGTGACCAATAGCGAGTGGCTGGCCTTCATCGAGGCCGGCGGCTACGGCCGCGCCGAGCTGTGGCTCTCGGAGGGCTGGGCCAAGGTCAAAGAGGAAGGCTGGGAAGCCCCCGGCTACTGGCGGCGTGACCTGAGCGGCGGCTGGACCACCATGACCCTGCGCGGCCGTCATCCGGTCGACCCCAATGTTCCCGTCGTCCATGTCAGCTACTATGAGGCCGCCGCCTACGCCGCCTGGGCCGGCCGCCGCCTGCCGACCGAGGCCGAATGGGAAGCCGCCGCCACGGCCACCGGCGCCCGTCGGCGCTCCGTCAGCTGTGCGGCGCGGCCTGGCAGTGGACCGCCAGCGCCTACAGCGCCTATCCGGGTTTCAAGCCAGGACCGGGTGCGCTGGGCGAATACAACGGCAAGTTCATGGTCAACCAGATGGTGCTGCGCGGGGGCTGCGAGGCCACGCCTCCCGGCCACTCGCGCTCGACCTATCGCAACTTCTTCCACCCTGGCAGCCGCTGGATGTTCGGCGGCGTGCGCCTGGCCGACGACGATCGTCTGGTCGAGGTGAAGCCGAGCGACAGGTTCCTGGAGGAGGTGGTCGGCGGCCTGTCGGCCGCGCCCAAGACCTTGTCGGCCAAGTACTTCTACGACGCCGAGGGCTCGCGCCTGTTCGAGGCGATCTGCGAACTGCCGGAATACTACCTGACCCGCACCGAGACAGCGCTGCTGCGCGAGATCGCGCCGGAGATCGCCGCCCGCATTCCCGATAACGCGGCGCTGGTCGAGTTCGGCAGCGGGGCCAGCACCAAGACCCGTATCGTTCTGGACGCCGCGCCGCAGATCGCCGTCTACGCGCCGATCGACATCAGCCCGTCCGCTCTCGACGCCGCCGCCGCCAGCTTGCGCCAGGACTATCCGAACCTGGCCGTCGCCCCCTTGGTCGAAGATTTCACCAAGGCCATTCAGCTGCCGGACGGCGCCAAGGGCCATACGCCCGTCGGCTTCTTTCCGGATCGACGATCGGCAACTTCGCGCCCGATGAAGCCGAGGCCCTGCTGCGCCAGGCCCGCGCCCTGCTGGGCGAGGGCTCGCTGTTCATCGTCGGGGCGGACGTCGCCAAGGATCCGGCCGTGCTGATCCCGGCCTATGATGACGCCCAGGGCGTGACGGCGGCGTTCAACCGCAACGTTCTGGTCCACATCAACCGGGAGTTGGGCGGCGACTTCGATCCGGCCGCCTTCGCCCACAAGGCCGTGTGGAACGCTCGGGAAAGCCGTATCGAGATGCATCTGGAAAGCGTGCGCGACCAGATCGTCATGGTCGGCGACTATGGCTTCCGGTTCGCCGCCGGCGAGACCATCCACACCGAGAATTCGTACAAATACCCGTCCGAGGTTTTCGAGAGCATCGCCCGCCGCGCCGGCTGGACCGTGGCCCAGCGCTGGATCAGCAAGGACCCGACCTTCGCGGTCTATGCGCTGACCGCCTGACGGGAGATAGCGGCGCGCTGGTCCACACGCACGAAGACGCGCCGGCTCCGAGAGATCGGGACCGGCGCGTCAAGGTTGTTTGTTGGTTAGCTTCTAAAGCGCGCGCTCGCCGGGGCGACCGCCGCGTGAAGAAGAACCGCCTTTTCGGCCGGCGTTGGCCGCCAGATCACGGTCCTTGGCGAAGCTGCGTTTTTCACTGGGCACGCTAGCTCCGCCCTTCCTGGCGATCTCACGGCGGCGTTCCGGGTCCATGGCGGCGAAACCGCGACGACCGCGGGGACGTTCGCTATCGGTGTCCATGTGGGGCTCCTAGTCTGGTCACAGGCGGCACGAGCAAGGATCAGGCGTCATAGGGACGGTCGTCCCCTGGATCGACCGGCGGCGAGGTTGGGGGCTCCTCGACGGGGACGACACCCGGCTCATACTCGGGCGGTTTGGGCTCGGGCGGGGGCGGGGCGTCTGGGTCGGTCACTGGCGTCGTCTCCTGCGCGTTCCGGTGAAGTAACCAGTGAAGACGCTTTCGGTTCACCGTGAGTTCGCACTAATTACGCCGCACAGGGACAAGCGCCCGTTCGAGGAGTTGCCGGAGAATGGCCCGTAAGACCAAACACATGGTCGGCCGCGTCGCGTCGCACTGGCGTCTAGCCGCCGCGCAGGGCGTCGGCGTCGCTGTGTGGCTGACGGCGAAATATTTGGGCGCGCCCCAGGCCGCGCACCTTCTTCTGGGCTGGGACGCCGCGGCGCTGGTCTATCTGCTGACCACGTGGACGCTGTTTCTGAAAGCCGACGAGGCCGAGGTGCGCTCGCGCGCCGCCCAGGAGGACGAGGGGGTGCCTGTTCTCCTGCTGATCGTCCTGGCCGCCATCGCCGCCAGCCTGTGGGCGGTGGTCGACGCCATGATCGCGGCCAAGCATGCCGGCAGCCATGCGCAGGCCTTCGTGACGGCCTGCGCCGGCGTGACCCTGGTGCTGTCGTGGCTGGTGCTGCAGTCGGCCTTCGTCCTGCACTACGCCCACCGCAATTTCGGCGACGGATCCGGCAAGCCGGGCATCGAGTTCCCCGGCGAACAGCCCACCGGCTACATGGATTTCGCCTATCTGGCCTTCAGCGTCGGAGCGACGTTCCAGGTATCGGATAACAGCATCCTGACCTCGAAGCTGCGCAAGCTGGTGACCGCCCACGCGGCCGCCGCCTATTTCTACAACACCGCTATCCTGGCGCTGGGGATCAACATCATCGCCAGCCTGGTTGGCAGCTAGCCGCGGCGGCCGCCGCCCGGACCGCCTCGGCCGCCGCCGCGTCCGCCCATCGGGCCGCCCTTGCCGCCGCCCGGGCCCGCGCCGGGACGCGGGCCGCCCTGGACCGGCGTCTTGGGCAGTTCGGCCAGCTTCAGCAGGCCATCCTTGTCGGTGTCGAGCAGGGCGAAGCGGGTCCTGGCCGCCTTGGTCGCCTCGTCCTTGGTGATGCGGCGGTCGAAATTGCCATCGGCGGCCATCACCGGCTCGGGCTCGGCGATCAGGCCGAACAGCGAGGCCCCTTGCAGGACGTTCGTCCTCTGCGGACGGCGGCGGCTCGGCGACATGTCGTCGTCGCTCGGCGCTTCCTGGCGCTCGGCCACGCCCAGGCCGCGCGGGCCGCGCCGCATCCCGCCGGGGGCCGCGCCGCCGATGATCTCGGGCGCGATATTCTGCTCGTAGGCCGCCACCTCGAAGCCGTCGATGACGCCGTTGTGGTCGGCGTCGACCACCCCGAAGAAGCGCACCGCGTCGGCCACGAACTCGTCGCGGGTCAGGGCGCCGTCATGGTTGGCGTCGGCGCCGGCGAACCAGTCGGCGATCGGGTAGGGCGCGCCGGGCGGGGCGCGGAAGGGCTCGCCGGCCGGGCTGATGAACAGCTGCGGACCGGCCATCGGCGCGCCGCCGCCTTCGGCGGGCGGGCCGCGACGGCCTTCGGGACGTTCCGGCGGCGCGCTGGCGCAGGCGGCCAGGGTGGCGGCGAGGACGGCCGTCAGGCCAAGCGAGCGAAGCATCATCCGGCAAATCTCCATCCAGCCAAGCTTTGAAGCCCAGCCGGGTTGCCCGGTGATGTCAGACGCGGGCGCGGCCTTGCGGCGCCGCAACAAAGCCGTCCGTTTCCGCCGTATTTGCTACGCTGGAAGCCGCACGCTCGCCCGCAGGCCGCCGCCGGGGCGATTGGCCAGGATGACGTCGCCGCCGTGAGCGCGGGCCAGGGAGCGCACGACCGCCAGGCCCAGGCCGTTGCCGCCCGTCTCGCGATTGCGCGAGGGCTCGCCGCGATAGAAGGGCTCGAACACCCGCTCCAGCTCGCTGGCGGGGATGCCGGGGCCATCGTCATCGACCTCGATGATCGCCATCTGATCCTGGGTGTAGACCCGGCCGCGAGCCCTCACGCCGTACTTCAGCGCGTTCTCCACGAGGTTGGCGACCAGACGCTTGAGGGCCACCGGATCACCCTCGATCACGGTCTTCTCGGTCTGTTCGACCGTGGCGTCGCCGCCGGTCTCGGCGGCCTCGTCGATGACGCTCTCGACCAGGGAGGACAGCTCCAGCCGCGTGCGCTCGGCCGGGCGCTGGGTGTCGCGCACGAAGCCCAGGGTGGCGGCGATCATCGCTTCCATCTGGTCGATGTCGGCGGCCAGCTTGGGCCGGATGTCGTCGGGAACGGCCTCGATGCGGAACTTCAGGCGGGTCAGGGGCGTGCGCAGGTCATGGGCGATGGCCCCGACCATGGCGGTGCGGTCCTCGACATAGCGACGCAGGCGCTCCTGCATCATGTTGAAGGCCGTGGCGGCGGCGACCACCTCGCCCGAGCCGGAAATGCTCAGCGGCGGGGTGCGCGGGTCCTTGCCCAAGCGCTCGGCGGCGTCGGCGAAGGCGGTGATCGGTTGGGCCAGGCGGCGGGCGAACAGCCAGGCCAGCGGCGTCACGGCGATCACCGACAGCAGGAGGATCAGCAGCACCCGCTGCTGCCAGTTGTCGAAGCGAAAGGTCGGCTTGGGTTCGACCACCAGCCAGCGGCCATCGCTCTGGCGCACCCCCAGCTTGAAGTCGCCGAAGATCAGCGGCTCGTCGACGCCCTTGCCGCGCGCGCCGGGCGGACCACCGGGGGCTCCGGCGGCGGCGCCCTCGCGGGCGAACGGTTCGCGGGCGCTGGGACCACGAGGCGGGGCGTCGGGCTTGGGCGGCGTCACCGGCGTGCGGCGCACGAAGAAGCGCGGACCATTGTCGATCTGCAGCTCGATGCGGTTGACCGGCACGTCGACGGCGCGGCTGATGTCGGTCTTGAAGTCGACGCGGCGCGGGGTGTCCTGGCCCATCGGGTGCAGGGTGACGCGCTGCTTGACCACCAGCAGGCGGCCGTCGCGCGGCTGCACCGGCTGGCCGGTCTTCAGGGCGCGCGCGATCTCGCTGGACCGATAGAACTCCGGCGGCGGCGGCGGCAGGGTGAAGATGACCGCGATCGCGATCAGCTGGGCCGCCACCAGGGTGACGATCACCAGCCCCAGGGCCTGGACGAACAGCGGCGCGCCGCGCCGGAAGAGGGTCATGGGGTGCGGACGACCTTGGCGGTGAACATGTAGCCTTCGCTGCGGATCGTGCGGATCAGCTCGCTGCCGCCGCCGTCGTCCAGCTTGCGGCGCAGGCGGCTGATCTGGACGTCTATGGCGCGGTCATAGGCGTCGCTGTCGCGGCCGCGCGCCAGGTCCAGCAACTGGTCGCGGGTCAAGACGCGCTGCGGCCGCTCGACGAAGGCGCGCAGCAGCGAGAACTCACCGCTGGACAGATTGACCACCACCGACTGCGGCGAGCGCAGCTCGCGGCGGACGAGGTCCAGGCGCCAGCCGGCGAACTCGCACGCCGCGCCCATGGCGTCGTCGACGGCGCGCGGCTCCTGGCGGCGGCGCAGCACGGCGCGGACGCGGGCCAGCAGCTCGCGCGGATTGCAGGGCTTGGGCAGGTAGTCGTCGGCGCCGAGTTCCAGGCCGACGATGCGGTCGGTGTCCTCGCCCATGGCCGACAGCATGATGATCGCGGGGCCGTCGCTGGTCGAGGACAGGCGGCGGCAGATGGCCAGGCCGTCCTCGCCAGGCAGCATGATGTCCAGCACGATCAGGTCGATGGGACCGCGCGCCAGGACCTGCTCCATGGTGCGGGCGTCCTGGGCCGTCTCGACGGCGTAGCCATGGCGGCTGAGGAAATCGGAGACGACGTCGCGGATGCCGGGATCGTCGTCGACGATGAGGATGCGCGGCGCCGCCCCACGCTGGGCGTCGGCGTCGCTCTGGACGGTGCTTTGGACGTTTTCCATGCGATTTCCTGTCACGCCCCCGTCACGCTCAGATTTCACGCCTGAAACAGCGGCGCAACCCGGTCATGCGATCCAAAGTCGCACCGGCGGCGCGTCATCCCCCACCCGACGCGTCGACGGCCAGAGATCCGGCCCGTCCTCCCCCTTTTGAACGGGTCGGATCTCCCTCAGCCCGGAGAGTGGTTCTCAGGAGCCTGGTAGGCCCCGCCTTGGGCCTCCATGGCCGCCACCACCCGATCACCCACGAACGGATTGTTGCGCCGCTCGGCCCCGAAGGTCGACATCGGCCCATGGCCGGGCACGAACCTCACGTCCTCGCCCAGCGGCCAGAGCTTCTGGGTGATCGAATTCGATCAGATCCTGGTGATTGCCCAGGGGGAAGTCGGTGCGGCCGATCGAGCCCTGGAACAGCACGTCGCCGACCTGGGCGAACTTGGTCTCGCGATGGAAGAACACCACGTGGCCGGGCGTGTGGCCGGGGCAGTGGAAGACCTCGAACGCGGTCTCGCCCAGGGTGACGGTGTCGCCGTCGTTCAGCCAGCGGTCGGTGACGAAGATCCGCGCCTCGGGCATGCCGTACTGCTCGCCGGACTGCTGGATGCGGTCGATCCAGAACTGGTCGTCCTTGTGCGGGCCCTCGATCGGAACGCCGGTGCGGGCCTTCAGCTCGGCCGCGCCGCCGGCGTGGTCCATGTGGCCGTGGGTGATCCAGATCTTCTCCAGGGTCAGCCCCTTGTCGGTGATGGCCTTGAGCAGGCGGTCGACCTCGCCGCCCGGATCGATCACCGCGGCCTTCATCGTCTTCGTGCACCAGACGATCGTGCAGTTCTGCTGCAGCGGCGTGACCGGGGCGATCACGGCGGCGATGGGCATGGACGCTTGGGTCATCGAGGCGACCTCCAAAAGAAAAGGGCGGGAGCCGAAGCGCCCGCCCTCTCTGACCTAAGGCCTAACAGCCGAAGATCAATCGCGTTCTTCCTTCGAACCCGGAGCCGGAGCGCCCGGCATCGGGGGAACCGGACCGCCGGGGGCGTCCGAAGCCAGTTCCGGCACGTCCGTCAGGCCGCGGCCGACATGGCTCTTGCGGTAGCCATAGGCGAAATAGATCACCAGACCGATGGCGCCCCAGATCGGCAGAACCAGCATCGCTTCGGCCGGCAGGTTGAAGTACAGCGCCGCGCAACCGACCATGGCCAGCGGGGCCACGACCCACACGAACGGGGTCTTGAACGGACGCGGACGGTTCGGATCCTTCACCCGCAGCACCATCACCGCGATCGCCACCATGAAGAAGGCGAACAGGGTGCCGGAGTTGGAGATGTCGGCCAGTTGGCCGACCGGGAAGAAGGCGGCGGCCAGGGCCACGAAGAGGCCGGTGGCGATCGTGACGATGTGCGGGGTCTTCCACTTGGGGTGGATGGTGGCCAGCTTCTCCGGCAGCAGGCCGTCGCGGGCCATGACGAAGAAGATGCGGGTCTGGCCGTAGATCATCATCAGGATGACCGAGGGCAGGGCCAGGTTGGCGGCCAGGCCGAGGGCGTTGCCGACGATCGGCCAGTTGATCTCGCGCAGGACGTGGGCCAGGGCCTCGTTCGAGCAGACCAGGCGGTTGGCGTTCTCGCTGAGGGCGCAAGCGGCCTGGAAGGCGGCCGAGCCAGGCTGGACGGCCGAACCGTCGGCGCCGAGCACCGGCTGAGCGCCGATCGCGCCGATCGCGCCGGCCGCGACCAGCAGATAGAAGATGGTGCAGATGGCCAGCGAACCGATCAGGCCGATCGGCACGTTGCGCTGCGGGTTCTTGGTCTCTTCGGCGGCGGTCGACACGGCGTCGAAGCCGACATAGGCGAAGAAGATCGAGGCTGCGGCGCCAACGACGCCCATGCCCGTCGTGCCGGCGGGGCCGAACCAGCCGTTCGGGGTGAACGGCGAGAAGTTACCGGTCTTTACGGCCGGCAGGGTCAGGACGACGAACACGGTCAGGGCCGTGACCTTGATGGCCACCAACACGGCGTTGACGCGGGCGCTTTCGGTGGTGCCGACGACCAGCAGGGCCGTCACGGCCAGGGCCACGACGATGGCCGGGATGTTGACGATGCCGACGCTGAAGTCCGCGGCGGGCATCCAGCCGTTCATCGACCAGGCGGGCCCCGACTTGAACAAGGCTGGCCACTGGAATCCGAACGCATGCTCGATCAGGCCCAGGAAGTAGCCGGACCAGCCGGCCGACACGGCCGACGCCGCGACGGCGTATTCGAGGATCAGCGCCCAGCCGACCATCCAAGCCAGCAGTTCGCCCATGACGGCGTAGGTGTAGGTATAGGCGGAGCCCGAGACCGGGACCATCGAGGCCAGTTCGGAATAGCAGAGCGCGGCGATGGCGCAGACGGCGCCGGCGATCACGAAGCTCCAAACCATGCCGGGGCCGGCCTTCTGGGCGGCGGCGGCGGTCAGAACGAAGATGCCCGTACCGATGATCGCGCCAACCCCAAGCAGCGTCAGCTGAACGGGACCAAGCGAGCGGTGAAGGGATTTTTTCTGAGCCGTCGCTAGGATCGCATCAAGCGATTTTACGCGCCACATAGTTCCTCCTGATAGGCAAGACTCCCCCTGGGGTCGCCTTTAGAAAATTTTGCGGACCGTGACCCGTTTATGAGCATGGGGTCAAGGTCGACCAGCGGAAGCGCGTAAATGTTCTCCCAAGCCCTGGCTAGTCCAGCGCTGCTTGGCGGCGAGGGCGGCTGCGGCTAAAGCGGGCGCGATGTTGCCCATTTTCGAGGCCCTTCCGGCGCTGAAAGGCGCCCTCGCCGAACGGGAGACCGCCGTTCTCGTCGCGCCGCCGGGCGCGGGCAAGACCACGGCCGTGCCCCTGGCGCTGCTGGACGAGCCGTGGGTCCTGGGCCGCAAGATCATCGTCCTGGAGCCCCGCCGACTTGCCGCCCGCGCCGCCGCCTCGCGCATGGCCGCGAACTTGAGCGAATCCGTCGGCGAGACGGTCGGCTTCCGGGTGCGTCTGCAGTCCAAGGTTTCGGCACGGACGCGCATCGAGGTGGTCACCGAAGGCGTCTTTACCCGGATGATTCTCGACGACCCGGGCCTGGACGGCGTCGCGGCCGTGCTGTTCGATGAGTTCCACGAACGCAGCCTGGACGCCGACCTCGGCCTGGCCTTCGCCCGCGACGTCCAGAGCGTGCTGCGCGACGACCTGCGCCTGCTGGTCATGTCGGCGACCCTGGACGGCGCGCGGATCTCGGCTCTGCTGGGCGACGCGCCGGTGGTCGAGAGTCAGGGGCGGATGTTCCCGGTCGACACCCGGTATCTCGGTCGCGACGACCGTCAACGCCTGGAAGAGCGGGTGGGCCGCGCCGTCGAGCGGGCGCTGGCGGAAGAGACCGGCAGCGTCCTGGTCTTCCTGCCAGGCCAGGGCGAGATTCGTCGCGCCGAGAGCTGGCTGAACGAGCGCCTGCGCCGTCCGGATGTCGACATCGCGCCCTTGTACGGCGCATTGGAGCCGGCCGTGCAGGACCGCGCCATCGCCGCCGCGCCTGCCGGCCGCCGCAAGGTGGTGCTGGCGACCTCGATCGCCGAGACCAGCCTGACCATCGAGGGCGTCCGGGTGGTCATCGACGCCGGCCTGGCCCGCGTGCCGCGCTATGATCCCGCCTCCGGCATCACCCGCCTGGACACCATTCGCGTCAGCCGCGCCGCCGCCGACCAGCGCCGGGGCCGCGCCGGACGGACCGAGCCGGGCGTCTGCTACCGCCTTTGGGACGAGCCGGAGACCCGCGCCCTGCCGGCCTTCGCCCGGCCGGAGATCCTGGAGGCCGACCTCTCGCGCCTGGCCCTGGACCTGGCCCGCTGGGGCGCGCGCGATCCTTCGGGCCTGACCTTCCTGGACCCGCCGCCAGCCGCCGCCTTCGCCGAGGCGCGGACCCTGCTGACCCGGATCCAGGCGCTGGACGGCCAGGGGGATCTGACCGCTCACGGCAAGGCCCTGGCCGAGATGCCGCTGCCGCCGCGCCTGGCGCACATGGTGGTCCGCGCCGCCGCCTCGGGCCAGGCCCGGGAGGCCGCCGAGATCGCCGCCGTGCTGACCGAACAAGGCCTTGGTGGGAAAGACGTCGACCTCCGCCGTCGGCTGGAAAACCTGCACCGTGATCGCTCGCCGCGCGCCCGCGACGCCATGGCCTTGGTCGAGCGCTGGAGCCGCGCGGCGGGCCGGCCGTCAAAGGCGCCCGAACTGGAGATCGGCCTGATGCTGGCCGAGGCCTATCCCGAGCGGGTGGCCAAGGCGCGCGGCAAGCCGGGCGAGTTCCAGCTGGCCGGCGGACGCGGCGTCTATCTTGAGCCGACCGACCCGCTGGCGCGCGAGCCCTGGCTGGCCGTGGGCGAGCTGGGCGGCGGCGACAGCCGCGACCGAATCCTGCTGGCCGCCGCCGTCGACGAGGCCGACCTGCGCGAGACCTTCGCCGATCGTCTGGTCGCGGAAGACCGCCTGGAGACCGCCGGCGGCAAGGTGCGCGCAAAGCGTCTGCTGCGCCTGGGCCGGCTGGTGCTGGAAGAGCGGCTGATCGAGAATCCCGACCCGGCCCTAATCGCCGGCGCCCTGATGGATCAGGTCCGGGCCGACGGACTATCGGGCCTGCGGTTGGGGCAGGGCGTCGAGAGCTTCCGCAGTCGCGTGGCCTTCCTGCGCGCCCTGGACAGCGAGGCCTGGCCCGACCTGTCGGACGCCGCCCTGGTCGCCCGCCTCGACGAATGGCTGGCGCCGCTGCTGCACGGCCGCTCGTCGCTGGCCAGCCTGGACGAGAGCAGCCTGGACGGCGCGATCCGGTCGCTGGTCCCCTGGGACCTGCAGCAGAAGGTCGACCAGATGCTGCCGGCCCGCTTCAAGGCTCCGACCGGCACCACCGTGGCCATAGACTACGCCGCCGAGGCCGGCCCGCGCATCGACATCCGCGTGCAGGAGCTGTTCGGCCTGACCGAGCATCCCAGCATCGCCGGCGGCAAGGTGCCCCTGGTGCTGTCGCTGCTGTCGCCCGGCCACAAACCGATACAGATCACCCGCGACCTGCCCGGCTTCTGGAAGGGCTCCTGGCGCGAGGTGAAGGTCGAGATGAAGGGCCGCTACCCTCGCCACGTCTGGCCGGATGATCCCGCCAATACCGCGCCGACGACGCGGGCGAAACCGCGCGGGACGTAGCTTGTTGCGTCATTGAAAGGACGCTTCAACTGATATTCTGAATATCGTCGCGCGTCTTGCGGACCACATGGGTCGAAACTCGCCACAGGATGTAGGCGATCGTATTGATGGTAGCGGCAAAGAGGGCGGCCTTACCGATGCCGGCCAAACGTTCTTCTCGCCAGAACACCGGCAGGCCGCAAAGTAAGGCGATGTCCGCTAGGCCAACGATCAGCAAAACAAGGACGCGGAAAACGCCGCTCGAAACAAGGGTGAAAGATTCCCGGACCGTCGGCTGCGGCTCGTTATTCATAGCCTGCTTCTAACCCGCTACCCCGTCACCGTATAGATCATGATCCCCGTGGCCACTGACAGGTTCAGGCTGTCGGCGCGGCCGCGCATGGGGATCTTGACATTGACGTCGCAGGCGGCGGCCAGTTCGGGCGGCAGGCCCTGCTGCTCGTTGCCCATCAGGATCAGCGACGGCTTCACGTAGTCGGCTGACTTGTGGTCCACCGTGGCGGTCAGCAGGGTGCCGACCACGCTGCCGGGCCAGGTCTCGCGCCAGGCCAGGAACTCGGGGATCGTCGCCTTGGCGATCTTCACGGCGAAGATCGAACCCATGGTCGCGCGCACGCCCTCGACCGAATAGGGATCGACGCAGTCGCCGACCAGGATCACCCCGCCACAGCCGGCCGCGTCGGCGGTGCGGATCACGGTGCCCAGGTTACCCGGATCGCGGACGGCCTGCATGGCCACCCAGCACGGCGCGCTCTCGGGCACGATCGCCGACAACGGCGTGAAGATCTGCCTGAACACCGCCACCACGGCCTGGGGGTTGTCGCGGCGCGAGACCTTCTCGAGGATTTCCCGATTGACTTCAATGACTTCGCCGCCGGCCTTCAGGCAAGACGCGACGGCCTTCTTCAGCATGGGATGATCGGCGGCGTCGGGGCCGTACATGACGATCTTGGGTGCGTGGCCGCAGTCGATCGCCTCGATGACGATCTTCAGGCCCTCGGCCAGGAACAGGCCGCTCTCCTCGCGCTCCTTGCGCATGTGCAGGGCGCGGACGGCCTTGACGGTGGCGTTGGTCAGGGAGGTGACGGTCTTGACGCTCATGATCAACCTTCCGACGACCAGCGGGCGAAGAACGACAGGCCGATCTGGCGGTCGCCCTTTTCCTCGACCAAGGAAAGCTCGCCCCAGTCGATGACGCCGCCGCGGCCTTGCAGCTCCTGGGCCAGCAGACCCGACATCGCCGCGCCCGAGACGCGAGCGGCATAGGCGTTCATCAGCAGGAATGAAGCATCGTCGCTCAGCAGGGCGGCGCAGTCCTTGGTCAGGGCGGCAAGGTCCTCGAACAGGCGCCAGACCTCACCGTCGGCGCCGCGCCCGAACTTGGGCGGGTCCAGGATGATCCCGTCATATTTGTTGCCGCGCCGAACCTCGCGCGCCACGAACTTGCGGGCGTCCTCGACGATCCAGCGGATCGGCTTATCGGCGAGGCCGGCGAAGGCGGCGTTCTCGCGCGCGAAGCCGACCGACTTCTTTGAGGCGTCCACATGGGTGACGGCCGCGCCGGCGGCGGCGCAGACCAGCGAGGCCACGCCAGTATAGCCGAACAGGTTCAGCACCTTGGGCTGGGGTCCTGAGCCCTTCACGAGCGCGCGAACGCGTTCGTCCTGCCAGGCCCAGTTGGCGGCCTGTTCGGGAAAGAAAGCCAGGTGCCGGAAGGGCGTGAACTGGCCGTGGAACTTCGCCTCGCCCCAGGCCAGGTCGAACTTCTCGATCGGCTTGCCCTTGAAGCGCCAGCGGCCGGCTTCGTCCTCGTCGGTGGGGTCGAAGACGGCGTCGGCGTTCTCCCAGACCTTGGCCGGCAGGCGTGGTTCCCAGAAACACTGCGGTTCGGGACGCACGACCGAGTAGCGGCCATAGCGCTCCAGCTTCTTGCCGTGACCGCTGTCCAGCAGGGCGTAGTCGGCCCAGCCGGTGGTGCGCATGACGATGGGGGCGGGAGCGATCTTCGGAGCCATCGCCCGCCCATACCGCCTTACGGCCCCAAAGGTCCAGTGTGGTGGGGGCCAGAATGGCCGCCGGAACGCGGGGCGTGCAGGGTCTTGTCCCAGCGGTGCGGCGCGGTGACGAACTGGTGGAGCGCCTTCATTCCCGCCAGGCTCTGCAATGGCCAGTAGAGCACCATGCCGAACAGATGCAGCGACTTGGGCCGCGCCCGCGTTCGCATGACCCCGCGCGCGCCGGCGATGGCGGATGCGCCCCAGCCCAGGGCGTAGAGCGTCAGGTCCGCCGATGCGATCGTGCAGCGCGCGTCCGGCCAGAAGTCGATCGCGGCCAGCACGACCATCGCGGCCATGATCGGTCCGTGCAGATGCGAGGACGCCACCGACTGGGCCAGGGTCAGCGCCAAGGCGATGGCGTTGCGCGGCTGGCCGGGGACGGGACCGCGCAGGCAGACGGCGATGGTCTGCACTTGACTCCCCTAATTTCACACGGCATCCGACCGCTTGTTCATCAAACGGTTGGGAGACTGGTGATGGATAGAAATGTCTACGAAAGCATACAGCTACACCCGTTGGTCTGACCCCCGACAAGGTGAAGGGCACTCGCTAGAGCGCCAGCTATCGGCGGCTAGGGCTTACGCCGCTGAACACGGTCTCGAACTCGATCCGAGGATGGTCGATCCCGGCTTTTCCGCCTTTCGGGGGAAGAACCGTACGACGGGTCGCCTCGCCGGTTTCCTCGAAAAAATCCAAGCGGGGGAAATCGAGCCGGGGAGCTATTTCCTGATCGACAGCTACGACCGGTTCAGCCGGGAAGAGCCGACGACGAGCGTTCACACCCTCCTAGAAATCGTCAAAGCGGGCGTCATCGTCGTCACGCTGAACAACAAGATGCAGTTCCGCGCCGGGCCGGATGCGATGGCGCAACTCATGTACGCCGTGATGGACCTTTCGCGGGCTCACAACGAGAGCCTTGAGAAGGGCCGGAAGGTCAAAGCGGCCCACGACCGTAGCAAGGCGGTCGCGCGTGAAGGCGGTCGCAAATGGACGCCCCTCGCGCCAGCGTGGATGAACGTCACCGTCGAAGGTGTCGGCCGAAACAAGAAGATCACCTATGAGCCGATCCCGGAACGGGTCGCCCTCATTCAGGAGATGTTCGATAAGTTCGAAACGGGCATGACGACCCGTGCGATTGCCCGCGATTTCAACGAACGCGGCGTCCCAACCAACTACCAGTATGAGCGAATGACCAAGCCGCTACGCCTCGACGGCGAGGAACGGGTTCGCAAAGACAAGGGCGAATGGTCGTCTGATACGATTACGACCATTCTCGCCAATCGGGCCGTTATTGGCGAACATCAGTCGATGACGACCGACCCCACGTCTCCCCGTGGCCGTCGCCCTGATGGTCCTCCTGATCCCAACCACTACAAGCCCATCATTGACGAAGCTCAGTTTCTTCGGGTTCAGGCAATGCTCGCGGCGAGGAAGCGCGCCCCGCGCGTCCGGGGTTCGGCCCTGCGCATGACGCGGCCGACCGACTGCACCACGTCGATCTGGGATTTCCGGGGGTGCATAAAGAGGATTGCGTCTAGCGCTGGGACATCGACGCCTTCGGAAAGGCAGCGAGCGTTGGTGAGGATGCGGCAGACGTCCTCCGTCTGTTCAGCCTTGAGCCAGTCGAGGCAACGGTTCCGATCCTTGGCGTTGAAGGTGCCGTCAACGTGTTGCAGTTCGCAGCCTAGCGGCGTGCGGCCCGCCTCGGTCTCCTTACCTTCCTCGGAGGCGAGGTAGTCCGCGACCACTGACGCGAATTGATCCCTGATCAGCTTAGAACTGGCGATGTCCTTGCAGAAGGCGAGCGCCCGGTGCATGGGCTCAGTCAATTCAGGTGGTCGCGGCTGCGCAGACCGACCACGGAATGCCCGAGTTCGATCTTATTATCTGCGACGAAGCCCACAGGACGACCGGGGCGACATTCGCTGGTGAGGAAGAGAGCCACTTCGTCCGCGTCCATGACCAGACCTACCTCAAAGGCAAGAAGCGCCTGTACATGACCGCCACGCCCCGCGTATTCGGCGACGGCGTGAAGGCTAAGGCCAATGAAGCCTCGGTCGAACTGTGCTCCATGGACGACGAGAGCAAGTACGGCGCGACGCTGTTTCAGCGCGGTTTCGGCTGGGCGGTCGAGAATGGTCTGCTTACTGACTACAAGGTCGTCGTCCTCGCCGTGGACGAGGGGATGGTCAGTTCCAGCATCCAGAGCCGTTTGGCAGCCGGTGACAACGAACTGAAACTGGACGACGCCACCAAGATCATTGGTTGCTACAAGGCCCTGACCAAGGGTGACCTGAAACAGGATGTGGGCGACGACGGCGATAGGTCGCGAACACGACCGTCATGCGGTCTGGCACTGCGTGCGAGACCTTCTTGGCCAGCTTGGCGGCGTTGGTCGTCGCCGGATAGTCGAGGTCGTGGGCTTCGACTTCGGCCACGTCGTCGGCGTTGCGGCGCCTTTTCCCAACCTGAGCGTCGGAGCAGACGGCGAAGGCTCGAAGCGGCGTCGTGGAATTGATGGTCCATTCCCGAATGGTCTGAGACATGAGCGACAGCGACGGCACGAGGAACAAAGCGATCTTGCCGACACCAACCATGTCCTCTGCGATCTTGAGGCCGGTGAACGTCTTGCCGGTGCCGCAGGCCATGATGAGTTTGCCACGGTCGGCCTCGGCCAGTCCGTCGCGCACGGCGGCAAGCGCTTGCTCTTGGTGGGCGCGAGGCCTCTTCTTCTCCGCGATCTCCAGAGTATCTTCGAAGAGATACTTAGCCCAATTGATGGGGCTTTCCGCGAGGCGGTCCAGACCGATCCGGCTGGTTTCGATTTGCTGACCGTCTAGGGCTTCGTCGGCGTTGCGGCTCCACGGCGCGTCCGTGGTGTCAATGATCAAGCGGCGCGCGAATGGGTCTTTACCTGACGCCGTGAAGAAGCTGTCGATATCGCTTTTCTGGAGCGCGTATCCGAGTTTGTAGAATTTGCACTGGATGGCGCAAAAGCCGCCGTCGCGCATCTTGGCGACGACATCAATGCCGGTGTCTTTGCCGTCGCGGCCGTTTTCTTTCGCCCAATCGACCGCCCTGATGGGCTGCTATGCACCGCAGACGCGGTTGCCTGTTGCGTGAGTCCGAATTCTGATTTGCGTGAAGGCTGAACGTCTTTCCGCAGACGCCGCAGACACCGCGCTGGATGAATAGGTTGTTGTAGACCAGCGAAGGCAAGAAGATGGGCTACGTGATCCTTCCCATCGGGGTGCCCGCTGGAATGTCGCCCGAGGACGCCCTGAACGACAACGAGCGGTATCGCGTCGTCTGGCAAATTCTGAACGCCCTACGTTCGCATGACGAGCGCTTCGACGCGATGATCAACAAGATGGACTTGGGCGTCGATGTCGGCGGCCAGATCGAAGTTATCGCCGTCAGCAATAAGCTCCCGACCAAGGCAGACAAGTCCAAGGGTAAAGCGAACATCGGGCATGGTAGCGCCCCGGACGACGACGGTGATGATGACAAGCCAGACCGGACAGCATACGGCGGCGGCCAGATCGAGTTTGTCTTCGACGAATTCTCGAAGGCGATCATGGCGAAGATCGTCAAAAAATGCGGGAGGCGCGACTATTGGGAAAATTGGGCAAGTGATATTGCCAAAATAGCGCAAACCCACATCACGCGGATTTCCACTGTAGTCGAAAGGCCCGGTAAGCGAAAAGAGCTTAAGGGCGAGCGTCGGAAGATGAAGGACTCCGATCTTGCTCGTCTCAGACGAGAAGACCCGTGGGAGAGACTTCGATCGACCCTCATAGATGTGTTTCAGACGGAGTTATCTGTCGCTCCATTCAATGACGCGTACCACAGCTACATTCGTGTAGAAACAATCAAGGGCTCCTCTAAAACCGGAAAGTTTGTGCCATTCTCGGCAGCGAACGCTCGGGATATGATGGCAGAGGGTACCGGGTTCTTGCAGTGGCTCAGCGTGTATTCTCTCGCGCTGGATCACTCTGTTGACGTTATTCTTCTAGATGAGCCCGACGCCCATGGGCGCAGGAATTGCAGGGCCTTTCAGCGGCCGACTACATCAAAGCTCGCGCCAACTATCGGAACCAATTGCTCTACGCCTACGACGATTACCCGATAGCCCTCATCGGCGATCCCGTGGAAAAGCTCCACGAGACGTACAAGAAGTCGTTCAAGGGTCTTCTCTATGTCCTGACGGCGATTGTGAACAACGACCCGCCAAGTCGTGATTGGGGCGTCGCCTGTCAGTTCATGGCCCTGTATCGGCATGTCCTCGCCGACGTAGGTGTAGGGAAGGCGCCGGAAGCGAACGATGTCGATGTCCCAGACACCTACTTTGTCCTCAACGTGAAGGCCGCAAGTCAATCGCAGTAGGTTAGGGGCCGCGAGCTTGCTTCGCAGCGCTCGCGTCGCTCCACGGCGATCCGCTCAGGCGTTGCCTTCGCTCTTTCGCCTAGAGCAGGCCAAAGGCAATGGAACCAAGATGCAGAAAGTGTTCAGATTGGACATTTGATTGATTAAACAATCTCAAGGGCATGCACTGCCGGAATTGAGACGTGTTTAATCCCCCTGACCCTCTATCACACTGGAATTACACGGATTGTGTAGGCAGAAGATAGAGAGTCAGGGGGTGGTTCGTCGGACATGCACATGGCCATCATCTCGACGTGTTGTAAAAAGGCGTTGGTTGTTACTCCGTGAGCGGTTTCCCGAAACTCACATTGCCTTGGGTCATCCCGAACGAGTGATGAAATCACTCTGTGTTCGAAACGGTTGGCCGGTCCCCCGTCACGGGAAGGCGGCTGCACTGGACCCGCATTACAACCCGCGTGGTTCAGTCGCTAAGGGGCCTAGTCGGGTGGTGGCTGGGCCTCAGCTTCTCATGTCTACAGCGCCTACCAACGCGCTGACGGTCCCTTCGGACCTTTCGGACGACCGGGCCTCGAACCCGTTCCGTTGACGCTCTCTTCGTCGATCCTGCGCCGGTCTTGAATCCCGGCCTTTTCCAGTTTTGCGGTGGGGTCCGCTGTGTAGCCGAAGCTCCCCGGAGAGTATGAGGTATAAAAAGAAAAAGCTCCCAGCAGGTGAAGGGCTGCTTGGGAGCTTTGAATGTTGTTGTGCCATCACTACAACATTGAACTCGTTGAACTCGCCCTTCACAGCTTGTTCTTAGTTGTATTTATCTCAATTCGCTGTCGCTGTGTCGATATATTTCGTCACGGCGGCGCTATTAAATATTTTCATGCGTTTTTATATTGCCAATGTCACTGACGATGGTGTCCGAGTGTCGGGCGCTGGTATTCGCGGTGAACTCTTGTCTCATGACGAGTTCGCCGAAAGGTCTGTAGCCAACTGGGTCGAATGGAAATCGGGAAAGGGTAACACCTTCGTCCTCCGATCTGATGACACTTACACAGACGCCCTCATCCAAACCCGCTTCCAACTGCGATGAGTGTGACCAGAAGGCCACGATACCCCCTGTTTGAGCGGAAAATTGTCGCCAGAACCCTTTTTCTTCGCAGCATAGATACTTGCCGTTACTCGAAGGTCGTTTCTCCGAAAGTCTCTAGAAGCACTCTAGGCCGCTAGAGTGAAGCCAGAAAAAGGCTAGTAACTATGCTGTGTGTGTCGGGTCTAGCCGGTGGCGGTCAATACTTGCGGTCCGGGGGCGATGGCTCAGTTGACGAGCGAAATGAGTTTCGGCACCACTACAATCGTTCCTGTTTTTCTCCCAACCGTCAGGAACAGTTTCCTTCGAGACAGAGGCCGGGTGGTGCTTATATTCCATCCGGCCTCTATAAGTGGAAAAGCAATGAGTAAATACGAAGAGGCCTATAATGATACCGTCGCGCGGGAAGCAGAATTTGATATTCTTCTCGACAAAATTCTTGGAGAGTTGGTTTCGGGGCGCGCCAAGATTGTTGAACTAGAGATCGAAAATGCCGCTCTGCGGCTCAAGCTCGAAAAGTTGGTTGAAATCGCTCTAAGCGACGTGCCGCGATAATGGCTCTCTTCAACATCAACCCGACTTACGCACGGTCTGTCAGCCAAGCCATCGCGGCGATTGAATTCGTCGGCCCGTGGGAAGTCATGCCGGTCGAGCCCGGTTCGCCCGATCAGCAGGTTTGGTTTCACGACGACAACGACGCTCTGAGGCTGCGGTTCGCCGTTCGCTGGAGCGCCCTCCAACCGGTCAGAAAGGCCGCCTAGTGATTATTCAAGTTGAGATCGACACCCATTTCCCGTTGGGTGCCATCGTCCGCCAAGTCGTGGAAGAGGTTCACCGCGCCAACCGTGGCGCTGACGATCCGGTCGCGCGGTTCGACGCCGGTAAGCGCTACGCTCGTTTCCAACGGGCGCGCGCGGCTAACGGGTCGAAAGTCCCGTTGGGTGTGGTGATGTCGGCGCTGATCGAACACGAAATGGCGTTTCAGCAGAGCCAACGGCGGTCGATGATCGCCAAGCAAGTCCACGCCCGGCGCAAGGCTCAGGCCAATGCGGATGCGTCTGATAAAATCGACTGTCGCTCGTTCCCGGCTGACGTGATCAAAGCCCGTCTCGCTGCTGATCCAACCGTTAGCTTGGAAACGCTGATGGCCATAATGGACATTGATCGCGCTCAGGCGGAAAGCGTCGAAGCTCCCCAATGATCACTCAAGTTGAGATCGACACCGCCGCGAAGTTCGCCGCCGTGGAGGCCCGCCTTAGCGCGCTAGAAGCGCGACTTGGCCTCAAGTCGGGGACATGCATCGAACGCTACTTGTGGCCTTCACAACCTCCGCACACTTCGGCACCGGAAAGGCAAAGGTTGGGGAGCGCCGCTGAAAGTCCTTATGATTGCTGCGGCCGTGGCCGCGCTAGCGACGTCCGCCGTCGCCGCTGATACGAAGGTGACCGCCTCGAACGGTGTCGTCGTCAACCTGTTCAGCGATGACTTCGCCGCCCGTCACGAATGGAGTTCGCCGTCTGTGGACTTCAAGGAAGACGGTTCGGCCTATCGTAGCTACGGGTCCGCCGTGCGGATCAAGAAGGCGGACAAGTTGGACGGCCTGACGATTCAAGGCGCCGTTCGATACGGCGGCGAATGGCATCGCTACACCCAAGCCATCTTCAAGGGCGGTGACGCCGCTGAGGTCGCCGTTGTGGACCGCAAGGTAATGGACTGTCGCCGGGGCTGCTGGTTCAGCGAGTGGTTCATTATCGACGTCACCCCCGAGCAAATCGCCAAGTACGCCGAGAACGGCAACCTGTCAGTCCAGCTTAGCAGCGAGGCGACGACGACGGCCATCATCACCATCCCGGTCAGCTATCTTGAGGCCGTCAGCGAGGTCGCGAAATAGGGGGATGGGTGGCCCGCCGTTCTCACGCGACGGGCCTGTCATCAGCCGTTCTCAAGCGACCGACGACGCCTAACGATCTCGCAGACGGGCAGGGCGCGCAATACCCGAGAAATACGGGGTCTAGCCCTTCTTCTTATCCGGGTTCAGGTCGCGGTCGCCGTAGGGGTGGCGAAGGAACACCTCGTGTCGTTTCCACGCCTTGTGGAGAAGCTGAACCTGCGGGTCGTCCGGCGGGTCGCTCATCGGCAGGACCACGGCGCCGGGCGCATTGCTGATGTGGAAGGTCTGTTTCGTCCCGCAGACCTCACACGGCGGGTGACGACCGTGGAGCGAGAAGAGGGGGTTCTTGGCTTCGACCAGCTTGGCGAGGTTCACCGGCTCCCACGTGTTGCAGCGCCCGCAGCGCCGGAACACCCGCGCCTGAGTGAGAACCTGTTGCGCCAACATGCTCCCGACGTCGAACGACCAGCGCTTGATGATGCCACCCATGACGCCACCAATGTTCTTGTCTTGTTCTGGTTTCAAGCTGGACTCTGCGGACCGTCCACAGATAGGGTATGGCCATGCTTCAAAGTGGTGGAAATGGTCGCCGCCAACGTCGGCGTGTGGGAAGCTCTCTGACCCGGATGGGATGGGGCGCTGTCGCCCTGAGCGTCTTGCTGCTGGCGCTGATCACCGTCGCTACGGTGAAGGGGTATTACTGATGTTCGTAAGGAAGCGGCCGCGAGCCGAACAAGTTGATTGGGGCCTGACCTTCCTTCTGTGGGGTCTGGGTCTCGGCGCCATCAAGCTCGTGATGATGGGCTTGGTCAGAGCGGTTATCGTCGTTGGGATAATCGCGGCACCGATTGTCGCCATTTATATCATCTATCAGGTTGTTTCGGCGAACCGCCGACGTTTGCCCGCGCCTCCACCAGTCGCGATGTTGCCGCCGCCGAAGTGAGCCTGAACCGGTCCTGCACTAGCGCACCTTCGGAACCAAGCCAGATACCGCCGCCACCGGCGAAGGGATCGGGAACGGTTTGACCGTGTAGACGATCAGCGACGCGAACCACAGGAAGCAAATGGTGAAGCCGAGCACGTAAGCCGGTTTCACCCCATCGCCCGTGGCGTCGATCTTGAACGGCCACACCGAAACGGTCAGCCGATCCTTCTCAGGTTCGGCCGGTGTCGGCGGCGGCTTCGGTTTTGTGAGGAAGTTCAACCACGGATTCCTTCATTGAAAACAAGAAGAAATCCCTTCGGGTATGGGTTCTCAGTTCGCGGATTGGTCAAGGGGCTGGCGTTGTGCGTACACAACAACAACGGGGATGTTGGGTGTATGTTTCGGAGGCGATAACGGCGAATTCAACGTAAGTAATTGTTTTAAATGGAAAATTTCGGACCGAAAATTACCCTGTGGATGTTATCATAAGTCGAGGATGGAACGACCGCGAAGGCCGGTTTGAAGTCGTCCAAGACTGGGTAAAATGGGTCTTGCAGGTCTGCATGTGCCCCTTGATCCACCGCGCCCGCTGCGGGAGCCATTGCCCCCAGGTGGTCGGCGCCGTCTCCCAGGTCGGCCGGTCGATCACGCCGAGCCGGTAACCGGCGGCGGCCAGGCGAAAGCCGATGTCCGCATCCTCGGTCACGTTGTACGGGTCCCATCCGCCCTGTTCGCGCAGGATGGCGGTCCTGAAGTGATTGCTGGTGCCGCCCAGCGGGAAGGGCAGGCCCCATTGAGCCAGGGCCGGCAACAACACTTCGAAGTGGGCGGCGTATTCCAGCCGGAACTGCGAGGGCAGGAACAGCGAAAAGCCCGGGTCCTCGATCCGCAGCGGGGCCTGAAGGCAGGCCAGGTTCGGATCCGATGCGGCGAAACGGGCGGCGGCTTCCCGAAGTTGGCCGGCGTCGGGCATGTCCTCGGCGTCGTAGATCACCACCAGTTCGCCCCGCGCCCGTTCCAGAGCGTGGTTGCAGGCGCGCGGTTTGGTCTGGGGCGTTCCGCGTGGGACGACCAGCACCTGGATGAACGCGGGCAGCGGCAGGGCCCGGACCGCCGCCAGGGTCAGGTCGTCGTCGGCTTCCAGCACGATCAGCGCCTGCAGCCGGTCACGCGGATAGTCCAGCGCCTGAAGGCTCTGGACCAGTTCGACGACCACCTCGGCCTCGCGATAGAGCGGGCAGATGATCGTGTAGGTCGGCAGGTCCGCGTCGGCCAGCGGCGGCGCGAGCGTCGGCGCCAACGGCGTGCAGGCCGCCGCCAGACGGGTCAGGGCGCCCAGCAGGAAGACGGCGAAGAACAGATGATGCACGATCATCATCGCGCCGGTCGGGTTCAGCGCCACGCCGATCGCCGCCAGCAGACCAGCCAGGCCGACGCCGGCCGCTTGGCCCCGGGAAAGCGTCTGGTGCGCGCCATCGCGCCCGATCAGCGCGGTGTTCGCCTGTTCGATCCATTCGACGGACACAGGTCCGCACGCCGGCGCGAGCGCCGGTTCAAGCCGTCTGTCTTCGCGCGCCATGGATACCCCTGGATACGCCGGTCGCCCCAACGGCGCAGATAAACGAATCTCAACCTTAAAGTGTCAAATGCTAAAAATGCTCGTTTTGAGATATTGTCTCGCGCGCGCGAGGCGGGTTTCTCCTTCCACGCACGTTCTTGCGACGGCTGGGTGATTCCCGTTTAGTGTCGGTCGGGGGAAACGCAGGGAAAGCCAAGTCCGTGACGGTCGTTCTGAAGAAGCCTCACAAGTCCGCCCGAAAGCCCAAGGGTGACGGGCACTTGCGTCGGGGCGAGATCCTGGCGGCGGCCGAGAGGATCTTCATCGCCGAGGGATACTCCGGCGCGACGATCCGCAAGATCGCCGACGCCGTGGGGGTGTCGTCCACGGCGCTCTACATGCACTTCCGCGACAAGGACCAGATCCTGATGGAGATCAGCAACGACGCCATCGAGCGTCTGCTGGAGCTCAATACGGAGATCGCGGCCCAACCGATCGATCCGGTTTCGCGCGTGCGGGTCATGCTGGAGGCGTACATGAAGTTCGCCCTCGACAATCCCAACACCTATCAGCTGGTGTTCTGCGGGACCGGTGAGCACGTCTCGCCAGACAAGATCGCCGACGTGCTGGCGCTGGGCGACCGCTGCTTCGAGAAGTTCAGCGAGCCGGTGCACCAGATCGCCGCCCAGGGCCGCCTGCGCTCGGGCTCGGCGGTGCAGGCCGCCGAGGTGTTGTGGAGCGGCTGCCACGGCCTGGTGTCGCTGTTGATCACCAAGCCCTCGCGCGGTTGGTCCGACGCCGACGCGCTGATGACGATCATGCTGGACGGCCTGCTGTACGGCCTGGTGACGGACTGATTTCATGAACGCCGCCAAGGCCTTGTGCGCCTTTCTGGCGGCGATGGCGCTCGTCCCCGGGGCAGCGGGCGCCGCGCCGCGGGTGATGTCGCTGGATTCCTGCGCCGACCAGTATGTGCTGGCCCTGGCGCCGCGCGAGACCATCGTCGGCCTGTCGCATCGCGCCATCTCACCCGACAGCTACATGCGCGCTTCAGCTAAAGGTCTGCCGCTGCGGCGGGCGACGTTCGAGAGCCTGGTCGCCGCGAAGCCCGATGTCGTGGTGCGCCTGTGGGGCGGCGACGCTCGACTCTCCAAGGCTTTGCAGGGCAAGGGCGTGACGACCGTGGCGCTGGACGACGCGGCGGACTTCGCCGGCGTGCGGGCCAATATCCGCAAGGTCGCGACCGCCTTGGACCGCCGACCGCAGGGCGAGGCGCTGGTCGCGACGATGGACGCCAAGCTGGCCCGCGCGGCCGGGGCCGGGAAGGGGCGCTCGGCGCTCTACCTGACTCCCGGCGGTTATACGGCGGGGGCCAACACCCTGGTCGACGCCATGCTGAAGGCCGCCGGCTATTCGAACGCCACGACCGCTCCCTACTTCGCGCCGGTGTCGCTGGAGCGGATCGTCATGACCCCGCCGGCCGCCGTGGTGCTGGGCCTGTTCGACATGGCCCGCGCCGGCTCCGACCGCTGGGGACCGGGACGCCATGCGGCGCTGCGGGGCGCGATCAGGACCCGGACGGTGGCGTCGCTGCCGGCGGCGGTGGTCGGCTGCGCCGGCTGGTTCGCGGCCGACGGCTCGCTTGCCCTGGCCGAGGCGGCGCGATGAGCTTGGTGCGCCTCTGTCTCCTGATGCTGCTGGTCCTGGCGCTCGCGGCGGTCCTGGCCGTGTCGCTGGGCGAGACACCGTTCTCGCTGGCGCAATATGCCCAGGCGCTGAGCCATCCGGCCTCGCCGCCGGGCGAGGTGCTGTGGACCATCCGCGCGCCGCGCGTAGCCGTCGCCGCCCTGATCGGCGCGGCTCTAGGCCTGTCGGGCGCGACCATGCAGGGCCTGCTGCGCAATCCGCTGGCCGATCCGGGCGTGCTGGGCGTCTCGGCCGTGTCGGGCCTGGGCGCGGCCGTCGCCATCTCGGCGGGCCTGGCCGTGCTGCCGGGCGCGATCGAGCTCTCGGCCCTGGTCGGAGCGCTGGTGGCCGGCGCCATGGTCGTGATGCTGGCCGCGCGGTTCCGCGAGCCCGAGGCGCTGATCCTGTTCGGCGTGGCCCTGTCGGCGTTCGGCGGGGCGCTGACGGCCTTGGTGTTCAACCTCTCGCCCTCGCCGGTGGCGACGGCCGAGATCCTGGCCTGGCTGATGGGCTCGGTCGAGAACCGGGACTGGCATGACGCTCTAAGGGCTCTGGTCCCGATGGCGATCGGCGCGGCGCTGTGCGTCCGGGCCGGGCGGGGGCTGCGGATGCTGACCCTGGGCGAGGAGGCCGCGCGGATGTCGGGCCTGCCGATGGCGCGCCTGCGGGTCTACGCCGTGGCCGGCTCGGCCTTGCTGACCGGCGCGGGCGTGGCGGCGGCCGGGGTGATCGGCTTTGTCGGCCTGGCCGCGCCGCATCTGGTGCGAGCCCTGGTCAAGGACGACCCCAAGCGCATCCTGTGGCCCTCGGCCCTGGCCGGAGCGCTGCTGCTGGTGCTGGCCGATCTGGCCGCCCGTCTGATCCCGACCGAGCAGGAACTGAAGCTTGGCGTCGTCACCGCCCTGTTCGGCGCGCCGGCTTTCGCCCTGCTGGCCTGGCGGGCCTCGCGGAGCTGGCGGTCGTGAGCGCGCTCTGGACCCTGACCGACGTCACCGCCCGGCAAGGCCGCAAGACCGTGCTGGAGGCCGCGTCCCTGAGCGTGACGGCGGGCGAGGTGGTCGGCGTGGTCGGCCCCAATGGGGCGGGCAAGACCAGCCTTCTGCGCGCGGGCCTGGGGCTGCTGCCGCTGAGCGCTGGCGAGGCGCGGCTTTCGGGGCGGACGCTGGCCGAGCTGAAGCCGGACGCGCGCGCCAAGCTGGTCGGTTACCTGCCGCAGGACCGCCGCGTGGCCTGGAACCTGCCGGCCCGCATGATCGCGGCCCTCGGCGCGACCGACCTCGCCGACGAGGCCGCCGACGCCTTGGCGCTCGATTGCCTGGCCCGCGTCGGCGCGGCCGATCTAGCCGATCGCGGCGTGCTGGACATGTCTGGCGGTGAACGGGCGAGGGTGCTGCTGGCGCGGCTTCTGGCCACCCGCGCGCCGCTGCTCATCGCCGACGAGCCGGTGGCGGGCCTGGATCCGGACGCCCAATTGCTGACCCTGGACCTGCTGCGCGCCGAGGCCGCCAAGGGCGCGGGCGTGGTGGTGACCCTGCACGACCTGGGCCTGGCCGCCCGGTCCTGCGACCGCATCATCGTGGTTGATCACGGCCGGATCGTCGCCGAGGGGCCGCCGCGCGAGGCGCTGTCGCGGTTCATCCTCGGCCACGTGTTCCGGCTGGACGGTGAGCTGATCGAAACTCGGCCGGACCAGTGCTGGCGGCCCGCCGCGCCTAGAGCGTGGCAGCCGAAAGTGCGAGCGGTTTCGGCGTGCCACGCTCTAAGTGTTTGAGATAGAGCCTGTTTATCCGTTTCTGATGGTTCCATCAGAAACGGACAGGCTCTAGGGCTGCGTGACCGCCGTATCCGCCGAAGCCACCGACGGCGAGTAGACATAACCGCCGCGCTTCAGGTCCGACGACAGGGTCAGCGGGCTGACGCCCCCATTCAGCCGGGCGCGGTAGACCATGGTCGTCTCCAGGGTCCGCATCACGTAGTTGCGGGTCTCGGAGAAGGGGATGCACTCGATGAAGTCGAGAGGATCGGTGGTCGCGCCACGCGGATCGCCGCACAAACTCGCCCACTGGGCCGGACGGCCGGGTCCGGCGTTATACGCGGCGGCGGCCATGATGTACGAGCCGCTGAAGTTGCGGACCATGTCGCCCAGATACACCGAGCCCAGACGCATGTTGTAGGGCGCATCGCCCAGTCGCTCGATCGAATGGGTCTCGCCCAGCTTGCGCGCGACGATCGAGGCGGTGGCCGGCATCAGCTGCATCATGCCGCGCGCGCCGACGCCGGAGCGGGCCGACGGGTCGAAATTGCTTTCCTGGCGCGAGATCGAATAGACGAACGCCGTCTCGGCCGCGCCCGGACCCGGCGTGAAGTGGTGGTCCAGCAGCGGATAGCCGCGCTCGGGCAGGATGAAGCCGCGCTGGGCGGCCGTGCGCACGGCGCGCATGGCCAGGTCCTGATCGCCATAGCCGCGGGCGAAGTCGACCAGCAGAGCGCTTTCCTCGGCATTGGGCAGGGTGTCGTCGATGTAGAGCACCAGGCTGCGGAACTGATCGCGCGCGCCGATGTCGGCCAGAATCCGGGCGGCGCGGATCTGCTCGCGGCCGTAGAAGCGGGCGCGGTCGGCCTGGGTGATGACCGGGTCGCGTTCCAGGCGCAGCTCCTTCAGCCCCGCCTTCTCGGCGGCCAGTTGGCCGTAGAAGGTGGTGATGTAGCGCGCCCCCTCGGCGTAGAAGGCCTGGGCGGCGATCGGGTCGCCCTGCGCCGCGGCGGCGCGGCCCTGCCAGTAGAGGGCACGCCCGCGCGTGATCGGCGAGGCGCCGACGGCGGCGATCTGGGCGAAGTGGGCGGCGGCGGCGTCCGGATTCTTCAGGCGGGTCAGGGCGATCCAGCCGGCGTAGAACTCGCTCTCGGCGATGTCGGCCGGGGCCAGGGCCTGAGTGTTGTCGGCGGCCGCGTAGGCGCCGGCGCTGTTGCCAGACCTCAGGGCCGCGACGATCAGCTGCTTGCGTTCTTTCCAGATGGCGGTCGAGGCTTCCTCGGTCGGCGGGGCCGGGAAGTTGACCACCATCGGCAAGGCCAGGCTGTCCATGCCTGCGCGGCGCAGATAGGCCGCGCGCTCGAACACCACGCCGGGCGAGGTCTGCAGGTCGGGCGTCAGGTTGTTGTAGAGGGTATTGGCGTTGGCCGCGTTCTGGCGATAGGCCATCCGCACGCGGGCGGTGGACTGCCCCGTGTCCGACAGCATGGCGACCAGGTCGCGGGCGGCCGGACCCTGCTGGCCGTACAGCAGGATGTCGGCGCGGCGGTTGTAGTCGTCGGGCGTCAACATGGCGCCGAAGCGGGCGATCATGCTGCGCTGGGCGTCGGCCTCGAACACCTTGTCGCGGAAGGTGCGGCGGATCAGGTTGGCGGCGTCCTGGCTCTTGCCGGTCGCCTGATAGGCCGAGGCCAGCGCCATGGCGCCCTCGGCCGTCGCCGGCTGGGCGCCGCCGAACCAGGCGATGATACGAGCCGGATCCAGGCCGGAGGTCGACAGGGCCTTCTCGGCGGCGGCGTCGCGCCGCGCGCCGCGCGGCCAGCCGGCCAGGTCGCGGCGGGCGGCGTCCAGCTCGAAGAAGCTCATCGCCTCGGCGTTGCTGTCGATCAGCTGCCACTGGGCGATCTTCTTGGCGATCGGGTCCTGCAGGCTGTCCATGGCCATGCGCGCGCCCGAGACGTCGCCGCGCTTGGCGGCGGCCAGGGCGCTTTGCAGGTTGGCGCTGTCGGTGTCGGACAGCGCGCCGGGGACGGCGGTCGGCGGGGTGGTGATCAGGCCGGGCTGGCTGGAGTACGAGGTCGCATAGCCCGACGTCGTCTGGGCGTCCGCCGCCCCGACCACGGCCACGATGCAAGCTCCTCCGAGCAGAATCCGACGCACCACTGAAGCCAAGACGCTCTCCATCAACCGGCCCCGAAGAGCCTTGTACTCGAATACTCCGCCTGCCCCTATGCGACAATTCAGGCCTCAATAGGGTTTAAAGTCCGGTTCCAAGGGCTTGACCGCGCAGGCTTCGCCCCTCAAATCCGCACCTGCCCCCACGAACCTCATGGCGCGCCATTGCGGGACGACGGGGCACGGACATATTGTCCGCCCCCATTGTCCTGCCGCAACACACGCGGCGCCATCCTCACGGCAATTTGCAAGTCATGGTCCAGTCTCACTTCAAGGGCGTCATTCCGGCCCTCGTCACGCCGTTCCGCGACGGTGAGGTGGACGAAAAAGCGTTCGTATCGCTGGTCGAGCGCCAGATCGCCGGCGGCGTGCACGGCCTGGTGCCGGTCGGCACCACGGGCGAGACCTCGACCCTGTCGCATGACGAGCACAAGCGCGTCGTCGAGCTGTGCGTGAAGACCGCCGCCGGCCGCGTGCCGGTGATCGCCGGCGCGGGCAGCAACTCGACCGACGAGGCCATCGAGCTGGCCCGCCACGCCAAGGCCGTCGGCGCCGACGCGGCCCTGGTGGTGACGCCGTACTACAATCGCCCCAGCCAGGAGGGCATGTATCAGCACTACAAGGCGATCAACGACGCCGTTGAGCTGCCGGTGTTCGTCTACAACGTGCCCGGTCGCACCGGCGTCGACATCTCCAACGAGACCCTGGCGCGCCTGGCCAAGCTGCCCAACATCATCGGCGTCAAGGACGCCACCGGCGACCTGACCCGCATCAGCATGCAGCGCCTGTTGTGCGGTCCCGACTGGGTGCTGCTGACCGGCGACGACCCCTCGGCCCTGGGCTACATGGCCCATGGCGGCCACGGCGTGATCTCGGTCACCGCCAACGTCGCGCCGGAAGCCTGCGCCGCCTTCATGAACGCCTGCATGCAGGGCCAGTGGGAAACCGGCCTCTACTGGCAGGACCGCCTGGTGCGCCTGCACAAGGCGCTGTTCCTGGATTCCTCGCCGGCCCCGACCAGTTCGCCCTGGCCCAGCTGGGTCTCTGCGCCGAGGACGTTCGCCTGCCGATCGTCGCCTGCGCCGAGGCCGTGCGTCCGACGATCCTGGAGGCCATGCGCGAGGCCGGTCTGCGGTAATGACCAAGCCGATCGCGGAGAACCGGCGCGCCCGGTACGACTACTTCATCGAAGAGACCTTCGAGGCCGGCATCATGCTGACCGGCACCGAGGTCAAGTCGCTGCGCGTCGGCCGGGCCAACATCGCCGAGTCCTACGCCTCGGTCGAAGGGCGCGAGATCAAGCTGATCAACGCCGACATCCCGCCCTACGGCCACGCCAACCGCTTCAACCATGAGCCGCGCCGGCACCGGAAGCTGCTGCTGCACCGCAAGCAGATCGACAAGCTGATCGGCGCCGTGCAGCGCGACGGCCGGACGTTGATCCCGCTGAAGCTCTATTGGAACGACAAGGGCCTGGCCAAGCTCGAGATCGGCCTGGCGAAGGGCAAGAAGAATCACGACAAGCGCGAGACTGAAGCGGCGCGCGACTGGGCGCGCGACAAGGCCCGCCTGATGAAGGGCGACCGGGGCGACTGATCGCGTCTAGAGCGCGCCAGGGCTAAGTGTGCGCGGTAACCCGCTCGGGTGCGCTCCAAGCATATGATTTAGAGCCATTTAGGGCAGGCCCATCACGGCGAAGCCGATGGCGAGGCCCACGGCGAAGGCCCCCACGCTGATGATCAGGAAGGTCCGGACCTCTGTCCGCAGCTGGTTGCGTGTCGTCTGGACCATTGGTGGCTCCGCAGGCGGCGCCTCCCAAGGCGCGACAAATCAGTTCCCGGCAAAAGGGGTAGCCCTTTACCGGGTGGGAACATTGTCCAGGATCATAAAGCTCGCTGGCCCGAGCACCGGCCGATCGTTCAGGCCATCGCCGAGGTGGCCGTGTTCCTGACCGGATATCGACAGCGCGCGCTCAGGCCGCCGCCGGTAGTTGGTAGACCCGTGATCGCACGCCGCGTTCGAACAGGGCGCCGCAGATGGCGAGAGCCTGCTTGTACGCGGTTTCGACGCTGTCGAAATGGCCGGCGAGGCGGCCGTCTTCCGTAACGACCCAACCTTCGGAGACGTGGGCGATTTCTATACGCGGGCACTGCGCGGCGTCGGGCATGACGACGAGCTCCTCGGACTAAAATCGCGCCCCTGAACACGGGTGCGCGAACATCCTTACCGCGAACCCAGTCCCTTGCATTGTCAAGGATTGTAAACCGTATGCGGACATTCGTGCAAGTGAGATAATCGCCTCGGTTGTGTGGGCGGCTCGCCGGAGCTAGCCGTTCTCCAGCGCCAGCAGGGCGAAGGTCGCCAGCCAGTGCTCGCCCATATAGTCGCCGGCGATGTGCGGGATGGCCGCCGCCAGGTGATTGAGGGCGGCGTTGATGGCCAGAGGCTTGGCGGGATCCTCTTCGGGCATGGCCGCGGCGAGCAGGCGCCAGCACCAGGCGCGCGACAGGTTCAGGCCGTCCAGGTGGGCGATCTTGCCGTCGCTGCGGTCGCTGACCCGGGCCGGCGAGAACAGGGTGGCGGGCTGCTTGTCGGCTAGGTCGGGCAGGAAGCGCGGGAACCAGGTGTCGAAACTCTCGCGCGGCAGCAGGCGGCGCATGGCCTCGGCCTCGATCAGGGCGGGCGAGAGGAAGTCGTCGCCGGACGGCTCCCAGCCCTGGCAGGCGGCGTCCTGGCCGTACCAGAGCAGCGCGCGGTTCTGCAGCAGGTCGAAGAAGTCCTGGTCATCGGTCATCACCGCGTATTCGGTCGCCAGAACGAGCGCGAAGGCGGTGTTGAAGTGCGTGCCGGTGCGCACCGGATAGTCGGCGATCGGCAGGAAGCTCTCGAACCGCTGGCGGAAGGCGGCGGCCAATGGCGCGTGCGTGGCGGCCCAGGGGCGATCCTTGTGACGCAGCAGTTCGGCCTGCAGCATCAGGCTCCAGGCCCAGCCATAGGGGCGTTCGAAACCTCGGCTTTCGGGGCGGGCCAGATAGGCGGTCTCGGCGCCGACCTTCTCGGGCGTGAAGGCGTCGTCGAACAGGGCGACGATCGTCTCGGCCTCGGGTATCTCCGGGCGCAGGCGCAGCAACGTCGCCAGCAGCCAGTAGCCGTGCACGCACGAATGCCAGTCGAAGCTGCCGTAGAAGATCGGGTGCAGGTCGCGCGGCGAGCGGACGTCGCCCGCGTCGGCCATCACGTGGTCAAGCTTGTTCGGGTACTCGCGGGTCAGGTGGCCCAGGGCGATCTTGGCGAAGCGCGAGGCGGTGGAGCGGGCGAGGCTCATTTGTGAAAGGCCAGGGCGTTCATCAGGACCACATTGACGACCAGCATCAGGACCGCGGTCGGCGCCTGGGCGCGGATCACGGCGTAGCGGTCCTTCAACTGCAGCAGCGCGGCCGGCACAAGGTTGAAATTGGCGGCCAGCGGGGTGAGCAGCGTGCCGCAGAAGCCCGACAGCATGCCGATGGCGCAGACCACGGCCGGATCGCCGCCGAAACGGCCGATGACCAGGGGCAGGGCGATGCCGCCGGTCATTACGGGGAAGGCGGCGAAGGCGTTGCCCATCATCACCGTGAACACGGCCATGCCCAGGCAGTAGGCGGCGACGGCGGCGAAGCGGCTGTCGACCGGGGTGATCATCACCGCAAGTTCGCCGATGGTCTTGCCGACGCCGGCGAGCGCGAAGACCGCGCCCAGGGCCGCCAGCATCTGAGGCAGCAGAGCGGCCCAGCCGACCAGGTCCATCAACCGCCGGCCTTCCTGCAAGGGGGCTGAAGCCGGCTGGCGGAACATCACCTGGGCCAGGATCGCCGCGACCAGGGCGGCCAGGGCCAGCGAGACCAGGGTCGCCTGCTTGGGATCGACCAGCGGCGCGTCGTGCAGGGTCAGGCGCTTGAACGCCAGGGTCCCGACCAGCACCAGCACCGGGATGACCAGGGCGGGAATGAACAGACGAGCGCCATAGGTCGCCGCCAGGCCCTCCCGTTCGGCGGGCGAGGTGGTTGTTGGCGCGCCGACGCCGAGTTGACCGGTCCCGGCGATCAGGGCCAGGGCCAGCGCCAGGAAGCCGTTGCCCAGGTCGCCGAAGTGGTCGCCGAACAGGAAGCTCAGCGCGAACAGGCCCCAGAAGGCGGCGTTGCCGAAGCGCTTGCGGTTCTCGCGGTCGAGGGCGCTCAGCACGGCGAAGGCGCCGAACATCAGGCCGGCCAGCAGATAGACGAGCGGCAGGCCGATCATTGCTCGGCCTCCGATTTGGAAAGCGCGCGGTCGAACAGCAGCAGCCGCGCGCCGTGGACGAAGAACGCGGCGATGGCCGACGGGATGGCCCACATCGACAGATGCAGCGGCTCGACCGTGATGCCGCTCTGATCCAGGAAGCCGACGATCAGCAGGATCGAGCCGATGGCCAGGAAGATGTCCTCGCCGAAGAACAGGCCGACATTGTCGGTGGCCGCGCTCATGGCTTTCACGTCCTCGCGCCGCCGGTCGGAAAGCGGTTCGGACGCCGCCTCCGCCATCGGGGCGAGCAGCGGCCGGACGGTCTGGGCCTGGCCGGCGATCGACACCAGGCCAAGAGCCGCGCTCAACTGGCGCAGGATCAGGTAGACCAGCAGGATCCGCCCTGCGCTGGCGGCGCGGATCGCGCGGATCGTGGCGCGGGCCTTCTCTTGCAGGCCGGCCCGCTCCAACAGGCCGATGGCGGGCAGCACCAGCCAGGCGACCGTGACATAGCGGTTGGTGTTGAACGCCTTGCCGAAGGCGGCCAGGACTTCAAGCGGCGCCAGACCGGCCGCCAGCCCCGAGGTCAGGGCCGCGGCGATGACGACCAGCAGCGGATTGAAGCGCAAGGCGAAGCCCAGCACGATCACCGCCACGCCCAGCAGCGTCAGCATTTCTTCACGATTCCCCCGCGTTCGCGGGGACGGTCCGACGCCGGCGCGCGGTTGGCAAGCGATGAGGTTGGCAAAGGCCCTCTTGACGCTCGAACGCCCCGGCGCGACGCTAAGTCAACAATGATAACTTACGGGAGGCTACCCATGGCCGATGGCGCTCTGCCGATTTCATCCTTGAAGGGCAAGGTCAGCGAAGCCGAATGGCAGGCGCGCGTCGATCTGGCCGCCCTCTATCGTCTCGTGGCCCTGCACGGCTGGGACGACATGATCTTCACTCACATCTCGGCGCGCGTTCCGGGTCCCGAGCCCCACTTCCTGATCAATCCATACGGCATGTTCTTCGGCGAGATGACCGCCTCGTGCCTGGTCAAGGTCGACCTGGACGGCAATGTCGTCGACAAGACGCCGTACTTCATCAATCCGGCGGGCTTCACGATCCACTCGGCCATCCACGCCGCGCGCGAGGACGCCCATTTCGTCATGCACCTGCACAGCGACCAGGGCGTGGCCGTGTCTGCCCACGCCGAAGGCCTGCTGCCGTTGAGCCAACATGCGCTAATCGTCTTGCCTCAGCTCGCCTATCACGACTATGAAGGCATTGCTCTCAACTTGGACGAGCGGGAGCGGCTGGTGGCCGACCTGGGCGAGACCAAGAGGCTGATGATGCTGCGCAACCACGGCACGCTGTCGGTGGGGAGCTCGGCGGCCGAGTGCTGGTTGGGGATGTTCTTCCTGGAGCGGGCGTGCGCGCAGCAGGTAATGGCTCTGTCGATTGGTCGCGACAACGTCCTCTCGCGCCCGACGCGGCCCAGGCGGAGGTCCGCAAGCAGACCGGCATGGGCATGGGCATGATCGGCGGCCTAGCCTGGCCGGGTTGTCTGCGAAAACTGGACCGCGAGCTGCCCGGCTACGCGGACTAGGCGCCTATTCCGTATTGATGAGAGCCGCCGCGGTCCTGGCCATCGCGGCGGCTTTTTCGTGCCTGACGACCGGCGCCGCGCAAGCGGGGGCGTGGCCGATGGCGCCCGGCCGCACCCAGGTGATCGCCAAGTACGAGAAGTCCGACGCCAAGCAGGGCTACGGTCCGGACGCCGTTCTCGTCGACATCGACCCACGCCGCGACGAGAACCTGTCGGTGTTCATCGAGCACGGCCTGACGCCACGGCTGACCCTGCAGGCCAAGGCCGGCGTCACGCGCGGCCATGACCGGTGGGTGGACTACTCCGGACGCGGACCGATCGAGCTGGGCCTGCGCTGGGCGACCTATCGCGACGACCGCTCGTCCCTGGCCGTCTATCTGGGCGCGGGGGAAGCGGGGGCGGGCCGCAACGCCGGCTACGCCGCGCCGGGTCAGGGGAGTCTGGATCTGGAAGCGCGGCTGCTGTACGGCCGCTCGGCCTTGTGGAAGGGCAGGGAAGTGTTCGTCGACCTGGAGGCCGCGCGGCTGCGGCGCCAGGGCCTTGCCGACGAAACGCGCATCGACGCCACGCTAGGCGTCAGGCCCGCGAAAAACTGGCTGATCCTGGCCCAGACCTATGCCGGTCAGGCCGATCGCAATCCGGTCCGCTCACGTTGGGTAAAGAGCGAGCTGTCCGTCGTCCGCGCGTTCGGGGACTGGAGCGTGCAGGCCGGTTGGCGCGATACGCCCCTGGGACGAGAGACCACCCGGGATCGCGGCTTCACGCTTGCCGTGTGGCGGAAGCTTTAGCTTGTTTCAGGATTGCAACAGTCGGTCATCCGGCTGTCACTGGACGCCGCTTTAGGCTGCGGTCATATCTTCGCCGAATTCCCGCCAACTCCTCCCGGCGTGCTGGAGCCGTTTCTTGATCCGTAGGCACTTCTTCCTCGTGGTGGCCCTGGCCGCCGTCGTCCTGATGCTGGTCGTCGGGGGGCTGAAGCTGGCCTTCGGCAATAAGGACGCGGGCGGCGGCGCCGGCGGCGGCGGCGGTCGGGCGATCAGCGTCTCGCAGATGGTTGTCGGCGAGCGTCCGTTCACCGATCGTATCGAGGTGCTGGGCGTGGCCAAGGGCCGGCAGTCGGTGACGATCACCTCGAACACGCCTGAGTTGATCACCGCCGTGCATTTCTCGGACGGCGAGACGGTGCGCAAGGGCCAGGTGCTGGTCGAGCTGAAGGCCGACCAGGAAGACGCTGGCATCTCGGAAGCCAGGGCGCGTCTGGCCCAGGCCGAGCGTGACTATACCCGCTGGAAGACCCTGGCCGACAAGGGCATCGCTCCCCGCGCCACGGCCGAGCAGTACCTGTCGGCGCTCGACGTCGCCAGGGCTTCGGTCGGCACCGCCCAGGCCCAGAAGCTGGACCGCGTGCTGCGCGCGCCGTTCTCGGGTCGCGTGGGCATCTCGGACGTCGCCCCTGGCATGTTGATCGCCGCCGGTACGCCGATCGTCAGCCTGGACGACGCCTCGGTCATCCGCGTCGATTTCTCGGTGCCGGATCGCTATCTGCAGACCATCCGCATCGGCCTGCCGATCGCCGCGCGTCCCGACGCCCTGCCGGGCGAGACCTTCCAGGGCAAGATCGCCCAGATCGACACCCGCATCGATCCCGCTACCCGCGCCATCAAGGCCCGCGCCGAGTTTCCGAACGCCGGCGGCCGCCTGAAGCCGGGCATGTTGGTCAAGGTGTCCATCGACCAGGGCGTGCGCGACGGCGTCGCCGTGCCGGAAGCGGCCGTGCAGTTCGAAGGGACCCAGGCCTCGGTCTACCGCATCGCCACGGGACCGAAGGGTCTGATCGCCCGCCGCACCGATGTCGACACCGGCATCACCGAAGGCGGATTCGTCGAGATCCGCGCCGGTCTGAAGACGGGCGACAAGATCGTCGCCGATGGCCTCAACCGCATCCAGGATGGCGCTCCGATCGGCGGCGGCAAGGGCGACGGCAAGAAGACCGAAGGCAAGGCCGGCTGATGCTGTCCGACCTTTCCGTCCGTCGTCCCGTATTCGCCGCCGTCGCGGCGATCATCCTCTGCGTTATCGGCCTGGCGGCCTATACCTCGCTGCCGATCCGCGAGCTGCCCAGCGTCGATCCGCCCGTGGTGTCGGTCTCGACCACCTATCGCGGCGCCTCGGCCGAAGTCATCGAGGAGCGCATCACCCAGGTGATCGAGCGCCAGGTGGCTGGCATCCAGGGCATCGACCGCGTGAACTCGAGCAGCCGCGACGGTCGCTCGCAGATCACCATCACGTTCAACCTCGACCGCGACCTGGACGCGGCCGCCAACGACGTGCGCGACGCCGTCAGCCGGGTGACGGCCAACCTGCCCGACCAGGCCGACCCGCCGCAGATCGCCAAGGCCAACGCCGACGCCTCGCCGATCATCATCCTGAACCTGACCTCGACCACGCTGGATCCGCTGCAGCTGGCCGACTACGCCGACCGCTACCTGGTCGAGCGGATGTCGACCATCGACGGCGTGGCCCAGGCCAACCTGTTCGGGGCCAAGATCTACGCCATGCGGATCTGGCTGGACGCCAACCAGATGGCCGCTCGCGGCGTGTCGGTCGACGACGTCGAGAACGCCCTGAACAGCCAGAACCTGGAGCTGCCGGCCGGCTCGCTGGAAAGCGCGTCCAAGGACTTCACGATCCGCGTGGCCCGCAGCTACGCCAAGCCCGAGGACTTCGCCCGCCTGCCCCTGCGCCCGGCCGACGCCTCCGGCTTCGTGCTGCGCCTGGGCGACGTGGCCCGCATCGAGGAAGGCGCGAACGAGCGCCGACGCCTCTTCCGGGGCAACGGCGTTGACCAGGTCGGCATCGGCCTGACCCGCCAGTCGCAGGCCAACGACGTCGCCATCTCCCAGGCCGTCCGCAAGGAAGTGGCCACCATCAACGAGAGCCTGCCGCCCGGCACCCAGATGGTCGTGGCCGTGGACAACTCGGTGTTCACCGCCGAGGCCATCCACGAGGTGTGGATCACCATGGGCCTGTCGATCAGCCTGGTCGTGCTGGTCAACCTGATCTTCCTGGGCAGTTGGCGTTCGGCGATGATTCCCTCGATCGTCGCGCCGATCTGCATCCTGTCCACCTTCATCGTCCTGGCCCCGCTGGGCTTCTCGCTGAACCTGCTGACCCTGCTGGCCCTGGTGCTGGCCGTCGGTCTGGTCGTCGATGACGCCATCGTCGTGGTCGAGAACATCCAGCGCCGCGTGGACGAGGGCGAACCCGCCCTGGTCGCGGCCGAGCGCGGCACCCGCCAGGTGTTCTTCGCCGTCGTGGCCACGACCATCGTGCTGATCTCGGTGTTCGCGCCGCTGATGTTCCTGCCCGGCTATATCGGCCGCCTGTTCGTCGAGCTGGCCGTGACCATCGCCGCCGCCGTCGCCTTCTCGGCCCTGCTGGCCCTGACGCTGTCGCCGATGATGGCGTCCAAGCTGCTGCGTCCCGCGCATGGCGAAGGCTGGCTGGCCAAGCGCGTCGACCGGGCCATGGACGCCCTGAAGAACTCGTACCGCGCCTCGTTGGAAAGCATACTCGGCGGCTGGTCGGCGGCGATCGCCGGCGTGATGGTCGTCGTCCTGGCGGCCTTCGCGGCCCTGCTGTTCGTCAGCCTGCCCAAGGAACTGGTGCCGCCCGAGGACCGCGGCCGGGTCGACGTGGCCGTCAGCGGGCCGGAAGGCGCCGGCTACGACTACACCCTGGGCATCGCCTTGCAGGTCGAGAAGATCGTCGACCGCTACCGCCAGGAAGGCGTCGCCGAGCGCATCCTGCTGACCATCCCGCGTTTCGGCGGCACCTCGTTCAACAGCGGCAACAGCGTCGTCGTGATGAAGCCGTGGGGCGAGCGCAAGAAGACCGCCGACCAGGTGGCCGCCGAGCTGAACAAGGACCTATCGAAGATCACCAGCGTGCGGGCCATCGCCAGCGTGCGCGGGCCGTTCCAGCGCGGCGGCGGCGGGGGCGGCGGCACCAATGTCGACCTGATCGCCGTGGGCAACGACTACGTCCAGCTGGCCGAGTGGCTGAAGCCGATCCTGGCCGACGCTCAGGGCAATCCGGGCTTCGCGCGTCCGCGCCTCGACTACGAGCCGACCTCGCCGCGCCTGTCGGTGCAGATCGACCAGGACAAGGCCGCCACCCTGGGCGTCTCGGCCCAGTCGATCGGCCGGGCGCTGGAGACCATGTTCGGCTCGCGCAAGGCCACGACCTACATCAAGAACGGCCAGGAATACGACGTCATCCTGCAGACCAACCTGGACCAGCGCCGCAGCGTCGCGGACCTGAACCAGCTGCAGGTGCGCACCAGCTCCGGCGCCCTGGTGCCGCTGTCGACCGTGGTGACCACGCAGCTGCGCGGCGACACCCCGGACCGTCCGCGCGTCGATCGCCTGCGCTCCGTCACCCTGACCACGCAGCTGAACCCCGGCTACACCGTCGAGGACGCCGTGCGCTTCCTCAAGGAAGAAGCCGATCAGCGCCCGACGCCCGGGATCAGCATCAAGTGGGGCGGCCAGGCCAAGGACTATCTGGAAGGCTCGGGCGGCATCGCCGTCGCCTTCGGCCTTGCCCTGCTGCTGGTGTTCCTGGTGCTGGCGGCGCAGTTCGAAAGCTGGATCCACCCGGCGGTGATCATGCTGACCGTGCCGCTGGCGGCGCTGGGCGGCCTGTTCGGCCTGCTGGTGATGGGCTCGACCATCAACACCTACAGCCAGATCGGCCTGATCATCCTGATCGGCATCGCCACCAAGAACGGCATCCTGATCGTCGAGTTCGCCAACCAACTGCGCGACGAGGGCCTGACCGTGCGCGAGGCGGTGATCGAGGCGGCGGCCCTGCGCCTGCGTCCGATCATCATGACCTCGATCTCGGCGGCCATGGGCGCACTGCCGCTGATGCTGTGGGCCGGCGCCGGCGCGGGAAGCCGCAAGACCATCGGTTCGGTGATCTTCACCGGCTCGATCTTCGCGACCCTGCTGACGCTGTTCATCGTTCCGGTGTTCTATGACCTCCTGGCGCGCTTCACGAAGTCGCCGGAGTGGACGGCCCGGCAGATCGAAGAGTATGAAGCTCGGGAAAAGAGCGGCGAGGGGCAAACCTCACCGGCATAGACGGGTGAGGAAGCATGGCTGACGGTTCTCTGACGGCGAAGCGGCAGGAAATCGCTCTGCTACGCCGTCTCGAGGAACGGATTCTCTGGTTGGCGGCGTGGACCATCCACAACGCCAACCACATCCGCGAAAGCCGCGACGGCCTGAAGGTCGGCGGCCACCAGGCGTCCAGCGCCTCGTGCGCCACGATCATGACCGCCCTCTACATGAAGGCGCTGCGGCCGCAGGATCGCGTGGCGGTCAAGCCGCACGCCAGCCCGATCTTCCACGCCATCCAGCACCTGTTCGGCCGCCAGAGCCTTGAGAACCTGCAGCGCTTTCGAGCGCTGGGCGGGGCCCAGTCGTATCCCTCGCGCACCAAGGACGTGGACGACGTCGACTTCTCGACCGGCTCGGTGGGCCTGGGCGTGGCCATGACCGCCTTCGCCTCGCTGGCCCAGGACTACCTGGCCGCGCGCGGTTCGGTGAAGCCGGAGAAGATGGGCCGGATGATCTCGCTGCTGGGCGACGCCGAGCTGGATGAGGGCAACATCTACGAGGCCCTGATCGAGGCCTGCAAGCACGACATCCGCAACACCTGGTGGATCGTCGACTACAACCGCCAGAGCCTGGACGCGACCACCCAGGACCGGATGTTCACGCGCTATGGCGAGATCTTCGAGGCCGCGGGCTGGACGGTCGAGACGCTGAAGTGGTCGAGGCGCCAGCGCGAGGCCTTCGCCAAGCCGGGCGGCGACAAGCTGCATGACTGGATCGAGACCGCGCCCAACGACCTGTTCGCGGCCCTGAGCTACCAGGGCGGGGCGGCCTGGCGCGAACGCCTGAACGCGGACCTCGCCAGCAGCCCCGAGGCCTTGGCCCTGATCGCCGGATACAAGGACGTCGATCTCGCCGAGTTGATGACCGAACTGGGCGGGCACTGCCTGGAAACGCTGCTGGAGGCCTTCGAGAAGGCGGGTCAGGACGACCGTCCACGCTTCTTCATCGCCTACACCGTCAAGGGCCTGCGGCTGCCGTTCCAGGGCCACAAGGACAACCACGCCGGCCTGATGACCCCGGCTCAGATCGCCGAACTGCGCGTGCGCCTGGGCGTCGTCGAGGGCGAGGAGTGGGACGCGCTGTCGGGCCTGTCGGCCGCCGAGCGCACGGCGCTGAAGGGCCTGGTGGCCCGCGCGCCTTTCGCCGCCGACGTCGAGCGCAACCACGTCGCCCCGACCATCCCGACCCCGACCGCCGACGAACTGCTGTCGGCCGTGACCGGTGGCAAGAACGATGGCGAGCAGTCGACCCAGGCCGCCTTCGGCAAGGTGATGTTCGAGATCGCCGCCCGCAAGGACGAGTTCGCCGGCCACGTCGTCACCACCTCGCCGGACGTCACGGTCTCGACCAATCTCGGCGGCTTCGTGAACCGACGCGGGGTGTTCCAGCGCCGGGCTCACGAGGACGTCTTCAAGCGTCGCCGCATTCCTTCGGCGCAGGTCTGGTCCAAGGGCGAGACCGGCCAGCACGTCGAGCTGGGCATCGCCGAAAACAACCTGTTCATCGCCCTGGCGGCCCTGGGCCTGACCGGCGCGCTGTTCGGCGAGCGGCTGTTCCCGGTCGGGACCCTCTATGACCCCTTCATCGCCCGCGGCCTCGATGCCCTGAACTACGCCTGCTACCAGGACGCCCGGTTCCTGTTGGTCGCCACGCCGTCGGGCCTGACGCTGGCGCCGGAGGGCGGCGCGCACCAGTCGATCAACGCCCCGGTCATCGGCATGGCCCAGCCGGGCCTCGACACCTACGAGCCGGCCTTCGCCGACGAGACGGCGGTGCTGATGGCTCACGCCTTCGAGCGTATCCAGGCCAAGGACGGCGCGTCGACCTATCTGCGTCTGTCGACCCGCGCCATCGCCCAGCCCGAGCGGACCGACGACGCCTGGCGCCAGGGCGTGGTCGACGGAGCCTACTGGCTGAAGCCTCCCGCGCCCGGAGCCCGGCTGGCCCTGGTCTACAGCGGCGCCCTGGCCCCCGAGGCCCTGGCGGCGTTCGAGGCGCTGGCCGAGGACATGCCCGAGGCCGGCCTGCTGGCCGTCACCTCGGCCGACGTGCTGCATCGCGACTGGACCGCCTCGGGCCGGGCCCGCTGGACGGGGGAGGGGCGTCGGACCTCGACCATCGAGACCCTGCTGAGCCCGCTGGATCGCGAAGCCGGCCTCGTCACCCTGACCGACGGCGCGCCGCTGGCCTTGTCCTGGCTGGGCTCGGTGCGCGGGCAGCGCGTGCGGGCCCTGGGCCTGGAAACCTTCGGCCAGTCGGGCGACCTGCCGGATCTCTACGGCAAGTATCGCCTGGACGCCGAGGCCATCCTCGACGCCTGCGCCGACCTGCTGACCTAGAACCCGCCCACGATTGTCATGCCGCTCAGCAGCCCGTCCTTGAAGTGATAGGTCAGGGCCGCGCGCGTGTCGGTCCAGATGCGCCCATCGGGACTTTCCACCGAGTACTGGGCCTCGACCGCCAGGCTGTCCGGCGTTTCGTCGAGGATCCGGATCAGCTGGACGTTCGCCAGGATGGTCGCGAACATGCGGGCGAAGTGGCCGATGACGGCTTCTTTGCCGATGAGCGGCTTCTCATTGTTGTCCAGGGTGTCGGGCCAGACGATCTCGTCGTGGAACAACGGACGCAGGCGCGACAGGTCGCGTGCGTTGAAGGCCTCGAAGGCCTCGTGCAGCACCGCTTCAAGCGCGTGCGGCTTGGCGATGCGATTTTCGTCCGGCGTCATGGGCCTGGATCCGTGTCCCCCCTGGGAACGATATCCATGCGCCGGATCAGGCCGTCGCGAAGCGTGTAACAATGCCGCACGCAGAGGTCCGACCACAGCTGGCCGGTGCGATTCCAGATCACCTGGTTGGCGTCGACCATGATGCGGCCGTCGTCGGTGACTTGGACCTCGACCGGGGTGATCTCCACCCGGAGCGCGGCGTCGTTATAGGCCCAGTAGTCGCGCACCTGCTCAGGGCTGGTCAGCCAGCCGCCGCGCGTTACGTCCGGCCACTCCAGCTGGGGCGAGACCAGGGCGCGGAACGCCTCGAAGTCGCGCTTTCCGTTCGCGTCGTAGAGGCGCTGGATCAACGCCTCTAACTCTGGAGGGGCCGGGCGCATCGCTACGGCGCGGGCTTGTAGCCCGTCTCGACCTTCAGATAGGCGATCAGGTCGATGCGATCCTTGGGATCGTGCAGGCCCGCGAAGGTCATCTTGGTGCCCGGCATGAAGCCGCGCGGGTCGGTCAGCCACTTGTCCAGGTGCTCGGCGTCCCAGACGAAGCCGGCGTTCTTGACCGCGTCCGAATAGGTGTAGCCGGGCTTGGAGCCGGCCTTGCGGCCGAACACGCCGTAGAGGTTGGGGCCGGTCAGGTCCGGGCCGCCTTCGGTGGCGGTGTGGCACGAGCGGCAGAAGGCGAACTTGCTCTGGCCGTTGGACAGGTCGCCGGTGTTGTAGGGCGCGGGAAGGGCGGCCAGGGCCGCGGCCTTGGCTGCGTCGGTCGGCGGGGCGGCGGCGGGCGGCGCGGCGGCGGGAGCATCCGCCGGCGCCGACGCCGGCGCCTCGGCGGAACTGCCGCCGTCCCTCGAACAGGCCGAAGCGGCGATGCAGAGCGCCGCGATGGCGGCAAGTTTCACGGTACGCATGATGATCCCCGACTGACGTTTCGCCGCAGGTTCTGCGACGGTGCGACGCATTCCAAACCCTTATAAATTCAGGGCCGTCGCTCTGTCACGGAACAATGTTCCTTAAGACCAGCTTGAGCGGGCCCCTGCGACAATTGCCGGTATCTACGTGATTCTTTTCGAAAAAAGTGAAATCGCAAACCGTGGGTCTGCACATAAACGTTTGACGTGCGTTAACCATAAAATCTACCAATTTCCTCACGGAGCGGGCTGGCTCCGGGCTGGGCTGGGAACAAGATCATGGACTGGAGCGAAGAACGCACCGCGACGCTGAAGAAGCTCTGGCTCGAGGGGCTCAGCGCGAGCCAGGTGGCCCGCCAATTGGGTGGCGTCAGCCGCAGCGCGGTGATCGGCAAGGTGCATCGCCTGGGCATCACCGTCCGTGAAACCCCCGTCCGTCAGCGGACGACCGTCCGGTCGCCGTCGCGGATCGTGGTCCGCCGCCCGACCCGCGAGACCACGGCCGCGCCCCACGTCGCTCCGCGCTTCGAGCGCACCGAGGAAGACCTGCTGCCGACCTCGGGAATCCTGGAGCTTGGGACCCACTCGTGCCGCTGGCCGATCGGCAATCCGGAAGGCGACGACTTCGGCTTCTGCGGCCGTCCGAAGCAGACTGCCCGCGGCTCATACTGCGAACAGCACGCCGCTGGCGCCTTCCGCCGCCTGGGCAGTAGCCGGGCCGTCGAGGCCTGGGCCCTGAAGGGCCTCAAGGAACGCGTGCGACCAAGCCAGATCTAAGGCCGGCCACGTCCTTCCTTTCCGCCGACTTTCCTTTCTCCATCGAGCTCACCGAGCAGAACCCCCATGAACATGGTCCTCATCGAGAACGCCGCCGGCAGCAGCCAAGTGATCACCATCATCGAGGAGTTCGCCGGCCACTCGGTGTCGCGCGATCTCAACCCCGGCGACCACGCCAGCATCCCGGTCACCCAGTTCAAGTCGATCACCGTGCGCGAGACCTATCCCGACGATTGGTTGACGCGCGGGCTGAACCGGAATCGCGCCACTGCGGCGTGAAATTCCCGTCTAAATTGAAAGAGATGACCCCGCGAAGCCATTCGCGGGGTTTTTCGTTTGCCCCATGGGCCCGCGGATTGCGTGGCCGTTAACCTTGTGAGACACAGAGCGCCGTTTGTGGGGCGGAAAACGACGATGTACGAGGGGGATGAGCGCGCCGATGTGGTCCAGGACCATGCGCTGCCGCTGCCGAGCTATCTGAGCTATCTTCTCTATCAGACCGAACAGCATCGCCGGGCGGTGGCGGCCGATCTCCTGGCTCGGCACGGGCTGACCTTCGCCAAGTGGGTGGCGATGATCTCGCTGCGGCGGTTCGGCGACCTGTCGATGACCCGCCTGGCCAAGCTGGCGGCCACCGACCGTACGACCCTGACGCGCTCGATCGACAACCTGATCACCGACGGCCTGGTGGAGCGTAAGGCTTCGTCCGCCGACCGCCGAGTGGTGGTCATCTGCCTGACGGAAACCGGTCGCGGCCTGCTGGAGACGATCCGCGCCGAGATCCGTCCGCTCAACCGCGACATCTGCGCCAACCTGACCACGGAAGAGCAGGCGGCCATGACCCGCTACCTGCAGAAGATGCTGTCCGGCCTGATCGTCGAGCCGGACTGGAAGCAGGACGTGATCGCGTTCAGCACCCCGGCCCCGCCGGAGACGGCTTAGTCGTCGAATTTCACCCGCCCGCGCCCGGACTTCACCGTCCCGCGCTTGGTCTTGCCTTCCAGCCGCTTGAGCTTGCTGGAATAGGTCGGCTTGGTCGCCTTGCGGGGCTTGGGCTTCTCGGTCGCGCGGCGGATCAGGTCGACGAGGCGCTCCTGGGCGTCCTGGCGATTCATTTCCTGCGAGCGCGAGCCCTGCGAGAACAGGATCAGCACCCCGTCCTGGGTCAGGCGGCTGCCGGCCAGGGTCTCCAGCCGCGCCTTGACGTCCTCGGGCAGGGCCGGGAGTTCCTGACGTCGAACCGCAGCTCGATCGCCGTCGAGGTCTTGTTGACGTGCTGGCCGCCGGGGCCGGAGGCGCGGGTGGCCTTCCAGACCAGCTCGTCCTCGTCGATCCGCAGCCAGGGCGTGATCTCGATCATCGGGGCGGGCCATTTTTCGGTAAAGGGGCGCGCTTGGCCTTGACCACCAGCTGGTCCAGCGCCTGCAGGAAGCGCGAGCGGTCGGCGTTGGCGAAGGCGGCGGGACCCTTGGTGACCTCGCCCATCGAGCGCAGGTGTTCGCCGATCGAGCGCGAGGCCAGGGCCGAGCCGATCATGTCGGGGCTGAACACCCGGCCGTTCGGGGCCAGCGCCGCGCCGCCGGCCTTCAGCACGCGATCCGCCAGGGGGATATCGTTGGTCACCACCACGTCGCCCGGACCGCAGCGCTCGGCGATCCAGTCGTCGGCGACGTCGGGACCGGCGTCGACCACGATCTGCTCGATCACCGGCGTCATCGGCACGCGGATCCAGCTGTTGGACACCACGAAGGTCTTGAAGCCGTGGCGGGCGGCGACCTTGTAGGCCTCGTCCTTCACGGGGCAGGCGTCGGCGTCGATGAAGAGGATGGCGGTCATCGCGCTGGGCCTGAAGAAAGGAGGACCTGAGGAAACTGGTGCCGGCGGAGAGGATCGAACTCCCGACCTTCGGTTTACAAAACCGCTGCACTACCGCTGTGCTACGCCGGCATGGGCCCGGGGCCCGAGGTCAGGGCTTATGCCGTTTGCGAGGGCGGACGGCAAGGTGGTCAATGCGCGGGAGAATTCCTCGCTCCGAGGCGCGGCCGACGAGCGTTGCGCGTCCTTGCTCCAGCCGCTAGGGACGGGCCAAAGCGGGAGATGCACATGGCGCAGGCGAAACTCATCGACGGCAAGGCCTTCGCGGCCGATCTGCGGGCGAAGATCGCCGTGGAGGTCGCCGAGCTGAAGGCCCGGCACGGGATCACCCCGGGCCTGGCCGTGGTGCTGGTCGGCGAGGACCCGGCCAGCCAGGTCTATGTCCGAAACAAGGGCGAGCAGACCCTGGCGGCGGGCATGCATTCCGAAACCGTGCGCCTGCCCGCCGAGGTCAGCCAGGATGATCTGCTGGCCGTGGTGGCCAAGCTGAACGCCGACCCGAAGATCCACGGCGTGCTGGTCCAGTTCCCGGTGCCGCCGCACATCAGCCAGATGGACGTCGTGGCGGCCCTGTCGCCGGACAAGGACGTCGACGGCCTGACCGTGACCAACGCCGGCCGCCTGGCCAGCGGCCTGCCGGCCCTGGCGCCCTGCACGCCGACCGGCTGCATGATGCTGCTGAAGGACGTGATCGGGGATCTCTCGGGCAAGACCGCCGTGGTCATCGGCCGCTCGAACCTGATGGGCAAGCCGATGGCCCAACTGCTGCTGGCCGCCGACTGCACCGTGACCATCGCTCACTCGCGGTCGAAGGACCTGCCGGGCATCGTCCGCCAGGCCGATATCGTGGTCGCCGCCGTCGGCCGGGCCGAGATGGTCAAGGCCGACTGGATCAAGCCGGGCGCGGTGGTCATCGACGTCGGCATCACCCGCTATCCGGCCCGCGATCCGGAAGCCGCCGCGGCGGGCAAGACCCGGCTTGTCGGCGATGTCGCCTTCGACGAAGTCCGCGAGGTCGCCGGTGCGATCACGCCGGTTCCCGGGGGGGTGGGACCCATGACCATCGCCTGCCTGCTGGCCAACACCGTGACGGCGGCCAAACGCCTGTCGGGTATCGCCTGATGCGCCGCCTGGCGCTGCTGGCCGCGCTGGGTCTGACCTTGTCGGCTTGCGGGGCCAAGACCCCGCCGCCGCCCACGCCGGAGCAGGCCCTGGCCCTGCGCCCGGCCGACGCGCGTCTGTCGGGCCTGTACGAGACCTCCTGCCACGCCTGCCACGCCATCCCCGGCACGGGCGCGCCGCTGGTCCGCGACCGCGCCGCCTGGGATGTCCGCTGGAAGCAGGGCGAGGCGACGCTGCTGGACCACGCCGTCCAGGGCTACAACGCCATGCCGGCGACCGGTCAGTGCGCGACTTGCACACCGGCCGATTTCCAGGCCCTCATACGGTTCATGGCGGGGCGCGAAGACTCGGCCAGATAACAAGACGGGGGGAAAATGATCTCCAGGCGCGGAGCCCTGATCGCGGGCGGGACGGGTGCGGCGGTGGTCGCCGGCGGCGGCGTCGCCGCCTACAAGGTCGCCACGGGGGACAAGCCCGAGCCGCCGTCGCCGCCCTCGGTCGACGCCCAGGGCAAGCTGCTGTGGCGCAACTGGTCGGGCGTGCAGCACGCCTATCCCGCCGCTCGGCTGGCTCCCAAGGACGAGGGCGAGCTGGCTGCCGCGCTGAAGGTCGCCCAGGCTCCGATCCGGCCCGTCGGCGCGGGTCATTCGTTCACCGCCCTGGCCCCGACCAACGGCACGCTGATCTCGCTGGATTCGCTGTCGGGCGTGGTCGGCTGGGAAGGCGACGAAGCCATCGTCCGCACCGGCACGCGGCTGGGCGCCCTGGGGCCCATGCTAGCCGAGAAGGGCCGGGCGCTGTCCAACCTGCCCGACATCAACAAGCAGTCGCTGGGCGGCGCGCTGGGCACCGCCACCCATGGCACGGGCGCCAGGATCCAGGCCATGCACGGCAGCGTCACGGGCCTGCGGCTGGTCACGCCCTCGGGCAAGGTCATCGACGCCGACGCAACCAGGAACCCCGAGGTCTTTCAGGCCGCCCGCGTCTCGCTGGGATCCCTGGGCGTCATCACCCAGGTGCGGATCAAGACCAGCGCCAACCGGCGCCTGCGTCGCCGCGTCTGGCTGGAGCCGTTCGAGGAGGCGCTCGCCAAGGCCGAGGAACGCTGGGCCCAGCACCGCAACTTCGAGTTCTTCGCCGTGCCGTTCACGGGGCTGGCGGCCAATATCAGCCACGACGAGACCGACGATCCGGCCCTGCCACGCGGCCCGGACCAGGACACCGAGTTCCTGCAGGCGCTGCGGGGGCTGCGCAACCTGCTGGGCTTCGCCACGCCGCTGCGCAAGGCGGCCGCCCACGCGCTGCTGTCGACCGCCAAGCCCGAGACCGCCGTCGACGAGGGCTGGAAGCTGCTGTCGACCGAACGGCCGGTGCGCTTCAACGAAATGGAGTTCCATCTTCCCGCGGAGCACCAGCTGAAGGCGCTGGCCGAGGTTGTGCGAACCATCGAGAAGGAGCGCCCGGACGTCTTTTTCCCGATCGAGGCGCGCCGCATCGCGCCGGACGACGCCTGGCTGTCGCCGTTCCAGGGCGGTCCGCGCGGCTCGGTGGCGGTGCACGCCTACTACCGCGACGACTTCACGTTCCTGTACGAATTGATCGAGCCCATCTTCCGCCGCTACGACGGCCGGCCGCACTGGGGCAAGCTGCACACGCTGAACGGCGGCCAGCTGGAGGCGATCTATCCACGCTGGAAGGACTTCCTGGCGGTCAGGCGGGAGCTGGATCCGGACGGCCGGATGCTCAATCCGTATCTGAAGGGCCTGTTCGGCCTCGGCTATTAGGCCGCGGCGGTCCCGAGATATTCGGCGACGCGGGCTTCCAGCTCGGTCACCAGGGCCTTGCCGACCGGGTGAGTGTCGACCTTGATGTCGTCGCGCACGCAGGCCTTGATCGCGTCGATATGGGCGTCGACCAGGAACATCGGCGCCGACAGGCGGGTGTCCGGATCGTCGATCAGCTTGCAGAGCGACGCGGCCAGGCGGGTGATCAGCGGGAATTCGTAGGTGGCGCCCAAGCCCTTCAGGTCGTGAGCGCGGAGATAGAGGGTCTCGACCGTCTGGGCGTTGAGGCCCTCGGCGCGGACGCCCTGGCGGGCGGCCTCCAGCTTGACGATTTCGTCGTTCAGCCATTGGGCGAAATTGCCGGAGAGGCTCTTCAGAGCGGCCTCGGCCTTGGCGATGGCGGCCATATCTATGCCGCCCCGACCGCCCACCTTGAGCTTGAGCATGTTCGGCACCTGGATCACTTCAGCGGTCTTATTCGTCACGGGCGCCTCCCCCAGCGGCGGATAGTTGGCTATCCAGTAACATAGCAGGCGTTAATATTAGATGAGACGCCACTTTCTGCGACCCAACGTCTCAGGTCCCAGACTTAAGCAGAGAACTGCTCGGCCAGAACTCTTTCCTCGAGGCTACGACCGGCGTCGAAAAGCATCGACAGCGAGGTGCCGCGGTCTTCGGAGATGTGCACCTCCAGGACGTCGCGGACCTCGAAGTTGTCGGCCACGGCGCTGACCGGCCGCTTGTCGGCTTCCAGGATCTCGAACGTCACCCGCGCCGACTGCGGCAGCAGGGCGCCGCGCCAGCGGCGGGGGCGGAAGGCGGAAATGGGCGTCAGGGCCAGGATCTGGCCGTCGATCGGGATGATCGGGCCGTGGGCCGAGAGATTGTAGGCCGTTGAGCCGGCCGGGGTGGCCAGCAGGGCCCCGTCGCAGACCAGCTCGCCCATCCGCACCTTGCCGTCGATCGAGATGCGCAGCTTGGCGGTCTGGCGGGTCTGGCGCAGCAGCGAGACCTCGTTGATCGCCAGGGCCCGGTGCTGAGTCCGGCGCAAATCGATGGCGACCATGGCCAGCGGATGGATGACGGCGCGCTCGGCGGCGTTGATCCGCTCCAGCAGGTCGTCCTCGCTGTACTCGTTCATCAGGAAGCCGACCGAGCCGCGGTTCATGCCGTAGATCGGCGTCTGGCTGGCGATCGCCTCGTGCAGGGTCTCCAGCATGAAGCCGTCGCCGCCCAGCGCCACGATGACCTGGGCGTTCTGGTCGCCGACATCGCCATAGCGGGCCATCAGCCGTTCCCGCGCTTCCTGAGCTTCGGGTCGGTCGCTGGCCTTGAAGGACAGGCGAGTCACGAAGGGTTGCGCTTGGTACATGCGGCCAAGTGGCGGGAAGCCCGCGAGCTTGTCAAACGACCGATGGGGCCGCCAGGATCAGACCTGACCGACGGCCTGGCGGAAGGCCATGCCGGCGATGTCGGGCGTGAAAGGGCCAAAGGCGCTGGCGGCGCGGCGCACGCCCTCGTCACCGCCACCCGGACGGCCGCCGTTCAGCTGGCGGACGTGCTCCAGTATGGTCGGGAAGACGCTGCGGTCGATGCCCACGGCCGAGCAGGCGAGGGCCAGAAGTTCGGGGCGGCCGCTATCGATGGCGCGGCGGATCTGGGCGGACTCGAACTTGCCCAGGCGGGCCAGGGCCATGACGAACAGCTGCAGCCGACCCTCGCGCAGCACGCGCAGCAGGTAGCCGGGGCGTAGCTGGCCGGCGGAATCGAGCTTCTCGATCAGCGAGCGCTCCATCTCCTCGCGATCCTCGTCGACCTCGACGAGGCCGACCTCCTCGCTGGTGGAATCACCGCGATGGGCCGCGTGCAGGGCCTCGTCGACGGCGGCCTGCATCTTGGTCGGATCCAGATGGAACCGCGTCATCAGGGCTTCGCGCAAGGCCCGGCCGACCAGCAGATAGAGTTGCTCGGCCAGATCGGCGGAAAGCTTCGGGTGCCGGGCCAGGGGCGAGCGCAGGGCGACGACCTCGCGCGAGCGGCTCACCAGCCGGCTCATGGCGTCGGGCGAGATCTGGGCGGTGTCGTTCGCGGCCAGGGCGGTCAGCACGGCCGGCTCGTCGCGGCTGATGATCGCTTCGACCACCTGCGCCTGCAGGTGCGGGCGGCGGGCGATCTCGATCTGGTGCTCCAGCGTCGCCTGGACCAGCAGGCGGATCAGGTCGTGATCCTGCAGCACCGGGCTGCGGGCGATGATCGGGCGGGCGATGTCGATTTCGTCCAGCGCCATGATGTTGATCAGGGCCGACGGGGCCCAGTCGGCGTCGGCCAGGCGTTCGGACAGCCGGTGGCGGATGTCGCGCTCGGCCTCGACCACCAGGGTCATGAAGATGGAATTGAGCAGGGCCTGGATGTCGGGGTCGGTCGGCTCGCCGCTGGCCTGACCGGCCTCGCAGAGATCGATGATCCCGGTGAGCAAACGTTCACGATCGCCAGGCTCGCGACTGCGAGCCAGCTTCATGAGCGATGCGATCTCGACGGCTTGGATGGCCCGCCTCCTTCGAATCCGGAAGACCCGATCAGGATGACCTTGCGGCCCCCAAATGAAAACATGCTTAAACAGGGCAAGAACACCGACGCGCCAATATCGTGTCGAGATGTCGCAAGCGTGAGCGGAGGACATGTGACTCAAGACCTGATCCTGGCCTTGGACCAGGGCACGACCAGCACCCGGGCCATCCTGTTCGACCGGGCGGGCCAGTCCCTGGGCGAGGCCTCGCGTCCGCTGCGCCAGAGCTATCCGCGCGACGGCTGGGTCGAGCACGACGCCGAGGAGATCTACGCCGCCTGCGTGGCGGTGCTGCGCGAGGTGGCCGAAAACTCGGGCAGGGCGGACGCCATCGCCGCCATCGGCATCACCAACCAGCGCGAGACGGTGGTGGTCTGGGACCGCGCCACCGGCCGTCCGATCCATCCGGCCGTCGTCTGGCAGGACCGCCGCACGGCCGAGGTCTGCGCCACGCTGAAGACGTCGGGCCACGAGCCGCGCGTCACCGAGGTCACGGGGCTGCTGCTGGATCCCTACTTCTCGGCCACCAAGATCGCCTGGATTCTCGACAGGGTTCCGGGCGCGCGGGCCCGCGCCGAGGCGGGCGGCTTGCTGTGCGGCACCATGGACTGCTGGGTGATCTGGCGGCTGACGGGCGGGGCGGTGCACGCCACCGACGCCACCAACGCCTCGCGCACCCTGCTGTTCGACATCGGCGCCCAGGACTGGTCGGCCGAGATGCTGACCCTGTTCAAGGTCCCCGCGCCGCTGCTGCCCAGGGTGCTGGACTGTGTCGACGACTATGGCGAGACGAGCGCCGAGCTGCTGGGCGCCCCGTTCCGATCCGCGGCGTGGCCGGCGACCAGCAGGCCGCGCTGATGGGGCAGGGCTGCGTCGCGCCGGGCCAGATGAAGGCCACCTACGGCACCGGCTGCTTCATGCTGATCAACACCGGCGAGGACCGCCCGATCTCGCGCTCGCGCCTGCTGACCACCGTGGCGGCGCGGGTCGGAGGCAGGACCACCTATGCCCTGGAAGGCTCGATCTTCGTGGCCGGGGCGGCGATCCAGTGGCTGGGCGAGGGGCTGGGTATCACAGGCGGCCCACGCGCGGCCGAGGCCCTGGCCCGGGCGGCCAAGGCCGACCACGGCGTCGTGGTGGTGCCGGCCTTCACCGGCCTGGGCGCGCCGTGGTGGGACGCCAAGGCCCGGGGCGGCATCTTCGGCCTCACCCGCGACGCCGGCCTGCCGGAGATCGCCGCGGCGACCTTCGACGCCTGCGCCTTGCAGAGCCGCGACCTGATCGAGGCCATGCGCGCCGACGCGCCGTCCGCCTTCGGAGACGCCGCGCAACTGCGCATCGACGGCGGCATGTCCAAGAGCGCCTGGTTCTCGCAGCGACTGGCCGACCTGACCGGAATGTCGGTGCGCCGCGCCAGCTACCAGGAGACCACGGCCCTGGGCGCGGCCCTGTTCGCCGGGGTGGGCGCGGGGCTCTACGCCTCGGTCGAGGAAGCCGCCGAAGCCAGTCCCGCCGCCGAGACGCTGTCGCCGTCGATCAAGGATCATGAGCGTGAGGCCGCCTACGCCCGCTGGCTGGACGCGGTGCCCAGGGTGAGGCTTTAGGGTGATGCGACTTTAGTCGAACGTTGGTTGCGGTAACATCGGCGTCGCTTCATAACCGTCTGACAAAAAAGAAGCGGAGATCGCCATGACCACCCGTCGGGCCGTGCTGGGCGCCGGAGCCGCCCTGATCGCTGGCGGTCAGGCCCTGGCCGCTTCGCCCGCCTATCCGAAGGTCGGCAAGATCCGCCGCCTCTCGCCGGCGCTGGACGCGATCCTCGACGCCAAAGCGCCGATCGAGCAGATCGCCGATGGGATCACCTGGGCCGAGGGGCCCGCCTGGCATTGGGAAAGCAAGTCGCTGCTGTTCTCGGACGTGCCCGGCAACGTCATGTACCGATGGACGCCCAAGACCGGGAAGACCGAGTTCCTCAAGCCGTCCGGCTATGACGGCCCGCCGACCAAGATCTTTCGCGAGGCCGGCTCGAACGGCGCGATCATCACCCTGGCCGGCGACCTGGTGATCGCCGACTGCGGCAATCGCGGCCTAGCCAAGGTGGATCTGGCGAGCAAGAAGAAGACGGTCCTGGCCGGCGCCTACAAGGGCAAGACGTTCAACAGCCCAAACGACTTGGTGGAGGTCCGCGACGGGCCGCTCAAGGGCTCGCTCTACTTCACGGATCCGCCCTACGGCCTGGACGGCCTGGACGCCTCGCCGGCCAAGGAGCTGGCGTTCAACGGCGTCTACCTGCTGCGTCCCAATGGCGAGGTGGCGCTGGTCGACGATACGCTGTCGTTCCCGAACGGCGTCGGCCTGTCGCCGGACGGCAAGCAACTCTACGTCTCGATCTCGGACCCCAAGCGCCCGGTGATCATGGCCTATGAGCTGGGCGCGGACGGCCTGCCCAAATCGTCAAAAAAAGTGTTCTTCGACGCTTCCGAGTTGCTGAAGGCCGGTGGGCCGGGCCTGCCGGACGGCATGAAGGTCGACGCCAAGGGCAACCTGTTCGCCAGCGGGCCGGGCGGGATCATGATCCTGACGCCGGAGGCCAAGCTGCTGGGCGTCATCGAGACCGGCGGGCCGGCCGCCAACTGCGCGTTCGGCGAGGACGGCAAGACGCTGTTCCTGACCTCCAATCACATTGTGGCGCGCGTGCGCACCAAGACTTCCGGCCTGGCCTGGTAGGAGAGAGCGACATGGACGAGATCAGCAAAAGAACGTTCCTGGCGGCTGGTCTCGCCGCCACGCTGCCGCTAACCGCCCCATCTCTTGAGGCCAGGGCCGCCGAGCCCGGGCGCAAGCTGGGCTACGCGATCCTGGGCCTGGGCTACTACGCCACCAAGATCATCATGCCCCGCTTCGCCGAGTGCGAGCATTCCAAGCTGGTGGCCCTGGTCAGCGGCACGCCCGAGAAGCTGAAGACGTTCGGCGAGCAGTACGGGATCCCGGAGAGCCACCGCTACAGCTACGAGACCTTCGACAGGATCGCCGACAATCCCGACGTCGACATCGTCTACGTCGTCACGCCCAACAGCCTGCACCGGGTCTTCACCGAGCGGGCGGCCAAGGCCGGCAAGCACGTGATGTGCGAGAAGCCGATGGCGACGACCTCGGCCGATGCCGAGGCGATGATCGCCGCCTGCAAACAGGCTGGCCGCAAGCTGATGATCGGCTATCGCAGCCGCTTCCAGGCCCACAATATCGAGGCCATCAAGCTTTCGCGGGACGGGGCCTTCGGGCCGGTGCGGACCATCGTCGCCGACCACGGCTTCACGATCGGCGATCCGACCCAGTGGCGGCTGAAGCGGGCCCTGTCCGGCGGCGGCAGCCTGATGGACATCGGCATCTACAGCCTCAACGCCGCCCGCTACCTGGCCGGCGAGGAGCCCGTGGCCGTCAACGCGATGGAGTCCACCGACCGCTCCAACATCCGCTTCAAGGAGGTGGAGGATATCATCAGCTTCCAGCTGCTGTTCCCGTCGGGCGCGGTGGCCAACTGCAATTCGACCTACACGACCAATGTCAACCGCTACCGCGTCTCGGGGCCGAAGGGCTGGGTCGAGATCGAGCCGGCCACCAGCTACCAGGGCCAGGCCATGCGCGCCCAGCTGAACGGCCAGACCGGCCCGCGCGAGCCGGCCCCGCAAGCGACGAACCAGTTCTCGGCCCAGCTGGACCATCTGTCGGAGTGCATCCTCACCGGCCGCGAGCCGATCGTTCCGGGCGAGGAAGGCCTCAAGGACATGCGCCTGATCGAGGCCATCTACCGCGCGGCGCGCGAGGGGCGGACGGTGAAGGTTTAGGCCGTCTCGTCCAGATAAGCCTTCACCCGCGCGAACAGGTCCTCGAACATCGGCGTCGTCAGGCGGCCGGTGTTCGTGTTTAGGCGCGAGCAGTGATAGCTGTTGAAGATCCGATAGGGGCCGGCCTGGAACTCCGAGCCATGGCCAGGAACGCCGGCCGAAGCCTTCAGGCCCAGGGCCTTGAGCACATTGCGCCGCGAGACGTCGCCCAGGGTTATGATGGCCTTCAGGTTCGGGAACATTTCCAGCCGCGCGGTGAGGAACGGGCGGCAGTTGTTCTCTTCCGAGGTCTCGGGCTTGTTGCCGGGCGGGGCGCAGCGGACGGCGTTGGTCACGGCCGCGCCGACCAGCTGAAGCGAGTCATCGGGGCGCGCCTCGAACTTGCCGGTGGCGAAGCCGAACTTGATCATCGTGTCGTAGAGCAGGGTCCCGGCATAGTCGCCGGTGAACGGCCGGCCGGTGCGGTTGGCGCCCTTGCGGCCGGGGGCGAGGCCCGCGACCAGCAGGCGCGCGTCCTTGTCGCCGAACGAGGGGGCGGGGCCGTTGAACCAGTCGGGATAGAGGTCCTGGTTCTCGCGGCGATAGGCCACCAGGCGCGGACACAGCGGGCAGTCGCGCGGCGGCTCGGCGGGGTTGGGGACGGTCTCGCCGACGATGTTGGAACGCTGGCTCATCTCAATACTCGTCGTCGGCTTCGCGTTCGGCCGGCGTGCGGCTGTCCGAGACCGGGCGCGGCTGGACCCGTTGCGGGCGGCCGATGATGTTCCCCAGGTCGGCGAGGTCGACGAAATTGTCGGCCTGACGGCGCAGGTCGTCGCTGGTCATCGGCGGCTGGCTCTTCATGGTCGAGACCACGGTGACCCGGCGGCCCTTGCGCTGAACGGCCTCGACCACGGCGCGGAAATCACCGTCGCCGGAGAACAGCACCAGGTGGTCGGCCGTTTCGGCGATCTGCAGCATGTCGACCGCAATCTCGATGTCCATGTCGCCGCGCCAGCGCTTGCGGCCCTGGCTGTCGGTGAACTCGCGGGCCGGCTTGGTCACCAGGGTGAAGCCGTTGTAGTCCAGCCAGTCCACGAGCGGCCGGATCGGCGAATAATCGTCGTTCTCGGCGATCGCGGTATAGTAGTAGGCTCGGATCAGGACGCCGCGCTTTTTGAACTCGTCGAGCAGCTTGCGGTAGTCGATGTCGAAGCCCAGGGCCCTGGCGGCGGAATAGAGATTGGCCCCGTCGATGAACAGCGCCAGGCGGTCGGTCGGATAGAAGGTCACGGTAATCCCTTGAAAAATCAGGTCGCTCGAAATGACTTGGACGAGGCCGTGATCGTGGCGCTCGGCAGCAATCTGCCCGGACCCTATACAAGTCGCGAGGCGCTGTTGGAAGCCGCGCTGGCCGCCTTGCCGGACGTCGGGCTGACGGTGGTGGCGCGCTCGACCTGGTGGACCTCGGCGGCCTGGCCCGATCCGGCGGGACCCGAGTACCTGAACGGCGTGGCCATCGTCACCACCGACCTCTCGCCCACCGACACCCTGGCGGCGCTTCACAGGATCGAGGAACGATTCGGAAGGGCGAGGGGAGCCGCCAACGCTCCGCGCACCCTGGACCTTGATCTCATCGCTCACGGCCGGACGGTGTTGGACGGCGATCTCGTTGTGCCGCATCCGCGCGCCCACGATCGGCTGTTCGTGATGGGGCCGCTGGCCGAGCTGGCCTCGGCCTGGGTCCACCCCGTCAGCGGCGAGCCGGCCTTCCGGCTGGCGGCTAACGCCAGCATCGGTCGCGACGCGCGCTCCATTGCCAAAGTTTAATTCCCGGTCGGATGAAGCGGCGCCCATAGTCCGGTCAAATTTCCGCGCCCCATTCCCTGCAAAGCGTCCCGCACGCTCATCTGGACCTCGCACATGACCCTAACTCGTTCGCTGCTCGCCTGCGCCGCCGCGTGCGCGCTGCTGACCGCCGCTCCGGCCGCCTTTGCTCAGGCCCAAATGGCGGCCAAAAGCGGCGTCGACCTGACCTCGATCGAAAAGTCCATCAAGCCGGGCGACGACTTCTGGACCTACGCCAACGACAAGTGGGTCAAGGCCCACCCGATCCCCGCCGACCGCAGCAGCTACGGCATCACCGCGGTGATGGTCGAGGAGGCCAACAAGCGCACGGTCGACCTGATCCAGGACGCCGCCAAGGGCGGGGCCGGCGACGGCAGGAAGGTCGGCGACTACTACGCCAGCTACATGGACGAGGCGGGCATCGAGGCCAAGGGCCTGACGCCGCTGAAGGGCGACCTGGCCCGCATCGCCGCGATCAAGGACAAGACGCAGCTGGCCCACGTGCTGGGCGGCAACATCCGCGCCGACGTCGACGCCCTGAACGCCACCGACTTCTACACTGACAACGTGCTGGGCCTGTGGGTCTCGCCGTCGTTCGACGACACCAGCAAGTACGCGCCGTTCCTGCTGCAGGGCGGCCTCGGCATGCCCGACCGCGAATACTACGTCTCCGACAAGGCCTCGATGGTCGAGGCGCGGACCAAGTACCTGGCTCACGTCGAGAAGATCCTGACCCTGGGCGGCGTCGCCAACGCGGCCGCCAAGGCCAAGGCGATCGTGGCGCTGGAAACTGAGCTGGCCCAGGCCTCGGGCACGCGCGCCGACAGCGCCGACGTCCAGAAGGCCAACAACAGCTGGACCCCGGCCGACTTCGCGGCCAAGGCCCCGGGCCTGGACTGGACCGCCTTCTTCGCCGCCGCCAAGCTGTCGAACCAGCCGCGCTTCATCGTCTGGCACCCGACCATGGTCACGGGCCTCGGCAAGGCCGTCGCCGGCGTCTCGCTGGAGACCTGGAAGGACTATCTGACCTTCCACCTGATGGACCACTACAGCAACGTCCTGCCCAAGGCCTTCGTCGACGAGCGTTTCGCCTTCTACGGCCAGGGCCTGCAGGGCACGCCGCAGCTGTCGCCGCGCTGGAAGCGGGCCGTCGGCTCGACCAACGCCGTGCTCGGCGAGGCGGTCGGCAAGCTCTATGCCGACAAGTACTTCTCGGCCCAGGCGAAAGCCGAAGTAACGGCCATGGTCGACAACATGAAGGTCGCCTTCGAGAAGCGCATCGACGGCCTGGGCTGGATGGACCCGGCGACCAAGGCCGAGGCCCGCAGGAAGGTGGCCGTTCTGAAGGTCGGCGTCGGCTATCCGGATGCCTGGCGCGACTATTCGGCCTATGCGGTGGTCCGGGGCGACGCCTACGGCAACCTGCAGCGGGCGGAAGCCTTCGACTACGCCACCGACCTCGCCAAGCTGGGCCAGCCGGTCGATCGCGGCGAGTGGGTGATGACGCCGCAGACGGTCAACGCCGTGAACCTGCCGATGCTGAACGCCCTGAACTTCCCGGCCGCCATCCTGGCTCCGCCGAACTTCGACCTGGCCAATGACGCGGCCGCCAACTACGGCGCGACCGGGGCCACGATCGGCCACGAGATCAGCCACAGCTTCGACGACCAGGGCGCGCAGTTCGACAGCCAGGGGCGCCTGCGCAACTGGTGGACGCCGGCCGACTTCGACCACTTCCAGAAGGCCGGCGCGGCGCTTGCGGACCAGTTTGATGCCTACAAGCCGTTCCCGGACCTGGCGGTGAACGGCAAGCAGACGCTCAGCGAGAACATCGCCGACGTCGCCGGCCTGGGCGCTGCGCTGGACGCCTACCACGCCTCGCTGGGCGGCAAGCCCGCGCCGGTGATCGACGGCATGACCGGCGATCAGCGCTTCTTCCTGGCCTTCGCCCAGAGCTGGCTCGGCTACGACCGCCCGGCGGCGCTGCGCCAGCAACTGATCACCGATGGTCACGCCCCGGACCAGTACCGCGCCTCGACGGTGCGGAACATCGACGACTGGTACGCGGCGTTCGGCGTGAAGCCAGGCGACGCCCTCTACCTGCCGCCCGAAAAGCGCGTGAAGGTCTGGTAGAGTTGATAGGGTAGACATTAACTCACTTAGCGGGCATAAGCGCCCCCTCGCGAAAGCAGGATAATCGTGCGCGGCGTTGCGTGTCGCCGCACACAAGCCTATTTTGCGATTGCTAATCGGCAGCCCGAGGAACTCATGGCCCGCGTCACCGTCGAAGATTGCGTCGAGAAGGTTCCGAACCGCTTCTCGCTGGTTCTGCTCTCCGCGCACCGCGCCCGCGCCATCTCGGCCGGCGCCGCCCTGATGGTCGACCGTGACAACGACAAGAACCCGGTCGTCGCCCTGCGCGAGATCGCGGACGATGTCATCGACCACGAAGGCCTGAAGGAGCACCTCATCAGCACGCTGCAACGCGTCGATGAGCATACCGAAGCCGAGGAAGAGGCCGAGACCCTGGCCCTGCTGGCCGATCCGAGCCACATGCAGATGAGCGAACTGGAACTGGTTCGCGCCCTGCAGAGCGACCGCGACGGCGGTCAGGAGGAGCGGTACTGAGCCCCGAAGGCGCAGACCCTCTGACCCTGCGAGCGGCCACTTCGACCGCTCTTTCCGAACGCGCGCCCGAGGCCCCATCTTCTGGAGGGGAGTCGGGCGCGTCTTCGTCCGTGGCTCCCGCCGCGGCGACGACGACCGAGGCCCCGAAGCCTCGCCCAAAATTCCTCCGCCAATATGAGCTGATCGAGCGGGTCCACGCCTACGACCCGACGGCCGACGAGGCCCTGCTCAATCGCGCCTATGTCTACGCCATGCGCATGCACGGCTCGCAGACCCGGGCCAGCGGCGATCCCTACTACGCCCACCCGATCGAGGTGGCGGGCATCCTGACCGAGTACCGGCTGGACACCGCGACCATCGTCACGGCCCTGCTGCACGACGTGATCGAGGACACCCCGGTCACCAAGGAAGAGATCGCCAAGCTGTTCGGCGACGAGATCGCCGAGCTGGTCGAGGGCGTCACCAAGCTCAGCAAGCTCGAGCTGCAGGCCGAGCACATGCGCCAGGCCGAGAACCTGCGCAAATTCATCCTGGCCATCTCCAAGGACGTTCGCGTCCTGCTGGTCAAGCTGGCCGACCGTCTGCACAACATGCGGACGCTGCACTTCATCAAGAACCAGGCGAAACGCGAGCGGATCGCCCGCGAGACGCGCGACATCTACGCGCCGCTGGCCCGCAACATCGGCTGTCACAGGATCTGTATCGAGCTGGAGGAGCTCAGCTTCCAGCACACCAACCCGGTCGCCCGCGACGCCATCCTGCGCCGCCTGGACACCCTGCGCGAAGAGCAGGGCGGGGCGGTGGCCCTGGTCAGCCAGGAAATCGCCGCGCGGCTGGAGTCGTCGACCCTGCCGGCCCGCGTCTTCGGCCGCGAGAAGTCGCCCTATTCGATCTGGCGCAAGCTGCAACGCAAGTCGATCGGCTTCTCGCAGATGTCGGACATCTACGCTTTCCGCGTGATCGTCGACAGCGAGGAAGACTGCTACCGCGCTCTGGGCGTCGTGCACCGGGCCTGGTCCAGCGTACCCGACCGTTTCAAGGACTACATCTCGACGCCGAAGCGGAACAACTACCGCTCGCTGCACACCACGGTCGTGGGCCCGCGCGGGATGCGCATCGAGATGCAGATCCGCACCGAGGCCATGGACCGCGTCAACGAAGAGGGCGTCGCCGCCCACTTCCGCTACAAGGACGCCTCTTACGGCCTCGACCTGGAAGGCATGGAAGCCGCCGGCGGTCGCGATCCGCTGGCCAACCTGCGCCAGTTGGTTCAGGTGCTGGAGCACGGCGGGGACTCCGAAGAACTGGTCGAGCACGCCAAGCTCGAGATGTTCCTCGACCAGGTGTTCGTCTTCACCCCCAAGGGCAAGCTGGTCAGCCTGCCGCGGGGCGCGATGCCGCTGGACTTCGCCTATGCCGTCCACACCAGCGTCGGCGACACCTGCATCGGCGTGAAGATAAACGGCGAGCTGAAGCCGTTGCGCACGCCGCTGGTCAATGGCGACGTGGTCGAGGTGGTGCGGGGCTCCAAGCCCGTGGTGCCGCCGGACTGGCGCTCGCTGACGGTCACGGGCCGGGCGAGATCCGCCATCCGCCGTCATATCCGCCAGACCGAAAAGGAAGAGTTCCTGCGCCTGGGCAAGGCGTCGCTGGAGCAGGTCTTCGAGCGCGCTGGCAAGAAGCTGAAGGACGTCTCGCTGCGGCCGATCCTGGAGCGCTTCGCCCTGGAAAGCGACGAGGCGCTGTTCGACGCCGTCGGGCGGGGCCGTGTCTCGCCCAGCCAGGTGCTGGAGACGGCCTATCCGGGCATGAAGGATTCCGAACGCGAGGCCGCCACGGCTCGCCGCAAGATCGAAGGCGGCCAGGGCGCGACGCTCTATGTGCGCGGCGGCGGCCTGACCCCGGGTGTCTCGCTGCACTTCGCCCACTGCTGCAGCCCGGTGCCGGGCGACCGCATCGTCGGCATCCTGCGCGAGGACGGCGCCAACAACGAGGATGGGGGCCTGGACGTCCACACCATCGACTGCCCGCGCCTGGCCGAATACGAGGACCGCGAGGAGCTGTGGCGCGACCTGAACTGGACGCCCGAGGCCGAGCGCTCGACCATCTCGCTAACTCGCTTGCACGCCACCATCCAGAACGCGCCTGGCGTGCTGGGCCTGGTCTGCACGATTATCGGCGAGGCCGGCGGCAACATCGTCAATTTGCGCATGCACCACCGGCAGAGCGACTTCTTCGACACCGACATCGACGTCGAGGTCCGTGACGCCAAGCACCTGACCAACATCCAGGCCGCGCTGCGGGCGTGTCCTTCGGTCGAGACCGTGGACCGGACGCGCGGCTAAGCTCCAAGCTGAACGGTTGCCGAATTCCCGTTAAGGGCGCATCGTCCTGGTCAAGACCGGGGAGGCGATCATGGGTGCTGTGCGCGTCTATTTCGCGACCAATCGCAACGAGCAGCCGGACAACAAGAAGCTGGTCTTTGGACCGCGCTTCAATCCCGACGGGGTGGCGGCGCTGCGGTTCGGCTATGTCGACTTCCGCGAGGGCGTCGAGACGCTGCAGGGCGGGTCGGTATTCGTCTATCCGGACATGAAAGGCGAGACCGACGTGGCCAAGACCGGCGGCGGCCGGTTCCTGGACGACATCCGCAAGGCCATGTTGGACGGCCAGGACACGCTCGTCTTCATCCACGGCTTCAACGTCACGTTCAACGGCGCGATCGAGGCCGGCGCGCGACTGGCGCGCAATGTGCGGATCCGGGCCGGGGCGACCGACGACGGCCGGCCGGTGAACGTGGTGGTGTTCAGCTGGCCCTCGGACGGCGAGGCGGTGCCGTTCATGTCCTACTACAGCGATCGGGAGGACGCGCGGGCGTCCGGACCGGCCCTGGCGCGGACCTATCTGAAGCTGAAGGACTTTCTGGAGCAGCTCCGTAACCAGGATCGCTGCAATCGCAGCATCCACCTGATGGCCCACGGCATGGGCGCCTATGTCCTGCGCCAAGGCCTGCAGGCGGTGCTCGCCAAGAACGCCGACGGGCTGGTGCGGATCTTCGACCAGATCCTGCTGGCCGCGCCCGACGAGGACGACGACACCTTCGAGCAGGACAGCAAGCTAAAGCCGCTGCCGAAGATCGGCCGGCAGGTGACCGTCTATTTCAATCCGTCCGACCGGGCGCTGGTGATCTCGGACAAGACCAAGGGCAATCCGGATCGGTTGGGCTCGGACGGCCCGCGGCTGATCGACATGCTGCCCAAGAAGGTGGTGCTGGTCGACTGCCGCAACGTGGCCGGCGACGCCGACGCCCTGATCCAGCACAGCTACTATGCGCGCAGCCGCGCCATGACCTTCGATATCGGCGCGGTGCTGGCGGGCATGGACGCCGAGGCGATCGGCAACCGGGACTATGTGCTGCCGCTGCGGGCGTGGCGGATCGCGAAGGAGCTGGCTTAGCGGGCCTTCAGCGCCGCCACCGCGTCGCGCGTGCCCGCCGTCATCGGCGAGGGCAGGGCGTCCAGCGGGAACCAGCCCCATTCGTGGATGGCGTGGGCTTCCTGGATCGTCGGTTCGCCTTCGAAGCTCTCGACCGCATAGGTGATGGCCACCCAGTGATAGTCGGGCGCGACCATGTCGGTGACGGCCAGGACGCGGCCGGCCTTGATGGTGACGCCCAGCTCCTCGTTGATCTCGCGCTCGGCGCAGGTCTTGGCGGCCTCGCCCCAGTCCAGCTTGCCGCCGGGCACGCCCCAGTGATCGGCCTCGGGGTTCTTGACGCGCTTGACCAGCAGCAGCCGGCCCTGGTTGTCGAGGATGGCGGCGCCGCAGCCGACGCGAGGACGTTGGGGTTCGGTCATGAAGGGCGGTAAAGCCCGAAACGCCGCCGCGAGGCAAGCCGGCGCTTGAAAACTCAGGCTTCTGGGCTATACGCAGCGCTCATGACCAACGATGACGTCCTCGACGAATTCCGCGCCGCGGGAGCCCTGCGCGAAGGCCACTTCGTGCTGTCCAGCGGCCTGCACAGCCCGGTCTTCCTGCAGAAGAACCTGGTGTTCATGCGCCCCGAGCGTTGCGAGCGGCTCTGCAAGGCCCTGGCGGAGAAGATCCTCGCCACGGTCGGCGCGGTCGACGTCGCCGTCTCACCGGCCGTCGGCGGCATCATCCCCGGCTACGAGACCGCCCGTCACCTGAACGTGCCGTCGATCTATGTCGAGCGCGAGGGCGGCAGCTTCAAGTTCCGCCGCGGCTTCCACCTCGAGCCCGGCCAGAAGGTCGTGATGGTCGAGGACATCGTCACCACCGGCCTGTCGTCGCGCGAGTGCATCCAGGCCATCCAGGACGCCGGCGGCGACGTCGTGGCCGCCGCCTGCATCGTCGACCGCTCGGGCGGCAAGGTCGATGTCGGCGTGCCGCTGGTCTCGCTGTGCAGCCTGGAAGTCCCGGCCTATCCGGCCGACGCCCTGCCGCCGGAGCTGGCCGCGATCCCCATCGAGGATCCCGGCAGCCGCCGGCTGCGCTGAGGCGCGGAAACCTCGCCCTTCGACAAGCTCAGGGTGAGGTTTTCTACTCGGGCTTCGGCATCCGTCCTCACCCTGAGCCTATCGAAGGGCGAGGACGCGCCTCGGCGGATCAGTTCGCGGTCGGCGGCGTCAGCTGCTTGACCGGCCAGGCGATGCCCAGCTGTTCCAGATAGGTCCCGTACTTGTCGGGGTCGTAGTAGTACTTCTTCATCTCGGGCCGGAAGGTCGCCATGATGTTGGCGTTGATCTGGGTCTGCGGCTTGTCGGTCGCGGCCAGCATTGGCACGTACTTCTGCGTCTTGGTCTGGACGTCGGTGAAGTAGGTCTTGGCCTCGGCCAAGAGCTTGGGCTGGGTCAAGAGGTCCAGCGCCGTCATCGCCACCACCTTCGAGCCGGCCACCACGCCCTTGTGGGCGATCGGCGTGGCCATCGAGATGGCGTTGGCCCAGTGGTGGCCCGGCAGGTCGGGGATGTTCGACGGATAGTTGATGGTGATCGTGGGCATGATCCACGAGATGTCGCCGATGTCGTCCGAGCCGCCGCTTTCCGGTTTCTCCTCCGGCGGTTTCAAGCCCTTCAGCTTGACGTCGAGGCCTTCCTGCTTGGTCGAGCCGACGTTCTTCTGCACCGCCTTGGCGAAGGCCTGCTCGTCGTCGGTCCATTTGGGCAGGCCGACGGCGTCGATGTTCTTCTGGGCGGCCTCGGCGATCGGCTTGTTGAAGTGGCGCGGGGCGGCCGTGCCGACGATGGCGTAGTCCATCTTCGTGTCGGTCATGTCGGCCGCCGCCTTGGCGATCCGATTGCCGATGTCCCAGTTCTTCTTGATCGCGTCGAAGGTCTGTTCGCGGAAATAGTACCAGACGGTGGCCTCGGACGGCACGACGTTGGGCTGGTCGCCGCCGTCGGTGATCACATAGTGCGAACGCTGCTCGGGCTTGAGATGCTCGCGGCGCATGTTCCAGCCCATGTCCATCAGTTCGACGGCGTCCAGGGCGCTGCGGCCGCGCCAGGGCGCGCCGGCCGAGTGGGCGAACTCGCCATGGAAATTGTACTTGATGGAAACCAGGCCGGTGCCCGAGGGCTGGCCCCAGGCGGTCTGCAGGTTCGAGCCGACGTGGGTGAAGATGGTGGCGTCGACGCCTTTGAACACGCCGTCGCGGACCATGTAGGCCTTGCCGGCCACCAGCTCCTCGGCCACGCCGGGCCACAGAACCAGAGTCCCGGCGATGTTCTGCTTGGTCATCACGTCCTTGACCGCCAGGGCGGCGACGACGTTCAGGGCCTGGCCGGAATTGTGGCCTTCGCCATGGCCCGGCGCGCCCGGAACGATCGGATCGTGCCAGGGCACGCCCGGCTTCTGCGAGGCCTTGGGGATGCAGTCGATGTCGCTGCCGAAGGCGATGGTCGGGCCGCCGGTCCCGTTCGTCCAGGTCGCGGTCCAGGCCGTCGGGATGCCCGAGACGCCGCGCTTGATGGTGAATCCGTTCTGCTCCAGCACCTTGGTGATGTAGGCCGAAGTCTCGACCTCCTGGAAGCCCAGTTCGCCGAACGAGAAGATCTCGTCGTTCATCACCTGGGCCAGCTTGGCGCGGCTCTCGACGCCGGCCACGGCTTCGGCCTTCAGGCTCTTGAGCTTGCCGGCCGAGACGTCGGCGGCGCCTGCGCCGCTGGCCATGGCGACAGCCAGAACGCCCGCCGTCGCGGCGAGCCAGGTCTTGTTCGAAATCATCACGCCCCTCCCAAAGGTAGAGCGTATACGATCAGGCGCCCGCGCGGCTTTGTCCATGCGCCAGCCCTGGCGCCGGCCCGCGAAATTCCCACCTGCACAGGCGGGCGGCTGGGCTTATAGATTTCGCCTCGAGTCCTTGAGTCCTTGGTTTCAGCAGGAAGAGCGGATGAGCTTGCGACTGGGCGTCAATATCGACCACGTGGCCACGATCCGGAACGCGCGCGGTTCGTCCTATCCCGAGCCCGTGCGCGCGGCGGAGCTGGCCCTGGCCGCCGGCGCCGACGGCATCACCGCCCACCTGCGCGAGGATCGCCGCCACATCAGTGACGCCGACATCGCCGTGCTGACCGACCTCTGCCACAAGCGCGGCAAGCCGCTGAACTTCGAGATGGCCGTGACCGACGAGATGGTCGGCATCGCCATCGGGGCGCGCCCGCACGCCGCCTGCCTGGTGCCCGAGCGCCGCGAGGAGGTCACCACCGAGGGCGGCCTGGATGTGATCAAGGGCCAGAACCGCATCACCGACGCCACCGCCCGCCTACGCACGGTCGGGGCCCGGGTGTCGCTGTTCATCGAAGCCGACCCGGAGCAGATCCGCGCCTCGGCCGCCGCCGGCGCCCAGGTCATCGAGCTGCACACCGGCGCCTATTGCGACGCCTATCGCGAGGGCCACATCGAGCGCGCCGAAGCCATTCTCGAACGGCTGAAGCGGGGCGCGACCCTGGCCGCGAGCCTCGGCCTCGAAGTCCACGCCGGCCACGGCATCGACTACGCCACCGTTAAGCCGATCGCCGCGATACCGGAGATCGCCGAGCTGAACATCGGCCACTTCCTGATCGGCGAAGCGATCTTCGTGGGCCTGCCGCAGGCGATCCAGCGGATGCGCCTGTTGATGGACGCCGCCCGGGTCGAGCATCCCGCGAAAGTGGAGGCCGGTTTTGCGTAAGGATGCTCGACAACTAAAAGATGCCGAGCGCGAAACGCGCTCGGTGGAAGCGGAGCAGGCCGCGTGATCATCGGCATCGGCTCGGACCTCTGCGATATCCGACGGATCGAAAAGTCGCTCGAGCGCTTCGGCGAACGCTTCACCAACAAGGTCTTCACCGAGATCGAGCGTCGGCGGTCCGAGCGCAAGCCCGACCGCGCCTCCAGCTACGCCAAACGCTTCGCGGCCAAGGAGGCCTGCTCCAAGGCCCTGGGCACGGGCCTGAAGCGCGGCGTGCACCTGGCCGGCATGGGCGTGGTCAACCTGCCGTCGGGCAAGCCGACCATGGCGCTGACCGGCGGCGCGCTGGAGCGGTTGAAGGAACTGACCCCAGAGGGCATGGAGGCGGTGATCCACCTCTCCCTGACCGACGACCACCCTTACGCCCAGGCCTTCGTGATCATCGAGGCCCTGCCCAAGGCCTGACGCACTCGCCTCCGACCAACTCGCGTGGCGCCCGAGACCGTTTGACGAAACGGCCCAACCGTCGCCATGAAGGACGGCTAACGGCCCGGCCACTTGCCCCTCCAACTCTTGCTCATGGGGGCAAGCCCGTCTAGCAAAGCCGAACCGGTTCGCCGGCCAATCATCTTCGAAGAGCTCCGCGCCCGCATGACCGACGCCGCCGACGACCTTACGCCGCCCGAACAGAAGGGCGTCGTCGCCGAGTTCATCGAAATCATCAAGACTGTCGCCTACGCCCTGGGCATCGCCCTGGTGCTGCGGGTCCTGCTGTTCCAGCCGTTCACCATTCCGTCGGCCTCGATGGAGCCCAACCTCTATCAGGGCGACTACATCATCGTGTCGAAGTTCAGCTACGGCTGGAGCAAGCACTCGATCCCGTTCAGCCCGCCGATCATCAAGGGCCGCATCCTGGGCCACGCGCCGACGCGCGGCGACATCATCGTCTTCAAGCTGCCGCGCGACAACCGCACGGACTACATCAAGCGCCTGATCGGCCTGCCGGGCGACAAGGTCCAGATCCGCGGCGGCCAGGTGTTCATCAACGGCAAGGCCCTGCCGCGCAAGGAACAGGCCCCGGCCCTGGTCGACACCGGCTATGGCTTCACCCAGCAGGTCCAGCGCTTCCAGGAGACCAACCCGGAAGGCCGCCAGTACAACACCCAGGACTTCGGTCCCGACAGCCGCGGCGACAACACCGGCGTCTATACCGTGCCGGCCGGCTGCTACTTCTTCATGGGCGACAACCGCGACAACTCGGCCGACAGCCGGTTCGACCCGGGCGTCTCGCCGTATGCCGAGAGCGCCTGCAAGTGGGACTACGAGCTGGACCAGTATATCGGTGACGAGATCGGCGTCGGCTTCGTGCCCGCCGAGAACCTGGTCGGCCGCGCCCAGATCATCCTGCTGTCGTGGAACGCCGAGGCCAGCCTGTTCAAGCCGTGGACGTGGTTCCTGAACGCGCGTCCCAGCCGCTTCTTCCACGTGCTGAAGTGAACCCCAAGGGACCTGCAAGCCATGGATAGACGGGTCGCCGCCGTCGGCGACCTCGAGCGCCGGATCGGCCATCGGTTCAACGACCGCGAACTGCTCGAACGCGCCCTGACGCACGCCAGCGTCGGGGATGGGGCCAAGAAGGTCCGCGACAACGAGGTGCTGGAGTTCATCGGCGACCGCGTGCTGGGCCTGCTGGCCGCCGAGGCCTTGGCCGATCGTTATCCGAGGGCCAAGGAAGGCGAACTTGCGCCGCGCCTGAACGCCATTGTCAGCCGCGAGACCTGCGCCCGCGTCGCCCGCAAGGCCGAACTGGGGCCGGCCCTGCGCTTGTCGGCCTCGTCCAGCAAGATCGGCGGTCGCGAGACCAACTCGATCCTGGCCGGCGGCGCCGAAGCCCTGATGGCCGCCCTCTACCAGGACGGCGGCCTGGATGCGGCCCGCAAGGTGTTCCTCGACCTGTGGGCCGACGAGTTCGACAGGGCCGGCGAGGGGCGTCCGCGCGATCCCAAGACCGCGCTGCAGGAATGGGCCCAGGGCAAGGGCCGTCCGCTGCCGACCTACCGCGTCCTGGACCGTACGGGTCCGGACCACGCGCCGGTGTTCACGGTCGAGGTGACGGTCAAGGGCGTCGACCCCGCCATCGCCAAGGGCAAGTCGCGCCAGGAAGCCGAGAAGGCCGCCGCCAAGGCTCTGCTGGAGCGCGAAGGGGCGGAGTAGGGCGTCCCGCCCCTCTCTCGCGGAGAGGGGATTGGAAGCGCTCTATCCCCGGCGTTCGCGACACTGAACACCACGAAATCAATCACTTGTCGATTTTTCGCGCCGCTGAATGATCCGCGCTGAAATCCTGCCCGACAATGATCTCACCTGACGGCTTGGAAGGGACGTCCGGCCGGCGATCGTGACGGCTGTCAGGGGTGGTTGAGCGGGACGCGCTCGTCGGGGTCTCTTCGGAGACGCCTTCGCGACCGATCCGGCGGCGGGTTCCCTGAAACATGGGGCGAAGCTCTGGCGGCGAGGGTTCGGCGAGCGCGACAGGCCCGGGCTGAAATCGCCCGTGCGTCCGGGACTAGGGTCGTCGCCCTGGCCCGCCCGTCGGAGGCCCAAACATCGGGAGCGGGTTAAAACCCCGCGCTCTCGAAGGCTTCCGGATAACGGACCACGCGGAGCGCTCTGGCTTCGTCGAAACGGTATCTACTCAATCATCCTCCGGGCGTGGCCCGGCGCTCCGCGTCCCTTTCACGAACTTCAGCGGCTGGCCGCGTGAAGTGGCCGACGTGCGACCCTCGTTCACCGGAGGTTGACCCCCGCCCCGCTCGCGCTCTCTCATGCTGTCTCGCGTCCGCGATTCCCGGAGAACTTCCCCATGCGCCGTCTCGCCGTCGCCCTGCTGCTGACCCTCGGCCTGGCCGCCTGCAACAAGGGCCAGTCCTTCCAGGCGTTGCCCGACGACATGAGCCTGGGCGACAAGGACGCCAAGATCACGGTCGTCGAATATGCCTCGGTCGGCTGCCCGATCTGCGCGCGCTGGGACCAGGAGGTCTTCCCGGCCTTCAAGGCCAAGTACATCGACAGCGGCAAGGTCCACTACGTGTTTCGCGAGATGCTGGTGGGCGGCGGCTCTGAAGTCACGGTGGCTTCGGCCGGGTTCCTGCTGGCCCGCTGCGCCGGCAAGGACAAGTACTTCCAGGTCAACGAAGCGATCTTCGCCAGCCAGCCGGGCGTCTTCGAGACGCCGCGCGAGACCCTGTTGGACATCGCCAAGTCGGTCGGCATGAACGAGGAGCAGTTCAACAAGTGCGTCACCGACGAGGCGGCGATCAAGGCCCTGAACGAGCGGGTCGAGAAGAACGCCAAGGAGCACGACATCAACGCCACCCCGACCTTCGAGATCAACGGCCGCAAGATGGAGCCGGGCTACCACTCGCTGGCCGAGATCGACGCGGCTATCGAGAATTCCGGCCACTGACAGCGGCGTTGGTCATGCGCGGCGTACAGGGGGAGGAATTCCGGCCTTGCTGTGCTACACGCACGCGCAATGACTGACACCACCTCCCAAACACCCGCCCAAACACCCGCTCAAACTCGCGCCGGTTTCGCGGCGATCATCGGCGCGCCGAACGCCGGCAAGTCCACCTTGGTCAACCGCATGGTCGGGGCCAAGGTCTCGATCGTGACCCAGAAAGTCCAGACCACTCGCTTCCCCGTGCGCGGCGTCGCCATCGCGGGCGACACCCAGATCGTGCTCGTCGACACCCCCGGGATCTTCAGCCCGCGCCGTCGCCTGGACCGCGCCATGGTCCGCGCGGCCTGGGCCGGCTCGGAAGACGCCGAGGCCACCGTCCACCTGGTCGACGTTCAGGCCGAACTGGCCAGCCGCGAAGACAAGGCCACGCCCGGCGAATACCGCTCGGTTCAGGACGTCCAGACCATCATCGAGGGCCTGAAGGCCGCGAACCGCAAAGTCATCCTGGCCCTGAACAAGATCGACGGCGTCAAGCGCGACACCCTGCTGCAGGTGGCCAAGGAATTCTTCGACACCGGCGTCTACACCGACGTCTTCATGATCAGCGCCGCGACCGGCGCCGGCGTCGAGGACCTGACCGCCAAACTGGTCTCGATGATGCCGGAAGGGCCGTGGCTCTATCCGGCGGACCAGACCGCCGATCTGCCGGCGCGCCTGCTGGCGTCGGAGATCACCCGCGAGAAGGTCTACCTCCGCGTCCACGATGAACTGCCCTACGCCGCCATGGTCGAGACCACGGCGTTCGAGGAGCGCAAGGACGGCTCGGTGCGCATCGAGCAGACCATCCTGGTCGAGCGCGAAGGCCAGAGGATCATCGTGATCGGCAAGGGCGGACAGACCCTGAAGTGGATCGGCCAGGCCTCGCGCGAGGAGCTGTGCGACATCCTCGACCGCAAGGTTCACCTGTTCCTGCACGTGAAGGTCAAGGAGAACTGGGCCGAGGAGCGGGGCCTGTTCAGCGATATCGGACTGGATTTCGATGTTTGACGCGCCCGCGGCGGCCGTCGATCTGGAGGCCTACTTCCGGCGCATCGGCTACGACGGTCCGCGCGAGCCGACCCTGGCGACGCTGCGCGCCCTCACGCTGAAGCACCCGGACGCCATCCCGTTCGAGAATCTCGACGTCCTCTTGGGGCGCGGGATCAGCATCGTTCCGGCCGACATCGACGCCAAGCTGATCGGCGCCGGGCGGGGCGGCTACTGCTACGAGCAGAATGGTCTCTTGAAGCGCGTGCTGGAGGCGTTGGGCTTCGAAGTTCAAGGCTTGATGGCTCGCGTCTGGTGGATGAAACCGGCTGACGCTCCGATGCGGGCCCGCTCGCACATGGTGCTGAAGGTCATGGTCGACGGCGTCGCCTGGCTCGCCGACAGCGGCTTCGGCGGCTGCGTGCTGACGGCGCCGCTGGATCTGTTCTCGAACGCCGTGCAACAGACCCCCAACGGTCCGTTCCGCATCGAGACCGCCGCGCCGGAGATGGGCGGCGAGCGGCTGGTGCTAGCCAATCTGTCGGGGACTTGGCGCCGCTTTATCAGGTGGCGCTGGGCCCCTGGGAAGACGTCGACTACGAGCCAGGAAACTACTTCACCTACACGCACCCCAGCTCGCACTTCACCTGGAGCATGACGGTGGGGCGCACGACGCCGACCGCCCGCTACGCCCTGAAGAACAACCGCTTCACCCATCGCGACGTCACCGGCGCGGTGGTCGAGCAGCGGGACCTCACCGTCGACGAACTGGAAGCGACCCTGCGCGACGTCATCGGCCTGCCGGTCGAGCCTGAATGGCGCGACGTGCTGGAGAAGGTCGTCGCCTGGGGGACCCCCGCTTGACCACCGAATGGGAGGACGAAGCCTACGTCCTCTCGGCCCGCTCGCACGGCGAGACGGGGGCCATCGTCGAGCTCTTGACGGAAGGTCACGGCAAGTTCGCCGCCCACGTGGCCGGCGCGGCCTCGCGGCGGATGAAGCCCTTCCTGCAGCCGGGCGCGCGGGTCATCGCCCGCTATCGCGCCCGGGTCGCGGACCAACTGGGCTCGGCCACGCTGGAGCCGATGGGCGAGGGGCCTTCCAGCCTGTTCGACGACAGCCTGGCGCTGGCGGGCCTGTCGTCCGCAGCCGCGATCGCCGCGTCGGCCCTGCCGGAGCGCGAGGCCCATCCGGGCGCCTTCCATGCGCTGGAAGCCCTGATCCGCGTGCTGGAGATCCCCGACATCTGGCCGGCCGTCTATGTGCGCTACGAGGCGGGCCTCTTGCAGGAACTGGGCTTTGGCCTGGATCTCTCCAAGTGCGCCGCCACGGGCAGCTTCGACGATCTGGTCTATGTCAGCCCGCGCACCGGTCGCGCCGTCAGCCGAGGGGCGGGCGCCGTACCATGACAAGCTGCTGCCGCTGCCGCCGTTCATGCTGTCCTCGCAGGGCGGCCTGGCCGAGGGGGACGTGAAGGCGGGCCTGGACATCACCGGTCACTTTCTCGAACAGTTCGTCTTCGGCCCGCTGAACCGGCCGCTTCCCGCGCCGCGCATGTGGCTGATCGATCGCCTGACGGAAGCGGGCCGACTGTGAGCGCCGTTCCGACGCTTTCCGCGCGAATTCGGTCTCCGTCCGCGCTGGGAGCCGGAAAACCGGGGATCGTTCAGGCCTAACCGGTCGAATCATCGCGGCGATGTCTGCTAGGATCGCTACCCGGAGTAACGAATCCCCTCGATGAACAAGCCTGTCCTTCCTCCCGGCGGTCCTGACGACGGCGACCGCATCCTCGACGAGCCGCTGACGGAAGCCCTGTCGCGCCGCTATCTGGCCTATGCGCTCTCGACCATCGGCTCGCGGGCGCTGCCCGACGTGCGCGATGGCCTCAAGCCCGTGCACCGTCGCGTGCTGTACGCGATGAGCAACATGCGCCTGAACCCCGACGCCGCGGCGCGCAAATGCGCCAAGGTGGTCGGCGAGGTCATGGGTAACTTCCACCCGCACGGCGACCAGTCGATCTACGACGCCCTGGTGCGCCTGGCCCAGGAGTTCAGCCAGCGCATCCCGCTGGTCGAGGGGCAGGGCAACTTCGGCAATATCGACGGCGATAGCGCCGCGGCCATGCGCTACACCGAGTGCAAGATGACGGAAGCGGCGACGCTTCTGCTGGACGGCATCGACGAGGACGCGGTCGACTTCAAGCCGACCTATGACGGCCAGGACGAGGAGCCTTACGTTCTGCCGTCGGGCTTCCCGAACCTGCTGGCCAACGGCTCGTCGGGCATCGCGGTCGGCATGGCCACCTCGATCCCGCCGCACAACGCCGCCGAGCTGATCGACGCCTGCCAACTGCTGCTGGCCAATCCCGACGCGACGACCGAGGACATCCTCGAAAAGGTCCCAGGACCCGACTTCCCGACCGGCGGCGTCATCGTCGAGCCCCGCGCCTCCCTGCTGGAAACCTACGAGACCGGTCGCGGCGGCGTGCGGGTGCGGGCCAAGTGGGAGAAGGAAGACACCGGTCGCGGCACGTACCAGATCGTCGTCACCGAGATCCCCTACCAGGTGAAGAAGTCCGATCTGGTCGAGCAGCTGGCCGATCTGATCGAGAGCAAGAAGGCCGCCCTGCTGGGCGACGTCCGCGACGAGAGCGCCGAGGACATTCGTCTGGTGCTGGAGCCGAAGTCCAAGAACGTCGAGCCCGAAGTGCTGATGGAGAGCCTGTTCAAGCTCTCGGCGCTGGAGGCTCGCTTCCCGGTCAACATCAACGTGCTGGACGCGCGCGGCACGCCGGGCGTGATGGGCATCAAGCCGGCGCTGATGGCCTTCCTGGCCCACCGCCGCGAGGTGCTGACCCGCCGGGCCCGTCACCGCCTGGCCAAGATCGAAGCCCGTCTGCACATCCTGGACGGCCTGCTGATCGCCTACCTCAATCTCGACGAGGTCATTCGGATCGTCCGCTACGAGGACAAGCCGAAGGAAAAGCTGATCGAGACCTTCGGGCTCTCGGACATCCAGGCCGACGCCATCCTCAACACCCGCCTGCGCCAGCTGGCCAAGCTGGAGGAGATGGAGATCCGCCGCGAGCACGCCGAGCTGGTCGAGGAACGCGACGGCATTCTCGCCATGCTGGCCAGCGACGCCAAGCAATGGAAGCTGGTCGGCAAGGGCCTGTCGGATGTCCGCGCCACGCTGCTGAAGATCAAGCATCCGCTGGACAAGGCCGGCCGCGCGACGGGCGTCATCGGCCGCTCGATCTTCGCTGATGCGCCGGTCGTCGACGCTGACGCCGCCATCGAAGCGCTGATCGTCCGTGAACCGATCACCATCATCCTGTCCGAGCGCGGCTGGATCCGCGCCGCCAAGGGCAAGGTCGAGGATCCGTCGGAACTGAAGTTTAAGGACGGCGACAAGCTGGGCTTCCTGGTCCCGGCCGAGACCACCGACAAGCTGCTGATCTTCTCCAGCGACGGCCGCTTCTTCACCCTGGGCTGCGATAAGCTTCCCAGCGCGCGGGGCCATGGCGAGCCGGTGCGAATGATGATCGAGCTGGACGACAAGGTGAAGATCATCGACGTCTTCCCGTTCAAGGCCGGCCGCAAACGCATTCTGGCCTCGAAGCTGGGCTACGGCTTCCTGATGCCCGAGGAAGAAGCGCTCGCGAACCGCAAGGCCGGCAAGCAGGTCCTGAATGTCGACGCCGCCGGCGCGGCCTTCTGCCTGGAAGCCGTGGGCGATCAGTTCGCGGTGATCGGCGACAACGGCAAGATCCTGATCTTCCCGATCGAGGAGCTGCCGGAAATGCCGCGCGGCAAGGGCGTCAAGCTGCAGGCCTATCGCGAAGGCGGTTTGCGCGACGGCCTGTCGTTCAACGCCGAGACCGGCGCCTACTGGATCGACACCGCCGGCCGCCGCCGCGACTGGGCGGAGTGGAAGGAATGGATCGGTCGCCGGGCCGGAGCCGGCAAGCTGGCGCCCAAGGGCTTCGCGACCAACAAGCGGTTCAAGCCGAAATGAGCAGGAGACGGCTGCGTCGCCGCGCGCTGAGCTTGCTGGCCAGCGTCTTCGGTTGCGCGGCCGTCGCCGCGACCCCGGCCCTAGCCTTGCCCAAGGGCAAGCCGGAAGAGCAGGGCTTCAGCGCCGAGCGGCTGAAGAAGCTGGACGATCACATGCAGGCCATGGTCGACCGCGGCCAGATCGCCGGCGGCGTGACCCTGCTGGCCCGCCATGGCCGCGTCGTCCACGCCAGGGCCTTCGGCCATCGCGCCCTGGGCGGCGAGCCGATGCCGATCAACGCCATCTTCCGCATCCGCTCGGAGACCAAACCGGTCACCGGCGTGGCGATGATGATCCTGTACGAACAGGGTCTGTGGAACCTGGACGACCCGATCAGCAAGTTCGTGCCGGAGTTCGCCAATCTCCGCATCGCCACGGGCGTCGACGCGGCGGGCCAGCCCATCCTGGCGCCGATCACCCGCCCGCCGACCATGCGCGAGCTGATGACCCATACAGCCGGCTTCGCCTACGGTATCGCCGACGATCCCGGCAGTCCGGCCGACCAAGCCTACTACCGCGCTGGCGTGTTACAGTCCGGCTCGCTGAGCGAGCTGGTTCAGAAGGTCTCGGGCCTGCCGCTGTTCTCCGAGCCAGGGCGATTGTGGCGCTACAGCGTGGCGGCCGACATCCAGGGCTACATCGTCGAGAAGCTGTCGGGCGAGACCCTGCCGGTCTTCATGGAGGAGCACATCTTCGCGCCGTTGAAGATGAAGGACACCGCCTTCTACGTGCCGGCCCAGAAGCAGCCCCGCCTGGCCGCGCTCTATGACGGAGATCCGGCGACGGGTGCGCTGGCGCCGGCCATGGAAGGCGCCTGGCGCGACGTCAGCAAGCCGCCGGCCGCGCCGTTGGGCGGGGGCGGCCTCGTCTCGACCGCCGGCGACTTCGCCCGCTTCGCCCAGATGATCCTGAACAAGGGCGTGCTGGACGGCGTGCGGATTCTCAAGCCCGAGACCGTGGCGCTGATGACCCAGAACCATCTGCCGCCCGGCTTCGTGGTCACGACCAACGGCACGACAGGCGTGCTCAACCCCGGACCCAAGCCGTTCCCGTTCGCGGCGGGCATGGGCTACGGCATCGACATGGCCGTGGCCGTCGATCCAGCCGCCTCGGGCGCGCCTGTAGGGCCGGGGACGGTCAGCTGGGGCGGCAGCGCCGGCACCTGGTTCTGGATCGACCCGGCCAACGACCTGTTCTTCGTCGGCATGATCCAGCGGCTTGGCGGCGTCGGTCCCGGTTTGGACGCCCAGTCGCGCGCCCTGGTGTACCAGGCGATCGAACGCCCGACGGAGATCGCGCTGGGGCAGCAGCCCGCCAGACCCTCCGCCAGGGCGACTACCGCCCGTTAGAAGCAGGAAAGCTCCCTCCGCGGGGCGGAGGGAGCTTGTTTGCGGCTTGGTGAGCTGAAAACTAAGCCGCGAACAGGATATCGACCGCTTGAGTGACGCCGCCGACCACAAGGCCGGTGACGCCAGCCAGCTTGATCAGGCCATCCCCCGCATCGACGCCGGTGACGCCGTTCTGGTGGAAGACATAGGTGTCGCCGTTCCACTCGAAGACGGTGTTGCTGTTGGCGGCCGTGATGCTCGCATAGGCGTTCAGCGCGTCGTCGAAGGTGGCGTTGGCGACGAAGTAGAGCTGTTTCTTCTCGCCTGGCCCGACCAGGCCCGGGAAGCTGAGGATATCGAAGCCCTTCTTGAAGTCGTCGATCACGGCGATGTCGGTGACCTTGCCGTTCACCAGGTGCAGACCGGCGAAGCCGCCGATGTCCACGAAGTCGTAGCCCGAGCCGGTGGTGACGCCGCCGTCCAACTTCTCGACAAAGATCTGGTCATTGCCGGTTCCCGTGTCGATATGTCCGCGCATGATCCCGTTGTCGACAAAGACGATGTCGTTGCCGCCTCCGGTCTTGATGTGCTTGCCCGCGTCCAGTCCGCCGGGGCCATCGGTGATGATCGGCTTGATGACGTCGTTGCCGTCGCTGGCCAGGACGTGGGTGTTGTCGTCCGGCTCCCGGTTGTAGACGTCGACGTTCCAGTCGTGGGCGAAACGCGCGCTTTCGCCGGGCAGTCCCGGGTCGTCCGGGCCGCCGGCCGCGTGGTGTCCGCCCTTGCCGTAGACCGAGAAGAACACCGACAGCGGGTTCGTCTTACCGTCTATTGCGACGTCGGCGAGAAAGGCGCGGACGGCGTCCGCGTACGGGCCCTGGCTGCTTGTCATGGCCTCGGCCATCAGCGCACCGACCATGGCCGCGCGCGTCCCGATGCCGTTACCGCCGTCGCCGCCCAATTCGGCGAAATATTCGCCCCGGGTGTAGGTCCCTCCGCGACCGTTCGGCACCTCCGCGTCGAGATAAGTCAGAATCTCGTCATAGGTGCGCTCGACGCCGAAGAGCTTCAGATAGGCCTTCTGGAACGTCGAATACATTGTTCCATTTTCGCCGTAGCTCTTGATGAAGTTCTCCCGACCTTCACCGAACTTGGCCAGGTTGATCGCGAAATTGATGTAGCGGTTCACGAGATTGAACTGAGCGTAATATGCGCTGTTCAGATTGTTCGCATTCCCGCCGATCGGCGAGAGCAGATAGTCCAGCCCCTGCGTGCCCAGGCTTATGTCGGCAAGGAAACCGTAAGCCATCACCGCCACCTCGGTCGTGGACTTGGCGCTGTCCTGGATCCAGCGCACAGCCGAGGCATAGCTCCAGAGGTCCCCGACCATGCCGCCTCTGTCGGCGTCGATGCCTTGCGCCATCATGGTCAGCTGTGTCGAGGCCGAAAGGGGAAGTTCCGCCTGCGTCGGCAAGCGATGGATATTGCGGTAGATCGTGATCAGGTTGTCCAGGGTGGCCATGGCCAGCGTCGCCTTAAAATATCGTAATCCCTCGTGCAGTAAAAAATATACATGAACGACGTTCGAACAACCCGGTTCTTCATGAAATAACCTTAACCTTGGGCGTGACGGATCGCCTGTCATCCGGACGTTGAAAAAGCGGGTTTCAACGCGGATGCGCCCGCTCTAAGGTCGCGTCAAACATCTGTTCGGGGAGGGCGCCTTGGCGTTTCGGAAGTTCATCGCGGCCGCGCTGGCCGCGACGCTGCTAGGCGGCGGCTCCACCGCGACTCTGGCTGCTCCCTTGGGGGCGGCGTCCAGCACGCCCGCCATCGCCCCCGCCGCGCCGGAAAGCGTCGGCTTCTCGGCCGAAGGCCTGAAGAAGCTGGACGCCCATATGCAGAACTTGGTCGACACCGGCCACCTGCCGGGCGTCACCACCATGCTGGTCCGTCACGGCAAGGTCGTGAACTACGAGGTCCACGGCAAGAAGGGCTTCGACGGCCCACCGATGACCAAGGACACCGTCTTCCGCATCTACTCCCAGACCAAGCCCGTCACGGGCGTGGCCATGATGATCCTCTACGAAGAGGGCAAGTGGAAGCTGGACGACCCGGTCAGCAAGTACATCCCCGAGTTCGCCTCGCTGCGCGTCTTCAAGGGCGTTAATCCCGACGGTTCGTTCGACACCGTCCCGGCCGACCGCCCGCCGACCATGCGCGAACTCATGAGCCACTCGGGCGGCTTCGCCTATGGCTTGGTTCCCGACAACCCCATCGACAAGGCCTATGTCTCGACCGGCGTCCTGAGCGCCAAGTCGCGCGAAGGAGTTCGTCCAGAAGGTCGCCGCCCTGCCGCTGGTGGCCCAGCCGGGCGCGCGCTGGAAGTACAGCGTCTCGGTCGATATCCAGGGCCTGATCATCGAGAAGCTGACCGGCATGTCGCTGGGCGACTTCATGCAGCAGCGGATCTTCGGGCCCCTGAAGATGGTCGATACCGCCTTCTGGCTTCCGCCGGAGAAGATGGATCGTCTGGCTTCGCTCTATCTTTGGGGACCCAAGGAGCAGAAGCTGGTTCCGGCGACCGGCTTCATGGTGCTGGACATCACCAAGCCGCCGGTCGCGGCGTCGGGCGGCGGCGGCCTGGTCTCGACCAACGCCGACTACGCCCGCTTCGCCCAGATGCTGCTGAACGGCGGCGAGCTGGACGGCAAGCGGATCATCAAGCCAGAGACCGTCAAGCTGATGCGGACGAACGTGCTCAGCGACACGATCATGAATTCCAATGATCCGCCGTTCAATGCGGCCGCCGGCAAGGGCTTCGGCCTCGATTTCGCGGTGGTGCTGGATAGCGCCAAGGCGGGGCCGTACGGGCAGGGGACCTATAGCTGGGGCGGCGCGGCCGGCACCTGGTTCTGGATCGACCCGACCAACGATCTCTTCTTCCTGGGCATGATCCATATCCTCAACAAGGGCGGCGATCCGACCATCAAGGACATCGACGATGACAGCGCCAAGCTGGTCTACGACGCCCTGATCGACCCTAAGAAATAACGCTCCTTCAAGAGCCAAGAACAACAACAGGGAGAACGCCATGAAGGCCGCCGTCTATTATGAGACAGGGCGCCGGACGTCTTTCGCTACGAGGACGTTCCCGACCCCGTCTGCCATCCGCAGGGCGTGGTGATCCGCGTCGAGGCGGTCAGCATCGAGGGCGGCGACACCCTCAATCGCGGCGGCGGCCAGATGGCGGGCAGCCCGCACATTGTCGGCTATCAGGCCGCCGGCGAGATCGTCGAGGTCGGGGCCGAGGTCTCCCACTTGAAGGTCGGGACGAGGGTGGTCACCGTGAACGCCTTCGGTTCGCACGCCGAGCTGCGCGCCGTTCCGGCCCGCAACGCCTGGCCGATCCCCGACGGCTTCGACATCCAGAAGGCTTCGGCCATTCCGGTGCCGTTCGGCACGGCGCACGAGTGCCTGTTCGGCGCGGGCCGTCTGAAGGCGGGCGAAACCGTCCTGGTCCAGGCCGGAGCGGGCGCCGTGGGCCTGGCCGCTATCCAACTGGCCAAGCAGGCCGGCGCGACGGTGCTGGCCTCGGCCTCCAGCGACGAGCGGCTGGAACGCCTGAAGGCGTTCGGCATGGATCACGGCGTCAACTACCGCCGTGACGACCTGGTCGAGCAGGTGATGAAGCTGACCGGCGGCAAGGGCGTCGATCTGGTGGTCGACCCGGTCGGCGGCGCGACCTTGCAAGGCAGCCTCGGCGCGCTGGGTTATCGTGGACGCATCTCGCTGGTCGGCAACGCCGGGCGCGAGCCCATGAAGGTGGACGTGTCGTCGCTGATGGGCGGAAATCGCTCGCTGACCGGCGTCTTTCTGGGCGCGGAGATCATGACCGACCGCGTCCACGACATGATCCAGGAGATGATCGACCGGGCCGCCAAGGGCGAGCTCGAGGTCGTAATCGACAGGACCTTCCCGCTGTCCGAAGCCGCCGCCGCCCACGCCTATATCGAAAGTCGCCAGGCTGTCGGCCGCGTGCTGCTGATCCCCTGATGGCCAGAATGACCAACCGTGTCCTGGCCCATACGGGCGCGAAATATCCGATCATCCAGGCTCCGATGGGCTGGATCGCCCGCTTTCCGCTAGCCTCGGCTGTCTCCAGGGCTGGCGGGCTTGGCGTTATTGAGACTTCGTCCGGCGAGACCGAGACCTGCAAGGCCGAGATCACCAAGATGGCGGCCAGCGGCCTGCCGTTCGGAGTGAACCTGCCGATCATGTTCCTGCGCGACGACGCCATGCTGCGCTTTGTCTGCGAGAGCGGGGTCAAGTTCGTCACCACCTCGGCCGGCAGCCCGGCCAAGTTCGTCGGGCCGCTGAAGGACGCCGGCATCGTCGTCTACCACGCCGTGCCGACGGTGGACGCGGCGGTCAAATGCGTTGAGGCGGGCGTCGACGGCCTGGTGGTCGAGGGCGCCGAGGGCGGCGGCTTCAAGAATCCGGAGGAGGTGTCGACCCTGGTCCTGCTACAAGCGATCCGCGCGCGGGTCGACGTGCCCATCGTCGCCGCCGGCGGCATCTGCGATGGGCGCGGCATGGCGGCGGCGTTCGCCCTAGGCGCCGAGGCGGTTCAGATGGGCACTCGCTTCGTCAGTTCGGCCGAGAGCCCGGTCCACGCCAACTACAAGGCGGCGATCACCGGGGCCAAGGAAACCGGCACCTGGGTGCTGAACAAAAAGGCCAGCCCCTGCATCCGCGCCATCAAGTCCGACCTTACCAAAGAGATCTACGACGCGGGGGTCATGCCGCCCGATGTGCTGAAGAACATCCTCGACGTCTATTTCGGCGGTGACATGGAGGCCGCGCCCGCCTTGGCCGGCCAGACCGTGGGTCTGATCGACGAGATCAAGACCGCCCAGCAGATCATCGACGAGACCGTCGCCCAATTCCACGACATCACTGGCCGGCTGGGGGCTTTGGCCGCCGCCCGCGCCTTCTAGGAGCTACAAAATGCAAGACCTGTTTTCCCTCGAGGGCCGCGTGGCCCTGGTTACCGGCGGTTCGCGCGGCATCGGCGCGATGATCGTCAAGGGCTTCCTGACCTACGGCGCCAAGCGCGTCTACATCACCGCCCGCAAGGCCGCCGCCTGCGACGCGACGGCCGAGGAACTCAGCCAGTACGGTGAGTGCGTCTCCCTGCCGGGCGACATCTCGACCATGGAAGGCATTCAGGGCCTGGCCGACCGGATCAAGGAACGCGAGGAAAAGCTCGACATCCTGGTCAACAACGCCGGCGCGGCCTGGGGCGCGGCCTTCGACGAGTTCCCGGAAAGCGGCTGGGACAAGACCGTCGACCTCAACATGAAGACGCCGTTCTTCCTGACCCAGGCCCTGATCGGCCCGCTGCGCGCCGCCGCCAAGGATCGTGTCGCCAAGGTCATCAACATCTGCTCGATCGACGGCCAGTCGGTGAGCAAGGAAGAGACCTATCCCTACGGCGCGTCCAAGGCCGGCCTGCTGCACATGACCAAGCGCATGGCCCTGCGCCTGGCGGCCGACAACATCGCCGTCAGCGCCATCGCGCCCGGCGCCTTCGCCTCGGACATGAACAAGGTCGCCCGCGACCACGCCGACGCGGTGTCGAAGGCCATCCCGGCCGGCCGTATCGGTTCGGAAGAGGACATGGCCGGCGCGGCCATCTACCTGGCCTCGCGGGCCGGGGACTATGTGATGGGCGGCGCCGTCACGGTGGACGGCGGGGTCAGCTTCGCGCGTTAGGAGGTCCATTCAGTCAGAAACGCCAAGGCCGGTCTACCGGCCGGGGCGAAGCGGCCGCGCTGGACTTGAGACCAACCGCGCCGCGCTGGCCCCAGATCCCGGGAGAGCCTTCGCGAGGCTTCCGGGACCTGGGGGCTATGGCGGAGGCTAGGCCGCCCGGGCGACCGACGGGTTCTGGTCGTCTCCGATGCGGAAACGGCCGACCAGCCGCGTCAATTCATTGGCCTCGCCGCGCAGATTGCTGGCCGCGGCGGTGGCTTCCTCGACCATCGCGGCGTTCTGCTGGGTGACTTGGTCCATTTGATTGACCGCGGTGTTGACCTGGTTGAGACCGGTGGCCTGTTCGCGCGACGAGCGGGCGATTTCGGTGATCTGGTCGGTGATCTCGGTCACCTTGCCGACGATGCCGCTGAGGGCCTCGCCGGTCTGACCGACCAGCTTCACGCCGCGCTCGACCTGGGCGGTGCTGCTGGCGATCAGCGTCTTGATCTCCTTGGCGGCGTCGGCCGAGCGTTGAGCCAAGGCCCGCACCTCTTGCGCCACGACCGCGAAGCCCCGGCCGGCCTCGCCCGCACGGGCCGCTTCGACCCCGGCGTTCAGGGCCAGAAGGTTGGTCTGGAAGGCGATCTCGTCGATAACGCCGATGATCTGGGTGATCTGCCCCGAGCTCTGTTCGATCTCCCCCATGGCCGCGACCGCGTCGCGCACCACTTCGCCCGAACGCTCGGCGTCGATTTTCGCCGAGGCGGCGGCGTTCGAGGCCTGGATGGCGCCCTCCGCGCTGCGATTGACCGTCGAGGTGATCTGGTCGAGGGCCGCGGCGGTCTCTTCCAGACTGGCGGCCTGCTGCTCCGTGCGATGCGACAGGTCGTCAGACGCGCTGGCGATTTCGGCCGAGCCTCCCCGGATGGAGCCCGCGGTCGAGGCGATGTTGACGAGCGCGTCGCGCAGGCGGCTTACGGAGTGGTTGAAATTGTCCTTGACCGGCTGGGCCCTGGCCGAGAAGGCCGCATCGATCTTGTGGGTCAGGTCTCCCTCGGCCAGGGCCTTCAGGCCGTCCGCCAGGGCGTCCAGCGCGATTTGGTTCTCGGCGGCTTCGTCGCGCGCCTTTTGCTCGATCAGCGTCTGCTCGTGAATATCGGTCAGCGAGCCGCATGCGCGGATCAGGCCGCCTTCTGTGTGAATGCACCCACCGGTAGCGCGGTACCAGCGATAGACGCCTTGCCGGGTCATCAGGCGATAGGTGACATTGTATCGCGCGGCGCCGGTCTTGTCGGTCAGGTGGGCGGCGAAGGCGGCGAACGTGGGTTCCACATCGTCGGGGTGCAGCTTGTCCGACCAGGAGCGGCAGACATTCGGAAAGTCGGCCTCGCTGGTGTAGCCGATCAGCCGGCGAAATTCCGGCGACCAGGTCCAGACGCTCTTGGGGTGCAGGGCGTCGGCGTCATGCAGCACGGCTTCCCACAGGCCGATGCCACAGGCCTGATCCAGCAGTTCGGATCGTTCCTTCAGGTCCGCCAGTTGCTTCTTGAGGAGATTGATCTCGCCCGTCTTGCGTTCCGAGAAAAACATAATCCACATCCCCCTAACTGTCGCCGCGTTCACCGAAGCGTTTCACTAAATTTGGGATGAAGTGGTTTCTTGGGTGTTAACCAAGGTGCAGATTCAATTCATCTGACCGCGATCTTTTGACATTCTTGCCAAGTTCACGCGTTCCACTTTTGCGTGTCTTGAGGTTATTGCCGTTGGAAGACGTGTATTCCGAGGTGTCTTCGGAAACGTTCCGCTACGGCAGGTCGTCCAGCGAAGCCGGCTCGGCGTCGCTGAGGTCGAGGTCGCAGGTGTCATGTGAGTTGGGTCGCGAACTGGGCGGACGAGCGCCGCGTTCGCGGGCCGACATCAGCGACCAGCCGCCGGGCTTCAGGATTTCCAGCGGCGAATAGCGCGCCTTGTAGGCCATCTTCTCGCTGCCCGGGACCCAGTAGCCCAGATAGACGTAGGGCAGGCCGCCCTGCTGAGCTTGGACGATGTGGTCCAGGATGACGAAGGAGCCCAGGCTCCGACGGTCGAGATCGGGATTGTAGAAGCTGTAGACCAGCGACAGGCCGTCGGCGAGCACGTCGACCAGCACGCAGGCGATCAGGTCGCCCGGGCCGCGGTCCTGTGACTTGCGGCGATATTCGATCAGGTGGGTGCGGACGGCGGTGTCCTCGACCATGGCCACGTAATCGGGCCAGGTCATCTCGGCCATGCCGCCGTCGGCGTGGCGAGCCAGCAAATAGCGGCGCAGCAGTTCGAACTGCTCCAGAGTCGCCTCGGCCTCGACCAAGTGGCGCTCGAGGTCGTCGTTACGGTTCAGGACCTTCCGCTCCGAACGCGACAGCACGTAGTCGGCGGCGGGCGCGCGAGCCGACTGGCAGGCGCGGCAGGTCTCGCAAGCGGGACGGTAGGCGATGTTCTGCGAGCGACGGAAGCCGACCTGAGTCAGGCTGTCATTGACCGTCGGGCCGTCGGACAGGGGCAGGTGGGCGAACACCTTCCGTTCCTCGCGGCCGGGCAGGTACGGGCAAGGCGTGGGCGCCGTCAGAAAGAACCGAAGCTGTCGCGTCGGAAAATGCTGCGTCACTTGTAGGCCCTGTCCCCTTCAGCGCGTCTGCCGCCCAGAACGGGATTAGGGGGCATAGAGTTCAGTTGCGCAAGCTTCACGGAGCGCTTGCGCGTCGAACGGTCACAGGTTGTCCGGCAGGACCGGCTTTTCACGCAGCAGGATGATCGAGATGCGTCGGTTACCCGCCAAGGTCGGGTCGTCGGCGTACAGCGGTTCGGAATTGGCCTTGCCCGACACCTGATAGATCCGGTCGTCGTCGACCCCGGCGCCGCGCAGCACCACGCGCGAGGCGTCGGCGCGCGCGGCCGAGAGCGCCCAGTCGCCGTCTTGCTTCTTGCCATAGGCGTTGGCGCTGGTGTGGCCCGAGATGGTCACGCGGTTGGGCAGTTGGTTGATCACCTTGGCCACGGCGCGCAGCAGGATCCTGGCGCGGTCGTTCGGCTCGCGGGAGTTTTCCTTGAACATCGACCGGCCTTCCTGGTCGACCAGCTGGATGCGCAGGCCTTCCGGGGTCTGGTCGATCATGATCTGTTTCGACAGCTCGGCCAGTTCGGGCATGTCCTGCAGCGACTGGCGCAGGGACTGGGCGGCCGAGGCGAAGGCGTCCTGTTCCTTCTTGGCCAGGGCGTCGCGCAGGGCCTGCTCGCTGGCGGAGGCGAGGGAGGCCTGTTCCGAGCTCTGGCCATCCTTGCTGACATTGTCGGGGGCTTCGGGCGCCATTTGCTGAATGACCGACAACTTGCCGTCGGCCTTGGCGCCGTCGTCGCCCAGCGAGGTGCCGCCCAGGATGCCGCCCGACCCGCTGGTCGTGGACGAGATCGAGGCCGGCGCGAAATAGTCGGCGATGCCCTGCTTCTGCTCGGGGCTGGTCGTGTTCAGCAGCCACATCAGCAGGAAGAAGGCCATCATGGCCGTCACGAAGTCCGCATAGGCGACCTTCCAGGCGCCGCCGTGGTGCCCGGCGCCGCCGCCCTTCTTGATCTTCTTGATGATGATCGGCTGTTCGCTGTTGACCGCCATCGTGCTTAAGCCTGCTTAACCATGCGCCGCAACGTGCCCAAAGGACGTTAAGATGGGGTTGCCGAAGCCGCCGTCGGGCGCGTAATCCCAGCCTCTATAAGTGGAGCAGCGGCATGAAGACGGCGTTTATCGGTCTGGGCGTGATGGGCTTTCCGATGGCGGGCCACCTGAAGGCCGCCGGCCACGAGGTCGCCGTCTACAATCGCACCGCCGAAAAGGCCCGCAAATGGGCGGAAAAGCACGGCGGCGAGGCCTTTGAGACCATTCCTGAGGCCGTGGCCGGAGCCGAGGTGGTGCTGCTGTGCGTCGGCAATGACGACGACCTCCGCGACGTCGTGGCGCAGGCCCTTCCGGCGCTCGAGAAAGGCGTGACGGTTGTCGACCACACCACCACCTCGGCCAAGGTCGCTCGCGAAATGGCCGAACTGCTGGCGACGCGCGGCTGCGCCTTCGTCGACGCTCCGGTCTCGGGCGGCCAGGCCGGGGCCGAGAACGGCCAACTGACCATCATGGTCGGCGCCGACCAGGCGTCCTATGACCACGTTCTGCCGGTGATCGAGGTTTACGCCAAGGCCGTGCGCCGGATGGGCGAGGTCGGTTCGGGACAGTTGACCAAGATGTGCAACCAGATCGCCATCGCCGGCGTCGTCCAGGGCGTGGCCGAGGCGCTGCACTTCGCCAAGCGCTCGGGCCTGCCGACCGAGGACGTGCTGGCCGCCATCTCCAAGGGCGCGGCCCAGTCGTGGCAGATGGAGAACCGTTGGCCGACCATGTCCGAAGGCAAGTTCGACTTCGGCTTCGCGGTCGACTGGATGCGCAAGGACCTCGGCATCGCCCTGGACGAAGCCCGCTCGAACGGCGCCCAGCTGCCGGCCACCGCCCTGATCGACCAGTTCTACGCCGAGGTGCAGGCCATGGGCGGCAACCGCTGGGACACGTCCAGCCTGGTCGCGCGGCTAGAGAAGTAGGTCGGCGAGTTCGGCCGCGCTCCAGTCCGGATCGCGCGGCGCGACCACGATCGGGGCGGTCTGCTCAAAGACCCGCGTCATCTCGACGGTCTGATCGAGGTCGGGGGCGTCGAGGCTCTCGCTGACCACGATCGCGGTTACCGTCAGGTCCCGCGCCCGCAGCACCTCCAGAGCCGTCAACAGGTGGCTGGCCGTGCCGAGATAGCTGCCGGCGACCAGCAGGACGGGCAAGCCTAGCGCGACCATCAGGTCGAGATTTGTGGCGTCGTCGGTCATCGGTGACATCACCCCGCCAGCGCCTTCGACGAGGGCAAGGTCGATGTCGCGGCCGTCCAGCCAGGTTCGGCAGTCGGCGATCAGGTCGGCCATGACCAGGGTGTCGCCCTCCAATCTCGCCGCCAGGTTCGGGGCCAGCGGTGCGCGATAGCGGCGGGGCGAGATCTCGGCCCAGGCCTCGGGACGGCCGATCGCGATGGCGAGACGGGCGGGATCGCTGGTCTCGGGCGCTTCGGGATCGAAGCCGCTGACGACGGGCTTGAAGGCGTCGACGCGGAGGCCGCGCGCCCGAGCGGCCCGGAGCAGGGCGCACGCGACATGGGTCTTGCCGAGGTCGGTTCCCGTTCCGGCGACAAAAAGGGCCTTCATCGCAGCGCCGCCACGGCGTCGGCCAGGCGGATCACGTCGGCGTCGTCGTGCTCGGCGCTGAAGGCCACGCGCAGGCGGGCCGTGCCCTCTGGCACCGTCGGCGGGCGGATGGCGACGACCAGGAAGCCCCGCGCCTCCAGCGCGGTCGAGGCGGTGAGGGCGGCCTCGGCGCCGCCCATGATCACCGGCACGATCGGGCTCTGGGCGTCGGGCAGGCCGAGACGGCGGGTGAACAGGCGCGCCTTGGCCAATGGCCGCTCGGTCAGTTCGGGCTCGGCTTCGATGAGGTCCAGCGCCGCCAGGGCCGCGGCGGCCGAGGCCGGCGGCAGGCCCGTGGCGTAGACCAGCGTGCGGGCGCGGGTCTTCAGCAGGTCGATCACCGCCTGGGAGCCACAGACGTAGCCGCCGTACGACCCTAGGGCCTTGGACAGGGTGCCCATCTGCAAGGGGATGTCGGCATCCGGGAACAGGGCGGCCGAACCTCGGCCTTGCGCCAACACCCCAACTCCGTGGGCGTCGTCGCTCAGCAGCCAGGCGTCGTGCTCGGCGCACAGCGCGGACAACTGATCGAGCGGCGCAATGTCGCCGTCCATCGAGAACACGCCGTCGGTGGCGACCAGGGCGTGGCGGGCCAGCGGGCGTTCGGCTTTCAGCAGGCGCGCCAGGTCCTCGACGTCGTTGTGGGCGAACTTGACGATCCTGGCGCCGGACAGCTGCGCGCCGCTCCAGATGCAGGCGTGGGCCAGGGCGTCGACGAAAACCGCGTCGCCGGGACCGACCAAGGTCGGGATCGTGCCGGTATTGGCCAGATAGCCCGAGCCGAACACGCAGGCGGCCTCCGTTACCTTCAGGCGGGCCAGGCGCTTTTCCAGATCACTCAGTAGCGGATGATCGCCGGTCACCAGCCGCGAGGCGGCCGCGCCCGCGCCGTAGTTCAGCGCCGCCTCGGCCGCCGCCGCGCGAACGAGAGGATGTTGCGACAGGCCCAGATAGTCGTTGCACGAGAACGAGATCAACCGCTTGCCATCGCGCTCGACCACGGCGCCGTCATGGCGGCGGGTGGGCTTGAGGCGGCGGCGCAGGCTCTTGGCGTCCAGGGCGGCCAGCTTCTCGCCAGCGAAGGCGTCGAGGCTCTGCATGTCGTTTCTCTTTGCCGTGGCTGGTGGGCGGGAATAGGCAGAGCGCCCCGAGTCCGCAAACGGAAACCGTCATGTCCGATCCAGCCTGGCTGACCGCTGGCGCGCCGCACGTCTGGCGTCCGTACTGCCAGATGAAGACGGCGCGACCGCCGCTGCCGGTGGTGGCCACGCGGGGCTCGCGGCTGGTGCTGGCCGATGGGCGAGAGCTGGTCGACGGCTTGGCCTCCTGGTGGACGGCCTGCCACGGCTACAACCACCCGCACATCGCCGACGCGTTGCGAGCGCAGATCGAGATCATGCCGCACGTGATGTTCGGGGGCCTGGCGCACGAGCCGGCCTATCGCCTGGCGGCGCGGCTGGCCCGGCTGCTGCCGGGCGAGCTGGACCACGTGTTCTTCGCCGAAAGCGGCTCGGTCTCGGTCGAGATCGCCATGAAGATGGCGCTGCAGTTCCAGATCAATCGCGGCGTTCGAGGTCGCACCAAGTTCCTGGCTTTCCGGGGCGGCTATCACGGCGACACCTTGGCGACGATGACGGTTTGCGACCCGGAGGAGGGGATGCACAGCCTGTTCGCCGGCGTCATGCCCGAACAGGTGATCGCCGACCTGCCGCGCGATACGGTCAGCGAGGCGGCGCTCGACGCCCTGCTGGCCCGGCGTGGCCACGAGATCGCGGCGATCCTGGTCGAGCCGTTGGTCCAGGGCGCGGGCGGCATGTTGCTGCATTCGCCGAACGTGCTGCGGACCCTGCGTCGGCTGGCTGACAAGCACGGCGTGCTGCTGATCTTCGACGAGATATTCACGGGCTTTGGCCGAACCGGGACCCTGTTCGCCATGCAGGCGGCGGGTATCGAGCCGGACATCGTCACCCTCTCCAAGGCGCTGACCGGCGGAACTTTGCCGCTGTCGGCGGCGGTGGCGTCGCGCAAGGTGTTCGCAGCCTTCTGGTCCGACGATCCGGGCGCGGCCCTGATGCACGGCCCGACCTACATGGCCAATCCGCTGGCCTGCGCGGCGGCCAACGCCTCGCTGGACCTGTTCGAGGATGGGACCTGGGCGGCCAATGTGGCGCGGGTTTCCACGGCCTTGGCCGACGGGCTGGAGCCTTGCCGAGCGAAGCGTGGCGTCGTCGATGTCCGGATTCTGGGGGCGATCGGCGTCGTCGAGTTCGATGCGCCCGTGGCGGTCGGTGATCTCTGCGCGCGCTTCGCCGAGCTGGGCGTCTGGATCCGGCCGATGGGCAAGGTCGTCTATCTCACGCCGGCCTTCACCACGCCGGACGGGGATATCGAGCGGTTGACCTCGGCCATCCACGAGGTGGTCGGCGTTTATTGACCCGGAGGGCCTGGTCTGGTCCAAGCCCCTCATGTCCTCCAAGTCGTCCCCACTGACCGGTCTGGAATATCTCGCCATCCTGGGGATCATCCTGACCTGGGGGATCAACAACGCCGCCGCCAAGGTGGCGACGCACTACCTGCCGCCGATGCTGATGGGGGGGCTGAGGTTCGCCTCGGCGCTGGCCTTCCTGTTCCCGTTCATCAAGCCGCCGTTTCCCGAGCCGAGGAAGCTGCTGACCATCGTACTGCTGACGGGGCCGATCCATTTCGGCGTGATCTATATCGCCTTCAGCATGGCCGACGCTCTGAGTCCGCTGGTCGTGGCCAGCCAGCTCTGGATCCCGTTCACCGCCATCTTCGCCTGGCGGATGCTGGGCGAGACCATGCGGCCGCCGGCCGTGGCGGGCCTGGCGGTGGCGTTCATCGGCGTGGCGTGGATGAGCCTGGATCCGCACGGGGCGGGAGACCTGCCGGCGATCCTGCTGATCGTTTTCTCCAGCGCCTGCTGGGCCGTGGCTACTGTGCTGGTGCGCAAGACGCCGGGGATCAAGCCGTTGAAGCTGCAGGGCATGACGGCGCTGGTCGCCGCGCCCGTGCTGCTGATCCTGTCGGCCCTGTTCGAGACGAACCAGGTCGCAAGGATGCAGACCGCGCCGCCGATCGCCTGGCTGTGCGTGCTGTTCGCCGGCGTGGTCTCGACCATCGGGGCCAGCGCCCTGCTGTTCTGGCTGGTCCAGCGCCGCGAGGCCGGGCGGGTTACGCCATACTTCCTGCTGACGCCGTTGGTCTCGTGCTCGATCGGCGTGCTCTTCCTGGGCGACAAGCTGACGACCCAGCTGCTGATCGGCGGCGGCGCGACCATGGTCGGCGTGGCCCTGGTGGCCTTGACCGAGAAGCGCGCCAAAGCCGCCGAGGCCCTGGTCGAAAGCGCTAGCCCTTAGGGGGTGGACATTCGGCGGCGGGCTCGCGCCTCAGGAGCGCCGATGTCGCCGCGATCTCGCTCTGGCCGCCGTCGTCGGCATAGACACCCGTCAGCAGCTTGCCGCTGACGCCCAGCGTCTCGCCGGCATGGGTCTTGATCAGGAAAAGGCCGTCGAGGTCGTCCAGATGCTCGACGCCGACGAAGCCCGCGCCGACCGTCGCGTAGCCTTTGATCTTGTCGCCCGAGCCTTCGACGATCCAGCCAGGCGGCTTGTTGCAGACCGAAACGATCTCGGCCCCCGTCAGTTGAAGCTCGAAGGACTGGAGGTTCTGGTCGCCGCTCGTTGGCCTCCAGGCCAGCGAGACCAGCTCTGTCGATGGCGAGGGCGTGGCGACGGCCGGCTTTTCCGGCGGCTTGGCGTCCTTGGACGTCCTGGAGTCGTGGCAGGCGGCCGTCGCGGCCAGCAGAACGGCGAGAAGCGACAGCCGCCAGATACGCATGGGATCTCCCGCCACGAACAGAAACGTAGCGGAAGCCTAGAGCCTGTCCGTTTCTGATGGAAGCATCAGAAACGGATAAACAGGCTCTATCTCAAGTACTTAGAGCGTGGCAGGCGCCGAAACCGCTCACACTTTCGGCTGCCACGCTCTACAGCTTTACTTGAACACGCCGCAAGCCGCGCGCGCGCCGGCGCCGCCGATCGGTTGGCTCTTGTGGTCGTCCGGGCTGGCGTGGACGACGATCGACGAGCCGTCGGTGTCCAGCAGGGCGGGGCGGCCGCCGGCGCCCTTGAGCGACACCAGGGTCGAATAGGCCTCGGTCGTGGCCGAGCCGTCCGCGTTGGCGAAGACGTTCGGCAGGTCGCCGCTGTCGTTGGCGTCCGGGTTCAACAGGCCGTGGATCGTGGTGGCGGACGTGTGGACGTGGGCGCCGGCCGACTTGAAGTCCGGCGCGCCGCAGTCGCCCTTTTCATGGAAGTGCACCGCATGCCAGCCCGGAGTCAGGCCCTTCAGTTCCAGCTTCAGCAGCACCCCGTGCGGGGCCTCGGTCAGCGTGACCACGCCGGCGTCCTTGCCGTCACCGGTCTTCACCACGGCGGTCGCGGCGGTCTGGGCCCAGCGGCGCCGACGCCGGACGAAGCGGCGATCAGAGCGGCGAGGGCGAGGGTGGTCGCGGCGGGGAGGCGGATCATGCGTTTTTCCTTCGGATTCAAGCAAACGGGCGGGATGCAGCGCCCGGAAAGGTCGCGCCTTCCCCATCTGAATGCTAACTGTTTTCGACGGTTCCGTGTCCGATTCTGACGGCGAAAAATCCCCTTGAGCGACGATCAAAAAACTCTCCCCCCTGATGCTTCGGGCGGGGACGTAGCGCCCATCAACATCGAAGACGAACTACGTCGTTCGTATCTCGACTATGCGATGAGCGTGATTGTCAGCCGCGCCCTGCCGGACGCGCGCGATGGTCTAAAGCCCGTGCACCGCCGCGTGCTGTTCTCGATGCATGAGCAGGGTCAAACTCCGGACCGTCCGTACGTCAAGTCCGCCCGCGTGGTCGGTGACGTGATGGGTAAGTATCACCCGCACGGCGACGCCTCGATCTACTTCACCCTGGTCCGCATGACCCAGTCCTTCTCGATGGGCCTGGTGCTGATCGACGGTCAGGGCAACTTCGGTTCGGTCGACGGCGATATGCCCGCCGCCATGCGTTACACGGAATGCCGCATGGCCCCGCCGGCCATGTCGCTGCTGGCCGACCTGGACAAGGACACGGTCGACTTCGCCGACAACTACGACGGCAAGGAGCAGGAACCGACCGTCCTGCCGTCGCGGATCCCGAACCTGCTGGTCAATGGCGCGGGCGGCATCGCCGTCGGCATGGCGACCAACATCCCGCCGCACAACCTCGGCGAAATCATCGACGCCTGCCTGCTGCTGATCGACGAGCCGGACGTCACCACCGACCAACTGCTGGACCTGGTGCCTGGTCCCGACTTCCCGACCGGCGGCGAGATCATCGGTCGCGCGGGCCCGCGCCAGGCGCTGCTGACGGGCCGTGGCTCGGTCATCATGCGCGGCCTAGCCACGGTGGAAGAGATCCGCGCCGGCCGCGAAGCCATCGTCATCACCGCCATTCCCTATCAGGTGAACAAGTCCAACCTCGTCGAGTACATCGCCGAAATGGTCCGCGATAAGCGGATCGAGGGCGTCGCCGACATCCGCGACGAGTCGAACCGCGACGGGATGCGCATCGTGGTCGAGCTGAAGCGCGACGCCTCGGGCGAGGTGATCCTGAACCAGCTGTACCGCTTCACGGCGCTGCAGAGCTCGTTCGGCGTCAACATGCTGGCCCTGAACCGCGGCCGCCCCGAGCAGATGGGCCTGCACAAGCTGCTGCAGCTGTTCGTCACTTTCCGCGAGGAAGTCGTCGTCCGCCGGACGAAGTTCGAACTGGGCAAGGCCCGCGATCGTGGCCACGTGCTGGTCGGCCTGACCATCGCCGTCGCCAATATCGACGAGTTCATTCACATCATCCGCTCGTCCAAGGACCCGACCGAGGCCCGCGAACGCCTGGTGGCCAAGGCGTGGCCGGCCGGCGACATGCTGCCCCTGGTCGAGCTGATCGCGGATCCTCGCACCCTGCAGGAAGATGGCGGCCTGATCCGCCTGACCGACGAGCAGGCCCGCGCCATCCTGGCTTTGACGCTGTCGCGCCTGACGGGTCTGGGCCGCGAGGAAATCGGCAACGAAGCCACCGCCCTGGCCGAAGCCATCCGCGGCTATCTCGATTTGCTGTCCGACCGCGCCAACATCATGGCCGTGGTCCGCGAGGAACTGGTCGAAGTCCGCGAGAAGTTCGCCATTCCGCGCCGCTGCCAGATCGTCGATGGCGACGCCGACATGGAAGACGAGGACCTGATCGTCCGCGAGGACATGGTCATCACCGTGACCATGAGCGGCTACGTCAAGCGCACGCCGCTGGCGAACTACCGCACCCAGCACCGGGGCGGCAAAGGCAAGTCGGGTATGGCGACCAAGACCGAGGACGCCGTCACGCGCGTGTTCTCGGCCTCGACCCACGCGCCGCTGCTGTTCTTCACCTCGGGCGGCAAGGTCTACAAGATGAAGGTGTGGCGCCTGCCGCAAGGCGCCGCCAACTCGCGCGGCAAGGCGTTCGTCAACCTGCTGCCAATCGAACCGGGCGAGACGATCACCTCGATCCTGACCCTGCCGGAGGACGAGGCCACTTGGGGCGGCCTGGACGTAATGTTCGCCACCCGTTCGGGCAGCGTGCGCCGCAACAAGCTCAGCGACTTCGTGGACGTCCGCCGCAACGGCAAGATCGCCATGAAGCTGGACGAAGGCGACGGCATCGTCGGCGTCGCCGTCTGCAACAGCGACCAGGACGTGCTGCTGACCACGGCGGCCGGCCGCTGCATCCGCTTCTCGGTCGACGAGGTGCGCGTGTTCGCCAGCCGCGATTCGACCGGCGTGCGCGGCGTTAAGCTGGCCGGCGACGACACCGTCATCTCGATGGCCGTCCTGCGTAGCGTCGACGCCACACCCGCCGAACGCGCCGCCTATCTCAAGCACCAGCGCGCCATGCTGCGCGCCGCCGACGGCGACGAAGGGGAAGACGCCTCGGCGCCGGTCGAGGACGGCGAGGACGAGGTCGGGGAAGCCTCCCTGACGCCGGAACGCATCGCCGAACTGGGCGCGGCCGAGGAAATCCTGCTGACCGTGTCGTCGGAAGGCTTCGGCAAGCGCACCAGCGCCTATGACTTCCGCCGCACCGGCCGCGGCGGCCAGGGTCTGGCCGCGCAGGATCTCAGCAAGCGTGGCGGCCGTTTGGTGGGTTCGTTCCCGATCGATGAGAGCGACCAGATCCTGCTGGTGACCGACCAGGGTCAGCTTATCCGGGTGCCGGTCTCGCAAATTCGTGTTGCAGCGCGGAATACTCAGGGCGTAACCATCTTCCGCACCGCGCAGGACGAGCATGTCGTCAGCGTCGAGCGCCTTGCCGATTCCGGCGGAGACGACAACCAGGGCGAGGACAGCGGGGCGGATGAGACCCTGTAAACCCTCGAACCCTTAGAGTAAGGGGGCTGCATGCGGGTTGGGCTTTATCCGGGGACCTTCGATCCGGTCACCAACGGTCACCTCGACATCATCGGTCGGGCCGTGAAGCTGGTCGACAAGCTGGTGATCGGCGTGGCGGTGAACATCGGCAAGGGGCCGCTGTTCTCGCTGGATGAGCGGGTCGCCATCCTGGAGAAGGAAACGGCGCACCTGACTAAGATCGCCCAGATCGAGGTCCGGCCGTTCGAGAGCCTGCTGATGCACTTCGCCCGCGACGTGCATGCTCAGATGATCGTGCGCGGCCTGCGGGCCGTGGCTGACTTCGAATACGAATTCCAGATGACGGCGATGAACCAGCAGCTGGATCGCGAGATCGAGACCGTCTTCCTGATGGCCGACCCGCGCCACCAGGCGATCGCCTCGCGTCTGGTCAAGGAGATCGCGGCCCTGGGCGGCGATATCACCAAGTTCGTGCCGGCGGGCGTGGCCGAGCAACTGCTGGCCAAGGTCGGCAGGGCCTGATCGACGATTTTCGGCCGGGCGGTGTCGGAACGCCGCCCGGCCGTTCGTTCCTCGGGACAGCGACAGCCCGGAGGCCGCCTCATGAGCCCGACCATCACCGCCTTCAAGCAATCGCCCGATCGCGGCAGAGGCCTGGCGCGCAACATGGCGGTCCGCTGGGCGCTGGAGGAAGTGGGCCAGCTCTACGACGTCCGCCTGGTCGCCTTTCCCCAGATGAAGGCGCCCGACCATCTGGCGGTGCAGCCCTTCGGCCAGATCCCGACCTATGAGGACGGCGATCTGGTCCTGTTCGAATCCGGCGCGATCGTCTTCCACATCGCCGAGCGCCATGCCGGCTTGCTGCCGGACGACGCCAACGCCCGGGCGCGGGCGTTGACCTGGATGTTCGCTGCGGTCAGCACCGTGCAACCGCCGATCGTGGAGTTCGGCATGGCCACGATCCTGGAGCGCGACAAGCCCTGGTTCGAGGCGCGCCAACCGATGCTGGAACAGGCCGTTCGCACACGTCTGGACCAGCTCGCCAATCGTCTCGGCGACGCCGACTGGCTGGACGGCGACTTCAGCGCCGGCGACCTGATGATGGTGGTGGTGCTTCGCCGTCTGGGCGCGTCCGGGATCCTGAACGACTATCCGAGCCTCTTGGCCTATGTCGCGCGGGCCGAGGCCCGTCCCGCCTTTCAACGCGCCTTCGACGACCAATTGGCGGTCTTCAAGGCCGCGTCGGAAGCGTAGTCGTCGCCCCGTTCCGGCCGGAATCGTGCGGTTGAACAGTCGCCGCACTTGTCGGGGCGACCGTGGCGTTCTACGCCGACCCCCGACTATTCTGTTCGGGGATTTCTATGAAGCTCGCCATGACCGCCGCCGCCCTGGCGCTTGTCGCTACGACGGCCTCTGTTTCGGCGGCCTCGGCCCAGACCGCCGACTGGCGCACGCCTGATCCGAACAACGTTATCGTCGTCGAGACCAACAAGGGGCGGATCATCGCCGAGCTCGATCCGATCGCCGCGCCCAACCATGTCGAGCGTGTGCGTAGCCTGGTAAAGAGCGGCTTCTATGACGGCCTGACCTTCTTCAGGGTTATCAGCGACTTCATGGCCCAGACGGGTGACCCCAAGAATACGGGCGAGGGCGGCTCGGACCTGCCCAACCTGACGGCCGAGTTCACCTTCCGCCGCGGCATGGACCTGCCGCTGGGCGCGGGCTTCAAGGTCGGCAGCGGCGAACTGGGCTGGATCGGCGCGATGCCGGTGTCCAGCCAGAACTCGGCCCTGGCCGTGATGACCGCCGACCGCAAGGTGGCCAGCTGGGGGAACTTCTGCTCGGGCGTGCTGGGCATGGCTCGCGCCGGCGATCCCAACAGCGCCGACAGCCAGTTCTTCTTCATGCGCCAGCCCAACGCCTCGCTGGACAAGACCTACACCGCCTTCGGTCGGGTGCTGTCGGGCCTGGACGTCGTGCGCAGCATCAAGGCCGGCGAGCCTGTGCCGGATCCGCAGGACAAGATGATCAGCGTGAAGATGCTGGCCGACCTGCCGGCCGACAAGCGTCCTTCGATCCAGGTAATGGATACCCGTGGCGCCGCCTTCAAGGCTCTGGTGACCAAGCGCCAGGCCGAGATGGGCCCTAGCTTCACCAATTGCAACGTCGACGTCCCCGTGCAAATTAAGTGACATGATCTTCTCGCGCACGCTCCTGGCCGGGCTCTGCCTGGCGGCGATCACCGGTCCGGCCCTGGCGGCGACGCCCTCGGCTTCGGCCAAGCCTTCCGAGCAGGACTGGCGGACGCCGGCTCCGGACACGGTTATGGTGATCGACACAAACAAGGGGCGTGTGCTGGTCGAGTTGGTCCCGGATGTCGCTCCGAACCACGTGGCGCGCCTGCAGGAACTGACCCGGGCGGGCGTCTATGACGGCCGCACCTTCTTCCGGGTCATCGACAGGTTCATGGCCCAGACGGGCGACCCGACCAATACGGGCGAGGGCGGCTCCGACAAGCCGAACCTGAAGGCCGAATTCACCTTCCGCCGCGGCGGCGAGACGCCATTCGTGGCGATGGCCGCGCCGGCGGGCCTGGAGGTTGGCTACCTGAAATCGCTGCCGGTCGTCAGCCAGGCCTGGACCTGGAGCGACATGACCGTCGACAAGAAGGTCTCGGCCTGGGGAACCTACTGTCCCGGCGTGATCGGCATGGCCCGCGACGAGGACAACAACTCGGCCAACAGCCAGTTCTTCCTGATGCGCCAGCCCTATCCGTCGCTGGATAAGCGCTACACCGCCTTCGGCCGCGTGATCAGCGGCCTCGACGCCGTGCGCGCCATCAAGACCGGTGAGCCCGTTCCGGCCCCGCAGGACCAGATGCAGAAGGTTCGTCTGCTGTCGGACATTCCCGAAAGCCAGCGGCCCCAGGTGCGGGTGATCGACCCGAAGGGCGCCTGGTTCGCCGCCGAGACCAAACGTCTTCGCGCGCTGAAAGGCGCCGATTTCTCGGTCTGCGATATTGATCTTCCGGTCGAGGTTCGCTGAGGCCTTACCGGTTTCTGGGCTCAACTTGGTTCACAGGTGGGCGTGAACCGCGCTAGAAGCGCGTTCACAACACTTGTCATCCAAGGGAAGACCATGTCGGCCGATCTCGAAAACACCCTGATCCTGACCCTCGAGAGCGGTCCGGTCACGATCAAGCTTCGTCCCGACCTGGCCCCGGGCCACGTGGCGCGGATCAAGGAGCTGGTGCGCGAAGGTTTCTATGACGGCGTCGTCTTCCACCGCGTGATCCCGGGCTTCATGGCCCAAGGCGGCGATCCGTCGGGCACCGGCCGCGGCGGTTCGGACAAGCCGGACCTGAAGGCCGAGTTCAATGACGAGCCGCACGTGCGCGGCGTGGTCTCGATGGCCCGCACCCCGAACCCGGACTCGGCCAACAGCCAGTTCTTCATCGTGTTCGACGACGCCACCTTCCTGGACAAGCAATACACCGTCTGGGGCCAAGTGGTTGAAGGCATGGAACATGTCGACGCCTTGCCGAAGGGCGAGCCGCCGCGCGCCCCAGGCAAGATCATCAGCGCCAAGATCGCTGCGGACGCCTAAGGCCCGCTTGCAGAACCTGAAGAAACGGCCTCGGACCTGGTCCGGGGCCGTTTCTATTTCGGGCCGCGGCGCAGGGTGATCAGGATAGGCCGGTGGTCGGAACCCAGGGCCGGGCCGCGCTCGACATTCACCGCGTACCACTCGCTGCCGGCATAGACATGATCGATGGGCAGGAACGGGGCGGGGGCGACCATGACCCGCGAGAACTTGCTGGCCGGCCACGAGGGCATGGCGCGGGTCCAGCGGCGCAGGCCCAGGGCCTTGTCCTGACGTTTCAGGGTGAACGACCAGGGTGTCGAGTTGAAGTCCCCCGTGATGATCGTGCTCTTCTTGTCGAAGTCGGAGGCGAACCTGACCAGCTTGCGGCTCTGGCTCTGCTGGATGCCGGCCGGTACGGGCCATGTGTAGTGGACGCCCACGACCGTGAACGGTCCCTTGGCGTCGGCCAGGGTGGCCCAGGCGCCCGAGAGATAGGGGCGATCCGTCGGCATGCCGCCACGCGCGATCATCTTCTTGCGCGAGAAGATCCAGGTCTCGCACTTGGAGACCTTGTCGCACGAGGCGAACGGGTAAGCGGTCTTCAGCGCCTGGATGGCGGGCCAGGCGTCGCCGGCGCCTTCCTCGACGATCACGACGTCGGCGTCCTGGGCCATGACCCAGGCGAGGCTCTTTTCGGGCGTCTTGTTATCGTGCCAGATGTTGAACTGCACGATCTTCAGGTCGCTCGCGGCCGGGGTCGCCGGCTTGAAGCGCCACGAAGCCCACAGCTCGGGCAGCATCAGCACCGAGCAGGCTAGCAGCGTCGCCACACCCAGACCGAGCATCACCCAGCGCTCGCCGCCGCGCGCGAAGATCCCGCCCAGCACCACCGCGCCGACGCCCATCATCAGCCACAGCGGGGCGGCATGGGTGAAGGCGTCCAGCCGATCGCTCCAGGCGCCGCCCAGGCACGCGCCCGCGAAACCCAGGCCGACGAGGCCCAACATCAAGGCCGTGCCGCGGACGAGAAGGCTGAGAAGCTGAACGATCAGGCGCATGGGTCGCCCATAGCACGGCTCTGCCATGGATGCCTCGCCCTACGCGCCGGAAGGGTAGAAGAAGCCGTGTTCGAAATCGCGTATGTCTTGACCTTGTCGATCCATCGTGCGCTTGAAGCCCGCCCATGCGCCTTTCCGACTTCGATTTCGACCTGCCCGAGAACCATATCGCCCTGCGTCCGGCCGAGCCGCGCGACGCCGCGCGCCTGCTGGTGGTCCGTCCGGGGGAAGAGCTCGCCGACCACATTGTCCGCGAATTGCCCGACTTCCTGCGCCCTGGCGACGCCCTGGTCTTCAACGACACGCGCGTGATCCCCGCGCGTCTGTCCGGCCTGCGCGAAGGCCGGACGACCGGCGGCGCCGACGGCACGCCCGTGGCCGTCGAGGCGACTCTGCACCGCCGTGTCTCGCCCAGCCGCTGGAGCGCTTTCATGCGCCCGGGCAAGCGGCTGAAGGTCGGCGACCGTGTGGCGTTCGGTTCCCAGGAAGACCGCGCCTGCGAGGGTGATCGTCTCGACGCCACCGTCGCCGAAAAGCACGAGGGCGGCGAGGTCGTGCTGGCCTTCGACATCTCCGGCCCGGACCTGGATATAGGCATCGCCAAGCACGGCGACATGCCGCTGCCGCCTTACATCGCCGCCAAGCGGGGCGAGGACGAGCGCGATCGCGCCGACTACCAGACCGTCTATGCTCGCGAGGACGGTTCGGTGGCCGCCCCGACCGCTGGCCTGCACTTCACGCCCGACCTGCTTGAAAGGCTGAAGGAAAAAGGCGTCTCGCTGCACTTCGTGACCCTGCACGTGGGCGCGGGGACCTTCCTGCCGGTCAAGACCGACGAGGTTTCCGAGCACAGGATGCACGCCGAGTTCGGCGAGGTGAGCGCTCAGGTCGCCGACGCACTGAACGCCGTTCATGCCGCCGGCGGCCGCATCATCTGTGTCGGCACGACGTCCCTGCGCCTGCTGGAGAGCGCCACTGGCGAGGACGGGATCGTGCGGCCGTTCGCCGACGAGACGGCCATCTTCATCACGCCGGGATATCGCTTTCGCGCCGCCGACGTGCTGATGACCAACTTCCACCTGCCCAGGTCGACCCTGTTCATGCTGGTCAGCGCCTTCGCCGGCCAGGCGACCATGCGCGCGGCCTACGAACACGCCATATCCACGGGCTACCGCTTCTATTCCTACGGGGATGGCAGCCTGCTGTTCAAGGACGAGGCCCGCTGATGGCGTTTCCCTTCGAGATCAACGCCACCGACGGCAAGGCGCGTACGGGTGTTCTCAAGACGCCGCGCGGCGACATCCGCACGCCCGCCTTCATGCCCGTGGGCACCGCCGCGACCGTCAAGGCCCTGACCGTCGACCAGGTCAAGGACACCGGCGCCGACATCATCCTGGGCAACACCTACCATCTGATGCTGCGGCCCTCGGCCGAGCGGGTGGCGCGCCTGGGCGGCCTGCACAAGTTCATGCGCTGGGACAAGCCGATCCTTACCGACAGCGGCGGCTTCCAGGTCATGTCGCTGTCGGGGATCAGCAAGCTGACCGAGGAGGCGGTGACCTTCTCCAGCCACGTCGACGGCTCCAAGCACGTGCTGACCCCCGAGCGCTCGATCGAGATCCAGGCCGATCTGCTGGGCAGCGACATCGTCATGCAACTGGACGAATGCGTCGCCTGGCCGGCCGAGGAGGCCAGGGCGCGCACGGGTATGGAGCTCTCCGCCCGCTGGGCCCAGCGCTCTAAGGATGCCTTCGGGACGCGCGACAGCCAGGTGCTGTTCGGCATCCAGCAGGGCTCGACCTTCGAAAACCTGCGCCGCGAGTTGTCGGACCGCCTGCGCGAGATCGGCTTCGACGGCTACGCCATCGGCGGCCTGGCGGTCGGCGAGGGGCATGAGGCGATGTGCGAGGTGCTGGACTACGCCCCGGGCCTGTTGCCGCAGGATCGTCCGCGCTACCTGATGGGGGTCGGCAAGCCGATCGACCTGGTCGAGGCCGTGGCGCGCGGCGTCGACATGTTCGACTGCGTGCTACCGACACGCTCGGGCCGCCACGGCCAGGCCTGGACCTGGGACGGCGCCATCAACCTGAAGAACGCCAAGTTCGCCGAGGACGAGACGCCGCTCGACCCGGACAGCGACTGCCCGGCCAGCCGCGACTATTCGAAGGCCTATCTGCGCCACCTGTTCAAGGCCGAGGAGATCCTGGGCCAGGTGCTGCTGTCCTGGCACAACATCGCCTTCTTCCAGGCGCTGACGGCGGCCATGCGCGCCGCGATCGCCGAGGGGCGGTTCGAACAGTTCCGCCGCGACTTCCGCGCCCGCCACCTGAGCGAAGGCTAGCCGCCCGGTTCGGCGCTGGAGCCTAGTCTCGGGGGCCTTGCGGAACCGTGGGCGCCTCTTCCTTGACGATCGGGAAGCGGGGTTTGAGCGGGCCGTAAGGATCGCGCGGCGGCGGCATGCCCGGATCGACGACCACGGGCGCGGCCGGCGGCCTGTGCTGCGGCGTGGCCGGCGGATTGCAGCCGCGCGCCTCGCCCAGGCCCTTCAGATAGGCCCGGCGGACATTGCCCGAGGTGATGGCGCTCTGGACCAGGCGGTCGTGACGCTCGGCCCCGGTCAGTTTCCGCACCCAGCCGCGCATCGGAATCATGTCCTGGGCCGTGCTGGCGAGCGCGCCCAGCGCCGCCTGGCCGGCCGCCTTGCGTCCCCGATCCATCAGATCCTCGCCGTCGACCGGCGGATTGCGGTCGATGTCCTCGCCCAGGGCGCTGTCGAGCGGTGTGACGAGGGCGATCAGGCTGACGCAGTCGGCCCGGGCCGGGCGCTGATAGGGATCGTCCATCGCCTCCAGCAGCACGCGCGGGATCTTGGTGCGGACGATGTTCACATCGCGCAGCGGCGCGCTCATGGCGCCGGAGATGCCCTCCCGGTTCGCCTCGGACGTCGACCTGATTCGTCCGTCGTCGGTCGGCTCGACCGGCGTTTCCTGCTGCGGGGAGCAGCGCCCAACAGCGGCGGAGCCTCTTGTCGCTGGCGCGCATGGACTGTTCCCGCCAGCGCCGCGCCGCAAAAGACCGCCAAAAGCAAGGTTCCACGCATGATTTACCCTAACCCGCCCACAGCTTTGCCGTCATCCATCGGAAAAACGGCGAAACCATGCTTGCGACACGCAAGTCCCCCGCCTATGGTCCGCGCCGCTTCCAACCGGCTCCCGCCGGACGTTAGCGGGCCGGTAGCTCAGTGGTAGAGCATTCGACTTTTAATCGAATGGTCGTGGGTTCGAACCCCACCCGGCCTACCAATCTAACTGATTGAACTATAACGGGTTCTAGACGCGTCTCGCGAGAACATTTCGCGACCGTCAGACTGGCCGCAGACCGGCCCGTCAGACTCTTGTTCAGCCGGCGTTCTTCTTGGAGCCCTTGATCAGCCCGCGCTTCTCCTGCGCATCCCAGGCGACTCGGTTGTCGCGGGGCATGTACTTGGCCAGGATCTGCTCAGCCGAAAACGGGCTGTGGCCGGTGATCGACGCGATTTGCGGAATGGTGCAGTCGGCGCGGGCGAGCTGGACAACGCAGCTGTGTCGCAGGGCGCGGATGACCAGGTGACGGGCCGCCCTCGGCGCAACGGCTTTCGCGGCTAGTCGGATCCGTTCGAACTCGTGCGACAGCCGCTGGCCGGCGAACGGCTTGCCGGTGGCCTCGTCGCGGAACAGGTAGAGCGCGTCTTCGTCCCAGATGTGCTCCAGCATGGCCCCCAGGCGGTCGCTGACGGGGATGGTGACATAGCTGCCGGTCTTCGCCTGCCAGAACCGGAAAGCGCGGCCCTTGAAGTCGTACTCGGCGGCCTTGGTTCCGGCGCGCCAGTCCCAAGTCCCCCGAAACAACAAGGTGTCGGTGAGCCGCTGGCCAATCTCCCACTCGGTAAGCATCAGGGCGGCCAGGCCGGATTGTCGGCAGACGACGGCGGCGAACATGTAGAACTCGAGGTCGGCGGCTTCCCAGATCTGCACCGACGACTTGGGCGCCGCCATCTTGATCGTGTCGACCGGGTTGCGCGGAATCCATTCCAGCGCCACGGCATGGTCAAGCAGCATCCCCAGCACGATCTTGACGTGTCGGCGCGTGGTTGGCCGATCATCATAGACCGTCAGGAACTCCTCGATCTTGTCGAGCTTAAGCCCGATGACCGGCGGATGATTGCGCAGCTCGGACCACGCCAGGACCAGGCCCGCGTGATAGTCATACCCCTTCTGAGTTGTCGGCTTCTTGCTCTTGAAGCGCTGGGTCTGCTGCCAGGACCGGACGAGCGCCGGCATGTCGCGGGCACCGGGCGCAGAGGCCTGGCGCTCGATGTTCGACCGGTCCCGCGTCAGCTGATCATAGAGGCTCTTGGCGTCGGCCTGGATGCGCGCGACTTCAGCGGCGTTCCGCAGGTCACCACTTCGCGGCGCCTCGAGCGGCAGCGGGATCGCCGCCGACCACCCGGAGGGCCGGAGCCTTGCGGGGACCTCGAACAGTACACGGCGCGTGCCGTCCTTGCGTGGCCTGGTCGTGACGTATCTTCCGAGGTCGAGCGTCACGGATGGCATCGGGGTCAACGTCCCAGGTGTTGGCGGTGTCGTGCGGGCCGTCATCCTTGACCATCCCTAGAGCTTTGAAAACCGCGTCTCGGTCAAAGATGTCCTCTCGACCGCGCGCTATGGGGTTCGGCATCCGGCCGGCGGCGCGCTCTTTCCAGAGCTTCCCGGCGCCGTAGCGAGCCAGGCGGCAGACCTCGGACGTGTAGATCCGAGCGGGAAGGGCGGCGATTTCCTCCGCCGTGAAGGACTTAGCCCTCATGGCCGGCCGTCTCGAAAAGATCGCCCGTTGCTTTGCGAGCGCGCCGCGTCACCGCCGAGTTCGCCGCGTGCAGCGGAGCGTCATACGCCAGGTGGCATTTCTGGCAGAGCGCGACGAGGTTTTGCCGATCGCCTGGCGTGCCGACGTTCTCCGGGATGTGGTCCAGGTGGGCGACGGTCAGAACGATCTTGACCAGCTTGCCGGCGGGGAATTCCGATCCGCGACAGAAGCCGCGCGCCTCGCCCGTCGTGCAGCAGAACACCGCGCCGGTCGGCGGGTCGATATAGACGTCGCCGCCGGTCGGTCGCAGGATCACCGCGCCGTTCGGGGCCTTGCACCACTTGCAGCGCTGGCCGTCGCGCTCGCGCACCTCGACGCTGATCTCGGGCCAGTCGGCCGGGTAGCGGCTGCGGTTTTCGGGGCGTATAGGCATGTCAGGCCGCTTCACCCTTCTGCTGAAGGGCGGCGCGGCCGGCGGCGGTGATCTCTGCGAACCTCAGGCCTGGGCGCGACGGGATATCGATCATCCCTTTGTCGCGGAGGCTTTCGTAGGTTCTCGGATGACCGATCAGAAGGCCGGCTTGCACGGCGCCGCCGCGAACCTGTTCCAGCATCTGCCGTTGGGGCTTGGTCAGCCGCTCCTTGGCGGCCTGGATGGGGTCAGCGGTCATCGGAGGGCTCCTCGGATTTGATCCGGGCATTCGCTTGGCGCTTCGCGGTCGCGAGCCGTGCCTGCAAACAGTTCAGGCAAAGGCACGGGTTCTCTCGCTCGTCCGCCCATTTGCGATAGGCTTCTTCCATTTCGGGCGGCCACCCGAACGGCGTGCACTCTTCACTGGCCACCTTCACCTCCCATGAGCGCAGCGCCATAACAGCCGTCGCAGGCGGGTGAGACGCGGGTGCAACCGATCCACGGGTTGAAGGTATGGTTGGTCCATGAAATGGCGCTGTTCTCGGCCATGGTCAGCCCTCACCAACGCCGTAGGCAACCAACGGGTCGAGGCCCTTGGCGGCGCGCCAGCTATCGACCGAACTGTCGCCGTCGAGCACCACGCGAGCGGCCATGGTGGCGGTCTGCACCGCTTCCTTGCGCACGTTGGCGGCGGGCTCGTCGAGGATGGCCTTGGCCAGTTCGCCGAACTCTTCGGCCAGGGCGATCGTCATGATGCGGCTACCCGGGAACTTGGCGCGGGCGCGCAGCAGCTCGGCGCGGACCTCGCCAAGGAAGCTATTGACTGGGTCGGCCGCGTCGGTGGCTTGGGGCGCGGTAGACCAGTCATGGTGGAACATGAAGGCGCAGTAGGCCGCCACGTCCAGCGGATCGCCCTTGGCGACGTGGATGTTGAGCTGGGCGCGACACTCGGCCTCCCAGTCCTCTCGCGTCCAGCCGTCGCGATAGCCGTACTTGGCTTCGGCCTTCGCGAGCTTGCTGGCCAGTTCGTAGGCGAACCGATTGACGAGCGATGCGGTCTGCGGATGCAGGCGCATCCCCTCGATCAGCTCGCGGGTGATCTGGCCGGGAACGTCCGGGCCGGTGCTGTTGTGGAAGGTCTCGCTCACGCGGCTTTCTCCATGGGTTCGAACCATTCCCGGTGCGCGAGCTGCGCCATCACCTGGTCGGGCTGTGGGGCGGGTTGGGCGGGGGCGGCCTGCAGCGCGTCGAGCGCGCCCAGGGTCTCGGCGGCGATGCGGGCGGTGATCCACGCGGCGCCGAAGGTGAAGGGCGCAGCCGGCAGGGCGCCGGGCCGTCGCATGTCGAGGTGGTGCTCGCAGTCGAACAGCCACAGCGACAGGTGCATCAAGCCCTCGTACGGGCGCAGGGCCAGCAGGTCGACCGGCAGGCGGTCCAGGGGCTGGGGAGCGGCGAAGGCCTGGCGCATCACTGGTCGCCCTCGATCGCGGAGGCTTCGCGGGCGGCGCGGGTCAATTCCAGCAGGCAACCCCACCAGAAAAACGGCCCCGACACGACGGCCAGCACGTCGCGGCGATGCAGGCGGCGGCGCTGGCGGCGCAGGGTGTCGCGCACGACGCCGGCCGTCAGGGCCGACAGCGCCAGCCACCAGACCGCGAGACCGCCCAGGATGAGGTGCAGCGCGCCCATGGTCAGGCAACCTCGCGCACGGCGGCGACATTGGCCGGCAAGGCCGGGTCGGTGCGGTCGAGAATGATCGCCAGTTCGTGACGACCCAGGCCGCCCAGATAGGCCCAGCCCAGAAACGCGCCGTCATCGTCTTCGTCCGTGCCGATCGCCCAGACCGACACGCCGTGGCGGGCCACGCGCTCGCCCGGCGGCGTGAGGGCGATATCCTGGGTCATGATCGGCCGGCGGGCGCGCAAGGCGTGCAGCTCGGCGGCCAGGTCATCGGCGCGGGCGAACGACCGCATCGAGAACTCGGCCTGGTCGAGGTCGGGGATAAGGGCGAAGCGGGGAAGGGCCATGGCCTAGACCTCCTCGCTCTGCGTGGCTTGGTCGGCCAGTATGCCCAGCGGCGCGCCGACGCCGGGGCCGGTCAGAAACGCCTCGTCGTCCTCGTCTTCCTCAAACTCGCCGACGGCGCCGCTGTCTGCGATCGCGCCAAGCTGGTCGGGGAAATCTTCGGCGAAGTCGTCGGCGATCGACACCGCGTCGCCCAGGTTCCACGACATCGACTCGTCGCCGTAGGTGACGCCCTCGGCCTCGAGGCGCTGTTCAGCGGCCAGAGCCAAGGCCGGGGCGCGGTCGGCCGTCACGGCGTGCATTCGGCGAAGGCGGGCGGCGACCCAGGTCCAGAACTCAGGCCCGCCAGTCGGTTCGCGATCGGCGTCGAAATCCTCAGCGCTGGCGTCGGTGCTGGGCGACAGCTTATCGGCCGCATGGACCTCATGTTTCATCACGGCGGGAGCATGGCCGGCGGCGGCATTCATGGCGGCCATGGCGAGCTTGAGGCACATCGTTGCTGACGGCCCCATGTGCGAGGCCAGCCAGACCGACTTGCCGTTGGCTGCGACCAGACCTGGCCAGCCATCGGAGCGCCGCTCACAGAAGGTCCACGGCAACGGAAGGTCGAGCGCGTCCAGAACGTCGGGAACGCCGTCGATCTGGCTGGTCGCGCGCGGCTTGGCCATCGCGGCCAGCAGGTCGTTGGTGCGGCTGTCGGCCTCGGAAAGCCGCTTCATCTGCTGATCCCGTTCCGCATCGGCCAGGCCGGCGCGCACGGCGTTCTGGGCTTGCTCCGCCCGCCGCTGCTCGACAATCGCCTCGCCCTCGGGCGTCAGGGCGAACGGGCCGTTGAGCCACGCGGCGGCGTAGGTTCCTTTGCTGTCCAGGCGCTCGGCCTCGTCGGCGCCCAGGGCGGCGGCGCGGATGGCCAGCAGGCCGGATGAACGGTCGGTGGGGTTGATGCCTGGATACTGGCCGATGAACCGGTCGTAGACGGCGTAGTCGGGGAACCTGGCGAAGAACTTGCCGGTGAAATGGTCTGGTCCCTCGATCGTCAGGAAGCCCGCCGAGACCAGAGAGGCGGCGATGGCGTCGTCGGCCGCGCCGGGCGCGCACTCGGCCTTGTGGTGATAGGCGCCAGGGCGCTCGCCCGCCGCCGCGGCGAGCACCTCGGCCAGGATCATCGCCTTGACCGGCGACAGGTCCAGAGGCTTGGGGCGGGCGCGCAGGATCTCCAGCGCGCGGGTGAAGGTGATCTCGCCCGCCTCGAGCTGGCGCTGTTCCTCGGCGCTCAGGGCCAGCAGCGACAGGCGCTGTTGAATGACGCGCTGATCCTTGTTGACCTTGTCGGCGATCTCGGCCGTCGACCAGCCGTGAACCTTGTTCAGGCGGGTGAAGGCGCGCGCCTCTTCCATGACGTTGAGGTCCTGGCGCTGCATGTTCTCGACCAGGGCCAGGGTGTCGACCTGGGCGTCTGTGAGGTTGCGGACCTCGACCTTGACGGGGTGATCGGCCGGGATCTTACCGTACTCGATCAACAGCCCCAGAGCGCGCCAGCGCCGTTCGCCGCCAACGATCTGGAGCGCCGGGCCGGGCTGGTGCGGGTTGGGGCGCGCCAGGATGTTCTGCAACTGGCCGTCGGCCAACAGGGTGGCGGCCAGTTCACCCAGGGCCTCGGGCTTGAAGTCCTTGCGCGGCTGATCCGGGTTGGGGGTCAGGTCGGCGTGAACATAGGGGCGGTACTCCGGCGTGGTGGTGTCGGCGGCGGGGCCTTCGCGAACCGGATTCGCCAGGGCGTCGATCGCGGCCAGTCCGGCCACCGCTTCGGCGCTCAGGACGGGCTTGTCCTTGCCGGCGGACAGGTCGACCAGGCCGGCGGTCTGCAGCCGCTCCAGGTCACGCTTAATGTTGTGGGCGGCGCGGCCGGCGATGGTGGCCAGGTCGACAAGCGTTGTCCAGCCGCCCGCCGGGATAGCGCGCAGCAGGCTTTCCGACGGGGCGATGCGGCCCAGCAGCTCGGCGGTGACGACGGGGGCGACGGGTGGTGCTGGCGGAGTCTGGGCGGGCATTGCCAAGGGTGTCCTGAAAATGGAGGGGAAAAGCGGCCCCCCGACGGTGGGAATGCGTCGGGAGGCCAGGAACCGGCCGCTAAGGTGGGGGGCGGCCGGGGGAGGGGGTTAGGCGCCGAGGTGGCCGTAGACGCTGGTCAGGTTGGTGGCCGCCGCGACGCGGTCGACCACGGCCTTGAACTCGTCCTGGCGGGTCTCTTCCTTGTTCAGGATCACCACGCCGAGTTTCAGGCCCTCGCTCTGCGACTTCTTGTGGCGCAGCCGAACGTCGAGTTCGCGCGGCTCCTCGCCGAAATAGACCGGGATCTTGATCGTGAAGCGCGTCGGGATGCTGAGTTTCTGGCCGTCGACGTTCGCGAACCCTTCGGTCTTGACGGCCAAGTCGAAATCGACGTTGTCGCTGTTGATCTTGGTCTTGGCGCGGAAGTCGACGGTCTCGACAGACTGGATGTTGTTGACCAGCTCCAGCAGATCGGCCGGCTTCGGGCTGATGAAATCGGCGTGATACTCGTCGATGAAGCGCGCGAAATCGAGCTGCGCCAGCAGTTCACCGTCGATCGCGTCCCACTTCTGCCACGCCAGCGAGCGCGGCAGGGTCAGGGTGGCGCGGTGCGCGACGAGGTCGGCGGCGGTCTGGCCGTGATAGTCGATCGCCGCGACGATGCGGTCTTCGTCGATGTCGGCGAACAAGACGGTGTTGCTGGCCTTGAAGCGCTGGACATAGGTGACCAGCGAGGCGGCGGTCTGCAGGGCCGGCGTTTGGCGGATGGTATCCGGCTTGAGGGTCTTGGCGCCGTAGGGCGAGGTGATCTCGCGAAGCTCGATATCCTTCGGCACGGCGGCAAAGGTGCGGCCATCGGGGCCGGGGATGATCGCGGGGGTCTTGCCGCCCGCAAGGGCCAGCGCGGCGATCTGGCCGGCTTCGGTGTTGGTGTTCGGGTCCATGGTGGGTCTCTAGCTGAGGGTGAAAAGGCGTGGCGGAGGCGGTCAGCCGACCTGGCGTGGCGGCGTGTAGGGTCGGCCGTCGCCCGCGTCGGTGAACTTCATTTCCTGCTGATCGGGGTCGGCGCGGAGCAGGCTGTAGTCGTCGCCCATCCAGAAGACGCCCTTGGGCAACTTGCCGCGCGGCAGCTTGGTGGCGACGTCGAACTCGACGGTCGTCTGGCGACCCGAGGCCTCCGGGATGATCTTGATCTTCAAGGTCAGTTCGGCGGGCTTGCGCGAGGCGATGGCGGCCTGGTTGGCCTCCTGCATGGCGTCGGTCAGGGCTTCGGCGATCCTGCCGTTCTGCGTCTGGCGCAGGATGTCGGTGAAAAGAACGGTCACGGCGTGGGGTCTCCTAGGTTCAGTGGAAAAGGCCGAAGACGACGCCAGCGGCGGCGCAAATCAGGATCGAAGCGCCAACCTCGAGCGCGGTCGTGCTCCAGAAACGGGGGCGGGGGCGTCGGCGCATGGTCAGCACCACGCGATGCCGGCGGCGGCGCAGCACGCCAGAGCCCGCACGGCAAAGTCCGACCTGGTCTTGTCCAGGTGGCGCGTGTAGGCGGCTGGCAGTGCACGATCGTGCTCGATGAGGTAGGCGCGCATCGACGCGAGATAGGCGAGCGTGTCCATCGTCAGACCCTCAACCGCGCCAGCGCCGTGCGGGCCTCGTCGAGGGTCAGGCCCTCGATCACGGCCAACAGGTGGTGCGGGCAAAGGCCTTGCTGGTCGCCGACAAGGCGGATCTCGATCTGCGACGGGTCGGCGGCCATCTTGGCCTCGAGCCGCTCGGGCGGCTGGCCGATCAGCGGCAGATAGCGGGTCATCGCCTCGACCGGCGTGTCGACGGGCCGGGAAACCCAGCCGTGCATCGCCGCGCCGGGGAACAGGTGAACGGCCGAGGCCCTGCGGCGGGCCATGGCCTCGGCGTCGGCCGTGGCGTGGGGCCGCGTGACGCGCTGTTGCGGCGTGCGGCGCTGACCGGTGAAGAGGTTGGGTTGCGCGGCCATGGTCAGGCCTCTTCCCGGTCGTCGCCGGCCGCGTGCTCGGAGCGGCCGGCGACTCGTGCTCCCGTGGCGGTTCCGCAACCTGCCACCTTGGAGACACCTTGATGTTCAGAGACCTGTTCGCCGGCGCATCGACCGCGCAGGAAATCGCTTCCACCGCGCTGTTGAGCGACCTGGCCGAAATCGTGGGCGCCCTCGCGCCCGCCCGGCTGGCCGCCGCGATCAGCAATGCCGAACAGGACTTGGAAGCGGCGCGACATCGGGATCTTGAGCCCGACGAAGCGCTGAACCTGATCGAGGGGCTTGGCGCGCGGCTGACAATCTTGCGGATGGCTCACGCCAGGTCGCACGGAAAATGAGCCAAGCTGAGGGGTAGCCCGCGCCAGCGCAAAGAACGTCGCGGCGGCAAGTGGCGAAAGGTCTCTGAAGTGTTTGGCTTCGTCCTTGGCGAACGCCAGCGCCTCAGAGAGGGCGATCGCCATCTTGTCGTCGGCGCTAAATTCAAAGCTCGACCAATGGTTCGCGATCCGCAGGCGTTGGCGCTTCGATCCGACGAAGTGTGTGACGGCATGGCCGCACTCGTGCAGGGCCACGCCAATCGACGTTCCGTTGAACCGGTCGAGCCCGACCGCGCATCGCGCTGGAAGCGCTGAAAGATTGGCCTTGCGGATGTCCCAGGCGCCGTTGGCGCGGCGGGTTATCAAGACAGCGGTCGTTGCATCCAGGCTGGGGTGCAGGGCCACACCAACGAACCGAGCCGCGCTCACAGCGTCACCCCGCCGATGGAAATCACCACGACGGCGAGCGCGATCAGCGCCAGCAGCCAACCCGGTTCAGGCTGTTGGGGGAGGCGAACCGGATTCGCGTCTTTGGGGGATTGCTGTCGCATCGGTGTGGTTCCGAATGAAACTCTGAAGGAAAGAGGCCCGGCCAGGGCGGTAGGGCTACGCCGAGCCCTGGCCGGGCCTCCGGCTCACCAGCCGTAGCCGTCGCCGTCGCCGTAGCCGTAGCCGTAGCCGTAGCCGTCGCCGTAGCCGCCGCCGTAGCCGTCGCCGTAGCCGACGCCGTAGCCGTAGCCGCCGCCGTAGCCGTCGCCGTAGCCGCCGCCGTAGCCGTCGCCGTAGCCGTAGCCGTCGCCGTAGCCGACGCCGTAGCCGTAGCCGTCGCCGTAGCCGACGCCGTAGCCGCCGCCGTAGCCGCCGCCGTAGCCGTCGGTGCGGGCTGAGCCCGCACCTTGGCCGTCTAGGGTCGCTACGCGGCCCACTTTTCGGCCTCGCACGGGATGATCGCGATCAGGGCCTTGCGGCTGACCTTCAGATCGGCGGGCGCGTCGAGTTTGGTTTCCTTGAGCGGGCCTTCCTTGGCCAGCTGGTTCAGGCCGTTGGCGGTGCCCCAGCGGCGCACGCAGCGCGCGTTCTTGATCTCGACCCAGTCGGCGGTCGTGATCGCTTCGCCGACCCAGACAAAGCCCCGGTCGGCCACCACCAGCGAAAGGCCATGCGCCTCGCCGGAGGTCGTGACGTGTTCCTGCATCCCAGATCTCCCCGTCACCGGCCCGATCCACCTGGAAGGGGCTTGGTTTGTGGTGACGGGGCTATATGCAGCATTAATGCTGCGTCTGGTCAACAGCATTAATGCTGCTTGTGCGCTGTCTTCGCCTCGGTGCTGATATGGTCGGAGGCGAGGGGCGTCTTAAATGCAATCAGTCAGCGTGTTCGTAGGTGAGAGAGCGCAAGCTTCTCGGCGTCGCATGGATCAACGGTCTGCCAGCTTGGGGCGGATATCTGCCGCTGGCCCCGGCGACTTTGACGACATGCTTGCGAGTGTGCCGGAGATCGAAGCTGGTGACGCCCCGGCTCTTGCGTTTCACTTCACCTATGCCGACGCGCGAGGGGCAGTCAGTCAAAGAGTTGTGACGCTCCTAAAGGTCGTTCTCGAAGCTGAAGACCTGAAGATCTATGCCTTCTGCCATGCACGGGGGGCTATGCGATGCTTCCTTGCGTCCCGCCTTCGCGAGGTTGTCGACCTTAGCACCGGGGAGGTTCACGCCGACGCAGGCGTCTTCTTCAGCGAGCATCCAATGTTGAGTATCGCGCCGCGCAATGGATCTGCTGGCGCGGTGGCGGTTCGAGAGTGCCAGGATGAATTAATGATCCTGCTCTTCGTCGCAGCTTGCGATGCGAAAGTTGTCGAAGAGGAAATGGATGAAGTTGTGCTTCACGTCATGAACGCATTTCCAGACGAAGATGTCCTGGAAGATGATGTTCGGATCTCGATAGCTAATCTTGTCGCCAACGAAGCGGCCCTGAACAAAGCCTTGCGTCGCCTAGGCTCTGGCAAGGGAAACGCTAAGCGCTTGTGGCGGTCGGTGCGAAAAGTGGTCGATGCGGACGGCGTGGTGCACAACAACGAGGTCCAGTTTGCTGGCGAAGTGCACCGATATCTCGTTGAGGCTGGGCAGCTCTAACCGCGCCTGGCGCGATAGCTGCCAATCACCAAGGCGACGATTTCGACCTCTAGGCTCTCGTCATCGAGCCCGTCGGCGATCGCCAGCGGCTTGTTCCAGCGCTGATCAGTGCTTCGGCCCCAAAGCTCAAGTCCACGTCCAGAAAGAACGGCTTCCTTCACGGTGCGCTCTACAAGGCCGCCGCCATTTCGTCGACGTTCGACGATGACGTGATCGCCATTTCTGACGCTGTACCCGATCGCCGCCGCATCCACGACATGCAGAAGCGTGCCGATCGGGTATTCGAGATCCATGCTTCCCGAGACGACCCGCTCAAGCCATTGCGGGAAGGTTGCGAACGCTGGATCGGCAGCGACCGGCGCCTCGCCATACGGCTGGGAAACATCATCGACGTGCCGCCACATGCCCGCGCCTACCTCGTAGCGAATTGGCAAGAACATGGGCGTGAGCTGAGGTCGGGCGAGCGGCGCGACTTCAGGGGTTGGGTCGCCTGCGGCTGCTGCAAGGCGGGATAGCGTGCGGCTGGACGTGACAAACGGATACCCTGGTTTGATCGCCCGCTGAACTGTCGACGCCGCTACGCCAGCTTCGGTCGCCCATTTGAACGCGGACCAGCCTTTCCGCTCCAGCACCCCGAGCATCCAGGACCTGATTTTTTCGGGGGTATCCATTGCCGCGGGAGGCTGCTGCAAAAATGCTTTCGCCGAAAGCAGCATTAAGGCTCTTGAAGAAGCAGCATTAATGCTGCATCCATCGCTCTCATGGACGAGACCGCAATGGAAAGAGGTTTGCTCGCTGAGTTCGAGCACGCCTGCGAAAGCGCCGGCGTCAAGCCGACGGATGTTCTGCGCGCCGCTGGGGTTCATCCGACCCTCTGGCCGAAGTGGCGAGCCGGGCGGGTCAGTCCGACGCTTCGTAACTTCGAAGCGTGTCGGCGAGCGCTCCACGACTTTTCAAAACCTGAGTGTGCCGCATGACGGCATTGGCGAATCCGGTTCGCCCCGATCCGGGGTCGATGCGTCCCGGACGTTGCGTCGTTCCCGCGCGGCGGGAACCGGACGCGGTTGAACGCCTGCCCGAGCATCACCGCAGGGCGAAAGAGGTCTTGGGAACGGGGGTACGCGGGGAACATGGCGACACTCTGTCGCACCCCGACCGCGCCGTCGCCCCGAACATCGAAACTCAATTTGGGGGTTTGGTCCATGACCTTGCAGCAATTCACCACCCTGGTGCTGGCGTTCAGCGCCTTGGTTCAGTCGGCGGCGATCATGGTGGTGATCCTCAATCGGCGCGGGTGGGGATCGTCGGATATGGAGAACGACAACGACAGCCGGACGCCGCGCTGGGTTCTCGAGGCGGAGCGCCGGGAGCGGGAGCTGCGAACGTGCAGCCAGATCACCGAGCCGCCGCCGCCGCCGACCGAAAGCGAAAGCTTGAGCTGACGCACGAAGGCGTTCGGCGGCCCCGGTATGTCCTCGCCCAGGCTGTTGGTCGTCATTCGCGCCTCGGCGACCTCAAGGCCGCGCCCGATGGCGACGCGGCGGAGATAGACGGGGGCGTCGCCGCACGCGGCCAGTCTGAGCCGCACCAGGCCCTCGGAGCCGTTCGTGTCGTAGCGCGCCCAGGCGCGGACGGGTCGGTTGCGGAACCGATCGCGGACGCCGAACGCCAGGTCGGCCAAGCCGGCCAGAGCCGCGACGATGGCGGCCCCGGCGGCGGTGATGTCGGCCCAGTTGGGCGGTTCGATCTTCATGGCGCGCCAGTGATCGCGCGCCGCGCGGCCCAAGGCAACGCCGCTGTCATCCAAGGGGGTCTTTCATGAAGCGCTATGCGCCGCGCAAGCGCGGCACGCTGCACGCGGCCTTGACGCGGGCTATCGACGACCTGGGCTCTGCCGACGCGGTCGGCGACGTGATCCAGCGTCCGCCCGGCTGGGTCTATGACGCGGCCAATCCGCACCGGCCCGACGGCAAGAAGGCGACCGTGAGCTGGGCCGACGCCCGCGCCCTGGCCCGGGCCGGGGCGGTGTCGATCGCCGAGGATATGGCCGCCGAAGCGGGCGGGGTGTTCATGCCGCCGATCCCCTCGACCTCGCCCGCCGCCCTGCACGGGGCGCTGGCGGCCTACCTCAGCGAGCACGGCCAGGCCGTCGCCGAGATCGTCAAGCGCGCCGCCGACGGCGAGATCGACAAGGCCGACGCCGAGGTCGCCTTGCCGGAACTCGATGAGGCCCTGCGCGCCCTGATGGCGGTGCGCTCGCTGCTGGAAGGCGTGGCCGAGACCGGCGAGGCGCTGCGATGAGCGCGAACGCCGACATCGAAGCGCTGGCCGATGCGCTGCTGGCCCTGCATGGGCGCGCGGCGCGCCTAGCGGAAGCCGCGAAGCTTCTGATTGAGAGCCCGCAAGCCATCCTCAAGGGGCTTCGGGTCGATAGTGAACGGGCCGCCGCACCCGGCGCATTGACGGTTCGGTTGAGCCTTCAGGTTCCGGTAGAGGTCCTCGACCTTGTGGCCGCAATGCGGGCAGGGGACGGCGAACTTCGCCGCATCGAAACTCAGATTCGCCATGTGTTCAGTTCCTCCGGGGTCTTTGGCGAGACCGAGGAAGCGCGAGTTGGCGAGGGTGGGCAAATCGCCCTCGCCGATGAGGCGCCGGCCGGCGAGGCGCCGCGATGAGCCGGGGCCCGTTCGGCGTCGCGGTCTCGTATCGCCGCACTGACCAGGACCGCCGGCCGCCCCGCCAGGTGGTGACCGGCCTGCTGATGGGTGATCCCTTGCCCGATCGGCTGAAGCGCGCCGAGGCCTTGCGGCTGGCGGCCAAGCCGCCGCGCGATCTGCCGATGCCGACGTCGCAGAGCATCGACCGGGCGGCGCGCGACAAGTCGGGGCGGGCGCGATGACCCGCGACAAGCTGACCCCCGCCGAGGCCTGGGCGCTGTGGCTGGACTTGCTGAACGCCACGGCCGACCTGTGCGGTTTCGTCGAGGCGACCGGCGGCGATGATCCGGGGTTCACGCCGCAGTTCAAGCGCGGGTTCTACGACATCAAGGCCGTGGCCTTCCCGGTCGAGGGGCATGCGCCCGCCCAGATGGCCAAGGCCTTCCTGACCCAGCTGCAGGCCCTGATCGACGTGGCTCGCGATGACCGTCGCGCCGCCATCGCCCTGGCCGTGGCCGGGTCGGTGCGGGCGCTCGAGGCCCTGTGGCACGCCGAACAAGCCCGCCTGACCCAGGTGCAGCTCACGCGTCACGGCGCGGGGGACTGAGGCCATGGCGGGGGGCGAAAACTTCAAGTCCAGGACGGTCTGGAACGAAACCCACAAGCGCCGCGACCGCGTGATGGTGGCCGTCTGCGGCAAGTGTGGTCGCGAGGCGATGATCGCCGACACCTCGGGCTCGGCGCGGTCGGTGACGTTCTTCGCCGACAAGTTCCGGCTCAAGGCCTGGCGCATCGCCGCCCATCGTCGCGACGACAAGTGCCCCGCGTGCGTGGGCGGTCTGAAACCCCGCGCCGCGCCGACCCGACCAGACCCGGTCCGACCCGAGCGTGAGCTGACGCCCGCGCAAAGGCGGGCCGCGTTCTGCCGCATCGCCGGCGTGCCGCGCGCGGCGTCGGCCAACTCCAAACCCGAACAGCCGAAGGGGGATGACATGTCCAAACCCGCCGTGCCCGTGGCCCTGGCTGTCGTGGCCGACCCGCCGCGCCAGCCGACCCGCGAAGACAAGCGCAAGATCCGCGAGGCGCTGGACGCCTGCTATCTGATCGACAAGCAACGCTATGCTGGCGACGGCAACGACAAGGCCCTGGCCGATCGGCTGAACGTGCCGCGCGCCTGGGTGGCGGCCGAGCGTGACGACGCCTATGGCCCCGACGCCTGCGAAGATGATGGCAAGGCCGACGAGGCCCTGGCCGACCTGATCGCGCGTAGTCGCAGGGGCGAGTCCGACGCCATGGACCTGGCCGGGCGGTTCGAGGCTCAGCGCCGCGAGGCCGAGGCCCTGCGCGCTAAGCTGGCCAAGCGGGGTGTGGCGTGAGCGCGGCGCCCTTCGTCTGGACCTCCGACCGCGTCTCGCGCCTGCGCCAGCTGTACCTGTCCGAGGTGCGTTCGGCCGGCGACATCGCCGCCGTGCTGGGCTGTGAGGTCCGGGTGGTCATCCGCAAGATCCATCGCCTGGGCCTGACCAAGGACCGGCCGCAAGGCGCGCGTCTGGCCGAGGTGCGCGCGGCGGCGGCGATGGCGCGGGCGCGGCTGGCCGTGGTGCGGGTCGAGGCCGCCAAAGCCGCCGAGGCCGAAGCGGCGGCGAGGCCCGTGGTCAGCGACGCCCAGCTGATCGCCGAGGCGGTAGCCGCCGGGCGGGTGACGATCGTTCCGCCCGGCCTGGCCGCTGGGGTCAGCGCCTGGGAGCACGCGACGGGCTATGTCGCGATGGCCGCTCCGCCTGCCCCGCGCACACGCCGGTTCGGCGCGATGTTCCTGGCCGATCGCGGCGCGAGGGCCGCATGACGACGGTTCACGTCCTGCATGGCGACAGTCGCTTAGTGCTTCGCACCCTGCCGGCCAACAGTGTCGACGGCGCGGTCGGCGATCCGCCCTATGGGTTCGCCTCGATCATCGAGCGGTTCGGCAAGGACGGCGCGGCGCCCGCGCGCGGCGACGCCTTCAACCGGCTGTCGGGCGACTTCATCGGCGAGGGCTGGGACACTGGCAGGGACGCCCATGATGCGGCGTTCTGGCGCGAGCTTTATCGGGTGGTCAAGCCCGGCGGCTTCGTCGTCATGGCGTCGGCGACCAAGACCTATCACCGGCTGGCCTGCGCGATCGAGGATGCCGGGTTCGAAATCCGCGACATGATTTCGTGGCTGTACGGCTCGGGCTGGCCCAAGAGCCACAATCACCAGCGCAGCGGCAAGAAGCATGGCTCGGCGCTCAAGCCCGCCTGCGAGCCGTTCGTCCTGGCGCGCAAGCCGCTGGAAGGCTCGATCATCGCCAATGTGCGCAAGTGGGGCACGGGCGCCCTGAACATCGACGGTTGCCGCGTCGAGCTGGATACCGGCGAGGCCATCGCCGAAGGCCGCTGGCCAGCGAACGTGGCGCACGACGGCAGCGCCGAGGTGATCCAGGCCTTTCCGCCCGCTCGGGGCCAGATCGCCAGGGCCAAGGATGGCGGCGGCCCGATGGTCCATGCGGTCTATGGCGCCCGCGACAACGTGGCCTCGCCGCCATCGCCGCGCGGTGACGCGGGCTCAGCCGCGCGGTTCTTCTACTGCGCCAAGGCGACCAAGGCCGACCGCGCGGGCTCCAAGCACCCGACCGTCAAGCCGGTGGCCCTGATGCAATGGCTGTGCCGCCTGGTCATTCCGCCCGGCGGCGTGGTGATCGACCCGTTCGCCGGCAGCGGCACGACCGGCGCGGCGGCCCTGCGCGAGGGGATGAGCGCCATCCTGATCGAGGCGGCTGAGAAGTACGTCGCCGACATTCACCGCCGCATCGCGCTCGAGCGCGGGAAGGCGGCGGCATGAGCCGGTTCCCCGAAGCCTTCCTGGCCGAACTGAAGGACCGCGTTCGTGTCTCCGACGTGGTCGGCAAGCGCGTCGCGCTGAAGCGGGCCGGGCGTGAACTGGTCGGCAAGTCGCCGTTCGTGGCCGAGAAAACCCCGTCGTTCTACGTCAACGACGACAAGGCGTTCTTTCACTGTTTCGCCAGCGGCAAGCATGGCGACGTGATCGAATGGCTGCAGGTGGGCGAGCGCATGTCGTTCGTCGAGGCGGTCGAGCATCTGGCCGGCTTGGCGGGCCTGCCGCTGCCCAAGGCCGACCCACGCGCGGCGGCGGAAAGCGAGCGCCGCAAGGGGCTGGTCGACTGGCTGGAGCTGGCCGCGCAGTGGTTCGAAAACCGCCTGCGCTATGGTCATGAGGCGCAGGGCGCGCGGGACTATCTGGCGCGGCGCGGCGTGCCGCCCGACGTGTGGGCGCGGTTCCGGCTGGGCTATGCCCCCGACGATCGCGCGGGCCTGAAAGACGCCCTGGTCGCGCATGGGGCTAGGCCTGGCGACCTGGTCGCCGCGGGCCTGCTGGTGGCGCCGGAAGATGGCGGCGCGCCGTTCGACCGCTTCCGCGACCGGGTGATGTTTCCGATCAGCGATGCGCGTGGGCGGGTGGTGTCGTTCGGTGGGCGGGCCCTGCGCCCGAACCAGCGGGCCAAGTACCTGAACGGCCCGGAAAGCCCGGTCTTTCACAAGGGCCGCGTGCTGTACGGGCTGCACCTGGCGCGCGAGCTGCTGGGCGGCGACCAGGCTGGCGGGCTGTTGGTGGCGGTCGAGGGCTATACCGACGTCATCGCCTGTCAGTGCGCCGGCGTGGCCGCCGTGGGGGGCATGGGCACGGCCCTGACGGCGGATCAGCTGGCCTTGCTGTGGCGGCTGCATCCCGAGCCGACCCTATGTTTCGACGGCGACCGCGCCGGGCGCGACGCGGCGGGGCGGGCCATGGAAACGGCCTTGCCGCTGATCGGGCCTGGGCGCTCGCTGCGCTTCACCCGGGTGACGGGCGGCAAGGACCCGGACGAGGTCTATCGCCAGCATGGGGCGGCGGCCTTGCGCGCGGCCCTGACGACCTCGACCCCGTTCGCGCGGGCGCTGTTCGAACGCGAGCGCGACGCCCAGCCCCTGGACACGCCCGAGGCCCTGGCCGGCGTCACCGCGCGCTTGCGCAGGCACGCCCAGGCCGTGGCCGACCGCGACCTGTCGCGCGCCTATCGCGAGGCGTTCTTCGACTGGCGCGGCGAGCTGCGCGGACGGGCGGGCCAGCCGGTGCGGCGGGGCGGGGCGACGGCCGAGGCCTGCGCCGCCGCCCTGGCCCTGCGCCAGTCGGCCGACGACGTGGTCGCCCGGCTGCTGGACCTGCCGCCCGACGATGTCGACGACCACGCCGCGCGCCTGTTCGACCTGCACGACCGCCTGGGCCAGATCCAGGCCCGCATGGACGACTTGCGCGAGGCCATGAGCGACGCGGCCCAAATGGCCGAATTCAAGGCCCTGAAGGGCGAACGCGACGGCCTGCGCCGTCAGATCAAGACCGAAGCGGTTGGGGGTGTGGCGTGACGCGGCGCTTGCGGCATGAACGTATCGAATTCGCCGATGCTGCGGCGTTTGTCTCACAGCATCACCGCCACCATACCCCGCCAGTGGGGCACCTTTTCAGCCTAGCGGCCTATGAAGGTGATCGCCTGTGCGGCGTGGCGATCGTCGGGCGGCCAGTCGCCCGTGCGCGACAAGACGGCTTCACCTGTGAGGTCACCCGGCTCTGCACGGACGGTACAAAGGACGCTCCTAGCTTCCTGCTGGGCCGCTGCGCGCGCGCCGGATTGGCGCTCGGCTATCGCAGGATCGGAACCTACACGCTCGCCAGCGAAGGCGGCGCGAGCCTTCGCGGTGCGGGGTGGCGCGTTGTCGGCGAAGTTCGTGGCGGAACGTGGGACCGGCCAAGCCGTCACCGTGAAGACAAACACCCCACGACCGCTAAGCTGCTGTGGGAGGCCACGGCATGAGTAACGACGCTCAAGCCTGGGCCGTCAAACAGGTGTGCGGCGGGCGCGGGCCCAAGGACGTACTCAAGACCCTGGCCAACTATGCCGACGCCAATGGGTTCGCCTGGACATCGGTCGCGCGCCTGGCCAGCGACTGCGAGACCAGCGAGCGCACCGTGCAGCGCGACCTCCGCCACCTGGAAGCGGAGGGCCTGTTGCACGGCTATGAGGTGTTCGACGCGCGCACCGGACGCAGCCGCACGCGCCTCTATTGGTTCCCGGTGGAAGGGGACCAGCCGACCCCGAAAATGCGCAAGGCGATCGAGACCGAGCGGGGCGCTAGGGTGACATGGGTGTCACCCTGGGAGGGTGACATGGGTGTCACCGGGGAGGGTGACATTGGTGTCACCCCCGGGGTGACAACTGTGTCACCCCATAAGGAACCTCCATTAGAACCTAAGGAAGCTGACGCTTCCTCTGCGAGTGCGCGCGATCTGGTCGAGGAGGCGTTTCAGGCGACGTTGGCCGCCTATCCGGTTTCGGGCCTCGACAACACCGACGTGCCGGCGGCGCGCGTCCAGTTCGCCGTCGAGGCCTTGGCCGTCGGTGACCCGATGCGCCTGGCCTATGCGGCGCGTGCCTTCGCCGAAGCGCCCGAGACCCAGCGTCGCCAGTTCGCCGCGCCGGGCCTGCACCACTGGCTGGCGCGCCAGCAATACCAAGGGCGGCTGGCGTCGCTGGCGCCCAAGGCTGGGCGGGAGGCCGCGCCGACCTCGCGAATCCGGTTCGCCTCTGAGCGCGTCCGTACCGCCCTGTTCGGGGCCATGGGTGAGGAGTGGGTCGTGTCGTGGCTCGACCCGTGCGGATGGGATGAGGGCAAACAGGTCATCGACCCGCGCATCAAGCGCCGGGCCGACAGGCTGGGCGAGGCGAGGCCCAGCGGCGTGCTGGCGGAATTGGGCGTGAAAGTCGGGAAGGTCGGGTGATGGAGATGGCGATGCGGATGCAGGAAGCGGTTGAGGCCAAGGCGGTTGCGACCCGGTGGGGCGTGGCGACGACGCGGCCCCATTCCGAGAAATGGGCCAAGGAGAACCTGGAGCGGCAGGGGTTCACGGTCTACCTGCCGATGATGATCCAGGCGGGCAAGCCGACCAAGGCCAATCCCAAGCCTGTCGACGTGGTGAGGCCATTCCTGCCGGGGTTTCTGTTCGTGCAGTTGAACCCGACCGTCGACCGTTGGCGGTCGCTGTTCTCGACCCGGGGTCTGCGCTCGGTGCTGATGGCGGGCGACAAGCCGGCGCTGATCAAGGACGCTGAACTGAACAAGATCCGCTGTCGGGAAGAAGGCGGGCTGATCAAGATGATGCGGCCCGAGGATGCGCCGCGCGTGTTCAAGCATGGCGACGCCGTGACGCTGAACGACCATGGCGGGCTTCACGGGTTCGAGGGTCTGTTCGACCAGTACCTTGACAAGAATCGCTGCGTTGTGCTCGTTAGCATCTTCGGCCGGTTGACCGGCGTGACCTGCACTCCCCTCGCATTGGCTTGAGGTGGAGTGCGGTAGCCGTTCTAGGCAAACCCTCCCCAAGCTGAGACATCCCATGTGCTGACAGGCGAACAACGCCCGTCGTGGCCCTCCGCCACGGCGGGCGTTTCGCGTTCCTAAGGATAGCAGGCGTCCGCGTGTTCCCGCCTGCTGCAAGCCCATGCCCCCTGGACGGGTTCGGAGGTGTCGACATGCCGTTGATGCCTCCGAACTTCCGCGCCTCGGGCCGCCCGACCCTGAGCGAACAACGGCGCGACACCGACCGTCGCCGAGGCTCGGCCCGCGAGCGCGGCTATGACAGCAAGTGGGACAAGGCGGCCAAGGGCCACCTCGACCACGATCCGCTCTGTCGCTACTGCGCGCTCGCCGACGAGACGACCGCCGCCACCCTTGTCGATCACCTCTACCCGCACAAAGGCGACCGCAAGCTGTTCTGGACCAAGGTGTTCTGGGTCAGTTCGTGCAAGGACTGCCACGACAGCTTCAAGCAACGCGTCGAGCGCAAGGGCGTGCTCGCCCTCGACGACCTCGCCCGCCGCCTCGACCTCCCGACCCTCGACGAATTCCGCCGATCGCACCCCTGACCCAGAGGGGTAGGGGGGGTGAAAAGTCCACCGCCTTTGCGGAAAGGACCGCCCTGGGAAGCACGCATATCTTTTCGCGAGTTTCGGGAAACTTTTTTTAGGAGGGCTACCCCATGGCCCGAGGCCCGAAGCCCAAGCCTGCCGCCGTGCGCGACCAGACAATCCGGTTCGCAGCAAGCGCAAGCCCAAGCCGGACGCCGTCCAGGTCGCCGAGGCGGTTCTGATCGGCGGAACGACGCCGCCGGCCTGGCTGACCGGTAAGGGCCTGGACATCTGGAATGACCGCGCGGCAATGCTGGCGTCGGCGCGGCTGCTAACCGAAGCCGACGTGCTGGCCTTCGCGCGCTACTGCCGCAACTTCGCGCGGTGGCTGGCGAACGTCGACATCCTGGACAAGGAAGGCGAGACCTACGAGTTGGAGAGCGCGCACGGAAAGCTGAAACGCGCGCACCCGGCCTTTCTGATCGCCGACCGCCTTGAGCGCCAGCTGCTGGCGGCCGAGGATCGGTTCGGTCTGAACCCTTCCGAGCGCCAGCGCATCATGGCCTCGCGCATGAACACCGGCGCCTCGGGCGACCTGTTCGGCGGCGCCGCGCGGACCAAGTGCGAAGACGACCCGGCGGCGCGGCCCGCCGCGCCGGCCCAGCCCGCCCAGACCGTTCCGACGGTCGGATTTCTGAACTGAGCCCATGGCTCCGAAGCGGAAGTGGGCGGAACCGGCGCGGCCGGCGGCCCTTCGCGTCACGCCGGACGCCTGGTGGGACGCCGAAAGCGGCGTCTGGCGTGACGGTGACTTTTGGTATGACGAGGCGGCGGCCGACAAGGCCGTCGCGTTCTTCGCGCAACATCTGTGCCTGACCGAAGGCGAGTGGGCGGGTAAGCCGTTCCTGCTCGAGGGCTGGCAAGAACACGACATCGTCCGCCCAACGTTCGGGTGGAAGCGGCCGGACGGCACGCGGCGGTTCCGGCGGGTCTTCGTCTGGGTCGCGCGGAAGAACGGCAAGACGGAACTGGCCGCCGGCATGGCCATCCTGATGCTGCTGGGCGACGCCGAGCCCGGCGGCCAGGTGTTCTCGATCGCGGCCGAGAAGGACCAGGCCTCGATCGTCTTCAACAAGGCGGCCACCATGGTCGCCTACAGCCCGACCCTGTCGCGGTCGCTGGAATGCATGAAGCCGGCGATCTACTGCCCGCAGCTCAACGCCAGTTTCCGCCCGCTGTCGGGTAAGCCCGCCGGCAAGCACGGCCTGAACATGTCGGGCTTGATCGGCGACGAGATCCACGAATGGCGCAGCGGCGACCTCTACACCTTCGTTCATGACAGCGCCGCGGCGCGCCGCCAGCCGCTGGAAATCCTGATCAGCACGGCGGGCGTCAAGGGCTCGCACGGCGAAGAGGTCTGGGACGAGTGCCAAGCCATCCTGTCGGGCGAGATCGAAGCGCCCGATACCCTGGTTGTCGTTTACGCCGCCGGCGCCGACGACGACTGGACCAAGCCCGAGACCTGGGCGAAGGCCAATCCAAACCTGGGCGTGTCGGTCAAGCTGGAAGCCATGGCCGATGCGTGCCGCCTGGCCCAGCAACTGCCCCGCCTGGAGAATGATTTCCGGCGCTACAAACTGAACCAATGGACCGAACAGGCGGTCCGCTGGCTCCCGATCGACGGTGTCGACGACAACGGAAACCGCTTCGGCTGGGATCATTGCAACGGCGACCTGGGCTGGGAGGCCCTGGAAGACCGGCTGAAGGGCCTGCGGTGCTTCGGCGGCCTGGATCTTTCGGCGGTGCAGGATCTTTCGGCCCTGGTCTGGTGGTTCCCCGTCCAGCCGGGCCTCGAAACGCCGACGGTGCTGGCCCGGTTCTGGAAGCCGGCCGACCTGATCAAGGACCATACCAAGCGCGACAAGGTCCCCTATGACCGCCTGGTCAAGGAAGGCGCGCTGCTGACGACGCCGGGCAACGTCATCGACCACGAGGCCATCCGGGCCCGCGTGATCGAAGACGCCCAGAAATTCAAGGTCGCGTTCCGAAACGAGAAGCGGGCGCCTGACCAGGGCGGCCTGGCGATCGACCGGTTCGACGCCTCGGAAACCTACGTGAAGCTGCATGGCGAAGGCCTGCCGGTCGTGCTGTACGGCCAGGGCTTTGTCAGCATGAGCGCCCCGGCCAAGGCGGTTGAGCGCTACGTGCTGTCGAACGGCTTCCACCACGGCGGCCAGCCGCTGTTGCGCCGTCACGCCCAGGCCGTCGCGATCGAGACCGACGCGGCGGGCAACATCAAGCCCTCAAAGGACAAGAGCACCATGCGTATCGACGGCATTGTCGCGCTCTGCATGGCCGAGGGCATCGCGGCCAAGGACTCCGGGCCGCTCAAGTCGGTCTACGAAAAGCGCGGGATCATCTTCGTATGAGCGACAAGACGACTTGGCGAACCGGATTCGCGTCGCTGGCGCTGGCCCTGGCGGGCCGCCGTGGCGATATCGCGCTCGATTGCGCCGCCATCGCGGGCGCTGGCCTTGTGTCTTACGGGGCTGGCCTGATCTACCGCCCGGCCGGCTTCATCGTCCTTGGCGGGCTGCTGCTCATCGGAGCATTTCTAGCGGCGCGGGCGAAAGGCTGATGGGCGGCCTCGTCTCCCGCATGGCGCTGGGCCTCGGCATTGACGCGCCGGGCGAGCCGGATCGTGACGTCTTTAACGATCGCAATTTTGGCGGTGTCTATCTGAGCGACGGCACGGTCGTGAACGCCGAGACTGTCGTTTCGGCTTCGGCCGTCTTTCCGATCGTGGGGCTGATCGCTGAGACCTTCGCCAGTTTCTCGCTGGACTTCGTGCGAATAGACGGATCGGCCAACGGCGATGAGTTTCCTTTGGCCGAGGCGTTGGCGGAGTCGCCGAACCCGCTAATGACCTCGCCGGAATTCTGGGGGACTTTCGCGTTCAACCAGGTACTGCGCGGTCGCGCTTATGCTGAGCCGATCTTCAACGGCGTGGATGATCTGGAAATCTGGCCGTTGTCGCCCCTGCGTGCGATCGACATGCACACCGAGCGCAAGTTCGGGGTTCACTACACCTATGATGATGGTCGCCATCGCCATTTTCGCGCGGGCGAACTGCTGACGGGGACCGGTCTGTCCACCGACGGCGTCTATGCGATCATGCCTTGGCTGGCGGCCAAGACCGCGATCGACATGGCGAACGTCCTGGAAGCGTTCGGCCGCAACTTCTTCCGCAACGGCGCCCGGCCGTCGGGGGTGTTGTCGACCGATGGCGAGTTGAGCCCGGAAGCGGCTGAACGTCTCAAGGCTCAGTTCAACGGCAATTTTGCTGGTGTGCTGAACGCGGGCAAGGTCCCGCTGCTGGAGGCTGGCCTTACGTACCAGTCGATCACGTCGAACAATACCGACAGCCAATATGCGGAACTTAAGCTCGCGGCCCTGAAGGACATTGCCCGCAATTTTCATATGCCGTTGGCGATGATCGGACTGGGCGACGACACCAAGACCGACGAGCAGCAGTCGAAGCGTTTCGAGAAATACACGATGCGGCCCCTGGCGCGCCGCATCGAGAAGGCCATTCGCCGGGACCTGATGAGCCCGGCCCAGAGAGCGATCTGGAAGCCTCGGTTCAACATGGCCGCCATGCTGCGGGGCGATAGCGCCACGCAATGGCGCAACGCCGTCCTGGCGCGGACCTCGTCGGCGATGTCGGTCAATGAGCTGCGCGTCGATTGGTTCGATCTCCCGAGAATTCCCGACGCCTGGGCCGACGACGCCCGAGAACCCCTGAACAGCAACCGCGCCGCCGACACCATGACGGGCGGCATGACGGCACCCCAAGATCGGAGCGACGCCTAATGTTCGAAGCTGTCGGCCCCCGCACGCTTTGGGCCATGGAAGAGACGCACCTGGCGACGCTGCTGTGCGGTGCGTCGCTTCAGGCCATGTTGCCGGAAGCGCTGCGCAACCTCGCGGCCTTGGCCGGAGGAACCCAGGCCCGCGCGCCGGCCGACCCGATCCGGGACGGGGCGACGCTGATCATTCCGCTGAACGGGCCGATCACGCCCCGTGGTACGTTTGGCGGCACCTCTAGCAACCGGTTCGCGGACCAAGTGCGCTCAGCTGCGGGTGACGACAAGATCGGCACGACCATCATTGAAATTTCCAGCCCTGGCGGCATGGTCTGGGGCACGGAAGAGGCGGCAGACGCCGTATTTGAGCACCGCGCCGTCAAGCCGATCATCGCGGTCGCCTCGCCCTATTCGTTCTCGGCTGCTCACTGGATTGGCTCTCAAGCCTCCGCCTACTACGCCAGTCAGAGCGCCGATGTGGGCAGCGTCGGCGTGCGCGGCGGCCATGTCGATCAGTCCGGGTTCGAAGACAAGATCGGCATGAAGACGACCCTGATCGCCTCCGATCCCGAGAAGATCGCTGGCCACCCGTATGGCCCGCTTTCCGAAGATGATCGCGCCGAGATTCAGGCCGATATCAACGAGACCAACGCGCGCTTCGTGGCCGCCATTGCGCGCGGTCGCGGCCTGGCGGCGGCGCAGGTTCCGGAAATCCATGGCCGGGGCCGGACCTTCTCGGCCGCCCGGGCGGCGTCGACTGGCATGATCGACGGCGTCATGTCGCTGCGCGAGGTCGTGGCGAAATATGGCTCGAGCCGCAACCGCCTGGCGCTGATGCGCCGTCGCGCCGCCGCCGTCGCGGCCCTGCACTCGATCTGAAATCTCGGCGCATCCCGCGCGAGTAGCTGGCCGCCCCGGCCAGCGCCTTCCCCTGGGCGCTTGCGCGCCCGCATCCCAAGGAAACAGCTATGAACTTGGCCCAACTCCAGGCCGAGGCGCGGGAAATCGCCCAGCGCCAAGCCAACCGCTTGCAAGCGGCGCTCGATGGCAACCGCGACCTGACGGCGGAAGAGGAAACCGCCGACCAGGCCGACTCCACGCGCTTGGCCGAACTGCAGACCCAGATCTCGGCCGCCCAGCGCCTGCAAGATCGTCTGTCGTCGGCGCGGACCGCTCTGGGGTCTCTGCCGGCCGCGCCCGGCGCTACCGCTCCGGGCCCTGTCGAACCGCGTCCCCGCAATAACTCCAGCGGCTTCCGCACCATCGCCGAATTTGGCCAGGCGGTTCGCCTCGCCAATCCGGCGGCGGGCGGCAATTTCGTGATGGATCCTCGCTTGGCTGCGCCGACTGGCCAGATCGGGACCAATGGCGACGATGCTGGCGCCTGGCTGCTGCCCGCCGAGCACCGCGACGAAATCGTCAGCCTGATCTACGACACCAGCGACGATCCGGTGTTCGACCTGATCGCGGCCGACCCGACCGCGTCCAATCGCGTGACCGGCCTTGGTTCGAAGGTCACCCCCTGGGGCACGACCGGCGTTCAAGCCGCCTGGCGCGTCGAGGGCAACCAGATGCTGACCAGCCGAACGGCGCTGGAGCCGTGGGCCGTGCAGCTGAACGAACTGTATGCGTTCGTGCTGGCCGACGAAGACACCCTTCAGGACGCGCCCCGCCTGCAGACCCTGCTGACCACGGAGTTGGCGGCGGCTATCCGGTGGAAGGCCGCCGACGGCTACATGCGCGGCGACGGCGTCGAAAAGCTCCAAGGCTGGATGGGTTCGACCGCTCTGGTGACCATCGCGAAGGAAACCAACCAGACGGCCGACACCATCAACACCGCGAACGTCGCCAAGATGTACGCGCGCATGATCAATCCGCAACAAGCGGTCTGGCTGGCCAATTCTGACGTGCTGCCGCAGCTGATGTTCCTGAAGGACGACGCCGGCAACGCGATCTGGCTCCCGAACTTCCAGCTCGCGCCCGGCGGTATGCTCTTGGGCGCCCGGTGGCCTTCACCGAGCACGCCAACACCGTCGGCGACCTGGGCGACCTGCAGTTCGTCAATCCGAAGGGCTACCGCGCGTTCCGGAAGCAAAACGGCATCACCTTCGCCGACAGCATCCACCTGTACTTCGACTACAACCTGCGCGCCTTCCGCTGGATGTTCCGCATCGGCGGCCAGCCGGTGTTGGCTGAACCGGCTGCGATGCCGAACAGCACCAACACCAAGTCCCACTTCGTCGCCCTGGCCGCGCGCGCCTAGCGCTCGGCTGTCGAGGTCGCCGCCAGGTCCCTTCCCAACCCCGCGCAAGCGCTAGGCTCAGGGACCGGGCGGCGCGCTCTCCCGCTCGAAACCCTCACTTTCAGAAAAGGAGCCCGACGATGGGCAGCAACCTGAACCCCTCGCAGTGCAGCGCCCTCGTCGGCGTGATCGATCCAGACGCCTATGCGGCCGGTACCTACACCACGGGCTGGTGGGACACCGCCGAAATCGAAAAGGCCCTGGCGATCGTTTCGGCCGGCGATTTCGTCGCGACCGGCGTCCTGTCGGCGAAAATCCAGCAGGCGACCTCGAGCGCCGGCGCGGGCGCCAAGGACGTCACCGCTCTGGCGATCACCAACCTGACCCAGGCCGGTACGGACGACAACAAGCAGGCCATGATCAACGTCACCGCGGCCGATCTCGATTTCAACAACGGCTTCCGCTACGCGCGCCTGTCGGTGACGCTGACGACCGCAGGCGCCGACATGTCGGCTGTCGTGATCGGCACGAACTTCCGCCGTGGCGACGGCAAATCCCACAACCTGACTTCGGTCGATGAGGTCGTCTCGTAAGAGACGGCTTCAGCCGACCCGTCGCGGGCGTAGCCCGCTTCGCAGCCAAGACAGGGACGTGCACCCATGGCGATATACCTTCTAGAAAACTACACGGTCGGCTCTCCGGCTGAGGTCTTCAAGGCCGGAGACCTGCTCGTCGATCGAGACGAAGCTTCCGAGCTGCACTTCGTGCGGCGCGGCAAGGCAGCCTATGTCGATAGCGCTGGCGTCTTGACAAACATCGACGGCGCCGAAATCGGTCGCCTCGACGGTGAGGCGCTGACTGCAGCCAAGGCCCCCGCCAAGGCCAAGGCCCCCGCCAAGGCTAAACTGGCTGCGGAGCCGCCGCCGATCTCGCCTGAGGTCGCGCCGCAAGTCGCCAGCGAAGGCGAGGCCTGACCCGTGGCCGTGCTCGACCTCATCCGCACGACCGACCCGGCCGAGCTGCTGACGGTCGAGCAGGGCAAGGGCTATCTGAAGATCGAGGATGACGACGCCGTCGAGGATGAGGTCATCAAGGGCCTTATCGACGGCGCCGTCGGCCTGCTGGACGGCTATGACGGGCGCCTGGGCCGCGCCCTGGTCGAACAGGGCTGGACCCTGCACCTGGCCGCCTTCCCCTGTCGCCGCGCGATCAGGCTGCCGTTGCCGCCGCTGATCAGCGTGCAGTCGCTGGAATACCGCGCGGCGGACGGGTCGTGGCTGACCCTGTCGACCGATGCTTACGAGGTCGTGGCGGGCCCCGCCGCCCTGATCGTCCTGCGAACCGGATTCGCCTGGCCGTCGACCATCTGTGGTCCGCGGGCGGTCCGCATCGTGTTCACCGCCGGCTATGGCGCGGCGACCAAGGTTCCGAAAGGCATCGTCTCGGCCGTCAAGCTGTTGCTGGGCTGGGCCTACGCCGACCGTGAGGGCGCGACGCCCGAGCCGGTCGCGGTCAAGCGCCTGCTGGCCGGCTATCGCGTGCCGAAAGTCTGAACCCCTTTCCCTGTCCCTCGGCCGCCGCGCGCGGCCAAACCCTGGAGCCGCTTCCATGAAAACCAACCTCGCCCTCACTGCCTCGATCGAAGGCACGGTCAGCACCGACGGCGACTTCGGTTCGCCGCAACAGAACCTGGTCGCCAAGACCCTGCTGAACTTCGTCACCGGCACGGGCGCCGGCCAGGCCGACCTGGTGTTCAGCGACCAACGCACCCTGGCCAGCAACGCCAACGAGAGCCTGGACCTGAACGGCGCGTTGACCGACGTGTTCGGCGGCGCCGTCAACTTCGTCAAGGTGGTCGCGATCCTGATCAAGGCGGCGACGGCCAACGCCAACAACCTCATCGTCGGCGGCGCGGCGGCCAACGGCTTCTATCCGATGTTCGGCGCCGCGACCGACACCATCAAGCTGCCGCCGGGCGCCGGCGTGCTGCTGTTCAACGACGCGGGCTATGCCGTCACCGCCGCCACGGCCGATCTGCTGAAGATCGCCAATAGCGCGGCCGGCTCGACAGTGACCTATGACGTCATCCTGATCGGCCGTTCGGCCTAAGCCCGCGCACGCGGAGGCTTAGCCATGCAAGCCGGTAAACTCGATCGCCGCGTCACCCTGATGCCGGCGATCGAGGGCGCGACGAACGCGTTCGGCGAGCCGACCAAGCTATGGGCGGAAGGCAAGACCGTCTGGTGCGAAAAGCTCAACGTCAGTGACGCTGAGCGGGTCAAGGCGGCGGCGGCGGGCATCGCCATCACGGTGCGCCTGCAGATCCGTTGGACGCGCTACGCGGCGGCCCTGACCAGCGCCGCGCGGGTCCGGTTCGAGGGGCAAACCTATGAGTTGTCGGGCCAGCCCAAGGAACTCGGCCGCCGCGAGGGGCTGGAGCTGACCGCGGCGCGGGTCGACGAGGCCAAGGCATGAGGCCGACGGTCAAGATCGAGGGGCTGAAGCAACTCGACGCGGCGCTCGGCGAGCTGACCAAGGCGACCGCCAGGGCCGTGACCCGGCGCGCGCTGCTGAAGGCGGCCGAGCCGATGGTGCAGGCGGCCAAACAGTTCGCGCCGGTCGGCGACGTCAAGGGCGCGGGCAATCTGCGCGACAGCATCGCAGCCAGCGCCACTTCGGTGGCGGGCAATGACGCCTATGCCAAGGCTTTGCACCAAGGGCGCGGCCAGGCCGGCGCGGTCAAGGCCAAGCGCGACGCCCTGCGCAGCCTGAAAGGCGGCGCGCTGTCGGTGATCTTCGTGGGGCCGGCCCGCAAGAAGGGCTCGCGCGCCACCAAGATCGCGCACTTGCTGGAATTCGGCGCCGCCGCGCACGTCATCGAGCCGAAGACGGCCGACGGACTGAACCGCCTGTCGTTCACGAGCGGTAATCAGCGCTACCGCCCAACCGTCGTCAGTCACCCCGGCGCCAAGCCGCATCCGTTCATGCGGCCGGCTTTCGAAGAGTCAAAGGGCGAAGTGTTCAACCTGATCAAGGTTGAGCTGACCGCCGAACTAGCCCGCGCCGCCGAGCGGGCGCGCCGCAAGGCCCTGCGCCAGAAAGCTTAAGCCCATGGAGGAAGCGCTTCTCGCGCTGATCGTCGGCGATGCCGGCGTGACGGCGCTTGTCCCCCGCACCTCGGCCGCATGGGGCGTCCGCAAGGGCCTGCCGGCGATCAGCCTGCATCTGATCTGGAGCAAGCCCAACGTCACCCACGATGGGCCGAGCGGCCTGGATGTCAGCACCGTGCAGGTCAGTTGCTGGGGCTCGACCGCCGAGACGGCGGTGAAGATCCGCCGGGCCGTAAGCCGCCTGCTGGCGGCCTATAAGAGCGCCGGCGTCCTGAACCTGATCATGGTCGAGGGCGGCGGCGGCGACGACGACCAGGGCGAGGGTCCGACCGACGGCGCCCAGCCCGCCAAGATCCACCACCAGCGCCTTGACCTGCGGGTCTGGCATCTCAGCCTCTAGAGGAGAGCAAGCCCATGTCCCAGAACGGTGAAGCCGCCATCGGCGATATCATCGAAGCCGAGACCTATGCCGGGTCCGGCGTGTTCTTCAAGTTCGCCGAGGTGCGCAAGCTGCCGCCGCCGGCCCCGACCGGCGACGTCGTCGACCGCACGCACATGGAAAGCCCCGGCGGCTTCCGGCAAAAGAGCGCCGGCCTGATCGACCCGGGCAACCAGTCGATCGAGGTCAACCAGCTGCCGGGCAACGAAACCGAGGTCTTCTGCCTGGCCTGGAATTCGTCGCGCGAGTTCCGCGCCACGCGCCTGACGACGGTCAACGGCAAGCGCTACAGCTATCAGGCCTGGTGCACCAGCTTCGCCGCGACCGGCGACATCGGCGCCGAGCGCACCGCCACGATCGGCCTGGAAATCTCGGGCCAGATCACCGCCACCACGGTGCCGTAGGATGGCCGCCAACCCGGCGGGCGCGGAGACCCGCTTCGAAACCAAGGACGGTCGCAAGTTCGTGGCCGTCTTCGACATCGACGCGATCTGCGCCCTGGAGGATCTGCGCGACCGACCCGTCGTCCAGATCCTGGTTCAGGTGCTGCAAGGGCGAATCGGATTCGTTCGTGACGCCCTGTGGTGCGGCCTGCGCAGGCATCACGACGCCATGACCCTGGCCGAGGTCGGCGAGCTGATGCGCGATATCGAGGGCGCCAACGCCAGCGAGATCGTCACCGCCGCGCTGAAGGCGTCGTTCCCCGCGCCGAAAAAGCCGGGCGAGGGCGATGCCAGAGACCCTCGGCCCGCGCTGGACGAGACTGGGACTGGGACGAACTCCTAGTCGAGTGGTGTGAACTGGGCCTGGGCGCCGGACGCCTATTGGCGGCAAACCCCCAGGTCCCTCGTCCTGGCGCTGGAAGGCGGCTGGAAGCGCATCGCGCGCGAAGACAAGGGCCGTCGATATCTGGCCTGGTACTCGGCCGCGCCCCATTGGGGCAAGGGCTTCCCCAGTCTGGATATCTTCGTCAACGGCCGGCCCGCCACGACCCTGGATGTCGAAACGTCCATGGATCTGTGGGTGCTGGCCAGCAGACCGGCGGCGGCTCAAAGCCGCTGACCGCGTTCGCTGCCTTTCATGAAACCCCGAACCCTGACAGGGAGGCTGACCATGGCCGCGGAGGCGATCGGCAATCTGTACGCCGTCCTGGGCATCGACACCGGCCGTTTCGACGCCGGGGTCGACAAGGCCAAGGGCAAGCTGAACGACTTTGGCAAGACCAACTTCAGCAAGGGCCTCAAGGCGGGGCTGGACGAAGTCGACGGCGCGCTCAAGGGGCTGGCCGGCAACGCCGGGGCCCTGGGCGGCATCCTGTCGGGTCTGGGCATCGGCGGCGTCGCGGCGGCGGCGGCCATCGCCGTGGCGTTCAACGGCGCCCGCGACGCCATGGCGTTCGGCGACGACATCGCCGACACCGCCAACAAGCTGAAGGTGACGACCGACTACCTGCAGGAAATGCGCTTCGCCGCGCATGGCCTGGGCGGGGATTTCCAGGACGCCGACGACGCGATCGAGGCCTTTACGAAGAACTTCGGCCTGGCGACGTCGGGTCTGTCGGCCAAGGCGGTCAAGCCGTTCGAGGCGCTGGGCCTGGACCCGAAAAGCTTCGCCACCACGCAAGACGCGCTCGACGCGGTCATCGCCAAGATCGGCGGTCTGGGATCGGCCGCCGAACAGGCCGCCGTCGCCGACAAGCTGGGCCTGACCCCGCTGCTGCCAGCGCTGCGCGAGGGGACCGCGGCGATCGACGATATGCGCCAGGCCGCGCATGACATCGGCTACGTCATGGACGCCGAGCTTATCGAGAAGGCCGGCGACGCCAACGACAAATACGAAGCGCTGAACGCGGTTCTTGGTGTCCAGTTCAAGTCGGCGATGCTGGAGGCTGTTCCGGCGTTGATGCAGATGACCGAGATGATGGTCGATGCCGCGAAGTGGGCGGGTGATTTCGCGGGCAAGCTGAACGATGTGGCCGCCGCCTATGACAGGCTGTCGACGCACGACTTCGCAGGCAACAATGTCGGCAATGACCGTAATCGGCTGTTCGGCCGGATGCAGCAACAACAGGCGGTGCGGCAAGCATCCAGCCTGAGTGACTGGCTGAACCCGAAATATGATCGTGTCCTGCCGGGGCAAACGCTGGCGGCGGGTAACCTGTCGTCGGTGCTGGACGCGCCGAAGGAAAAGCCGAACGAACTAAAGGACATTCGGGAGCAAAACGACCGCGTCGCTGCCGCCCGCAAGGCAGCCGGCGAAGCGGCCCGCGCCGCCGCTGCCGCCGAGCGCGCCCGCGCCGCCGTCCTGAAAGCGGAAGCCGACGCCCTGCACGACGCCGAGCAGAGGTCGGCGGACTATCTGGCGGGCCTCATGGAAGAGGTCGGCACGATGGGCATGTCGACCGAAATGCTGAAGCGCCGTCGCGCCGAGATGGAAGCCGCCGCCGCGCCTACCGAGGCCCTGGCGAACCAGATTCGCGCTGTCGAAAAGCAGCGCCGCGCGCAAAACCAGGTCAGCGAGGAAGCCGCCGACAAGGAAAAGCAGGTCAATGACCAGCTCTCCGAAACGCTGAAGACGCTGTATGACATGGTCGGCCTCGGCCCGCACTTCACCACGACCCTAGAGTCGATGGCGATGGATCTGGACAAGGCCGCTGGCTTCGCGCGGGGGCTGTCCTACGACGTCGACGATATCGCGCGGTCGATCAACGACAACGACTGGACCTCGGCCATGGCCGGGCTGGTCAATGTGCTGGCCAATGTCGAACAGGCATTCAAGACCGCCAAGACGGCGCAGGAAAAGTTCAACGCCGTGGCCAGCGTCGCCCAGGCTGCCGGCAGCGCGGTCGGTGGCACGGGTGGTGCGGCGCTGAGCGGCGCCGCTTCCGGCGCCATGGCTGGGAAGACGCTAGGCGGCCCGATCGGGGCCGCGATCGGCGGCATCCTTGGCGGCCTGGGCGGCATCTTCGGCAGTTCCAAGGCCAAGAAACAAGCCAAGGCCCAGGCCGCCGCCCAGAAAGCAGCGGAGGAAGCCCAGCGCCAGCAGCAGATCGCCGATATCCGCCTGGCCAACAGCATCGCCCTGTTGCGGGCTCAGGGTAAGGAACAGGAAGCGGTCAATATGGAGCGCCAGGCGGAACTGGCCGCCCTGGCGCGCCTCGACGCCAGCCTGTTGGCCGGACAGCAGTCAGTCTATGACGCCTTGGATGCCCGCGACGCCGAGGCCAAGGCCGCCGACCTGGCCAAGGCCGCCCGCGCGCAGGAAATCCGTTACATGGATCTGACCGGCAATGCGGCCGGCGCCCTGGCGATGCAGCGCGAGGACGAGCTGGCGGCGATGGACGAGAGCCTGCGCGCCCGACAGCGCGAGATCTATGCCTATCAGGACCTGGGCGCCGCCCAGGCCAAGGCCGCCGACATCCAGGGACGCATCGACGCCCTGACCCTCTCGCCCGAGCAGCAACTGGCCAAGAAGCGCGAAGAGGAGCGCGCGGCGGTGCGGGCCCTGAGCGATACCCTGGACCCGTTGCTGGAGCAGCTGTATGGCCTTGAAGACGCGGCCAGCCTCGCCGAAGCTGCGACGCAGGCCCAGGCCGCCGCCACGCAGGCCCAGGCCGCCGCCACGCAGGCTGCGTCCGAAGCCTGGAACGAACAGCAGCGCCTCGCCGCCTTCCTGACCGGCCAGACGACCGACGCCATGAAGGTGCAGGCCGACGCCATTCGTGGGACGCTTGATGCTCTGGGCGGGATTGTTGGCAAGTTCACCAACCTGTCGCAGACCTTGAACGACCTGGCCGACAGCCTGGGCATCGGCGACACCTCGGGGCTGAACAACCAGGCCGCGCGTGACGCGGCTTGGGCGCGTCTGCAGGCCGCAAGCCCGGACGATACCGCGGCCGCCGTCAACGCGTTCGTCAACGCCGCTCGCGACGCCGCGCCCAACCAGTCGGCTTATCGCCTGGAGGTGGCGCGGGCGCAGGACATCGCGCGCCAGCGCGCCAGCCAAGCCTCGCAATCGGCGGCGTTCTTTGGGTCGATGTTCTCGAGCCTGCCGGGCTTCGCGACCGGCGGCGCGATCACCCTGGGCGGCAACCCTGGCGTCGACCAGAACCTGCTGAGCTTGAACAACAACCCGGTCGCGCGGGTTGGCAGGGGCGAAACGCTTGGGATCTTGCCCGCCGGCTTCGGCGGAGGGTGGACCGCTATCGCAGACATGACCGCCGAGCTGCGCAACATGCGCGCCACGCTGGACGCCATCAAGGGGAACACCGGCGCCACGGCGAGCAATACCGAAGAAACCCACGGCTTCCTGAGGAACGGGACGCTCACGGTAGCGCAGGAGTCCTAAGGGATGGCGACCGGCACTCTTCCCTATACGGTCGATGAGACCATGCTGGCGGCTCACTCGGTGGCAGAGCCGAGCCCTGGAGAGGTGGCGTGGACCTCGGGTGCGACGTTCAGCCTTGGCGAGAAGTGTATCGTTGGCGCACCCAGTTCAACGGTGACAATCAGTAACGCCGACCCCGCCGTCGTCAGCTGGGCCTCGCACAACCTGCCCAACGGCACGCCCGTGGTGCTGTCGACGTCTGGCGCCTTGCCGGCCAGCCTGTCGGAGGGGCGGATCTACTACATCGTCAACCGGGCGGCCGGGTCTTTCCAGCTTTCAGAGACGCTGGACGGCCAGCCCGTCGGCACGACCAGCGCCGGCAGCGGGACCCATACCGCGACCGGATCGGTACACCGCGCCTTTCAAAGCCTAGTCCCGTCCAACTCCGGAAATCCCCCCTCGACCGACGACGGATCGAAGTGGATGGACGTGGGCCCAACCAACCGCTGGGCGATGCTGGACCTCTATCGCCCTAGCATCACCTGGGGCGCCTCGCCCATGACCTTCACGATCGGGCCGGGGCGGACGATCCGCTCGCTGTTCTTTGGCAGCCTGGACGCCGTGCAGATCGACGTCGTTCAGAAACGCGCAGGCGTCACGATCAAGTCGTGGTCCAGGCAACTGATGACACGGGCAATTCAGTCCTTCACCGACTACTTCTACAAACGGTTCGACAGCCAGCAATCGGTGCTGATCTCGGATGTCCTGCTCTACAACGACACAACGTTCGAGGTGACCCTGACCAAGGACTCCGGCCAGGCCGGGATTGGCGAGGTCATGTGGGGCGATCCGGTCTATCTGGGCCGGACCCAGTACGGCGCCAAGCGCAAGAACCGCAACTACACCAAGTTCGACCGCAACGCCGACGGTACGCCCCAGCCGCCGGTCAAGCGCCGCAACGTCCCCTCGTCAGACCAGACCATCATATTCAGCAAGAACGACACCGGCGTCATCATGCGGTTCCTGGATGACGCCAATGGCCGCATCGTTCTGATCTCGGGTCTCGACGACGACGGCCACCCGTACTTCGAGCCGACGCTGATCCTGGGTCTCATCACCGGATCGGATCTCGATCTCACGCACCCAGACGACGGATATCTCTCCCTCTCCGCCGAGGAATACTGATCCATGATCACCATTGATCCGCTGCCGCCGGCTCCTGGGCCGGATCGGCCGACGACGCTGGACGCCGATACGCAGGCGTTTCTGAACGCCCTGCAGGTCTTCCAGGCGCAGCTCAACGCCTTCGGCGCCGATGTTCCACTGTCGGTCGCCGCGGCGATGAACCCCGGCGCGTTCTCGATCCCCTATGTCTGGAAAGCGTCGACCAGCGGCGATCCTGGCGCGGGCGGGCTGGGCGTCGACCATGCGACCCAGACCTCGGCGACGGCGATCCTGGCGGACCCGATTGACGGCGTCGGCATCAACCAGGCCTCGGTCATCGACCAGATGGACGACAGCACCAATCCGGTGAAGGGCTATGCCCGCATCGTTAAGGTCGGCGACGCCACCAAGTGGCTGTTCTTCGCGGGCGGTGCAGTGTCTTCGCCGACGGGATACAAAAGCATCGCCGTGTCGAGCGGCGTGGGCTCGTCGGCCAGTCCGTTTGTCGATGGCGATCTGGTCCTGTTGACCTTCACGCCCAGTGGGAACGTTGGACCGCAAGGCATTCAGGGTCCAACCGCGTTATGGACGACCTTCGGGACATCTGTGATCAGCGGTTCGCCTACCCTCGTCACGTTCACCCAGGCCGATATCCTAAACTACACGAGCCTGATGTTCGTGTTTGACGGCGTCGTGAACCCAAACGCGGGCCTGTCGATCGAGGTGCGGCGTAGCGGGGCGACCTGGTCGACGGCCGCCGCGCCCATTCACGCCACGAACCTGGGCCGGTCTGGCTGTGTGATCATCGAAGGTCGGGGCCTCGATATCCAGACGGTCGTTACCAGGATGATGGGGTCAAGCCCATCTGATCGATTCTTCTATGGCTCGACCGATACAAAGCTGATTACGCGCAACAACGGCGGCGTCGATGGCGTGCGCTTCAGCCTGGCCGGCGCGAACCCATTCACGAGCGGGACCGTCATCGGCCTCGGCAAATAGGAGCGGGTATGCCGATCATTGATCTTCGCGATGGCGAGCTGATCGAGTTGACGCCGGATGAAGAGGCGGAGTTCCTAGCGGGCCTGCCGGAAACACCTCCAGCGCCGGCCGAGGTCGCCATGCACAAGGTTCAGAAGGCCATGGTGCTGACCGAGTGGGGCGCAAGCAACCTGCTCACCGAGACCTTCGCGGCCATCGACCGGCTTCCCGAGCCGCAACGCACCCTGGCCCGTATCGAGTTCGAGAAGGCCCCCAACCTCGTCCGCGAGGGCGCCACGACCATCAACGTCATGGCTCTGCTTATTCCGCCCATGACCGCCCAGCAGCGCGACGGGCTCCTGAACTTCGCGGCCTCGCTGCCGTAGCGCCCGCGTTGGCAAATCCAGTTCGCCAAGCTCCCCCACATTCTGAAACGCCAAAGGAGGGTCGCCGCCATGGCCACCGCTCACGTCGCCCTGGTGACTGTCCAGGGCCGCGCCTACACCGGCTCGACCATGCCGGTGCCGGACTCGATCCCGGCCTGGACGCCCCAGACCATGACGACCGACGCAACGTCGACGGAATCGACCGTCAAGGCGCCGGACACCGACTGGCAAGGCCTGTTCTGGGAAATCGCCGTGGACGCCGCGCACTATGCCGCGATGGGCGCCAATCCGGAGGCCGGCCCGAACCTGGGCCACTTCCTCCCAGTGGCTGGCGTCTACAGCTGGGCGGTGATGGGCCCCGGCGAAGAAATCGCCGTGCGGACGGCATAGACCATGGCCGGCTTGAATTTCGGCTTCGGCCTGGGCCTTGCCGCCCCTTCCAAGGGTGGGGGGGTAAACCCTGCGCTTTTGGCAACCATCGCTCGGGTCAAAGCGTCCGCCACCGCAGCGAACGGCAACAACCCCATCGAGTTGGCGGACATGGCCTCGCCGCCCACGCTGACATTCTCGACGACCCACGATGCGGCGCTGACGGTCTCGGCCAACTATGGCCTGAACCCCACCCAGATCCGCCGCTCGCCCGGTCGGCCCTACATCCGAAATTCTGGTGCTGGTCAAAATCGCCTCTATATGGCGGGCGCGAACCTGTTTCCGTCGTCGGGCGATCTGATCGCCCTGGGCTCAACATCTTACACGCCAAATCTGCCTAATGTCGGCGAGCAGATTTCGCCGCACCGCATCGCCATCCGCACTGCGTCATCGAAGGTGGAGTTCCAGATCCCGGCCTATCCTGCTGATGTGCGCTACTGGCTTATTGTCGATGGGCAGTACGTCTCACGAGCAGGCTTTTTGCCGAACGTCGGCACTGCGGGTGGTGTTGGCGGCTACACGACGGTTACCTTCGCCTCGGCCACGATGCGGACCATCGAACTCGAACTGCAGTACGGCAACGGGCCTCTTCTCAATGTCGCGGTAGAGACGGGTTATACGATCGCCGCAGCGCCTTCGCGGGCGCTGAAAGCGATCTTCTACGGTGACAGCCAAGTTGAAGGCCAGTCGCACGGGACCAATACGGCCGGTGAAAACTATTTCTGGGCTCCCATGGCCCTTGGCGGCCAACTTTCCAGCATGCTTGGGGCCGACTATGAGAACGCCGCTGTTGGGGGAACTGGCTTTCTGAAGCGCGGGGGTTCCGACAACCGCAATAACATCCTTCAGAGCATGGACTATTCCCTCGCTGACGAGACCTGGGATCTTATTTTCCTCTGCATTTCGCAGAATGATCCTTGGGTTGGGAACTCGGCCGGGGTTACGGCGAATTTCAGAGCGGCTATCGAGAGGGCGCGCGTGGCCCACCCGCAGGCCTTGATCGTCGTCCTTGGGTCGTACTGGGCCGGTGCGGGCGCTTCCATGCTCACGATGGAAACGGCGCTATTCGCGGAGGCGGTGTCCTACAATGATCCGGGCATCATCACTATCGAGCGCCTAACCAAGGCGGGCGGTGCGCCAATCGTCGGGACAGGTTGCGTTGGGGCAACAACGGGCGCGGGCAACTCTGATGTCGCGATCAGCTCTGACGGCTCACACATGACGTTCTCGATCAACCCGGCGCAGTCTGGACAGACGATTATTGCCGCTAGCGACGTAGGCATTGCTAGGACCAAAATCGCGGCGCTCCAGTCATGACGCGAGAGCAGTTTGCGAAGGCGGTTGAACGGCTTCAAGCCAACGGCGTCATACCCACGGGCCACGGCTGGAAAACTGCGTTGGCCGAGAAGTTGGGAACAACCCGCCAGACGATCCACAATCTGAGCAGAGAAGGCACCAAGCAAACTCAGACTGATCTGGCAATTTCTGCGCTAGTGGCGGGCGTCGGCTAGACCCCCACACCCCTACATAAAAGGATTGGGCCGTTTACTCCGGCTTGCGCCCGCCCTTCGCCGTCATTTTCTGGGCCGCCTCGGCGGTGTCGAGGGCCTGGTCCAGGGCCATGCGGATGAAGGCGGCGCGGCCCTTCTCGCCCACGATCTTGTCCAGGCGGGCCAGCGCCTTGGCGTCGATGCTGATGTGCGTGCGGATGTAGTTGAGGACTGGGCGGCCCATGGTGTCCCCCTGGTCGAGGGCTTCACCATAGCGCCGAGGCGTAAATAGACGGCGCCTGGGGTTGTGAGGTATAAGTGGGGCCATAAAGGAGATCAGCGGCATGGTGAAGACGATGACGATCAGCCTGACCGATGACGAGCGTGCGACCCTCGATCGGCTCTACACGCCGACCTTCATTCACATGCTGCACGGCCTCAGGAGCGAAGAGGGCGATAGCCTCACGCTGTTGGCCGACAACGGTGATGGACCTCCTAACAACGCGGTCGAGTGCTGCGGATCCTGGACGGATTGGAAGGAGCGGCGCTTCAGCGGCGACACTCTCGACGCCGCAATGCGCGCCGCCTATCACGCCCGCTTTGTCGAGTTCTGACGGCTAAACGGCCCAATACGCTGCCCTACCAAAGGATTGGGCCGTTTACTCCGGCTTGCGCCCGCCCTTCGACACACCTTCCGACATCGGAGATCTCCATGACCAACCTCGAACAAGAGGCCGAGGCCGCACGCAGGATGGTCGAGGCCGCCGGCAAGCGGGCCTTCGTCCTGATCGCCGAAGTGCAGGGTGATCGCGCCGCGATGACGCGGGCAATCAGCGAAGGCACGACCAAGCGCGAGGGGATGGCGTGGATTGGTGCGCTCAATCGCGAGCGGGATCGGGTCGCCAAGCTGATCGGCGTGGATCCTGACACCATCGAGACCGCCGCCGTCTAGCGCTGGCCATGTAGGGGTGCGCTTACGCGCCCCGCCTAACGACCTTTCCTGACATCGGAGACCCGTCCCATGGACGACAAGCACCGGCTGCACGCTGCGGCCGTGGCCCTCATCGTGTCCGGCCTCTGGGCAGGGTTCAAGATGGTGGCCTTCATCTTCGGCGAGCCGCCGCCCGGACGGCGCAAGGTCATCCGGGTGGCGCTGGAGGCGGTGTTGACCGTCGCCGCCGTGACCTCGGCCGCGCCTATCTGCGCGCCCTGGGCGGCCGATTTCGTCAATGGCGCGCTGGGTCTGCTGCCCTTCAAGCTAGGGTTCAAGGTCGACCACCTGACCGCCGTGGCTCTGCTGGCCAGCCTGACGGTCCTGCTGATCGCCAATCCCGAGGCGCGCGCGCGCCTGCTGGGCTGGCTGAAGGCGAGGGTTCCGGAGGCGACGCGATGACCGGGTTTCTGCAGGTGTTGAGCGTGGTGCTGGCCATGGTCGCGGCCGGAACCTTCCTGATGTCGGCCTTCCTGCTGGGCGCCGACGCGCGAGGCTGGCGCGATGCGCCGATGTGGCTGCGCCAGGTTATGCATGTCGCCGCGATTTTCTGGCTGATCGCAGGGATGGTGGCGATGGTCTCGCCCTGGGCGGTGATCAAGCCGGTGACCGTCGGCCTGGTCGCCATGTTCGCCCTGGGCGGATTCGCGGTGCTGGCCTGGGTCTTGCGGCATCGGCCGGCGCGGGCGGGGAGGGGCGAGCGATGATCACCCTGGCCTGGGGCGCGCGGGTGAGCGCCGACTTCCGCGCGCGGGTCATTCGCCTGGCTGCCCAGCACAACGCCGACCCGTCCGACTTCATGGCCTGCATGGCGTTCGAGACCGGCGAGACGTTCCGCGCCGACATCCGCAACGCGGCGGGCTCGGGCGCCGTGGGGCTTATCCAGTTCATGCCGTCGACCGCGGCGACGCTGGGCGTGACCACGGCGGGTCTGGCCAGCATGGCGCCGGAAGCGCAGCTCGACTATGTGACGCGCTACTTCAAGGCCTGGGTCGGTCGCCTGAAGAACCTCGGCGACATCTATGGCGCGATCCTGTGGCCGGGCATGATCGGCCGCGCCGACAGCTATGTGCTGTTCGATCGGGCCGACCCCAAACGGCCCAAGCTCTATCAGCAGAATAAGGGCCTGGACTTCAACAAGGACGGCACGGTCACCCGCGCCGAGGCCTGCGCCGCCGTGGTGGCCAAGAAGGCCAAGGGGCTGAAGCCCGGCAACGTGTGGGTGGGCTGAACATGGCCGCCGTCACCATGATGCTGACGTTCAAAACCGACCCGATCTATGACGCGCTCGACACCGTGGCCCGCGCTCGCGACGCCCTGTTCAGCCGCCATGGCGAGCGCTTCCGCGCCCTGCAGCGCGATATCGAGGCCCTGGCCTATGCTGATCGGACCGCCATGGCTGACGTCCAATTTCATGACCTCGGCGAGGGGATCTTCGTGGCGACCGCGCCCAAGGCCCTGACCGACCTGGTCGCCCGCGCGCGGTCGCTGGGCGTCATCTGAACCGACGCCCGGCGGCTCCGGGCCATCCTGACATGAGGCTCACTATGGAAGCCCTTCTGAAGGTCGCCGCCCTCGCGGCGATCGTGCTGGCGTCTGGCCTAGGCCTGGCTGCCTGCGCCACGGTCGATAAGGCGGCGATCGGTGAGGCCATCGCCTCGCCCAAGGTCGACCAGGCCGCCATCGGCGTCGAGGCCGTGGTCGCCACCCTGGCCAACTCGTTCGCCGTCGTGGTGGCCGATCCCAAGGCCGAGGTGGACCGCGTCAAGCTGGCGCGACAGGTCGACCAGGTTAGCCAGATCCTGGACAAGGCGCGACAGACGGTCGACGCCCGCCGCGGCGGCGTCTCGGGCCTGGTCGGCGAGGCCTTCAATCTGGTCTCCGACGCGGCGCCGCCCAGCGCTTCGATGTCGGCGCGGTTCGCGATCTCGGCGGCGTTCACCGGCCTGCAGGTCTACGCCGCGACGCTCGACACCCAGGCCTTGCCGGCGACGCCCAGCCCTGCCTTGACCCAAGCGCGCGAGCGGACCGACGCCGCGCTCGCCGCCCTTCGCGCCAAGCTCCCGCCGCCCGGCTCGTAACGGCCTGGCCTGACACCCGGCCGCTCGCCAGTTTCTTGCACTTTCTGCAAGTTATTCGGCTTGAGCACACAACCAAAGGCCCTGCCGGCTCGCGCTGGCGGGGCCTTTTTAATTCGTCGCTATGGCGGCAATCCGTCGCTGCCGGGACGGCGGGGGTACTCTGGGCGCGTGCTCCAGCGTCGGGCGCCGCATCGCGGGCAGCAAATCCGCGTGTGACGGGCCACGGCGCGTATGCCGATGGTCTCGCCGTCCAGACCCCGCGCGTTCAGGCGCGTGATGACCGATTCGAGCGGGATGACTTGCCGATAGGCGCATCCCGAACAGCTCAGTTCGACGTCGGCCTGGTCCTTGCGATAGTGGCCCAGCGGTACGCCGGGATGATCGTCGCGCATGGCGGCCATGTGGTGACTGGCTTCATTGGAGCGCAAGGGGGCGAACCGGATTCGCCTCGGGCCCTCCACCCCAAAAAACATCCGAAATATTAGGATATTCCTGTTGACGATCATCCGAAAATTTAGGATAACAGTTTCATCAACACGGAGCCGCCGCCATGAAGATCGCTATGCTGACGAAACTGAGCATCGACGCTCTCTTGGACAAGGGCTTCAGCGAAGCCTACGCCGCCAACCAGGTTTTCCCGGCGGCCGACTACGCGATCGCACACCTGGCGGCTAAGGCGGCGGCTCAATGAGCCCCGCCGAATACCGCGAAACGCTGGCCGCGCTTGGAATCTCCCAGGCGCGGTTTGGCCGTCTGCTGAAGGTCAGCAAGGACACCACGACCAATTGGGGCAAGGGCGACGAGATCCCCACGGCGCCGGCGCTGCTGCTTAAACTGATGGCGCAGGGCGTCGTCACGATCGAGCAGCTTGAGGCGTTATAGGGGGGGGGACCGGATTCGCTTATCGGGGTCACCGGCCAGCACATCCGTCAGACTGCCCCGAAAGGGCCAGGAAAATCAGGGCACGAACAGAACGGGAAATGTCCGCGCGGCCTGAGCAGAAACAAGGGCTTGATAGCGACTTTTAATCGAATGGTCGTGGGTTCGAACCCCACCCGGCCTACCAATCTAATCTTCTGATCTTCAAGGATTTCGGAGCGTCTTTGCGACACCGGGCGTCGCGTGATCGTTTGCGGAGCTCGGGTGTTCTGATAGCCAGTTCCAATGAACTGGTCGGCGCCCATCACCGTGAATCTTCCCTCCGATGCAACGCCTTGGAACAGGGTGCTGACGTTCCTGGGCCACTACGACATCCGGTTCTACTGTACGCCGGGGGCCTATGTGGACATCGGCGCTGGATCGCTGCCGTGCGTCAACAACCTGATGCTGGTGCCTGCCGGCGAGGCGGGAAAGGTTGGTGAGATCGGCCGCTTCTGCGAGATGCGCCCTTCCGCCCGCATCCTGGTGCGCGGCGAGCACGCCAACGATCAGCCGGTCAACATCTGCTTTTCGGGTTTGCCGCTGGTCAATGGCGGCTTCGACCAACAGGGGTTGGAGCCCGTGAGGCCGTTCGCGACTATGTCGCTCAAGCTTTGGCGCGGGCCGAGTCACTGGCTCGCCGATTGCTGGGCATAGCGTAGCTGGCAGTTTTTCTGCGTCTTAAGTTGGGGTTTCTCGTTTGCCCCATTGTCGAGGTAGAGATTTAAGCGGCTCAGTTTCAACGACGTCGCTGGACCCCGATGGGGCTCCGCGCGTTCAGCCTTTGCCTAGAGCCATGTGGCGAGCCCGGACCCTGGACGACGATCAGACGATGACCGCCGAGACCGCCGCCCGCCGGCCGCCCGCGCCGCCGAGCAAGCGGCCTTTGTTCCGGCGGCGGTCCGCCATCCCGGGCTTCGGCCTGACCATGGGCGTGACGCTGACCGTGCTGTCGCTGATCGTCCTGATCCCCCTGAGCGCCGTGGTCCTGAAGGCCGCGCAGCAGTCGCCGGCCGAGTTCTGGGCCGTGGCGACGTCACAGCGATCGTTGGCAGCCTACCGCCTGAGCTTCGGCGCGGCGTTCGTGGCGGCCGTGATCAACGGCGTGTTCGGTGTGCTGACCGCCTGGGCGCTGGTGCGCTACGACTTCCCCGGCAAGACCCTGGTCAACGCCCTGGTCGACCTGCCGTTCGCTCTGCCGACCGCCGTGGCGGGCATCGCCCTGGCGACGCTCTATTCGCCCAACGGCTGGGTCGGGCAGTTCCTGACGCCGCTGGGTATCAAGGCCGCCTACAACCCGGTGGGGGTGACCATCGCCTTGATCTTCATCGGCCTGCCGTTCGTGGTCCGCACCATCGAGCCGGTGTTGCGGGACGCCGCCGAGGACGTCGAGGAGGCTGCCGCCAGTCTGGGCGCGAACCGGATCGACACCATCCTGCGCATCGTCCTTCCGGCCCTGGCCCCTGCCTGGCTGACCGGCTTCGCCATGGCCTTCGCGCGCGGGGTCGGCGAGTACGGCTCGGTGATCTTCATCGCCGGCAACATGCCCTACAAGTCCGAGATCGCGCCGCTGCTGATCATCATCCAGCTGGAGCAGTTCGAATATGCGCGCGCCGCCACCATCGCGGTGGTGATGCTGACGGTCTCGTTCACGATGCTGCTGATCATCAACGCCATCCAGGCCTGGGCGCGGAGGTTCGACTGATGGCCGCCGCCAAAAACTCTCTGGAAGGGCGTCGCCGAGCCACCGACGATCCGCTCTGGGCCAAGGTCCTGGTGATCGGGACGGTCATGGCCTTCCTGGCGCTGGTCCTGATCCTGCCGCTGGCCGCCGTGTTCGCCGAGGCCCTGCGTAAGGGTCTCGACGCGGCGCTGCTGGCGATCAACAACGCCGACGCCCTGGCGGCCGTGAAGCTGACCCTGATCACGGCGGCGATCGCGGTGCCGTTCAATGCGGCCTTCGGTCTGTGCGCGAGCTGGGCGATCGCCAAGCACGACTTCAAGGGCAAGGCGCTGCTGATCACGCTGATCGATCTGCCGTTCTCTGTGTCGCCGGTGGTGGCGGGCTTGATCTACGTGCTGATCTTCGGCCTGCAGGGATGGTTCGGCGACTATCTGGTCGACAACGACATCAAGATCATTTTCGCCGTGCCCGGCATCGTGCTGGCCACCGTCTTCGTGACCTTCCCGTTCGTGGCCCGGGAACTGATCCCGTTGATGCAGGAGCAGGGGACGGCGGAGGAGGAAGCCGCCGTGTCCATGGGGGCGAGCGGATTGACAACCTTCTGGCGGGTGACCGCGCCGAACGTCCGCTGGGGGCTGATGTACGGCGTGCTGCTGTGCAACGCCCGCGCCATGGGCGAGTTCGGCGCGGTGTCGGTGGTCAGCGGCCATATCCGCGGCCTGACCAACACCATGCCGCTGCACGTCGAGATCCTCTACAACGAGTACGACTTCGTCGGCGCCTTCGCCGTCGCGGCCTTGCTTTGCCTTCTGGCCGTGGTGACCCTGGTGCTGAAGACGGCGCTGGAAGTCGTCCAACCCGGCAATAGCGGGTTTGGGCGCGGCCGCGGCGGACACTGAACGGACCTAGCAGTCACATGACCATCTCCATCCGCTCCGTCGACAAGAAGTTCGAACGCTATCCGGCCCTGAGCAGGGTCGATCTCGAGATCGCCGACGGCGAACTGCTGGCGCTGCTGGGGCCTTCGGGCTCGGGCAAGACCACGCTGCTGCGCACGATCGCCGGCCTGGAATTCCCCGACGCAGGCCAGGTGCTGTTCGATGGCGAGGACGTGACCTTCGCCTCGGCCGCCGATCGTCGCGTGGGTTTCGTCTTCCAGCAGTACGCGCTGTTCAAGCACATGACCGTGGCCAAGAACATCGCGTTCGGCCTGGACGTGCGGAAGGGCAAGGACAAGCCGTCCAAGGCCGAGATCGCCCAGCGGGTCGAGGACCTGCTAAAGCTGGTCGAGCTGGACGGCCTGGGCAAGCGCTACCCCTCGCAGCTTTCGGGCGGCCAGCGCCAGCGCGTGGCCCTGTCACGGGCGCTGGCCGTGCAGCCCAGCGTGCTCTTGCTGGACGAGCCGTTCGGCGCCTTGGACGCCACGGTCCGCAAGTCGCTGCGCAAGGAGTTGCGCCGCGTGCACGACGCCACGGGCGTCACCACCATCTTCGTCACCCATGATCAGGAGGAGGCCCTGGAGCTGGCCGACCGCGTGGCCATCCTGAACAAGGGCTCGATCGAGCAGATCGGCACGCCCGATCAGGTCCATGATCAGCCCGAGACCGCCTTCGTCTGCGGCTTCGTTGGCGAGGCCAACTGCTTCGAGGGGCAGGTCGGCGGCGGCCAATTCAGCGCCGGCGCGCTGCGCCTGCCGGCCGGCGGCGTTCGCGAGGGTTCAGCCACCGCCTATGTCCGGCCGCACGACTTCGTGCTGGACGACGCTGGCTTCGAGGTGCGGGTCGATCGCGCCCACGTGCAGGGGGCTCTGACCACGGTCAGCGCCACCGCCGCCGACGGTCGTCCGATCGAGATCAGCGCCTCGCGCGCCGAAGCCCCCCGTTTTCAGGGCACGGTGAAGATCGTCGCTCGCAAGGCCCACGTTTACGCTGCCTAAGGTTCTACCCGTTAGACCGAGATCGGATGAACGACGTTCAGCGTTGGCGCGTAGCGTCGTCGTCTGCGCTAAGGTCGTCGACGACTCGACGGGAGTTCTAAGGTCGCATGGTCATGGTCGAGCCCTCGGGCGCTGAACGTCGCGCGCATCCTCGGATGCCGGCGGCGCGCAAGATCTACATCGTCGACGATCCGCGCTCGTGGAAATGCTCGCTGCTGGACGTAGCCGAGAAGGGCGCGCGACTGTCGACGGCCGGCATCACCTCGCCGCCGGACAAGTTCATTTTCGTCGACGCCGGCGGGCGCCGGGTGCACCTGGCGCATGTCGTGTGGCGTTCGGGCGCAGAGGTGGGCGTACAGTTCCTGCAGACCGAGCGCATGGGGCCTCGCGCGGGCGGCGCGGCAGGGGCGTTGGACATCGCCCGCCGGTTCGCGGCCAACCTGCCGCCAGAAATCCTTCAGTAGGGTCGATCCTTCAGTAGGGTCGACCCTTCAGTAGATCACTGCTGCTGTTGTTGCTGCTGCTGCTGGTGCAGTTCCTGCTTCAAGGCCGCGTCGGGACGGCGACGGCCGCCGGCGAAGCTTGGGCGGGCCATGCGCAGGAATTCCGGCTCGGCCAGGGCGGCCCGGGCGCGGCGGACGGTGACCCCCACGGCCAATTGGCTTTCGGCATCGCCCTTGTAGACCCCGCGCGACGGGGTGACGTCCGCATAGTCGCGGCCGACCGCCACGCCGACGTGGCGCTCACTGGTCATCATGTTGTTGGTCGGGTCCAGGCCGACCCAGCGAAGGCTGGGCAGGAACACCTCGACCCAGGCGTGGGTGGCGTCCGGGTCGGAGCGGTCGCCGGCGTCGCGATCGGTGAACAGGTAGCCGGAGACGTAGCGGGCCGGGATGCCCCACTCGCGGCAGATGGCCAGCATGATGTGCGCGAAGTCCTGACAGACCCCGCGCCCGGCGCTCAGGGCCAGGTCGATCGGGCTGTCGGCGTCGGTGACGCCGGGTTGGTATTCGAACGCCCTGTAGATGGTTTCGGACAGCGTGCGGACCGCTGTCAGCGGGTCCTTGCGCCTTAGGGTGTCCAGGTCGTGCTCGTAGATGAAGGTCCGCAGGGCGTCGGTGGTCCGGACAAAGCCATGGGGGCGCAGGAAGTCGAAGCATTCGCCCCGCACGAACTCGCTGCGCATGCGGTCCCATTCGCCCATATCCAAGTGGTCTGGACGCTCGCCGGTCGGCTCTGTCTCGACGGCCGAGCGGGCGACGATGGTCAGCTTGTCGTGCGGCTGGGGCACGTCGAAGTGGTAGACGGCGTTGCCGAAGCTGTCGGCGTAGGAGAACACCTGGGCGGCCGGCTCCAGGTCCAACTCGAAGCTGACCAGGCGCTGGCGGGCCGTCTTCTGAGGCTGCATCCACAGCTCCATCAGGCTCTCCCGCACGGGCTTCTCGTAGTGGTACTGGGTGACGTGGCGGATTTCGAGCAGCACGATCTTGGATCCTAGGCCGGAAGGCGCGTTTCGAGCGGATAGGCCACGAAGGTCTCGTAGATCGCTTCGTGGATGCGCGCGCATTCGTTGACGACGGTGGTCAGCAGCGGTCCGGCCCCGACGGCTTCCAGCTCGTCGACATCGGCGAACTGCAGGCGGGCCTTGAGGCGGCCCGCGAGGCGCTCGGGACCCGGGCGCTCGCCAGTGAAGGCGTTGCGGGCCATGGCCGACAGGTGCTGTTCGATCTGGGCTGTGGCGAAGCGTATCGAGCGCGGGAAGTCCTCGTCGAAGACCAGGAATTCCAGGATGTGCCGCGGCTCGATCTCGGCGGTGTAGACCCGCAGATAGGGCTCCAGCGCGCAGGCCATGCGCAGCACGCTGACCAGGGCCACGTGGTCGTCGACGTGGCCGTGCACGGGGCTCTCCGCGAAGCACACTTCCAGCAGTCGCGAGACCAGCTGAGCGCGCTCCATATAGATTCCCAGCATCATGAACCGCCAGCTCTCGCCATGGCTCATGGTTGTGTCGGCCGCGCCCTTGAACAGGTGCAGGTCGGCGATGACGTCGTGCAGGAAGTTGGCCGAGCCGTCCGAGAATTCCTTGCCGGCCTTGTCGTCCGTGACCTTCAGATAGAGCAGGTTCAGCCGCTCCCAGGTCTCGGTGGTGATCTGGTCGCGGACCTGGCGGGCGTTCTCGCGAGCCCGGGCCAGGGACGAAACGACCGAATTGGTGTCGCTGCGATCCAGCACCAGGGCCTCGGCGGCCTCGAAGGAGCCGACGTCCACACCGTCGGCGGGATCGCCCACCGCGGCCATGGCGATCCGCACCGCGTGGGCGCCGGAGTCGGTCTGGTCCAGGGTCGCGTTCAACATGACGCTGGAGAGGCGCGAAAGGTGCTCGGCCCGTTCGATGTATCGGCCCAGCCAGTAGAGGCTGTCAGCCACGCGGGCGAGCATCATGGGCGGGCGCTCCCGTTGCCGTGGCCATTGGTCTGGCCGTTCTCCTCGGCCAGCACCCAGGTGTCCTTGGAGCCGCCGCCCTGGCTGGAATTGACCACCAGCGAGCCGCGCTTCAGCGCCACCCGGGTCAGGGCGCCGGGCGTGACGATGGTCTTCTCGCCCGACAGGATGAAGGGGCGCAGGTCAACGTGGCGAGGCTCGATGCGTCCGTCGACCAGGCAGGGCGCGGTCGACAGCTGGATGGTCGGCTGGGCGATGTAGTTGTCCGGATCGGCCTTGATCGCCTGGGCGAAGTCGTCTCGCTCCTTCTGGCTGGCGTGCGGACCGACCAGCATGCCGTAGCCGCCCGAGGCGCCGACGGCCTTGACCACGTACTTGTCGAGATTGTCGAGCACGTGTCCCAACTGGCGCGGTTCGCGGCAAAGGAAGGTCTCGATATTGGGCAGGATGGCGTCCTCGCCCAGATAGTAGCGGATGATGTCGGGGACATAAGCGTAGACGGCCTTGTCGTCGGCGACGCCGGTGCCCGGCGCGTTGCAGATCACCACATTGCCTGCGCGATAGGCGTTGAACAGACCGGCGGCGCCGAGAGAGCTGTCGCGGCGGAAGGTGAGGGGGTCGATGAAGTCGTCGTCGACCCGGCGATAGATCACGTCCACCCGGCGGATGCCGGTCGTGGTGCGCATGTAGACCATGTTCTCGTGCACCACGAGGTCACGGCCCTCGACCAGCGGCACGCCCATCAGGCGGGCCAGGTAGGCGTGCTCGTAGTAGGCGCTGTTATAGACGCCGGGCGTCAGCACCACGACCTGCGGATCGCCGCGCCAGTCGGCGGCCATGCTCTTCAGCGTGGCCAGCAGCAGGTCGGGATAGCGCTCGACCGGCCGCACGCCGGCGGCGCGATAGGTGCCGGGGAAGGTCCGCTTGGCCGCGTCGCGATTGGCCAGCATGTACGAGACGCCGGACGGGACCCGAAGATTGTCCTCCAGCACCGCGAACTGGCCGTCCTGGCAGCGGATCAGGTCGCTGCCGCAGACATTGGCGTAGGCCTTGTGCGGCACATAGACGTGCTGCATCTCGCGGCGATACGACGGCGCGCCCAGCACGAGCTCGCGCGGAACCACGCCGTCCATCAGAATCTGCTGGTCGCCATAGATATCGGCCAGGAACAGGTTAAGCGCCTGCAGCCGCTGGGCCAGGCCCGCCTCGATCTTCGACCATTCCGCCGCGGGGATGATGCGTGGGAACAGGTCGGTCGGCATGACCCGCTCGGTGGTGTTGTCGGCCCCATAGACGGTGAAGGTGATGCCCTGGAGCAGGAACGAGCGTTCCAGCGTCCGCTGGCGTCCCGCCAGTTCCTCGGCGCCGAGGGTCGACATGCGGCCATGCAGCGGATCGTAGTGCGGCCGGACCTCACCCTCGGGCGTGAACATCTCGTCGTAGGCGATCCCCGGCAGGTACGCCGCCTCCGTCATCGGGAGGGTCGGTGCGTCCACGAGGGTTTGGGTCTTCGCCGCCACGCTTTTATCCACGTTTCTCATAACCTTGGGCGCGGACCGGTGAGCCCGCGCCGTCCCCGACTTTAGAGTGTAGCCACCACCATGCGCGCCGGATTCGACGTCCGCCACGTGGATGCGCATGACTGCTTATCATTTGGCGCCATTCGCCCGCTTTGAGAAGCGCCGCTCGGGCAAGGTTCGTTGCATTTCCTGTCGTGACAGCGGCGACACCCCGGACTACAGCAGGGCCCGGGGGCGCTTCGCGCGGGGAACGTGATTTGGTGCTTGGGCGGACTACCCTCGCGTTGACGGCGGCGACTTGGCTGATCGCCTCGGCCGCGCTTGCTGACGAGCCGATGGCCCAGATTCAAGGTGTCGAGGATAGATATCTGCGCGACGCCATCCAGCGCGCTCTGACCCAATCCAAGACATCCGCCCAAAGCCGCGCCGAAGCCCGTCGCCGCGCTCGTCAGGCTGGCGAGGACGCCATCGCCGTCCTGCGTGCCGAGGGCTATTATGGCTACACCGTCGAGCCCGACGTGCTGGACGGCGAGCCGCCGCGCGCGGTGGTCAAGATCACGCCCGGTCCCGTCTTCCTGATCGCCGATCCACGCATCGACTGGTCCGGCGCGCCGCCGGATGAGGGCACCCGCCAGCGCGCCGCCACCGCCATGCGCCTGACCGAGGGCGAGCCGGGCCGTTCGGCGGACGTCGTGGGCGCCGAGGGGCGTGTCGTCGCCCAGGTGGCCAAGCTCGGCTATGCCGACGCGGCCGCAGAGCCGCGCGAGGTCATTGTCGACCACGCCGACCATACGGTCCGGCCGGCCTTCAAGATCGCGGCCGGCGAACTGGTTCACCTCGACGGCATCGAGGTCGTGACCAAGGGGCGCACCAACGCCGCCTGGGTCAGCCGCTTGGCCCCCTGGGTGTCCGGCGACGTCTACGATCCCGAGGACGTGGCCGAGCTGGAGCGCCGCCTGCGCGACACCAGCGTCTATGATTCGATCTCGGTCTCGCTGGCGGGCACGGACAAGGCCACGGCCGAGGGGTACCGTCCCGTCGTCGTCACCCTGGCGGATCGCAAGTCGCGCACCATCGAACTGGGCGCGGGCTATTCGACCAACGAGGGCGCAGGCATCGATGCGCGCTGGATCCGCTACAACCGGCTGAAGCGCGCCGACACCACGACCTACGCCCTGCGTTTCGCCAAGTTGGAGCAGCGCCTGGGGGCCGAGATCTCGCTGCCGCACTGGCGGCGACCCCAGCAGACGCTGAAGCTGAACAGCGCCATATTCCGCAACGACACCGACGCCTACAACGAAACCGGCGCCACGGTCGGGGTGGACCTGACCAAGCGACGGCAGACGACCGCCTATCGCACCTTCGGCGTCTCGCTCGATATCTCCCAGACCAAGGAGCAGGTGAGCCGAAACGGCCTGGTGGCGGGCCGCAAGCTGAACCTGGCGACCTTCGCGGGCCTGGCGGCCTATGCCTGGGACTTCTCGGACAACATCCTTGATCCCAAGCGTGGCTGGCGTCTGGAGGCCCGGGGCGAGCCGACCTACGTGGTCGGCGACACGACCGTTCCCTACCTGAAACTGACCACCCAGGGCTCGGCCTATATCCCGTTCGGCCGGCAGGCCAGCACCGTGCTCGCCGGCCGTCTGAAGCTGGGCGCCATCGTCGGTGGCGGAGTCCAGGACGTTCCGGCCTCGCGGCGCTTTTATGCCGGTGGCGGCGGTTCGGTGCGGGGCTATTCCTACCAGGCCATCGGGCCGCGCCTGACCGACAACACCCCGCAGGGCGGCATCTCGGTGGTCGAGACCTCGATTGAGCTGCGCCAGAAGATCACGTCGAAATGGAGCGGCGTGGCCTTCATCGACACAGGCGCCATCGGCACGCACAATACGCCGCAGCGCGAGGATTTCCGGGCCGGTGCGGGTCTTGGTGTCCGCTACGACCTGGGCTTTGGCCCGATCCGCGCCGACGTCGCCGTGCCCATGGGCCGCCGCAAGGGCGATCCCGCCTTCCAAGTCTATCTCAGCATCGGTCAAAGCTTTTGAGCGGCGAGCACGACAAGCCTGACCTGACGGAGACCGTCGCCCACGCGGCCGAGGCCACGGGCGAGGCCGCCGTGAAGGTCGCCAGGAGGATCGGCTGGGGCGGCGTGGTGCTGATCGCCGCGGCGATCCTGGCCGGCATCCTGATTGTCATGGCTGGCGGCTTGCGCCTGGCCCCCATCACGCCGCAGGGCCGGATGTTCCTGGAGGCTCGCGCCTCGGGGCTCAAGCTGGGCCGCATCGGCAGGCTGCATATCGAAGGCCTGTCGGGGGACATCTGGAAGAACTTCGGCGTCCGCCGCCTGACCATCTCCGATGAGAAGGGGATTTGGCTGGAGGCGCATGACCTGCGCGTGGCCTGGCGGCCGACCGAGCTGTTCGGCCGTCGTTTCCACGCCGAGAGCATCGACGCGCGCGACGTCATCGTGCTGCGTCGCCCGACGATGGAGCCCAAGGGACCCAAGTCCAGCGCCGCGCCCGTGTCGGTCGATCTCGACGCCTTTAGGTTCCGCCTGATCACCCGCCCGGCCTTTAGCGGCAAGGACGGCGACTTCGACGTCGCGGGCGCCTACGAAATGGCGCGCCAGGGCGGGCAGAAAGGCAAGCTGGGCGTCGCCTCGCGCCTCCATGTCGGCGATCACCTGAACCTCGATTTCGACCTGGGCCGCTCCAAGAGCCTGCGCCTGATCGCCGACGCGACCGAGGCCAATGGCGGCGCGATCGCCGGCGCGCTGGGCTTGCCGGCCAACCGCACCTTCGATCTGAAGGCCAAGGCCGACGGCACGACCAGCCGCGCGGCGTTCAACGTCTTGGCGCGCTCGGGCCAGGCGACGCCGCTGCAGGCCGACGGCGCCTGGACCGAGCAAGGCGGTTCGGCCCGAGGCCGCATCGATCTCACGGCCTCGACCTTGACCCAACGTCTGGCCCACATGTTCGGGCCGGAAGCCAATTTCACGATCGATGGCAAGAAGACGGCCCAGGACGGCCTGTCGGACCTGAACCTGGCGATCATGGCCCAGAACCTGACCCTTCGCGGCCACGGCCTGGCGGATCTGGCCAAGAAGCGGACGGGTCCGGACGGCGTCACGTTCAGCGCCCAGATCGGCGCCTTGAAGCGGATCGTGACCATCCCGCAGATGGGGCGCGGCCTGGCCGACGGCGTCTTCCGACTGGAGGAGGGCGGCTTCTCGGTCGAGGGTGATGTCGACGTCGCCGACCTGGAATTGCTGGGCTACCGCCTCAAGCGCGCCAAGGGACCGGCCAAGGTCCGCTGGGCCAAGGGCGAACTGGAGATCAAGGCCCAGGCGAGCGCGTCGGGCGGCGGCGGCGCGGGCCTTCTGGCCCTGCTCGGTCCCAGCCCCAAAGCCTCGTTCGAAGGCGCACGGGTCAAGGGTGGTCGGTTCCTGATCAAGTCGGCCCGGATCGACGCCCCGAACCTGATCGTCACCGGCAAGGGCGAACGCGGACCGCTCGGCGGCCTGTCATTCGACGGCGACATGAAGGTAGCCAGCATGGGGCCGGTGCGGCCGGGCGCGAAGGGCTCGGTCACCGCCAAGTGGACGGCCAGCAGTTTCGCCAACCGGCCCTGGAGCTTCACGGTCGACTGTCGCGCGGCGGGTTTCGCCACCGGCTATCCCGAGATCGACCGCCTGCTGGGCGCGACGCCCCGCCTGAATGGCAAGGCCAGCTGGAACGACGGCGTCCTGGCTGTCGCGGGCGCCAAGCTGGAAGGGACCAACGCCAGCTTGCAATCCTCCGGGAAGATGACGGTCGGCAAGGCTCTGGATCTCGACTTCAAGCTGGACTGGACCGCGACGGGCCCGTTCCGCGCCGGTCCGGTCGAAGTCGCCGGCAAGGCGGCGGGGGACGGCCACGTCGGCGGCACGCTGGCCGCCCCGAAGGCCGAGCTGAACGCCGATTTCGACCGCGTTGACCTTCCCATGCTGCCCCTGACCAAGGCGCATCTGACGCTGACCTTCGCGCGCGGCCCCAACGGCGCCGACGGCGTCGCGGCGCTGCAAGCCGACAGCGGCTATGGTCCGGCGCGCGGCCGCACGGCCTTCCGCTTCTCGCCGGGCGGCATCGAACTCAGCGAACTGGACGTCGACGCCGGCGGCGCCAAGGCCAAGGGGGCGATGAGCCTGCGCGACGGGCTGCCGGCCACGGCCGACCTGACCGTCGCCATCGGCCCCGGCGCCTTCCTGCCGCAGGGCCAGGTCAAGGGCACGGCCAAGCTGGTCGACGCGCCTGGTGGCGGCGGAGCCAGCGCGACCCTGGACCTGACCGCCGAGGACGTCGCGACCGGGGCCTGGAAAGTCCGCTCGGCGCGGATCAAGGCCGACGGCCCCTTGGCGCGCCTGCCTCTGTCCATCGATGCGCGCGGCGAGGCTCCCGGCGGCCGCTGGCGCATCGGCGGCACGGGCGACCTGGCGCAGAACGGCAAGATCTACGACCTCAGCCTCGACGCCGCCGGCCGCATGGGCCGCACCGAGATCAAGACCCGCGAGACGGCCAAGGTTCGTTTCGGCGACGGCCCGACCCAGGCCCGCTTGCGCTTGGCCATCGACAAGGGACGCGCCGACATCGACGCCGACCTGGGCGGCGCCACGGCCATGCTGAAGGCGGAACTGGCGGGCGTGGCGATCACCGCCTTCAACCCCGATCTCGACGGCGACATCGACGGCTCGTTCAATCTGCGCGGACAGGGCGAGGCCCTGGGCGGCGACTTCACCATGCGCCTTTCGAACGCCCGCGAACGCGGCGCCAAGATCGAGCAGTCGCTCAACGCCAAGGTCCACGGCGACCTGACCGACAGCCACCTGACCATCGTCGCCGACGGCGACAACAGCCAGGGCCTGAAGGCCGACGCCAACCTCGTCCTGCCGGTCGAGGCCTCGGCCCGGCCGCTGCGCCTGGTGATCGACAAGAAGCGCGGCGTGCAGGGGCAGTTCTCGGCCAAGGGCGAGATCAAGCCGCTGTGGAACCTGCTGATGGGCGCCGACCGCTCCCTGTCGGGGCGCATCAATCTGCAGGGCAGCATTGGCGGCACGCTCGCCGATCCGCGCCTGCTGGGTTCGGCGACCCTGGACAATGGCGGCTTCGAGGACGGCCAGACCGGCCTGCGCCTGCGCAACGTCGTCCTTCGAACGGCCCTGGCCGACAACGCCATCGACGTCAGCCAGGCCATTGGCGAGGACGGGCAGGGCGGTACGATCTCGGGCCAGGGGCGGATCAGCCTGGCGCGCGACGGCGTGGGCAACTTCAAGCTCGACATGAAGAGCTTCCGCCTGATCGACAACGACCTGGCTTCGGCGGTCGCCAGTGGGCAGGCCTCGGTGAACCGTTCGGCCGACGGAAAGATCAAGTTGACGGGGGCGGTGACCCTCGACCGCGCCGATGTCTCGGCCCAGAGCAAGACACCGGCCGGCGTCGTGGCAATGGACGTGATCGAGCGCAATCGCCCGCAGGATCTGGACCAGGGCCTGCAGCGCCGCCCGAACACGGGTGGTATGATTCTGGACCTGGACCTGAAGGCGCCGCGCCGGGTGTTCGTGCGCGGTCGGGGCCTGGACGTCGAGCTGTCGCTGGACGCCCATGTCGGCGGCACCTCCCTGGCCCCGCAGCTCTCGGGCGTGGCGCGCATGGTGCGGGGTGAGTACGACTTCGCCGGCAAGCGGTTCGAGTTCGACGACGACGGCGTGGTCTATCTGTCCAGCCAACTGGACCGCATCCGCCTGGATCTTTCAGCGACACGCCAGGACACCTCCCTGACGGCGGTGGTCCGCATCCAGGGCACGGCCGCCAAGCCCGAGATCACCCTGACCTCCAAGCCCGAGCTGCCCAGCGACGAGGTGCTCAGCCAGGTGCTGTTCGGCGCCTCGGCCGCCCAGCTGTCGCCGATCGAGGCGGCTCAGCTGGCGTCCGCGCTCGCCTCGCTGGCCGGCGGCGGGGGCTTCGACGTGATCGGCAACCTGCGCAGCTTCGCGCGCCTCGATCGCCTGGCCTTCGCCGAAAGCGCCACGGGCATGACGGTGTCGGGCGGTAAGTACGTAACCGACGACGTCTATGTCGAGATTATCGGCGGCGGCCGGGAGGGGCCCGCCGCCCAGGTCGAGTGGCGCGTCCGTCGGACGCTGTCGCTGGTTTCGCGGATCGGCGGCCAGAACGACGCCAAGCTTTCCGTCCGCTGGAGAAAAGACTACTAGAGACGCAAGGCTGTTGCGCGGGCGACCGGTTACCTCCCCGGAGGTGACAACGTTTTACCCGCGGCCCTTGGTTATCTTGACTGAGGGAGGACAGGCTTTTCATGCGACTCAATTCAGAAGATCGCGCGGTTCTGGATCACATCGCGCGCGATGGCGGCCTGATCGTCGACCGCGCCGTGGACTGGTGCGCCATCAACTCCGGTAGCCGGCACTTGGCCGGGCTGGAGCGCCAGAGGCAAATTCTGCTCGACGCGGCCGCGCGCCTGCCCGCCGCGCCGATCGAGACGCCGCTGTCGCCGTCGCGGGAGATCGCCGCCGACGGCCGCGAGACCGAGTTTCATCACCCGCCGTCCCTGGCTGTCGTGGTGCGCCCCGAGGCCCCGGTCCAGGTCGTGCTGACCGGCCACTATGACACCGTCTATCCCGAGACGAGCCCATTCCAGGTCGTCCGCACGCGTCCCGACGGCGCGCTGCACGGCCCGGGCATCGCCGACATGAAAGGCGGCATTTCGGTGATGCTGGCGGCGCTCGAAGGCTTCGAAGCTCACCCGGACTCGCATAATCTCGGCTACCGCGTGCTGCTGTCGCCCGACGAGGAGATCGGTTCGATCGCCTCGGGGCCGGTGCTGGCGGACTTCGCGCGGCGCGGCCATGTCGGCCTGACCTATGAGCCGGCTCTCGCGGATGGGGCTTTGGCCTCCGCGCGCAAGGGCTCGGGCAACTTCCACATCGTCATCCACGGCCGCGCGGCCCATGCCGGCCGTGACTTCGCCGCCGGCCGCAACGCCATCATCGGCGCGGCGCGCGTGGCCGAGAAGCTGCACGGCCTGAACGGCCGCCGCGACGGCGTCACGGTCAATGTCGCCCGCATCGACGGCGGCGCGCCGCTGAACATGGTGCCGGACGTAGCCGTGGTCCGCTTCAACGTCCGCTTCCCGGAAGCGCAGGCCGCGGCCTGGTTCGAAGCCGAAGTCGCGCGCATCGTCGGCGAGGTCGGCGATGACCTGCACGCCCACCTGCACGGCCTGATCACCCGCGGCGCCAAGCCGTTCAACGCCGCCCAGCAACAGCTGTTCGGAGCGGTGAAGGACGTCGGGGCACTGCTCGGGCAGGACATCGCCTGGAAGCCGTCGGGCGGCGTCTGCGAAGGCAACAACCTGTTCGCTTCGGGCCTGCCGAACGTCGACACCCTGGGTGTGCGCGGCGGCGATATCCACAGCGAGGCCGAGCACGCCTTTCCCGAAAGCTTCGTCGAGCGCGCGCAGCTCTCGGCGCTGATCCTGATGAAACTGGCCAGCGGCGAGATCGACGCCAGAGCGATCCGCGCGGCCATGGGGAGTGTCTGAATGCTTGTCGTCCGTCCCGCCGGCTCCGCCGACTTCGACGCCCTAATGGAACTGGCCGTGCTGTCCGGGCGCGGTTTCACCAGCCTGCCCGAGGACGAGCCCACCTTGCGCGCCCGCCTGGCCCTCTCCGAAGCCAGCTTTCAGTCCGGCGTCGCCCCGCCCGAGGCCTGGTACACCCTGATGCTGGAGGACCTGAAGGCCAATGACGTGATCGGCGTCGCCGGGGTCAAGGCGGGCGTGGGGCTGAAGCGGCCGCACTTCTCCTTCCGGGTGGTCACCTTGGCCCAGTCGTCGCCGACTCTCGAAAAGCGCTTCGATCACCGGGCCCTGGTGTTGGTCAACGAATGCGCCGGCTGGTCGGAGGTCGGCTCGTTGTTCCTGCGGCCCGAGCGCCGCAAGGGCGGGGCGGGGCGCCTGCTGGCCCAGTCGCGCTACATGCTGATCGGCCTGGAGCCCCAGCGCTTCGCCGAAATGGTGCTGGCCGAACTGCGCGGCTGGTTCGACGAGGATGGCGGGTGCCCGTTCTGGGACCACGTGGCCAGCAAGTTCTTCCGCCTGGAGTTCGACGAGGCCGACATGATGAGCGCCTCGACCGATGGCCAGTTCATCCTCGACCTGGCGCCGCGCCATCCGATCTATGCCGAGTTGCTGCCCCAGGAAGCCAGCGAGGTGCTGGGCCGTGTCCACCGCGAGGGCGAGGCGGCGCGGGCCATGCTGGAGGCCGAGGGCTTTCGCTATCAGGGGTTGATCGACATCTTCGACGCGGGGCCGACCGTCGCCGCGCGCCGCGACGACATCAAGACGGTGCGGGATGCGCGCAGCCTGCGGGTGAAGATTGGCGAGGACGCATTCGGTGAGGAGGCCTTGGTCTCCAGCGGCGCCCTGGCCCGGTTCCGGGCGGCGCGAGCGCCCGTGCTGATCGATGGCGAGAACGCGATCCTGGGACGAGAGACGGCCCAGGCTCTGGGCGTAGGCGAAGGCGACATGGTGCGGGTGAAGGCATGAGCGGCTTGTTCATCGACGGGAAGTGGCGTTCGGGGCGCGGTCCGGAGCTGGTCTCGACCGACCCGGCGACCGGCGAGGCGGTGTGGCGCGAGGCGGCTGCCACCGAGGCCGACGTCGCCGAGGCCGTGGCCGCGGCGCACCGGGCCTTCCCCGCCTGGGCCGACCAGCCGCGCGAGGCGCGCATCGCTGTCCTGCGCCGCTACAAGGAGATCCTGGTCGAGCGCACCGCCGCTTTCGCCGAGGCCCTGAGCCGCGAGACTGGCAAGGCTCTGTGGGAAACCAGGGCCGAACTGGGCTCCATGGCCGGCAAGGTCGACCTGTCGATCAAGGCCTATGACGAGCGTACGGGCGTCACCGAGAACGCCATGCCGTTCGGCCGGGCCGTGCTGCGCCATCGGGCCCATGGCGTCATGGCGGTGCTGGGGCCGTTCAACTTTCCCGGCCACCTGCCCAACGGCCACATCGTGCCGGCCCTGCTGGCGGGCGACACCGTGGTGTTCAAGCCGTCGGAGGAGACGCCTCTGGCGGGTCAGCTGATGATCGAGGCGTTGGAGGCGGCTGGCGTGCCGGCGGGCGTCGTCAACCTCGTTCAAGGTGACCGTGAGACCGGTCAGGCGTTGATCAACCAGGCGATCGACGGCCTGCTGTTCACCGGCTCGGCGGCGGCCGGAACCTTCTTCCGCCGCCACTTCGCCGACCGACCCGATGTGATCCTGGCCCTGGAACTGGGCGGCAACAATCCGCTGGTGGCCTGGGACGGAGATGACGCCGAGGCCGTGGCGGCGCTGGTCGTGCAGTCGGCCTTCATCACCACGGGCCAGCGCTGCTCGTGCGCGCGGCGGCTGATCGTGCCGGACGACGCCTTTGGCCGGAAGGTGATCGAGGCGACAGCGGCCTTGGCCGACCGGCTCTCGATTGGACCTTGGAACGGGGAAGGCGAGACCTTCATGGGTCCGCTGATCTCGGCCCGCGCCGCCGAGGCCGCTCGCGCCATCGCTGACACCATGGGCGGTGAGCGCATCCGTTCGCTAAGGTCGGTCGAGGGGCTCAGCGAGGCCTTCGTGACGCCCGGGATCGTCGACGTCACCGGCGTCGACACGCCCGACGAGGAGCTGTTCGCCCCATGGCTGCAGGTGCGCCGCGTGGCCAGCTACGACGACGCGCTGAAAGCCGCCAACGCCACGCGCTATGGTCTGTCGGCGGGGCTTATCTCCAACGAATCAAAGCGTTGGGATCAATTCCTGAGTCGTATCCGCGCGGAAGTCGTGAATTGGAACCGGCCGACGACGGGCGCGGCGGGGTCGATGCCGTTCGGCGGTCTGGGCGCCTCGGGCAACCATCGGCCCAGCGCCTACTATGCCGCTGACTACTGCGCCTATCCCATCGCCAGTTTCGAGGCGCCGGCCATCACCGACACCCTGAAGGACATCAAGGGCCTGCGCGGATGAGCAGCGCGATCGAGGCCAATTGCGACGGCCTGGTCGGGCCGACCCACTCCTACGTCGGTCTCTCGCCGGGGAACCTGGCCAGCCAGAAGAACGCCGGCGAGGCGTCGAACCCGCGGGGCGCGGCGCTGGAAGGGCTTGGCAAGATGCGCCGCCTGGCGGATCTGGGGATCCCGCAGTTCGTGTTGCCACCGCATGAGCGGCCGGCTGTAAGTCTTCTGAAATCCCTAGGCTTTTCCGGTTCGGAAGCGGCGGTGATCGAACAGGCCTGGAAGGATGCGCCGGCGCTGGCCGCCGCCGCCTGTTCGGCTTCGCCGATGTGGGCCGCCAACGCCGCGACGGTGACGACCAGCGCCGATACGACTGACGGCCGTGTCCACTTCACGCCGGCCAACCTGCTGACCAACCTGCATCGCAGCCTGGAAGGCCCGCAGACCACGCGCGCCCTGCGTCGTCTGTTTCCGGACGAAGCCCGTTTCGCCGTCCACGACCCGCTGCCGGCCCAGCCGCACTTCGCCGACGAGGGCGCGGCCAACCACGTCCGGCTCTGCGCTGAACACGGCGCGCCGGGCGTCAACCTGTTCGTCTGGGGGCGCGAGGCTTGGGGCCATTGGGACGGCAAGTTCCCGGCCCGCCAGACTCGCGAGGCCTTCGAGGCCATCCAGCGCCGCCATGACGCGGCGCGGGCGGTGTTTCCGCAGCAGGGCCGCGCGGCGATCGAGGGCGGGGCGTTCCACAACGACGTGGTTTGCGTCGGCACGCGGGAGTGTCTGTTCTTCCACGAACGCGCCTTCGAGGATCGCGCCGGGATCGAGCGAGATATTCGTGACGCCGCCGAGGGGCTGTTCGAGCCGGCCTTCGTCGAGGTTTCGGAGGCTGACCTCCCGATGGCCGATCTCGTGGCTAGCTATCTGTTCAATTCGCAGCTTCTGGTGATCCCGGGGGAGGACCGCCTGGTGCTGCTGGCCCCGGCCGAGACACGCGACAACCCGCGCGCCTTCGCGGTCGCTGAGAGCCTGGCCTCGTCCAACGGTCCGGTCGGGCGCGTGGAGTATGTCGACGTCCGCCAAAGCATGCGCAATGGCGGCGGGCCTGCCTGCTTGCGTTTGCGGGTGGTCCTGACCGACGCCGAGCTGGCGGCGACGAATCCCGCCCAGCGGTTCACGCCGGCTCTGCACACCACCTTGGCCGACTGGGTGCGCCGCCGCTATCGCGACCGCCTGGCTCCGGCGGACTTGGCCGACCCCGACCTGTTGGCAGAATGTCGGGAGGCTCTGGACGAACTCAGCCAGATCCTAGACCTTGGCGGAGACTTCTATCCATTTCAGAGGGCGTCATGAGCGTCACTATCCGGCAGGCGAGCCTTGACGACCTTTCCGGGATCTTGGCCACGCACAAGGCCGCGGCGGTTCAGCCTGGGCGATTGGCGCGCACGCCCGAGGAAATCACGGAGGCCTATGTTCGCGGCGTGATCGAGACGCCAGGCGGCGTTTGCCTCGTGGCGGTCGATCAAGAGGGGAGCATCTGCGGCGAGATCCATGCGCGCCGTGAGCATATCGCGCTCTTCGCCCACGTGCTGGGCGGGGTGACGGTCGCGGTCCAGCCGGATCACCAAGGGCGAGGCATCGGCTCCAAGCTCTTCATGGCCCTGATCGCCGAGGCGCGCACCATGAGCCCTCCGGTGCTGCGCATCGAGCTCGCGGCCGGGGCGGGCAATCCGGACGCCATCCGGCTCTACGAGCGCCTAGGCTTCCAGCAGGAGGGGCGTCAGCCCAAGCGTGGCCGCTATCCCGACGGCCGGTTCGAGGACGACATCCTGATGGGAATGCTGCTCTAGCTTTTCAGAGCCGCCAGGGCCTCGGGATAGCGCCGCGACAGCGGAACCTCCAACGTGCCCAACTCCACGGCGTAGTCGCCGGAGCCCTCGGGCTTCAGCCCCGTGACCCGTGAACGATTGACCAGCCAGGACTTGTGGCAGCGCACGAAGCCGTGCGCGGCGAGACCGGCGTGCACCGCGCTCAGCGACGAGCGCATCAGCGGCCGGCGTTCGTCAGCCAGGACGAACTCCACGTAGTTGCCGGCGGAGCGCACGGCCGCGATGTCGGCGACGGGCACGCGGATCAGCCGCGCGCCATCCTGGATGTCGAAGGTGGCGGGCAGGGCGGGGGCTTGGACGCCCATCGGCCCCTGGGCGCTGCGCCGCAGGGCCAGCCAATAGATAATCGTCGCCAGGCCGTAAGACATCATGTCCTTGCGGAACTCGTAGGGGAACTCGGACGAGAGCGGCCCGAAGTCGTAACCCTCGTGCAGAATGACGGCGTGACCGAGCTTGCGCAGAGCCACGAAACTGGAGACGTGCAGGACCGAATAGACGAATACGGCTACGAGGTGCGCCGGGACGGCCTGCCACCAGCGCGGCTGCTTGCGCACCATCCAGAGGGCCATGGTCGCCGGAATGCCGAAGATGACCATGGTGACCAGCGCGCTGCTGACCTCCCAGATCGCCGGCCGGATCACGCCCAGTCTCGGCGCGTCGTGCTGGATGGTCAGGACGTTGACCACCGTGATCGCCGCGATCAGGCAGGCTCCAAGAATCCAGGCGCGGGTTAGCCATAGGCGTTCCTCGCCGGTCATCCCGAAAAGCCCGCCGTTGGTCCCTGAAGCCTTTCCGGTCGTCCCAGCCAGCGACCGCTGATCCCCGGACGCTTGGCTGACCGGGGCGCGCTGCGTCAGGTCCTTGGCATCGCTTTTCAAGCCGGACGCCTCTTCATGACCACGACTGCCTTACCCCTCGACCGGCGCTATGACCTCGACTGGATTCGGGTCGGCGCGTTCTTCCTGCTGATCCTCTACCATACGGGCATGTTCTACGTGCCGTGGGAATGGCACGTGAAGTCGCCGCACGTGGTCGAGGGGCTGATGCCCTTCATGCTGTTGACCAATCCGTGGCGCCTGACCCTCCTGTTCCTGGTCTCCGGCGCGGCGACGCGGTTCATGGCGGACAAGACGCCGGTCGGGAAGCTGACGTGGGCCCGGGTCGCCCGCCTGCTGCCGCCACTGCTGTTCGCGATGTTCGTGATCGTGCCGCCGCAGTCCTATTATCAGGTGGTCGAGTACATCGCCCTGCACCCGAACAGTGGCCTCACGGTCGACAACTTCTGGGTCCGCTACGCCACGGCCTCGGGCCACTGGTGCGGCACCGACGGCGAGTGCCTGACCACCCCGACCTGGAACCACATGTGGTTCGTCGCCTATCTGTTGTTCTACACCCTGGTCCTGGCCGCCATGCTGCTGGTCTGGAAAAAGGCCGGCCGGCACATTCAGAAGGCGGCTGAGTGGACGCTGAAGGGCGTGGGTCTGTTCGTCTGGCCGATCCTGTTCCTGGGGATGCTGCGCGCCACGCTCTACGCCAAGTATGGCGAGACCCACGCCCTGGTCGGCAACCACTATGTCCACGCCGTCTCGTTCAGCGCCTTCCTGCTGGGTTTCGGTCTCGCCAAGTCCGAAGTGCTGCGCGATCGCCTGACGGCCGTGCGCTGGCCGGCGCTGGCGCTGGCTGTCGCGGCCTGGGCGGCCTGGAGCGTCTATGTCTGGACCTATCGCAGCGACAGCGCCGTCCCGCCGCCGCAGCTGAAGCTGCTGATGCGCTTCGTGTTCGCCACCGACACCTGGTGCGCCATCGTCGCCATCCTGGGCTTTGGGGCCAAGCATCTGGCCAACAAGGGCGGGCCGGCGCTGCGCTACCTGACCCTGGGCGTCTTCCCCTTCTACCTGGTCCACCAGACCCTGATTGTGGTCATGGCCTACCATCTGGCCAAGCTGGGCCTGCCCAGGGGCTGGAGGGCGCGATCCTGATCGTGGCGACGTTCGCCGGCTGCTTCGCTACCTACGAGGTCGTCCGGCGCATCCCCGGCGTGCGGATCCTGTTCGGCCTGAAGGGTCAGCCGGCCGCGGCCGAAGCCAAGCGCCCGCCGGCTTTCGCATAGGCCTGTGTGCCGCGCGTAATGACGGTGTCGCCGGGGAGGATCTCGGCGACACCGATCTCGCTGGCGCCCGTCAAACGCTCATAGAGGGCGCTGAAGTCGCGCAGCGTCACCTCCTGCAAGGTCTGGATCGAGTCGATCACGAAATAGGCCTGCTGGAAGTCGTCGATCCGGTAGTTGGTGCGCATCACCCGCTCCAGGTCGAAACCGATGCGGTTGGGCGAGGGATCGTCCAGGGCGAAGATCAACTCCGCGCGCGACGAGACGATGCCGGCTCCGTAGATCCGCAGACCCGCCGGCGTCTTCATCAGGCCAAACTCCACCGTGTACCAGTAGAGACGGGCGAGGTTGGTAAGGCGACCCAGGCCCACCGCCCGCTGGCCGCCCCGGCCATAGGCCTGCATGTAGTCGGCGAACACCGGATCGGTCAGCATCGGGACGTGGCCGAAGACATCGTGGAAGATGTCGGGCTCCTGCAGGTAGTCCAGCTCATGCGGCTTGCGGATGAACTGGCCGGCCGGGAAGCGGCGATTGGCCAGGTGATCGAAGAACACATCGTCGGGCACCAGGCCCGGCACGGCGACCACGCTCCAACCGGTCAGGCGCTGGAGCTCCTCGTTGATGCGATTGAAGTCAGGAATGCCCGTGCGGTGCAGGTCCAGCGCGTCGAGGCCGCGCATGAACGCGTCGCAGGCGCGGCCATGCAGCATGTCGGCCTGGCGCTCATATAGGGTGATCCAGACATCGTGCTCGGCCTGGGAATAGGTTTCCCAGCCTTGATCGATCGTCCAGTCGGGACGGGCGCCCGGGGGCGGTCCCTTGCTAAAGCCATCTCCGCTCATGCGACGACGCTACGCCCCGTATTTGGCAAATGCTGTTCGGAGTTTGCGCCCAGAACCGTGTTCGGCGGAGAAGCGTGCCGCCTAGTGGGAAATTCGGGGACGAAGCTTGTAAAGCCCGTGATCGAACAACTCGAAGATCACCGCCGTCTGCGGGTGGCCGACGGGCTCGCCGCTGTCGTCGGGCAGCAGGTTCTGCTCGGACACATAGGCGACGTAGCTGTTGTCCTCGTTCTCGGCGAGCAGGTGGTAGAAGGGCTGGTCCTTGGTCGGCCGGATGTCTTCCGGGATGGACTGCCACCACTCCTCGGTATTGGCGAACACGGGATCGACGTCGAACACCACGCCCCGGAACGGGAAGATGCGGTGCCTGACGACCTGTCCGATCGCGAATTTGGCGAGTCTCGAGTTCATGGCGTTGAGAATAGCCGGGCGGACCTGACTGAATCCTGAACGTAGAGGTCAGCACGCGGAACACAAGCGGGCGCCTTCCGAGAGGCGAACAGCGTGCTATGGTCGACTCGAAGTGAGGTTTCGCGACCGTTCGCGAAGACCTGCGAGACAGGTAGTAGAGACCATGTCGGAGGCGCCGTGCGCGCCCGGCGCGCCACACGGCCGGCGCCGGAGGTCTCAGGATGAGTCCGTCGCTTGCTACGCGGCGCTCGACCTGGGGACCAACAACTGCCGCCTTCTGGTGGCCACGCCCACGCCGCGCGGGTTTCGCGTCGTCGAGGCCTATTCCCGCATCGTGCGTCTTGGCGAAGGGCTGTCGCAGACCGGCCAACTGTCCGAGGCGGCCATGGAACGCTCGCTGGCGGCCCTGAAGGTCTGCGCCGAGAAGATCCGTCGCCGCAAGGCGATCCGCGTGAAGGCTGTGGCCACCCAGGCCTGCCGGGGTGCGACAAATGGTCCCGACTTCGTCAGGCGCGTGCAGGAGGAAACCGGCCTCAAGCTGCAGATCATCAGCCCACGCGAGGAGGCTCAGCTTTCCGTCGCCGGCTGCATAAGCCTGTTCGACCGCGAGCAGGATGCGGCCCTGGTGGTCGATGTCGGCGGTGGTTCGACCGAGCTGTCATGGGTCGACCTGAAGGGCGGCGGCCTCGACGCCAAGCCGCGCCAGTTCGCCGCGTGGAAGCTGCCGATCAAGGCCTGGCTGTCGATTCCCGTGGGCGTCGTCACCCTGGCCGAGCGCTTCCCCGAGGGCGAGCGCGCCGAGGAAGGCTGGTTCCGGGCCATGGTCGACGACGTCAAGGCCCGGATCGAGGCTTTCCCGCACGCCGAGCCGATGCGCGAGATCTTCGCCGAGGGCAGGGCCCACCTGATCGGCACGTCCGGCGCGATCACCAGCCTGGCGGGTCTGCATCTGGGCCTGCCGCGCTACGACCGCAACATCGTCGACGGCCTCTGGATGGACCGCGCCGACTGCGACGTCGCGTCTGAACGCCTGCAGGGGCTGACGGCGGCCGAGCGGGCCCTGGAGCCGTGCATCGGCGCGGATCGAGCCGATCTCGTCCTTGCCGGCGCGGCCATTCTCCAGGCCGTTCAGGAGTTGTGGCCATGTTCGCGCGTGCGCGTCGCCGACCGAGGGCTTAGAGAGGGGCTTCTGATGTCCCTGATGTCCGACCAACAGAAGCGCCCGCGTCGGCGTCGTCGCGGCGGATCGTCCAAGAAGCCGGTATCCGCATGAGCGATGAAGAGCCCCCCCGCAAGCGCATGGTCAAGCCGCCGGCCGGCGGCACCGAAGGCGGCCGCGCCAAGCCCGCGCGCCTGAAGACGGCCTATGGCCGCACGCCCAGCCAGCAGGCCTGGCTGGAGCGCCAGATCAACGACCCATTCTCGGCCAAGGCCCGCGCCCTCGGCTATCGCAGCCGCGCGGCCTTCAAGATCAGCGAGATCGACGACAAATTCCGCTTCTTCCATAAGGGCGCGAAGGTCATCGACCTGGGCTGCGCCCCGGGCGGCTGGCTGCAGATCGCCGTCGAGCGTGGCGTGACCCAACTGGCCGGCATCGACCTGCTGCCCGTCGATCCGGTGGCGCCGGCGCACCTGCTGGAGATGGACTTCACCGCCGACGACGCGCCAGGCAAGCTCCTGGAACTGCTGGACGGGCGCCCGACCTCGTCCTGTCCGACATGGCGCCCAATACCGTCGGGCACCGCGAGACTGACCACCTGCGCATCGTCGGCCTGATCGAGATCGCCGCCGAATTCGCCATCGACGTGCTGAAGCCGGGCGGCGCCTTCGTCGCCAAGGCCTTCCAGGGCGGCGAGACGGCCGAGGTGATCGGGCGTCTCAAACGTCACTTCGACAAGGTCCAGCACTTCAAGCCCAAGGCCAGCCGCGCCGACAGCTCAGAGGTCTTCCTGGTCGCGACGGGGTTCAAGGGACGGTGAGCCGGCCGGGGGGCGCGATTGGGGCGCTGGTCGCGCGGCCGTTTCGCAATCTGGCGATCTCGGTCGTTTTCGTTCTCTTGGTCGGCCTCTTCGCCATTGCTGGCTATCTGGGCGCTGGCTGGTCGTTCGACGACGCCATCTACATGGTCACCCTGACCATTTTCACGGTAGGCTACGGTGAAGTCAGACCGATCGACACCGACTACTTGCACCTGATCACCATGGCCACGATGGTGTTCGGGTGCACGGGGGTGATCGTGGTCACCGGTTCGCTGGTGCAGGCGCTCACCCAATCTCAACTCGAACAGTTCTTTGGAAAGCGCGTGGAACGCGACATCGACCGGCTGGACGGCCACATCATCATCTGCGGCTTCGGCCGTATCGGGCTCATGCTGGCCGGCGAGCTAGCCTCGGCGGGCGAGACCTTCGTGGTGGTGGAGCGCGACGAGGCGCGCTGCCAGGAAGCGCGGGATCTCGGCTATCTCTGCCGTCATGCCGACGCGACCGACGAGGATATCCTGCGCGCGATGCGTGTCGAGAGGGCCAAGGTTCTGGCCACGGTCCTGCCAGACGACGCGGCCAATGTGTTCATCACCTTGTCGGCCCGCAGCCTCAATCCCAAGCTCGAGATCATCGCCCGCGGCGAGCGCCCTACGACCGAGCGCAAGCTGATCCAGGCCGGCGCGGACAAGGTGGTCATGCCCACCCATATCGGCGCCGAGCGGATCGCCGAGATCATCCTCTACCCGAAGCTGGCCAACTTTCTGCGCGGCGCACAGTCCGACACGAGCCAGCAGGAAGCGCGCTTGGCGGCCCTGGGGCTGGATCTCAGCGTCGTGACCGCGCCCGCGTCCTTCGCGGCCAGGCGTGTGACGGTCGGGGAGTTCGAGCGTCGTGGCGGCGGGTTGCTGGTGGTTCGAATCGACCGCGTCGATGGGCGCGTAGTCGACGCCCCAAAGCCGGAAGACCTCATTCATGCCGGCGACGGTGTCTCGATCGTCGCGAAGCTAGGCCGTGTGGGCCTTTCGGCCCTCGCCGGCTGAAGCTGCTATCGCCTGGATTGCGGGCGCGGCCCTTCTTGCATGGATGCCAGCATCATTGGATGCTAGATTTCGTGCTGCAAGGAGAAGCGGCATGCGGACGACATTGGCGCTCGACGACGATCTGCTGGAACGGGCGATGGCCCTGACCGGGATTGGGGAGAAAACGGCCTTGGTGCGTGAAGCGCTCAAGGCTCTGGTCGAACGAGAGAGCGCGCGCCGCCTGGCGTTGCTCGGCGGCAGTGAACCCGACCTCAAGGACATTCCGCGTCGGCGTCTCGAACCGGCGTGATCCTGGTCGACACATCCATTTGGGTCGACCACCTGCGGACCACGAATGCAGGGCTCGTGCGGCTGCTAGGTGAAGGCGGGGTCCTGACTCATCCTTTTGTTATCGGCGAACTGGCGTTGGGCCGCGCGCCGTGTCCGCGACCGACGACGAGGTTCTGAGCTTCATCGAAGCCAACCGTCTCCATGGCCTTGGCGTCGGCTATATCGATGTCCATTTGCTGGCCAGCGCCAAGCTGACCACGGGCGTCAGGGTCTGGACTTGTGACCAGCGCCAGGCCGCTGTCGCGGAGCGCCTCGACCTGCGCGCGGACCCCTTGGCCTGGCGCAGCGCACAATTTGCTGAAGAAGGCGCGCTCAACGGGTCGACAACCGGCGGCCTCGCGGCTACATACGCGCCGCAAAATGGAGACTCCGATGGAGATTCGCGAAGGGCTCACCTTCGACGACGTTTTGCTCGAACCCGGCCCGTCCGACGTCATGCCGACCCAGGTGACGACCGAGACCCGGTTCACGCGTGAAATCAGTCTGAACATTCCGCTCGTGTCCGCCGCCATGGACACGGTGACCGAAAGCCGCCTCGCCATCGCCATGGCGCAAGCCGGCGGCCTGGGCATCCTGCACCGCAACCTCACCAACGAGGAGCAGGCGGATCAGGTGCGCGAGGTCAAGCGTTACGAAAGCGGCATGGTCATCAATCCGCTGACCATCCATCCCGACACCACCCTGGCCGAGATCCGCGAGATCAAGGCCCGCCGCAAGATCTCGGGTTTCCCGGTGGTCGAACGCGGCTCGGGCAAGCTGGTCGGCATCCTGACCAACCGCGACATGCGCTTCGAGGGCGACGACAAGGTCCCGGCCTCGGCGCTGATGACCCGCGAGGACCTGATCACGGTGGGCGAGGGGATCGATCACCGCGAGGCGCGCGAGCTGCTCCGCAAGCACAAGATCGAACGCCTGATCGTCGTCGACGAGGCCTATCGCGCCGTCGGCCTGATCACGGTGAAGGACATCGAGAAGGCCCAGGCTCACCCCCTGGCCGCCAAGGACGACAAGGGCCGCCTGCTGGTCGGCGCCGCCTCGACCGTCGGCGACGCCGGCTTCGAGCGCTCGATGGGCCTGGTGGACGCTGGCGTCGACGTCGTCGTCATCGACACGGCCCATGGTCACTCCAGTCAGGTCGCCCAGGCCGTCTCGCGCTTGAAGCGCGAAGCCAACCGCGTCCAGATCGTGGCCGGCAACATCGCCACCTACGACGCCGCCCGCGCCCTGATCGACGCCGGCGCCGACGCGGTGAAGGTGGGCATCGGCCCGGGCTCGATCTGCACTACCCGCATTGTCGCGGGCGTGGGCGTGCCGCAGCTGACCGCGATCATGGAAGCCGTGCGCGCCGGTCGCGAGAGCAACACCCCGATCATCGCCGACGGCGGCATCAAGTACTCGGGCGACCTGGCCAAGGCCATCGCGGCCGGGGCCTCGACCGCCATGCTAGGCTCGATGTTCGCCGGCACCGAAGAGGCGCCGGGCGAGGTGTTCCTCTATCAGGGCCGTTCGTACAAGAGCTATCGCGGCATGGGCTCGGTGGGCGCCATGGCCCGCGGCTCGGCCGACCGTTATTTCCAGAAGGAAGTGACGGACAGCTTCAAGCTCGTGCCGGAGGGCATCGAGGGCCAGACCCCGTTCAAGGGGCCGATCTCGCCAGTGCTGCACCAACTGGTCGGCGGGCTTCGCGCGGCCATGGGCTATGTCGGCGCGCCGACCATCCCCGAGCTGCAGGCGCGCGCCAAGTTCGTGCGCATCACGGGCGCGGGCTTGCGTGAAAGCCACGTCCACGACGTGATGATCACCCGCGAAGCCCCGAACTATCCGAGCGCGGTCTAGGCGATGCGGATGGCCTTCGAGCTTCAGATGCTGGCGGCGGCGGTCCTGATCGGGATCGTCCACCTGCTGTGGGCGGCCGCGGCCGCCCAGCCCCAGCGCGGCTTGAAGTGGAATGCGGGCCCCCGCGATGAGCCGGTCGTGCTGACCGGCGTCGCGGCGCCTGGAACGCGCCTTCGCCAACTTCCGCGAGACGTTTCCGTTCTTCGCGGTCTTGGTGCTGGTCGACTATCTCGGCGGTCGCCTGGGCGAGCTCACCTCGCTGGGCGCGCTGATCTATGTGGCGGCGCGCGCCGTCTATATCCCGCTCTATGCCTTCGGCGTGCCCTATGTGCGCAGCTTGACCTGGGTCGCCTCGATGGTCGGGATCTTGATGCTGCTCGCGGCCCTGGTGGTCTGATGCGCGACGGCGGACGGGTTTCGGCGGCGATCGAGGTTTTGACCGAGATCGAGACGCGGCATTTTCCCTCGAAGATGGCCTTGAAGCGCTGGGGCGAGACCGCGCGCTACGCCGGTTCGAAGGACCGCGCCTTCGTTTCGGGCCTGGTCCTGGACGCCCTTCGCCGCAAGCGCTCGCTGGGCTGGATGATGGGCGATGCGAGCGCGCGTGGGGCGGTGCTGGGTGTGCTGGCCTTCACCTGGAAATGGACGCCTGACCGCATCGCCGAGGCGGCCTCGGAAGAGCATGGCTTCGGCGCCCTGACCGATGGCGAGCGTGAACGTCTGGCTCACCCGATCTCGCTGGACGCGGCTCCGGCCCCGGTGGCGGGCGACTATCCCGACTGGCTGGAAGAGCGTCTGGTGCGCGCCTTCGGCGCCGACCAGGCGGTCGAGATGCAAGCCCTGGCCGAACGCGCCCCGGTCGACCTGCGGGTCAACACCCTGAAGACCGACGCTGATCGCGCCGCCAAGGCCCTGGCCCCGATCCACGCCGCGCCGGCGGGGATCCTGCCCAACGCCTTCCGCATCCCGGCTCCGGCCGCCGCCGACCGCGCGCCGTCGGTCGAAGCGGTGCCGGCCTTCTCCAAGGGCTGGTTCGAAGTCCAGGACCTCGGCTCCCAGATCGCCGCCGCCGTGGCCGGCGAGGTCAAGGGCAAGCAGGTGCTGGACTTCTGCGCCGGCGGCGGCGGCAAGACCCTCGCGCTCGCCGCCGCCATGGGCAACACCGGCCAGATCTTCGCCCATGACAGCGACGCCCGGCGTCTGGCCGACTGCATCCGGCGCGGCCAGAGGGCAGGGGTTCGCAACCTGCAGATCCGCTCGCCGATCGAGGCCACGCCGCTGAAGGGCCTGGAAGGCAAGATCGACGTCGTCTTCGTCGACGCGCCCTGCACGGGCTCCGGCACCTGGCGCCGACATCCCGATGCGAAATGGCGCCTGTCGCCCGACCAACTGGTCAAGCGTCAGATCGAGCAGGATAGCGTGCTGGAGGACGCCTCGACCTTCGTGAAGGCCGGAGGACGCATGGTCTATGTGACCTGCTCGCTGCTGGTCGACGAGAACGAGGACCGTGTCGCCGGCTTCCTTGAACGCCACCCCGAATTCACCGTGAAGCCGATCGCCCTGGACGGCGTCGAGCACGTCACGCCCGAAGGCTATCTGCGCCTGAGCCCTCATCGCGCCGGGACGGACGGCTTCTTCGCCGCCGTGCTGGAGCGATCCTCGTATACGCCCTGACCTGACGCCTCGATTGAAACGAAGACCGCTGGAGACTAGCCGATGACCACCGAAACCGAACACCAGCGCGTCCTGATCGTCGACTTCGGCAGCCAGGTGACCCAACTGATCGCGCGCCGGGTGCGCGAGGCCGGCGTCTATTGCGAGATCCATCCGTTCGACAAGGTCGAGGCCCTGGTCGACGACTACAAGCCCGCCGCCATCATCCTGTCGGGCGGCCCCGCCAGCGTGCTCGAGGACGACAGCCCCCGTATCGGCCGCAAGTTGTTCGACCTCGGTCTGCCGATGCTGGCCATCTGCTACGGTCAGCAGCTGTTGTGCGACGTGCTGGGCGGCAGGGTCGAGGGTGGCCACGCCGGCGAGTTCGGCCGCGCGGAGCTGACCATCGGCAAACACAGTCCGCTGTTCCAGGGCCTGGCCGGCATTGGCGAGCTGGAAACCGTCTGGATGAGCCACGGCGACCGCGTCACCGCCATCCCCGAGGGCTTCGAGGTCATCGCCACCTCGACCGGGGCCCCGTTCGCGGCCATCGCCAATGACGAAAAGAAGATCTATGCGGTCCAGTTCCACCCCGAGGTGGTCCACACCGTCAACGGCTCGAAGATCTACAAGAACTTCCTGGCCCTGGCCGGGCTGAAGGGCGACTGGACCATGGCGGCCTTCCGCCAGGAGATGGTCACGAGGATCCGCGACCAGGTCGGGACCGGCAAGGTGATCTGCGGCCTGTCGGGCGGCGTCGACAGCTCGGTGGCCGCCGTCCTGATTCACGAGGCGATCGGCGACCAGCTGACCTGCGTGTTCGTCGACACCGGCCTGCTGCGCAAGAACGAGGCCGACCAGGTCGTCACCCTGTTCCGCGACCACTACAACATCCCGCTGGTCCACGTGGACGCCGGCGACCTGTTCCTGGGCGAGCTGGCCGGCGTCAGCGACCCCGAGACCAAGCGCAAGACCATCGGCCGTCTGTTCATCGAGGTCTTCGACAGGGAAGCCGCCAAGATCGACGGCGCCGAGTTCCTGGCCCAGGGCACGCTCTATCCCGACGTCGTCGAGAGCGTCTCGGCCCGCGGCGGTCCCTCCGCCGTGATCAAGAGCCACCACAATGTCGGCGGCCTGCCGGACTACATGAAGCTGAAGCTCGTCGAACCGCTGCGCGAGCTCTTCAAGGATGAGGTCCGCGCCCTGGGCGTCGAACTGGGCCTGGCCCCGGCCTTCGTCGGTCGTCACCCGTTCCCCGGCCCGGGCCTGGCCATCCGCATCCCCGGCGAGATCACGCCCGAGAAGGTCAAGGTCCTGCAGGACGCCGACGCCATCTATCTGGAGGAGATCCGCAACGCCGGCCTGTACGACCAGATCTGGCAGGCGTTCGCCGTGTTGCTGCCGGTCAAGACGGTCGGCGTCATGGGCGACGCGCGCACCTACGAAAACGTCCTGGCCCTGCGCGCGGTGACTTCGACCGACGGCATGACCGCCGACTTCTTCGAGTTCCCCTGGCCGATCCTGGGCAAGACGGCCACGCGGATCATCAATGAAGTCCGAGGGGTCAACCGGGTGGTTTACGACGTGACCAGCAAGCCGCCTGGCACCATCGAGTGGGAATGATTCAGGGCCTTTCGGGGACCTTCGCGGGACCATCGCGAATATCGGTTAAATCATTGGAATAATAAGTGTTCTGGCTCTCCAACGATCGGCGACGATCGAGGGGAGCCAGTTCAAATTTCGTGCGATTGACGGTACGCCCGCGACCTTGCTCGCGAGGGCGAGCGGCTGATACCGTCAGGCAAGTCAGGCCTGACGGCATTTTTTCTCACATCAAGCCCCTGAATTTCCTCAGAAAAGGCGCTCCCGACATGCCGTTTTGGGCGTGACGGTATTTTGCGGCCTTTTCGCCGGCTTTCGGGGCAAGAAGGAGGCCGTCCATGCTCACCGATGCCGCACTCAAGTTTTTGAAACCAAAGAAGAAACCGTACAAGGTCGCGGACCGTGACGGTATTTACGTCGTGGTCTCTCCCGCCGGGCCCATCACCTTCCGGCTCGACTACCGGATCAACAACCGCCGGGAGACCCTGACGCTAGGTCGCTACGGGCGCGATGGCGTCAGTCTGTTGAAGGCGCGCGAGCTTGGGATGGAAGCTCGGCGCAGGGTGAGAGAAGGGGTCTCGCCGGCGATCGAAAAGCAGCGTGACAAGGCGCGCATCAAGGCGGCCAAGACCTTCGCCGATTTCGGGCGGAAGTGGATCGAGGAAGGCCGCATGGCCGACAGCACTCGCGCCATGCGCCGCGCGATCTACGAGCGCGACGTCGAGCCGGCCTTCAAGAACCGGATGCTGACCGAGATCGAACCGGGCGATGTTCGCGCGCTCTGCCAACTCGTGAAGGATCGTGGGGCGCCCGCGACCGCCATCCACATCCGAGATCAGATCAACCTGATCTTCGCCTTCGCGCGCCTGCACGGCGAGAAGGTGGAAAACCCCGCCAAGGACGTCAGCCCGTCGTCGATCTGGTCTTTCACGCCGCGCGAGCGGGCGTTGTCGCCCAAGGAGATCCGGCTGCTCTATCCGCTCCTTGAGCAGGTCCCGACCTTGCCGACGATCCGGCTTGGCATGAAGCTCATCCTGCTGACCCTGGTGCGCAAGAGCGAGCTGCAGGACGCCACCTGGGACGAGGTCGACTTCGTCAACGCGATCTGGAGCATTCCCGCTGCCCGGATGAAGGCCAGCCGGGCCCACAACATCTACGTGTCGACCCAGGCCCTCGACATCATGATCGCGCTGAAGACCTGCGCAGGAAACTCGCCGTACCTCCTGCCCTCGCGCTATGAGGCCGATGAGCCCATGTCGCGGGCTACGTTCAACCGCGTGACCATGAGCATTGCCGAGCGGGCCAAGGCGCAGGGGCTCCCGCTCGCGCCATTCACGGACCACGACCTGCGCCGGACGGGCTCGACTCTGCTCAACGAGATCGGGTTCGAAAGCGACTGGATCGAGAAGTGCCTGGCCCACGTCGATCGGCGAACCTCCCGTCGCGTCCACAATGTCGCCGAGTACGCCCAGCAGCGCCGGCACATGCTTCAGGAGTGGGCGGACATGATCGACGCCTGGGTGCGGGGCGAGCGTCATGTCCCGACCTTGAAGCCGGCTGACATCCACGGGGTCACGCTGGATCCACGGGCCTGAACGCCGCCCCGACCCTCTCGGTGTAAACGAGACGCTCTACCGGCTGATCGACCGGCTCGGCGCCGACCGTTCAGTAGGGCAGTCAGGTCCAGGTCGGCGCACGCCTGCCACGACGGTGACCCCTTCGGCGGCCTCGCCACCGCGCCGGGTCAGGACTGCGCCCCAGCCTGGATCCAGCCCGAGGCGTCATCCCCGAGAGCTGTCGTGCCGTGCTGCTCGACTATCGGTTCCTGACCGGTCGGGTCTTGCGGTCGCGGACATCGGGCAGGGGCGCGCGCTCTTGGGTCCCTTCCTGAGCTTGCCGCTTGCGCTCGGCCAGCCAGGTCTCGACCTCCGCCAGATCCCAGACGACGCAGCGGCGGGTCAGGGCGAAGCGGCGGGGGAATTCGCCGCGCCGCTCCATCTCGTAGATGGTCGTGTCGGCCAGCGGGACGATCTTGTGGAGCTGGGCGCGGCGGATCGCACGCAGGGGCGGGCCGTCGGCGGTCCGGGCTTTGTCAGGGGATGGGGTTTGGGTCATGGCGTCCTCACGCCGTGACCCTGCTGCGCCGCCGATAGATCGCGCAACCGACAAGCGGCCATCGGCGCGGGCCGGAAATCAAAGGCAACAAGACGGCGGGGCGACGCGACCGCGGTCCGTTCGGGACCTGGGTCGCGCCGCCGTATCGTCAGCCGTTGACGGCGTCCTTCAGCTGCTTGGCCGGCGTGAAGGCGACCTTCTTGCTGGCGGCGATCTCGATCGTGCCGCCCGTGGCCGGGTTGCGGCCGGTGCGCGCTGGCTTGGCCTGGACCTTGAACTTGCCAAAGCCCGGGATCGAGACTTCCTCGCCCTTCACGGCGGCGTCGGTCAGCGCCTTGAAGACGCCGTCGATCAGGGCCTTGGCCTGGGTCTTGGTGAGCTTGGGCTCGGCGGCCACGGCGGCGTCGACGAGGTCTGAAACGTTCATGGAAAAGCTCCTGCGGTGTTGGGCCGGCCAAACTGGCCGCGCGGCGCTGATTTGTCATCCTGGATCGAGCGCGGTCGCCGAGCTGGAGCAAGCCGGGGACGACTAATCCAAGTCGAGCGCGCGCCCGCCGTAGATCGACGCGGGATCGGCGCCGTCGCGGATCGCGATGCGGTTGCGAATGCCCTGGGCCATCTTCTCGTCGAGCTTGGGCGTGTTCCAGCGGGCCGCGCCGCCCAACTGGATCGGCTGGTCGGGGAAGGTGAGGAAGGTGAAGACGCGATTGGTCACCTCGATCATCCAGGCCTTCATCTCGGCGTCGGAAATGCGCGAGGCCTCCAGGTAGGGGATTTCCCCCGCGGGGCTGACGATCTTCACGTCGCTGAAATCGCCGGCCGGGCTGATGATTTCGCGGCCGGCGTGCCAGTCCTCGAGCGTGGTGTTGCGCACGCAGGTCTCGACCAGCGCCAGCGTCGCGCGGGCCAGGGCTTGGCGTTCGATTTCAGTCCACGGGGCATCGGTCATCGGGAAATCCTCGCCAGGGCAGCCCTGTTGTCCGGCAGTCCGGCCTCGACGTCAAAGCCGCCGGGCAAGGTTGGGCGCCTCGCGTCACGCCGCGATCGCGCTCTACGGCCAAGGCCGCCGAGCCCGGAAGGTGGGTCTCGTCCCATACGGGTCACGATCACTGGCGCAGGGGCGGGCCGTTGGCCCGCATAAGGACAGCGCGCTGCGCGCGCTGACTTTCTTGAAGATCCTTTCTCCAAAAAGGGGGGTGGGCGACGCGCCCTTCTAGGCCCGCCACGGACGGCGGCAACCGGCCTTCGGCCGGTCCTCCACTGCGTTGCGGCCCTTCGGGTGCCGCCGCCCGCTGCGGCGGGCCTCTCCGGTCGCTCATCGCCGCCCACCCCCCTTTCCGGCGAAAGGACGCGGGGTTTGGGGCGGGGATGGAGGCCACCTCATGCGCTCTTCCCGGAAAGGCCGTCAGGGAACGGTCAAGCTTGCGTCAAGGACGTCCGCCGCCGCCTCGGCGGCCCGGCCGGGGGGCGCTGCCCCGGCCTGCGGTGGGGAGGGGGACGGTTCGGCCGACCCGGATGAAACCCGCCGAGCGGGCGAGCCGGAGCGTTCGCGCGCCAGCCTCTATGACGAAGTCACCGGCCGGATCATCGGCGAACTGGAGGCCGGGCGCCTGCCCTGGGTCACGTGGGGCAAGGTCGGCGGGACCGGGCCGGGCCTGCCGCGCAACGCCGCGACCGGGCGGACCTACTCCGGGGTCAACATCCTGCTTTTGTGGGGATCGGTCATCGAGCATGGCTACGAAACCCAGGGCTGGCTGACCTTCCGCCAAGCCCAGAAGGCTGGCGGGCAGGTGCGGCGCGGCGAGCGCGGGACCACCGTGGTCTTCGCCGACAAGTTCACCCCCAAGGCCGAGCAGGAGCGGGCCGCGCGCGAGGGCGACGCGCCCGGCGCCGTGCCCTTCCTCAAGCGCTTCACCGTCTTCAATGTCGATCAATGCGAGGGCCTGGAGACCTTGGCGACGGCGCCCGCGCCCTTGCCCGTGCGTCAGGTCATCCCCCACGTCGAGGCCTTGATCGCCGCGACCCGCGCCGATTTGATCATCAACACCACCCGGCGAAGCTATCACCTGCAGATGCGGGCTTCGTCGCGCGCCTATCTCTCGCAGGTGGCCTGGCGCTATCCGCAAGCGCCGAACCTGGCGCCGGCGGTCCCGGTCAAGCCGGTCGTCTTGCTGTCACCGCCGGCTCCGCCAGCGCCGGTGACGTTCAATCTCGGCTATCGCATCAAGGGCGAGGCGCATTGGCGGCCAGCGCGGGTCTATGACGACGGCGCACGGACCTATGTCGAGTTTGGTCCCGCGATCGCCCTGTCCGACCTGCCGCCGCTCTACGGTCTGGGACCCGACGGCAAGACCTCGGAACTGATCAACTATCGCCTCGAAGGTCGTCGGCTGGTGGTCGATCGGCTGTTCGACCGCGCCGAACTGCGCTTTGGCCTGAAACGATGGGAACGCCGCGTCCGGATCGAGCGAACGGCGCCTGCGCGGGAGGCCGCCCAATGAACCAGCCCATCGACCAGGAACAGCAGGCCATCGCCAAGAGCCTTCGCCTGCGGGGAGCGGCCACGCCGGTGGCGCGCGTTTCGCGCAAGGCCCTGATTATCACGGTCAGCGTTCTGGCGATCGGCGTGGCCGCCGCCGTGGCTTGGTCGCTGCGCGAACGGGAGCGTTCCGCCGCTCAGCCGGTGTTCCAGCCTGCCGCCTCGCCGCCCGAAGCGGTCACCGGCCTGCCGCGTGACTACCTGCAACGTCGCGAGGTTCCGGTGCTGGGGCCGCCGCTGCCGGGCGACCTTGGCCGGCCCATGCTCAGCGCCCAGCGCGCTCGCGGGCTTGACGCTTCAGCCGCGTCGTCAGAGCAGACGATATCTTTGCCACCGCCAGTGACTGCGCGTCCGGTCGAGAGGCCGGTGACGGTGGACCCAGCGGTCCAGGCCCGTCAGGCGGCGCGCAAAGCCGGTCTCTTCGCGGCGGCGACGGTGAGGGGCGGTGAGCCGACGTCGCCCGCCGCTGCGGCGGGCGCGGCAGTCGCCAGCCTCGCCGACGAGCGGGCGACCAGCCCCGAGCGGCTCCAGCCGCCGGCCTCGCCCTATCTGCTGCAGGCCGGATGCTGACTTGCCAGACCGCTCGCAGATGATCCACGAACTGGCGGCGCCGGGCAGGTCCTAAAGCTTTCGCTTGATGACGTCCTGCAGCATCTCCTTGTCGAGCGACAGGTCCGCCACGATCCGCTTGAGGCGGGCGTTTTCGTCCTCGAGCTGGCGCAGCCGCTTCATCTTCGACGGCATCAGGCCGGCGTACTTTTTGCGCCAGACGTAGAACGTCGCCTCCGAAATCCCGGCCTTGCGGCAGACTTCGCCGACGCTGGCGCCTTCATTGGCTTGGCGCAGGATGAACGCCACCTGCGCCTCGCTGAACTTCGACCTCTTCATGGTCGCTCCTCGCTCCGTGGCCCAAGCCTCAAAACGAGAAAATTCTAGCTCAAACTGGTCCAGTTCCTCGGGAGCAGGTCAGTTCCTTGCCGCCCTCATGCCACCGGCGTGGCGGCGACCAAGACCAGGCCAACCTCGCGGACCAGCGCCGTCACCCGGTCGAGGAACGGCGCGACAGCTTCCTGACGCTCGGAGGTCACCTCGACCTTGGCGCGGGTGGGGACGACAGGCTGCGCTGTGCTCATCGACGCGTCGCGGGCTTGCAGCGCCGCCTCACGATCGTGCTTGCTCAGAGCTTCCTTTTTCACGGTGCGAAAGACTTGTCTCTCGCGCTCGAGCTTCCAGACCATGTCGAGCTTGGGAAACGAAATCGCGGCCGTCGGGCAGACATTGCCGCAGGTCGAGCAGCCGACCACGCATTCCATGGCCTCGACCGCCACCGCGACGCCTTCGCGCATCTCGTAGACGCCGCGTCCGCAGGTCACGTAACAGAGCTGGCAGCCGATGCAGCTGTCGGGGTCCACCGTCGGCAGCCATGGGACATCTTCACGCGGGATGCCGTGCCAGGTCTTCTTTTCGGGGCTCATGATCGCGTTCTCCTGCGAGGGTCCGAACGCCATCCGTCGAGCGTGCGAATGTAGTTCAGCCGCGTCCAGGCTGCTGGGTCGGGCGATCGGTTCAAGTTGAGCACGCCGCGCAAATCGGTCGAGCGGCTGTAGCCGCGTGCGTCGAGCCATTGCCGCAGCTCGTCCGTCAGGCCGGCCATCCGATCGGGGCCGAACGCCAGCAGCGCCGAGGCCACCTGCACCACATGGGCCCCGCAGGCGATGGCCTGCGCGGCATGAGCGCCGTCGTGCACGCCGCCACTGCAGGCGAGCGATAGATCGCCGGTGGTCGACAGCACCGCGAGCGCGTGCAGGCGCTGCGGCAGGTCGGCCGCGGTGGAGAATTCGAGCTGACGCCGGATCTCAAGCGTCTCGATGTCCACCTGGGGCTCATAGAGGCGGTTGAACAGGGTGACGCCGCGCGCCCCGGCGGTCTCCAACTGGCGCACGAAGTCCGGCAGCGCCGAGTAAAACGGGCTCAGCTTCACGGCGACCGGGATGGACACTGCGGACACGACCGTTTCGACCAAGGCCAGTTGGCGCCGTTCGACCGCATCGGCGCCGTCAAGCGCGTCTGTCGCGATGTCATAAAGGTTCAGCTCCAGGGAGTTGGCGCCGGCGTCTGCGAGGCGCTTGGCGTACCGGGTCCAGCCGCCGGGCGTGGCGCCGTTGAGCGAGGCGACAACCGGCACGTCCACGGCCGCCCGCAGTCTGGCGAATTCGGCGAGATAGCCCTCCCCATCCAACAAGAAGGGGCCGGCCTCCGGCATGAAGCTGCTGGCCTCGGCGTTGAGGTCGATTTGGCTGTCGATCAGGCGATGCACCGCCATCTGCTCTTCCGCCAACTGCTCCTCGAACAACGAGTGCATGACGATCGCCCCGGCGCCGGCGATCACGGCCTGTTGAGCCGCGGCGGGGTCTCGCGCGATCGGGCACGCCGCCACCACGAGGGGGCTTCTCAGCCGCAGGCCAAGCCAGGTGGTTGTCAGATCAGCCATGATCGCTTCCCTCTGGGGCCGGCAGGGGCAAGGGCAGGTGGATGTTCGACAGCTGATCGTAGAGCGCCCCGCGCTGCCGAACCGCTTCGCGCGCCGCGTCGAGCAGGAGGCGATAGCGTTCGGGCGAGCGCAGTTCGACCATCCGGAAGCGGGCCTCCTGGGCCATGTAGTCGGCCAGGTCCAGGGTCGGGGGAGTCTATCTGCAGCGGAGGTTCCCCGAGAGCGATGCGCCCCGGATCGAAGCGATAGAGCAGCCAGGCGCCGCTAGCGATGGCGCGACGCTGTTGCGCCGGAGCCTGGACCAGGTCGTACCCATGCGCGATGCAGGGACTGTTGGCGATGATCAGCGAGGGGCCAGGGTGGCGTTCAGCCTCCAGGAAGGCTTGCACCGTCTGCTCGCTGTGCGACTGCATCGCCACCTCGGCGACATAGACATGGCCGTAGCTCATCGCCAGCAGGCCCAGGTCCTTTTTGCGGCTGGCCTTACCCGCTACGGCGAACTTGGCCGAGGCGCCCAGCGGGGTCGCCTTGGATTGCTGCCCACCGGTGTTGGAATAGACCTCGGTGTCGAGCACCAGGACATTGACCTTGCGCTGCGAGGCCAGAACGTGGTCGAGCCCGCCATAGCCGATATCGTAGGCCCAGCCGTCCCCGCCGACAATCCACAGACTGCGCGGCAGCAGGGCCGGCAGGTCCTCGCGAAGCGCGGCGGCTTCGGGCGACGGGTCTTGCGCCAGCATGGCGTCGAGGTCTTCGACCTGGGCGCGAACGGCCGCGGCCTGAGCGTCGTCGGTGGCCGTGGCCGGCGCCGCCAACAGCGCTTCCACCAGCCTGGGCGGCAGCTGTGGCGCCAGGGCCTGCAGCCGCAGCTTCGCGCGGGCGCGGCGGGCGTCTAGCGCCAACCTCATCCCCAGGCCAAACTCGGCATTGTCCTCGAAAAGGGAGTTCGACCAGGCGGGCCCGCGCCCCTGGGCGTTGACCGTGTAGGGCGTGGTCGGCAGGTTTCCGCCGTAGATCGACGAGCAACCGGTGGCGTTGGCGATCATCAGGCGGTCGCCGAACAACTGGGTCAGCAGCCGCAGATAGGGTGTCTCGCCGCAGCCCGCGCAGGCGCCGGAAAACTCGAACAGCGGCTGGAGGAAGGCGGCGGTCCGGCGGGTGATCGGCAGGTCGTCAAGAGGCGCCGAGACGAGGGTCTCAAAGAACGCGAAATTGTCCCGCTCGGCGTCCCGGTGTTCGGCCATCGGCGCGGCCACCAGGGCCTTGCGACGCGGATTCTGCCGGTCCTTGGCGGGGCAGACCTCGATGCAGAGGCCGCAGTCGGTGCAATCTTCCGGCGCCACCTGCACCGTGAAGCGCATGCCCTTGAGGCTAGGTTCAAACCCCTCGGGCACGGAGCGGAACCCTTCGGGAGCGCCATCAAGCAGCGCCGGATCGTACACCTTGGTGCGGATCGCCGCGTGCGGGCAGATCATCGAGCAGAAGTTGCACTGAACACAGAGGTCGGGCTGCCAGATGGGGATTTCCAGGGCGATGGCGCGCTTTTCCAGCCGGCTGGTTCCCGTGGGCCAGGCGCCGTCGGGCGGGAAGGCGCTGACCGGCAACTCGTCACCGCGTCCCTCAAGCAGCAGCTTCGTCACCCGCTGGGCGAACTCGCCCGCGCTGCTCGGCACGGCCGGGCGCCGTCGCCGCTCCGCACTCACGGTTTCGGGCACGCTCACCTCTGTGAGCGCCTCCAGCGCGCCTTCCAGGGCGGCCAGATTGCGTCGGACCACTTCCGGGCCGCGACGGCCCCAGGTCTGCTCCAGCGAGGCCCGCAGGGCTTTTAGCGCCTGGTCGATCGGCAGCACCTTGGTGAGCGCGAAGAAGCAGAGCTGCATCACGGTGTTGATGCGGCGGCCCAGACCGGCGCGCTCGGATTGCGCATAGCCGTCGATCACGAACAGTCGGCAGCGGCGCTCGACCAGCGACTGCTGCGCTTCCCGCGGCAGGGTCTCCCAGAAGCGCTCCGCGGGCACGGACGTGTTGACGAGGACTGTCGCGCCCGGGGCGGCGCGCGATAGGATATCGCGCTGCTCCAGGAACTCCGGCGCGTGGATGGCGAGGAATTGAGCCTGGGCTACGCCATAGGTCGACCGAATTGCCGGGGCCCGAAGCGCAGGTGCGAGATGGTCGTCGCGCCGGCCTTGCGCGAGTCGTATTCGAAGTGACCCTGGACGAAGAGCGGCGTGGTCTCGCCGATGATCTTAATACTCGCCTTATTGGCCGAGACCGTTCCATCCGAGCCCAATCCGAAGAACAGCGCCCGCGTGACATCGCCCGGCTCCAACTCGCGATCGAAGGCGGTGTTCCAGGGCAGAGACGAACGCGAAACGTCGTCGCGAATGCCGATCGTGAAGCGCGCGCGGGGGGCTCGGAGGCCAGTTCGTTGAACACGGCCTTGACCATGGCCGGCGTGAATTCCTTGCCCGCGAGGCCGTAACGGCCGCCGATCGTCCGCGGCAACCGAGCCAAGCGTCCGTCCTGCGCCGCCTGGACCAGCCCGGTCACCAGCTCCTGCAACAGGGGCTCGCCGCTGGCGCCGGGTTCCTTCGTCCGATCGAGAACGGCCACCGCCTGAACGCTGCTCGGCAGGACTTCGAGCAGGTGGTCCACCGAGAACGGCCGGAACAGGCGCACCTTGATCACACCCACGCGCTCCCCGCGGGCCGCCAAGTGTTCAGCCACCTCGTGGGCGCACTCCGCGCCCGACCCCATCAGGACGATGACGCGCTCGGCTCGCGGATGGCCGACATAGTCGAACAGGCGATAGCGCCGTCCGGTGAGGGTGGCGAAGCCCGCCATCGTCTCGTCCAGGACGTCGGGGAACCGCGCGTAGAAGGGCTCCGCCGCTTCTCGGCACTGGAAGAATGTATCCGGGTTCTGGGAGCTGCCGCGGAGCACCGGGCGGTCAGGGTCTGGCGCCCGGGCGCGATGGGTCCGCACGGCGTCCTCATCCAGCAGGGCGCGCAGCGTCGCGTCATCCAGCGGTGCGACCTTGCTGATCTCGTGCGAGGTGCGAAATCCGTCGAAGAAATGCAGCACAGGCACGCGCGCGGCCAGGGTGGCGGCGTGACCTATGGCGGCGAGGTCCTGCGCCTCTTGGGCCGAGCCCGAGGCCAGAAGAGCCAAGCCCGCGCCGCGCACGGCCATCACGTCGGAATGGTCGCCGAAGATCGACAGGGCATGGGTCGCGAGGCTGCGGGCGGCCACGTGCATGCAGAAGGCCGTCAGCTCGCCCGCGATCTTGAACAGGTCGGGCAGCATCAGCAGCAGCCCCTGCGATGCGGTGAAGGTGGTCGTAAGCGCGCCGGCTTGCAGGGCGCCATGCACCGCGCCGGCCGCGCCGCCCTCGGACTGCATTTCGACGACATCGGGACGCCGCCCCAAGGTTGGGCCGCGCATCGGCCGACCAGGCGTCGGCATACTCGCCCATCGGCGAGGCCGGGGTTATCGGATAGATGGCGACAACTTCGCTGGCGCGGTAGGCGACATCGGCCACCGCCTCGTTGGCGTCCAGCGTCCTATGCACCGGCTCCGTCATCATCTCGACGCCCCGGGATTGTTGAAGCTCAGTCCTGGCCGCTTGGCCTCCGCCGCAAGGGTCTGCGCCTCGGCGATCGGAGTCACGACGAGACTTCAACCGCCAAGGCTATGCCCTGACCCCCGCCGATGCACAGGGTAACGACGCCGCGCCGCAGGCCGTCGCGTTTCATCGAATGCAGCAGCCGCGTGGTCAGGATCGCGCCGGTGGCGCCGATGGGATGGCCATGGGCGATAGCCCCGCCCTCCACGTTGACGATGTCCTCTGGCAGGCCAAGTTCGCGGGTGACCGCCAGCACGATGGCGGCGAAGGCCTCGTTGATTTCGATCCGTTCGATGTCGCCGATCCCCCAGCCCGCGCGCTCCAGCGCCTGGCGCACGGCGGGGACCGGACCGATCCCGAACAGGCCGGGCTCGACCGCGCCGACGCCATAGGCGACGAGCCGGGCCATCGGCGCGAGCCCGTGGGCCTCCGCGAAGCCGCGCTCGGCGACAATCATCGCCGCGGCGCCGCTGTTCAGGCCCGGGGCGTTGCCCGCGGTGATCGTGCCGTCCTTGCGGAAGGCGGGCTTGAGCTTGGCGAGGCTCTCAAGCGTCGTATCCGGGCGATTGTGTTCGTCGCGGCCGAACGGCTCGGGACCCTTGCGTCCCTTGACCTCGACCACCGCGATCTCGGCGTCGAACCTGCCCGCCGCCTGCGCCGCCGAAAAGGCTTGCTGCGAGCGCGCCGCCCAACGGTCCTGATCCTCGCGGCTGATCTGGTGTCGGGCGACGAGGTCCTCGGTGTGCCATCCGGAATGCTGGTCGGAGAAGGCGTCGTTGAGACCATCGCGCAGCATGGAATTGTAGATCTGCGCATCGCCCATCCGGTAACCCCAGCGACCGTTCGTCATCAGGTAGGGGGCGGCGTCCATATTCTCCATGCCCCCGGCGATCCCGGCCTCGGCCAAGCCCAGCCAGATTTCCTGGGCCAGCGAGGCGATGGCCTGGGCGCCCGAGCCGCAGACCCGGTTCACGGTCATCGCCGGAACCTCGACGGGCACGCCGCCATGGATCGCGGCCTGGCGGGCGGGATTCATCTTGTTGCCGGCCTGCACGACATTGCCCATGACAACGGCGTTCAGGCCTGTCGGATCGAGCTTGGAGCGTCTCAGGGTTTCGCTGATCACGGCCGCGCCAAGAGCGACCGCCGGGGTGGATTTCAGGGCTCCGCCATAGGCGCCGATCGCGGTCCGGACGGGATGGCAGAGGACGACGTCACGCTTTGACATGGTTCACCGCTTGGTTGCCGCTGGGCAGCCTATCGGCCTTGCCGCGACCCGATGTTGACGCAGATCAAGCGCGCGCCTCTCACCGCCCGCCTGATGATCCATCGCCGATCATGGGACGCCTTGCGCCAACTGGGCCGACCAGACCTCAATGCGGACCGCCAACGCCTCGCGGGCTTGCCGATAGGCTTCCAGCACTTGCTCGTCGGTCCCGTGAACGCGTGACGGGTCGGCGATTTGCCAGTGGGTGACGTCCTGATCCCTTGGGAAATCGAGGCAGGAATTGTCCACCTGTTCGCACAGGGTGACGACGTGGTCAAAGCGGATGCTGTTGAAGTCGCCCAGCGCGGTGAGCGGGCGGCCGGAGATATCAAGGCCGATGTCCCCCATCACGCCGATCGCCTTGGGCGAGATCGGATCGGCTTCCATTCCGGTGCTGTAGACCTCGAAGCGCCGGGGGTGGCGGGCGTCCAGAAGGCTCGCGGCCATCGACGCCAGTTCTGGGCCGCCATCGCTCAAAAAGAGCACGCGTTGGGGCGTGTCGGTTTCGGACATGGCTGGCTCACTCCTTGAGTGGATTCGATTGCGTTCGAGGCGGCGATGGCGGCAGTCAGGCCTTGCGCTTGATGGCGCCCTCAAGCCTGGTCGCCTGCGCCACGGTATTGGAGATCGTCCCATACTTGCGGACGTTCTTGTGCAGAAGCTCGAGACGCTGATCGTCCTCGTCGCTATCGATGATCAGCTCGTAGTCGACCGAGACCATCATCGGCGGCTCGTCCTGGCGCACCCCGTGCAGATAGACCTCGACCCCGCGAAGCTCGAACTTCAACATCGGCGTGACGCGTTCGATGCCCTTGATCATGCAGGCGGCGATGGCGGCGAGAAACAGCTCAGCCGGATTGAACGCATCGGGCCGACCGTTGACGTCGGTGTCGAGGACGACCTCGGCATCCTTGCACCTGGCGAGACTGCCATGACGATCCTGGCGGGTGGCGTTGACGCGGTATTCCAGCATCTTCGATCCTCAGGCTGTCTCGGGAACGAGAAAGACCGGCTGCTCATCGGCGGGCTTCCGCGACATCTCGTCATCCGTCGGACGCGCATAGATCTCGATGAGGTTGCCATCGGGATCGGTGAGCCACAGCCGCATGCAGCGGCGTGCCCTTCCATGTGGTCCGCGGCGGCTTCTCGACCTGGGCGCCCAGCACCTTGGCGCGGCTGTGGGCGTCGATGACCGCGGCCTTGTCGGCGACTTCGACGCCCAGATGATAGAGGGTGTCGTGGTGCAGTGGCTCGCCGTCGGAGACCACCAGCACGAAGTTGAGCTTCAGGTCCGAGCGGACGAAGGTCACGTAGCGGTGGGTCCAGTCCTTGGGCCAGATATCGAGCAGCCAGGCATAGAACCGCGCGCTGGCGGCCAGGTCGCCGACCCGAATGCTGCAGTGAAACTCCTGGGCGACCGGGCCTTGCGGCACATCGAACAGCCCCGCCAGAACCTCGATCCGCGCCTTGATCTGATCGCGCGCGGCGCCGAAGCGGGTCCGCAGGTCGTCCGGCGTTAGTGAGGGATCGTTGGACGGCGGGTGCGGCGACCGGCCAGTGCAGCCGCCGCACCCGCCCCAACAGGACCGGGCAGACCTCGTCGGCGCAGAGCGTCACGACGAGATCGACCACGGCCGCATCGATGTCCTCTACGGACTTGGAGCGATGTCCCGAGATGTCGATGCCGATCTCCGCCATCGCCTCGACCGCATAGGGGTTCAGGCTTGAGGGCTCAGACCCCGCGCTCATCACGCTGGCGCGGTCGCCCAGAATGCTGCGCGCGAGCCCCTCGGCCATCTGGCTGCGCGCCGAATTGGCGACACACAGGAAGCGAATTTTCTGCATGATCGCCCTCTAGAAGCTTTAGAAGCTTCGAACAAACCAGCGCGCGGATTACCTCAGGCGGCCAGCCACTTGGCGAGGTCCTCCGGCTTGGGCGGGCCACCGGCATGGACGACCTTGCCATCGATGACGATGCCGGGCGTCGACATGATGCCAAATCCGGCGATGGCGGCGTAGTCGCTGACCTTCTCGATCGCGACTTCAAGCCCCTGCTTGGCGGCCTCCTTGCGGACCATCTCCTCGGTGGCCTCGCAGCGCTTGCAGCCGGGACCCAGAACTTTCACGGTTTTCATCGCTCACGCCTTCTCAGGTGAAGAGAAAATTGAACAGGTAGCCGACCCCAAGGATCCCGCAGGCCACGACGCCGACAAAGACGGCGATCAACTTCACGCTGAGGACCTTGCGCAGGATGATCATCTCCGGGAGCGACAGGGCGATCACCGACATCATGAAGGCCAGGACCGTGCCCAGGGCCGCACCCTTGCCGAGCAGGGCCTCGATCACCGGGATGATGCCGGCGGCGTTGGAATACATGGGAATGCCCAGCAGCACGGCCGCGGGCACGGACCACCAGGAATCGCGGCCCATGATCTGGGCCAGGAGCTCGGCCGGCACATAGCCGTGGATAAAGGCGCCGGCCGCGATGCCGGCGATGATCCAGAGCCAGACCTTGCCGACGATCTCGCCCATCGCGGTAAGCCCCGCCTTCAGGCGGTCGACCACGGTTAAGCGATCGTCCGATAGATCAGCCTCGGCCGATCGGACCTCGCGCACCCAGGGCTCGAGCCAGCCCTCCAGATGCAGGCGTCCGATCACCCAGCCGGCGACGATCGCGACCGCGAGGCCAAAGCCCAGGTAGGTTAAGGCGACCTTCCAGCCGACCAGGGCGAACAGCAGGCCAAGCGCCACTTCATTGACCATCGGGGCGGCGATCAGGAAGGAGAATGTGACCCCGAGAGGCACGCCTGCGGACACGAAGCCCACGAAGATCGGCACGGCGGAGCAGGAGCAGAAAGGCGTGACGATACCTAGCGAGGCCGCTGCGATATTGCCCAGCCCTTCACGCCGGCCAGCGAGGATGGCGCGGGTGCGTTCGGGCGAGAAAAAGCTGCGCACCACCCCCATGCCGAAGACGACCAGGGTCAGCAGCATCAGCACCTTGGGCGTGTCGTAGATGAAGAATTCAATCGCCTCGGCCGCATGGCTCCCTGGCATCAGGGGCAGGTGGGCGACCGCCCACTGCGAGAAAGGCTTGAGCTGGCCATAGACCACGAACCAGGCCGCCACGGCGAGCGCCGTCACCGCAATCCAGACCACCTTGGAGCGATCCGGGCGCGGCTTGCGCAGGATCAAGGACGTATCGGTGTTCATGCGGCCCTCTGCATTTCGAGTTCCGGAATGCTCCGGAGAGCGGCGTCCACTACGGCGGTGGTGGCTGGCGAAAGGTTCGGATTGCGGCGGTAGCGGACCCATTGGGCGTCTCGCCGGTCCACCACCAGTCCAACCTGCTTGAGGACGCTCATGTGGCGAGACATACGCGATTGTGTGGCCCCGAGTTCAGCGACGAGCTCGCAAAGACAGTGTTCCGCGCCGTCCCAGAGTAGCCGCACAGCGGCGAGCCGGGTGGGTTCGGCCAGGGCGTTTAGGAGCTGGATGGTCTGAAGCATGCTCCTTTCCTATTTCTTTGCGTATATGCGCACAAGCGCATATTAATTCGGCTCACCCTGGGGAATTCGAATGCCGCCCAACACCGCCGCGCGCCGACTGCTTTCAAAATCTCAATCATATGGCGCGCGCTTGGCTGCCGGTCTGGCGGTCGTGGGCGGTCTGGGACTGGCCAGCCCCGCCACCGCCGCGCCCGTCACGTGCTTCGCGCCGGTGGCTGGCGCAAACAGTCCCATGAAGGACGCGACAGGTGATTTCTCGCCCAAAGTCCTGTTCTCGGAGACGCCACTCGACCGTCGTAGCGTCGGCTACGGCGCCGCTGGCGGGCGGCGCGACGAGATCACCATCGCCGATGGTCGGCTCTATCTGGTCAGGCCTGACGGGGCTGGCGGCGTGCAGACCCGTCATTCGGCGGCGGACGGCGAGGGCGCCTTCATGCTGCAGGTCGTTACGCCCGTTGCCTGGTCGCGACCTACGAAACTCCTGGGCGTCTCCTCGCTCGATGAATTGGGCAAGCGCCTGGACGAGGCCGTCGTTGCGGCTGGCTGCATCGACGGCGCGCGATTGGCCTTCCGCATCGAAGGGCGGGCCAAGTCGGCGACCTGGAGTCTGGATACGCTTCCTACGCAGACGCAGTTCACCACGAACGCCGCGCCCATCGTCGTCATCGGGCTCTACACCACGATCGACGGCGACCGTCACGCCATGCCCACTGGGCGGCGTTTTCATTGGCACATCGTCTTTCCGGCGACCGATGCGGCCGGCCATCTGCGGGCGGTCGTTCTGGAAGACGGCGCGAAGCTTTGGATCCAGCGGCGTTGAACGCGGACAGGACTCTTTACCATCGAATGACGGATCGCCCGACATCCGGTGCTGGCGATCGACCTGCGCTGGCGCGGTCAAATCTCAACAGTCTACGCCAAGGCCGAGCTCTATAATCCGACCGGGAGCATCAGGGACCGAATGGCATGCAGCATAGTCGGCGCCGCCTATGAGCGCGGCTCCTCGTTCCGGGGGGGTAACGCCGGGATCGATCTCGGTTGGTTTCCCAAGAGGAGGGGGCTTTCTGGGGGCGATCGCGATGCCGCAGGAGTATGCGGGCTAACCCAAGGGTTTTTGTCCCGACAATTTTCCAATGACGACAACTGGCGAGCTAACACCCGCCGCGGCGGCGGCGGCGGCGAACTGCTCGACAAAATGGCCGGCGCCCGTGGGGTTCCTGACGCCTTCGTGGCCGGGGTTGGCGCCGCCGGCGCCGCGATGGACTTGAGATTGGCCTCGATCAGGCACTCGACGGCGACCACGTCGCGCCAAGCCCCGTCCAGCTTGCCATGCTTTTCATGCACGCCGACCTGGCGGAAACCGACGCCCTCGAGGAGGGTGAGGCTGGCCTTGTTTTCGACGAAGACCCGCGAGAGCAACTTCCAGTATCCTGTCTTCTCGCACGCGGCGATCAACGCTTTCATCGCGACGGTTCCCACGCCCTGGCCGCGATGCGATCGGCGCACATAGACCGCGAACTCGGCGATGCCGGCATAGCAGCAGCGATCGGCGTAGGAGAAGGTCGCCGCATAGCCGGCGATTTGCCCCGCTTGATCAACAACCACGACAATCGGTCGATCAGTCGCGAACCAAGCCACTACGTCCTCGACCGCGCGGGGATGGGTCTCGAAGGTCGCGATCCGGTCGGCGATCCCTTCGTTGTAGATTTCGGTCATCGCCGGCGCATCCTGCGGCGTTGCGGGCCTTGCGGTCAGGGTGTTCACGACGCTATCTCCTGACGCCGGTTGACATTTCGACATCACTAGAAATATAGTTATGTTGTGTCAACGCTGATCGAAACCGACGCTGCGGCCGGCCTGGCCGCCCTGGGAAGCCCAGTGCGCCTGCGCCTCTTTCGCCTGCTGGTGCGGGCCGGGGAGGCGGGCGCCAATGTCACCGACCTAGTGCGGCTGATGGAGACGCCGGCCTCGACCCTGTCGCATCACCTGACGGCCCTGTCGCGCGCCAGCCTGGTCGGCCAGGCGCGGCGCGGTCGCGAGGTGATCTGCACCGCCAACTATGAACGGGTCAACGCGCTAGCCGCCTATCTGACAGAGAGCTGTTGCGTGGGCCTGGAACTCGAATGCGCTCCCGCGAGCGCCGCCTGACCGTCTTTCTCCGGCGACATCACGACCTCTCTAGGGATTTGTTAGGAGCCGCCTTGTCCGATCTGCCTGCTCTGAACCTCGACTACGCCGACCGTCCGACCCTACGAAAGCTGGAGCCTCCCAAGGTCTCGACGCACCCGCCGCGCATCCTGTTGCTCTACGGCTCGCTGCGCGAGCGCTCCTTCAGCCGGCTGCTGACCTTCGAGGCTAAGCGCATTCTTGATCGCATGGGCGCTGAGACCTGCGTCTTCGACCCCGCCGGTCTGCCGCTGCCGGACGCCACGGGCCCCGAGCATCCCAAGGTCCAGGAGCTTCGCGCGCTGTCGGAGTGGTCGGAGGGGCAGGTCTGGTGCAGCCCCGAGCGCCACGGGGCGATCACCGGCATCATGAAGTCGCAGATCGACTGGATCCCCCTGGAGATCGGCAGCGTGCGCCCGACCCAAGGGCGAACCCTGGCGGTGATGCAGGTCTCGGGCGGCTCGCAGTCGTTCAACGCGGTCAACACCCTGCGCTTGCTGGGTCGCTGGATGCGGATGATCACCATCCCCAACCAGTCGTCGGTGGCTATGGCCTATAAGGAATTTGACGAGCACGACCGCATGAAGCCGTCGGCCTACTATGACCGCGTGGTCGATGTGATGGAGGAACTGTTCAAGTTCACGCTTCTGACTCGGGACAGGGTCGACTACCTCGTTGACCGCTACAGCGAGCGCAAGGCGGCGGGCCGCATCCCCGAGCATGTGGCGCTGGGCGAGGCGGCGATGTCCCATGAGCGCGCCCCCCAACCGGTGTAAGCACGGCGGAGCATCTCGACGATCGATCGCCAGGCGCGCTGGCCCGGCGAGGTTCTAGGCGAGCGTCTCGAAGATCTGACGCACGGTGTCTCGCGCCGAGCGCATCACGCCGGTCAGCGTCGCCGAGGCGAATCCCGTCCACTCGCCATAGCCCACCAGCCACAAGCGTGGCTCCTTGACCGCGCGCGTGCCCACGACCGCCACCCGTCCTGAAGTCTCGATGACGCCGAGGCTGGCCAGATGCTCTAGCGCTGGCCGAAAGCCAGTGCACCAGATCACCGCATCGATCTCGGTCTCGCGCCCATCGGGCCAGACGACGCCCGTGGGCGTGAAGCGCTCGAACGGGCGGACCGCTTGCAGCACGCCGCGCGCGCGGGCGGCCTTCACCGGCTCGACCATGACGATATCGCCCAAGCCGCCGGGGGGAGGCGCGCCTTCGCCAAGCCCTTGGCCGGCTTGCCACCGCGCCGTGGCGCGCTCGAAGAGCACGCGACCGTCCACGTCGTCGGGAAGGAAGACTGGCGGCTGCGGCGTCACCCACGTGGCCTCGGCGACCTGCGAAACCTCAGCGAGGATCTGAGCCCCGCTGTTGCCGCCGCCGACCACCAGAACCCGCTTCCCGGCGAAGGCGTCGGGCTGTTGATACTGGGCCGAGTGGATCTGAACGCCCAGAAATAGAGACTGGTCCGGATAGGCGGGCCAATGAGGCGCGCGCCAGGTTCCGGTGGTGCTGACCACGGCCCGGGCCCGCCAGGTGGCGGGGCAGGTTTCGACGACCAGCGCGTCGTCTTGGGCGTGAACGAGGTCGACCTCGGCGGGGCGGATGACCGGCAGGTCGTAACGCGCCTCATAGGCGGCCAGATAGGCCAAGATCTCTTCGCGGTTTGGGTAGCCGTCGTTGGCGGCGGGCGGCATGGGCCAGCCGGGCAAGGAGCTCCATTGCGCGGGCGAGAACAGCCGAAGCGACTCCCAACCATGACGCCAGGCGCCGCCGGGGCCGACCTCCCCGTCGAGGATCGCGAAACTCAAGCCGGTGCGTCGTAGGAAGTAACCCGTGGCGAGCCCGGCCTGGCCGCCGCCGATCACAATCACGTCGCGGGTGTTGGGCGCGGCCTCAGTCATGCAGGCTGCTTGGGCCGAAGGCTGCGCCGTCGCCAAGTCCGTCGGGTCTGAACATCGGTATCACAGCTCCTGATGGGGGGACGATGTCCCACGAGCGCGTCGCCCCGCCAGCATGACGATCAAGCTAATGACAGAAAGAACCTCGCGCCGTCTGTCATTCATCGTCTTGATGGCAGAGCGCCGAGGCAATCCTGGCCACCAAGATCATACCGATACCCAAGACGATCGCTGGGCCGCAGACGAAGATCACGATGGCGTCGGCGTACTCTGCAAGTGGCTGGTTTCTTCGCCAGCAGGACGATCATGGTCGCGACGTGGGCCAGGGCAAATCCAAAGCCGACAAAAACGCTATGCCGATGCTGTGTCATCGGGTCCTCCACACCACAAAAGGTGAGTGAGCCCAGTTGCGCGCCGGCTCGTCCTGTCTTACTTCTGTCGCATATTTCCAACAATGTCGAAATATGGAATCGAAAGCCGCCGCAAGCGCCCTGGGCGCCCTGGCCCACGAAGGCCGTCTTGGCATTTTTCGGATGCTGGTCCAGGTGGGCAGTTCCGGCATGGCCGCTGGCGATATCGCCCGGGCCACCGGCATCTTGCCCAATACCCTGTCGTCCAGCCTGAACATCCTCAGCCACGCGGACCTGATCGTCTCGCGTCGCGATGGGCGCTCGATCATCTATTCGGCCAATTACGGGGCGATGAGCGGGCTGCTGGGGTTCCTGATGGAGGATTGCTGCGGCGGTAATCCGCAGATCTGCGCGCCCTTGAATGACATCATCGCCAAGGCAGCCGCCTGTGACGGAACCTGCCTTACCCAATTGGAGACAGCATGAGCGACGGCCAAAAACGCCCCTTCAACGTTCTGTTCCTCTGCACCCACAACTCCGCCCGCTCGGTAATGGCGGAGTCGATCATGAACCGGGTCGGCGCCGGCCGCTTCAAGGCCTATTCCGCCGGATCCATGCCCAGCGGTGTGCTCGATCCGCGCGCCATCAGCCTCCTGCAGCACCTGAACTACAAGACCGACCACCTTCGCTCCAAGGCCTGGGACGAGTTCGCGGTCCTGAACAATCCCGCCGCCCCCGAGCTCGACTTCGTGTTCACCGTCTGTGACAACGCCGCCGGCGAGGTCTGCCCGATCTGGCCGGGCCAGCCGATGACCGCCCATTGGGGCATCCCCAACCCGGGCTCGACCGAGGGCACGGAAGCCGAGATCGCCCTGGCCTTCGCCGAGGCCTATCGCCAGCTCAACAGCCGCATCACCCTGTTCTGCGCCTTGCCGCTGGCTTCGATCGACAAGCTGTCGCTGCAGCGCCGGCTGGACGAGATCGGCAAGTCCAAGGCGCCCGACGAGTCCGCCGCCTAACCCCTCCTGATCCTGTTGCTTGGTGACCTGATGTCCGACGCCGACTTTCCGATCGTGATCTTCCACAACCCCGCCTGCGGGACCTCGCGCAACGTGGTGGCCATGGTCGAGGCGGCCGGCTACACGCCCACGGTCGTCGAATATCTCAAGGCCGGCTGGAGCCATGATCAGCTGCGCGAACTGGCCGGCGAAGCTGGGCTGACCTTCCGCCAATTGATGCGCGAAAAGGGCACGCCGGCCGCCGAACTAGGCCTCCTGGCCGACAGCGCCACCGAGGATCAGATCCTCGACGCCATGATCGCCCATCCCATTCTCGTCAACCGACCGCTCGTGGTCACGCCCAAGGGCGTCAAGCTCTGCCGGCCGTCCGAGGTCGTGCTCGATCTGCTCGGTCGCAAGCCGGCCAGCTTCACCAAGGAAGACGGTGAAGTCGTTTCCCTGACCTAATCTCCCGAACGATCAGGAACACACAGATGAAAAAGCTCCTAGGCGTCGCCGCGGCGACCGCCGTGATAACGTGCGCCTCGGCTGCACATGCCGCCCGCGACTATGTCTGGGCGGCCGGCTCCTCCACCGTCTTCCCGTTCACCACCCGCGTGGCCGAAAACTTCTCCAAGAAGACCGGCAAGAAGTCGCCCAAGGTCGAGAGCCTGGGCACCGGCGGTGGTTTCAAGATGTTCTGCGGCGGCAATGGCGAGGGCTTCCCTGACGTGGCCAACGCCTCGCGCCCCATGAAGAAGTCCGAGTTCGAGGCCTGCAAGGCCAAGGGCGTCAAGGACATCGTCGAAATCAAGATCGGCTTCGACGGCATCGTCATCGCCATGGACAAGTCCGCCCCGAACTATGATTTCAAGCTCGAGCACCTCTATCTGGGGGTGGCGAAGAACGCCCTGAAGGACGGTCAGTTCGTCGCCAACCCCTACAAGAATTGGAAAGAGGTCGGCGCGAATCTCCCCAGCAACCGCATCGTGGTCTACGGCCCGCCGCCCACCTCGGGCACGCGCGACGCCTGGGTCGAGCTGGCGATCGAGGCCGGAGCCAAGAAATTCCCAACAGCCAAGACCTTGAACGACAGCGACGAGAAAGCCTTCAAAGCCAAGGTTGATCCGATGCGCACCGACGGCGCTTGGATCGATGCGGGCGAGAACGACAACGCCATCGTCGGCACCATCGAAAAGACCCCCGGCGCCTTGGGCGTGTTCGGCTATTCGTTCCTTGAAGAAAATGCCAATCGCATCAAGGCCGCCAGCGTCAACGGCGTGAAGCCGACGGCGCAGACGATCTCGAACGGCAGCTACCCCGTGTCGCGATCGCTCTACATCTACGTCAAGAAGGCCAACGTCGGCGTGACGCCGGGCTTGAAGGACTTCATCAAAGAGTATGTTTCTGACTCGGCGACCGGCCGTGGTGGCTATCTTCAGAGCCGTGGCCTGATCCTGTTGCCGCCGGCACAACACCAGGCGGCCAAGGCGGCGGCGAGCAACCTGCCTGCGATGGTCTCGCCAAAGAACTAAAGATGGGAGGGCGGCGCGCCGCTTGACCTTAATTGGACGCGGCGGGCAGGGGAGATCTTGCCCGCCGTCCTTGTTGTTTCTCAGGATAGAGCGCCGCCCGTGATCCTCGCCCTGCTGATCTTCCTGCTCACCATCACCCTGGTCATCTGGCAGCCCAAGGGGCTCAGCATCGGCTGGAGCGCGACGCTCGGCGCGGTCCTGGCCTTGCTGACGGGCGTGGTCCATCCCAGCGACATCATCACGGTCTGGCACATCGTCTGGAACGCGACCGGCGCCTTCATCGCGGTGATCATCATCAGCCTGCTGCTGGACGAGGCCGGTTTCTTCGAGTGGGCCGCCCTTCATGTGGCCCGCTGGGGCGGCGGCAAGGGGCGGCTGCTTTTCGCCTCGATCGTGCTGCTGGGCGCGGCGGTCTCGTCGCTGTTCGCCAACGACGGCGCGGCCTTGATCCTGACCCCGATCGTCATCGCCATGCTGATGGCCCTGGGCTTCAAGGACAAGGCGACCCTGGCCTTCGTGATGGCGGCGGGATTCATCGCCGACATGGCCAGTCTGCCGCTGGTGGTTTCTAACCTCGTCAACATCGTCTCGGCTGACTTTTTCAAGATCGGCTTCAGCCGCTACGCCCTAGTGATGATCCCGGTCGACATCGCCGCCATCGCCGCCACGCTCGCGGCCTTGATGCTCTACTTCCGTCGCGACATCCCCAAGGCCTACGACGTCGGCCAACTAAAGCCGCCGCGCGAGGCGATCAAGGACGCGGCGACCTTCAAGGCCGGCTGGGTGGTCCTGGCCCTGTTGCTCATCGGCTTTTTCGCCCTGGAGCCGCTTGGCGTTCCTGTCAGCGCCACCGCCGCCGTCGGCGCCCTGGTCCTGCTGGTCATCGCCGGACGCGGACACATCATCAGCACCCGCAAGGTGCTGAAGGGCGCGCCGTGGCAAGTCGTGGTCTTCTCGCTGGGCATGTACCTGGTGGTCTATGGTCTGCGGAACGCGGGCCTGACCGACCAGATCGCCGGACTGCTCAACCACTTCGCCAAGGGCGGCGTGTGGGGGGCGGCGTTTGGAACCGGCGTCCTGACCGCCCTGCTGTCTTCGGTGATGAACAACATGCCCACCGTCCTGGTCGGCGCCTTGTCGATCGACGCCAGCGGCGCGACGGGCGCAGTCAAGGAAGCGATGATCTACGCCAATGTCATCGGCAGCGACCTGGGTCCCAAGATCACCCCGATCGGTTCGCTGGCGACGCTGCTGTGGCTGCACGTCCTGAGCACCAAGGGGATCAAGATCTCCTGGGGCTACTATTTCAAGGTCGGGATCGTGCTGACCACACCGATCCTGCTGATCACGTTGGCGGCGTTGGCGATCAGGCTGACCGTTTCGGGATGAACGAATAATTTGATCTCGCCAGCATCCCGATCATGGACGCGCGTCATTCTGGGAGACCTTTGGATCCGGCGTCCGCGGGCACCTTGCAGACGCCGGCCGCTCTTAAGTGGCGACCCGAGGGCTACGGTGGGGACGGCACACGCGGCGCATTCGGTTCTCGGTCTGCTCCTTGTACTGTCTTGTTTCTTGTTCAACCTCATGGCTGATCGCTTGATTTGTAACCGTCGTTACATATTGCTGGCGGTCACGACCACATCGTCCTGGCTCCTACTTAACTACAAAGTTCCGGCCGACCCGCCCAAAGGGCGCGCGGCGCTCTGGCGCAAGATCAAAGGGATGGGCGCGGTCCATCTCCAGAGCGGGGTTTGCCTGCTGCCCAAAACAGATGACCACCTGCGTCGGCTCAATCCGATCCATCAAAGTCCGGGACTAAACACCTAGGGCGAGGCGATCATCCTGGAGACCGTGGCGCTCGACCGAAACCAGGAGGACAAGGTAGTCGGACGCTTCAAAGCCGATCGCGACGAGGCCTATGTCGAGTTCATCGACAAGTGCGCCGACTTCGAAGCCGAGATCGCCAAGGAGGCAGCGGCCGAGCACTTTACCTATGCCGAGCTCGAGGAGAACGACGTCGACCTGAGGAAGCTGCAGGGTTGGCTGGAAAAGATTCGTAAGCTCGACTTCTATGCCCGTCTCGTGGCGCCGAGGCTCAGGAACGTCTCAGGGGATGCGAGCGCTGCTCGATGACTACGCCAAGCGGGTGTTCGACGCCCAGGACGAAAACCGATGAGCAATCCCGTCACCCTGCGCGCCCTGACCTACAACACCCTGTTCGCCGGACGCGACGAGGGCGATGATCGCCGCGCCCGAGCCCAGATCGAGCTGATCAATCAAGTCGCGCCGGATGTCCTGCTGATGCAGGAAGCTAAGGGCTTCGGGGCGGACGGCGGAGCGCCCTTGCATGATCTGGAGGCGCGGATTGGCATGCGCGGCTTTCTGGCCTTGGCCCTGCGGACGGGTCAGAACGTGGCGATCTTCATTCGCGAGTCGCTAGCGCCGATCAGCTTCGAGGCCGACGGCGTCAACTTCCATCATGTCCTCGCGTGTTTGAAGGTGGCGCTGTCTGGTGGGCGGCCCCTAACCCTGCTCAGCAGCGCCCACCTTTGCCCCAATGGCCCAGCCGTGCGGCGGCGCGAGGCGGCCTATCTCGCCGTCCAAGCCGCGCCCGACACCCTGGTTCCGCTGACCGGCGACTTCAATTCCGCCTCGCCGCATGACCCGCCGCCGGTGGGCTTCGACGCTCTACCCGCTCATCATCGCGCCCGATACCTAGCGGACGATCTGGGCTGCGCTGACACCAGCGTCATGACGGGCCTAGTGGCGGCGGGTTGGCTCGATATATCGGCCACGCGTTGGGCGACCATTCCCTCACGGTGCCGACTGCGACCTTCGCCGGGGCAGAGTTTCCCGTCATGCGCTGCGACTACGTGCTGGCCACCGCCGCCATGGCGACGAGCGCCACGCGCTACGAGGTCACTCGAACGCCGTGGGCCGACGCCGCCTCCGACCACTATCCGAACGTGGCCACCTTCCAGGTCACGACATGACCCTGGACCGCCTTATGTGGCTCCCGCCGCTGATCGACCGTGCGCGCCGCCCCCGTACCCACAGCGATCTTGAGGCCTTCATGTCCGACGTTGACGACATCGCGCCGGCCACGCCGACCCCAGCTCCGCTGGGCTGGCTGAACCGCACTGTGCTCGGCGCGGGTCTGACCAGCGCCCTGGGCGACTTCTGCTACGAGACTACGACGGTGATCCTGCCGGGGTTTCTGGCGGTGCTGGGCGTGCCCGCCGCGGCCCTGGGGATCATCGAGGGGATCGCCGACGCCGTCGCCAGCTTCACCAAGATGATCGCGGGCTACTTCGCCGACAAATTCGGGCATCGCAAGGCCCTGGTCATGCTCGGCTATGGCCTGACCCCCATCGGCCAGGCGATGATCGCCTTGGCCATGGGTTGGCCGCTCATCCTGCTGGGTCGCATCGTCTCATGGTTCGGCAAGGGGTTGCGCGGACCGTTGCGCGACGCCATCGTCATCCAGGCCATCACCCCCCAGACGCGCGGCCGAGCCTTCGGCTTTCACAGGGGCATGGATTCCGTCGGGGCGGTCCTCGGACCCTTGCTCGGCGTGGCCTTGTTGGGCTGGGCGCAGGCCTTGCCGGGCGTGGACGGACCAGGGCCGTTCCGCTTCGTCTTCTGGCTGACCCTGATCCCCGGTCTTCTGGCCGTGGCCGCGTTTCTGATCTTTGTCCGCGATCCGGAGATCTCGCCCAACCCGGCGCTGAAGTTCTTCTCGACACTCCGGGGCCTGCCGACCCGCTTCAAGCGCTATCTGGGCGCGGTCGGGATCTTCGGCATTGGGGATTTCTCCCACAGTCTGCTGATCTTGGCGGCGACCCAACTGCTGGCTCCCAGCATGGGGGTGATCCACGCCGCCCAGGTCGCCGGCCTGCTCTATGTCTGGCGCAATGTCGTGCAGGTAGCGCTGTCCTATCCGGTCGGCGTCCTGGCCGATCGGTTCGGCTCGCGGCCAGTGCTGGTCGCCGGCTACGTCCTGGGCGTGCTGACCGCCGTCCTGGCTGCCTTGGCCTTCGCGCTGAAGCTGGACCACCTTGGCTTCCTGGTGCTGATCTTCTTCGTCGCCGGTCTCTATGTCGCCGTGCAAGAAGCCCTGGAGAGCACGGTGACCGCCGACATGGTCGCGCCCGAAACCCTGACCACCAGCTACGGCGCCCTAGGCACCGTCAATGGCGCGGCCAAGTTCGTCTCCAGCGCCGCAGTCGGGGTCCTGTGGACGGCGATTTCGCCGACCTTCAGCTTTAGTTTGGCCGCGACGTTCATGGCCGTCGGCGTGGTGGCCCTTCTCAGAGCCCGGTGATCAGACCGGGTGTCAGCGGTTTGTCAGGCGGACCGGCGAGGGCCATCGACCTAGGGAGTTTCATATGGATCCGCTCAACTTTAACCGCCGGGAAATCCTTGGCGGCCTGACCGGGGCGGCCTTGGCCGCCGTCTGGCCAGCGAGCCAGGCCTTGGCCGCGCAGCCGGGCCTGCGGTTCCTTGCGGTCGGCGATTGGGGCCGAGACGGCGCCGCCCACCAGCGCGAGGTCGCCCAGCAGATGGGCGTAGCGGCCGCGACCCTTGGCGCGCGCTTCGTGGTCTCGGTGGGGGACAACTTCTATGAAACGGGGGTTAAGTCTGCGGACGATCCGCAGTGGAAGTCCTCGTTCGAGGACGTCTATACCGCCCCTTCGTTGCAGACGCCCTGGTATGTGGCCCTGGGCAATCACGATTATCGCGGCGTGCCCCAGGCCCAGCTCGACTACGCCCTGACCAGCCCCCGGTGGCGTATGTCTTCGCGCTACTACAAGGCCTCCGGCGCCGATCATGGGTTCGCAGACGCCGATCTCTTCATCCTCGACACCTCGCCGTTCGTCGAGAAGTACCGGGCGCTCCCATCCCGGCTGCGCGACAATGTCGTCAGCCAAGACACCGCCGCGCAACTGGTCTGGCTCGACGCCGAACTGGCCCGCTCGACCGCGCCCTGGAAACTGGTCTTTGGCCACCACACCGTGTTTTCCGGCGGCGATCATGGCGACACCGACGAGTTGGTCGCCCAGCTCAAGCCGATCCTCCAGCGTCATGGCGTGCAGGCCTACATCAATGGTCATGATCACGATCTGCAGCAGATCGAGGTGGACGGGGTGACCTACATCTGCACCGGCGCGGGCTCGGAGACGCGGCCGGTGAAGGCCGTGGCTGGCACCAAGTTCTGCCTGTCCCGCTCGGGGTTCACGACCTACGACCTGAGCGCCGACAGCCTAGTCGTCGAGTTCCGCGGCTATCTTGGCGCGGCGGCGCATCGCGCTGTCGTTCCACGTTCGGCCGCCGCCCGGGCCGTGGCCGCTTGAGGGCGGCCGCCCGCTATTTGGCGGGCAGACCCACCGTGCGGCCGACCACCCCGGCGACGTCGAAATAGGTCTCGCCTCCGGCGCTTTGCGTTCGCAGGATCGGCGCGAAGTCCTTGCGGCCCGGGCGGGCGCGGTGCTCGGCCTGGGTGATGGCGGGAACCTCACCGCCCCGGAACGCCTCGCCCAGCACCCGGCCGCGCAAGTCGCCCTTGGGCGCGATGTTCAAGCCCAGCAGATAGGCCGCCGTCATACCGACATCGGCGTTGCTGGTCGGGGCCGGATCGACGAAGCCGGCTTTGAAGTCCGGGCCGATCGCGGCCATGAAATTGTGGGTGTCGGCCCGGCTGAAGGTCCCATGGATGCCTTGGCCCTGCTGGAGGTTGGTGTCGGCCACCTCGGCGGCGCAGGTTTCGGGCAGGGCGCAGCCGGTGGTGCGGCTTCGGAAGCCCACGACGATCGCCGGACGCGGCGTCAGGGCCGAACCTTGCAGGCCGACCGCGCTGAGCGGCAGCGTGCCGGGGATCGCGCCAAGCCGATCATCGACGAACAGGGCGCTGGTGTAGTCCTGGCCTTGAAGCGCGCGGACGATCTTGCGCGCCAGACGGCGATCCAGGCCCTGTGGCAGATAGATCAGGTTGGCTCCGCCATTGGCCGCGACCACCACCTTGGGCCGCTCCGGGTCTGGTCCAATCAGGCCGCTGCCCGCCTTGGGGTGTTGGCCGTCACCCGGTGAGACCGGGGCCTTGGAGCCGTCGGCGTCGAACAGGGGCTGGCCCAGCGCTCTAGCCAGATCGATGGCCAGGAAGCCGGGCGGCAACTGGCCAGCCGGGACGTCGGTATAGGCGAGGCGCGCGGCGGGGCTGGTGTCGCTTTGTTTGTCGACCGTCGAAAAGCCGTGGTCGGCGGTGACCAGGATGTCGGTGTCGGCGTCGAGATTCAGCGCCTTGAGCGCCGCCCGCAGGGTCGCTAGGTTGTCATCGACGTTGCGGATGGCCGCCATGGTGGTCGGACCATTGATGCCCGGGGTCAGCTTGCTCAGGCTGTCGCCTTGATTGTGCTGGGTGCCGTCCGGGTCGCGCGACCAATAGACCATGACGAACGGCCGGCCATCGGCCTTGAAACGCGGCAGGATGGCGCGGGGGGCCACCGCCGAGAACCAGGCCTGCTGGACGAGATTGGCGCTGAGCGTACCGGGGGTATGGGCGTCGCCCGACCGGCCATTGTCGCCGCGGCCGGGGGCCTTGGCCTCCAGGCCCGCCCCCGTGATCGCCGCGATCGTCGAGGCCGATAGCGGTAGCCCCGCCGGGCGGCCGGTCTCATCGTCGATGACGATCGAGGTCTGTCCGTCGCGGGCCGTCAGGGCTTGGATCGCCGTGGGACCCAGCTTGCCGATCGCGGCGGTCTGGAAGCCGGCGGCCTGGGCGGCGGTCAGGACCGTGGTTTCATTCAGGTAGTTGCCGCCGAAGTGCCCGGCCACGTCGCCCAGCACGCTGTCATTCTCTAGGAACGGTGTCGTAGCGCCGCCCGCGCTGAGCGTGGCGAAACCGACATAGGGCGCATTGCCGAAATTGCCGGTATCGCCGATCAGGTGGCCGGTGGCGATAGTCGAGGCGTTGGGCGTGGTAATGGTCGGAAACAGCGAATGGCTGTTGCGAAAGTCCACGCCTTCGGCGCGCAGGGCCGCCAGGTTGGGCGCGGTCTGCGGCGTGACGATCTGCGAGCGCAGGCCGTCGGCCACGAAGATAATCAGGTTGCGGGCGCGGGGCTGGGCGTGAACAGCGGTGGCGAGCAGGCAGAAGCCGGCGATCAACAGATGGCGAAGGCGCAAGGCAGGTCTCCGAGCGTGGATGACCACGCGAAAAGGGGGCGGACTCGTCAGCTCAGAAGCATCCGCGCGAGGGCCAGGCCCAGGAACACGGCCGCCAGGCTGACGCCGACCGAGGCCAGAGCGTAGCCGGCGGCGTGCAGTATCTGGCCACGCTCCCAGAGCACGGCCGTGTCCAGCGAGAAGGTCGAGAAGGTGGTGAAGCCGCCCAAAATCCCGGTGGTTAGGAAAAGGCGCAGGTCCTGTCCCGTCTGCTCGCCGCGAAAGGCGAACCAGCCGGTCAAAAGGCCCATGACCAGTGATCCCGTGACATTGACGACCAGGGTCGAGGCCGGGAACGGCGTGGCGATCAGCAGCGGGCAGAGGCGATTGACGCCATGCCGCAGCACGCCGCCTAGGCCGGCGCCAAGGAAGACAACCAGGGCCAGATAGGCCTCGCGCAACATCGCCCGCGCCTAGGCTACGGGCTTGGTGGCGACAGTCGGGGTGATCTCGCTGGCCTCGACCGCGCCGGCATCCAGCCGCCAGTGCTCAAGATGCTTGTAGATGATCACCTTGTTTTGCAGCATCGCGCCGTGCTCGCGGCAGAAAGCCTCCAGCTGTTCGCGCGCGCCGATCAACTCGACGCACATGGTCAGGTCCGGATTGCTGATCTCGGCGCCCTCGTCCTGGATGCGACCGTGATTGCTGTAGCCATAGTGAGTGTGGTGGGCCACGGCGTTCATGATGCCCGCCGCCTTGGCCTGCTCCACTAACTGGCGATAGAGGGGCTTGGCGTTGAAGAAGGTCTTCAGCTTGGCCTCGCGGGCGTTTTCGCGGGGCTTCATGTAGATGCGGACCATCCCGACCTCCTGGGTGGTGACGGCGTGGGCGAAGCTCATGGGGGATGCTTTCGTGTTGAGGGATGAGGCGTTGGGATCGAGCGGAAGGATCTGGGGGAGCGGCCGGCCAGGCGCACCAGCGGCTCGCCGCCGCCTAGCTCCCGGGCCTGACGCAAAGCGATGTCGGGCGGGATCTGGTCGCGGTCGGTCTTGGCCACGCCAAGGCGCTGGGACAGGTAGATTCCGGAATGGCCGCTGCACAGATAGGCCATGAAACAAGCCACCGCGATGTAGGCGGTATGTTCGCCTCCAAACAGCTCGACGCCCATGATCGTGCAGGCCAGCGGCGTATTGGCGGCGCCCGCGAACACGGCGACAAAGCCCAGGGCGGCGAAGAGATCGGTCGGCGCGCTCAGAACCCATGACAGGGCGTTGCCCAGGGCCGCGCCGATGAAGAACAGCGGCGTGACCTCGCCGCCCTTGAAGCCGGCGCTCAGGGTGATGACCGTGAAGCCGATCTTCAGCAACCAGCTCCAGTGATCGACGCGGTCGGGGCTGAAGAAGCCGGGAATGGTGGCGTCGCCCGGGTTGGGCGACCAGACGCCCAGGCCAAGATATTCCCGGGTGCCGAGCGCGAAGACCAGGGCGATGACGATGACGCCGCCCACTAGCGGCCGCAGCGGCCCATAGGGGACCAGACGCTTGAACAGCGCGCTTAGCCGATGCTGGGTTTCGGAGAACAGCAAGCCGACCAGGCCGAAGGTGACGCCGGCCAGGGCGACCTTGGCCAGCAGCAGCGGGTCCAGCCTGAAGGCGCCGGGGGCGGCATGGTAGTGGATGGCGTAGGCGGTGTGCTCGATGCCCCAGGCGTGGCAGGTCCAGTCGCCGATCAGGCCGGCGACCAGGCAAGGGATCAAGGCTTCATAGCGGACCTGGCCGATCGTCAGGACTTCCAGGGCGAACACCGCGCCGGCCACCGGGGTGCCGAACACCGCGCCAAAGCCGGCGGCGATCCCAGCCATCAGCAAAATCCGCGTGTCGGCCGCGTCCAGGCGGAATACCTTGCCAAAGGCGCTGGCCAGGCTGCCGCCCAGCTGCACCGCCGTACCCTCGCGACCCGCTGAACCGCCGAAGAGATGGGTGACCACGGTCGAGACCAGGATCAACGGGGCCATGCGCAGTGGCACCCCGCCGCCGGGTTCATGGATCTGTTCGACGATCAGGTTGTTGCCGCCCTCGGCCGACTTGCCCTTCCAATGATAGACAAGACCGACCGCCAGCCCCGCGAGCGGCAGGCCAAACAACAGCCACGGATGGGCGAAACGGGCGCGGGTGGCTTCGTCCAGCGCCCAGAGGAAGAGCGCGCACAGGGATCCGATGGCGGCGGCGACCGGCGTCAGGATCACCGCCCACCTGGCGGTGGCGATCAGATGAGACGTCCGTAGGCGGAAAAAGCCCTTGAGGCCTGAGACATCAAGACGGGCGAACAAGGACGCTTCAGACACAATTCCTCTTTCTCGCGGCAAGCCGCGTTAAAGTAGGAATCATCGGCTCCTTCCCGAGGAGCGGTTCGGCATGACGCCAGGCGGAAATCCATCGCCGAGTTTGGCTTCTAGGGAGGCGAGCGCGGGAGTGTCAAGCTGCGAAGGTCCGATCAGAGGGGCAGAGGCTGAACGCGCGCATCGATGGCGACTTCATACGCACGAAGCTCTCCAATCGCGATCTCCAGCGCTTCCACCTGCAGCGGCGTCAGGCCCTCCAAGGCGCTGACGAGGGCGCGCAGGCTATTGCCGTGGGCGACGACCAGGACGTTGGCGCCGCCCAACACCACCGGCAGGATCTCGCGCAGATAGTAGGGTACGACGCGGGCGACGGTGTCACGCAGGCTCTCGCCGCCCGGTGGGGCCAAGGCGTAGGATCGCCGCCACTCACGGACCTGATCGGCGCCCATCGCGCCACGGCCTGGGCCTTGTCCAGTCCGGTGAGCTCTCCATAGTCACGCTCATTCAACGCCTCGACCGAACGAAGATCCGCGCCGCCGCCAAGGTCGGCGACGATGATTTTCGCGGACCGAACAGTGCGCTGGAGCGTCGAGCTGAACACGTAATGGACGTCGAGATTCGCCGCCTGAAGCTGCCGCGCCAGTCCGCCAGCCTCGGCTTCACCTTGGGGCAGCGCGCAATCGCGCCAGCCGGTGAAGCGGTTCTGGGCATTGAACGCGCTTTGACCGTGACGCGCCAGGATCAGGCGCCGTGCGCCCTGAACGGGACCCATCGGCGTCCGGCTCATGACAAGGGCGTCGCCGTGGCGGCGGACGAGACGGCGAACGGCGAGACGAACTGGGCGCTGTCACCCAGCTCCGCCTCGATCTCGAGCAAGCGTTGGTACTTGGCCAGGCGCTCTCCGCGGCACGGCGCCCGGACTTGAGCTGGCCGCCGCCCATGGCCACGGCGAAATCGGCCACGAAGCTGTCGGTGGTTTCGCCCGAGCGATGCGAGAACTTGTAGGCGAGGCCCGCGCGGCGACACAGCTCGATCGCCGCGACCGTCTCGGTGACGGTGCCGATCTGGTTAGGCTTGATCAGGGCCGCCGTGGTGGAACGCTCGGCGACGCCCCGCGCGATGAAACGGGTGTTAGTGACGTAGAGGTCATCGCCGACGATCTGCACCGTCTTGCCCATGGCCTCGGTTTGCTTGGCGAAGGCTGGCCAGTCATCATCGGCGAACCCGTCTTCGATCGAGACGATCGGGAACGCCTTGATCCAGTCCTGATAGATGGCCAGCAATTCGTCGGCGGCGAGCCTGGACTTGCCCAGGGTCGGAAGGGCGTAGCCGCCATTCTCGAAAAAGGAACTGGCTGCGGGGTCCAGGGCGATGGCGATCTGGCGACCCGGCTCATAGCCCGCCTTTTCGATGGCCCTAACGATGAACTCCAGCGCATGGCGATCGGTCTGTAAATTGGGGGCGAAGCCGCCTTCATCGCCGACTCCGGTCGAAAGGCCGGCCTCGGCCAAGAGCGTCTTGAGGGCGTGATAGGTCTCGGCCCCGTACCGCAAGGCTTCGGCATAGGTCGGCGCCCCGTGCGGCACGATCATGAATTCCTGCATCGCCAGGTCGTTGTCCGCATGCTTGCCGCCATTGATCACATTCATCATCGGGACAGGCAGGCGGCGCGCCGTTGGCCCGCCCAGATAGCGATAGAGCGGCAGGCCGGCGTTGCGGGCGCTGGCCCGCGCCACCGCCATCGAAACCCCTAGAATGGCGTTGGCGCCGAGTTTGGATTTGTTCTGCGTACCGTCGAGCTCGCACATCAGCCCGTCGATGCGGGCCTGCTGGGTGGCGTCCAGGCCCAACAACGCCGGGGCCAACACCTGCTCGACATTGGCGCAGGCCTTGAGGACACCCTTGCCGGAATAGCGGCTAGGGTCGCCATCGCGCAGTTCGTGGGCCTCGAACCGGCCCGTGGAGGCCCCCGACGGCACGGAGGCGCTGGCGGCGACGCCGCTCGCCAACACCGCCGTCACCTTGATAGTGGGCCATCCCCGGGAGTCGAGAATTTCGCGGGCGGTGAGGGCGACGAGGCCCGCAGGGTTGGCGCCGGCATTAGACATGATGACCTGGCTTTCAAGATTTGAGTGCGGTTTGGGGCGGACGAAACGGCGTCGGGCTGAAACAAGGCAAGGCGCGAGCGCGCATCCTGTTCCGGGTGGCGGCCTTCGGGCGGCCGGCTGGGTCAGTGCGCTAGGAACAGCGGCACGTCCACCTTGGCCAGCACATGCCGGGTTGTGCCGCCGAGCGCCCATTCGATCGCGTCATCGTGGCGGTATGCGCCCATGACCAGGGCGCTGGCTTTCAGCTCATGCACGATCCCCAAGATCTGTTCAGCCGGCTCGTGTCCGGCCGGAGCGAGGCGAACAATCTCAGCTTCCGCCCCGACGTCCCGCAACAGATGTTCGGCCTCGTCGCGCCCCCCGGATTTGTCGTCCTCGGCGATCATCACCAAGGTCACCTTCGCCGCGTGGCGCAGCCAGGGCGCCGCGCCCTCAACCGCGTCCTTGGCTTGAGGCGACGCCTTCCAGGCGATGAGCATGTGTCGATCGAGCCCTTGCGCCGACTTGGCCGACCAATCGGAGGGAACCAACAGGGGACGTCGAACCTCGAAGAGGGCGGCGTGCATGGCGTCGCCGCCGTCCATGTTGTGAGGGCGAGCCATGACCAGGAGATCAGCATCGCGGGCTTCCTCGATCACCTTGTCCTGCTCGGCGCCGACATCCTCGCGCCACTGGATGCGCGAGGCGCTTGAAGCCGGAAGGCTGGCGATCCAGTGATCGAAAGCGCCGCGGACGGCGCGGGCGCGATCCTCGGCGCTGCCTTCGAAGCGCTCACGAACGCGCTGAAAGTCGATCTCTTCAGAAGACCGGACAAGCTTGTCAGGATCGACCTTCACATGCAGGGCCTCGATGCGCGCATCGGCGGCGATCGCCGCGGCGGCGACCGCGCCCTGAAGGCAGGCCTGGGCGGTGCGGGCGTCGGTGAGGACGGCAAGGACTCGGATAGGCATGGCTCAGCTCCAGGCGGAATGGGCTGTCCTCGAAGTTTAAGTGGAGGACGCCAGATAGTCGCCTCGGTCGTCATCATAGCTGTGTTTCGGCGTTCAAAACTGGCTCTGACTCAGTTTTGATGAAGTTGGCCGGCTGACTGGCGTGAGGTTCACGCTCGGATCAGCGCCATGGCCAAACGCCTTTCCCAATCCAGTCCCGTCCCCGCCGGCTTTGCTGTCGTCGGCGCTTACGCCCTAGCGGCCGCCAGGGCAGTTCCGCACGCCGTCCAAGTCGCCGGCCGCTGGCACTTGATGGAGAACGCCAGCCGGGCCTTCCTCGACGCGGTTCGCAAGTCTATGCGCCAGATCCGCAGCGCCATCGGCGCCATGACCATCAATCCCGATCTGCTGAGCGCCGCCGAGCGCCTTCAATATGAGGGTTACCTCCGGCGCGAGGAAGCCAACGCGGCGGTCTTTGCCCTGGCCAAGGACGGCGTGGCGATCAAGGAGATCGTCCGCCGTACAGGGCACTGTCGCGGCCTAGTGCGTCAGATCCTTCGCGGCCAGCGTAGTGACGTCTTCAGGCTGCGCGAGAGCTCGCTGGAAGGCTATTTCCCCTGGCTTGATGGCCAGTGGTCGGCCGGACGCCGAAACGGCGCCGAGCTCTGGCGGCAGCTTAGGGCGCAGGGCTTCCGAGGTTCACTTCGCGTGGTGACCGAATGGGCGACCCGGCGGCGGCGCGCCGACCAGGTCAACGCCGACACGCTGAGCCATATTCCTTCAGCGCGCACCATCAGCAGGTTGACGACGACCTCGCGCGACACGCTCTCCAAGGCCGAGACGGTCACCGTCGCCGCCGTCGAGACGGGCGTGCCGGCGCTGATCGAAGCCCGCGAAATCATCGCCGCTTTCCACTTGATGATCCGTCGCAAGACCGAGGGCGACCTTTGCGCCTGGATCGAGCGCGGTCGCGCCAGCCTGGTGGCGTCGTTCGCCAACGGTGTCGACCGGGACATCAGCGCCGTTCGCGCCGCCATCACCTCGGGTTGGTCAAGTGGCCAGACGGAGGGCCAGATCACCAAGCTCAAGCTCGTCAAACGCCAGATGTACGGCCGCGGAAAGCTCGACCTGCTAGAGGCCAGACTCCTGGGCCACGCCACCTGATCACGTCACCAAAGGTGCGTCAGAGCCACTTTTGAACGCCGTTTGACAGACTCGCGCTCCTGATCAGCTCCAAGTTCTGGCATTTTCGTCCCTCATGGCGTGTCGTAGTGGCCTGCCTGTGAGACGTTCAAGCGATGCTGCTCGGGTAGTTCGATATTGAGAAAGTGGCGGCCGGCTGAGGTGAACATCAGCGAACAGTCTTGAAAGTAAACACGCATACGAAGGGTCGAATTGTAGGTGAAGATAAAATACTAGAGCATAGAGACGCGTATTTGTCAAATGTAGAGATTCCAATTTAAAATCAAAACGCTGTGGTTTGTCGGTATTGATCACGGGTAAACGCAAACGCGTTATCAAAAAGGCCCAGTGAATTCAATTCATTGGGCTCTAAATCATAATTGAGTGGGAACGACGGTAATATAATGCCGTATTCGCTGGATTTGCATCCGGCGTCTCACACTTACATGGGCGGCTCCGGCGACGACCGCTGGGAGATCGAGATCGATGTGTCAGGAGGGGCTACCGCGCCTGACTCATCGCTGGCTCTTTGAAGGGGCCGCTTTCTGGCGTCGGCAACAACTCGCCGAGGCGGATTCCGCAGTCGGTGAGATTCAAGTCCTCTCAGCTAAGGTTGATGGGGTCAGGGATCGACCGCCGACCATCGACGCCCAGCAGCGGCCCCTTCGATTGCACCCTAACCTTGCCGTTGGGATAGGCGCGAAGGGCATTGCTCGTGGAAGGGATAAACTGGCCGGTCGCCACGGGCGCGAGACATCGGCTGCGTATGCGCAATCGGAGCAGGCTACGCGCTCCCGCCGAGCCAGGCGGCGCTTGTAGTCGGGCTCGGCGAGGGCCGCTTGCAGTTGCGCCGCCCGCGAGATCACCTGCTGGAGATTGAACCCCGCCAACTGGGCGCGGGCCAAATCCGCCAACCTCGCGCCGTGCTCGCCGAGTCGTTGACGCCCGGCGACAGAGCGCGGCCGGCGATCTCGACAAGTTCGTCGATCAGGAACCGCAAATCCTGCAGCGCCGTGCGTCTTGAGCCGACCGCGAAGGCTTGGGTCACCGACCCGGCGCAGGCCTCATCGTAGCGTTCCGGCGGCCAGGCCTCCACGATCGTACGACCCTCCTGGACGAAATCGCCCGGCTGATGCTGCAGGCGCAGCACCAGATCGTGCCGGCGGGCGAAAGCCATCAGGGTCTCGTCCTCCACCACCTGCAGGTAGCCGGTGCTTGGGGCGGCGATCAGGGCTCGGTTGGCGGCGTCGGTCACGCTGGCGTCCGGCCAGAACGCGGCGGGAATGGACGGCGGCGCGTCGGCGGCGGCGTGCGCGGGAGCCGGGCGCCGACGACCCCAGGATGGCGGCGGCCGATACTCGCGAGCAGGCGGTCGCCAACGTCCTCGACGACGTGGTTGATATGCAGTTGGCGCGGCACGTGGTGAATAAAGAAAATCAGGACCGCGATCGAGCAGAGGGCCAGGGCCACCCCGACCAGAAGGGCGAGGTTCGGGACGAAGTCGCCTTGAGCGCCGGCCTCGTCGGCCGAACGGATCGTCCGCAGGATCAGCAAGCAATAGACGAAGGTCGCGATGAAGGCGCCCAGGGTGACTTGGTTGCCGCGATCGCTCATGAAGTTGCTGAGCAGTCGGGGGCCATATTGACCCGAGGCGTAGACGACCGCGGCGATGTTCACCGAAAACACCGTCCCGGCCACGGTGATCATCGAACTGCTGATCACCGAGAGCACCTGTCGCGCGCCGTTGGGGCGCGCGGCGTAGAGCCAGGGCAAACCGTCCATCCAGCCCGATCCGGCGTGGGTGTCGGCGAAGATCATCCCACTGGCAAGGCCGATAGCGGCTAGGACCATGATCGAGGGCAAGGACCAGTAGCCGCCCTGCAGGTCGTCGACCAGCTTGAGCAATTTGGATCTCATGGGCCGGACTCCTGGGCGTGTGGCGGGACGTGGCGCGCTCCTGGGAAGGCAACGCTTGGAGCGGGAAGATGCTGTACGGTTGGCCTGCTCCGTCCGGCTTCGGCGGGCATCGAGTTCTTGAGCGGCCGACTAGGGTTTGGCCTGGCCGGGGGCGTGGGCGTCCTTGTCATGCAAGACGTCCTGCCGGTAGAGCATGGTGATGACGGTGTAGGCCACCAGGCACAGCGGCGTGGCGAACAGCACCCCGAGCGGCCCGAAGACAATGCCCAAACCCACGACCGCGAAGATGCCGAGCACGACCGGAAGGGACGCCAGGTTCTTCTGCACCATCGGCGTGATGACATTGGCCTCCAGCTGCGACACCCCGGCATAAAGGGCCAGGGTCAGCCAGAAGGTCTGGCCGCCTTGCATCGCGGCCAGGATCAAGGCTGGCGCGGCCGAGGCGATGGGCCCCACGATCGGCACGAACTGGGCGACGCCGGTGATCAGGCCAAGCGCCACCGGCGCGGGCACGCCGATCGCCCAAAGCCCAAGGCCCACGAGCCCGCCGACAAGCGTCATCGACACCAATTGGGCCCGCAACCAGCCGTTCAGCGCCGCGCCGCATGCGTTCAGCACCGCGCGCAGCCGGGCTCGGCGCGCCATGGGAATCATCGCCAGCACACCCTCGCGGCTGGTTTGCGGATGGACGGCGAGGAACACCCCCGCCACCAGGACCAGTAGCAGCGTCGCAAAGCCGGAGACCATCGCCAGGGCGACCCCGGGCGCGCGCGCCAACGCGGGCCCGGCCTCGGCCCCCAGGCCCTTCAATTGGTCGAGCACCACGCTCGCGAAAGGCCAAGCCGCCCACCGCGCCTGCACCGTCGCCCAGGCGCGGGGCAGGGTCGTGGAAAGATCCTCCACCTGATTGAAGATCTGGCGGCCAAACAGAAAGCCGATCCCGCTCAAGATCGACAGGACGATCAGAACGGCCAGGCCGACCGCGAGTCCGCTTGGCAATCTCAGCCGCTTGACTAGCGGATCAGCGATGGACCGCAGGACCACCGCGACCACGATCGAGCCGAAGATCAGGATCCACAAGCTGGCCAGCTTCGCCGCGATCTGGGCTAGGCCATAGGCGACGACCAGCGCCACGGCGGCGCGGACGAGCGTGCCCGTCGAGATCGTGCGACGCGCGCCCCCGCTGCGCGAAGGTGTTTCTGAGGTCATGGGCCTGGCTCCCGGGGCTGTCGGACGAGAGCGTCGCAATAGGGCCGAGGTTCCGTCGGCGAATCGCCCGCGGGGCCGAGCCACGGCGCGCTCGCCGACTTGAGTGATCGAGACATGGCGCGCGCCCCGAGATCCGCCCGACCCCGGCGCGCGCGACGCCCGTCAGTTGGCCGCGGCCCGCAAGCCAGCTAGCTCCGAGACCTGGCGCTCGGGCATCACCACTTTCAGGTGCGGGAAGGGGATCTCGACCCCGGCCTCGTCGAAGGCCAGCTTGATCCGGCGGTTGTACTCGCGCCCGACGTTCCATTGTTGGAGGGGCTGGGTCTTGATCCGCGCCTTGAGCACCACGCCGCTGTCGGCCAGGCTGTCGACCCCGACGACCTCGATGGGCTCGAGGATCTTGTCTGCGAAGTCAGGATCGGATTTCAGGCGCGCCCCAACCCGCTTCATGATCGCCAGGGCCGCGTCCAAGTCTGAGCCATAGGATACCTGCAGGTCGAAGACGTAGTAGGAGAAGCTCTTGGTCAGGTTATGCAGCACCTGCGCCTCGCTATAGGGAAAGACGTGCACTGTGCCGTCGAAGTCCCGCAGCCGGATGGTGCGCAGGGTCATCTGCTCGACCAGCCCGCCGCTGTCGCCGATGCGAATGATGTCGCCGACCGAGACGATGTCCTCCACGATCAGGAAGATGCCGGTCAGGAAGTCCTTGACCAGGGTCTGGGCGCCAAAGCCCAGGGCCACGCCGACGACGCCGGCCCCGGCCAGAAGCGGGCCGATCTTCACGCCCAGTTCGCTCAGGGCCATCAGGATCGCCACGATGACGATCGCCGTTTGGGCCACGCCCCGCAGCAGCGGCGCGAGCGTGGCCAGTTGGGCGCGCCGGCGCGGTTCCACCGCATGGTCGGCGAAGCCGTCCATGCCCCGCCCGATCGCCAGGCTGACCACCTCGAACACCGCCACCGTCGCGATCAGCAAGAGCCCCAGGCGGATCACGCCGGCCAACATCCGCGCCCCCAGCGGCGTCGCGGTCCAGGCCAGCAGGTTGAAGCCCCAGATGTCGGCGATGACCAGAACGGCGGCCACGCCGGCGAGGGCCTGGACGATCCAGCCGGCCAGCCGCGCCAGGCGGTTGGCGCGAACGGTCATCTCCGCGTCGGCGGGCCCGGGCAGGCGGTGGGCGCCGACCTTGGCGATACGCCTGGCCAAACGTCCGGCCCCGATCGACAGGCCGACGACGAGCAGGGTCAGAAGCAGATTGAGCGCCCAGGCCAAGGCGCTGAGCTGGGCGAAATGGGACAGCAGGCCGGTCAAGGCCGCCAGGATGCGTTCGCTGGCCGTCATCGGGGGCGGGTCTCCTTGCAGGTGTGTGATTGGCGGACCGGGTCAGGCCGGCGCGAACGCTTTGGCCAGCGCTCGGCGCACGCGCGCCACCTGCTCGTCCGGCGCGCGCCACCCCACCGTTTCGACCGCGGCGTGGGCGGTCTCGTCCAGCAGCATTGAGCGGACCCCCCAATTGTCGTTCAGGGTCTGAGCCAGCTGCTCGGCGCTGCGCTGACCGGTGGTCTGGCTGGCCAGCAGCGCCACGGTGGGACCGGTGTGGGCCGTCACCGCCAAGGCCAGACCCGCGGTGGTGAAGGGGCCGATGACGCTCACCTGCGCCTCGTCCAGGGCGGCCATCAGACGTATGGCGCGATCCTCGTCGTCGCAGATCAGCAGAATGGTTTCGTTGATAGGATCGTCCATGTTCCCTCCAGCCGGTTGCGGTCAAGAAGCATCGTAGAGCGATCTAATCGGGCGCGGAAACACGATGGCCTGACAATATTGTGAGGCTTTGGCCGGGAACCTTGGCGGTCAGAACGGAAAGAACATCGGGATGACAGCCAGCCCCACCGCCCAGGTGATCAGGTTGAGCGGCGCGCCGATGCGCACGAAATCCAGGTAGCGGTAGCCGCCCATCTGGTAGACCAAGACGTTGGTCTGGTAGCCGAACGGCGTGGCGAAGGCGGCGCTGGCGGCCATCATCACCGCCACCAGGAAGGGACGAGGGCTAACGCCCAGGCTCTCGGCCAAGGCCACGGCGATGGGCGTCAACAGCACCGCCACCGCCGCGTTGGAGAGGATCTCGGTTAGCAGCAGGGTCGCGCCATAGATCAGGGCCAGGGCGTAGAGCGGGCCCAGTTGCCGCAGCCAGCCGACCAGCGCGTCGGTGGCCAGGGCCGCAAGGCCGGTGACCTCCATCGACAGGCCCACCACGACCATGCCGGCGATCAGCAACAGGATCTCGGGCCGCAGGCCCTTATAGGCGTCGTCGACGCCGATCATGCCGGTAACCACCAGCAGCACGGCCCCCGCGAACGCCGCCGCCGCGATCGGCAGCAGGCCCAGGGCCGCGACCGTGACGACCAGGACGAAGACGCCCAAGGCCGCGCCGGCCCGCAAGGGATCGAACGGCGCGTCGACCGGATAGAGGGCGGGGTCTTCACCGGCGGGGGGATTGATCCCCGCGAGCGGGGCGGGGACGTCCTGCGCGTTGGGTGAGGGCGCGGCCGACAGCAGCCGAGGACCGAACACCACCATGTAGACGCCGGCGACGGCGGCGATGATCAAGGCCACGGGGGTGACCTCGAACAGGCTGAACGTCGGCTGGCCGGCGTTACGGGCCATGTCGTTGACCAGGAGGTTGGTCGAGGTGCCGATCAGCGTGCAGGCCCCGCCCAGGATCGTGGCGTAGGACAGCGGGATCAGGAACCGCTTGGGCGACAGGTTCATCGACCGGGCGACATCGCGCACCACCGGCGCGCCCAGCACGACGATCGGCGTATTGTTCAGGAACGCCGAGGCCAGACCGCAAAGCACGATCACCAGCCACAGGCCTGTGGCGCCCAGGTGCGCGCACAGCCGCGTCGCCCCGCGGATCACCAAGCCCAGCAAACCCGACAGCTCCATGGCGTAGGCGATGACGAACAACGACGCCAAGGCCAGGATGGCCGGACTGGCGAAGGCGGCCTGCACCTCGACCGGACGCACGGTCCGCGTGCCCAACAGCACCGCCGCCCCGGCCAGGGCCACGACGTCCGAGCGCAGCTTGCCGTGAATGAGGCCGGCCACGACCGCCGCCAACACGGCCAGGGCGATGATCTGACCAGGCGTCATGGCCGGCGCGCGGACCCGGCGGAGAGGACGTCAGGCGCGAACCGGGGCGAAGGCGATTGCAATCGGGACCTTGTCTTCTGCTAGGCTCAAGCCATGAGCGACAATAGACAGAGGTCCCCGGACCGCAAGTTCGCCCTGATCGCGCCCCTGGCCATCGGGGCCGCGGCGATCGTCGTGCTGGTCCTGGTGCTGACGCGCCCCGCGCCCGCGCCGCCGGCTCCTGAGCCGCCGCCGCCCGTGGTCGCCGCGCCGCCGGCCAAGGTCGCGCCCGCCGCGGTCGTCTCTCGCGCGGACCTGATCCAGGCGGCGGCCAAGGCCGCCGACGCCTACGCCTCGGGAGCGCCCAGCCAGGGCGCCGATCTGATCGGCCGCCGGTTTTCCGTGCGTCTGGCGTTTGGTTGCGCTGGCCCTCTCGCCGATCCCGGCCCCGCCCAGGCCTACTACCAGGTCGACGCTAAGGCTTCGTCCCTGCGTCTCGTCGCCAGGCCTTCTATCTGGACGGACCTCCCGCTCGTCCGCGCGGCGCCCACGCCGGCGGGCACCGAGACCGTGGAGGGGTTCTGGATTCCGCGCCCGTGGCTGACGGGTGACCAGTGCCCCAAGCGGCGAGAGGTCGCGCCGCCCGCCACGCCCACGCCGGTCGAGCAGCCAAGCCTTGGCCTGGCGGTCCTGCATGGTCAGGACGCCGCCCGGACCGAGCGTCGAGGCCAGCGCCCCTATGAGCATGTCCTGAAACTGCCGCCTGACAGCACAGCCCAGGGCCGGGTGTTCGAGCTGGTCCTGGAGGGGCGGATATCCGGCTTCGCCGATGGCGCGGCGGCCCATTGCTGGAGCGAGTCGGCCGAGCATCGGCCCGTGTGCCTCTTTGCGGTCGATCTCGATCGCGTCGCCTTCGAGGACAGGGACGGAGCGGTCCTGGCCGATTGGCCGCGATAGAGTTGCTCGTCTTGGATTACCGCGCGGCCGGCGCGGCGCGGTGAGCCGCCTCGATGATTTCGGCCAGGATGTCCGCGCCTTGCCGCAGTTGGCCCAGATTGCGCCTGGAGATGGTTTCCAGGATGTCCGCGCCGCGCGGTCGCAGCGCCAGAACCACCCGACGGCGATCGGCGTCGTCATCGCGTCGCGAGACGAGGTCTCGTTCAATCAGACGCGCGACCAGTTCGACGGCGCTGTGGTTCTTGATCAACAGACACTGGGCTAGTTCGCCGATCGAGATGGGATCGGGGCCACGATGGGCCTTGATGGCGAGCAAAGCCTGATGCTGTTGACTGGTCAGGCCATAGGCCCGCGCGCCTTCTTCACTGAACGCCAGGAACTGGCGGATGGCCCGGCGAAACTCTCCCAAGGCTTGATAGTCATCGGCGGTGAGAGGCTGGCCAGGCTCGCCTTCGGCATTGCTTTCGACAAGAGGGAAGGCGGGCTGGTCGGGCGCGATCACGGGCAAGGTCCTGGCGCGCGAAACACTCGCGTCGCGCTGGGCTTTCTAGCATGCCTGACAAGTCGAGGGAGAGGGGGAGGGCCCTCGATTTGACATCACATCGTGACACGATATTTATGGGCGATGACTGATCGCACACCCCAGAGCGACTCGGTCACGGGGGCGCCGAGGCGGACGTTCATGGTCTGGTTCGCATCAGCGTTTCGGGGCAAACGCCTGATGATCGCCTTGGTCGGGGCCGTCCTGATGGCGGCCGCGGGCGCTTGGGCTGGCGCCCGGCTTGGCCTGGACGATCTAGAACTGCGACCGCCTCGCGGACCGCATCTGCGCGTGCTGCCCGGGCAGGGTGGTAAAGCCAGTGTCACTATCCCGTGACCCGTCTCCCATCCGCCACCCTGCCTGTTAGGCTGCGGCGGGTCCTGACGCTTAGGCCGGGACCTGTCACGCTTTCGTCGCATCGTGCGACAGGATCGCCTGCCCGCTCGGCCGATCCCTCATCGTTGGAGAACCACCGCGCCGCGCACGGCGCTCGCATTCACAAGGGGCCTGTCATGCCATCATCGATCTCGCCAGGCGAACCACGCCTTCCGCTCGCCCGCCGCCGCGCCTCGTTGCGCCCCGCCGGCCAGTCGCCCAAGCCTTAGGCCTTTCGATCGCTCGGCGCGTTTGCGCGCCGCCCCCTGAGCCGCCGTCGGTCTCCACCGGCGCGCTGGCGTTCTTGCGTCCGAATTTGACCATTCCGGCGCCTGCCATGGAGCTCGCCATGACGGCCCAAATCATCACCTTTCCCGACCCCTTGCCGCCGCCGCCGCCGTTGAATACCGCCGGCTGCGCCTTGTTTCTGGATCTTGACGGCGTGCTGGCGCCGATCGTCAAAAGGCCGCAGGACGTCGGACCCGACCCGCGGCGGACCTTCATCCTGCGCCGTCTGGCCGAGCGCCTGCAGCGACGCCTCGCCATCGTCAGTGGGCGCACTGTCGCCGAGGTCTCGGCGATCACCGAGGACGCCGTGGCGGCTGTCGCCGGCGTTCACGGCCTGCACAGGCGCACAGTCTTGGGCGACGAGATCGCCGCGCTGCCCGACGCCGATCTGGCCGACGCCACGGCGGTGTTCAGGGCGCTGGCCCGGGCCCAGCCGCTCTTGTTGGTCGAAGAGAAAGGCTTGAGCGTCGCGCTGCACTACCGCGCCTGTCCCAGCGCCTGCGAGGCGGTGCGCGAGGCCGCGCGACGCCTGGAGGCGGCCACCGGCCTGATCCTGCAGGAGGGCGACATGGTCGCAGAACTGCGCACGGCCGGCGCCGACAAGGGCCAGGCGGTCCAGGCCTTCCTGGCCGAATGGCCGTTCCAGGGCGCGAGGCCGATCTTCGTGGGCGACGATCTCACCGACGAGGACGGCTTCATGGCCGCCGAGGCCGCGGGCGGATATGGCGTCCTGGTCGGGCCCGCCAGCCGCCAAACCCTGGCGCGTCATCGCCTGCCGGACGTCCCCGCTGTTCTCGACTGGCTGGAGGCGGCCATCCCCGGAGGTGTCGCATGAGCCGCCTCATCGTGGTCTCCAACCGGGTCAATCCGCCCAGCGACGAGGGCGTGGGCACCGCGGGCGGTCTAGCCATGGCCCTGGCGGCGGCGCTGCGCGAATATTCTGGCGTCTGGTTCGGCTGGAGCGGTGAGACGACCGAGAGCTTCACCGGCCAGATCTCCATGCAGAAGGTCGGCGAAGTCACCGTGGCGCTCCTCGATCTGGAAGAGCAGGACCGGGAGGAATATTACGACGGCTACGCCAACCGCACGCTGTGGCCGATCTTTCATTCGCGGACCGATCTGGCCGCCTATGAGCGTTCGTTCGGGGAAGGCTATCAGCGGGTCAATCGCCGGTTCGCCGAGACTCTGGCGCCGCTGATCGGACCGGGCGACCGGGTGTGGATCCACGACTACCACCTGATCCCCCTGGCCCAGGAGCTGCGTCGTCTGGGCGTGGCCAATCGGATCGGCTTTTTCCTGCACATACCCTGGCCGAGCCGGCGGCTGCTGACGACCTTGCCCCAACACCGGGAGCTGGTGGAATCTCTGCTGGCCTACGATCTGGTGGGCTTCCAGACGCGCGACGCCCTGGAAGCGTTCAGCGACTATGTCGAACGCGACCTGAGCCTGACGATCGAGGACGGCGTGATCGCGGCCGAAGGCCGCTCCACCCGGATCGGGGCCTTTCCGATCGGCATCGAGGGCGACGCCTTCGCGCAGCTGGCGTGCGGCGACACCGCGCAAGCGGCGTTCGAGCGGGTGCGGGTGAGCCAGACCGGGCGCAAGATGATCCTGGGCGTCGACCGGCTCGACTATTCCAAAGGTCTCGAAGAGCGCTTCCTGGCCTATGAACAGCTTCTGGCCGACCATCCCGATTGGGCCGAGCGGGTGTTTCTGCTGCAGATCGCCACCCCCAGCCGTGACGCGGTGGAGGCCTATCAGGAAATCCGCGCTCGCCTGGACGGGGTGTCGGGGCGCATCAACGGCGCCTACGCCACGGTCGACTGGGTGCCGATCCGCTACGTCAACCGCGCCCATCGCCGCGACGAACTGGCGGGCATTTATCGCGCCGCCCATGTCGGCCTGGTCACGCCGCTGCGCGACGGGATGAACCTGGTGGCCAAGGAATATGTCGCCGCCCAGGACCCCGATGACCCCGGGGTCCTGGTGCTGTCACGCTATGCCGGGGCGGCCGAGCAGATGCAGGACGCCCTGATCATCAATCCCTTCAGCCGCGAAGAAACCTCCGAAGCCCTGGAACAGGCGCTGGCCATGCCGCGCGCCGAACGGATCGCTCGCTGGCGGCGGCTGATGGACGGGGTGTCGCGCGACGACGTGGCGGCCTGGCGCGACGCCTATGTCGCCGCGCTCGACCGAGGAAAGGCTCGGGACGGCCACGATCACGGCGACAGCCGAAAAGCCTCGTGATACGATGTTCCGGCCGATCCTAGATCGGGAAAGGCGACCGTCAGTGTCGCCAGGCGGGAGGAAACGCTCATGAGAGGCAGGCGGAACGGTGGCGTTCCGATCGAGGTGATTGTCGTGGCCTTGGCCGCCTTGGGGTGCCTGGCGGCGATGTCGCTGCGCCTGGCGGGCTAGAGGCGCTGCAAAGCAGGATTGGAGTAGACGTCGCATGACCCATCTTGACTGGGAAGATGCGCTCGAAATCGTCGTGGGTTTCCTGGAGTCGCCCCCGACGCGGATACCGAGGACGGTAGGCGATTCGATCAGGCGCTCTTTCGCGTGTTGGCCGGCGCTCCGGCCGTGGGGCACGACGGTGGGGCGCAAGCCGACGCCACGGCCGGGCTCGACGCCAGCTTGAGGGCGCGACTGGACGACCTGGCCCGTCGCCGCGCGCCGGCCAATCCGTTCGGGGATCATCCCGACGGGATCGGCCCCACCTTGGGCATGGATTTGAGCGGGTCATAGGATGGGCGGTTCGCGTAGATTGCTAAGAGTCGGCGACGGAGCGGGACTCTAGAGGCCGCGTTCGGAAAATCAGGGCTTCGCCAAGGGGGCGTCGCGGCCGTCCTCATCAGAACTTGCCGCTCCAGCGCCGGCTGTAGGCCTGCCGGCTTGACCCCGACACCGGGCGCCCCTAGGGCATAAACATCGTAAGGCGATACAATGGTCGCCGACGCTCTTTCCTCGCGCCAGGCAGCGAAACGTCCGTGTCAAAACCCTCGCCGCTCGAAAGGCTCGATCGTCAGCGCAAGCTCGTGGGCGTGCGCGCCCGGCGCTCGATGCGTACCGGGGCGGTGGTGGCCGCCGCCGTGGTGGCGGGCGGCGCCGCTGTCGGGTTCGCCAAGCTCTGCGATGCGGCCATGGCCGCCCATGCTCATCTCGTCGCCGCCTGGCCGTGGCTTGGTCCGGCGCTCCTGATCGTGGGTTTGCCACTGTGCGTCTGGCTGATGCGCCACTCGGCGCCCGCCGCCGCCGGCAGCGGCATTCCCCAGGTGATCGCCGCCGGCGAAATCGGCCGGGGACGGGGTCTCGACGGCGAGAAGATCCATGATGACCGCGTCTCCATGCGCACCGCTCTGGTCAAGATCGTGCTGGCGGCCTTGCTGCTGGTTTGCGGCGGCTCGATCGGGCGCGAAGGACCCACCGTGCAGGTCGTCGCCGCGGTGATGGTGTTCCTGACCGGCTGGCTGCGCGGCGGACCCGGGCGGCGCACCCTGCTGATCGCCGGCGGCGCGGCCGGGGTCTCGGCCGCGTTCAACACCCCCATCGCCGGCATTGTCTTCGCCGTGGAGGAGCTGGCGCGCGGCTTCGACAAGCGCGCCAACACCGTGGTCATCCTCGCTGTGGTGTCGGCGGGGGTGGCGGCCTACGCGCTCGGCGGCAACTACGCCTACTTCGGCGACATGTCGGGAGCGGCCGGCTGGAAGGCCTGGTTCAGCGCGGCGCTGATCGGCGTGGTGTCGGGCCTGGCCGGCGGCCTGTTCTCGCGGCTGATGGCCGCCGTGCTGGTGGGCGACAATCCCGTCAGGCGATGGAAGGACGCCCGACCCGTGCGGTTCGCCGCCCTCTGTGGCGTGGCGGCGGCCGCGGCGGCGGTCCTTAGCGGCGGCGTCACCTATGGCGCCGGCTATGCCGAAGCCAAGTCGCTGCTGTTTGGTCGCTTCGCCTCGGGCTGGGATCTGGCGGCCGGCAAGTGGCTGGCGACCCTTTCGGCGGCGGCCAGCGGCGCGCCAGGCGGCATTTTCGCGCCCTCCCTGGCCACGGGGGCGGGGATCGGCGCGCTGTTCGCGCACCTGGCGCCCTGGGCCGGCGGTCGCGAGGCCGTCACCCTGGGCATGGCCGGCTATCTGGCTGGTGTCGTCCAGGCCCCCCTGACCAGCGCGGTGATCCTGATGGAGATGACCCGCGATCCGGGCCTCGTCGGGCCGCTGCTGCTTTGCACCCTGATCGCCCGGCGCTGCTCCGAAGCGGTGGCGCCGACCCCGCTCTACCACGCCCTGGCCCGCGCCTGGACGCGACCGCGCCGTCGCGCGGCCCAGGCCGCGCCTGGAAGCGGCCCGGCGGCGGCACTGGGAGACCGCGCGGCATGAGCCTTCTTCACCTGGCGCGAAGGCTCCTGTGCGCCAGCGCCCTGATCATGATCGGAGCGATCGGCGTCAGTGTCATGACCCATGACGCTTGGTTGATGGCGGGCCACATCGCTGGCGTCTTCAGCGCCGTGGTCGCCGCCGTCGCGGTGCTGGCCTTCGTCGTGGCGGGCTTGCGGCGTGTCGCCGGAGCGCTGCCGCCGCGGCCGCCGGGTCACCCCGAGCTCGCCCCGTACGAGCGGGGGCTCACCGGGCTGGAGGCGGGGGCAGATCCGGCGCGCCCCTTGGCGTCGGATGGCTCTGCAGATCTCTGACCAACGCCTTCATCTCCCCGATCTCGCGCACCTGGGCGGTGAGGATCCCATCGGCCAGTTGGCGCACGCGTGGATCGCGGATATGGGCGCGGCGGCTGGTCATGATGGCGATGGAGTGGTGGGGGATCATCGCCTCCATATAGGCCACGTCGCCGACGCCGGCCTGGCTGCGGACCATAAACAGGCTCGCGGCGAAGATCAGGACGCCGCCGCTTAAGATGGCCGCGTTCAGGCGCCGGTTGGAATACATCTTGCGCATGAACAGCAGCATGACGATCGCCATGGCCGCGCCCATCACCAGAGCCATCCAGGCCCGGGTCTGGCTGAAGGCGACGTGATCGAGGCTGTAGGTGTTCAGATACATCAGGCCGTACATCAGCAAGGTCGAGGTCGCGACCATCGCCGCGAAACGCAGATAGCTCATCGCGTCCTCCAGGACTGGCGCGGACCGCGCGCCCTGGTTAAATGATCGTGGAGCGATATATCCCGGCCCCAACTCAAAAGCACGGTGTGGCCTAGACGGTGGTCTGGGTTCCCATCTCCACGACGCGGCCTGGCGGGATCCGAAAGAAGCTGGTGGGATTGGCGGCCACGCCCATCATGAACGCGAAGAGCTTATCCTGCCAGATGGGCATGCCCTTGGGCGAGGGGATGATGGTGCGTCGGCCCAAGAAGAAGCTCGTCTCCATGATGTCGAACTTCAAGCCCAGTCGGCGGCTTTGGTTGAGCGCCTGGGGCAGGTTGGGACTTTCCATGAAGCCGTAGGTGACGGTGAGAATCTCGAAAGCGTCATCGACGGGTTCCAGACGCAGGCGTGTGGCCTCGTCCACCCGGGGCGTGGCGGCGGTGCGCACCGTCAGGATGATGTTTTGGGCGTGCAGCACCCTGTTGTGCTTGAGATTGTGCAACAGCGCCAGGGGCGATGCGGCTCAGAGGTCAGGAAGATCGCGGTTCCGGCCGTGCGATGCGGCGGTTTGGCCGCCAGGGTCTTGGCCAGTTCGGTCAGCGGCAGGGTGTCCTGCTGGGCGCGCAGCGCCAGGCGACGCGCGCCGCGCGCCCAGGTCAGCATCGCCGTCACCAGGCCGCCGGCCAGCAGCAAGGGCAACCATGCCCCTTGCGGGATCTTCAGCAGGTTGGCGCTGACGAACACCATGTCCAGGCCCCCGAACACCAGAAGCGCCGCGACGGCGTTCCAGAGCGGACGATTCCACAGCCGTCGGATGATGACGAAGAACAGCAGACTGTCGACCAGCATCGCGCCAGTCACCGCGATGCCGTAGGCCGCCGCCAAGTTCGATGAGGTCTTGAACATCACCAGCAGAACCAGCACGCCGATCAGCAGCAGGGTGTTGACGCCCGGCACGAAGATCTGCCCCGCCTGGGTCTCGCTGGTGCGCCGGATGATGATACGGGGCAACAGACCCAGTTGAACCGCCTGCTGGGTCATGGAAAAGGCGCCGGTGATCACCGCCTGGCTGGCGATCACCGTCGCGGCGATCGACAGCAGCCAGACGGGCCAATAGGCCACCTGCGGAATCATCTGGAAAAACGGATTGCCGCGAGCCTCCGGGTGGCTCAGCACCAGGGCGCCCTGGCCCAGATAGTTGAGCAGCAGGCAGGGCAGGACAAAGGTCAGCCAGGCGATCCGGATCGGCGTCTTGCCAAAATGACCCATGTCCGCATAGAGCGCCTCGGCTCCGGTCACCGCCAGGAAGACGCTGCCGAGAATAGCAAAGCCAAGCAGTCCGTTGTCGAGCAAGAAGAGCGCCCCATAGCGGCGAGAGCCCGCAGGATCCCCGGATCGTCGCGAATGTGGAGCAGGCCGAGCCCGGCCAAGGTCAGGAACCACAGTGCCGTGATGGGCCCAAACAACCGGGCGACGCTGGCGGTGCCGCGCGACTGGACCATGAACAGGCTGACCAGGACGCCGATCGTCAGGGGCATGATCAGGAACGATAGCGTTCGCCCGAACTTGGGGACTTCGCGCAGGCCCTCCATCGCACCCAGGACCGACACTGCCGGGGTGATGATCCCATCGGCATAGAAGAAGGCCGCGCCGAGGATCCCTAGGACCAGAACCGCCGAGACCCGCCGCCCGCCGGCAGGTCTTGGCGCGGCGGACGCGGCCTTGGTCGATGTTCCTTGGGAAGGTGGGCCTTTGGCGAGGGCGCGTCGGGCTAGGGCCATCAAGGCCAGGGTCCCGCCTTCGCCCTTGTTGTCGGCCCGCATCAGGAAGACGACGTATTTGAGGGTGACGACCAGAATGAGCGCCCAGGTCATCAACGACACCACGCCCAGCACCGCCAGGGGCGCCGTCCCGCCCGACCGCGAATGGGCCAGGGCTTCGCGCATCGCATAAAGCGGGCTCGTGCCGATATCGCCGAAGACCACTCCAATGGCGCCCAGGGCCAGAGGCCAGAAGCGCTCCGCCGAGGGCGCGGCATGGCTGTCGGTCGCATCGGTGACAATGTCGGTCATGTCATCCTCGCCAGCAGGGCCCGGTTGTCTCCAGCGCGACAGGGGCCGCGGTTCAAGCGCGCGAACCTCAAAGGCGATGCATCCGGCGCCTTCATTCCGTCAGCACCAGGCAATCCTCGCCCTCGGCCGCCAGAAGCGCGCAGGCCGCGTCGGCGCCCTCGGCGGTGCGGGCCGCAAAGCGCGCCGCGAAGAGGCCGCCGATCCGGGCTACGTCCCGCGACCGCTCCCCGAAACGGCGGGGATGACGTTTGACGACATCGGCCAGGCGCGCCTGGCCGCGCGCCTTGGAGCGGAACGCGCCAACCTGCACCCAAAGGCGAGACGGCGGCGAGGCCGCTGGCGAGGCGTCGCCCTGGGCCGTCGTCGGTTCGGCCTGGGTCAGGGCCGCCTGGATGACGGGCCGCGAGGCGACCTCGTCCGAAGCGACCGAGGCATACGAAAGAGGCGCGGTGGGTTGGGCCATCAGGTCCGCGACCGTCAGCTCGAAGCCGGCCGAGCGGATCGCGAGGCTGGAAAAGCTGGCCTGGACCAATTTGGCCATGAACGCGTCGCGCGACCGCGCCGAGCGACCGCCCAGCACCACGGCGATCACCCGCCGACCGTCGCGCACGCCAGAGGTCAGCAGATTGTAGCCGGAGGCGTTGACGAAGCCGGTCTTGAAGCCGTCGATGCCCGGGCGGGACAGCAGGCGATTGTGCCCCTGGATTAGCCGTCCGCGGAACACCGTCTGCTCCTGGTCGAAAATGGCGTAGTCGTCGGGATGGTCGCGCAGAAAAGCCCGACCCAGCAGCGCCAGATCCCGCGCGGTGCTGAAATGGCCCGCTTGGGGCAAGCCCGAGGCGTTGAGAAATTGGGTATGCTCCAGGCCAAGGCTTTTGGCCTTGGCGGTCATCGCGCGCGCGAAGGCGGCCTCGTTGCCGGCCAAATGCTCGGCCAGGGCCGTGGCGACATCATTGGCTGACTTGACCACCAGCACGTCCATTGCCTCCCGCATGCTCAGGCGCTCTCCGGCCCGCAGGCCAAGCCGCGAAGGGGGCGGGCGGCGGCGCGCCGCGAAATGACCACCGGATCAGCCGATTTGACGCGACCGGCGTCCAGAGCGTCGAACGCCAGATAGAGCGTCATCACCTTCGTCAGCGAGGCTGGGTAGCGTCGCGCATCGGCGTGGCGGGCATAAAGCGTCTCGCCGGTCTGCGCGTCGATCACGATCGCCGCGAAGCGTCGCTCGACCGGTCTGTCGGCCATCGCTTGGGCTGGGGCGCAGACCATCACGACCATGGCGGCCAGGAGCTTGATCAGCGCAAGGCGCAAGCGCGACGACAAAATCATGGGCAGTCCGCCGGGCGGCGGTCCCTGAACTGGGCAAGAAGGTGTGGCCCATGTCGCCGGCAGCCTGGTTAACGTGATCTGAAGATTTGGGACAAAATCGCTACACGATGTTTTCGTGTTCGCGAACCCTTGGGGCGGACCTAAGATGAATCCGTGGCTTGTTCACAAACCGCGCCGCCCAGGCTGTCGCGGCTGACCTGCGCGCCGGTCCTGAGCGTCTGGTCGTCGCCTGCGGCGCTGGCGGCGGACGCCAGGCCCAGCAAGAGGCCCGCGCCTGCGCCCGCGGCGATCCTGGCCAGGGTGATCGAAAGGGCCCGACGGCCTGAAAAGGGTGGGGGGCGTTGCATGTGAACAGCCTTTCTTTCCCCTTTTCCAATCCCCGGCGGCCCGGCCCCGTTCCGCGCGGGCCTCACGATCTCTTGACTGGCTAGGCGGTCGCTGGGGTCGCTCAGGCGCCGCTGGCGGTCTTGGCGGCGTCATCGTGGCCGATGAGGACCGACAGGGTCTGGTGCGGCGTGGGGTCGGTCAGGCTGACCACCGCGCCATCGGCCCGCCAGGTCATGGTCACGCGCGGCTGGAGATTGGCCGAAAGGCGCACCCGAGCGCTTTTTGTTCGCGCCGGCCCGCCAAGCCGCGTCGTGAGCAGGTGCGTCACCGCATGGAAATTGTCAGGCGAGGTTTCGAGCGCGACCGCCTCGACGATCTGCCCACGGACAATCAGGGTGAGGCGGTCTAGTCGCACCTTGGCCGTGAGCGGCGCTGGGTCGTCGATCACATATTGGCCGTAACGACGCGCTACGCGGCAGGCCTTGGCGCCATCGGGCCGTGGCGCGCCACAGACCAGAGGCGCGCGCGCCAGCGATTGCAGCTCTTGACCAATGAGGGCCTGGACGCCGGTCAGGCCCAGGCGCCGCGCCAGCCAGAGCTGCGCCGCCCTGTTGCTCGAAAGGCGCGCTCTGGGCGTGGGCTCCGCTCGCCAAGAGCGGCAGAACAAGCAAGACGGCCAGGCCAGCTTTGCGGGTCATGGGTTGGAGCCTTCGCTACGATGCTGGGCCCGGCAGGGCGTAGGCGACCAGGGCGTCGCCGATCGGGGTTTCCATGAAGTGATGCCCGCCGGCCATGATCACCAGATATTGCTTGCCGCCGACCTCATAGGTCATCGGCGTGGCTTGGCCGCCGGCCGGCAACACGTCCTGCCACAGGGTGCGGCCGGTCTTCAGGTCGACCGCCCGAATGAGATTGTCGGTGGTCGCGGCGATGAAGATCACTCCGCCGGCCGTGACGACCGAACCGCCATTGTTGGGTGTGCCGATGGTCAAGGGCAGGTGCGAGGGGATGCCGAACGGACCGTTGGTGCGCGCCGTGCCCAGAGGACGATCCCATAGATCTTGCCGCTGAGCAGGTCGATGGCCCGCAGGCCGCCATAGGGCGGTTGCTTGCACAAAAGGCCCGTGAGCGGCAGGCGCCAGCCGGCGTTGACGTCGATGGCGTAGGGCGTGCCGACCTGCGGATCGCCCGCGCCCTCGGCGCCCTTCTTCATCGAGCCGCCGCGTTCCTGGCCGCGCGGCGCCCAGCCCTTTTTGTCGGCTTCGGCGCGCGGCGCCAGGCGATTGTAGTTGGGCATGTCGTTGTAGTTGGCGACGATGACGCCGCGAACGGGATCTACGGCGACGCCGCCCCAGTCCGAGCCGCCGTTGTAGCCAGGATATTCGACGTAGCGGCTCTTGGTCTCGGGCGGGGTGTAGAAGCCCTTGTAGGTGGCCAACCGAAACTGGATCCGGCAGATCATCTGGTCGATCGGCGACATGCCCCACATCGACCGTTCGGTCAGGTCGGGCTTGCGCAGGGTGTGATAGAGCGAAAACGGTTGGGTGGCCGAGCGCTCCTGAGGCTCGACGCCGCCCGTGGGCACGCGTCGCTCGGTTACGCCTGTCAGGGGCGCGCCAGTGCGACGGTTCAGGACATAGATGTCGCCCTGTTTGCTGGGGAGGATCAGGGCCGGAACCGAGCCCTGCCGGGTTGGGAAGTCCACCAGGGTGGCTTGCGATCCAAGGTCATAGTCCCAGACGTCGTTGCGCACCGCTTGGAACGACCAGACCTTGCGTCCAGTCGCCGCGTCCAGGGCTACCAGGGAGGTCGAATGGGCCTTTTCACGCGAGGTGCGCAGCCCGCTCCAATAGTCGACCGCCGAATTGCCGAGCGGCAGATAGACCAGGCCAAGGGCCTCGTCGGCCGTCGCCGTCGTCCACATATTGGGGGTTCCGCGGGTGTAGGTCTCGCCGGGAGGCGGCGCGCCGGTCCGCTCGGGCCGCACCATGTCCCAGGCCCAGGCCAGCTTGCCGGTGACGGCGTCGTAGCCCTGGATCACGCCCGAGGGGGCGTCGCGCTTTTGGCCGTCCAGCACCTGATGTCCCGTGACCACCACGCCGCGCACGATGGTGGGCGCCGAGGTGATGGAGAACATGCCCGGCACGTGCTGGCCGATCCCTTGGGTCGTATCGACCTGGCCGCCGAACCCGAAGTCGGGGCAGGGACGGCCGGTGGCCGCGTCGACCGCGATCAACCGCGCATCCAAGGCGCCTTCGATGATCCGGGTGGCGCAGACCTCGCCGGACTTGGCGCCGGGCACGGCGTAGTAGGCCACCCCGCGGCAGGCGGCGGTATAGGGGATGTGGATGTCGGCGACCTTGGGGTCGAAACGCCAGCGCGTCTGGCCGGTAGCCGCGTCGAGGGACATCAGGATGTTCTTGGGCGTGCAGAGATAGAGGCTGTCGCCCATCTTCAACGGCGTGGTCTCCGCGCCGTATTGCGACCGCGCCTGGGCGGAGGCTGGCAGGTCGCCCGTGTGGATCAGCCAGGCGCGCTCGAGCTTGCCGACATTGGCCGGCGTGATCTGGGAGAGGGTCGAGTAGCGTTGGGCGCCGTAGTACCGCCATAGGCGGGCCAGTCGGCGCCGGCCGATCCCGCCGCTAGTGGGCCTGGACCGAGCGTCGGCGTTCCAGGGGCGGGGGGACGCCCCGCCAGGAGCACGGCGATCACCAGCACGGCCATTAGCGCGCTGGCCCCGACCGCAACCCCCAGACTCGCCTGCCGGGGTGTGCGGTCCCGCGTCAGGTTGGGCACGCTGGCCATGACCAGCAGCAGCAGAATGAAGGGCCCCACAAGCCTTGGGGTCAGCGCCCAGCCGTTGAGTTCCAATTCCCAGAGCGCCCAGACCAGGGTCGCGGCGAAGACGCCGGCATAGAACCAGGCGCCCCGGACGCGCCGGCGGACCATCAGCGCGCCGGAGCCGACCAGGCCCAGTCCGGCCAGCAGATAGTAGGGCGATCCCCGCACGAGCGCGAGCCAAAGGCCGCCCGCCGACAAGATCGCGCCGATCAACACCAGGATGACGCCCACGGTGCGTGCGAACCAGGCGTGGCCTTGGACCAAGGTCTTGGAGGTGTTCGTCATGGGACGTTCCGACTGAAATAGGACGCGGCAAAGGGCGCGAGCGACGTTGAGCGGCCGCGCACCACAGACAATGCGTGAGACCGCCAAGCGGCGCCAAAAAAGATCGCAACACGATGTAAGTGCTTTGGCGAGGGTGCGCAGAGTGGCCGGCGCAGGCAAAACGAACCACTCGAAGCCGGTTTTGCTTGACCTCGGCGGAGGTTGCGACAAGTTTCCGGCCAGATATCAGGCTGCGGTTGCGGCCAGGCCGCGCCTTCGGGCGAATACGGTCCGGCGTCCGTCGATAACCTGACGCCACGACAGCTCGATCCAGTCTGGAGGCCGCCGTGGCAGAACACCTGACCCTTGCACGATCCATCTTGAAGCACCTCTTGGCCCTTAGAAGCCGAATGACGGATGGCCGCCTTGCGCCCTCGTTTCCAATTTTGGAGGCCTGACGCCATGACCCCTTTCCAGACGGACCGGGCTCGCCCCATGTCGGCGCTGCGCGCTTTTCTCCAGCACGAGGCGTCGGGCGGCTATGTCTTGATGGCGGCCGCCGCGCTGGCGCTCATTGTCGCCAATACGCCCCTGGCCGACGCCTATTTCTCGGTGCTGGGCCATCACCTGGGCTTTTCATTGGGCCCGGTGTCGCTCGACGAGAGCGTGCTGCATTGGATCAATGACGGCCTGATGGCCGTCTTCTTCCTGCTGGTCGGACTGGAGATCAAGCGCGAGGTCCTCGACGGACAGCTCTCGCGACCCTCGCGCATCATCCTGCCGGGGCTGGCCGCTCTTGGCGGGGTCGCCGCGCCGGCCCTGATCTATCTGGTGTTCAACGCCGCCAATCCCGACACCCGCTCGGGCTGGGCCATTCCCTCGGCGACCGACATCGCCTTCGCGCTCGGCGTTCTGGCCCTGCTGGGTCCCCGCGTGCCGACCTCGCTGAAGATCTTCCTGACCGCCATCGCCATCATGGACGATCTGGCGGCCATCGTAATCATCGCCATCTTCTACACCGCCCAGCTTCACCTGGGCGCTTTGGCGGTGTCGGCCGGCATCCTGGCGGTCCTGATCTTCCTCAACCGGCTCGGTGTGAAGGCGCTTTGGCCCTACCTGCTGGGCGGGCTTCTTCTATGGTTCTTCGTTCTGGAGTCCGGCGTGCACGCGACCCTCGCCGGGGTGGCGCTGGCCATGGTCATCCCGCTGCGCAGGAGCCCGGCCTGTCCCGACGACGTGACCTCGCCCTTGCATCGGCTCGAGCACGCCCTCCACAAGCCGGTGGCGTTCGTGATCGTCCCACTGTTTGGTTTCGCCAATGCGGGCCTGTCCTTCACCGGCGTCAGCCTGGCCAATCTGTTGGACCCGGTTCCGCTCGGGGTGGCCTTGGGCCTCTTCGTCGGCAAGCAACTGGGCGTGTTCCTCACCGCCTGGACGATCGTGCGGCTGGGCTGGGCCGACATGCCCAAATACGCCTCGACCGGCCAACTCTACGGCGTGGCTGTGCTTTGCGGCATTGGCTTCACCATGAGCCTGTTCATCGGCAACCTGGCCTTTCGGCAAGACCATCTGGTCGATGAGACGAAGATCGGCGTGCTGGCCGGCTCCCTGGCCTCGGCTTTGCTCGGCATGCTGATCCTGCGAGTTTCCAAGTCCGATGCGCCCGAAAGCGAACGTCACGCCGCGGCCCTGGCGGACGACGGGCAACTGGACGTTCGATGAGATCCAACGCGCCGCTCCGACCGTTCTCCTCGAGGCCGTAGACTTTACGAGGTCCTCATGACCGCCTTCGATCTTGCCGCGATTTTCCTGGCCCTGGTGGGGCTGGTTGGCTGGTTGAACGTCCGGTTCTTCCACTTGCCGACCGCCACGGCGATGGTCCTGGCCGGTCTTGCCGGCGCGGGCCTGTTGCTCGCCGCGCGGGCCTGGCTTCCCGGCCCCAACGCCGCGGGACAGCTCGTTAGCGCGATCGCGGGAGTGGATTTTCCCAAGACCGTGCTGGGCTACATGCTGGCCTTCCTGCTGTTCGCCGGCGCCATGCAGGTCAGTCTCGCCGAGCTTCGCAAGCGACTGCTGGCCATCGGCAGCCTGGCCACCGTCGGCGTGCTGGCCTCGACCTTGATCGTTGGCGGCGGCCTCTGGCTGACCGCGCGTCTGCTCGACTTGCCGCTGACTTTGCCTTGGGCGTTCGTGTTCGGCGCCCTCATTAGCCCGACCGATCCGATCGCCGTGCTCGCGGCGGTGCGACAGGGCAGTCTGTCAAAGACCCTGGAGGCGGTGCTGCAGGGCGAGGCCTTGTTCAATGACGGGATCGGCATCGTGGTGTTCACCGCAGCGGTCGCGATCGCCAGCGGGGGCGGGGAGCTCCATCCCCTGCAGGCCATCGGCCAAGTCGCTATCGAGGCAATTGGCGGCCTGGCCATTGGCTTGGCCGCGTCGCTCCTGGTCATCGCCGGGATGAGGGCCATCGACGACAACGCCGTCGAGGTCGGGCTCTCCATCGCGCTGGCGGTCGGCGTTTACGCCCTGGCCGACGCGCTCCGCGTCAGCGGGCCGATCGCGGTCGTCGTCGCGGGCTTGATGGTTGGCAACCTCGGCATGCGCACGGCGATGAGCGACATGACCCAGAGACACGTGCATGGCTTTTGGACCTTGGTCGATGAGATCCTCAATGCCTTGCTCTTCCTGCTGCTGGGTCTGGAATTGGTTGTGGTGCCGTTCGATTCCAGAATGGCCGGCCTTTGGATCGTGGCCATCCTGCTCGTGGTTCTGGCGCGGTTGATTGTCGTCGCACCGTGGGCGTCTTCCGGCGCCATGAACAGCAACTCGGCGCGAGTCTGCTGCTCGGATGGGGCGGTCTTCATGGGGCCTTGTCCCTGGCGCTGGCGCTTACCCTGCCGCCGGGCCAAGCTCGAACCTTGGTCCTGTCCACGACCTTTGCAGTCGTGATCTTTTCGGTGCTGGCCCAAGGTCTCACCTTTGGGTGGCTCGCGGCGAAGTTTGCCACGCGACAGGACCGGTGATGGGCGCCGCCTTGCCCTTGCCGGCCAATGTCTTCGATGGAGACACGTCCCTAGGCGACGCCTAGCCGATTGATCGTCACTTCAAGGCCGAACGATGTGGACACATCGCCCTACTGCATCGCTTGGAGTGTCCGTGCGGGGGGGGGGGCGGCGTCATTGAATTCCGTCCTTCGATATCGGCTTCTCCATCACGACGTCGCCTCCAGACCGCCGCCGAGCACGGCGTAGAGCGCCACCATGGCCGCCAGTTGGTCGCGCCTGAGCGACAGCAGAACCTGACGGGCGGCGTAGTCGGCGCGCTGCGCGTCGAGGCGTTCCAACCGCCCGTCGAGCCCGGCGCGGTAACGCAGATCCGATAGCCGGAAGCGCTGGCGCGCGGCCTCGGCCACACCTTCCTGAACATGGATCTGGCTGGCGAAAGTGGCCTGCGCGGCCAAGCCATCGGCGACCTCGCGGAAGGCGATCTGGATCTGGCGTTCGTAGGCCGCGACGGCGAGCGATTTGCGCGCCTCGCTCAGCGCCAGAGCGCCCCTCAACTGGCCGCTTCGAAAGATCGGTTGGGTGATCTGCGGCATGAACGTCCAGGCGTTGCTTCCTCGGTCGAACAGTGCGCCAAGGTCCGGACTGGCGCCGCCGATCGCGCCGCTAAGCGTAACCCTGGGCAGGAAGGCCGCGCGCGCGGCGCCGATGTCGGCGTTGGCGGCGCGCAGGACATGCTCGGCCTGGGCGATGTCGGGGCGCAGGGTCAGCAGCTCGGCCGGCAAGCCCGGCTCAAGCTGCGTCGGAAGCGGCTGACCGGCGAGGGGGATCGGCGGAGGCAGCAAAGCCGATTCCGGCCCGCCGACAATGAGCTCAAGGGCGTTGCGCGCCTGGGCGAGCCCGCGCCGGCCCGCCTCGCGATCGGCCTCCGCCTGGCGAACCAGGCCCTCCGCCTGGGCGATGTCGAGGCCGCTGGCTTGCGAGGCCGCCTTGAGCCGTTGGGCGATGTCGAGAGAGGCTCGCCAGTCCGACAGCGTCGCTTCGCTCAACGCCAACTGCTCCTCGGCGAGCCGCTCATCGAGATAAGCCGTGGCGACGGCCGAGATCAACGCGATCCGGGCGGCGCGTGCGCCGGTCTCGCTGGCCAGATAGCGCTCATAGGCCGCGCTGGACTGCGCCCGGAGCCGTCCGAACACGTCCAGTTCAAAGGCGGTGAGCCCGAGATTGGCCGCGTATGTCTCGGAGCGACCCTGGGCCAGCGAGCGCTCTTGGGTCCGAGAAAGATTGGCGTCGAGGCTTGGCCCCAGCGCGCCGCGCGCGATCCGGTTCTCCGCGCGGGCGGCCTCGACGTTCAGCAGGGCGGCGCGAAGATCGCGGCTCTGGTCCAGCGCCTGGTCGATCAGGGCCGCCAGCCTGGGATCGGTATAGACCTGCTTCCAGGTAAGCGACCTGGCCATGGGCATGTCCGCCGCCACGCCGCCTTCGACGACGGGATAGGCCGCCGCCACCGGAGCCGCTGGAAGGTCCAGACGCGGCGTGACGGAACACGCGCCGAGCAGCGCGGCAGAGGATCAGACGACGCATGAATCAGGCCTCCATCTCAGGCGTGGCTTTGTTCCGTCTGGACAGGCGCTCCGCCGCGCCGACGACCAGGACGAAGAAGGTGGGAACCAGGATGATCGCGAGCAGGGTGCCGGTGATCATCCCGCCGAACACGCCGGTGCCGATGGCGTGCTGGGTCTCGGCGCTGGCGCCGGACGCGATCACCAGCGGGACGACGCCCAGAGTGAAGGCCAGACTCGTCATCAGGATGGGGCGCAGGCGCAGCTTGGCCGCGTGTAGGGCCGCCTCCGTCAGGCTCATGCCGTTCGCTCGATTGGCCTTGGCGAACTCGACGATCAGGATGGCGTTCTTGGCCGACAGGCCGATGATGGTGATCAGTCCGACCTTGAAGAAGACGTCGTTGGGCAGGCCTCGCAGCAGCACCGCCGCCAAGGCGCCGATCAGGCCGAGCGGAATGGCCAGCATGACCGACAGCGGGATCGACCAGCTCTCATAAAGCGCCGCCAGCACCAGGAAGACGACCAGCATCGACAAGGCGAGCAGCGCGGGGGCTTGGGCGCCCGCCAGTTTCTCCTGCAGCGACTGCCCGGTCCACGCGACGGCGTAACCCTGTGGAAGCTGCGCCGCCAGACGCTCCATCTCGGCCATGGCCTGGCCGCTCGAAACGCCGGGCGCGGCCGACCCCGTGAGGCGAACCGACGGATAGCCGTTGAATTGCGTCATCTGGGCCGGCGCGGGTCCAGACCGGCGAGACAACTTCAGAGAGCGCGACCATGCCTCCGGTCTCGTTGCGGACGTAGAGCTTCAGCACGTCGCCGAGCTGCATCCGGAAGGGCGCGTCGGCCTGAACGATCACCTGCTGCAGGCGGCCGGCGTTGACGAAGTCGTTGACGTAGCTGGATCCCAGGGCGGTCGACAGGGTGTCGCCGATGGCCGCGAAGGAGACGCCCAGGGCTTGGGCCTTCTGGCGGTCGATATCCAGCCGCACCGTCGAGCCGGGGGGCAGGCCATCGGGATAGACGCCCGTCACCTGCTTGCTCAGCGCGGCCAGTTCCAGCAGTCGCGTCTGGGCCGCGATCAGGGCCTCCGGGCCGCGATTGGCGTGGTCCTGAAGCGCCAGGGTGAAGCCCGAGGAATTGCCCAGCTCGTCGATCGAAGGCGGCATCACCGACATGATCTCGCCCTCGCGCTGAGCTCCATGGCCTCGGTCGCGGCCTGGACTTCGCTGGCGCTGGTCGCGCCGTCGCGCTTGTTCCAGTCCTTGAGCATCGTGAAGATGATGGCCGCGTTAGGTCCCTGGCCGGCGAAGCTGAAGCCGGTGACCGCCTGGGTGGTATCGATGGCGGGGCGCGTGCGCGCGTAGTGTTCGAAGCGCGAGACCGCTTCGCTGGTGCGCTGCGCCGTGGCGTCGGCGGGCAATTGGAAGGAGGTCATGAAGTAGCCCTGGTCCTCCTCGGGAAGGAAGGCCGAGGGCAGAAGCATGAACGCTGCCGCCACGATCGCGACGACCACGCCGAAGGCGGCCATGGCGCGACCGCCGCGTCGCAACACCGCGCCCAGCAGGCGGGTGTAGCCCTCGGTGAGGCGGTCGAAGCGCTGGTCGAACCAGGCGAAGAAGCCCTTTTTCGGCGTGTGGGCGTCGATGGGCTTCAGCAAGGTGGCGCACAGGGCCGGCGTCAAGGACAGGGCCAGGAAAGCCGAGAACAGGATCGAGACGGCCATGGACAGGGTGAACTGGCGATAGATCGCGCCGACCGAGCCATCCGCCAGGGCCATGGGAATGAACACCGCCGCCAGCACGGCGGTGATGCCGATGATCGCGCTGGTCATCTCCGACATGGCCTTGCGGGTCGCGTCCTTGGGAGAAAGCCCCTCGGTCGCCATGATCCGTTCCACCGCCTCGACCACGACAATGGCGTCGTCGACGATGATGCCGATCGCCAGCACCATGCCGAACATGGTCAGCACGTTGATCGAGAAGCCCGCGGCCAGCATCACGGTGAACGTGCCCATCAAGGCGATCGGCGCGACGATGGCGGGGATCAGCGTGTAGCGGATCTTCTGCAGGAACAGGAACATCACCAGGAACACCAGCGCCATGGCCTCGACCAGGGTCTGGACGACCTTCTCGATCGAGACGCGGACGAATGGCGCGGTATTGAACGGGACGCCCAATTGCATCCCGGGCGGCGCGGCCTTCTGCAGCTCGTCGAGACGGGTCTGGATCGCGGCGGCGGTCCGCACCGCGTTGCCGCCGGGCGACAGCTGGACGCCCAGGGCCGTCGCCGCCTGACCGTTCTCGCGGGTCGTGAAGTTGAAATTGGCCGAATTCAGTTCGAGGCGGGCGACGTCGCCCAAGGTGACGCGCGAGCCCGAGGTGTTGGCGCGCAGCACAATGGCGGCGAACTGTTCGACGGTCCGCAATTGGCCGTCGGCGGTCAGCGGCACGGTCACGCGCTGGTCCTCGATCGTGGGCTCGCCGCCCAGGGCGCCGGGGGCCAATTGCTGGTTCTGCGCCGCGATCGCTCCGGTGACGTCGCTCAGCGTCAAGTTGAAGCCCGTGAGCTTGTTGGGATCGACCCAGATCCGCATCGCGCGCTCGGAGCCGAACATCTGCACGCGCCCCACGCCCGGAATACGCTTGAGCTCATCGGCGATGTTGCGGACCATGTAGTCGCTGAGCGCCACCTCGTCGTCCCGTCCGTCGACGCTCCGCAGGCTGACCATCAGCAGGAAGTTGGAGGCGGCGCTCTCGACGCCGACGCCGGTCTGCCGCACGGTCTGGGGCAGGCGAGGCTCGATGGTTTTCAGGCGGTTCTGGACGTCGACCTGGGCAAGCTCCGGATTCGTGCCCGGCTTGAAGGTCGCCGTGATCGTGGCCGAGCCCGAGGTGTCGGTCGAGGACTCGAAGTAGAGCAGGTTCTTGACGCTTGAGAGCTCACGCTCGATCAGGCTCACGACCGAGTCGTTCATGGCCTGCGGCGTGGCGCCGGGATAGCTGGCGTAGATGCTGACCGTGGGAGGGGCGACGACGGGATAGCGCGCCACCGGCATGCGGGGGATGGCCATCAGGCCCGCCAGAACGATGGCGATGGCGATGACCCAGGCGAAGATCGGCCGCTCGATGAAGAACTTGGGCATCCGACTAGCGCGCTCCCATCTGGAACGGAACGGTTTTGACCCCGGCGCCGGCCCTGACGCGGTCCTGGCCCTCGACGATGACGCGCTCGCCGACCTTCAAGCCGCGAGTCACCACGTAGCGGCCGTCCACCACGTCGCCGACCTCGACGGCGCGGGTCTCGACCACGCC
>CBDIPU010000006.1:0-102500 GCA_965283765.1 Caulobacteraceae bacterium
CCCTGAGCCGCGATAGGCTAGGGCGAGCGAGAGTAGGCTGCTCGGAAATGTTGGAGGCCCGGCGATCGTCGGCCCGCGCCCGCACGCCCTGGCGCACGATGAGCTGTACGGTGCCGTGATCGCCAACTACCACCTGCGCTTTCGCGCTCGTCCCGGTCTGACAGGTCTAGCTCAGATCAAAGGGCTGCGTGGCGGGACGAGCGCGGTCGAGGCTATGGCTGCCAGGGTCGATGCGGACAACGAATACATCGAGCACTGGACGGTGGCAGGCAACGTCAAGATCCTGCTGATGACCGTGCCACACCTGTTGATGTCAGATAACGCTTACTAGCGTTGTAAATTCTGATGGGGATTGCCCCCATTACCTTCGGGGAAATTCCATGCAAACCGGCCTAGTAGCAGGCGGAGCCGGTTATGTCGGCTCGCATTGCTGCTTGGCCTTGGCAGAAGCTGGCTTCAAGCCTGTTGTGTTCGATGACCTGTCCAATGGTCATAAGGACACGTCCAGTGGGGGCCGTTGGAAGACGGCGACATACGTGATGGCGCGCGGCTAAATGCGGTGTTTGCCGCCCATCAGCCGGTGGCTGTGTTGCATTTCGCTGCCCGCATCGAGGTGGGCAAGTCACTAAAAGATCCCGGAACGTTCTTCGACAACAATGTGGGCGGTGCAATTACAATCGTCGAAGCGGCCCGCCGCGCCGGGGTAAGTACCCATCCGGTGAGCGCCGCGGCGAGGATGGCGCCTATAGGGGATGAAGGTGTCCGTCGGTTTCGATCAGTTTGAGCGCTTGGGCGAGTGATTTGCCCCGGTGCAGGCAGAACCAGGCGCCGGTATGCCGATGCCACTGGATGTTGAAGCGGTCGCGGCTGAGCCAATCCAAGCGGACGAAGGGGGCGTCAAACTCTTCTCCCAGGTTGTCTGGAAATCCCGATCGATAGCGCTGGAGGAAGCGGTATCGATTGCCGTGCCACTTGCCCTGTATATCGACGGGGTAGTTGAACTCGGTGGGGCGGATAGCCGGCAGGAACCTCGGCTTCAGCACGTCACCAATGAACCGCTGGCAGGCGGCGGTGATCAGCGCCTTCTCGGAATCGGGTAGGCCAGTCATCAGGCGGCGATGTCCTTGGACAGGGATGGCGGGCGCCAGTTCCAGGGCAGCAGTTCGTCGATCTGCTGGGCGGGATGGGCGGCGATGCGTGCGAGGATGTCGGCGAGCCAGGCCTGCGGATCGACGTCGTTCATCTTGGCCGTGACGATCAGGCTGTACATGGTCGCCGCTCGCTCTCCGCCACGATCGGAGCCGCAGAACAGCCAGGACTTGCGGCCAAGGGCGATGCCGCGCAAGGCCCGCTCGGCGGCGTTGTTCGTCATGCAGGTCCGGCCGTCGCTCAGGAAGCGAGTGAAGGCTGGCCAGCGGGTGAGCATGTAGTCCAGCGCCTTGGCGACGGGATCGTGGCGCGAGAGCTTGGCCCGCTGATCTCGCATCCAGGCCTCCAGTTCGGCGACGAGCGGCGCGCTCTGCTCCTGGCGGACCGCAAGTCGCTCGGGGGTGGTGCGGCCGTTGATGGCGCGCTCGATGTCGAACAGGGCGTCGATGCGCCTGACCGCTTCCAGGGCGATCGGCGAGATGGCTGCGGTCTTGCCGCGCGCCTTGTGCCGGGCGGCCTGAGCGATGTCGGCCAGTTCGAAGACCTTGCGGCGGCCGTGAGCCCAGCATAGGGCCTGGTGGATGGCGTCGGGACCGCGGCCGCCCTGATAGAGGGCGTTGTAGCCGCCATAGGCGTCAGCCTGCAGCACGCCGGACCATCGGGCCAAGTGTCCTTGCGGATGCTCGCCGCGTCTATCGCGAGAATAGTAGAACACCGCCGCCGGCGGCGCTGCTCCGCCGAACGGGCGATCATCACGCACATAGGCCCAACATCGACCGGTATCGGTCTTGCCCTTGGCCAGGACCGGCACGGTGGTGTCGTCGCCGTGTAGTCGTTCGGCGGCCAGAACATGGGCTTCGATCCGCTCGAAGACCGGCCGCATCACGGCGCAGACCGCGCCCACCTGATCGGCCAGCGTAGAAAGGCTCAAGGGCACGCCCTCCTTGGCGTAGCGCTCGGCCTGGCGGTTCAGGGGCTGATGCTGGCCGAACTTCTCGAAGACGATCATCGCCAGGAGGCTCGGTCCCGCCCAACCGCGTGGGACCACATGGAACGGCGCCGGCGCCTGGCTGATCTTCTCGCAATCGCGGCATGTGAACTTCTCGCGCACGTGCTGGATCACCTTCCACTGGCGCGGGACGGCCTCCAGCGTCTCGGTGATGTCCTCGCCCAGCTTGGACAGGCGCGTCCCGCCGCAGCAGAGGCAGGAGCTGGGCCCCGGCACGATGACCCGCTCTCTGGGCAGATGTTCGGGGAACGGCTTGCGGGCCGGCCGCTTGCGCGTGAAGGCCGCCACCGTCGTGGTCTTGGCCGCCGCGATCTCGGCGGCGATCTCGTCCGCCGTGGCCGAGGCCTCCAGTTCCTCCAACTGCAGTTCCATCTGGTCCAGCAGCCGCGCGGTCCGCTCGGCATGTGGTCCGAACCGCTCGCGGTTCAGCTTGGCGATCTGAAGCTTCAGATGGGCGATCAGCGCCTGGTCGTCCGACCGCTGAGCGCGGACTTCGGCAAGCTCGGCTTGCGCCTTGGCCAGCGCGACCTTCAGCGCCTCGACGACTTCCGCAACGGGGGTCTGCTCAGCATCCACAAGGGCGATGGAATCACAAAATCCGCCGCTTGAGGCGCCCCTATCTGCATCTGGGATCAGATTTTTTAGCCTCAGCCCGCCGCCTGTGGCCGCCAAGTCGCCTGCGGGTTACGCCAGTCGATCCCTTCCAGGAGATAGCTCATCTGCCCCGTGGTCAGCGCCACAACCCCGCCCGTGGTCTGAGGCCAAATGAACCGGCCCCGGTCCAGCCGCTTGGCGTAGAGCGACAGCCCGATGCCGTCGTGCCAGATCGCCTTGATCAACGCGCCGCCGCGCCCGCGGAAGACAAACACGTCCCCCGCGAACGGGTCCCGCTTGAAGTGCTCCTGCACCAGAAGGGCCAGGCCGGGCATGCCCTTGCGCATGTCCGTGTGACCGCTGGCGATCCAGACCCGGACCCCGCCCGGGACCGGGATCACGGACGAAGCGCCTTGAGCGTCGCCGCGACCAACGCCGTCGGCGCGCTTGACGCAATGTTCACTCGCGCGCCGCCGGGCAACTCGACCAGGATCGCGGGAACCTGAGCCTGAGCCCTGTTCGGCGTCGCCTCGGGCGCATCGACCAATATCGCCGGTGCGAAGGTGGGCGCCGACGGCGGCAGGCACGCCTTGCGCCACTTGTAGATCAGGCTGGTCGATATCTCGAACTGGCGAGCTACGTCGGCGACTACGGCGCCCGGCGTGAACGACGCCGCCAAGATCTTGACCCTGTCGTCCTCGCTCCACCGGCGCCTGCGCTCAGGCCCCGTCAAAAGGGTCATATGGGCCATGCTGTGCTGCTATGCGCGCTCATAGGTACGACTTAAGCGCGCAGCATCCGCATCAGCCCTCACGCCGACAAGGCGGCCTTCGGCGGAGGGTTACCGGGGTAAAGCCCTCGATCTGTTGATCGTTCGGACCGTAGATCCAGCATCTCGGCCACGAGAGCCAGGGTATAGACCCGGGTGACAGCCGCCATCGCTAAGCCGCCTGCGGTTGGTCAGCCTGGATAGGCCGCCAGTTCCACGGCAACAGCTCATCGATCCGGTTGGCGGGATGGTCGGCGATGCGGCCGATGACGTCAGCGAGATAGGCCTCGGGATTGATCCCATTGAGCCGGCAGGTCTGGATGATCGTGTAGAAGACCGCCGCCCGGTCGCCGCCGGAATCGGAGCCGAGGAAGGTCCAGTTCCTGCGCCCCAAGGTCAGGGGGCGGATCGCACGCTCGGCGGCGTTGTTGGTCATTTCCAGCCGGCCATCTTCAGTGAACCGGCAAAGCGCAGGCCATAGTTTGAGACTGTAGCGAATGGCCTTGGCCAGATCGCCCTTGCGGCTGATCCGCATGAGGCTGTTGTCCAGGAAGGCCTTGAGGTCGGTCAGGAGCGGTACGCTGCGCGCCTGACGCACAGCCAGGCGCTGCTCGGGGGGCATGCCATTGATCTCACGCTCGATCGCGAAGATGTCGCCAATCCGTTCAAGCGCCTCGCGCGCCAGAGGCGACTTGGTCTTGGCGTGCTCCTCGAAGATCTGACGACGCGCGTGCGCCCAGCAGGCGACCTCGACCAGCCGGGACTGGCCTGTGTCGAGGGCAGGCTCATAGAGCCTGTCGAAGCCGCTGTAGGCGTCGGCGTGCAGGAAGCCGCGACACGGGGCCAGCAGCGCACGGGCGTGCTCGCCCTTGCGATCAGGAGAGTAGCGATAATAGGCCGCCGGTCGGTGGCTCGGCGCCCAACCCCGCTCATCCCGGACCACGGCCCACAGGCGCCCCGAGCGCGTGCTGCCTCGCCCAGGCTCCTGGACGGGGACGGGCGTGTCATCGGCATGGACGCTGGGGCCGGTTCGGGCGTAGGCGCCGATGGCTTCGGAGACTGCGGTCAGAAGCCAGGCCATGCGGCCTATCCAGTCCGCCAATGTGGAGCGTTCCAGCTCCACGCCCTCCCGGGCGTAAATCTCCGATTGCCGGTTGAGGGGCAGGTGATCGCAGTATTTGGCCACCGCCACATGAGCCAGCAGCGCCGCCCCCGGACGTCCACGCTCGATCGGCAGGCTCGGCATCGGCGCCTGGCTGATGGCCTCGCAGGCGCGGCAACTCAGCTTGGGGCGCACATGAACCACCACCTTGAAGTGCGAGGGGATGTATTCAAGCACCTCTCGCTCATCATTGGCGATCTTGCGCAGCTTGTCGGACCCGCAGACCGGACAGGCGCATGGTCCCGCATGGGTGACGATCTCGCGCGGCAAGTGATCCGGGAGCGGCCGCCGGTTTCCCTGGCGCGGCGCCGGCGCTGCCCTGGGGCTTGCTGGCGACGTCGAGGCGGTGCGAGCCTCGTCTTCAGCCTCAGCCTCCTCCATGTCGCCGATGACCAACTCTAGCAGGTCTATCTGGCGGTCGATCTTCTCCGAAGACTGGCCAAAGCGGGCGCGCTTCAAACGCGCCAGTTCGCCCCTCAGCTTCTCGATATGCAGGGTCTTGGCATAGAGTTCGGACTGCAGCGCCGCCGCAAAAGCCCGAAGCTCATCAGGGTCAGTCGGTAATGCTGCCGTCGCCAGTGACATGCCGATTTATAGCAAATCACTGCTCCGCAATCGATGATAATCGTCTGGATTCAGCCGGTTATCAGACCATTTCCGGTCGCCGCACGGGCTCGGCCGCCACCGTCCTGCGCCAGTCGATACCCTCCAGGAGCAGGGCCAGTTGCGCCGCAGTCAGCTGCAGCCGCCCCTCGACAATCGGCGGCCAGACAAACCGGCCGCTCTCAAGCCGCTTAGCAAACAGACACATGCCGCTGCCGTCCCAGGCGAGGATTTTCAAATAGTCACCGCGCTTGCCACGGAAGACAAACAGCGCGCCCGAGAACGGATCAGCCCTCAACACCGACTGGACCTGAGCGGCCAAGCCATCAAAACCTTTGCGCATGTCGCAGGGCGTGGTCGCCAGGTAGACGCGCACGCCCGGAGCCGGTGAGATCAAGACGCCGCCCTCAGCGCACGGAGCGCTCTGACCAACGCAGCCTCGCTCACCACGCCCTCAACGCGGACGGGCGCCGCCAGGAAGTTCAATCAGGATCTGCCCCTCGGGCCTGGTGCAGGACGGGACCTCTTGGTCCGGGATCACGTCGATCGGCGCAAAGGCGGGCGGCGGCGTCTCGGGCGCGGCTACGATCCGTTCGCCCTGCCGGGCCTCGCGACGCCAGGTGAACAGCAAATTGGCGTTGAGGTCGTGGCGACGGGCAACGACCGACACAGAGGTCCCGACCTCATACGTCTGCGCCACCATTTGCCGTTTCTCTTCGTCGCTCCACGCGCGACGAGCCCTCCTGAGCGCCTTGCCTGTCGCATCAGGACCCACGCGAACCAACGTCGACATCGTGTCCACTAAGCCCAAAATGGACACCATGCCGCCCACGCCCGGAACTTAGGCCCGAGCCCGCGCCCTCAACAGGCGGTCATGATCGGACGCTTACTCCTCACCTGATGCATACCGCCAAAGCGACAGCCAAACGGATCAGCGAACGGCTTGCGCGGGACTGAACCGGTAGCGAACTCTGCAAACCGACCTGCAAACTGGTTGATGGCCAAAGGAGCTAAGTTGTTGAAAAATAATGGAGGCCCGGCCCGGAATCGAACCGGGGTGCACGGATTTGCAGTCCGCTGCGTAACCACTCCGCCACCGGGCCATCCGGGTCGACGACGCAAATCACGTCGGCGGGGGAGGGCGTTCGATACAGGAGCCTCCATGCGCTCGCAACTGTCAAATGCGGTTCAGCGCGGGGCATATGGCGCTGCGTGTAGAACCGGCCGACCTCCAGAAGCGCCCAGATCGCGACTGAGCCGCCGGCGCGGTGGGGCGGCTATAGCGGATGCCGAGCGCACGATCTGGCTCGGAGAGAAGGGCAGATGGGGCCGCCGCGAGATTGGGGCGATTACAGAGTTTGGTGCGGGCGGCCGGAATCGAACCGGCATAGCCTTTCGGCTGACGGATTTTCATACCACTTCGGCTTTCGCCGCCGCGGCGAGGCCGCGTTCGTGGTCTGGACTATCCCTTCGCCCTGCCTCGACCGAGGTTTAGGCGCCGCCCGTCTAGTCTCTACACCTTCCCCAAAGGGGCTTGGCTCGGGATCGCCATTTCACAGGGTTCCCCGAATTTGAGCGGTTCTACGTCCTGGGTTTCCCCAAGCGCACTCAATCCTTGGCTTAAGTCCGTTGCGTCTACCAGTTCCGCCACGCCCGCTTAAAACCAACGCGAGCTATAGTCGGCCGGCCGCGGGGCGTCGAGCCTTTCGCGTGGCGCCGGCGGCGGGCTTCCGGGAGCCGCTGGCCTGTCGGCGGACTTTGCGGACGTTGACCGCGCCAGCGTCGATGACGTCCTTGATGTGCGCCGCGTAAAACGTCTCGATCATCTCGACGCTCGTGCGGCAGTTCTTGGCGATCTGGTAGATGTCCGCGCCTTCGATCAGGCGCAAGCTGATGTAGGTATGGCGAAGGCTATAGGCCGTGCGACGCCGTCCCTCGCGGTCGAACTTCAGGTCGAGGGCGTTCAGAACGGCGTTGAGCCGATCGCGTTGCGAGGTTGGAAAGAGGCGGTCTGACGATGCGCCGCTGTGACGAGCCTGAAGCCGCTGAAACGGAACGACGGCATTGGGCATGCTTTTGCACCACCCGACGCCGCGTTTGCCACGAACCTTGATCTCAAGGATTTGGCCGCCGCCTTGATCGCTTGCGATCGTTACATCCCGGTATTCGAGCCCCGCCGCCTCGTCGGGGCGAAGGCCGGTGTTGACCATGAAGAGCACATAGTCGTGGAGATCCTTGTCGCCAGGAGAGGCGTCCTTACGCCGGGCCCGTTCGCGCGTCTCGGTATAGAGGCGCTTGTAGTCGTCCGGCGACAGCCAGGCGCGATGGGAGACCTTGGTCGAGCGCCGGAAGGGCGTGGAGAGATCTGGAAGGCTGTCTAGCCAGCGATGGCGGTTGGCGGCCTTTAAGATCTGGCGCAGGCAGACGATTTCCTGGTGCAGGGTGCTTGGCGAAGGGGGCTTGCCGTCGCGTAGTTCGCGCATGCGATGGATGCGATAGTCCTGGACCATGCCGGCGGTGATATCGCCAAGGACGGTTGCGCCGAAGAACGGCCCTAGATGGTTGGCGATCCTGGCGCGGTGGCCTTGAACATAGATCGGACTGCGCTCTCCGCGCGTGATGACTTCGAACTCGTCGATGAAGCGGTCCGCGGCCTCGGCAAAGGTCTTGCCCGCTTTGATGTCGCTGGCGCGGTACTTGCCAAGAAGGCCCAGGTACCAATCCAAGGCGACGTCTTTGGCGCGCGCCAGACTGTCTTCGCCGGTGGTCTTGCGCCGTTGGCGGCCGGCGATTGAACATGAGCATTGCCAATGGGGGCTGCCGGCGCGCCGGTAAACCTGCACCCGACCATCCATCAAGGCGTGACGCACGGACTCGGCCAAAATGCCAACCCGAAAGCTATATCCACTCTATCCAGGATAGCAGAGCTGCTGCTGTCGCGCGAGTGCGTGCGGGGGCACGGATCGGCGGTGGGCGATGGCTGCGCGCCGTATGGGTGTCGTAGCAGGGCCGCGGGGTTCGCGAGCTAGCGAAGGCCCGCAGGGCCAAGCTGCTCGCGAAAAGCCTAGATGTCGGCGCCCAATAACACGCGCTCCAGCTTGCCCAGCTGGTCAGAGCGCGTTTGGGAGGAAAGGGCCGCTAGCTTCTCTTGCCTTAGTCTGACAGCTGGCAGCCGCGCGACGTCTGGCAGGCCGATTAGCGACCAGTCCGGCTCGCCGCGCTTGAAGCTCAGCTCAGCACCTTCGGCGCCGGTCTAGCGGGGCATGAAGCAGACCCCCAACCGGACTAGCGCCCGGACGCCAGCGGCACGACCCCAAGCAGCCGCTCAACCTCGGCTTCCAGATCCTTTGAGATCGGCAGATGAGACCGCTCGCTACCCCAGACCTCATGGAAGCGGCTTACCGCTTCGGTGGCCGCGTCGCGCGCGAGGCTTTCCGGCGCGCCGGCCTTGGCGGCCATGTAGGTGATCTCATCCTTCGTGAGCTCGGCCACCTTCTTGGTCCTGGCAAACTTGAGGCCGGCGCTCTCGTCGGGAATGTAGATCGTCGTGGAGAGGAAGTCGTACCCCGGCGAGAGCTGCGGCGTCTGACCGTCGGGGTAGATCAGAGACCAGTTCTTCAGATGCATATCGGCGTTGCCGATCAGGGCGTTGAAGACCAACCGTCGAATGAACTCTCGAACGCCGGCCTCGCCCGTCTCAGCCACAGCACCTTGGCGATGTGGCGGTAGGAGCCCTTGTTATATTTGTCGTCGGGATAGACGCCGAAGACCTGGGCGAAATCCTCGATGTGGACCCGACCGCCGTCTTCCCGGCGATCGAACCGGCGGATGGCGAAAGCGTCCTCGTCGATCTTGCCGATGCCCTCCGGCAGGCCCTCGATCTGGTCGAGAGGTACGAGTTCCACGTCCGGGATGTCCATGCCCATGGTGCGCGCCAGCCTCATCATCGAGAACTCGTTGGCCGCGACACCCCTAAAGCGCACGGACGGCAGCTTGACGATCCAATCGCCGCCTTTGCCGCTCGCCGGAATTGTCAGTCCGCCACTGGCCTTCTCCACCGCGGAGAACTTTAGCTGCACGCCGGCGAGGGAGAACCTCAACGGTCCCTCCTGCGGAGCGCGAGAGGTCTCCTCTGGCAGTTTGTCTTCGTCCGCGACGCCGTCGCCGAGCGGTTGAATGGTTATGGCGCCCGGCAGGTCGGGGCCGAGGACCTCAAGGAGCGGATATTCGCGCACCGGCTTCACACCCGCACGCTTCGCTAGGTAGTCGCGGAGGGGGCCTTCGGGCAGCAAGTTGGAAAAGAACGGCAGTAGGCGCGTCTGCGTGGTTTTGTGATCGCGTAGCAAGCCGCCGCGCTCGCCCTTGAAGGACAGGCTGAGCGTCGGGCGTTGTAGATCCTCGGCGTAGGCATCCTCGAACGAGAAGATCGATTGATCGCCGCCCAAGGCGGTGATCGTTCCAACCCGGCGGTCGTTGAGCAGCACTTCTAGGACGTCGGCGGTCATCGCTAGTCCTCCTCGTCATCGAGGCTGTAAGCTGGGCGTTCCGCCTGAGGCGCATGGACCAATTGGTTTCGAAAGCGCCGTAGCCAGCTCGCCGCGTCGACGTAGCCCTTGGCGTGCCGTCCACGCTGGGCAGGCGGATAGACGGTGAACTGCTCCAGATTTAGCAGCAGACCCTGGAGTTCCTTGATGACCTCGACGCCGCGGATGAGCGGCGCCAGATGTTCGAGCTCGCGGAGGCTGCCCCGGATAGACGCGATGTCCTCCCGGTCAGGCGCCGACTTCAACGCCTCCTCGGCGGCGGTCTGAAGCTTCTTTAGAAGCTCTCTTATGGTGCGTTCCTCCGAGCGCTCCTCGGCGGACCGTACGGCAGCCTCCACGGCAGTGATGGCCGAGCGCGGCACGAGCTGCAGTTCGAGGTCGAGCGTTCGTGCAAGTTCGATCAGGGTGGAGACCTGGGGATCGACTTCACCATTTTCGAAGCGGGAGATTTGCGCTTGAGGCATGTGGGAGCGCGCGCTGAGATCTCGCTGTGTCCACCCCTTCTGGAGGCGCGCTTGGCGAACGGTCTCTGCGAATGGCGCTAAGCCATAGCGTTTTGATAGCTTATCCTGCATCGGAATTATCCCGTGATGTAGGATTATATATATACGACTGGGTGGCCTGTCCACGTATGATGCAAAATTCTGCATCAAATAGGCTATCTGATATCGCTACATATATCAGAAGAAATAGCGCGGGCCTGTGAATACGACCGAAAACGTCATGTAGCTCGCTACAGGAGTAACGCCTAGGCGGCCTTGTCCCGCAGCGCGGTGACACCGATAGGTCTGGACAGGCGCCAAGTTCATTCTTCGACCCAAGCTGGGCGTTTGCGCGGGGTGGGGCATGAGGGCGGAGGCGGAACGGACGTCTATGTTGCTGACATCGCCTCGATCGCGGCCTGCTCTGCGGGCCAATGGTCGAAGGCCATGATCGCTTCCTTCTCTCAGTAGGAAAGAGCTCGTTGGACTGCGTCCGGTTCTCGTTCGATGACACGCAGGAGGACGCGCGCGCTCGCCTCCGGCCGTCGCCGCTTCTGCTCCCAGTCGCGCACGGTCGCGACCGCGAAGCCAAATCGCTCGGCGAAGGCTTCCTGGCTCAACCCCATCTGCGTCCGGATAGCCCTTACGTCGATCTCGGCGGGCACGTGGACGCGATAGTTCGCGGGGTCTGCTTTTCCCGCCGAGATCGCGACGGCGTCCTTGAGCCCCGCGGCGATGCTTTCAAAGGCTGTCCTCGTCATTGCTCTCTCCATGCCTGGCTCATCAGATTCAGAGCAGGGCGGTAAGGTCCTTCAGGGCGTTGCGCTCGCGCTGGGTCAGGTTGGCGCGATCGCCCTTGGCGAACACGGTCAGCAAGAACACTTGCTCACCCACCTTGTAGAAGGTGATCAGGCGATAGGCCCCTGACTTCCCTTTGCCTTCGCCGGCCAGACGCACCTTTCGGCAACCGCCCGTTCCGACCATCAGATCGCCGGCCTCCGGGTTAGCCGAAACCAAAAGCACGGCGGCCTTCATCTCGGCTTCGGTCATGCCCGCTGCCTTGGCCGCCTTGAGGTAGGTTGGCGTTTCGACAACCACTTCCATGTCGTCACCCATATACGGCAATGCCGCAGTTCGATCAACGATCATCTACGGCGCTGCCGTAAGGGGGGCGTTGCGATGGCTGCGCGCCGTGCGGCGCGCGGACGCCAGCGGGCTAGGCCGTTCGGCCCATCCCTTCGCGCTTGGCCGCATCGGCCGGTTCCGGCCTTGGGCGACCAAGGATCACGGCGCGGGTGTCGCGCCGGCGGGGGAGGGGCGGGCCTTGCGGACATTGATCGCCGAGGCGTCGATGACGTTCTTGATGTGGGCGGCGTAATAGGTCTCGACCATCTCGACGCTGGTCCGGCAGTTCTTGGCGACCTGGTAGATGTCGGCCCCGGCCATCAGGCGTGTGCTGATGTAGGTGTGGCGCAGACTGTAGGCGGTGCGTCGACGCCCCTCCCGATCGGTCTTCATGCGCAGCTCGTCGAGGATGGCGTTGAACAGCTCACGCTGGAAGTGGGGAACAGCCGATCGAGCGGCTGCCGGCCATTACGCGCCTTGAGGCTGAGGAAGGGCTCCACGGCTTCGGGCATGCTCTTGCACCAGCCGACGCCGCGCTTGCCGCGCACGGCGATTTCCAGGAGTTGCTCGCCGGTGGCCTCGTCGGCGATCACCGCGACATCGCGATACTCCAGGCGCAGCGCCTCGTCGGGACGAAGGCCGGTGTTGATCATGATCAGCGCGTAGTCGCGTAGGTTCTCGCTGGCCTCGCGCCAGCGATCTTTCCGCGGCCGCGCGACGCGATCGTGCAGCGCCGCTTCGAACAGCGCCCATTCCTCTGGCGAGAACCAGGCCCGGTGCGAGATCTTGCCGGACCGGCCGTACGGCGCCGAAAGGTCGGGGAGATGGTCGATCCAGCGAAGCCGGATCGCCGTCTTCAGGACCTGGCGGAGACAGACGATTTCCTGATGCAGGGTGCTGCGGGCGGGCGGGGCGCCGCGATGGCGGTCGCCCATGCGCATGACGCGATACTCGGCGATCACGCCGGCATCGATCTCGCGCACGCTCATCGCGCCGAAGAAGGGGATCAGATAGTTGGTCAGTCGCGCGCGATGGCCCGCGACATAGATCGGATTGCGCTGGCCCCGGGTCAGGGCCTCGAACTCGACCATGAAGCGGCTGGCCGCTTCGCGGAAGGTTTGACGGGACGCGCTGGCGGCCGATCGCGGACCGCGCCGGCCCGCGAGCGGCCCTGGACGGGGGATTGGCCGGGCCGCCGTGCGGCCGGCGCCCGCGCCGATGGCGGCGTCATGGGCCAGCGCCAGATACCAGTCGTGGGCGAAGGCGGCGGCGCGGGTGAGGCCGTCTTCACCAGTGTTTGCGCGGTGTTGGCGCCCGCCGACGGAACTGGCGCACTGCCAGTTGGGACTGCCGCTGCGCAGATAGAGTTGAACCTTGCCATCCAGGATCGTGTGGCGGCCCTCTCGAGCCGCCAAAAGTCCGATGGCGCGCGACTGTGCTAATCGGGCGCCGGAGTGTGCTAGCTCTGTGCTAAGCGTTGCCTTGGATTTGCGATAAGAAGTTGTTGTTTCTAGGGTTTTTCTAGATTTGGCGGTGGAGCGCATAGGATTTTAAGTCCGGCGCGTCTACCATTCCGCCACGTCCCCGTCCCGCGTGGCCTAAGGGTTTTCGGGCGTAATCACAAGGCTTCGGTCCGTGTGAAGACCGGAACGATCGGCGAACATCAGGAGGTCTGCGGGACCGCCGTAACGCAAGATCGACCACAGTCCGTTCCCGTTTTCGTCGCGCGTGGCGTCCGCGCCCGCTCCACCCGGAGGGCGCAGCGCCTGGCCGCGCCGGTGGCCGGCTGAGATGAAGCCCGCAACGGACCCGCGCGTGGGGCGACGTCGAACGTCCGGCGGCAGGCCAAGGCCTGCCCGAAGGGCGCGCCCAAGAACAGCGGCGGCCGTGATTTCAGGTTTGATTTCCTCTCGCGTGAAGGCGTTTTCCCGCCCTCGTCAATCCCTTTATCATGGGCAAATATTTGCCTTTTCGTTGAGCAAAAGGCCTCGTTTGGGGTCGTTTCTGTGACCATCCCTGCGGCGCCTGTCAGAAAAATTCCCCTTTTCAAACCCCACAAGTTTGATGGGATTAACTTCCATCGATCCCTTTGGGTTCGGAGTGTGGCGTGAGCCATGCCCTGCTTCGTCTGGAGCAGGGCAGGGGTGGCTCGCGCGTCGCGTTTATTGGAGGGGCTTCCATGATCAACAATCATCGCAAACTCGTGCTTGCGACCACGGCGCTATGCGCCGTGGGCTTCGCCGCCCACGCCTGGGCCCAGACCGCGCCGCCAGCCGGCGGTGAACCCACCGAGATCGAGGCCGTCGTCGTCGTCGGTTCGCAGATCAAGGGCGCGAAGGTCAACGCGGCCCTGCCGGTGACGGTGGTCGGCGAGGACCAGATCGGGGCGTCCGGCGCGGTGTCCGGCGACGAACTCTTCCGGTCGATCCCGCAGATGGGCGACGTGAACTTCAACGCCCAGTACCTGCCGGGCAGCAGCAACAGCGCCCGGGGCGACGTCGGCTCGGTGAACCTGCGCAACCTGGGCATCGGCAATACGCTCGTTCTGCTGAACGGTCGCCGCGTGGTGACCCACCCGACCAGCCAGGCCAACGACAACCTGGTGCCGGTGCTGACCTACAACACCAGCGCCATCCCGGTGTCGGGCCTGAAGCGCCTGGAAGTGCTGCGCGACGGCGCGGCGGCCATCTACGGCGCCGACGCGGTCGCCGGCGTGGTCAACACCGTGCTGCGCGACGATGTCGACGGCCTGACCGCCTCAGCGCAATACGGCTTGGCCGAAGGCGCGAACCTGAAGGAGTACAACTTCAACGCCTTCGGCGGGAAGAACTTCGCCGACGGTCGCGGCAATGTCAGCGCCTTCGTCTCGTACGACCAGCGCACGCGCATGCGTTCGACCGACCAGGACTACACCGCCTCGCTGGATCGCCGTCCGCTGTTCGCAGGCACCCGCTTCGAGGGCGTCGCCAGCCTGGACGGTCGCAGCACCACGACGCCATGGGCCTATGTCCAGACGCCGCAGAGCTTCGGCACGGTGCGCCAGGGCACCACGGCGCTGACCAGCAGCGCCGGCTATTTCCACATCCAGCCCTCGACGTTCGCAGGCTGCCAGCTGAACATCAGCGGCGGCATGTGCATTGACGACGGCGCCCTGGCGACCTCGGCCGCCGACCGCGACCTGCGGTTCAACTCGGCCGCCCTGGGCACGACGGTGATCCCGGAGCTGAAGCGCACCAACGTCTTCCTGACCGGCCACTACGACATTTCCGAAGACCTGACCGTCTTCGGCGAACTGGGCCTCTATCACGCCAAGACCAGCGCCCTGCAGGCGCCGATCGCCACCCTGTCCTCGGGCGTGATCAGCATCCCGGCCAGCAACTACTGGAATCCCTTCGGCCCGGTGACCTTCGCCAACGGGACGGCCAATCCCAACCGCCTGCCCAATCTGAACGTCCCGGCCAGCGGTCTGTCGCTGACCCTGCGCGGCTACAACTTCGCCGACCTGGGCCCGACGCATGTCGATGTGACCAACGACCAGTACCGCGTGCTGGCCGGTGTTCGCGGCGAGAAGTTCGGTTTCGACTGGGAATTGGCCCTGGTCTATTCGGAAGCCACCGCCGACGACATCAGCGACAACATCTCCAACACCAAGCTCTACGCCCAGCTGGCCCTGTCCACGCCCGACGCCTACAACGTCTTCAACGGCTCGGACATCAACAACCCCAGCGGCGCGGACACCACCCGCAACAGCGAGGCGGCGATCAACGCCATCCGCGTCAAGATCAAGCGCCGCACCAAGAGCAGCCTGGCCTCGTGGGACTTCAAGGTCTCCAAGCCCGACCTCTTCAGCCTGCCGGGCGGCGACGTCGGCGTGGCCTCGGGCGTCGAGGTGCGTCGCGAGACCCAGCTGGACGACCGCGACAAGCGCATCGATGGGACCATCACCTTCACCGATCCGATCAGCGGCGCGGTGCTCAGCGACCTGATCAACTCCAGCATGAACCCCGACACCAAGGGCCATCGCTCGGTCGCTTCGACCTATATCGAGTTCGCGGTTCCGCTGGTTTCGCCCGAGATGTCGATCCCGCTGGTCCATCGCCTGGATCTGCAGCTGGCCGGCCGCTACGAGCACTACAGCGACTTCGGCAATACGGCGAAACCCAAGATCGCCGGCGCCTGGGACCTGGTCGACGGCTTCCGCATCCGCGGCTCGTGGGCCAAGGGCTTCCGCGCCCCGAACCTGGAGCAGATCAACGCCACGGTGGTGTCTCGCTCGAACAACCGCACCGACTACGCCTTCTGCGAGGCCGACCTGCGGGCGAAGCGCATCACCTCGTTCGCGGGCTGCTCGCGGTCACTGCTGACCACGGCGCGCCGGGCGGGCAACCCCGACCTGAATCCCGAGAGTCCGAGACCCTGTCGTACGGCGTGGTCCTGGAGCCGAAGTTCATTCCGGCGGATTACGGCCGCCTGACCTTCACCGTCGACTACTGGAAGGTGAAGCAGACGGGCCTGATCGGGGTGTTCGGCGAGGGCAACGCCCTGATCCTCGACTATCTGCTGCGCCAGTCGGGCTCGAGCAATCCCAACGTCATCCGCGCCGCCCCGACGGCCGACGACAGCGCCGCCTTCGCCGGCACCGGCCTCGCGGCGGCCGGCCAGGTCCTGTACGTCAACGACAAGTACACCAACCTGCAGCCGCAGGACGTCGAAGGGCTGGACCTGGGCCTGATGTATCACCTGTCGACCGACAAGCTCGGCGACTTCGACCTGAACGTGAACGCCGCCCACCTGCTCAAGTACTACCAGTCGCCTTCGCCGGGCATCGCCGAGCTGATGGCGGCGCGGTCGGCGGGCAAGATCAACGCCGGCACCACCATCACCGGCGGGGCGACCTGTTGAAACAGAACGGCAAGACCGACTGGAAGGTCTCGGCCGCGCTGACCTGGCGCTACAAGCAGCTGACCGTGGGCGGTTTTACCCAGTACATCGGCGAGTATAACGACACGGCTCTGCTGGACTCGACCGGCGCGCCGTGGGTCGTGGACTTGCAGATCACCGCCAACCTGTACGGCGAGTACGACTTCGCCCAGGCCAACACCAAGCTGCGGCTGGGCGTGCGGAACATCACCGACAAGGATCCGCCGCTCAGCTCGACGGGCTACGACGGGACGGTCTATCTGCCGTACGCGCGCTACTGGTACGTCTCGGTCAAGAAGACGTTCTAGGAACAAGGGACCGATTGTGAAGTACGAGTTCAGCGCTGACCGGGCGCGCTGGCGGGTTTCGAGCGCGCTTGTCGCGCTCGCGCTCGCCGCCGCGCCGGCGACTTTCGCTCAAGCCGCTGGCGCGCCCGCGCCGGCGGCCGCCTCGCCCTCGGGGCTGCTGCCGGTGAAGACCGACGCGGCCAAGGGCGCCGTCGTCATCACCCTGCCTGCGCCCGCCGCCGACGGCGTGTCGGGACGGTTCCTCTATCAGCCTAGCCTCAGCGGCGGCCTCGGGTCGACGCCGGTGGGCCTGGACCGGGCCGCGACGGGCGAGACCCAGGTGCTGATCTTCCGGCGGGTCGGCAAGAAGGTGCTGATCGCTTTCGAGAACTACAGCTTCCGCGCCGTCGGCGGAACGCCCGAGGAAACCCGGACCGTCCAGGACAGCTTTCCGGCCTCGGTCGTCTGGTCGGGCGAGGTGATCGCCGAGACGCCGGCTGGCGGCGTCACCGTCGACATCGCCTCGTTTCTGCTGCGCGACGCCTTCGACATCGCCGGCGGCCTCAAGCGCGGCAAGCAGGGCGCCTACAAGCTGGCCCCGGCGCTCAGCTATGTCGACCTGCCGGTCACCGGCGTCTTTCCCGACAACCTCGAATTCGAGACGCGGCAGACCTTCACCGCCGATGATCCGGGATCCGAGGTCAACGGCATCGCCCCGGACGGACGAGCGGTGACCTTCGGCGTCCATCACAGCTTCATCCGCCTGCCGGCGCCGGGCTTCGTTCCGCGTCCGCAGGATCCGCGCACGGGCACCTCGGCCCAGGTGCTGTTCGCCGACTACGCCACGCGGTTGGACCAGCCGATCGTCCAGCGTCTGGCGCGTCGGTTCCGGCTGGAGAAGACCGATCCGACAGCGGTCCGCTCGCGGGTCAAGAAGCCGATCGTCTACTACGTGGACCGCGGCGCGCCCGAGCCGATCCGCACCGCCCTGATCGAAGGCGGCCAATGGTGGGCCAAGGCCTTCGAGGAGGCCGGCTATATCGACGCCTTCCGGGTGGAGTCGCTGCCCGAGGGCGTCGACCCGATGGACGCGCGCTACAATGTCGTCAACTGGATCCACCGGCAGACCCGCGGCTGGTCGACCGGGACCACGGTGGTCGATCCGCGCACCGGCGAGATCGTCCGCGGCGTCGTCCAGCTGGGCTCGCTGCGCGTGCGCCAGGATCGCCTGATCTTCGAAGGCCTGGTTGGCGCGGACAAGACGGGGAAGGGTGGTCCCGACGATCCGCTCAACGTCTCCCTGGCCCGCATCCGCCAGCTGTCGGTGCACGAGATCGGCCATACTCTGGGCCTGGCCCACAACTTCGCGGGCAGCACCTACGACCGCGCCTCGGTGATGGACTATCCCGCGCCGCTGGTAAGGATCGAAGGCGACCGCCTGGACCTATCCGACGCCTATGCCAAGGGCGTGGGGGCCTGGGACCGGTTCGCGATCAATTGGCTTTACTCGCAAGGCGCGCCCGGCTCGGACGAGGTCGCGCGCCTGGATCGCCTGGCGCGCGACGCCCAGGCCAACGGCCTGCGCTTCGTCACCGACGGGGATTTGCGCGGCGCCCGCGGCCGGACAGCCCTATGGCGCGCTGTGGGACAATGGTCCCGATGCGGTCGCCGAGCTGGAGCACGTGCTGGCCGTGCGCAAGATCGCGCTGAGCAAGTTCGGCCTGGTTAACCTGCCCAGTGGCGCGCCGGCGGCGGACCTGAAGCGCGTCCTGGCGCCGATCTACCTGTTCCACCGCTACCAGGTTGAAGCCGCCGTGAAGCTGATCGGCGGTGTGGACTATTCGTACGCGGTGCGCGGCGACGGCCATGAGGTCGCGTCGATCCCTTCGGCGGCCACCCAGCGCAAGGCGCTTGACGCCCTGCTGCTGACCACCGACCCGGCCACGCTGGACCTGCCCGACCCCCTGTTGAACCTGCTGTCGTCCGGCCAGTCGGGCGTGCGCGACAAGGCCTATGAGATCGAGATCTTCCCGACCTCGGGGCCCGCGGTCTTCGACCTGCCGACAGCCGCCGAGATGGCCGCCGACCAGACCGTGTCGCTGTTGCTGAATCCGCAGCGGCTGAACCGGGTGGTCGAGCAGAACCGCCGCGATCCGGCCCAATTGGGCGTGGCCGAACTTGCCGAGCGCCTGCTGGCGGGCGTGGCCCCAAGCAAGGCCGAGGGGCGGTTGGGCGACCTGCGTCGTCGCATACGCGCCCGCGTCGTCGGCGACCTGGTCGAAGCGCAGGGCGACAAGGCGCTGTCGCCGACAGCGGCGGTCCAGATCGACGCGGCGCTGCGCACCTTCGGCAAGACCCTGGCCGCCTACAAGGGCGGCGGGGCCGAGGGCGACCAGGCCGCGGCGCTGTCGCGCGCTCTGCTCAGCGACGACATCGCCGTCAGGCAGGCCCTCGCCGCGCCCCGCTCCGGCGCGGTCGAGAGCCTGCCGCCCGGCATGCCGATCGGTGGGGAAGACTGCTGGTTCTGCGCCCCGAGCGCAGGTTTGTAATGCGTATCCAAGAAGGAAAGCGTCCCATGACCGCTCACCATGCCAGGCTGCTCAAGGTCTCCCGCCGAGGGGCGCTGATCGTCGCCGCCGGCGTCCTGCTGCCGATGGCCGCCGCCCAGGCCGCGACGCCGGCCCTGGCGATCGTCAACGCCCAAATCTTCGACGGTGCCGGCGCCGCGCCCTACAAGGGCGGCCTGGTCGTGCAGGACGGCCGCATCGTCGATGTCGGCCGCAGCGTGAAGGTTCCCAAGGGCGCCAAGACGATCGACGCCAAGGGCGAGGCCGTGGTGCCGGGCTTCTTCGATGTCCACACCCACTGGACCCCCGCCGGCGCGCCGAACATCACCCCCAAGATCGCTGACGCCTATGTCGCCGCGGGCGTGACCACGGTGAACGACTTCCACCAGCAGCCGGAATCCTTCGCGCCGCGTCGCCGATGGCTGTCGACCCTGACCACGCCGCACGTCAACTTCGTGGCTCGGGTCAGCACGCCCGGCGGTCACGGCGCCGATTGGGCCGACGAGGCCACGACCCGCTGGGTGAACACCCCCGAGGCGGCCAAGGCCGCCATCGAAGGCTTGGCCCCCTACAAGCCCGACGCGATCAAGGCCTTCACCGACGGCTGGCGCTACGGCTCGGCCCCGGACAACACCAGCATGGACGGCTGGACGCTGAAGGCCCTCACGGACTCGGCCCACAAGCTGAACCTCAAGGTCCTGTCGCACACCGTGACGGTCGAGCGCGGCGCCGTCGCGGCGACCAGCGGCGTCGATATCATCGCCCACAGTCTGCAGGATGGCCCGATCGACGCCGAGACCGTCGCGAAACTCAAGGCCAACGGCACGTTCTACGCCCCGACCCTGGCGGTCTACGAGCCGGTCAAGCCGGGGCAGGCGCGCCGGCCGACCCCGATAGCCCGCGCGCCAAGCTGGCGGTCCAGAAGTTCGGCTATGCCCTGGCCAACGTGAAGACGCTGAAGGACGCCGGGGTGCCGATCGCTCTGGGCACCGACGCCGGCATGCCCGGCACGCCGCACGGCGCCTCGACGCTGCGCGAGATGGAGCTGCTGGTCCAGGCGGGCCTGACCCCGTCCGAGGCCCTGATCGCCGGCACCGCGACCAGCGCCAGGGCCATGAACCTGCTGGCCGACCGCGGCACGCTGGAGAAGGGCAAGCGCGCCGATTTCGTGATGATCGCCGGTCAGCCGTGGACGACCATCACCGACATCCGCAAGGTCGACCGCGTGTTCATCGACGGCAAGGCGGTGTTTGGGCCTGGCTCGACCCGCTCGGCCGACAATGACAAGCTCACCATGCCGACCCTGAAGGCCAAGGGGCCATTGGTCGACGACTTCGAGCGCGCCGACGGCCGCACCAGCCTGGACACCCTGCGCCTCAGCGACTTCGACGGCGGCCGCGATCGCAGCGTCGAGGTCCTGCAGACCGTCGACCGCGGCAATGGCGACCACGTGCTGAGCGTCGCGGCCAAAATGGCCCAGAAGGCCGAACCGGACGCCGGCGTCCTGCTGCCGCTGAGCCGTGGCTCGGTGGAGCCGGTCGACGCCTCGGCGTTCAAGGGCGTGACCCTCGAGCTGCGCGGCGACGGCGGCGCCTACGTCGTGACGATCAACAGCGTCTCGGGCTCGTGGGTCGCCACGATCTCGGCCAACGGGACCTGGGAGAAGATCACCGTCCCGTTCGCCGACTTCAAGCGATCGGGTCGGGGCGCGGGGGCCTGGACCGGGACGGACCTGCTGGAGGTGGGCGTCTCGGGTTCGCGTCCGGCCGGTCGAAAGCTCTGGTTCGAGCTGGACGATGTGACCTTCTACTGAGCCTTTCCGCTTGACCCCGCCGCCGGAAGCCCTCGCTCGAAAGGCGAGGGCGGCTTCTGGCGCGGGTTCGACCGCCAGTTCTCAACGTGTCCTGGGCGCCGACGCGCGAAGCGGCGTCCGCTTCGCGCGTCGCTAGTCGACGGGGATCTCGAAAGGCCCCACAGGCAGGTCTTCGCTGTTGAACAGGTTGACGAACGGGGAGTCGCTCCAGGCATAGCGGATGGCGCGGATCTCGGGGCGGTTGGCGCCGGCCAGGGTCACGTGGTCGCCCGACGCCACGGCTGAAGCGTAGCGGCATCGACGATCGACGTCGCAGACCTCGAAGCCGATGGCGGTGTCGCTGCTATAGGTGCGCAGGCCGTCCGCGGCGTCGCTGAAGCGCACGACCAGGTCGTCGCCCGAACGCGTCAGGGCCACGGGAGAGGGGCTCTGCGCCACCGTCTCGCCATAGGCCACGCGCCGGGCGGTCAAGGCCAACCGGTTTCCCACGACTGTCTTCTGGCCGGGGTGAATGTCGTAGCGGTCGCCGATGTCGATAATCGAGGTCAAGCCCACACGGTCGAACGTCTGGGCCGTCCGCCGCTGATGCTCGCGCACCTCGGCGGTCTTCGACGCCCCAGGATGGTCGCCGACGGGACCGTAGTTCGGCAGCTGGGCCAGCACGAAGGGCAGGTCCGTCACGCCGAACGCCGCGCGCCACTGTTGGATCAGCGCTGGCAGAAGACGACCGAAGCCCGCCGGGTCATGGACGTTGGACTCGCCTTGATACCAGGCGACCCCTTTGACGGTGTAGGACGTCACGGGCGCGACCATGGCGTTGTACAGACTGCCCGTGCCCTTGGTCGGATCCCAGGGGGTCACCGGAACACCGCCCAAGGCGTCCAGGGGCGCTGAGACGCGATAGCGCCAGGCTTGCGGCAGCGGCGTCTTCGTTCCGTCCGCCAGGGCCAGGAAGCGCTGGTCGTCGGTGTCGTAGAGGCCGCCGGAGCCGCCAGAATCCAGCACCCGGACCGCGACGACGTTCCGGCCCGCCACGAGCAGGCCCTTCGGCAGGGCGTAGCCGCGGCGCGTGGTGCGCCCCTCGATGCCGCCGACGCGCACGCCATTGACGAAGGTGGTGTCGCTATCGTCGATCAGGCCCAGGGCGATGCGCGTCGCGCCCTCCGCCTGGGCCTTGGTCAGGGTGAAGGCGGTGCGATACCAGACCGCGCCGTTGAAGCGGGCCAGCTCCGGGTCGCCCAGGCGCTCCCAGACCCTTGTCGGATGGACCGGCTTCCAGCCGGCGTCGTCGAAATCGGGCCGGGCCCAGGCGGCCTTGGCCTTGGCGTCCGGTTCATGGGCCGTCCACCAGGCGTCGAAATAGCGCGCCTGCCGCGCCTCGCCGGCCCGCTGATCCTTGGCGTAGAGGTCCAGGCGATCCAGCGCGTCGTCATAGGTCTTGAGGGGGCGCAGCCCGGCCTCGCCGATCCAGGCCTGGGTCTGGGCGCCGCCCCAGGTCGCGGTGATGAAGCCGACCGTCACGCCGAAGTGGGCCTGCAGCGCCTTGGCCATGAAGTAGCAGGCGGCCGAGGCCGGGCCGATGCTCGCCGGCGCCGCCAGAGTCCAGCCGCTGACGGCCTTGGCCTCGTCGAGCGGGCGCGGAGCGACATCGCGCCCGACGTCGGTGAACCGCAGCAGCGGGTTTTCAGAGTCCCGGACCTCGTTGCCGCCATTGGTCGCGTCTTGCAGCTTAAGGCCCATGTTCGACTGTCCGGAGCAGAACCAGACCTCGCCGACCATGACGTCGCTGAGCACGGTCCGCGCGCGGCCGTCGGAGACGGAGAGCGTGTAGGGGCCGCCGGCGTCCATGGGCTTGGTCGTCACCGCCCACCGCCCGTTCGCGTCGGCGGTCGTCGCCAGGCTCTGGCCGCCGATCTCGACGCTCAGGGCGCCGGGGCGGCCCGGCCGCCGAGCCGAACCGGTTCGCCTCTCTGCAGAACCGCATGATCGCTGAAGAGGTTGGTGAAGCGGGGGGCTTCGGCCAGAGCCGGGCCGCACCACAGGGTTCCGGCTAAGGCCAGAGTGGCAACGCTTTTCATGCCGTTTCCTCGATGTCGTCGGCTTGGGTTCGTCCGCCCAGTCTTGTGTGGCCCGCTTTGGGCTCAGGCGGCGCCGTTCTGCACGGAGAGCTTGAAGCGGTCGCGGTGCTGTAGCGCCTTGCGGCGCAGCTGCACGATGGCCTCGGTCTCCTCGGCCGCCAGCATGGCTTCGAAAAGGCGGCTGAAGTGCTCGCGCATCGCCAGCCGCGCGGCGTTGGGATCGCGGTTGCGGATGGCGTCGAACACCGCCCGATGCTCCTCGATCCGGTCCTCGAACCCGCTCTTGCAGACGTTGCTGTAGACTTGGACGACCCGCGGCGCCTCGTTGCGCATCCGCCAGAGGGTGCGCACGAAATGCTCGATGATGGGGCTGCCGCTGTTCTCGGCGATCAGAAGATGGAAGCGCTCGTCGGCCTCTTCGGCCGCCTCGTCATTGCCCGCCATCACCCGCATGGTCTCTTCCAGCAGCGCCAGGGACTCGGTGGACATGTTGAGCGCCGCCAGCGCCGCCAACTCGGCCTCGACGACCGCGCGGACCGTCGTCAGCTCGAACGCATCAACCTCGGTCAGGGGAGACAGGTCGGCCGGCCGACGGGGGCGGACATAGACCCCCGAGCCCGTCTTGACGGCGATGTAGCCCTGCGCCTCGAGGGCGATCTCGGCTTCCCGCACGGTGACGCGTGACACGCCCAGCCGCTCGGCCAGCTCACGCTCGCCGGGCAGTCGGCCGCCCGGGGCGAACTCGCCGAACTCGATGAGCTCGATGATCTGCTTCGCGACCTGTTGGTAACGCCTATCCATGGTCATCCGCCGATGCTCCGCTGCCGCTCGTCCGGGTCCTCTTGAGACGACTCGGCGTTCCCAACTCGGGCTGATGGGACATTGGAAGGTTCTATCAGGGGTGAACCAAAGCGGTATACCCCTGATAGACCAAAGCCTAGTGCTTGAACCGGAACCCGACCGTGAACTGTCGCCCGGGCGAGCCATAGAGCGCCGCCACCGGATTGTCGGCGTAGTAGTATCGGCTGGTCGCCTGGTTGGTCATGTTCAAGCCCTCGATCGAGAAGGACGCCTGGTTCGACAGCTTGTAGCTGAACGCGAAATCGACGTTCAGCGTGTCCTTGGATCCGCCGAAGTCGTTGATCAGCGGCGTGTCGCACGCCACGCCGCCGACGACGCCCGGCGCACAGGCGCCGGCCACCAGCGGGTAGGTGGTGTAGTAGCCGTCGCGTTGGGCCAGGGAGACCCGCGTGTTGATGCGCTTGTCCTCGTAATAGAGCGTCAGGTTGACGGCGTTGGGCGACGCGCCGAGCCACGGGGCTTTGCCCAGGGTCGCCGGCGTCGTGTCGGTGCCCGGATCGAGGATGTAGGTGAGCTCGGATTGGATGTGGGTGGCGTTGAGCTGGATGCCCGTGTTCTTCAGCAGTCCGGGCAGGAAGGTGAAGGCCTGCTGGTAGTTGACCTCCCAGCCCTTCAGCTCTCCGCCGGGGGCGTCGCGGAACTGGCGCGCGGTCGCATCGTAGTCGCCGCGGATATAGGCGGCCTGGTCGCTGTTGGCGCCGAACTGCTCGATCAGGCTGGCAAGCCCCTCGGCGTCGAGGAAGGTCGACAGCGGCGCGGAAAAGCGCACGGTCTGCGGATAGGAGCCGATCTTCTTCTTGAACACCGCCACCGAGATCAGGCCGCCCTCGGCGTAGTACCACTCCACGGCGGCGTCGAAATTGTTGGCGCGGAAGGGCGACAGCTTGGGATTGCCGATCGTCAGGGTGGCGCCGGAGGTCATCCCGCCCTCGGGAATCGTCAGCTGGGTGATGGTCGGGGCCAGCTGCTGCAGGGTCGGGCGCGACATGGTCTGGGCCGCGCCGAACCGGAAGTAGAGGTTGTCGCGCGGGCGGATGGCGATGTTGAACGACGGCAGGACGTCCGAATAGGAATTCCCGCCCTGGACGGTGCGTCCGCCGGTCGAGCGGCCGGTAGAGTCCACATCGGTCTTGGCGTAGCGCGCGCCGATGTTGCCGAAGGTGTTCCAGCCGTCCAGGAAATCGTAGTTGAAGTTGACCTGGCCGTAGGCGCCCTCGGTCTTCTCTTGCACGGCGAAGGTCTCGCGCCCCTGCTGGCGGAACTGGGTCAGACGCCAGTCGCCCCACTTGTTGATGCACTCGCAGGTGAAGCCGAACAGATCGTCGAACTTCTGGATGTCCGGGCCGAACCACGACGCCGTCGTGCCGGCGGGCACGTCCAGGCCCTGGCCGAAGTTAATGACCTTGCCGAGGCTGGCGATCGAGACGCCCGCCTCCTTTTCGGTCGGGTTGATCTGGACGTTCTGGCGCTCGGTCTGCGAGGTCGAGAAACGATAGTCGCGCTGGGTGCCGCCGAATTTCAGGGTCAGGTTGTCGTTGAGCTCCCAGGTGAAGTCGGCCTTCCACGAGTTGTAGCGGTTCTCGACGACCTTCTTGTGGTAGCGCAGGAACGAGACCCCCTTGAGGATCGTCCACTGGCTGGGATCGGCGGCGTTGAAGCCGGCGTCGAACAGCGGCATGTCACCGCCGCCGCGCTCGTCATAGGTGAAGGTGGCCGGCTGATCGAACTGACCCCACTCGGCCATCTTGCCGTAGGAATTGAGCTTGGACCGCGACAGGCCGTAGGTGAAGTCGGCCCTGAACCGGTCGCTGAACTCGTGGGTCAGGTTGAACGAAAGCTGGTCGAAGGTAGTGTTGTAGCTGCCCTGGTCGGCGCGCGCCGACCAGTCCAGGTTCCGCAGCTGCAGGTAGTCGGCGACCCCGTTGGTGACATTGGCGGCCAGCACGTCCGTCGCTGGGCGACCGATCTGCTGGGCGCGCATGGCCAGGCCGTCGGCCGAAGCGACATAGCCGGGCGAGACTGGCGAGTTGTAGTAGTCGTAAACGTCGAAATTGTTGGGGTTGTACGAGAAGCTCGTGCCGGCGACGAGCGCGCCGCCGTAGGTCGCCTGGCCGCAGTCGATCGGCGAGGCGTAGGCCCCGCCGGCCGTGTAGTTGCAGGTCCCCGGATAGAGCCCGCGCTTGGAGTTCAAGGCGGTCGCGGCGCTGGCCGTGGCGTAGGTCGCGTTGGTGTTGTTGCGGTTCAGGCCGAACGGCAGCAGCTGGTTCAGCGTCGAGGTGCTCTTCTGGTTCGAATGCAGCCCGTCGATGGTCAGGCGCGTCCGCGACGAGATATCCCACTGGTAGGCTGCGGTGAGGCCCAGGCGCTTTTGGTGCAGGTCCTGTTGCTCGGGACCGGCCAGGGCGGGGAAGATGATCTGCGAGCCATTCAGCGACGGATGGAGCAGGGCGTAGGCGGTCGGGTCCGAGCCGGTCACCGCGTCGATATAGGCCGGATTGGTGATGGCGGGCGTGGCGGACACCGTGCCGGGATTGGTCGCCGTCGGATTCGAGATGCGGTTGGTGAACAGCGTGCCGACCGGCGCCGAGAAGCCGGCGCGTCGCGGATTTTCCAGCGTCGCCCACGTGGCGGAGCGATAGACATATTCACCGGTCACGATCTGGCGGCGGTACTGGTCGGTTTCGGAGTCCCTCTCCGAATAGGCGGCCGAGGCCAGGAAGCCCATCTTGTCGTTGGCGAAGCGCTTGGAGAACAGGCCCGCCAGGCGCGGATTGTGGTGCTTGCCGTTCTGGTAGTAGGCGTCCTCGACCGAGAGCGCGTAGCGGTCCTGGCGATAGTCGAACGGCCGGCCCGTCTGCAGGTCGACCGTCGCGCCGAGCGAGCCTTCGTCGGTCTCGGCCGAGGCGGTCTTGCGGACCTTCAGGCTGTTGAAGAGCTCCGAGGCGAAGACATTGAAGTCGAACGTCCGGGTGGAATTGATCGCGGTGGAGTTGGTGTCGTTGGTGCCCGCCGTCGACAGCGCCTCGAGGTTGTTGATGCGCACGCGGGTGAAATCGCCGCCCAGCCCGCGGACGGTGATGGTCCGCCCCTCGCCGTTGTCGCGATCGATCGAGATGCCGGGGATGCGCTGCAGCAACTCGGCGAGGTTGGCGTCGGGGAAGTCGGCGATGTCTTCGGCGTTGATGGCGTCGATCATGACGTCCGACCGCCGTTTGACATTCAGCGCGCTCTGCAACGAGGCGCGGTAGCCGGTGACGACGACGGCCTCGACCTCCTGGGCGTCCCCGGTCGCGTTCGGGTCCTGCGATGCCGGCGCTTCCTGCGCGAAGGCTTGGCCGAAGCCCGAGCCGATGATCAGGCACGTCGATGCCAGCAGCATGGCGCGCGCACCGGCGCGCCGTGGATGGGTGTCCATAGTTCTCATCCTCCCCGGATACCAATTTTCTATATTTGGCTTACCTATTTGGTTGACCGCTTAAAAACGAATGTCAACTCCCCATCACGCCGTTTTCCTGAAGCGCTCCCCAATCAGCGCCTAGCAAAGCCTGGCCTTGTCGCGGCCGAACACCCGGATTTGAGGCCGTTCGGCACAGAAGCAGTGCGGCGGGCACGGGCAGGAAATTCTCGTTGTTCGGAGTATGGTTTGCGACTCGCTTGAAAATTGGTCGACAAATTGGTTGACAGCTTATCGCTCAAATGGTCGGACTGAGGTGTCCTTGTCATCGGACGCGCACGTCGCGCGGCGCCGGTTTGACGGACACAGGAAGCGGTCACAGCTTCGGGCGGGGAGGACGTCGATTGAGAAACCTGCGCTCGAGCCTTGCCTCCCTGATGGGCCTGGGCGCCTTGGCCGGCTCGATCCACGCCGACGCGGCGGAGCGTCTGGCGCGCACGCCGGAAGCGTTCGAGGCGGCTGTACAGGCCGCGGTCCCCGGCGACTCGGTGGTGCTGGCCAACGGCGTCTGGCGCGATTTCGAGATGGTGTTCACCGGCGAGGGGACGGCCGCCAAACCGATCACCCTACGGGCCCAGACCCCTGGCAAGGTCGTGATCTCCGGCAAGTCCAACCTGCGCATCGCCGGCCGGCATCTGATCGTCTCGGGCCTGATCTTCAAGGATGGGTTCAGCCCATCGTCCGAGGTCATCTCGTTCCGCCAAGACGGCAAGGCGCTGGCGTTCGACTCCCGCGTCACCGAGACGGTGATCGACGGGTTCAACAAGCACGACCGCGCCGCCGGGGACTATTGGGTCGGCCTCTACGGCCAGAACAACCGCTTCGACCACAACCACCTGCAGGGCAAGCTGAACAACGGCGTGACCCTGGCCGTGGTGCTGAGCTCGGTCGAGAGCCAGCGGAACCATCACCGCATCGACCACAACTATTTCGGCCCGCGCCCCCCGCTGGGATCCAATGGCGGCGAGACGATCAGGGTCGGGACCAGCCAGTTCTCGCGCACCCGCTCCCTGACGGTGGTCGAGGACAACTATTTCGAGGGCTGCAGCGGCGAGGTCGAGATCGTCTCGAACAAGTCAGGCGGCAACATCTATCGCCGCAACGTCTTCGTCCGCTCGCAAGGGTCGCTGGTGCTGCGCCATGGCGACGGCAACCTGGTCGAGGACAATGTCTTCCTGGGCGGCGGGGTGGCCCATACCGGCGGCGTGCGCGTGATCAACGCCGGCCAGACGGTGCGCGATAACTACTTCCAGGGCCTGCGTGGCGATGGCTTCGCCGCGGCGCTGGTGCTGATGAACGGCGTCCCGAACTCGCCGCTCAACCGCTACAATCAGGTGCTCGACGCCCGCATCGAGAAGAACGTCTTCGTCGACGTGAAGCAGGTGCTGTTCGGCGCCGGCGCGGACCAGGAACGCACCCTGCCGCCCGCCCGGAGCACGCTGTCGGGCAACGTCTTCCTCGGCGCGGGCGGCGAAGCGATCTTCAAGGCCACGGCGCCGATCGACGGCCTGACCTTTACTGGCAACCGGGTCGACGGGGTCGCGCCGCCAACCGGCGCCTCGGGCTTCGAGACCAAGACGATCGGTCGCGAGACCCTGCTGGATGGCCGAATCTACCCCGACGCCGCCGCGCGCAGGGCCCTGGGCCTGAAGGAACCGGTCAAGCTGTTGACCCGCGAAGAGACGGGCGTGGCCTGGTATCCGAAGGGCGACCGGACCGTTGCGCTCGACAGCGGCCAAGTCCTGAAGATCAAGCCAGGCCGGGACCAACTGTCGGCCGCCGCCCTCAAGGCCAAGGCCGGCGACATCATCGAGCTGGCGACCGGCGACTATGCCGAGGGCCTCGTCATCGAGGTCCGCCAGCCCCTGACCTTTCGCGCCGGGACGGACGCCGAACCATTGGTGACCTTCGATCATACGACCCTGTTCAACCTGACCGGCGAGGGCGCTCTGAAGCTGCAGGGCCTGCGCCTGTCGGGCGCCAAGGCGCGGGACGCGATCGGCAATGCCGTGATCCGCGTGAGCCCCAGCTATCCGCTGAGCAATTACGCCGTCGAACTGGTCGACACCGAGGTCTCACATCTGGGCGGCCAGGCGTTCGCCGTCCTGATGGGCGAGAAGAGCACCTTCGCCGACCATGTGACGATCAGCGGCTCGCGCTTCGCCGACATCAGCGGGGCGGTGCTGGACCTCGCCGGCGAGACGGGCGGTTCGGGCCTCTACGGGGCCGAGACGGTCGACATCACCGGAAGCCTATTCACGCGCCTGGGCGGACCCGTGCTCGACCTTCAGCGGGGCGGGACGGACGAGAGCACCTTCGGCCCCCGGGTCCGGGTCAAGGACTCGGCGTTTCGCGACGTCGCGCCAGGCCAGCCGTCGATGCGACTGGACGGAGTCCAAGTCGTGAAGCTCGATGGCAACCTCTTCGAACGCGCGGCGCCGGCCCGCGTCATCCTCCACGTCGGCAAGCCCGATCTCAGCGAGGCCGGCAACACCGGCGCGGCGCTCGAGATCGTCGATCAGCGCAAGTAGGCGAGCCATGTCCAAGTTACGCGTCCATCTCTTCGCCGGCCTCGCGGCCCTGGCCCTGGCTGGAGCGGTCCAGGCCGCCGCGCCGGCCAAGCCCACGCCAGTCGCTTCCGCTCAGGCGCCGCCGCTGTTCGCCGCCACCCTGGCCAAGAGCAAGGCCTTCGTGGATCCGCAACTGCGCAAGACCATCGACGTGCCGGTCCCGGCCGACGCCGGCGGCGGCTACACCCACGAGCGGCACAAGGACAACTACCGCCTGATCTATGAGGCGGGGATGCTGTATCGGCAGACCGGCGACAAGGCCTATGCCGACCTGGTGCGCCGTGTGCTGCTGGATTACGCCAAGCTCTATCCGTCCCTGCCGCTGCATCCCAAGCGCGCCAACCAGGTTCCGGGCCGGCTGTTCTGGCAGGTGCTGAACGACAGCGTCTGGCTGGTCAATTCCATCCAGGGCTACGAGGCGGTGATGGACGCCATTCCGGCCACCGACCGCGCGACCATCGAGGCGGGCGTGTTCCGGCCGATGGCGGCGTTCCTGTCGACGGGCTCGCCCAAGACCTTCGACAGCATCCACAACCACGGCACCTGGGCGCTGGCGGCGGTCGGCATGACCGGCTACGCGATCGGCGATCAGGGCCTGGTCAAGCAGGCGCTGTACGGCCTGGACGGCTCGGGTAAGTCAGGCTTCTACAAGCAGCTGCAGGAGCTGTTCTCGCCCGACGGTTACTATGCCGAAGGCCCGTACTATCAGCGCTACGCCCTGTCGCCGTTCCTGCTGCTGGCCCAGTCCATCCAGCGCCACGACCCGTCGCGCAAGATCCTCGACTATCGCGATGGCGTGCTGCGCAAGGCCGTCTACGCCACCATCCAAGAGAGCTATGGCGGCCTGCTGTTCCCGATCAACGACGCCATCAAGGACAAGGGTCTGGACACCCCCGAACTGGTCCACGGCGTCGCGGTGACCTATGCCGCGACCAAGGACCCGGCCTTGCTGTCGATCGCCATCCAGCAGGGCTCGGTGGTGCTGAGTCCCGAAGGCCGCGAGGTCGCCGCCGCCATCGCGCGCGGCGAGGCCAGGCCATTCCCGTTCGCCTCGATCAAGCTGCGCGACGGGGCCAAGGGCGACAAGGGCGCGCTGGTCGTGCTGCGCTCCGGACCCAAGCCCAAGGACCAGGCGCTGGTCTTCAAGGCCACGTCGCAGGGCATGGGGCATGGCCATTTCGACAAGCTGTCCTGGCTGTTTTACGACGCCGGCCAGGAGGTCGTGACCGACTATGGCGCGGCGCGGTTCCTGAACGTCGAGGCCAAGGCCGGCGGTCGCTACCTGCCCGAGAACGACAGCTGGGCCCAGCAGACGGTCGCCCACAACACCCTGGTGGTCGACGAGAAGAGCCAGTTCGGCGCCAACACCGACACCGGCGAGAAACATTGGCCGACGATCCTGGCCTTTGAAGCCAAGGACGGCGTCCAGATGACCGCCGCCAGCATCGACGACGCCTGGCCCGGCGTGCGCTATCGCCGCGCCATGGCGCTGATCGACCGGCCCGAGGTTGGGCGTCCGATCGTCCTAGATCTGGTCCGCGCGGAGGGGGCGGGCAAGCATCGCTTCGACCTGCCGCTGCACTATGACGGCCAGATCGTCGAGTCCGGCCTGAAGTTCCAGGGTGGGACCAGCGACCTGAAACCGCTGGGCAAGGCCGACGGCTACCAGCACCTGTGGGATCGCGGCCGCGCGCCGGTGAAGGAGGGGGCGCGCGTCTCCTGGTTCAACCAGGGCCGGTTCTACGACTACGTCTTCGCGTCCAGTGACGTCGATCAGGTCGTCCTGACCGAGCTGGGCGCCAACGACCCAAACTACAATCTCCGCAACGAGCGGGCCTTCATCCTGCGCGGCGACGACAAGGACAGCTTCACGCTGGCGGGGGTGCTGGAGCCACACGGCGCCTACAGCGCCGCCGAGGAATACGCCCGCGACACCATCGCCTCGGTCAAGGCCGTCGAGCGCGTGTCCGAGAACGGCGCCGACCTCGTTTTCATCCGCCTGAACTCCGGCAAGAGCCTGGCGGTCGGCGTCTCCTGGGATTCCGATCCCGCCAAGCGCCATCGGGTCACGACCCCCGCCGGCGCTTACGCCTGGACCGGGTTCTCCGGCCTGGCGGGTCCCGCACAATGAGGCGCGAGATGAAGTTCAAGGGCCTTCGCTGGCTGATCGTCGGCATGGTCGGCCTGGCCACGGTGATCAACTATATCGACCGCAACGCGCTGGCCGTGATGTGGCCGCAGATCTCCAAGGACATGGGCGTCGGCAAGGAAGAGTACGCGCTCATCCTGACCTGCTTCATGCTCTCCTACGCGGCCGGTCAGACGATCTTTGGCAAGATCTTCGACGCCCTGGGCACGCGGGTCGGCTTCATGCTGTCGATCCTGGCCTGGTCGGCGTCGATCGCCCTGCACTCGGTCGCCCGGTCGATCCTGACGCTCGGCCTGCTGCGCGCCGCCCTGGGCGTCAGCGAGGCCGGCAACTGGCCCGGCGCCGCCAAGGCCAACGCCGAGTGGTTCCCCGTGCGCGAGCGCGCCTTCGCCCAAGGCATCTTCAACGCCGGCGCCTCGGTCGGGGCCATCATCTCCGCGCCGCTGATCGCCTGGCTGTTCCTGACCTTCGGCTGGCGCGCGACCTTCCTGATCATCGGCCTGCTGGGCGCCCTGTGGGTGGTCCCGTGGGCCATCGTCTGCCGCGCCGCGCCCGAGGACCATCCCTGGCTGTCGGAGGAGGAGCGCCAGCACATCCTGACCGGCCAGCGCCCGGCTTCCGGCGACGCCGAGGTCGACTACAAGCCGACATGGTCGGGTCTGCTGCGCCACCGCGAGGCCTGGGGCCTGATCCTCGCGCGCTTCTTCATCGACCCGGTCTGGTGGCTGTTCGTCTCCTGGCTGCCGATCTACCTGGCCGAGCGCTTCGGCTTCGACATCAAGCAGATCGGCTTGTTCGGCTGGGTGCCCTATGTCGGCGCGGCGGCGGGCAGCCTGTTCGGCGGCTGGATCTCCGGCTGGCTGATCGGTCGCGGCTGGCGGCCGGTCAAGGCCCGCAAGTGGGCGATCACCCTGGGTGGCGTCTTCATGCTGCCGGCCCTGCTGCTGACCATCGGCGCGTCCTCGCCGCTGCACGCGGTGCTGCTGATCGCCGTGATCCTGTTCGGCTTCCAGATCGCCATCAACAACATCCAGACCCTGCCCAGCGACTACCTGCCTCGGTCGGTCGGCTCGCTGGCCGGGATCAGCGGCACCGCCGCCGTGGCCGGGGTGCTGATCACCACCTGGATCGTCCCGGTCGCCACCAAGGTCAGCTACGCCCCGGTCTTTGTCATGGGCGCCAGCCTGGTTCCCCTTTCCATCCTGTCCATCTGGCTCTTGGGCGGCCGAGGCGAACGCCTCGTCGATCCCGCCCTCGCGGCCCGCACTACCAACGGAGTGAATTCCTGATGCGCCTCACCAACAAGACCGTCATCGTCACCGGCGGCGCGCGCGATATCGGCAAGGCCGTGTCGCTGAAGCTGGCGGCCGAAGGCGCCCATGTCGCGATCAACTATTTCGGCAGCGAGGAGGGCGCCAAGGCGACCTTGGCGCAGATCGAAGCGGCGGGCGGCCGGGCGCTGATCCTCAAGGGCGACATGACCTCCGCCAGCGACGTCCAGGCTCTGGTCGATGCGGCCCTGTCGACCTTCGGCGGCCCGATCGGCGCCCTGGTCAATGTCGCCGGCGGCATGGTCGCCCGCAAGACGCTGGACGAGATGGACGAGGCCTTCTTCGACTACGTCATGCACCTGAACCTGAACTCGGTGTTCCTGACCACCAAGGCGGCCGTCCCGCACATGGCCGCCGGCTCTGCGATCGTGAACCTGTCCTCGCAGGCCGGCAAGGACGGCGGCGGTCCCGGCGCCACGGCCTACGCCACCGCCAAGGGCGCGATCATGACCTTCACCAGGGCCATGGCCAAGGAATTGGGGCCGCAGGGCATCCGGGTGAACGCCCTGTGCCCTGGCATGATCGGCACAACCTTCCACGACACCTTCTCCAAGGACGAGGTCCGCGCCCGCGTCGCCGCCAGCACCCCTTTGCGTCGCGAGGGTCGCGCGCCCGAGATCGCCGACGCGGTGGCCTATCTGGCCAGCGACGAGTTCGAGCTTCCTGACGGGGGTCTGCCTGGACATCAACGGCGGCCTGCTGATGAGCTGATGGGAGAGGTATCGATGATCGCCCAAACGCTGGCCACCAAGGCGCTCGCCGCCATCGTCCTGCTGGGCGCGACGCCCGTCGTCGCCCAGGCGCCGACCGAACCCGCGCCGCCGGTGTCGGTCAAGGCGCCGGAGGCGACCAAGGACGTCGTCTACCTGCAGGCCAGCGGCAAGGACCTGCATCTCGACGTCTATCGCAACACCGCCTTCAAGGGGCCGCGCCCGGTGCTGGTCTATATCCACGGCGGCGCGTGGTGGAAGGGCGAGAAACCGGCTGGATGGGGCGGCTTCCGCGCCTATCTGGCGGCGGGCTTCTCGGTCGTCACGGTCGAGCATCGCCTGAGCGACGTCGCAACGGCGCCGGCGGCGGTGCAGGACGTTCGCTGCGCCCTGTCGTGGGTCAAGGCGAACGCCAAGACCTATGGCTTCGACGCCAGGCGGGTCGTGCCCTATGGCACCTCGGCCGGCGGTCACCTGGCCTTGATGGCGGGCATGCTGCCCAAGACCAACGATATCGACCTGCCCGCCTGTCGCGACCAGCCGACCGTGCCGGCGATCCTCGATTTCTACGGACCCTATCACCTGAGATCCAACCTTCCCGGCGCCTTCAAGAGCCCGTCGACGGCGCGGTGGATCGGTGAAGGGCCGGAGACCCTGTGGACGACGATGTCGCCGGCGACGTACGTGCGCAAGGGCCAGCCACCGGTGTTCATCGTTCATGGCGATGCGGACCCGACCGTACCCTACGAAGCGTCGCGGGCGCTGAAGGCCGACCTGGACAAGGCCGGCGTTGCGAACCGCCTCCACACCGTACCGGGCGGCGTGCACGGCAAGTTCCCGAAAGAGGAGCAGGACAAGATCGAACGCGAGGCCCTGGAGTTTCTGACGATGAACAGGGTGGTTGGCGCTCGCTAGCGCCAGGAGCTGGCCGCAAGCCGGCTTTCCGGCGCGGGGCCAAGGACAGCAAATGGCGCATCTGTAACGCGAAGTCGCGTTTGACCGGGCCGGATGGTTCGCGCCCGGACCACCCTTGTCTGGACACTCTGGCTTAAAGCCGAAACGGTGTTCCGCTTGGGGTGTCAGGTCTTCTTGGCCGATTGTCTGGGTTGGGACGGTTGGAGATCGGTGGGGTCGCGCAGGCCGCGCGCCGCCCTCGCCGAGACCTGAGCAACAAGGATCAGGGCCGGTGCGGCGGATTTCATGGGCGATCCTCGGCGGCCAGGCGCAGGGCCAGGGGAAGGGACATTGTCAGGGCGCCGCCATGGGGCTGGCCGGGCAGCACGGTGACGTCGACGATCAGGCGCGATGTGGCCGCCAGGCTCTCGCCCAAGGCGCGGACGCGGGCGACGGAGGCGGCGAAGTCATCCGGCGAGGGCGGCGAGCCGCCGGTGCGTCGCGCTTCGCGGTCGCCGACCATCAAGGCGACGCGGACAGGACGGCTTGGGGAGGGGAACGGCGCGGCCGCGATCGCGCCGTCGCGCCACCAAAGCGAAGGGCTGACCGGAACGCAGGTCCGAAAGGCTTCCGGGGCCGCCCGCAAGGTGTCCAGCACGAAGAGCGCGCCGTACGAGTGTCCCCAGATCGCCGCTTTTTCGGGATCCAGGCGACCGAGTTGTTCGAGGCGCGGCCGGATCTCTCCCAGCAGCAGTTCGCGAAAGGCGGCCGATCCCCCCTCGGGACGGCCCGGCGTTTCGGGCGGGCCGGGCAAGGAAGGCGTGTCGTCGAAGGTCCGCGCCAGGTTGTCGAACCGTTGCTCGGTCTCGTAGCCGATGGCGATCAGCGCCAGATTCGGAACGTTCGCCAGATCCGCGGGCGTCAGGATCGTGAAGGCGGCGTTGCCGTCCAGGAGGTAGAGTGAGGGCCAGCCCCGCCGGGGCGGCCTGCCCTTGGGCGTGGCCATGTCGACCCGATAGCGGCGCTGGCCGTCGGCCGAGAGGAAGGCGTGGCGGGTGACGCCGTGCGTCGCGGCGCCGGTTTCGAACAGACCGGGGCCGGCGGGACCTGTGCCGGGCTGAGCGAGCGCCGGCGCGGCGGGCAGGCTGGCCAGCAGGGCCAGCGCATGGCGTCGGGAGATCATCGCGCGTCTCCAAGCAGATGGATCAATCCATCGGAAAGCGTGCCGCGCCAGGCCAGGTCGTCGTGACCGCCGGCGAACTCGTCCTGCCGGATTTCATAGCCCTTGGCCCGCAGGACGTCGGCCAGCTTGCGGGTGGTCGAAAGGATGCTCTCCGAGCCGCCGGCCGACTCCAGCAGGCCGGCGTCGAGATAGAAGCGGACGGGCTTACGGTCCTGCGCCTGGACCTGTCGCGCCACCCAGCCGGCGGCGTCGGAAGGGGGCTTGCCGTTATCGGGCTCCCACCAGAACGATCCTGACTGGCTGAGCACCGCGCCGAACCGTTCTGGACGCCTCAGGGCCGCGCAGGCGCTCGCCAGCCCGCCGAAGCTGGAGCCCGCCAGCACGGTCCTGGCCGGATCATCGGAGACCGACGCCCTTCCGCGGATCCAGGGCAGAAGTTCATCGGCCAGCATGTCGGCGAAAGCGGGATTGCAGGCCAGATCGACCCCGCGCGCCTCTCGCGTGGGATTGGCCGCGAACACCGCCGTCACCGGTGGGATGGCGCCGGCGGCGATCAGGTTGTCCAGGATCGTCGGCGTCGGGATCGACGACAGGTAGCGATCGGCGTCGAAGACGATGATCAGCGGCGTGTTCCTGGTTGGGCCCGGCGGCGAATAGATTGTCACCTCCCGCCGGGCGCCCAGGGTCGTGCTCTCGAACACGCTGGTCGCCAGCCGCCCCTTGGCGACCGCGCGCGGGGAGACCCAAGGCTGGGGAGGCGCGCCGGGAAGCTCGACAACCGAGGACGTCGCCCAGCGACGCGGGTTGAGTGGGTCGGGTCGCAGCGCCGCGACCAGTCCCGCGCGATAGGCGGCGCGGTCGCCTGGGGCTCCGCGCTTGGGATCGGGCGCGAGCTGGTAGGACAGCCGCGTTCCGGCCGGCAGGCGCACGGTCTTGAACCAGACGTCGCTGCCGGCCAGCCGTTGAAGATGGTTCTCGCGTCGGTCCGCTGTCCACACCGGCCAACTGAGTTCGACCTCGCGATTGGTCTCGCCGCGCCAGAGGAAGGTGACCAGCGCCGAGCCGTCGGGCCTGGGCTCGACCAGGGGCGCGCCCCTGGTCTTTACGCCGGCCCAGAACTCCGCCGCGGCGCCGGGCGCCGACAGCGTCTGGCGCAGGGCCTCGAGCCGCGGGCTTTGCAGCGGCGCGGCCAGGGCGACCGCGGCCAGGGCGGCCGGCGTCAGGCCGGCCACGATCGCCCAGGGGCGCGAGACCATCAGAACCGCCGCGTGACGGCGGCGAAGAAGCGGCGACCTTCCTCGTTATACTCGTCCGAGGTTTGGCGCTTGATCGACTTGTCCGCGGTGTTCAGCACGCCGAAGCGCACCGTGGTCTCGGGATTCACAGCGTAGGCCGCGCCGATATCGACCGTGCCGTAGCCCTGGCGCTTCACGTTGTTGGCGGCGTTCGTGTAGACGGCCAGGAACTGCTCGCCGACATAGTTCCAGGTGGCGAACAGCGACCAGGCGTCGGTCGGACGCACGTTGACCGTGGCGTTGGCCGAGTGCTTGGGCTGATAGATCATCGCCAGTTCGACCGGATTGCCGCGGTTCTTGCTGTCGAGGTAGGTGTAGTTGGCGGTCAGATCGACCTTGTCGCTGACTCGGAAGCGGGCGTTCGCCTCCAGGCCCTGCGACCGCACCTTGGCGATGTTCTGGTAGCGGAAGATCGGTCGGCCATCAGGCAGGAAGCTCACGAAATTGGAATAGGTCGGCGCCAGCTTGACGTCGCGCGTGCGGCTGGTGATGTCGATCATGTTCTTCAGGTCGTTGCGGAAAACGGTGACCCCGCCACTGAACCGGTCGAACTCGGCGCGCACGCCCAGTTCGCGACTGGTGGCCGTCTCGGGCTTCAGCTCGGTCGAGCCGATGATGTAGCAGCCCGTCGTGGCGCTGCCGCAGGACACCGAACCCCAGTTGGGGCTGTTCTGCAGAAGGGTAGGCGCGCGGAAGGCCTTGGCCGCGCCGCCCTTGAACGTGATGTTCGGCGTGGCGTGAAAGACGAGATAGGCGCGGGGGCTATGGTGACCGCCGAAGTTCTCGTGGTCGTCATAGCGGTCGCCGATCGTCAGGCGCAGGTCGTCGGTGAAACGAACCTCGTCCTCGATGAAGGCGGCCTTCTGGTCAACCTGGGTGACCGGGTTCTGATTGTAGGTCGGCGTTCCGGGCAGGCCGCGCAGGTTGGCCGGATCCTTCAGCTCCTGGCGCCGCCACTCCGCGCCCAAGGTGATGGTCTGGCGTGCGGCGTCCCAAGGCAGGGTGACACGGCCGTCGACAGCGGCGTTGGTCGCCTTGTTCGGGTTCTTCTGACCCGTGACGTTGCCGATCTCGTTCTCGATGCGGTCGCCGTAGGCGCGCAACTGGGTGGCGCCGAAACCATACTTGCCCTTGTGGGTAAGCGACCAGTCACGACGCTCCATCGGGAAGCTGTCGTGGGTCAGGCGGTTCCAGCCGAGGTTGGCCAGGACGGTGTTGGCCTTGTCGGGCGTCCAGGCCAGGGTTGCGTCGACGTAGCCCTCGTGCTTGTCGCGGATGCCGAACAGCGGCGCGCCGCCGCTCGTCGTGGGCGGGTTGACGTCGTTGGCGTCGCCGAGGCGGCGGTTGTAGCCGCCATAGATCTTCAGGCCCAGGACGTCGTCCTTCAGGGGGCCGCTGGCGAAGAAGCCAGCCTTATAGGCGTCCCCCGCGTCGCCGTCCTCCTGCAGCACGTAGTCAAGACTGGCCGAGCCCGTCCAACGCTTGCCGACCGGCTTGGTGATGATGTTGACCACGCCGCCGATGGCGTCCGAGCCATAGAGCGAAGACATCGGGCCGCGCACCACCTCGACCCGCGAGATCGCCTCGACCGGCACCCAGCCGGCGTCGAAATCGTTGCCGCGGAACATGGCGCTGGTCGAGTTCACGCGCTTGCCGTCGATCAGGAAGAGCGTGTAGGCGCTGCCCAGGCCGCGTAGCTGGATCGTGCGCTGGTTGCCCGAGCGGTTGAGAGTCACGCCTTCGACCCGGTCGAGGATATCGGTCAGGTCCCGGACCGGACGGACGTGCAGATCCTCCTCGGTGACGACCGAAATGCTGGCGGGAGCGTCGGTCAGCTTCTGCTGGGTGGCGGCGGCGGTGACGACCACCTGTTCGACTTGATTGACGTCAGTCTTGCTCTCGTCGGCGTGGGCTAGGCTGGCCGGGGTCAGCAGCGCGACGCTCGCTCCGGCCATGAGCAGCGCCCGGCTCTTGATTCCGATCATCGTTGGACCCCGTTGGCTTTCGTACAACGACCGGGCTTCTAACGAGGCGTATTTGCAAATGCAAATTAATCGCATCACTTAAGGGCGATGCGAGGCAGAGCTGTGACCGCGCAGCGGCCGTCGGCCATGCCCGGCGCGGGAGGCGTGTCCGCGAGACCAGCGCGTCTTCGCGTCGAGCGTGGCCAGTCGCGCCAAGTCCGCCAGGTTCTCATGGGCTCAACGCTTTCGCCGCCCGTTGGTAAGCGGACTAAGTGGCCGAAGCGCCGTCGCGGACCGCGTCGATGAAGGCGCGCAGGGCGGGGCTCATCTGGCGCTGCTGAGGAAAGCACAGGTGGTGGCCCGGGAAGGGCTCGCACCAGGGCTCCAGCATCGGGACCAGCAGGCCATCGGCGATGGCCTGGCGGGCGGTGCGCTCGACGGAGAAGGCGATGCCGACGCCGTCGATGGCGGCCTTCAGGGCGATGTCCTTGCTGTTGACGATCAGCGGCCCGTCGACCTCGACCTCGAACCAGGCGCCATTCTCGAAGAACTCCCAGCGATAGGGCTGGGTGCGGCCCGGCCAGCGCCAGCGGATGCAGTCGTGGCCTAGCAGGGCGCGCGGATGGGCCGGCAGGCCGCGTTCGGCGATATAGCTGGGCGCGGCGACCGGGATCTGCCGCACGGGCGGCTCCAACGGCACGGCGATCATGTCGCGCTCGATAACCTCGCCGATACGGATGGCCGCGTCGAACCCGGCCGCCACGGTGTCGACGACTTCGTCGTCGATCGTGATGTCCAGCACGACCTGCGGAAAGGCGCTGCGGAACGCGGGCAGGATCGGCTGGATGTAGAGCTCCGCGGCCGAGCGGAACACATGGACCCGCACCGTCCCCGACGGACGCTCCTGGTAGAGGCGGGCCTGGCCGACGGCCTGGCTGAGCTCGGCCACCGCCGGGGCGACGCGGCGCAGCAGGTTCTCGCCGGCTTCGGTCAGCGAGACGCTGCGAGTGGTGCGGTTCAGCAGACGAACGCCGATCCGGTCCTCGAAGGTCCGGACCACCTGGCTGAGGGCGGACGGCGTGACCCCGAGGATCTCGGCGGCGCGGGTGAAGCTCAAAGCCTGGCCCACCGCCACGAAGGCGCGCAGGTGGACGAAGTCGCCGCCGCTCAGCATCGCGTTGGTGCTCGTGGTCATTGTTTAGCTCGGCTAATAAGCTCACGCAGATATAGTTCTATTCTTAAGTTGCTCTGACGGGCGCACAAGGTGCGCCTCACAAGGAGCATGCGATGACGAAGCATTGGTTCATCACCGGGATCTCGCGCGGCCTGGGGCTCGCGCTGGCCCAGGCGGCCCTGGCGCGGGGCGACACCGTGGTTGGCACGGTCCGCTCGGGCGCACCGGCGATCGAGGCGGGGCCGGGGATGCTGCACGTCCTGACCCTGGACGTCACCGACGGCGCGGCCATCGACCGAGCCGTCGACGAGGCCTTCCGCCTGGCCGGTGGAAGGTTGGACATCGTGGTCAACAACGCCGGCTACGGCCTGCTGGGAGCGCTTGAGGACGCCACGGACGCGGAGGTCGAGCGGCTGTTCGCCACCGACGTCTTCGGGCCGTTCAAGGTCATCCGCGCGGCCTTGCCCCGGCTGCGTGCGCAGGGCGAGGCCCGGATCCTCAACATCACCTCGATCGCCGGCCGGGCGCCGGGGGCGGCCTCGGCGCTCTACGCGGCGGCGAAGTACGCCCTGGAGGGGCTGACGGCGTCGCTGCACCAGGAGGTCGCGCCGCTGGGCGTCAAGCTCACGGCCGTCGCGCCCGGCGCCTTCCGGACCGACTTCCTGTCGACCCACTCCATCCGCCTGAGCGAGACGCGGGCCGAAGGCTACGACGCCACGGTCGGCAATGCCCGCGCGGCCTTCTCGTCGATGGCTGGCCAGCAGTTGGGCGATCCGGACCGCGCCGCTCAGGCCCTCCTGCGCATCGTCGACGCGTCCGATCCGCCGTTGCACCTACTGCTGGGCTCCGACGCCCTGCGCCGAGCCCGCGCCAAGCTGAAGGCGGTCGAGGCGGAGATTGGGATTTGGGAGGACCTTACGATCAGCACCGACTTCCCGGAGGCTTGAGGCGTTCTCAGAACGCCTCAAGGTTCAGCGGCTGCTTGCGAAGCTGAAGGCTCGGTGGCCGTCCGTGCGGCTATACGCGCACGACCCGGCCCTTTGATGTTTCCGTTCTTCTGTCCGGACTACAGAGTCAGCACCATCGTCCCAATGCCGGGGTCGGTGCGGCCCGGTTTGCCGTTTTCGACGCGCCCGGCATAGCGCCACAGGCTGTCGGCATCGGCGGCATCCGTCAGGCTGATATCGTACCAAAGGTCGCTGGCGGCGAGATCGAGGGCGATCTCGCGTTGCTCGCCGGGCTCCAGTGCGATGGCCTGTTGGCGCGAGGCGCTCGCGGCGACGGGATAGCGCGGATCGACGCCAAGGCTGAGCTTCGCCTTGACCGAGGCCTCATTGCGCAGGCTCAGCATGACCTTTCCGGTCGCCGGTTCTTCGCGCAAAGCGACCCGGACATAGCCGTTCTTGGACGGGCGACCGCGGAAATGGCGGTAGAAGCCATTGGGCCCATGCACGGCCAGATCGTAGGCTTCCTTGTCCTTGTGGTTCCACTGCGCCGCCGTATGGCGCTCGCCCGCGACCAGCGTGTAGTGCCACGGCGCGCTCAGGCCGTAGGGCGCGTAGTCGTGGATGGTGAAGACCGCCGCGTGGCCGCCGGTGTTGGCGAGCTCGACCAGCAGGTTTTCCCCGTCTGGCCGCAGATCGGCTCCCAGGCGATAGGGCAGGGCGCGCGCCGGTCTTTGCACGCGAGGCTGCTCGGCGGGGGTCTGGACCGCGGGGATTTTCAGGGCGGGCTGGCGCGCGGCATGGGCCAGGCGCTGCGTGTAGTCGTCGGTGGACGGCAGGTCGATGCCCCGCGTGTCCGCGTTCGGCGTCTTGAAATCGAAGCACGAGGTCAGGTCGCCGGACACCGCGCGCCGCCAGTCGGAAATGTTCGGCTCCTTCACGCCGAAGCGCTTTTCCAGGAACTTCAGGGTCGAGGTGTGGTCGAAGACCTGCGAGCAGACATAGCCGCCACGGCTCCACGGCGAAACGACGATGGCCGGGACACGGATGCCGAGGCCCAGCGGCTGAGGGCCGCTGACGCCGGGGTGGGGATGTTTGTCGTAGTCCTTGAACTCGCCGGCGACGCTGACGCCGCTATAGCCACGCGTCGCGTCGGCGGCGGGCATGGGGGGCAGCATATGGTCGAACAGGCCGCCCGCTTCGTCGTAGTTGAGGATGAACACGGTCTTGGAGAAGACTTCGGGATGATCGACCAGGGCCTCGATCAGCTTGGCGGTCAGGTTTTCGCCGTCCGCGGGCGTCCAGCGCGGGTGTTCGGAGAGGGCGGCCGCCGTAACGATCCACGACACTTGCGGCAGGCGTCCGGCGGCGATGTCGGCGCGGAAGGCTTCGACAAGCTGCTTGCCGTCCGACCGGGTGCGGTCGGCGCCGTCCTTGTGCTCGGACACCCATGAACGGCCACGCTTGTAGAGGTTGGAATCCTTGTCGCAGGGGCGGAAGGGCTTGAACACCGACAGGATGTTGTCGCCGAAATTGTCGTATTCCTGATAGACCTTCCAGCTTACGCCCGCCGCCTCGAGGCGCTCGGCGTAGGTCGTCCACTCATAGGCCTTGATCGGCTGATCGGTGGCCATGTCGGCTGAAGGCGTTTCGTCCTCGCCGTAGTTGCTCATCACCGGGTCGCCGCCCACATGCCCGCCGCCGTTGCAGCCGGTCCAGAGGTGCAGGCGGTTGGGATAGGTCTGGGTCAGGGTCGAGCAGTGGTAGGCGTCGAGGATGGTGAAGGTCGAGGCCAGGGCGTGGTAGTAGGGCAGGTCCGAGGCCTTGTAGTAGGTCATGCGGTGTTGAAGCTGCCGGGAAACGCCCCACTGATCGAAACGTCCGCCATTGACGATGATCGTCGCGGCGCTGTGCCCCTGATCTGCGCCGTCGACCACATAGGCGTTGGCGGTCTTTGAAATCGGCCCAGTAGGGCTGCACATAGCCGTCCGGGTGCTGATCGCTGGGCTGACGCCAGACGGTGTGACCATTGCGCAGCCGCAAGGGGCGCGGATCGCCCAGGCCGCGCACGCCGGGGAAGCCGCCGAAATAGTGGTCGAAGGCGCGGTTTTCCTGCATCAGGATCACCACGTGCTCGACGTCCATGATCGTTCCGGTGCGGTTATTGGCCGGGGTGGCCATGGCTTTTTCCAGCGTCGCCAGCGTGGCGGCGCTCAAGCCGGCGGCGCCCAGCGCCTTGAGGAAATGGCGGCGGTCAGCGGTCATGGCGACGTCCCTCAGCTATAGGTCAGTTCACTGAAATTGAGGCGATAGGCGATGTCGGTCGCGCCCGTCTGGCTGTCGCTGACGCGATAGAGGATGTGCGGCGCGTTGTAGTCGTCCGCCTCCCACTGGATATCCAGGAGGCACATGGCGTGCAGGCTCGTGGATACAGGGGAGACGCGGTAGAGGTTCTTTTCCGGCTTCTCGATCTGATTGAGGCCGCAAAACTGCAGTTCCACCGCGTCGTAGCCCAGAGCGCCGCGCGCGCGGGCCACCTCGCCATAGTGTTGATCGCCGGTGATGAACACGACGCCTTCGCGGCGATGCTTGCGGATCATCTTGAACAGGCGGTCGCGGGCGCGCGGATAGTCTTCCCAGGTCTCGGAGCCCGTGCCGGCGTTGAGCAGGATCTGCGTGCCGCTGATCACCAGCGTCAAGTCGGCCGGAACAGCCAGTCGGCCGTCCAGCCAGCGCCATTGCCCCTCGCCCAGAATGTCGCCGTGTCCATCGGGCGCGTCGCGGCGCCAGCGCACGTCCAGCATGATGACGTGCAACCGGCGCTGGCCGAACGTGAACATCCGGCTGTTGTAAACGCCATCTTCCGGCGCGGAGGTGTCGGTTTCGAGGTTCCAGAAGCGCTGGAAGGCCGTCTTGGAGACCTCCTTCAGCGGATAGGTCCGATCGGCGTCGTTCGCGCCATAGTCGTGATCGTCCCACGTCGCCATGTGCGCGCCCTGAGCGCGCAGCTCGGCGAAGCCGGGCTTGCTGGCGAGCTGGGCGTAGGCCTCGGCGAAGGCGGCCGGGTCGTCCTTGGTGTCCACGTAGACGTTGTCGCCGATCCACAGGTTGAGGTCGGCCTTGGCGGCGGCATAGGCCATCAGGGCCGGGACCGGCCTTTTCTGGCGGATGCAGCCCAGAATGGCGATGCGGCGGATCGGGGCGGCGAGTTGCGCGGCCGCGCCGGCCATCGGCGCGGCGAGGGCGCCCAGAGTCACACCGCCCAGGGCGGCGGTCACGTTGCGGCGGGTTGGTGTCATTTGCGGAAGACCTTCGCGGAGAAGTACAGGGCCGAGCCCGCGGTCGTAATTCCGACGATGGCGGCCGCCGCGTAGCAAAGACCGGTGAAGAAGCCGAGCCAGCTCAAGGACAGGCCGAAACTCTTCAGCAGCATCAGGGCGACGCTGCCGCCATAGCCGGAGGCGTCGGCCAGATACATGAAGAAGGCCGCATTGCCGGGCAGGCCGAGCGCTGCGGTCAGCCGGTCGGCCAGCACCGCGTTGTAGGGGATAAAGCCGAGATAGACCCCGGCTCCGACGGCGATCATCCACCACAGAGGGCCGAGCAGATGCGCCTGCCACGCCAGGGTCGCCAGGGCGATCAGGATCGCTCCGGCGATGATCATGACGTGATAGACCATCACCGCGCGGCGATTGTCGTGGATCAGGGCCGTCAAGCCGAACAGCGGCAGGATGAGGGCGGCGATCGGCAGTTCCGAGAGGCTGAAGACGGCCGGCTTGTCGCCATAACCCAGCGCCTCCCAAAGCTCGACGGCGAAATTATCGCGGAAGTCGCGTAGGGCGGTCAGGACGATATAGGCGACGATAAGCAGCCCTATCCCCAGCCCGCCGCGCGCCCAGAAGGCCTTGCGTTCTTCGCGGAACATGGGTTGGCGCGCCATGCGCTCGACCACGTCCCGCGCGTCCGGCGGAGGGGTCTGAGACAGCATCCAGACCGACAGGGCCAGCACAGGCAGGAAGAGGGCTCCTGTCGCGGCCGGCATCCACAGTTCCGGGACGCCGTGGTCGACGATCAGCGACCGTCCGACGGACTTGACCACCCCTGAAGAGACAATGAAGCTGATGCACAGGCCGGCGCCCAGCCATTCCGAGGCGCGTCGTCCCTCCAGAAAGCCGAACACCAGCCCCCAGATCATCCCCAGCGGCAGGCCGCTGAAAAAGATGGCGATGACCTTCAGCGGCGCGGGCAGGACAGCAAACAGGATCAGGGCCAGCCATGAGCTGACGACGAAGCCCACGATCAGAAACGCCCGGTGTTGCGGCTGCGCCTCGCTGACCACCTTGATGCCGATCAGCTTGGACAGGGCGTAGCCCAGCACCTGAGCGATGACGAGGACGATCTTGAAGTCGATGGCGAACGGCCAGCCCGAAACGCCCGCGTAGCTGGCGACCGCGAAGGGTTTGCGGAAGGCATACATGCAGAAATAGGTGCTGAAAGCCGCCGTCAGGGCGTAGGCGGCCACCCATCCTGGCCCGGATCGGGCCAGGCCGCGCGTAAGTCCGGAGGTCATGCCGTCCCCAATCAGCATAATATCGCATTATAGAGCCGTTGATATAATGCGATATTATTATGATCGCGTGACGATCAGGCGGGGATGGCTTACGGGTTCAGCGCCGCCACGAGGTGGCGCTCGAGAAACTCGTCGAGGCTGTCGGTTACGGCGTTCTTGTCCTTGGCCAGCTCATCGATACGCCGCAGGGCGATCGCCTGATCAGCGAAGGGCTCGTGCAGGAAGGCCAGTTGCTCGGCGTCGTCCATCACGCCGCCCTGTAGCGCCAGGGAGATGCGGGAATCTTTCGACAGGCCGTCCTGATAGCCGGGCTCCACGCTGCACAGATAGCGTTTGGCGGCCACATGCAGGCGTATGGGCTCGCTCACGGCCAGGGGAAAGCGCGCCGCCGCCCATTCGGCCCCCAGGGCTTCGTGCAGATCGTCGACGCCCTCTTCCGCGGGCGCTTCGCCCAGATCGTGGATCATGTGCCCGACATCGTGCAGCAGGCAGGCGATGACGAGGGATGACGACAGGGCCTGCGCTTCGGCATGGGCGGCCGACTGAAGGGCGTGCTGCAGCTGATTGATGCCGTAAAGGCCGTAAGGGCGCTGGGCGTTGCCCAGATAGATGTCGCGGATCTCGCTAAGCAGGGCGGGGGCGGGGTTTGTCATAAAAATATCAAATCCATCATGCGATGACATTTGATATTGTTATATTGCGGTTCCCTTTAGTCCAGCAAGGCGAATGAAGGCCGAAACCGCTGGAATTTCCATGTTTTCACGCAAGGTGACGATGTAAACGCCGCCGGTGCGGGGCATGCCGTGGACGGGCAAGGCCTTCAGTCGGACGTCGTGTCCGATTTCGCCATCCAGAATACAGCCGAACCCGATGCCGTGGGCGGTGGCTTCCTTGACCGCTTCACGGCTTTCGACGATGAAGCCCCTTTCCACGCTGGCGGCGCTTCGACCGAGCGCGATTTCCGTCAGGGCGCGCGTCACCGAGCCCTCCTCCCGCAGGACCAGCGGCAGACCGCCCAGCTCACGGGCTTCGATGTGAGCGCGCTGGGCGAAGGGGTGATCGACGGGCACCATCAGGTTGAGCGACTGCTCGAAAACCAGGTGGCAGGCCAGGATCGGATCGGGCTCCAGCAGCGAAATGATCGCCACATCGGCCCGACATTCCATCACATCCTGCGTCAGGGAGCGCGTATTGCCCAGCCGGGTGGAAATCTCGATATCCGGATAGGTGCGCCTGAATTGACTGATCAGCTGCATGGTCGCCGGCGGCGTCGAAAAGCCGATCGACATGCGCCCGCGCTTCAATCCACTGAATAGATTGGCGGTCATCTCGAAATCGTCGACGCGGCTGATGACCAGCCGCGCCCGCGTATAGAGCTCGCGCCCGGCGTCGGTCAGGTTCTGGTTCTGGGTGCGCCGGTTCAGCAGCCGAACGCCGCAGATCTGTTCCAGCGCGTTGATCTGATTGGAGATGTTTGGCTGGGAAACGCCCAGCACGGCGGCCGCGCGCGAGAAGGAGCCTTGATCGACGACGGTGACGAAGGCCTTCAGCGCCCCGATCGACAGGCTGCCGGCTTCACGGCGGCGGCTACGCTCGGCGCCATCGTCAGGCGAAACGGCCATGATTCTCTCTTCGACAGGTGACTGACCCGGACCATACAAATCGGGACCGGAAACTCAAACAGACCTTGGCTCGGGGGCCAGTCACTCGCCGGGAGGCCAAAGAAAAGCCCCTCCGGCGCGAGCCGGAAGGGCAAGGAAAAAGATTAAGTCTGATCAGTAGGAATAGGCGACGCGCAGGATAAAGTTCCGGCCCGGCTCCATGTAGTCCTTCTGATAGGTCGGGTTCTTACCCTTGGTCGTATAGTAACGGTGACCATCCAGGATATTCTGAACGTCGAAGTCGACCGTCAGGCCCTGGCGAATGTTGTAGCGGGTATGCAGGTCGAGCGACTTGTTAGGCTGCACCCACTTGTCGACCGCGTTGTCGCGCGTGTCTTCGATGTAAGCGCCTTGATACTGATAGCTGAGTTTGGCTTCGATACCGTACTTCTGATAGGTCAGAGAGGTGTTGTAGATCAGGTCCGGCGCCTGCAGGAACGTGATCGGATGGCCGCGACGATAGTCCAGGCCCGTTTCGGCCTCGGACGTCTGCGAGGTGACGTTGGCCTCGACGCCGAAGCCGTCGAACGGCGCCGAAAGACCTTCGAACGACTTGATCAGGTTCAGTTCCACGCCCGTCAGGGTCGCGTCCTCGCCGTTCTGCGGCTGAGTGATGGTGATCGTGCCTTCCTTGGTCGGAGCGTTGACCGAGCGGCCGTTGGTGAAGATGAAGTTCTTGATCTTCTTGTGGAAGACGCCGACGGACACCACGCTGGAGCGATCCGGATACCATTCGGCCGACAGGTCGAAATTGACCGACTCACCGGGCTTCAGGTCCGGATTGCCGCGGCTGATGGCGATGATTTCCTTGGTCGCGGGATCGCGGGTCACGCTTTCGCCGCGCGAGATGTTCGAATATTCCGGACGCGAGAAGCTGGTCCAGATCGCGCCGCGATAGACCAGGGTCTCGCCCTGACGGTAGACAGCGGTGATGCTGGGCAGGACGTTGGTGTAGTCGCGGTTGGTCTTGCCGAAGCCCGACGTCGTGGCGTCGGTGATCCACGCGGTGGTTTCCACCTTGGTGTGTTCGACGCGGGCGCCGCCGACGACTTCGAGATTGCCCGACCTGACATGGGCCAGCGCATAGCCGGCATAGATGGTTTCCGAGCCCTTCTTGTCGTCCTTGCTGAGGTCCGCGGTCGAATAGGACACCGGATTGGCGGCGCGCGCCGCGTTCACCGCGGTGATGACCCGTTCGCGGCTCAGGATGGAGCCATAGTAGTAGCGGTTCTTGAAGAAGCCATCGACCTGACGCTCGACCAGGCCGGACGCCGCCAGCGACTTGCCGTTCAGCGGCGTGCCGGACAAGTCCCCTTCCCAGATCGGGGTGGAGTCATATTCGCGCTCTGACTTGAGATACTTGAAACCGCCCTTCACATAGTCGATCAGGCCGTCCATCTCATAACGAGCATCGAACTTCAGCGCGGTGCGGGCGTCGGACTGCTTGTCCTTGTTCATCGACGCGCCGTCGAACGGCAGCAGATCGTCGCGGTGATCGACATTGGCCGCATAGGCCGGAAGCTGCGCCAGCGGGAAGCGCGGATCGGCCGACGACCACAGGATGCCGGTCGAGTTGAACATAGGATCGGTCGAGCACTTATCGCAGTTGTAGCCGATGCCGTAGTACAGCGGCGTGCCCTTCTCGCCGTAGGAGTAGCTGAGGTCGTAGTCGAGCGTCAGACGCTCGAAGCGGCTCTGGCCCCCGGCGTTGATCGTGTAGAGCGAGGACTCCTGGTCCTGGGACTCATGGGTGCGGGCGAACTGGAACGCCTTGGGGTTCCACACGCCCGAACGGCCAAACAGCGACCAGTACGAGTTGCCCGACTTGCGGTCGGCGTCGGTGATCAGGCCGTCCTTGTCCGTGTCGACGATCTGGCCGACGGTGTAGCCGTAGATGTTGCCCTTCACCGCATCGCGGCCGGTGATCATCTGTTCCGGCTGCAGAAGGGTCGTGTCTTCCAGGTTGACCTGCGTCAGGCGCTTGGTGGGACGGCTGCGGAAGTCGGTGTAGTCATTGGTGCCCGTGCGGTTCAGCTTGGCGTACTGGCCGCGGACATAGAAGTTGTGCTGGTCGATCTGATAGTCGGCCGAGAAGTTGCCGCCAAAGCGCTCCTGTTCGCCGCGACGGAAGTCCAGGTCGATGCCCGGCAGATACATCGAGCGGCTGTCGATCGGTTCGATCAAGTCCTTGCGCCAGCGGTAGGGCTCCCACTCGCCGTCGTTCTCGGACTCTTCGTTGGTGTAGTGGCTCTTGCCGTAATAGACTGATCCGAACAAACCAAAGCGTCCATCGCCGAACTTGCGCGCGCCGTCGATCTGGATCTGGCCGCTGCCGGCCGGCTCGTCCTGCTTCTGGGCGCGGTCATTGAGGCCGTAGGAGGCGAAGACGCGCAGGGTGGGCTTGCGGAAGTCGAAGGCGGTCGGGGTGACGAAGTTGACCGAACCGCCGATGGCGTCGCCGTCCAGATCGGGCGTCAGCGTCTTGTTGACCGAGATCGCCTTCAGGCCGTTGGGCGGCAGGACCGTCATCGACATCTTGCGCGAGCTGGCGTCCGTCAGCGCCACGCGCACGCCGTTGATCGAATAGGCGTTGTAGGTGCTGGCCAGGCCGCGGATGGAGACGTATTCGCCTTCGCCGGTCTCCTGATTGACGACGACGTTGACGCCGGGGATGCGGGCCAGGGCGTCGGCGACGTTCGCGTCAGGCAGCTTGCCCAGATCGTCGGCGGAAATGACATTGACGACGCCGGTGGCCTTTTTCTGATCCTGGATCGAGTTGGCGGTCGACAGGCGCTGACCGGTGATGACCACCTCGCTGACGGCGTCGTCGGCGGAGGGTTTGGCCTTGGCTTTCGGGGTCTGCGTATTGGCCGTCTGAGCGTGGACGGCCGGAGCGAAGGCGAGCGCGAAGACGCTGACGCCGGTCAGGGCCGCGAGCTTGAGACGCGATGGCGGGTCGAACATGGATAACTCCGTTGATTGTGTCCCGACGCCCGCTCAAGGCGCGCGCCGTCCCCCTCCCGTCGGCGATCACCGACGGGTTAACGCCCTGAAAAGCCCGGCAAGGAGGCGGTTCAGGGAAGAGCTGTGCGAGGCTGGATCCCGTTTGCGATGCGACGTTCGTGAAGCCCCCTTGACGAACGAAGATATAAAAAATGCAAATGAGACGCGTGTATCTATACGATTAAAGTATGACGGCTTGTTGACGCCGGGACGTGCCGACGCTGGCTTTCATCTGGGCTGGATAGGCGTCCGCGGAGGCCAGATGCGGCTGGTGTCGCCGAAGGTTCCCGGGCTCGGTCAGATCCGGCGAGCGGGTGGAGGCTCGACGGCGCGCGCGGGCGTGCTAGCGTCCTCCGCTCAAGTTGGATGGGGACGGATCGAATGCGTGAGGGGATCAAGGCCGCGGTGCTGGCGGCGGGCGTGCTGGCGGCGAGCGCGGCGAACGCGGCGCAGGTCGAGGCGGTCAGCGCCGCGCGGCTGCTGGACGTGGCGAGCGGCAAGTATGTCGACAACCCGTTGGTGATCGTCACCGACGGTCGCATCACCAGCGTCGGCAAGAAGGGCGACGCGGTTCCGACGGGAGCCAAGGTCGTTGACCTGCCAGGCGCGACCCTTTTGCCGGGCCTGATCGACATGCACACCCATATCGACGGTCTGGCCGAGATCGGCGGCTATAACAGCCTGGAATACAGCGATCGCTTCTGGAGCGTGGTGCAGGTCGCCAACGCGAAGAAGACGCTGGAGGCGGGTTTCACGACCATCCGCAACGTCGGCTCGGCCGACTTCGACGACGTCGGCCTGCGCGAGGCGATCGACGGCGGCTATGTGATCGGCCCGCGCATCGTCACGGCGACCTGGGCGATCGGCGCGACCGGCGGCCACTGCGACTCGACCTTCTTCCCGCCGTCGATGGACGAGAAGGGACCCTACAACATCGACAGTCCGGACGAAGCGCGCAAGGCGGTCCGGACGCTGAAGAAGTACGGCGCCCAGGTGATCAAGATCTGCGCGACGGGCGGGGTGTTCTCGCGCGGCGACGAGCCGGGCCAGCAGCAGCTGACCTATGACGAGATGCACGCCGTGGCCGACGAGGCCCACATGGCCGGCATCAAGGTCGCCGCCCACGCCCACGGCGCGGCGGGCATCCGCGAGGCGATCAAGGCCGGCATCGACACCATCGAGCACGCCAGCCTGGTGGACGACGAGGGGATCAAGCTGGCGGTCCAGCACGGGACCTACTTCTCGATGGACATCTACAACACCGACTACACCCAGGCCGAGGGCAAGAAGAACGGCGTCCTGGAGGATAACCTGCGCAAGGACCGCGACATCGGCGAGATCCAGCGCCAGAACTTCAAGAAGGCGCTGAAGGCCGGGGTGAAGATGGTCTATGGCACCGACGCCGGGGTCTATCCGCACGGCGACAACGCCAAGCAGTTCGCGGTCATGGTCCGCTATGGCGCCACGCCGCTGCAGGCGATCCAGGCCGCGACGATCACCGCCGCCGAAGCCCTGGGCCAGACCAAGGACGTCGGCCAGGTCGCCGTCGGCCGCTGGGGCGACATCATCGCGGTGGCGGGTGACCCGCTGGCCGACGTGACGGTGCTGGAAAAGCCGGTGTTCGTGATGAAGGGCGGCGCGGTGGTGAGGCAGCCCTAGGTCAGAGTCTCGACTATCGGGCGGGGAGCGCCTAAGTGCAGCGCTCCCCATTCACAGGACCTAAGACGACGTGATCGCCTTCGAGGCTGTTTCCAAGACCTATGCGGCCTCAAGCAAGGAAGGGTGCGCTCACGCGGCCCTTCGCGAGGTCTCGCTGTCGGTGAAGGCCGGCGAGGTGTTCGGCGTGATCGGCGCCTCGGGCGCGGGCAAGTCGACGCTGATCCGGCTGATCAACGGGCTGGAGACGCCGACCGACGGCAAGGTGATCGTCGACGGCGACGACGTCGCGGCCCTGGGCGTCGAGGGCCTGCGCGCCCTGCGTCGCCGGGTCGGGATGATCTTCCAGCACTTCAACCTGCTGTCGGGCAAGACCGTCACCCAGAACGTCGCCTTCCCGCTGAAGCTGGCCGGGCGTCCGGCCGCCGAGGTCAAGGCGCGCACGGCCGAGCTGCTGGAGCGGGTGAGCCTCACCGCCCACGCCGACAAGTATCCAGCCCAGCTGTCGGGCGGCCAGAAGCAACGGGTCGGCATCGCCCGGGCGCTGGCGACCAATCCCAAGGTCCTGCTGTGCGACGAGGCCACCAGCGCCCTCGACCCGGAGACTACCGAACAGATTCTCGACCTGATCTCGGGCCTGAACCGCGAGCTGGGCCTGACCATCGTGCTGATCACCCACGAGATGGACGTGGTCCGCCGCATCTGCGACCGCGTCGCCGTGCTGGACGCGGGGCGCTTGGTGGAGGAGGGGCCCGTCGAGGACGTCTTCCTGCATCCCAAGAGCGCCACCGCCCGCCGCTTCGTGCGCGAGGCCGATGGCGAACCCGCCGCCGACGCCGCCCTGTCGGGTCGCGTGGTGCGCCTGACCTTCCGGGGCGAGGCGACCTACAAGCCGGTGCTGGGCGAGGTGGCCCGGACCACCGGCGTCGACTATTCGATCCTGGGCGGGCGCATCCACCGCCTGCGCGAGACGCCCTACGGCCAGCTGACCCTGGCCCTGACCGGCGGCGACGTCGCCGCGGCCATCGCTCAGTTCCAGGCCTCCGGCGTGCGCGTCGACGAGCTGTCCGGGGAGACCGCCCGATGAGCGTCTCGAACATCGACTGGAGCGAGATCGGCCAGGCGACCATCGACACCCTGTCGATGCTGGGCGGTTCGCTGGTGCTGACCATCGCCCTGGGCCTGCCGCTGGGCGTCATCCTGTTCCTGACCGGCAAGGGCCAGATGCTGGAGAACAAGGTCGCCAACGGCCTGTTGTCGCTGCTGGTCAATGTCCTGCGCTCGGTGCCGTTCGTGATCCTGCTGATCGTGATGATCCCGCTGACTGTCGCCCTGGTCGGCACCTCGCTGGGCGTGGCCGGCGCCATCCCGCCGCTGGTGGTGGGCGCGGCGCCGTTCTTCGCGCGCCTGGTGGAGACCGCCTTGCGCGAGGTCGACAAAGGGGTGATCGAGGCCAGCTTCGCCATGGGCGCCAAGCGGCGTCAGGTGGTGCTGGGCGCGTTGTTGCCCGAGGCGCTGCCGGGCCTGGTGGCCGCCGCGACCGTCACCGCCGTGGCCCTGGTCTCCTACACCGCCATGGCTGGCGTGGTCGGCGCCGGCGGCCTGGGCAACCTCGCCATCCGCTTCGGCTACCAGCGCTTCCAGACCGACGTGATGATCGTCACCGTCGTGCTGATGCTGGTGCTGGTCCAGGTGCTGCAGATGATCGGCGATGCGGTGGTGCGTCGCGTTTCGCACAAATAGAGCTGACGATGACCGACGATATCGACCAAGGCGACCAACCCCTCGACGCTCATTGGGACGCCGCCTTCGCCAAGAGCATGCTGGGCAAGACCCTGCTGATGAACCTGACCTTCCTCGACGAGGACGGCGAGGTGGCCGAGCGCCAGCAGTTCTTCGGCGTGGTGATCGACGCCACCGAGGACGAAGGCATCGTGCTGGACCTGCTGGGCGAGCACGATGGCGACACCTACACCCTGCCGCCCCAGACCTCGGCCATCCAGGTCGCCGAGGCGGGCGTCACCACCCTGGCCGGCGAGACGCCCGACTTCATCGCCAACTGGGTCATCCACGGTGAGCCGGACGTACCCGAGCCGGCGAACGACGAGGACTAGAGGCCTCGGGGTCGTTCTCGCCCTTCGACAAGCTCTGGGTGAGGACGAATGCTGACGTTCGGGTAGAAACCTCATCCTGAGCTTGTCGAAGGACGAGGTTTCGGTCCCTAGGCCTGGTCGAACGGGTGCGGCAGGCGGCCGGCCTTGAACAGGATGTCGGGGTTCTCGTCGTAGTCGCCCAGTTCGACATCGGCGCTGGCCGAAAAGGCGACGACGCCTTCGCGCAGCGGCGCCAGCCGCTCGGCCTTGCGGCGCGCCTCTTCCGCCGTCTTGCAGCCGATCTGCTGTTCGGCCTTCAGGCCCTTGCCGCGTCCCGCGACATAGGCTTGCACGATGTGGACGGTTTCCTTGGCCATCCCCCTCCAAGCCGCCTGTTCGGAGGCCGGGTCAAGCGATCGCTCGACAGGCCCTCAGGAAATCTGATTTCCTCAAGAGGCGCTGACGGGGCAAAAGCCTACCCGTCAGATCGCCTTATGGAGCCGTTCATGGTCGCCCGCCGCGCTATTCTCGTTCTCGGTCTCGCCGCCATGACGCTCGCTGCGTGCGGCCAGAAGGAACCCAAGGCCAGCGCGCCCGACACCCTGACCGTGGCCGCCACCGCCGTGCCGCACGCCGAGGTGCTGGAATTCATCAAGCCGAAGCTGGCCGCCGAGGGGCTGAACATCGAGATCAAGGTGTTCAACGACTACGTCCAGCCCAACACCCAGGTGGCCGAGAAGCGCATCGACGTCAGCTATTTCGAGACGTTGCCGTATCTGGAGAGCTTCAACCACGACAAGGGCACGAACCTGATCCCGATCCAGGGCGTCCACGTCGAGCCGATCGGCGCCTATTCGTCGAAGTGGAAGTCGATCGCCGCCTTGCCGGACGGCGCCACCGTGGCCATTCCCAACGACGGCAGCACCGAGGGGCGGTCGCTGATCCTGCTGGCCAAGAACGGCGTCATCACCCTGAAGGACCCCACGAACGCCCTGGCCACGCTCCGCGACATCACCGGCAATCCGAAGAACCTGAAGTTCAAGGAGCTGGAAGCGCCGGCCCTGCCGCGCGTGCTGAACCAGGTCGATCTGGCGGTGATCAACACCAACTACGCGCTGGACGCCAAGCTGAACCCGTCCAAGGACGCTCTGATCATCGAGGACAAGACCAGTCCCTACGTGAACTACCTGGTCGGACGTCCGGACAACAAGGACGACCCGCGCGTCAAGAAGCTGGCCGCGGCCCTGACGACGCCGGAGGTCAAGGCCTTCATGGAGCAGAAGTACGCAGGGGCGGTGATCCCGGCGTTCTAGTCGCCCTAGCCACCCCTGAAATTTCACATTACCTATCAGCGACCGCCGCTCACGGATCGCCCATGGCCTCGCCTTCGCTCAACGCCGCTCGCACCCTGGTGCTGGACGTCGCCAACTCCTCGGGGCTCGAGGACTGGTCGCCGGACCTGCAGAAGACCAAGGTCTACGAGCGGATCCTGCTGGACCTGATCCTGGGTGAGCTGCCGGCCGGCGCGCGTCTGGACGAGCAGTCGCTGGCCGCCCACTACGACACCGGCCTGGCCGGGGTGCGTGACGCGCTGGGCCGCCTGGCGCTGGAGGGTCTGGTGATCCGCCGGGCCCGCTCGGGCACCACGGTCGCGCCGCTGGATCTGGTCGAGCTGCGCCAGGGTTACGACGCCCGGGTGCTGATCGAGCCGCACTGCGCCAGCCTGGCGGCCAAGCACGCCTCCAAGGGCGAGGCCCAGACGATGTACGACGTCTTCGCCGAGGGCGAGGCGGCCGCCAAGATCTGCGACCTGCCGGCCCTGGTGGCCATGGACCTGCGCTTCCACGCCCTGGTCGCCCGCGCCTCCGGCAACCTGGCCCTGGCCCGGATCCTGATCCCGCTGCAGCACAAGGCCGCCCGCTTCTGGGTGTTTTCGTTCAACGGCGCCACGGAACAGGAACTGCTGGACGAGATCGAGGAGCACCGTCAGGTCGCCCGCGTCATCGCCGGCGGCGACGCCGAGGCCTCGCGCAACGCCATGCTGCGGATCCTGAACGTCCAGCCGGAAGCCCAGACCCGGCCGCACGTCGGCGCGGCCTAGACGCCTGGACCCTCCCCCGCGATGCGGGCGAGCACCTTCACAAGATCTGCGTCTTTCCGGCCACAGAGCCTTCGCAATCTTCACTGAAATGTCAGAAGGCATTTTGACGAAGATCAAGACATACCCAGATATCGGAGCGTGACCGCCAGGCCTTCCCGCCCGTCGGCGTGAAGGCCGAAACTCCGATGCCGTCCAGAAGCGTTCTCCTGTCCGCTAGCATCCTGGCTCTTTCGAGCACGACCGCGTTCGCGGCGCATGCGGAAGACCAGGTGGCCGATCAGGTCGATGCGGTGATCATCGTGGCGCGCGACAAGGCGGGCCTGCTGGAAAAGCAGCCGAGCACGAGCGTCTTCGGCCTCGCCAAGCCGTTGATCGAGACGCCGCGCTCGGCCAGCCTGGTCAGCGACGTGACGCTTGAGCGCTACGGGGTGCTGACCCTGGACGGCGTGACCAAGGTCTCGCCCGGAACCCACACCGCCAGCTTCTACGGCGTGCCCGGCGCGCTCAACATCCGCGGCACCCTGGCCGAGAACTACTTCAGGGGCTTCAAGCGGGTGGAGAACCGCGGGACCTATTCGACCCCGATCGGCGGGGCCTCGCGCATCGAGATCCTGCGCGGCCCTCCGACCCCGGTCTATGGCGCCGGCAAGGTCGGCGGCCTGGTCAACTTCATCCCCAAGCCAGCCCGCGACGAGGGCCGCTTCCTGGCCAAGCCGGAGGGTGAGCTCACCGCCACGGTCGGCAGCTACAACAAGAAGCTGGTCACCGGCCAGTTCGGCGCGCCCGTGAACCTCGGCGGGGCCGAGGGCGGCGTCTATGTCTATGGCGAGGCCGAGGACAGCCACAGCTACTACAAGGGCGTCTATCCGCGTCACCAGACGCTGGAGGTCTCGTCTGACTTCGACCTTGGGAAAGGCTGGAGCACGGCCTTCGGCGGCATGGCGTTCCACTCGGACGGCGACGTGCAGACGCCGGGCTGGAACCGCCTGACCCAGGACCTGATCGACAACCGGACCTACATCACCGGCCGCGACACCTCGCTGGTCGACGCCGACCACAACGGCAAGCTGACCCCCAATGAGGTGGGGTTTTACCCCTATGCCAGCGCCCTCTACATCCCGTATTACGGCTTCCCGGCGTCCGATGCGGCCCACACCCTGGACACCGGCGTCGGTACGACGACGCTGGACAGACGCACGGTCTATATCAGTCCCGCCGACTTCTCGAAGACCAACACCCGGACGCTCTATTTCGACCTCGCCAAGGACCTGGGCGGCGACCGCGCGATCAAGCTGCAGCTGTTCCATGACCGCCTGGAGAACCGCCGCTTCGTCTCCTATGGCTATCCGGCCACGACCGACGCCAAGGTCAGCGAGATCCGCCTGACCTACGCCTTCCCGACCGATGTCGGCGCCGTCCGCGCCCGCACCCTGGTCGGCGGCGCGCATCGCTGGTTCGAGGGCCGCCGGCGCGAGAGCTTCAACAGCGGCCTGATCGCGCTGGATCGCCGCGACATCAGCTTCGGCCCCACGCCGACCGACACCATAGACAGCCCGTTCGACACGGAAACCGGCGATATCGGCCTGCAGTGGGAGAACGACAACCGCTCGACCTGGAAGCAGACCGGCGTCTTCGTCACCTCCGACATCGAGGCCGGGCGCTTCAACCTGGTGCTGGGCGGCCGCTGGGACCACTACAGCGTCGAGAGCCAGGACACCGGCGTCCTCAGCTACGTCATCGCCGGCAAGCAGGCGGACGATCGGAACAAGGCCACCTACGGCGCCAGCCTGACCTACAAGCTGCCGATCGGCCTGATGCCCTATGTCAGCTACGCCAAGGCCGCCGCGCTGGAGATGAGCCAGGCCGGCGACGTCGCGCCAAACCTGGTGGCCGACGGCTCGTGGCTGTCGAGCTCGGACCTGACCGAGGCGGGCGTGAAGTTCCAGCTGCTGCGCGGGGCGCTGATCGGCTCGGTCGCGGCCTACAGACAGAACCGCACCCAGGTGACCGGCGCCATCGCCCCGCCGGTCGTGCAGGGCACGCGCGCCAAGGGCGTCGAGGTCGAGGTCCGCTGGCTGGCGTCGGAGCATCTGTCCTTCACCTTCGCCGGCAACAGCCAGCGCACGACGATCAAGGGGCCGGACGCCTCGTTCCAGTACATCCCGGCCTACACCGCCGGCGTGCCTGGCGCACAGGGCTATGGCGGCTCGTACGTGGTGTGGAGCTTCGCCAGCCTGCCGGGGCGCGGCGGCGACTACGCCTACACCCTGATCCCGAAGTCGGTGGTCAGCCTGTACGGAACCTACACCAGCAAGGGCTACGACTGGGGCCAGGCCGGCGCGACGGTCGGCGTCAGCCATGTCAGCCGCACGGCGGGCACCGTGCAGAACGCGGTGCGCTATCCGTCCTATTCCCTGGTCAACGCTTCAGCTTTCGTGAACCACGGGCCGTACACCCTGTCGGTCAATATCGATAACCTGCTCAACAAGTTCTATTTCACCCCCGACGCCGACACCTACGCCAACCTCGGCGCCTTGCCGGGCAAGGGGAGGGAGTGGCGGGCCACCCTGAAGCGGACGTTCTGATCGTGACGACATCTTTGTCTGAAGCTCCCCCGCGAGGCGGGGGAGTGGCCTCTGACGACCGCTTCCGCCCGTGGCTGCTGCTGGCGGCGTTCAGCCTGCTGCTGTTCCTGATCACCGCCTCGACCTACGGCTCGCTGGGCGTCGTCCTGCCGGCGATGATCGGCGAGCTGAAGTGGAGCTTCGAGAAGGCGTTCCTGGGCTTTTCGGTGCTGGGCGTCTTCACCGGCGCCTCGTCGTGGCTGCCGGCCATCCTGATCCGCCGGATCGGCGTGCGCGGCACGCTGCTGCTGGGCGCGGGGGTGCTGGCGGCCGGGTTCCTGGGGCTGGCTAATTCCGAGAGCCTGCTCAGCTACTATGTCGGGGCGGCGGCCTGTGGCGTCGGCTTCCAGATGGCGGCGCTGATCCCCGGCACCCATGTCCTGTCGTCGCTGTTCTGTAAGCGCGCCCTGCCGTTCGGCGTCTACTTCACCTTCGGCTCGCTGGGCGGCGCGGCCGGGCCGTGGATGACCCTGACCCTGATGGGCATGAGCGGCAACGACTGGCGAGCCTACTGGATCGTCCAAGCCGGGCTGGCCGCCGTCGTCGGCCTGGTCTGCGCCCTGATGGTCGGCGGCTCCAAGTGGCTGAACCAGGCCGCCCATGAGGTCGACCTGGAAGTCGAGCAGGAGGCTCGTCAGGCCCCGGCCAACGCCCGCGTCTATCGCACGCCCTATGAGTGGACCGTGCCCCAGGCGCTGCGGACCCCGCAGTTCTACATCCTGGTGGCGGCCTATTTCAGCCACCTGCTGGTCGGCGTGACCGTGGCCAGCGTCTCGGTGACTCACCTGACGGAGCTGGGCGTCGCCGCGGGCGTCGCCTCGGTCGCGGCCGCGGCGCTCGCGGCCAAGATGCTGAGCCTGGAATCGCTGATGCAGACCCTGGCCCGCCTGGCCGGCGGGGCGCTGGGTGACCGGGTCGATCCGCGCTGGCTGCTGATCTTCGCGCAAGGGATGCTGGTCGTCGGCCTGCTGGCCCTGGCCAAGGCCGCGAGCCCGGCCCTGATGCTGCTCTACGCCATCGGCACGGGTGTGGGCTTCGGCCTGACCGTGCTGGCCGTGACCGTGCTGCTGCTGAACTATTATGGTCGCCAGTCGAACCTGGAGCTGTTCTCCCTGACCTGCCTGGTCGGCGCGGTCTCGGCGGCCGGGCCGTTCATCGCCGGGGCCATGCGTGACCGGCTGGGCGGCTTCTCGCCGACCTTCGAACTGTTCGCGGCGGTGACGGCGGTGGTGTTCGTCGCTGTCCTGGCCATGCGGCCGCCCAAAGCGCCCGCAACCTAGGCCGACAAAGAAAAAGCCGCCCCGGCGAACCGGGGCGGCTTCGTCTTTTCGTCTCTAAGCTTGAGTGAGCTTAGAACGCGGCCTTCAGGCTGACGGCCACGCGGCTGTCGTAGATCTTGGCGATCTCGTGCGCGTCGGTGTCGTGATAGCGCACGTCGATCGTGGCGTTCTCGCCGAGCAGGAAGCCGACGCCGATGTTCCAGGTGTTGTAGTCGGCGTAGTTCTTGATTTCCTGACGGCCGACAGCGCCCGACAGGGTGAACTTCTCGGCGATCGGGATGGCGGCGTTGATTTCGCCGTAGGTGGCGTCACCACCCTTGCCCGGCCATTCCGGCGAGTAGTAGACGGCCGCGCCCAGGGTGGCGCCAGCGAAGTTGCGCGACACGGCGGCCTTCACTTCGGTGTAGCTGTTGGCGCCCGGCGCGCCGTTCTTGTCCTTGCGGTAGCCGTAGTACAGCACGCCGAAGTCGAACGAGGTGTCACCCACGGTCGGCTTCACGCCGGCATAGAAGTCGACTTCCAGGTCCGGGTCCGGCACGCCGAAGTCGACGTTCGAGGCCCAGACGCCCGCGTAGAAGATGCCGTAGCCGGCGTCGACGCCGCCGGAGATGGCCGGATCGCCCTGGGTCTGGCTGATGCCGCGGAACACGTAGTCGTTGGTGATGCCCAGGTTGAACGAGATGGTGGGCTTGGTGGCTTCCTGGGCCATCGCGGCGCCCGACAGCGCAACGGTGGCGACGGCCGAGGCCAGCGCGATCTTCATGGCTTTCATAGTTCTATCCCCTTTTCTGTGTCGTTCTCCGGGCTGTGGACCCGGACCCCGACGCGCGCCTGCAAGCGCTTGCGTCCCCCAAGGATTAGTTGAGGGCGTATGCTTTGTTGCAACCGAGGGACTCGAAGCGCCAGCAAGATCGGCGCCCAAAGCTCAAAGTTTGAGCGCAGTGTGACGCTTTTGCTTCAGAATGGACGCAGACAAGTCACAGGTGCTTAAAAAGACGATAGCGCTTGGCCTGTGGCTTTACCGCATTGAAAGACTTGCTCCGCCCAGGTGCAGACCCGCATCGACCAGAAGCGTTTCGCCCGTTACGTGGCGCGATGCTGGTGACGCCAGGAACACCGCGGCTCCGGCGATGTCCTCGGCCGTCGAGGCGACCTTCAGCGGCGTCGCCGCCGCCGCGCCCGCCCGCAGGCGTTCCATCGAGTCGTCGGGCACGTCCTTGAACCATGGCGTGTCGATGAAGCCGGGGCAGACCGCGTTGACGCGGATGCGCGGGCCGAGCGACCGGGCCAGCGACAGGGTCATGGTGGTCATGGCGCCCTTGGAGGCGGCATAGGGCACCGACGAGCCGATCCCCTGGGCCGCCGCGATGGAGCTGGTGTTGACCACGGCGCCCGGCGACGGCGCGGCCTCCAGCAGCGCGCGGGCGGCGCGGACCATCTGGAAGGCGCCGACCACATTGACCGCATAGAGCTTCAGGAAGTCCTCGGCGTTCACCGCGTCGAGGTCGGCGTGGTTGGGCGCGAACTTGGTCACGCCGGCGTTGTTGAACAGGGCGTCGATGCGGCCGGTCGGCGCGGCCGCCGCGACGATCTTCTTGCAGTCCTCGTCATTGGCGACGTCGCCCTGAACCAGGACGGCTTTCGAACCCTCGGCCTCGACCAGGCGCGCGGTTTCCGCGGCCGCGTCGGCGCTGCTGGCGTAGTTGACGACCACCAGCCCCGCGCCGCGCCGGGCGACCTCCACCGCGATCGCGCGGCCCAGGCCCGTGGAGGCCCCCGTGATCACCACCGTGAAGCCGTCGAAGTCCCGTCCCGACATGGTTCTCTCTCCCGAACAGTTGTTTGCGACGTTGTAGCGAGGGGGGCGCGGCTTGTCTCGCAAGCTTGGGAAGCCTAAATCGCGGCGATGACCGATCTCAACGTCACCCAGCTGGGCCGCGTCGTCGATGCGCCCGACAGCCCCGAAGCCGCCACCCTCGAGCGCGTGCCCAATCCGCAGCACGACGTGCTGTATCTGGCCCGCTTCGTCGCGCCGGAATTCACCTCGCTGTGTCCCGTCACCGGCCAGCCGGACTTCGCCCACCTGGTGATCGACTATGCGCCGGGCGACTGGCTGATCGAGAGCAAGTCGCTGAAGCTCTATCTGACCAGCTTCCGCAACCACGGCTCGTTCCACGAGGACTGCACCGTCAAGGTCGCCCGCAAGATCGTCGAGGTCGCCCAGCCGCGCTGGCTGCGCATCGGCGGTTACTGGTATCCGCGCGGCGGCATCCCGATCGACGTCTTCTGGCAGACCGGCCCGGCGCCGGAAGGCCTGTGGGTCCCCGACCAGGGCGTTGCCCCGTATCGCGGCCGAGGCTGAAAAGGCGTCGCCGCGCCTTTGAGGCGCGGCGACAGGGGGTTTTGGAGCAACCGCCCCGGACGGGGTTCACCTGTCTGAGGGATTTGGCCAGGGGCGCCTGGCCGAGGCGGTCGCGCCTTCATCGCCCAGCGGATAAGCGCTGTCGGGTCTCGTGCGACCGGGCCGCGTGAGCGGGCGGCGGAGCGACGAAAGCGGACGCCGGTGCGCCGGACGCGGGCTGCGCTTTCTGCGCCTTCAGCTAGACTGAAGGGCATGACCGCTCCGGACGCCGGCTCAAGATCCCCTCTGTCGCGGCAGGCCGCGATCCTGACCCTGGGCGTCTGGGGACTGGACATGCTGCTGTTCGGCCTGCCGTATCTGGCCGCGGGCAAGGCGCCTCCGGCCGGCATGAGCGTCAGCTATCTGCTGTTCATGATCTCGGGCCTGTTCCTGTCGGTGCTGATCTACCGCCGCGCCGCTCGGACGCCGAACGACGCGCGAACGGTGCGCTTCACGGCGTTGTTGCCGACGCTCCTGGCCGCCGCCGCCGTCATGGCTGTGTTCGATCTGGTGGCGGGCGGTCAGGTGCGGGCGGTGCTGGATGGGGCCAACCCGAACGTTCGGGCCCTGGCGAGCCGCTTCGTCAGCCAGTTCCTGGTCGCGGCCTGGATGTTCGCCCTGCTGGGCGCGCTCTATCTGATGATGATCGCGGTGCGGGTGACGCGCGAGCGCGAGCGGCAGCTGGCCGACGCCCGCGCCCAGGCCCTGGCCGCCGAGGCCCAGGCCAGCGCCGCGCGGCTGGCCGCCTTACGCTACCAGCTCAATCCGCATTTCCTGTTCAACACCCTGAACGCCGTCTCGGCCTCGGTGATCACCGGCCGCAACGACGAGGCCGAGTCGATGCTGGCCCGCCTGGCCGAGTTTCTGCGCCTGACCCTGGCGGCCGATCCCCAGGCGATCATCCCGCTCGAGGACGAACTGGCCACCCTGCAGGCCTATCTGGAGATCGAGAGCGTTCGTTTCCGCGACCGGCTGGGCGTCGAGTTTTCGTGCCCCAACGATCTGCGCGGAGCGCTGGTCCCCAGCTTCGTGCTGCAGCCGCTGATCGAGAACGCGGTCAAGCATGGCGTCGCCCCGACCAGCCGGCCCGTGACGATCCGCCTCGAAGCCTCCCGTGACGGCGATGACTTGGTGGTGATCATCGAGGACGACGGGGAGGCGCCAAATCCTGTTGGAGCCCAGGCGGCGGGCGGCATGGGCGTGGGCCTGACCAATGTCCGCCAGCGGCTGGAGGTGCTGTATGGCGCGCGCGGCGTCTTGCAGGCGGCTCCGCGAGAGCGCGGTTTCCTGGTGCTGATCCGCATCCCGCTGACGCTGGAAACCCAGGCGAGGGCGGCCTGATGCGACTGAAGGTCCTGCTGGTCGACGACGAACCCGCCGCCCTGGAACGGCTGACGGCCCTGTTCGATCAGATCCCCGACACCGAGCTGGTCGGCGTGGCCCGCAATGGTCGCGAGGCGGCCGAGGCCATCGCCGACCGGTCGCCCGATCTCGTGATGCTCGACATCCAGATGCCCGAGCTGAGCGGCCTGGCCCTGGCGTCCGAACTGCCGGCCGAGCACAGGCCCGAGATCGTCTTCGTCACCGCTTTCGAGGTCTATGCCGCCGACGCTTTCGCGGTGGAGGCCGCCGACTATCTGCTCAAGCCCGTGCGCTTCGACCGCCTGCGCCAGGCCGTCGAGCGGGCTCGCCGCCGCCGCACCCTGCAGAAGGTCTTCGAACAGGCCGAGGCGGCGACCGCGCCGGCTCGGGAAACCGACCTCGACGGCATCTGGGTGGCCACCCGCCACGGCCATGTCCGCGTGGCGGTCAGCGAGATCGACTGGATCGAGGCGGCCAAGGACTACGTCCTGCTGCACGCCGCCACCCGCAGCCACATCCACCGCATCACCATGAGCGCCCTGGAGCAGGGCCTCGATCCCAACAAGATGATCCGCGTCCACCGCTCGGCCTTCGTCAGCCCCGACCGGGTCGAGGCGGTCAACCGCCTCGGCAAGGGCCTGATCGCGTTGGTGCTGCGGGACGGTGTCGCCGTGCCGGTGGGGCCGACCTATGTGAAGGCGGTCCAGGCGCGGCTGGGGTTGGCGGTGGAAGCCTAACCCTTAGCCAGCCGCCGCCGGTTGGCCCGCACCTTCTTGCGCAGATGGGCCAGAGACCCCGCCGCGATCGCCGGCCCGGAGGCGCCCAGTTGGCCGGTCATGGCCAGCATCGGCAAGGTCATGCTGGTCGCGACCTTCTCGCCGACCATCAGCTGGGCTTCGGACTGGGCCGCCGCCCCGCCGGCGGCGAGTTTCATCATGCGCAGGCCGATCACGGTCGAGGCTTCCAGCCCCAGAGACCAGGAATCGAAGGCCAGGCTCGTCCAGGGGTCTTTATGCTTGGCCATGGGGTGTCCTCGTTGTGCTGAAGGAACGCGGCGAGCCTAGCTAGGGCTCCATTCCGTGGTGATCGCCGCCACGTCGGGGCGCACGCGCTCCTGCGGCTGCTCGGTCGACGTGCCCAGATAGAGGTAGCCGGCGACCTGCTCGCCCTCGGCCAAGCCGAGGATCGCCGTGGCGCGCGGGTCGTAGCTGTACCAGTCGGTGATCCAGTTGGCGCCCCAGCCTAGGGCCGACGCGGCCAACAGCAACTGATGACAAACCGCCGAGGCGCTCTGGCGCTGCTCCCACTCGGGGATCTCGCCCGGAATGAAGCGCGAGATCACGGCCACCGCGACGGGCGGGCGGGTCAGCTTGCGCAGAGCCGCGTTGGCCTTGGCCGGATTGGCCTGGCTGTCGGCCAACTGAGTGATCTGCTCGGCGAAGGCGTCCTTGGCCGCGCCTTTCAGGATCACGAACCGCCAGGGGGCCAGCTTGCCGTGGTCGGGCACGCGGGCGGCGATGCGCAGCAGGTCGGCCAATTGGGCGTCGTCCGGTCCCGGGGCGGCCAGGCTCATGGCCGAGGCCGAGCGGCGCTTGGCCAGGAAGGCGACGACTTCGGGCGAGGCCTCGATCGGCAGCGTCTCGGCGAATTCAGGGGCAGGGGGAACGGAAGCGGCCAAGACGATCTCTCCGAAGCGATATAAGCCGATCAACTATGGCCGCGGCGCGGCCGCCACAAGTCGCGTGAGCCGCCATGTCCGAAAAGCCCGCCTGGCTGAAGCCGCACGGAAAGCCCTGGGGCGTCTCGTCCCGTCAAGTCGTGTACGACAACCCGTGGATCACCCTGACCGAATACCGGGCCATCGCCCCGACGGGACGGTCGGCCCTCTACGGCAAGGTCGGGTTCAAGAACCGGGCGATCGGCGTCGTGCCGCTGCACGCGGACGGCACGGTGACCCTGGTCGGGCAGAACCGCTTCTCGCTGGCCAATTACAGCTGGGAGCTGCCCGAAGGCGGCGCGCCGCTGGACGAGGATCCGCTGGACGGCGCCAAGCGCGAACTGGCCGAGGAGGTGGGCCTGCGGGCGGCCGACTGGCGCCAGATCCTCCGGATGGAGCTCTCCAACTCGGTCACCGACGAGATCTGCCACGGCTTTCTGGCCATGGATCTGTCACCCACCGAGGCGGCGCCGGACGAGACCGAGGACCTGGCCGTCGCCCGCGTGCCGTTCCGAGAAGCGCTGGACGCCGCGACCGCCGGCCACATGCCCGACGCAATTACGGTGGCGTTACTGCTGCGGACGCACCATATGGCCGTCCGAGGGGAACTGCCGGTCGAGTTGGCGGCTCTCATCCTGGAATAGCCGGCGCTCGTCGCGTCGGTGGAGCATTTTTTATCAAGATGCTCTATGTATCCGCCGTGAGGGAAGGGAGAGCCCGATGGCCAAGCCTCTGGAAGTCGTGACGCCGGAGACGGAAACCCCCGTCTGGATCGCCCTGCGCAACCAGGCCGAACATGCCGCCAAGGCCGAGCCGGCCCTGGCCTCGCTGCTGAACGCGGTGATCCTCAGCCATGACAATCTGGCCGACGCCCTGACCTTTCAGTTGGCGCGCAAGCTGGGCGACCAGGAGATGCGAGCGATGACGGCGCGCGAGTTCGCCGCCGAGGCGTTCAAGAGCGATCCCTCGATCGTCGAGGCGGCGGAGGCCGACCTGAAGGCGGTGTTCGAGCGCGATCCCGCCTGCAAGGGCTATGTCCAGCCGTTCCTGTTCTTCAAGGGCTTCCTGGCCCTGCAAACTCACCGCGTGTCGCACTGGCTATGGACCGAGGGCCGCGAGACCCTGGCCTTCTATCTGCAGAGCCGGTCCAGCGAAGTCTTCCAGGTCGACATCAATCCCGCCGCCAGGATCGGCAAGGGCGTGTTCATCGACCACGGCACCGGCATCGTCATCGGCGAGACCGCGGTGGTCGGCGACGATGTCTCGATGCTGCATGGCGTGACCCTGGGCGGCACCGGCGCCGATCGCGGTGATCGCCACCCCAAGATCGGCAACGGCGTCCTGCTGGGCGCGGGGGCCAAGGTGCTGGGCAACATCACCGTCGGCGACTACGCCAAGATCGCCTCGGGCTCGGTGGTGCTGCGGGCCGTGCCCGCTCACTGCACGGCGGCGGGCGTACCCGCGCGCCTAGTCAACTGCCCGACCTGCGAGGAGCCGGCCCGGACCATGGACCACACCCTGGCCGAGACCGTCTACAACGGCTCCGACATCTGATCGCGCGGATGCCCATGGGCACCTTCCTTCGCGGCCTGAGTGGGCTGATCCTGTCGTCCGTGCTCGTGACCAGCGCCCTGGCCGCGACCGCGCCGGTCGGCGGCTATACCGTCGTGAAGGCCTATCCGCACGACACCGCCGCCTTCACCGAGGGCCTGTTCTATCGCGATGGCTTCATCTTCGAGAGCACGGGCCTGAAGGGCCGGTCGTTCATCCGCAAGTGGAACCTGGAGACCGGCGTTTCCGAGCAGGAGCGCATCGTCGACAGCCGCTATTTCGGCGAGGGTGTCGTCGACTGGAAGAACCGGCTCTACGCGCTGACCTGGACCGACGAGATCGGGATCATCTACGACATCGACAGCTTCGAACGGATCGGCGAGTTCAGCTATCCGGGCGAGGGCTGGGCCCTGACCCGCGATGACAAGCGGATCATGATGAGCGACGGCACCTCGTTCATCCGCTTCCTGGATCCCGACACCCTGAAGGAGACCGGCCGTATCGAGATCACCGACCACGGCGTGCCGGTGCGCAATCTCAACGAGCTGGAATGGGTCAAGGGCGAGCTGTTGGCCAATGTCTGGCAGACCACCCGCATCGCCCGCATCGACATCAAGACCGGCAACGTCGTCGGCTGGATCGAGCTGGCGGGCCTGCTGAAGGAAGCCGGCGTCACCGGGACCCAGGACGACGTGCTGAACGGCATCGCCTATGACGCCGTCGGCGACCGCCTGTTCGTCACCGGCAAGCTGTGGCCCAAGCTCTACGAAATAAAACTCGCGCCGACGAAGTAGCTGGCGGAACCACGTTCAGGGGCTGGCGTTTATCTCACGTCCGCCCCTCTACGCCCCCCCGACCTAGTGGGCGGACCTGGGCCCCGGCAGCGTAACGCGCCGGGGCCCAACCCTTATCTGGACCCTGATTTCGCGGATCAGCCCTGCCTGGCGCAGGCGATGGGGGCGGGCTTCTTCAGTGAGATTTGCTCTGTGTCCGGCGGCCGCTTGGCTGTGACGCCGTAGATCACGGCGGTCCAGATCGCCATCAGGGCCAGGACCTGGGGCAGGGTGATGCGTTGCGGAGCGGCGGCGGGCATGCGCGCGACTATCCATCGGTTGCGCGGCTTCGAATAACGACTTATCGGTCGGCCTTCTGTGAGGTTTAATCACATGGCTCGCCGACAGCTGCCCTCCCTGAACGCCCTGCGCGCCTTCGAGGCGTTCGGCCGACATGGGCGCATGACCCTGGCCGCCGCCGAGCTATGCGTGACGCATGGCGCGGTCAGTCGCCAGATCCGCCAACTGGAAGAGCATCTGGGCGTCGCCCTGACCGAAGGCCCGCGCACCCGCCTCCGTATGACCGAGGCCGGGCTGAAGCTGGCCCAAGCCCTGTCGCCGGCCTTCGACCAGATCGAGGCGGCCGTGCCGCGCCCGGTCCCTGCGGGCCCCAGGCCGCTGGTCGTCTCCTGCCTGCCGACCTTCGCCATGAAGTGGCTCATCCCGCGCCTGCCGGGCTTCCAGGCGGCGCATCCGGACATCCCGGTGCGGGTGGCGGAGTCCAACGGGCCGTTCGACTTCAAGGCCGACGGGATCGACCTGGCCATCCGCATGCGCTCGCCCGACACGGTGGTGACCTACGACTCGGTGGCGACGCCGTTCATGGAGCACTTCCATGGGCCGGTGATGGCCCCTGAACTGGCCAAAACGCCGATGACCCTGGGGCAGGTCTGCGCCCTGCCGCGCCTGTTGACCCGCACCTTCCCAGAAAGCTGGTCGGACTGGGCGCGCAATTTCGAAGTCGTCGACCTGCCGCCGCCCGTTAGCGAGCAGGAGTTCGACCACTATTTCTACATGCTGGAAGCCGCCGCCGCCGGCATGGGCGTGGCCATCGGGCCGTGGGCCTTCGTGCAGCGCGACCTGGCCAGCGGACGCCTCGTGGCGCCGCTCGGTTTCGCGCCCGGCCGGGCCAAGATCGTGGCCGTCACGCCGCCCGACGGAGCCACCGAAGAGGCCGTCCTTTTTCGCGACTGGCTGCTGGCCGAAGGAGCGTCCACACCTCATCCGCCGGAAGCGCTTGCGCGCCACGCCCCGGACGCTAGTTTCGCCCCGACAACGCGCTCCCGGGCGCATAGCTAGAACAAGAGGCCCCCCGTGGACGCCAACGACATCGCCAAGCTCGAAAAGCACCTGAAGCGCACCTTCGGCAACCCGCACATCGCCGTGAAGCCGCGCCCCAAGCAGAAGGACTCGGCCGAGGTCGAAGTCGCTGGCGAATTCATCGGCGTGCTCTTCCAGGACGAGGACGAGGACGGCTCGTTCATGTTCGAAATGGCCATCCTGGCCGAAGACCTGGACTAACCCTCTCTGATCGCTGCGCGCCTCAGGCCAGAGCTGGCTTGGGGACCGCGCGGCGGATCATCAGCGAGGCCACGCCGGCGACGAGGCCCGCCGCGCCGGCGATGATGAAGGCCTCGACATACTGGCCCTGGCTGGCGCGGATCATGCCCGCGCCGATGGCCGCCGTGGCCGCGCCCAACTGGTGGCCCGCCGCGATCCAGCCAAACACGATCGGGCCGTCGCGCTCGCCAAAGGCCTGGGTGGCCAGGCGTACGGTCGGCGGCACGGTGGCGATCCAGTCGAGGCCGTAGAACACCGCGAACGCCGACAGGCTGATCACCGAGAAGTCCGAGAACGGCAGGTAGATCAGCGAGAGCCCGCGCAGCACGTAGTAGATGAACAGCAGCTTGCGGCTGTCATAGCGGTCGGTCAGCCAGCCCGACGCCGTCGTGCCGAAGAGGTCGAACAAGCCCATCAGCGCCAAGAGGCCCGCGGCCTTGACCTCGGGCATGCCCCGGTCGCCGCAGAAGGCGATCATGTGCACGCCGACCAGGCCGTTGGTGGTCAGGCCGCAGATGAAGAAGCCCAGGAACAGCAGCCAGAAGGTCCGGGTCCTGGCCGCGCGGCCCAGGGCCTGGAAGGCGTAGGCCAGGGCGTTGGCGCCGTTCAGCGGGGCGGGGGCCTCGTAGTCGTCCGGCGCGCCATAGGGTTTAAGGCCGACATCGGCGGGGCGCTCGGGGATCAGCAGCCAGACCAGCGGGGCCAGGACCAGGCAGACGATGGCGACGGTGACCACGACCGGCTTCCAGCCGCCATGGTCGGCGATCAGCGCCATGCCCGGTAGAAAGATCAATGAGCCGGTGGCGGTCGAGGCGGTCAGCAGGCCCAGCATCAGGCCGCGCCGGGCGACGAACCAGCGGTTCACCACCGTCGCCCCCAACACCATGGCCACCGCGCCGCTGCCGAACCCCGCCAGCACGCCCCAGGTCGCCACGTACTGCCATGAGGCGGTCATGAAGGCCGAGAGCCCAGTCGAGGCCGCCATCAGCAGCAAGGCCAGGGTCACGGTCTTGCGCAGGCCGAACGACTGCATCAGCGCCGCCGCGAAGGGGCCCGTGAGGCCGTAGAGGAAGATGCCGACGCCGGCGGCCAGGGAGATGGAGCCGCGATCCCAGCCGAAGGCCTTCTCCAGCGGCAGGATCAGCACGCCCGGCGCGGCGCGCAGGCCGGCGGCGGCCAAAAGGGCCAGGAAGATCGCCCCGGCGACCACGAAGGCGTAGTTCTGGCCGAACGGGCGTTGGCGCGTCAGGCGGCTGGCGGTCGTCATGCGTCGTCTCTATGTAACCGATCGGTACGGGGTTGTTCGGTTACATACGTACCGGTAAGTAACATCGTCAAGCATCATGTCAGATCGAGCACCCGAAGAAATTCTCAAAGGGCCCTATGGTCCTACGCCGCGCGCCGCCGAACGCATCTTCGACACGGCGCGTGAGCTGTTCTATCGCGAGGGCATCCGCGCGGTCGGGGTCGACGAGATCGTCACCAAGGCGGGCGTGACCAAACCCAGCCTCTATCGTAGCTACAAGTCCAAGGATGAGCTGGTCGCGGCGGTGCTGCGCGAGGTCGAGGTCGGCTTCTGGGAACGGTTCGAGGCGGCCGAGGCGCTGCATCCGAACGACCCCAAGGCCCAGATGATCGCCTACTTCCAGGTGCTGGCCGACCGCTCGGGCGGCGACGACTATCGCGGCTGCAACCTGTCCAACGCCGTGGTCGAATACCCCCACCGTGAGCACGCGGGCCGCCAAGTGTCGCAGGTCCACAAGCAGGACCTGCGTGATCGTCTTCGGGCCAAGGCGGCCGAGATGGGCGCGTCCGATCCCAAGGCCCTGGGCGACGCCATGATGCTGCTGATCGAGGGCGTCTTCACCTCCAGCCAGATGTTCGACGGCGACGACAAGCCGGCCAAGGCCGTGGTCGGCGCCGTCAAGGCGTTGATCGCCGCCTATTGTCCCGCTTGAATGGACGCATGACCGCTCACGTTCTCGACCGCCCCGCTATCTCCACCCTGACGGGGCGCCAGAGCCATCTGGCGGTCCGGCGTGGCGGCGCCGTACGAATGCATCCGGATTTCGGCCTGTTCGCCGGGACGCTGGACGACAGCCCGCAGAGCGCGGTCGATCTGGGCGCGCTGGTCCGGGAGAGGGGGACCGTCGGCCTGATCGAGCCGACCACGCCGCCGGCCCCGCCTGGGACACAGATCGTCTCCAGTTCGCTGTGCCTGCAGATGGTCGCCGAGACCGTCGCGCCGGCCTGGGACGTCGCCTTCGACATGCTGCCGCTGGGCGACGCCGACGCCGCCGAGATGCTGGCCCTGGCCACCCTGACCAAACCCGGCCCGTTCTTCGCGCGCACCCACCAGCTGGGCGACTTCATCGGCGTGCGGGTCGACGGCCATCTGGTCGCCATGGCCGGCCAGCGGATGCGGCCTGACGGCTATACCGAGGCCAGCGGCGTCTGCGTCCATCCCGACCATCGCGGAAAGGGCTACGCCGCGCGCCTGTTGCGCGAGGTGACGGCCACGATCCTGGCGACGGGGGAGAAGGCCTTCCTGCACAGCTACGCCAGTAACGCCACGGCGATCGGGCTCTATGAGTCGCTGGGTTATCGTGGGCGGGCCGAGGTGATGTTCACGATCCTGGCGGCGGATTAGGCCGCGCTTAGTAGGCCAGCCGGCCCTTCATCTCGCCGAATGGGATCATGACGGCCTCGCGATAGGCGGGGCGATCGCGCAGCCGCGCGTACCAGGCCTCGACGTTCGGCGTCTTCGGCCGTTCGATCTCGAGTTCGCAGTAGCGGTAGAGGTGCGTGCCGGCCGGGATGTCGGCCAGCCCCGGCGCATCGCCGCCCAGGAACGGTCGATCGGCCAGCACCTTGTCCAGCAGTTGGAAGTGGCGGGCGCAGGCGGCGAGAGCGGCTTCGACGGCGCGGTTGTCCCGTTGAGCTTCCGGCGTCCGGTACCAACCCCAGAATACGCCGGTCAGGAAGTCGCGCTGCAGGGCGGTCTGGGTCCAGTCCATCCAGCCGTCGGCCTCGGCACGGTCGGCGGGGGCCTCGGGCCACCAGGCGGGGCCGCCATGCTGGGCGGCGAGATAGCGGAGGATGGCGTGGGACTCCCAGACGACCACGCCGCCGTCGTCGATGACCGGGACCCGTCCATGCGGGTTCATCGCCAGAAAGTCGGGGTCGTCGAGTCCGCCGTGGTCGCCGCCGGCGGGAACGTGCTCGTGGGGAAGATCAAGCTCCCCCACGAGCCACAGCACTTTCTGGACGTTGAAGGAGGAACGGCGGCCCCAGACCTTCAACATCTCCGGCCTCAGGCCTCGGCCGTCTTCTTGGCCGCGCCGCGCGCCCAGTTGTAGAGCCCGAACACCACGATCGCCGCGGCGATCAGGGACAGGATCATGCCGATGTGCTCGGACGGCGCGAACGGCAGGGCCAGGGGCTCGCCCTTGCCGGAGCCGACGATCAGGCCGGCCAGGGCCACGTTGAACAGGCTCTCGCCGACGATGAAGCCCGAGGCGACCAGCACGCCCAGGCGCTTGGCGGCCTCGCCGGTGGCGTCCTTGTCGACCAGCTTGTCGTAGATCCAGCCGACCACGGCGCCGACGACGACGGGGGCGGTGACCGTGCTGGGCAGATAGATGGCCAGGCCCACGCCCAGGGCCGGCAGGCTGTAGCGGCCGGCCGAGGTCTTGCGCAGGGTCTCGTCGATGGCGACCAGGGCCAGGCCGATCAGGGCGCCGATCCCCAGCAGACTCCAGTTCAGGTCGCCGCCCAGAACGCCCTTGGCCAGGGTCGAGATCAGGGTGGCCTGGGGCGCGGCCAGCGGATCGTTGGCGATGGCGTTCAGGTTCGGGGCGCCGGCGAAGCCGTTCGACAGGTTCAGCAGCTCCAGCACGAACGGGATCACTATGGCGCCGGAGATGACGCCGATGATCAGGCCGACCTGCTGCTTCCACGGGGTGGCGTCGACCAGCTGGCCGGTCTTCAGGTCCTGCAGGTTGTCGTTGGCGACCACGGCCACGGCCAGGACGACGGTGGTGACATAGAGGGCGAAGGCGACCAGGGCCTTGGTGACGTCCGGGCCGATGAGGCCGCGGCCGACCGCGCCGACCATCAGCGAGGCGCCCAGCACGGTCAGGATGGCGATGCCCGAGACCGGGCTGTTGGAGGAGCCGATCAGGCCGGCCATGTAGCCGCAGACGGCGGCGGCCAGCAGGCCGGCGATCAGGACATAGCCGACGCCGATGGCGACCAGCGGGACCGTCAGGTGAGCGATCGGGCCGCCGACCAGGAAGTGGGCCAGGAACCAGCCGGCCGGGGCCAGCAACAGCAGCGAGACCAGGCCGACGATGGTGATCGGGATGTCCTGCTCCTGGCGCGGCACGGCGCCGCCGGCCTTGCGGGCCTTGGCGGCGTCCAGGGCCGAGACCAGGCCGCTCCAGATCGGGCCGGCCAGCTTGCCGAGGGTCCAGATGGCGGCCGCGCCGATGACGCCAGCGCCCATGAAGCGGACCTCGGTCTTCCAGACGGTCAGGGCGTGGGTGGCCGGGTCGGCGCCGGGGATCTGGTGGAGCGTGGTCATGATCGGGACCAGCACGCCCCAGGCGATGGCGAGACCGGCGAACATCGCGATGCCGACGGTGATGCCCATCAGGTGGCCCGCGCCCATCAGGGCCAGCGAACTGGAGGCGCCGATGCCCGTCGCGCCGGCCCCGGCCTTGAAGTAGCCGGCCACTTCGGCGGCGAAGATCTTGGCGGCGGCCAGGGCGCCGAAGGCGGCCGAGGCCAGGGTGCCCAGGGCGACGGCGACCAGGCCGGCCTTGCCCTCGGCGGCGCCTTCACGCGAGCCGGTGCCGACCTTCAGCACCTCGGCGGCGGCGACGCCTTCGGGGTAGGGGAGGTTGGAGTTGGTGACCAGGGCCCGGCGCAGGGGGATGGTGTACATCACGCCCAGGATGCCGCCGACGGCGCAGGCGCCGAAGGTGGGCAGGAACGGAACGTGCGCCCACCAGCCGATCATCAGCAGGCCCGGCAGCACGAAGATCACCGACGACAGCGTGCCCGCCGCCGAAGCGATCGTCTGAACGATGTTGTTTTCCTGGATGGTCGCCGTCTTGAACGCCCGCAGCAGGGCCATCGAAATGACGGCGGCGGGGATCGAGGTGGCGAAGGTCAGGCCGACCTTGAGGCCCAGATAGACCTGGGCGGCGGTGAAGACGAGGGTGATGGCGACGCCAAGCAGGATCCCTCTAAGGGTCAATTCTGAGCGCGGCGCTACGGGGTCGGCCATGAACGAGTCCGGGAAAAGTTAAGACGGCCGGACCTTGCACGTCCGACCGCACGCAACTCAAGCTCGGAATTCGGGCCCCAAGAGCCCAAAAGCCCCCGTTCCGGATCGAAACGGGGGCCCCAGGGGACGGTTCGTCCTTAATGGACGGCTAGAGAACGCCCAGCATTTCGGCGACCAGCGGGTGGCGGACGATGTCGCGGTCGGCCAGACGGACGACGGCGATGTTGGCGACCGCCTCGAACCGCGCCGCGACGTCGGACAGGCCCGAGATGCCGGGCAGCAGGTCGGACTGGTTCGGGTCGCCGGTGACGACCATGGTCGAACTCCAGCCCAGGCGCGTCAGCAGCATCTTCAGCTGCATGTAGGTGCAGTTCTGGGCCTCGTCGATGACCACGAAGGCGTTGTTCAGGGTGCGGCCGCGCATGAAGCCGACCGGGGCGATCTCGATCGCGCCCTCGGCCATCAGCGCCCGCATGCGCTTGACCGACAGGCGATCGGTCAGGGCGTCGTAGAGCGGGCGCAGATAGGGGGCCAGCTTGTCCTCCATGTCGCCCGGCAGGTAGCCGATCGACTCGCCGGCCTCGACGGCGGGGCGCGACAGCACGATGCGGCCGACGCGGCCGGCCTCCAGAGCCTCCACGGCCTTGGAGATGGCGATGTAGGTCTTGCCGGTGCCGGCCGGACCCAGCGCCATGACCAGGTTCTTCTCGTCGATGGCTTCCATCAACTGCGCCTGGCCTGGCGACTTTGGTTTTATGGTTTTCAGGTAGCTCTGATCGCGCTCCGGATTGTTGGGCGCGCCATCATGTCCCAATGGATTCCAGCTGTTCCCCCGTTCGCGAACATCCACCGGCAGGCGACGCACCTTGGCGTCATCACCGTATTGGCCGGTCTCATACGCGCCTTCGCGCGCCATCCGCTTCAGGGCTCGCTTGGTCATCAAAGCCTCCATGAGGGCAATAAAAAAGGACGAGGCCAAAAGGCGTCGTCCTTGGATGTGAGCTGGAAGATAGAGACGAAGTCGCGTGCGCGGCGAGGCGGCCCGGAGGGGCTTCCGATAGGCGGTGCTGTACGCCGGAACGCCAAATGCGACACCTTCTTCGTCAGCGGGTGGGCCGATGGCGGTAGTCGCCCCCGACCCGTACGAGATAAGAATCATCCCCGCGTGAGGAAGGTTCCCTCTCGAATCGCCTGACTACAATGGCGCATTATGGTTTCCGGGGTGTTAACCGGAAGATGGCGTGCAAGAAAACGAGGCATACGGATGACTGTCTATTCGCTGGGCGCCACGACGCCGACGCTTCCCCCGCAGGACGAATACTGGATTGCCCCCACGGCCAGCGTGATGGGCAATGTGATTCTCAAGAAGAACGCCAGTATCTGGTGGGGTTCCGTGGTGCGTGGAGACAACGATCCGATCACGATCGGCGAGAACAGCAATGTCCAGGACGGTTCTGTTCTTCACACGGATGCTGGCGTTCCCCTGACCATCGGCGCCAACGTGACCATCGGTCACATGGTGATGCTTCACGGCTGCACGATCGGCGACGGCTCGCTGATCGGTATCGGGGCGGTGGTGCTGAACGGGGCCAGGATCGGGAAGAACTGCCTGATCGGCGCCGGCGCCCTGATCACCGAGGGCAAGGAGATCCCGGATAACTCGATGGTCATGGGCGCGCCGGGCAAGGTGGTGCGCGAGGTCAGCGAGCACCACACCATGATCCTGCAGGGCTCGGCCCTGCACTATGTCGAGAACTGGAAGCGCTACGTCCGCGACCTGAAGGTGGTGGCGGAGTAAGCTGGAGAGATTCAGGGAGCGCCGCACGCTGCTTGGGGGATGCGATGCGACGCTCCCGCTCCTCGCGGGTGAGCGCGAGAAGGGCTCGCCACGCAAAGGTCTCTCCGCGTGGCGAGACGGCGCGGGCGAACCCGCTTCCGTTTCGTCTCAAGGTAGTATTGGCATGGTTCGAGTTGAGTGTGAACGCACAACAGGCGTTTTCCTTCAACGACGTCGTGAGGGAACCTTGCGCGGCGATCGATCCCGGATCACTCTCTGCCTTAACAATGATAACCTTCCAGGGAGGGCGTCGGGGCATGGCCAGCGAACGCTATGATTACGTCATCATCGGCGCCGGCTCGGCCGGCTGCGTGCTCGCGGCGCGTCTGACCGAGGACCCCAGCGTCAAGGTCCTGCTGCTGGAGGCCGGCGGCAAGAACACCTCCGTCCTGGTCAAGATGCCGGCCGGCGTGGGGGAACTGATCAAGGCCAAGGGCGAGCAGAACTGGGGCTTCTGGACCGAGGCCGAGCCCCATCTGGACAACCGCAAGCTCTGGTGGCCGCGCGGCAAGGGCCTGGGCGGCAGCTCGGCCATCAACGGCATGATCTATATCCGCGGCCATGCGCGCGACTACGACCAGTGGCGGCAGATGGGCCTGTCGGGCTGGTCGTATGAAGAGGTGCTGCCCTATTTCAAGCGCTCGGAGACCCACCACGGCGGCGGCGACGCCTATCACGGCGACAAGGGGCCGCTGCACGTGTCGAAGGGCGAGAGCGACAGCCCTTTCTATTCGACCCTGATCGAGGCTGGCCGACAGGCGGGCCACAAGACCACCAAGGATTTCAACGGGTATCAGCAGGAGGGCTTCGGGCCCTACGACCTGACCATCCGCGACGGCAAGCGCTGGAGCGCGGCCATGGCCTATCTGAACCAGGCTCTGGCGCGTCCGAACCTGACCGTCGTGACCGAGGCCCGCACCACCCGGATCATCGTCGAGAAGGGCCGCGCGGTCGGCGTCGACTACGTTGTCGGCAAGGCCGCCGAGAAGAAGACCGCCTATGCCGACGCCGAAGTGCTGCTGAGCGCCGGCGCCGTGCAGTCGCCCCACATCCTGCAACTGTCGGGGATCGGCGCGCCGGACGACCTGAAGGCCCACGGCGTCGCGGTGGTCCACGAGTCCAAGGGTGTCGGCGCCAACCTGCAGGACCACCTGGACGTCTGTGTCTCGTGGACGGCCAAGAATCTCAAGACCGCCTATTCGGCCAACAAGGGCCTGAACAAGCTGGGCGTCGGCCTGAACTACATGCTCTTCGGCAAGGGCCTCGGGCGGCAGCAGTTCCTCGAGAGCGGCGCGTTCCTGAAATCGCGACCCGACCTCGACCGTCCCGACCTGCAGATTCACGGCGTGCTGGCGATCATGCAGGATCACGGCAAGGTCGTGGTCGAGAAGGACGGCTTCACCCTGCACGTCTGCCAGCTGCGTCCGGAAAGCCGCGGCAAGGTCGGGCTGCGCTCGGCCGATCCGTTCGACGATCCCACCATCCTGGCGAACTATCTGGCCACGGACGAGGATCGCCGGGCCATCCGCGAAGGCGTCCGCATCGCCCGCGAGACGGTGGCCCAGGCCGCCTTCGATCCCTATCGCGACGCCGAGTACGCCCCGGGCGCGGATGTGCGCAGCGACGTCGACCTCGACGCCTGGATCCGCGCCAAGGCCGAGACGATCTACCATCCGGTCGGCACCTGCCGCATGGGCGTGGCCGGCGATCCGCTGGCGGTGGTCGACGATCAATTGCGGGTGCAAGGGCTGGCCGGCCTGCGGGTCATCGACGCCTCGGTCATGCCCAATCTGGTGGGTGGCAACACCAACGCCCCGACCATCATGATCGCCGAGCGGGCCTCGGACCTGCTGCGGGGCAAGACCCTGCTCGCGCCGCTGGACGCGCCGGTGTTCGAGGACGGCCGCGCCGTGGCCGCCGAGTAGAGTAAGTATATGCGCCATCGCCCCCTCGGCCGCTCCGGCCTTTCGACCGCGCCGCTCATCTTCGGCGGCAACGTGTTCGGCTGGACGGCGGACGAGGCGACCTCGCACCAGTTGCTGGACGCCTTCGTCGACGGCGGCTTCAACGCCGTCGACACGGCCGATGTCTATTCGGCCTGGGTTCCGGGTCACGAGGGCGGCGAGTTCGAGAGCGTGATCGGCCGCTGGCTGCGGGCGAGCGGCAAGCGCGACAAGGTGCTGATCCTGACCAAGGTGGCCATGTGGCCCAAGCAGCCGGGCCTGTCGGCCGCCAATATCGAGGCGGCGGTCGAAGGCTCGCTGAAGCGGCTCCAGACCGACTACATCGACCTCTACCAGTCACACCAGGACGACGCGGCCGCGCCGTTGGACGAGACGCTCGAGGCCTTCGATCGCCTGGTGAAGGCCGGCAAGGTGCGGGCGATCGGCGCCTCCAACTTCTCGGTCGAGCGCCTGAAGGACAGTCTCGGGACGTCCAAGGCCAAGGGTCTGGCGCGTTACGAGACCCTCCAGCCGAAGTTCAACCTGGTCGATCGCGACCAGGTCGAGGGCGCGGTGGCCGAGCTGACCCAGGACGAGGGCTTGGGGATCATCCCATTCTACGGCCTGGCCGCCGGTTTCCTGAGCGGCAAATACCGCAGCGAGGCCGACTTCGAGGGCAAGGCGCGGGCGCGGACGATCCTCCGCGACTACTGGAACGACAAGGGGCGGGCGGTGCTGGCGGCGCTGGATGACGCGGCGGCCGAGGTTGGCGCCTCCCAGGCCCAGGTCGCCCTGGCCTGGATCATGGCCCATCCGCTGATCACCGCGCCGATCGCCAGCGCCACCTCGGTCGCGCAGCTGGACGAGCTGATGGCCGCCGCCCGGCTGGAATTGCCGGGTGAGGTGTGGAAACGGCTGGATGAGGCAGGGCGTTAGTTACGCCTTCATCCGTTCTTCCCGGCGAAAGCCGGGACCCAGATCTCAGGGCGCTTGAGCTGATTGGAAGGGCGCGGAGTTTCTAGCGCCCACCACAGCGCTCTTCCACCTGGGCCCCGGCTTTCGCCGGGGAAACGGATTTGCTCAGGCGATCCGGCGGCCGTCCAAGGTCGCCAGGCGCAGCCGCGGCATGTCCGTGTTGCCGTCGCCCAGCGACTTGATCTCGCGAAGGCCCAACTCGTAGGCGGGGCGGCCCATCAGGCGGGCCATCATGGCGATCGGCTGGTAGAGGCCCAGGAAACGGTCGGTTTCGCCCGACGCGCCCTGCAGCGGCGCGAACAGCACTTCCATGCCGACGCTGGGCACGCCGTGGGCGCGGATGTCGGCGGTGACCACCACGGGCGTGCGGCGTTTGCGCGCGACGTCCAGGGCGCTCTTCAGCTCCAGCCTGTGGGCAAGAGCCCACAGCGACAGGGCGTCCTGGCCGCGCAGGTCGCGGGCGTGCAGCTCGGTGACGAAGCCGCCGGCCAGGCGGAACGGCAGCTTGCCGCCGTCGCGACCCAGCACGAAAACCTGGGGCAGAAGCTCCAGGAATTCGCCCGGATTGATGTCGGCGCGGCGGGGCAGGGCGGCCTCGCCCTTCTTGTCGCGCCAATAGTCTATCAACCGTTCCGTGCTTGGATGGAACATCGTCGTCCCCTGGCGGGTCACTCACGGCTGTTTTCGGCCGCACGAGGCTTGCTGGGAGAACCGGGCCAAGGGCTCGACCGTCCCATTCTGGCGCAATCCAGGCGGAGCGGCGGGTCCGGCCCGATTCTTGCTTAACCAAGAGCGGAACGACCCGATGTGAAGGGAACCGCCGGATGAAGGCGCCGAAACTGAACCTGCGCGGACTGCTGATCGGCCTGAGCGTGCTGCTCGGCGGCCTGACGATCGGCGGCATCGCGATGGCCTGCACCACGGGTTGCCCGGCCCCGCCGACCTGCTGCTCGCCGCCTCCGGCTCCGCCGAAGCCGCCCGCGCCGCCGACCGGTTGCTGCGGCGGTGGCGGTCACCACGTCAACATTCCCGGCGTCAACGTGAACATCGGCGCGACCGTGATCGTGAACGCCAATTCCAGCGCCTCGGCGGTGGCCAATTCGGGCGCCAGCTCGGGCTCTGGTTCCCTGGCCGGCTCGGCCGCGGGCACGGTGAATTACTACGGCGGCGGCGGCCACGGCGGCTACTATTCCGGCCCGATGGCCAGCGGCTACATCCAGGGCCTCAACGTCGAGGGCGGCGAAGCCCGTCGTCGACAGTCCTATGAAGCCACCCGCACCCGGACGCGCCGCGTGATCATCCGCGCCGTCTGCCTGGATGACCGCGACATCCCGCACCCGGCCTCGCAGGTCACCCCCGACCGCGACATCGACGACAGCTATAACGGCGAGCTCTATCGCTGCATCGCCGGCTCGCGCATGCAGTACGTGATCGCCGACTATTCGGGCCAGATCGACATCTCAAACGGCGGCGCCGGCCAGACCTTCATCTGCCGGAAGAACGAGGCGCTGTATCATGTCCCCGGCGCGGCCCAGGGGCAGGCCAGCATCTCGTGCCGCCCGCAGGCGCCCGCCCGCGACTGCAACGAACGCTCGCTGCTGCGCCGCTTCGGCGCCGGGGTGAAGATCCTGACGATCATCACCACCGAGACCTACACCGCCTATCGGGAGGAAACGGTGCAGGAGCGCCAGACCCTGACCACCAGCTTCAGCCTGGATGGCGGGGTTGGGGGGGTCGTCTACTAACCAAAATCCTTGTCATCCCGGCCAAGCGCGTAGCGCGCCGAGCCGGGACCGCAACAAGCGCCGACGTTTCCGGCGGTCCCGGCTCTCCGCTTCGCTACGGCCGGGATGACAGTTCAAAAGAAAGGCCCCGGTTTTCACCGGGGCCTTTTTATTACTTCGCCGCCGTCGCGCCGACTTCTGGCTTCACCAGCAGCAGCCACGACTGGTCGTCGCCGAGATAGGTCCTGGCGGCCTTCTGGACGTCGGCCGGGGTGACGCGCGAGAGGCCCGCCAGCACCGAGCGGGTGGCGTCCAGCAGGCGCGGGTCTTCTTGAGCGCCCGAGAGCGCGCCGACCCAGTATTCGTTGGTCACGCGGGCCTTCTCGATCTGATCGATGCGCGGCTTCTTGGCCCGCTCCAGCTCGTCGGCGCTGACCGGTTTGTCGCGCAGGTCGGCCGCGATCTTGCGGATCGAGGCCACCACGCTGTCCAGCTTCTCGGGCGGAACCTCCAGGCTGACGGCCAGATAGCCCCAGTTCTTGAAGGTGACATTGGCCGTGGCCGAGGCGTTGGGCGAGTAGGTCGCGCCCTGCTTCTCGCGCAGCTCGTCGATCAGGCGCAGCTGCATGACCTGGCTGAGGATCGAGACGTTGCGCGAGCGCTGCAGGTTCGAGAACAGGTCGTCCGTGCGCCAGACCATGAACAGGGCGGCCTGGTCGGGGCGGCCCTTGTGGGTGCGGATCACCGGCTGTGCCGATGGCGTCGGGAAGGGCGCCTTGTCGGCGCCGGCCAGCGGCGGCTCGCCCGGACGCTTGGGCAGGGCGCCGAAGGTGTCGGCGACGGCGGTGATGGCCTTGTCGACCGTGGTGTCGCCGACGATGACGATCTCCAGGTCGCCCTGGGCCAGCGGGTTGGCGACGGTGGTCTTCAACTGATCCAGCGACGCGCCAGCGATCTGCTCGCGCGAGGGGAAGGTCCAGCGCTGATCGCCGCCGTGCATCAGCCCGCCCAGGTCGCGGCTGAGGACGCCGCCCGTGGTGCTTTCCAGCTGATCGTGGATCGTGCCGTAGGCGGTCTTGACGCGGTTGAAGGCTTCCGGGCGCCAGCCGGGCTCGGCGGCGTAGGCGGCCAGCACCTGCAGCTCGGTGGCCAGATCCTCGGGCCGCGTGCGGCCGCTCAGCGAAAAGGCGTCGTCCTCGACGCCCAGCGAGGCGTTCCAGATCTTGCCGGTCAGCACGCGCTCCATGTCCGAGGCGCTGATCTGCTTGAGGCCGCCCTCGATGAAGGCGCTGGCCGACCACAGCGGGCTCTGGACGTCGGACGGCATGTCCAGCAGGCCATGGCCGGTGCGGACCTTCACCACGATCTGGTCGTCGCGGAACTTGGTCGGCTTCACCGTCAGGCGCACGCCGTTCTCGAAGCGCACGAAGACGGCGTCCAGATCTGTGACGTCCTTCTGTTCGGCGACCTTGCCGCTGGGGCCGAAGCTGGAATAGGGCCAGAGGCTGACGCCCGGCGCGGCCGGCGGGGTGACAGGCTGGTTCTTCAGCGCGTCATAGGCTTTCAGGATCGCCGGCTCGCCGCCGTCGATATTGCCGGGCGCGGCGATGACGATCAGCGGACCCGAGCCGGCGAAGGCGCTCTTCAAGACCGCATTGACCCGCTCGGCGGTCAGGCCCTTCACCAGTTCGTCGAAGAAGGCCAGGTTCTGGCTGGGCGAGGTGATGACCTCGGCGTCGCCCAGTGTGTTGAGCAGCTGGTTGGCCAGGGCGGGCGTGCGCTGGGTGGCCTCGCCGGCCGCGGCGGCGACCAGGCTGGCGCGCAAGGTGGCGATCTCGCGGTCTAGTTCGTCCTGGCGTACGCCGTACTGCACGGCGCGGCGCTGTTCGGCGTCCAAGGCGCTCATCGCCTCGCGCCAGCGATTGGGCTGGGCGGTGGCGCCGAGGGTCGTCACCCGCACCGCGCCGTACTGGTCGCCCTTGAAGGCGCCGCCGGCGATGAACGGCGGCTCGGCCGAGCGCCCGACGGCCTGCAGGCGTCGATTGATCACCGCGAAGGCCAGGTTCTCGATCATGTCGCGCTCGTCGAGAGCCTTGGTCTCGATCAGGCCGTCGGGCTTGCGCATCCAGGTCATCTGCACCGACCAGGGCGCGCCGGTCTCGACGATCAGCTTGGCGGTCGGGCCGCGCTTGGCCACCGCGCCGATGTCGGGGTTCTTGCCGGGCTGGCCCTTGCCGGCCCAGTCCCCGAACTTGGCCTTGATCTTGGCTTCCATGGCGTCGACGTCGAAGTCGCCGACCGCCACCAGCACCGCCCGCTCGGGACGATAATAGGCCTCGTAGAAGTCGCGGATGCGCTGGGCCGGAGCGGTCTTCAGGATCTCGGTCTTGCCGATCGGGATCCGCTTGGGCGGCAACTGGCCTTCCATCTGCGCCGACAGGGTGGCGATGGCGACGCGATAGCCGGGCGTATTGCGATTGCGCTGCTCCGACAGCACGACGCCCCGCTCGCGGTCGACGGCGTCGGGGGCGATGGTCAGCTCGCCGGCGGCCTCGCGCAGCAGCATCAGCGAGGTGTCGACCGTTTCGTCATCGGCCTTGGGCAGGTCCAGCTGGTAGGCGGTCTCGTCGAAGCTGGTCTGGGCGTTGGTGTCGGCGCCGAAGGCCAGGCCGTGGCGCTCCAGGATCTTGACCATGTCGCCTTCGGGCACGTTCTTCGAACCGTTGAACGCCATGTGCTCCAGGAAGTGGGCCAGGCCCTGCTGGTCGTCGGCCTCCATCATCGAGCCGGCGTCGAACCACAGGCGCATGGAGGCCTGGCCGGGCGGGGTGGCGTTCTTGCGGATCGCGTAGCGCATGCCGTTGGACAGCGTCCCGAAGCGCCAGGACGGGTCGGGCGCGACGTCGGACAGGGCCTGGGCCCACTGGCCCGGCTTCAGATCGGTGATTTTGGGACCGGCCAGCGGCGGGGCCTCGGGGATCTTCGGCGCGGACGCGGCCGGCTTGTCGGCTCCGTCCTTGTTCATGAACGGGATGGAAGGCTTGGGAAGGTGCGAGCAGGCGGCGAGGGAGAGGCCGGCGGCGGCGACGAGCGCCAAGCGCGAAGCGCTGATCATCGAGAATCCAGGGCAGGAGAATAAGAGGGCGGCACCTTGGCCGTCGGACATGGCGCACGCAAGGCGCGCGAGCGGCCGGTTTTCGCCTTAATGCTCTAGGTAGGGGCCTTGGGGCGGCAGCTCTAAGCGGCGGCGACGTCGCCCGTGGTGCGGCGCAGGCGCCAGAAGCGGATCGTGCGCAGCGCCGACTCGCGGGGCAGGGCGGCGTAGAGCTCGCCGTACGACTTGGCTTTCAGCATCACGCCGTCGGTCGGCTCGAGGATCAGCAGGGCGAAGGTCAGGAACAGCGAGCGGTCGAAGTCGGCCGCCTTGCAGATCACCGACAGGGCGTCCATCTCGCGCCGCTCCAGGATCTTGCGGGCGGTGTGGAAGTCGACGTCGGCCATGTCCGCCAAGGCCACTAGGAACAGGGTCGTGCGCTTGGCCCGCAGCATGTTGGCCAGGATCTGCGGCGAGATCTGCGCCTTGGCCCGCAGGGTGCGGAATTCCTTCTCGGCCTCGGCGAAGTCGGCGGGCAGGGCGCCGTCCTCGACCGCGACGCGCTTGCGGCCAGCCGTCAGGGCGGCTTCCAGCATGGCGGGATCGACGCCGGCGTTCTTTTCCATGATCCGGTCGCGCAGGCGCGCCTCGACCATGAAGTACATCTCGTTCAGCAGGTCGACCGGCAGGCTGTTGCGGTCGATGACGGCCTCGTGCAGCGACGGGTTGGCGGCGGCGCGGTCGACGACGGTCTCGTGCGCCTCGCGCGACAGCACCGCGCCCTCGTTGCGCAGCAGGACGCCCAGGGTGGCGTCGTCGCCGCGCGCGACGATGGCGTCCGAGACGACGCTGGACACGCTGGGACGCTGCGAGATGGCCCGCAGGTGGTCCTGGCCCTGGGTGCGGGCCACGTGCAGCAGGTCTTCGTCGGTCAGGGCGCTGGAGTTGCGCAGGATCGGAGCGGCGACGGCGATCGAATCCGAGGCCAGGGTGCGCGACAGGCCGCGCGGCGGGGCTGGGGCCTCGCCAAGGCGCTGGGCCAGCTCGACCTTGACCGCCTCTTCCATCTCGCCGGCCAGCTGGCTCATGACGTCGTCGAACAGGCTCATCTCGACGGCGTTGTGGCCCTCGCCGGCGAAGAACATGTCGGTGACGCCGCGCAGCAGCTCCCGGCGCTTGACGCTCGAGGGCTCGTTGGCGAGCGAGATCAGGTCGTGGAGGCGCGATTGCATCACTGGCCGCTGTCCTTCTCGGGCTTGGCCGACCACTCGCCGGCGCCCTCTTCGCGCGGCTTGTCCTCGTCCAGCGCCGGCGGGGCGGTGATCAGGACCATGCGCGGCGGACCGGCGGCGGGGATGGGATCCGGGACCATGCCGAACTGGCGGCCGACGGAATAGGTGCGGGCGCCGATCTGGCCGTCGCGGAATTGCCGCGCGGGTTGGGCCATGCCAGGCGCGGTGGGGGCGGCGTAGGCGACCGGAACCGGCGCGGCGCGCGGCGCTGGGGCGTCGTAGATGTTCTGGGGCAGGGCGGCGCTGGGCGCTTGCGGGGCTTGGGGCGCGTAAGGCGGAGCTGGCGGCTGATAGGTGGCGCGCGTCATCGGCGCGGGCTGGGGCTGCGGCGCTTGAGCCGCCTGGCGAGCCCACCAAGGCTGGACCTGGGCGGCGGCCTGGGCTTGCGGCGCGAGGACCTCGCGCTTGCCGCTCCAGGCCAGGGCGCGGCCGCCATAGGTCGAGCCGGTATAGCCAGGCCCACGGCCGTTCACCGGCGTGGGCGCGCGCTCGGGGGCGGGGCCATAGCGGCTTTCCTTGCCGGTCTCCGCATACGCGCCCGCGCACGCCATGGAGGCGCAGGCGAGGGCGGTGATGAAGAGGGCGGCGCGCATGGACAGGTCCGAAAGACGTCTATCGAACGTCAGTCGTAGGCCGCGTCGCTTAATCTTGGGCTAACGCCCTCGCCAAGCGTTCAGAAGTCGACGTTCGATCGCCTCCATCACCGCGTTCAGGACGACGCCCAGTACAGCCAGAGACGCCAGCGCGGCGAAGACCTTGGCCGTCTGCAGACGATTATAGGCCTCCAGGATCCGCCAGGCGAGGCCCTGGGCGCCGCCGGAACCGGCCACGAACTCGGCCACCACGGCGCCGATGATGGCCAGGCCGGCCGCGACCTTGTGTCCCTCCAGCAGGGCCGGGATGGCCGATGGTAGGCGCAGCCGGATCAGGCGCTGCCAGGGATCGGCGCCATAGAGGTCGAACAGGCGGGCCAGATCCGGATCGACCGCCTTCAGTCCCGTCAGGGCGCCGGAGAAGATCGGGAAGAAGGCCACCACGGCGGCCAGGCCGATCACCGCGCGCTCGGGATGGTCAATGCCGGCCCAGATGGTCACCAGGGGGGCGATGGCCACGAGCGGCGTCACCTGCAGGGTGACCGCGATCGGTCGGACGGCGTCTTCAAGCAGGCTGTTCAGGCTGACCGCCAGCGCCAGGGCGCAGGCGACCAGGCTGGCGATGACCAGGGCCAGCAGGGCGGTCGACAGCGTCGCCCAGGCTGAACCCAGCAGCAGCGGCCAGGACTCGGCGAAGGCGCGGGCGATGGCGCTGGGCGCGGGCAGCAGGTAGGGCGGCACGGCCAGGGCGCGGCAGGCGATCTCCCAGCCGCCCAGCAGGACGGCGATCAGGATCGCGGGGGCCAGGACGCGCTTCACGCCGCGCGCTCCGTCGCTTGCGCCAGCAGGGTCGAGACGGCTTCGGCCGCGGCGCGGAAAGCCTCGGTCGTGCGAAAGCCGGACGGACGGACGACAGGGCCGTCGATGGCGATCTCGCCGGCGATGCGGCCGGGACCGGGGGTCATGACCACGACGCGGCGGGCCATGTAGACGGCCTCCTCGACATTGTGGGTCACGAAGACGACGGCGGGTTTCATTTCGGCCGCCAGGGTCAGGACATCGTCGGCCAGGGCGCGGCGGGTGATCTCGTCGAGGGCCGCGAAGGGTTCGTCCAGCAGCAGCAGGCGCGGACGGGTGACCAGGGCGCGGGCCAGCGAGGCGCGCATGGCCATGCCGCCGGAGAGCTGGGCGGGACGGGCGGCGAGGGCGGCGCCCAGGCCGACCTGGTCCAGCGCGTCCTCGGCGGCGGCGCGGGCGGCGGCCTTGTTCATCCCGGCCAGTTCCAGCGGCAGGGCGACATTGTCCCGCGCCGACAGCCACGGCGCCAGGGTATGCGACTGGAAGACGACCGAGGTTTCACCCTTGCCGGCGGCGCGGGTCACGGTTCCGCGCGTCGGCGCCTCCAGGCCGGCCAGCAGCCGCAGGGCGGTGGATTTTCCGCAGCCGGACGGTCCGACCAGGGCGACGATCTCGCCGGCCGCGAGCGTCAGGTCGAGCGGTCCCAGGGCGCGGCCTCGCGCATAGTCGACCTCGATGGCGGCGAGGCTGGCGACTGGATCGCTCATTGGCCCTTGGGCAGGAACTGCAGGGTGTAGGCCTTCTTGAAGTCCCCATCCTTTGGATAGACGCCCTGTGCGATGGCGTCCTTGAAGAACGTGCTCCACCGTTCGTCGGTCATCAGGCCGATGTCGCCGTCACCATTCTTGGCGCTGATCACGCCGTAGGACCGCATCTTGTCGCGCGCCTGGTCGAGAACGTCCTGGGTCATTTCCGGATTGTCCTTCAGGATGGCCGCGTCGCCCGGCTTGGGATCGCCGTAGAGGTAAGACTTCCAGCCCGCCGCGGTGGCCTCGACGAAGGCCCGCACGGCCGCCGGGTTGCTGGCGATCAGGCTGTCGTTGACCAGGGCCATCGAGCCGTAGGCCGGATAGCCGCTGTCGGCCAGCAGGAAGACCTTGGGTTTGACCTTGCCTTCCTTCTCGATGAGGTAGGGCTCGCTGGTCACATAGCCTTGCTGGACCACGCGCTTGTCGGCCAGGAACGGCGCGGTGGAATAGTTGTACTTGCGGACCTGGTCATCGGTGAAACCGTACCTGGCTTTCAGCCAGGCCCAGTAGCCGGTGATCGAGGCGTCGGACAGCAGGACCGGATGGCCCTTGATGTCGGCGATGCTGTTCACGCCCTGGTCGGGGTGGGCGATCAGCGACCACGGGTCCTTCTGCATGAAGGCCGCCACGGCCTTCACCGGCGCGTTCTCCTTGATCAGGTTCATGACCACGTAGCTGTTGGAGCCCACGCCGACATCGACCGCGCCAGTGGCCAGGAGCTGGGGCACGTTCACCGCCGGGCCGCCCTGGATCAGGGTCACGTCCAGGCCGCGCTTCTTGTATTCGCCGGTCGCCAGGGCCTGGTAGTAGCCACCCAGCTCGGCCTCGGCCCGCCAGTCGGTAGCCAGCTTCAGCTTGGTCTCGCCGGCCGGGGCGGCCGTCTCCTTGCTGGCAGGCGAACAGGCGGCGAGCAGGGCCATCAGGCCCAGGGCGGCGAAAGCGCGACGCTGCATGGAGTGGGGTCCCCTCGGGTTTGAGGAGAAGTTAGAGGCGGTGCGGCTCAGTTCCAAGTCAGAACCCGAACTCCGTCTCACCGGTTTTCGCCGGGAAGATCGGATTGGCGTTAGGTGTCCAAACCCTGGCGATGGTTCAGCCAGCGCTCGACCTTGGCGTACAGCATCTCGCGCTGGATCGGCTTGGCGATGTGGTCGACCATGCCGGCGGCGTAGCAGCGCTCGACCTGGCGGGGCAGGGCGTCGGCGCTCATGGCGATGATCGGGGCCTTGCCCGGACGCCCCGGCAGCGCCTTGATCGCCCGCGTCGCCTGCAGTCCGTCCATCTGCGGCATGTGGATGTCCATCAGGATGATGTCGTAGTCGCCGGCCTGGGCGCGCTCGACGGCCTGCTTGCCGTTCTCGGCGACGTCGACCTCGAAGCCGACCATGGTCAGCAGGGCGGCGCCGATCTCCAGATTGATCGGGTGGTCGTCGACGATCAGGATCTTGGCCGCGCCGGGCGTCGAGGTCTTGGGTCGCTCGGGCTCGGCGATCGGCTCGGCGGTCGGGGCCAGGAGCTCGATCCAGAAGCACGAGCCGCGGCCCGGCACGCTGTCGACGCCGATCTTGCCGCCCATCACGTCCACGAGCGCCCGGCAGATGGCCAGGCCCAGGCCCGCCCCGCCGTGCAGCCGGCTCATCGAGCTGTCGGCCTGGGAGAAGCGCTGGAACAGCAGCGCCTGCTTGTCGAGATCGATGCCGACGCCGGTGTCGATGATCTCGAAGCGCAGGCGGTCCTCGAGATCGCCGGGCTCGACGATCAGACGCGCGTCGATGCGGCCCTCGTCGGTGAACTTCACGGCGTTGTTCAGGAGGTTGATCAGCACCTGGCGCAGGCGGTCGGCGTCCAGATCGTGCAGGGCCTTGACCGGATCGATGATCTCCAGGTCCAGGGTCAGGCCCTTGGCGCGGGCCTCGGGGGCCATGATCGCCACGGTGTCGCGCAGCAGGCCGGCGGCCGAGGTCGGCTGGGGCAGGAGCTCGATCTGGCCCGCCTCGACCCGCGAGAAGTCGAGGATGTCATTGACCACGGTGAGCAGGGCCGCGCCGGCGCTGTCGATCAGATTGACCTGCCGGCGGGCGTCGGGCGGCAGGTCGTCGCGCGCGGCCAGCAACTGGGCGAACCCGAGCACGCTGTTCAGCGGCGTGCGGATTTCGTGGCTCATGGTGGCCAGGAACTCGGTCTTGGCCTCGGTGGCGGCCAGCGCTCGGGCCCGGGCGGCGCGGGTTAGCTGCTCGCGGCGCAGCAGCAGCCGCTTGAGCCGGTCCTGCTGGGCCAGGGCCAGACCCGCCGCCAGGCAGGTGTAGAACAGCACCAGGATGAACACCTGGATGGTCCGCGCCTGGGCGATGGGGCCAAGGACCGCGTTGAAGCGCGGGGAGGCGCCGGCCATCGCGATCGGCAGGACAATCACCGCCACGACCAGCGAGGCCATGGCCGCGCCGCGCGCGCCCAGGCGGTAAGCGGCGATGAGGGCGACCGGGAAGATCAGGAACGGCGGCAGGCCCGAAGCCGGATGGGCGCACAGCAGGGTGATCGCGCCGACGCCAAACATCAGGGCCAGATGCTCGCGCCAGGTCCGATGGAACGAGCGACGGTGCTCGGCGTCGATCAGGACCAGGGTCGCTGGCAGGGCGATCGCCAGACCTAGGGCGCCGCGCAGGAACCAGTCGACCAGGACGCTCCAGAAGGGCTCGCCGAAGGCCAGCGCCAGCATCCCGGCGCACAGAATGGCGAACCCGGCGGCGATCGGGGTGGTGACGGCCGGCAGCATGATCAGCGAGCGCAGGGTGCGGATGCGTGGCGTGCCGCCCCATATCCGCAGGAAGACCGCCTGGACGGCCAGGGCCTCCAGCGTATCGACCCCGGTGTCGAGCGCGGCGCGCGCGAGGCTGTCGCCGACCAGCAGGTCGAAGACAAGGTGGAAGATGACGAAGACCGTGGTCAGGGCCACGCGCCGCGATCCGGCCAGGGTGAGCAAGCCGGCGGCCAGCAGGGCGTTGGCGGGCCAGAAGGCGGCGACGCTCAGGACGGAGCGGCTCAGATAGTCGCTGAACGCCAGGCTGGCGACGATGGCGACGGAGAGCCCCAGCAACAGCGCCGTCTGCCGTCGTGGTTCCTGCTGGGCCAGCCTGTGCGGCATGCCGTTTCCGTCTCCCCCAATGGACCCCGCGATCGGGCGTCGACGGCCGAACGGGTTCGGAGACAACGCCTGGACGACCACGCTCCCCGGAAGTGACCGCTAGGCGATCCTGGGGACGACGCCACCATTCAATACGCCCGCCCAGGGGCCGGTTGCCGGCTTATCGCTGGATGTGTCGTTTGGCCGCAGGACGCCCTCGCGACGTCGACACCGTAAGCGATTGTATTCCCAAGATTGAGAGCGAGCGTCGCTGACAATGCATGGGCGCTCCCACAATTCAAGAGGTCGGCGGCGCTCTCGGGGTGGCGCCGCCGTCAGTCCGCAGCGCGACGCGGAACCTGGATCAGCCGGCCAGGTTTTCCTTTTTCTCTTCCAGTTCCAGCCATTCCAGCTCGGCCTGCTCCAGGTCGGCGCGGGCCTTGTCGAGCGCCTTCGTGGCTTTGTCGAAGGCGGCCGGATCACGGCTGTAGAGGTTCGGATCAGCCAGGATCTTCTCGAAGCCGGCGATGATCGCCGGGCTCTTGGCGATCAGGGCTTCGCATTCTTCGAGGCGGCGCTGGTCCTTGAAGGTCAGCTTGCCGGTCTTCTTCGGCGGAGGCGCGGCGGCGACCGCGGCGGGCGCCGCGGCCTTGGTGGTCCGGGCCACCGGCGTGAACGACGAGCCGATGCTGGCCCCACGGGCTCCTTTGAAGAAGTCGGGGCTCTGGTCGATCAGGTCGGTCCAGCCGCCGGGGGTCTCCAGGACCTTGCCGTGCCCGTTCATGGCGATAGTCGAGGTGGCCAGGCGATCGATGAAATCGCGATCGTGGCTCACCAGGATCAACGTGCCGTCGAAGTCGGCCAGCAGGTCCTCCAGCAGGTCCAGCGTGTCCATATCCAGGTCGTTGGTCGGCTCATCCAGCACCATCAGGTTGGTGGGATTGGCCAGAGCCCGGGCCAGCAGCAGACGGTTGCGCTCGCCGCCCGACAGGCTGGTCACCGGCTGACGCAACTGGGCCTCGGTGAACAGGAAGTCCTTGGCGTAGCCGGCCACGTGCTTGGGCTGGCCGCGCACCAGGATGGAGTCGCCGCCGCCGGGGGTCAGGAAGTCCCAAAGGGTGATCTTGTCCGACAGCGCCATGCGGCCCTGGTCGATGTAGGAAACCTCCAGGTTGGTGCCCAGCTGCACCGTGCCGGCGTCGAGTTCGAGTTCGCCCAGCAGCAGGCGCACCAGGGTGGTCTTGCCGGCGCCGTTGGGACCCACCAGGGCCACGCGGTCACCGCGCATGATGCGGGTCGAGAAGTCCTCGACGATCACCCGGTCGCCGAACTTCTTGGTCAGGTGCTTGGCCTCGATCACCCTCTTGCCCGACGTCGCGGCGCTCTCGACGGCCATGTACATCGAGCCGCGCTTGTCGCCCTGCAGGTCCTTCTTCTGGGCGCGCAAGTCCATCAGGGCGCGGCGGCGACCTTCGTTGCGAGCCCGGCGCCCCTGGACGCCCCGCGCCAGCCAGGCGTTCTCGCGCTCCAAAACCTTGTTGAGGCGGCGCTCTTCCTCGGCCTCGGCCGCCAGCACCTGCTCGCTCCAGATCTCGAACTCGCCGAAGCCCTTGTCCAGGCGGCGGACCTTGCGGTGCTCCAGCCAGTAGGTGCGCTGGGTGACGCGGTTCAGGAAGGCGCGATCGTGGCTGACGATCAGGGCCGCGCACTTGGAGCTGGCCAGCTCTTCTTCCAGGGTCTGGATCGCGAAGATGTCCAGGTGGTTGGTCGGCTCGTCCAGCAGCAGCACGTCGGGCTGCTCGGCGAACGCCCTGGCCAGCGCGGCGCGGCGCTTCTCGCCGCCCGACAGGCCTTGCGAGCTCTTCTCCGGATCCAGGCCGAAGTCGGCCAGGGCCGCCTGAGCCTCGTAGTCCTCGGCGCCGCCGGCGGTGCAGTAGTCCAGCAGGGTGTCGCCGGTGATCTCCGGCTCCTGGCTGACGAAGATGATCTTGGCGCCCGGCTGGACGGAGCGCTCACCGCTGTCGGGCTCGACGCCTTGAGCGGCCAGGATCTTCAGCAGGGTGGACTTGCCGGCGCCGTTACGACCCACCAGGCAGGCGCGCACGCGCGGCTCCAGGGCCAGGTCGACGCCGTCGAACAGCGGCTTGGCGCCGTCGGCGAGACGAACGTCCTTGAGGGCGAGAACAGGCGCGCGGGTCGGGGAGGCCATGATCGTTCAATACTAAAGCGGCGGTATGTCGCGGAGGTCTGGGCCCTATAGCAGGCCGCGCGCCGAGGAAACGTCAAAATCGCGGCTCGGTTCGCGTTGATCCAGGTCACGGAACGCGGATCGGCGGGTGCGACAAATTCGCCCGTTAACCGCTCGCCAAGCGGGAGCTTGCTAAGACCTTGGCCCTAAGGGAGCGCAAGTACTCGCCTTGACGTGGAACGCGGACGACATTGCTGCTTCTGATGCTCCAGCGCGTCTTGCCCTGGGCGTCGACGGTCTGCGCCGGCCTGTCTGGGTGTTCGACGACGTCCGCAAGCGCAAGGTCTACGCCAACCGCGCCGCGGTCGCGCTGTGAGGCGCGGCCTCGCTGGACGAGCTTCTGGCGCGCGACTTCTCCGACCAGTCCCCCGCCGTGCGCATGCGCATGGAGAACATCGCCAAGCGCATCGAAGGCGGCGGCGCCGTCGAGGAGCGCTGGACGTTCTATCCGAACGGCCTGCCGGTCACCGTCCAGACCACGATCTCGCGCATCCTCCTGCCGGACGGCTGTAGTGGGCTCCTGTTCGAGGGTTCCAGGGTCGCGCCAGAGGTCGACGAGCATCGCGCCATAGAGGCCCTGCGCCACACCAGCGCTCTGGTCTCGCTGTACGACGCTGACGGCTTTCGTATCTTCGGTAACCCGGCCGCCCAGGCCAGCTATCCACGCGAGAATACCCGTTTCGCCGAGATCTTCGCCAATGGCGACGCCGGCGGCGCGTTGTGGGCCTCGGCCCTGGCCGGCGAGGCGATCGAGGGCGCCTATCGGGTGATCACCGCCCACGGCGAGCGTTGGCATGGTCTGGCCGCCCGCCGCACGCCCGATCCGGTCACGGGCGATCCCTGCATCCTGGCCAACGAAACTGATATCACCGAGGAGGTCGAGGCCCAGTCCGCCCTGGCCGAGGCCCGCGAACGGGCCGAGGCCGCCATGGCCGCGCGGCAGGATTTCCTGGCCAATATGAGCCACGAACTGCGCACGCCGCTGACCAGCATCCTGGGCTTTACCGACCTGCTGAACGCCTCAAAGCTGGACGCCGAGCAGCGCCGCCGCCTGGCGCGCATCCGCGACGCGGGGACCGTTCTGCTGGACACCCTGAACGATGTCCTCGACTTCTCGAAGCTGGAGGCCGGCCGGGTCAGTCTGGAAACCCGGCCGTTCGAACTGCGCGCCCTGCTGGGCGCCACGGCGGGCATCTTCGAAGCCCAGGCCGGGACCAAGGGGCTGGACCTCAAGCTCGATGTCGATCCGTCCTGCCCCGCGTGGCTGGAGGGCGACGGTGATCGCCTGCGCCACGTGCTGGTCAACTTCCTGGGCAACGCCGTGAAGTTCACCCGGGTCGGCTCGGTGGTGCTCAGCGCCGCGCGGCGCGAGGGCGCGGCGCCGGGCTTCGCCCGCCTGGAGCTGGCGGTTTCCGACACTGGCGTCGGCGTGCCCGAGGCCATGCTGGACTTCGTTTTCGATCGCTTCGCCCAGGCGGGGCCCGAGGTATCGCGCAAGTTCGGCGGCACGGGCCTGGGTCTGGCGATCAGCAAGGAGATCGTCGAGCTGATGGGCGGCCAGATCGGCGTCGATAGCGTCGCCGGCCAGGGCGCGCGTTTCTGGTGCGTGCTGGACCTGCCGATCGCCGTCGCACCCGAAAGCCGCGAGCCCGAGGTCCCGGAAGCGCCGTCGCGACCGCTGAACCTATTGGTCGCCGACGACAACGAGGCCAATCGCGAGTTGATCGGCGCGTTGGTCCGCGCCATGGGTCACGCGGTCGACGTCGTCGCCGACGGCTGCGCGGCGGTCGAGGCCGTGGCCTCCGGCGGCTATGACCTCGTGCTGATGGACGTGCAGATGCCGCGCATGGACGGCCTGGCCGCCACCCGGGCGATCCGCGCCATGCCGGGCGAGACGGGCCTGACCCCGATCATCGCCCTGACCGCCAATGTCCTGCCCGAGCAGATCGCCTTCTATCGCGCCAGCGGCATGGACGACCACGTCGGCAAGCCGATCAGCCCCCGCGAGCTGCTGCTGAAGATCGCCCTTTGGTCCGATGGCCGCGGAGAGAAGCCGGCGGATGGGCCGACGCTGGACGGCGCTAGGACCTGACATTGGCCCTCGGACGCGCCGCGATGCGCGCCGGAACCCTCGGCTCGGCAGCGTCGTTCATCGAGCAAGGCGCGGCTATGGACGTGAAGCGCCCTATCATTCCGAGCAAGGGGCTTTGCGCGATGCGATCGATCCTTCTGATGCTGCTAGGGGTTCCGCTCCCCATCATTCTCCTCCTGGCCTTCTGCACCCATCACTTCTGAGCCGGAGGATTGCCGCCATGGCTTACGGAGCCGAACTTTCGACAGCCGATATCGCCGACGAGCACCAGTCGGCCGTCAGCTGGGATGCGATCTTGGCCGGCGCCGCGGCGACGATCGCGCTGCTCTTCGTTCTGGTCTCGTTGGGCGCGGGCCTTGGGCTGAAGATGTCGCCGCGCTGGCCCGCGGGCCTGGAGGCGCGCGATTTCACCCCGGCGATCGGCGCGGTGTTTGTCGCCTGCCAGGTCGCGGCGAGCATGATGGGCGGCTATCTGACCGGGCGTCTGCGCACCAAGTGGCTGCACGTCCATGATCACGAGACCTATTTCCGCGACACAGCCCACGGTCTGCTGGCCTGGGCGGCCAGTATCGTCGGGCTCCTCGTGCTGGGCGCGTTGACGGCTCAGGCCCCGGTCGCACCGGTCGGCGAACTTTCGCCGGTTGAAGTGATCCGAGCCGGGCAGATCGGCGCGCAGATCTCGCTGTTCCTGGGGATCGGCGCCCTCACCAGCGCCTTCGCCGCCAGCGTCGCCGCGACGATTGGCGGCATGCGGCGCGACGACATGCACAGGCTGCATCGCGCCGCGAAGCCGTAAGGCCTGTCGCTGGGCGGGGCGCATGCGCCCCGCCCAAGACGCTCGACCTAGTATCCTGGCGAGGTCACGTTGAAGCTGGCGTTGTTGCCGATGGCGGTCGAGACGCCCGTCACCTGGCGGCCTGAATTGATCGTGGTGCTGGAACTGGCGCCGATGTCGGCGCTGTTGGTCTGGTTGTTGGTCACCGTCATGCGACCGTTGCACTTCGAGCAGGCGTAGCCGGTCACCGCATTGCCCATCGCCGTGGCGCTGGTCACCGTATCGTAGCCGTCCTGGCCCTCGAAGCTGGCGATCGCCTCGACGCCGCCGCCGGTGTTGGTCTGCAGGTTGTCCAGGGTAAGGTCCGCGCCGACATTGTTGACCTGCGAGGAATTGCCGGCGGCGTAGGCGCTCGTCTGGGCCGCGCCGAACAGATACGAGGTCCCCTGCGCCTGGCCGCGCACGTACGAGGTGTTCCATTGATTGGACGTGACGTCCGCCAGAGGGCCCTCGTTCTGGACCGCCAGGTTGTTGCCGGTGGCCGTGGCCACCGTCGCCGACAGGTAGCTGTTGCCGTAGGCGGTGAACTTGCTGGCCTGGGTGACGTCGGCCGTATTGGCCTGGTCGGTGATGGCGCGGACGGCCGACTGATTGCCGCCGCTGATATTGATGTTGTTGCCGGCGGTGGTCGCGGTGACCGCGCTGGTCCCCGAGACGTAGCCGACCATCGCGCCGCCGTCGGCCAGCACATTGGCCGTTGTCGACTGGCTGATCCGCACCCCGGCCGAGCCGTTGTCCAGATTGACGCCCTGGCTGTTGCCCATGGCCAGGGTCGAGACGGTCAGGTCCTTGGCCGAGGCGTCGGCCGCCTCGACCTGGCCGCGCGCGGTGACCGCGTTGGAATTGACCTGGACGACGCGGGCCGAGACTGTGCCGTTGGAAGCGGAGAGGGCGCCGGAATTGCCGACCGCCGTGGTGCGCACGGCCGAGGCCGCGCCGGCGTCGGCGCCGACATCCACCACGCCGTGGGCGTAGATCTTGCCCTGGTTCTCCTGAGTCGAGGTCGCCGATGCATCGGCATTGGTCACGCCGATCGAGACGCCGTTGGCCTGGGCCGTCGTGCTGGCAGTGACGCCCTCCGACACCGTCTGGACGTTGAGGGACTGCTCCGAGAACAGCTCGCCGAGATTGATCTGGTTGTTGAGAACCGGGCTCGGCGAGGTCGTCTGGGCGTGGGCGGGCTGGCTAGTAACGACCGCGCCTAGAATCGCGAATATCGGGATCACGCTTAGCGTTCCAGCGAGACGGGTCATCGCGGGTTTGCGCATTGTTCGTTCCCAGGTTGTCGTAGGCCGGAGTGAAGGCGCCGGTCTGGCCGACCGTGGCGTCGCCGAACGGATCGTAACGCAGGCAGCTTTGCGGGCCGGGCATGCCGTAGAGGTTGGCGCTCATCTCGACGGCGGCGCGCTCGATCAGGGCGCGCACGGCGAGTTGCATGGGCTCCAGCGCCCCGCGGCCGCCCGAGATGTCGACGAGGGTGCCGCCCAGCAGGTCGAAGATGCCGGCGCTGACTTCGCGGCCGACGACCTGCTTCTGGTACGAGATGACATCCACCACCTCGAGCGTGCGGGTGTTCACCAGGCGCAGGTCCATCGCGACGTTCATGATGAAGACGCGGCGCTTGAAGTTGCCCTTCAGGCCGTCGGTCGCCTTGTCGCCGACATAGGCGTCCACCCCCGCCGAGCGGATATTGTAGTTCAGCTCGGTGATGCCGCCGACCACGTAGAAGTCGGAGCCGGGCACCTGGCCGGCGATGATCTTGCGATAGTCCGCCGGCGCGTCGGGCGCGGGGTTGGGACGGTCCGAGATCAGCTTGTTGTTGGCGTATTTCAGCTCGAACTCCGACACCGAGGTGTCGAAACGCTCAACCATGGGCATGCCGGCCTTGGCGAAAGCCGAGAAGGCCATCAGGGAAGCACCCTGCGTCACCTTGCGGCCCGAGCCGTCGGACTCTTCCTTGCCGGTGTAGTCGGCGATGCGGCCGATCGCGATGCGCGGAGCGGCCACATGATTGGCGCGGGCGTACTGGTTCAGGCAGACCAGGGCGGCCGAATAGTCGGTGGGGTTGGCCGTGACCGGCGCGCTGCCGATGGGCTTGGCGTAGTTGCCGGCCGTCGAGGCCACGGGCACGCCGCCGCAGCCGGCCAGGGCCGTCGCGCCCATCAGGGCCAGGACGAGACCCGTGCGTTTGAAGCTCATTGCGGAGTTCCCGCCTTCACCACATTCGAGCCCGCGGTGACGTTGCCGTTGTTCACCTGACTGGAATTGACGATGACCGTGTTGTTGTTGCCCTGGGTGATGACCGTCAGGTTGTTGCCGATCGCGGTCGAGCCGGCATAACCGCCCACGCCGCCGACGCCCGAATAGGCGTCCAGCGAGCCGGACGAGCGGCTCGATGAGAACACGCTCTGGTCCGAGCCGGTCAGCATGACGCCGTCGACGATTACCCGGTTGCCGTTGGCGTCGCGGGTCGAATACTCGACCATGCGGTTTTCCTGGCCCGAGCTGCGGCCATAGCCGGCGTTGAACGAGGCCGAGTTGGTCGACATCGACTGCGCCGCGGCGACGCCGCCGAAACCTAGCGTGGGGATGCACAGCGTGAAGACGACGGCGGTGGCCGTCGCGACGCTCATGTTCTTTTTCCGATGCCAGGCCATGAAAGGCTCCGCGAACTGTCGACACGGCGCGGCAAGCAACACCCGTGCCAAAAAGGTACAGATCGACGTGTAGGCCCTAGGTCGAGAAAAAATGGTTAAGCGCGCGCCGGGACGATGGGCGGTGGTTCGAATCGTCGCGAGACGCCCTAGATAGATGTCATGAGCGAGCAGCGTTCCGAGCCGATCTTCAACGCGCCCTGGCCCGCCCTGCTGGCGGCGGCTTCGATCCTGGTCCCGCACATCCTGTTGTCGCGCGCCAGCGACGCGACCGTCGAGTCCTTGGCCCTGGTCCCGCGGGACTTCTGGAACGGCGTCTGGACGGGGCCCGTGACCATGATGTTCGTGCATGGCGGCTGGGTTCACGCCCTGATGAATAGCGCCTTCGCCCTGGCCTTTGGTGCTCCCGTGGCCCGGCTGCTGGGACTAAACGGCAGGGGAGGGGGAATCTTCTGCCTCTTCTATCTGGTCAGCGGCGCGCTCTCGGGCGTCGGCTACGCGGCCATCCATCCGGACAGCGCCAATGCGGTGATCGGCGCGTCCGGGGCCGTCTCGGCCCTGATGGGCGCGGCCGCCCGGACCATGGACTACGAGGGACGAGTCGGACCGGTCCTGGGTCCCCGCGTCATCTCGCTGGGTCTGGGCTGGCTGATCGTCAATCTGGTGATGGCCGTGGCGGGCGGCCTGCTGACCATGGGGAGCGGCGCGGTGGCCTGGGAGGCGCACCTCGTGGGCTTCGTCGTCGGCGTGCTGTTGATCGGTCCGTTCGCACGCTGGGCCGGCGTTAAGCCACGAACGCCCGAAACTGATTGATTGCACGGTCTCTTTGCGAGACCCTTGTTCCCTAAGAACCATAAGGGAGAAGCGCGGTGCTGGTTTCTCAGATCCTGAAAGACAAGGGTGATCTCGTGTTCACGGCCTCCCCACAGGAGACCATCGGCGCGGCGGCCGCCTTGCTTCATACAAGACGTGTCGGGGCCATGGTGGTGGTCGACGGCGAGGAGGCGGTGATCGGAATCCTCTCCGAACGCGACATCGTCCGGGCCATCGCCAAGGAAGGCGCCAGCGCGCTGACCAAGCCGATCAGCGCCTGCATGAGCACCAGCGTGGTGTTCGCCCAGCCGGACGAGACGATCGACGCCCTGCTCGAGCGCATGACCGACCGCCGCATCCGCCACCTGCCGGTGGTCAAGGGCGGGCGTCTGGCCGGGATCGTCTCGATCGGCGACCTGGTGAAGTACAAGATCAACGAGGCCCAGGCCGAGGCCGAGGGTCTGAAGGCCTATATCGCCGCGGGTTGATACGGCGCGCGACTCTAACGGGCCGTGCTCGCTACAGGGCGCGGATCCGGCCGCCGGCGCGCGGCAGGATCCGCGGCTCCGAGCCTCTGTATATCGAGCCTCTATATAGAGAGGGGGATCAGCCCTCGATCAGTTCGGCCCCCGCGCCCTGGGCGGCGTCGGCGACACTGTAGCCTTCGAGCACCGCGGCCGTGGCGTCGCGGGCCCGCAGCAAGGCTTCGCGCAGCGCGCAGGTCGCGAGATCCCGGCAGTCCTCGCAACGGCGGAAGGCGGTGCGGCTGACGCAAGGGGTCAGGGCCAGGGGGCCGTCGACCAGGCGGATGATCTCCGCGAAGCTGATTTCCTCGGCCGGACGACCCAGCACATAGCCGCCGAACTTGCCGCGTCGGCTGATCACCAGGCCCTCGCGCGCGAGCGACAGGAGAATGGCTTCCAGGAACTTACGCGGGGCGTCGGCGCGATCGGCCAGTTCGCCGGCGGTCACCTGGGTGTTCGCGCGGGCCAGTTCGATCATCGCGCGCAGGGCGTAGCGGGCCTTCTGGGACAACATGGACGCCGGTGACCTTTTACATGGGAAGCGTGGCGGGCGTGTCCGTGCGGGCGCGCTCTATAAGAGTGCTCAGCCTTCTGAGCGAGGCTTGGCCGGCGCGCAAGCCTGGATGACGTCGTTCATGCACAGGGAATGGGCGCGTCTGGGGATGAATCCGCAATTCCGTGCTTGCGGGGCCGGGAAGGGGGCTCTAGAAGCCGCCCCTCGCTTCGGGGTCGCGGCCCGCCGGACGAAACCTTGGCCTTTCGGGCTTGCGTTTCTGAAAGCGGATCGTTAAGTTCCGCAGCCTCAATCGAAATCTCTTCTGACTTACGGCGCTCCCATGCGGCGCGCCTCGGTCAGCTTTTGCGCTCTGAAGTGGCTCTGGCCTCCAAGAAAACAAAAGTAAAAAGGGTGGTTGACCTAGGAGTTCTGCTTCGTTAGAAGCCGCCCTCCAAGAAATGCTAAGGAGTTCTTCGGGGCTTTTGAGTATTTCGGCCGGTAAGGCTTCGAAGTTTTCTTCGAGAAATAGCTTGACTGGATTTGGTGGTTTCTTTAGAAGCTGCCGGCTCTGCCGAGGACCTCCGGGTTGGTTGGCGGGTTTGTCGGAAAGTTTTGAAAAAAACGATTTGACACGGAATTCGAGGTTCGCTAGATAGCCGCCTCCGCCGACACCGGGCGCTAAACGGTGGGGCCGCTGAGAGGCGGTTCGGGTCTTTGACATTGTTGATTTGGAAAGAGAAACGCAGGCGGCGGCGCTCTGGCGGTTACCCTTCGAGGTAACCTTCGACGCTGACAAATGCGGTCTCTTGAAGACACCATTAATATGGTGGCTGGCTTTCGGGCTGGTCACTGTGTGATGGGAACTCGTCAAGATACTATGCAAACCAGATACCTGATCCTGGGTTTTCCCCGGGATTGGAAGTCTGATGTCAATGTCAACTCAACCTGAGAGTTTGATCCTGGCTCAGAGCGAACGCTGGCGGCAGGCCTAACACATGCAAGTCGAACGGATCCTTCGGGATTAGTGGCGGACGGGTGAGTAACACGTGGGAACGTGCCTTTTGGTTCGGAACAACTCAGGGAAACTTGAGCTAATACCGGATAAGCCCTTCGGGGGAAAGATTTATCGCCATTAGAGCGGCCCGCGTCTGATTAGCTAGTTGGTGGGGTAAAGGCCCACCAAGGCGACGATCAGTAGCTGGTCTGAGAGGATGATCAGCCACATTGGGACTGAGACACGGCCCAAACTCCTACGGGAGGCAGCAGTGGGGAATCTTGCGCAATGGGCGAAAGCCTGACGCAGCCATGCCGCGTGAATG
>CBDIPU010000006.1:105000-242552 GCA_965283765.1 Caulobacteraceae bacterium
AAGTACGTCGCATGACGACCCGAAACCAGGTGATCTATCCATGAGCAGGTTGAAGGTAAGGTAACACTTACTGGAGGACCGAACCGGTGAATGTTGAAAAATTCTCGGATGACTTGTGGATAGGGGTGAAAGGCCAATCAAACCTGGACATAGCTGGTTCTCCGCGAAAACTATTTAGGTAGTGCCTCGGACGTATTCCTTGGGGGGTAGAGCACTGGATGGATGCGGGCGGCGCGAGCTGTACCAATTCTAACCAAACTCCGAATACCCAAGAGAACTATCCGGGAGACACACGGCGGGTGCTAACGTCCGTCGTGAAAAGGGAAACAACCCTAACCATCATCTAAGGCCCCCAAGTACTGGCTAAGTGGGAAACGATGTGGGTTTGCTTTGACAACCAGGATGTTGGCTTAGAAGCAGCCATCATTTAAAGAAAGCGTAACAGCTCACTGGTCAAGCGAACCTGCGCGGAAAATGTAACGGGGCTCAAGCCAGTCGCCGAAGGTATGGGTGTGCACTCTGTGCACGCGGTAGCGGAGCGTTCCGTAAGCCGATGAAGGTGAGGCGTGAGCCTTGCTGGAGGTATCGGAAGTGAGAATGCTGACATGAGTAGCGATAAAGAGGGTGAGAGACCCTCTCGCCGAAAGCCCAAGGGTTCCTGCGTAAAGCTAATCTGCGCAGGGTTAGTCGGCCCCTAAGGCGAGGCCGAAAGGCGTAGTCGATGGGAATCAGGTGAATATTCCTGAACCAGTTGGAAGTGACGGATCTGGTAAATTGTCGGGGCTTATTGGATTGCTCCCGGCAGTGAACAGGTCCCTGGAAATAACTCCAACGGAGACCGTACCCGAAACCGACACAGGTGGGCAGGTAGAGTATACCAAGGCGCTTGAGAGAACTGTGCTGAAGGAACTCGGCAAATTGCACGCGTAACTTCGGGATAAGCGTGACTCTCTTTTGGGCAACCAGATGAGAGTGGCACAAGCCAGGGGGTAGCGACTGTTTATCAAAAACACAGGGCTCTGCGAAGCCGCAAGGCGACGTATAGGGTCTGACGCCTGCCCGGTGCCTGAAGGTTAAAAGGAGGGGTGCAAGCTCTGAATTGAAGCCCAGGTAAACGGCGGCCGTAACTATAACGGTCCTAAGGTAGCGAAATTCCTTGTCGGGTAAGTTCCGACCTGCACGAATGGCGTAACGACTTCCCCACTGTCTCCAGCACAGGCTCAGCGAAATTGAATTCCCCGTGAAGATGCGGGGTTCCCGCGGTCAGACGGAAAGACCCTATGAACCTTTACTGCAGCTTCGCCTTGGCGTTAGCAGCAACATGTGTAGGATAGGTGGGAGGCTATGAAACCGGGGCGCCAGTTCCGGTGGAGCCATCCTTGAAATACCACCCTTATTGTTGCTGACGTCTAACCGCGGCCCGTTATCCGGGTCCGGGACATGGCGTGGCGGGCAGTTTGACTGGGGCGGTCGCCTCCCAAAGTGTAACGGAGGCGCGCGATGGTGGGCTCAGACCGGTCGGAAATCGGTCGTCGAGTGCAATGGCATAAGCCCGCCTGACTGCGAGACTGACAAGTCGAGCAGAGACGAAAGTCGGCCATAGTGATCCGGTGGTCCTGCGTGGAAGGGCCATCGCTCAACGAATAAAAGGTACTCTAGGGATAACAGGCTGATTTTGCCCAGAGTCCATATCGACGGCAAAGTTTGGCACCTCGATGTCGGCTCATCACATCCTGGGGCTGGAGCAGGTCCCAAGGGTTCGGCTGTTCGCCGATTAAAGTGGTACGTGAGCTGGGTTCAGAACGTCGTGAGACAGTTTGGTCCCTATCTGCCGTGGGTGTACGAGACTTGAGAGGATCTGTCCCTAGTACGAGAGGACCGGGATGGACACACCTCTGGTGGACCTGTCATGGCGCCAGCTGTGCAGCAGGGTAGCTAAGTGTGGAATAGATAACCGCTGAAAGCATCTAAGCGGGAAACTAACCTCAAAACAAGGTCTCGCTGAGAGCCGTGGAAGACCACCACGTTGATAGGCCGGGTGTGGAAGTGCGGCGACGCATGGAGCTTACCGGTACTAATAGCTCGATAGGCTTGATCGTTCTTCAGTCAAACCCATGCATAACGCATGGCTCTACTTCAGACACTGATGTCTTCTTCACAATCCTCAGCCCCTCAAAAGGCTGAGCGATATCCTTTTCGCTGACCTGGTGGCTTTGCCGGGGGTTCCCCACCCGATCCCATTCCGAACTCGGTCGTTAAGTCCCCCTGGGCCAATGGTACTTCGTCTCAAGGCGCGGGAGAGTAGGTCGCCGCCAGGTCCGCCAAAAGGATATCAATCAAACCAAGTCCAAAAAACCCTGCATCACAATCTCAACAACACCCTGACGCGGGGTGGAGCAGCCCGGTAGCTCGTCAGGCTCATAACCTGAAGGTCACAGGTTCAAATCCTGTCCCCGCACCCAAGGCCCTAGACCGTAACACCCACCCTGTCCGCGCGCGGTCAGGGCTTTTTTGTACCTCCGCGTGCAATCCAGAGTGGCATTCCGGCAACGCTCGAAGCCGGAAGCGCGAATTTTTATGGCCTTGGCCGCCTTACAGCCGATTTTCTCCGTTCAAAGCCCATAGCGCATGGCGCGGTTTTGCGTCATGACTTCCGTTGGAAGGACGCGGGCCGACTATCAGCCCGTCGATTGAGGTGTTTGAGGATAATATGGCGAACGGTGTCGTTAAGTGGTTCAACCCGGCCAAGGGCTTTGGTTTCATTCAGCCCGAGGACGGCGGCCAGGACGTGTTCGTCCACATCGCCGCGGTTGAACGTTCGGGCCTGGCTGGCCTGAATGAAGGTGACCTGGTCAATTACGAGCTGGAAGAAGATCGTCGCTCGGGCAAGACCTCGGCCGGCAACCTGCGCGTCACGGGCCAAGGCGCCGTGCCGGCCGGTGGCGGCGCCCGCGGTGGCCCCGGTGGCGCTCGTCCGCCGCGCAGCTTCGACGCCCCGCGTGGCGGCGGCTACGGTGGTGGTGGCGGTGGCGGCGGTGAAGCCGGCACGGGCGTCGTGAAGTGGTTCAACACCACCAAGGGCTTTGGCTTCATCCAGCCGGACAACGGCGGTGGCGACATTTTCGTGCACATCTCGGCCGTGGAACGCGCCGGCCTGCGCGGCCTGAACGAAGGCCAGCAAGTCGGTTACGAGCTTGAACAGGACCGCCGCTCGGGCAAGACCTCGGCCGGCAACCTGCGCATCCTCTAAGGGTGCGAATTCGAAAAGGCCGCCCGGACGGAGGGCCTTTTCAGAGACTTTGAGGGGCCCCGCCGACGTGCGAACGTCGGACGGGGCCTTTCGGCGTCTGGACAAGCTTTACCGGTGGCCGCTTTGGCGCTCCCGGCGGGCCGGCTCGGGCCACCCGGCGATGAAAAAGGCCGCCCGGCATGGGGCGGCCTTTCAACATTCTGGATGGGGGCGAGGCTGACCGTCAGGTCCCCTAAAGCGCCCGTTCCGAAGCCGCCTGGTTCACGCTCAGCGCCGTCAGGTTGACGATGCCGCGCGCCGTGACACTGGGCACCAGCACGTGCAGCGGCTTGCTCATGCCCAGCAGGATCGGGCCGACCAGCAGGGACTCCGTGGCGGCGCTGAGCAGGGTCAGGGCGATATTGGCCGCGTCGAGCGTCGGCATGACCAACAGGTTGGCCGAGCCTTTCAGCGGGCTGTCGGCGACCATGCGCTCGCGCAGGTGCTGGCTGAGGGCGGCGTCGGCGTGCATCTCGCCGTCGACCTCGAGCTCCGGCGCCTGCTCGCGCAGGATCGCCAGGGCCTCGCGCATCTTGCGGGCGGTCGGCGAATTGCTGGCGCCGAACGAGGAGTGCGAGAGCAGGGCGGCCTTGGGCGTCAGACCGAAACGCCGCACGGCCTCGGCGGCCAGCTGGGTGCACTCGGCGACCTGTTCGGCGGTCGGGTCGACGTTCACGTGGGTGTCGCAGAAGAACAGCGTGCCGTTGTCGAGGATCAGGGTCGACAGGGCGTAGACCCGGCTGACGCTCTCCCGGCGCGGGATGATCGGCAGGGCGTAGGTCATGTGCTGCCACCAGTCGCCGCTGCCGCCGACCAGGGCGGCCTCGACATAGCCCGACGACAGCAGCATCGAGGCGGCCACGGTGCGACGGCCCTCGACGCGACGCTCGGCGGCGGTCGGCGGCACGCCGCGGCGACCCACCAGCTTCTGATAGTCGGCGACCAGCGGCCCGAACAGGTCCTTGTCGGTATAGGGGTCGACGATCTCGACCTTACCGCCCAGGTCCAGGCGCAGGCCCATCTCGGCGACCTTGGCCTTGATCACTTCGCGACGGCCGACCAGCACGGGATGGGCCAGGCCTTCATCGACGACGGTCTGGACGGCGCGCAGCACGCGTTCGTCCTCGCCCTCGGCATAGGCCACCTTGACCGGGGCCTTGCGCGCGCGCTCGAACACCGGGCGCATCAGCTGGCCCGAGCGGTAGACGAAGAGCTCCAACTCCGCCTGGTAGGCGTCGAAGTCGGTGATCGGCCGGGTGGCCACGCCGCTGTCCATGGCCGCCTTGGCGACGGCCGGCGCGATCTGCAGGATCAGGCGCGGGTCGAACGGCTTGGGAATGATGTATTGCGCGCCGAACACCGGGGCGACGCCGCCATAGGCCGAGGCGACGACTTCGGAGGCCTCGGCGCGGGCCAGTTCGGCGATCGCCTCGACGGCCGCGACCTTCATCGCCTCGTTGATCTCGCTGGCCCCGACGTCCAGGGCGCCCCGGAAGATGAAGGGGAAGCAGAGGACGTTGTTGACCTGATTGGCGTAGTCGCTGCGGCCGGTGGCCATGATGGCGTCGGGACGGGCGGCATAGACCAGCTCGGGCAGGATCTCCGGCTCCGGGTTGGCCATGGCGAGGATCAGCGGGTTCGGCGCCAGCAGCGGCAGCCACTCGGCCTTGAACACCCGCGGAGCCGACAGGCCCAGGAAGATGTCGGCGCCGGCGATGACCTCCGACAGGGTGCGAGCGTCTGTCTGGCGCGCATAGCGGGCCATGTTGTCGAGCATGTCGTCGTCGCGACCGGCGTACACGACGCCCTTGATGTCGGTCAGGGTGACGTTCTCGACCGGCAGGCCCATCGAGACCAGCAGGTCGACGCAGGCCAGGGCCGCCGCGCCGGCGCCCGAGGTGACCAGCTTGACGTCCTTGAGGCTCTTGCCCTGGACCAGCAGGGCGTTGCGGACGGCCGCGGCGCAGACGATGGCGGTGCCGTGCTGGTCGTCGTGGAAGACCGGGATGTTCATCCGCTCGCGCAGGGTGCGCTCGATGATGAAGCACTCGGGGGCCTTGATGTCCTCGAGATTGATGCCGCCGAAGGTGGGCTCCAGCGCCGCCACCACTTCGATGAAGCGGTCGGGGTCGTTGGCGTCGACCTCGATATCGAAGACGTCGATGCCGGCGAACTTCTTGAACAGGACGGCCTTGCCCTCCATCACCGGCTTGCTGGCCAGCGGGCCGATATTGCCCAGGCCCAGCACGGCGGTGCCGTTGGAGATCACGGCCACCAGATTGCCGCGCGCGGTGTAGTCGCGGGCCTTGTCAGGATCGGCGGCGATGGCTTCGCAAGGCGCGGCGACACCGGGGGAATAGGCCAGGCCCAGGTCGCGCTGGGTGGCCATCCGCTTGGTGGCCTCGATGGCCAGTTTCCCGGGCCGCGGCAGACGGTGGTAATCCAGCGCCGCCTTACGGAAATCCTCGTCCATCGGTGTCCCTCTTGAAGCATCTGCGCGCACGCGGCGCGGCCCGTCTCTGTCGCGAGCCGTCACGGGTCAAGCTATAGGGGTCTAGCTACCGGGGATGGCCCGGTTTTCCAACCCTGCGCGCGCCTTTGGCGTCGCGTGCGATGATGACGTTAGCGAAAAGGGGCGCGCCAAATCCCTGCGATAAGTAATAATTCTATTATATAGTGCCTCTGCTTCGGGCGCCCGCCGCCCCGTTCCTCGGCGCTGTTCCTTCCCGCGCCGCCTCGAGGGGCATGGTGCTGGACAGGGCGCCGGAGCGACCGAGCATCGACTCGGCAATGAGATCCGAGGGCGGAGCATGAGCGGACTGACGACACACATCCTCGACCAGGCGGCCGGAAAGCCGGCGGCCGGCGTGACGGTTCGGGTGTCGCGGCGCGAGGGTTCGCACGTCTCGCTGCTGGCGGAATACCGCACGGACGCCGACGGTCGTGCGCGGCTTGTCGCCGGCGAGGACCTGGAGGTCGGCGCCTATCGCCTGGAATTCGCGATCGGCGCGCATTTCGCGGCGTCCGGCCTGCCGGTCACCGCCCCGCCGTTCCTGGACGTGGTGGTCATCGATTTCGCCGTCTCGAACGTCGACCAGCACTGGCACGTGCCGCTGCTGGTTTCGCCGTACGGCTATTCCACCTACCGGGGCAGCTGATGGGCGAGACGATCCGCTTTCTGCTGGACGGTGAGGTCCGAGAAGTCCGTGGGGCGAACCCGACGACGACCCTGCTGGAGCACCTGCGCGGGCCAATGCGCCGGACCGGGACCAAGGAGGGCTGCGCCGAGGGCGACTGTGGGTCTTGCACCGTGCTGGTGGGCGAGGCGGACGGCGAGGCCGTGGCCTGGCGTGCGGTCAATAGCTGCATCCAGTTCCTGCCCATGCTGCACGGCAAGGCGCTGCTGACGGTCGAGAGCCTGGCCAAAGGGGGCGCGCTGCATCCGGTGCAGCAGGCGATGGTCGACAAGCACGGCTCGCAGTGCGGCTTCTGCACGCCGGGCATCGTCATGTCGCTGTACGGTCGCGCGATCGCGGCCAAGGGCGCGGCCGCGCCGGTCGGCGAGGTGCTGGCTGGGAACCAGTGCCGCTGCACCGGCTATGGCCCGATCCTTGAGGTGGCCAAGGGCGTGGAGGCGGAGGCGGCGCCACAGGTCGATCTGTCGGCCGTGCGCGACGAGACGATGCTGAGCCTCAGCTATGAGGACGAAATCCACGGCGTCACCCGCACGTGGCTGTCGCCGCGCACCGTCGATGAACTTGCTCAGGCCTATCTGGAACATCCCGACGCGACGATCGTGGCCGGCGCGACCGATGTCGGCCTGTGGGTCACCAAGCAGCGGCGTCCGCTGCCGACCCTGATCAGCGTGTCCGAGGTCGCTGAACTGAAGGGGCTGCAGGCTACCGCCGAAGGCCTGCGTATCGGCGCCGGCGTCCGCTATGTCGACGCGATCGAGGCGGTGGCCAAGCTCTATCCGGACCTCGCCGTCATGATGCGGCGGCTGGGCTCCACCCAGGTGCGCAACAGCGGCACGATCGGCGGCAACATCGCCAACGGCTCGCCGATCGGCGACATGCCGCCGGCGCTGATCGCGGCGGGGGCGACCCTGGTGCTGCGCCGGGGCGGCGAGCGGCGCGAGCTGGCGCTGGAAGACTTCTTCCTCGACTACGGCAAGCAGGACCGCCGGCCCGGCGAGTTCGTCGAGGCGGTGATCACGCCGAAGCTGGACGCCGGCCGGATCTTCAAGGTCTTCAAGCTGTCGAAGCGCTTCGATCAGGACATATCAGCGGTGTGCGGAGCCTTCTCGCTGGCGGTCGAGGGCGGCGTGGTCGTCGACGCCCGCATCGCCTTCGGTGGCATGGCCGGCACGCCGAAGCGGGCCAAGGCCTGCGAAGCGGCGCTGATCGGTCAGCCCTGGACCGAGGCGACGGTCGAGGCGGCGATGGCCGCGCTCGACACCGACTACGCGCCGATGAGCGACATGCGCGCCTCCGCCGCCTACCGATCGCTGACCGCCAGGAACATGCTGCGCAAGGTGTTCCTGGAGAGCCAGGACACAACTGCGGAAACCCGCGTGGTTCCGGAGAGCGCGCATGGCTGATTCCGCCGCCAGCGCCCCCGTTCAGGCCGCTGCCTTTCAAGGCGTCTCCGCGCCGTTGCCACATGACAGCGCGGCGCGCCACGTCGCGGGCTCGGCGATCTATATCGACGACATGCCCGAGCCGGCCGGCCTGTTGCACGTGGCCTTCGGTATGAGCGCCAAGGCGCACGCCAGGATCACCAGGATGGACCTGTCGGCCGTCCGCGCCGCGCCAGGCGTGGTGCTGGTGCTGTCGGCCGAGGACATTCCCGGCGAGAACGACGTCAGTCCGGTCCTTCACGACGACAAGCTGTTCGCTGATGGCGAGGTTTATTGTGTCGGCCAGAGCCTGTTCGCCGTGGCCGCCGCCTCGATCGCCGCCGCTCGCGCCGCCGTCGGCAAGGCCGTCGTCGACTACGAAGACCTGCCCGTCGCCGTCAACATCGCCGCCGCGCGCGAGATGGACCTGAAGATCGAGGCCAGCCAGCGCATGACGCGGGGCGACGCCCGGGCCGCGCTGGCGACGGCGCCGCGCCGCGTCCAGGGCCGGTTCGCGATCGGCGGTCAGGACCACTTCTATCTCGAAGGCCAGGTGGCGCTGGCGACGCCGGGCGAAGGGGGCGATGTCCATATCTGGTCGTCGACCCAGCATCCCAGCGAGGTGCAGCATCTGGTGGCGCGCGTGCTGGATCGCCCACACACCGCCGTCACCGTCGAGGTGCGCCGCATGGGCGGCGGTTTCGGCGGCAAGGAGACGCAAGCCTCGCTGTTCGCCGCCGCCGCCGCCCTGGTCGCGGTGAAGACCGGCCGCGCCGCCAAGTGCCGGCCGGACCGCGACGAGGACATGGTCATGACCGGCAAGCGGCATGACTTCGAGGTCGCCTATGACGTCGGTTTCGACGACGAGGGTCGGCTGACGGGTCTGGCGCTGGAGCTGGCCTCGCGCTGTGGCGCGACGACCGACCTGTCCATGGCGATCAACGACCGGGCGATGTTCCACGCCGACAACGCCTACTTCCTGCCGGCGGTCGAGATCCTGTCGCACCGGTTCAAGACCCACACTGTGTCCAACACCGCCTTCCGGGGCTTTGGCGGACCGCAAGGGATGCTGGCCATCGAGCGGGTGATGGACGCGGTCGCCGCCGAGATCGGGATCGACCCGCTGGAGGTGCGCCGTCGCAACCTCTATGGCGGCGAGGGGCGCAACCTCACGCCTTACCACCAGGTGGTGGAAGACAATGTCGCGCCGCAGCTGATCGACGAGCTCTCGGCCTCCTGCGCCTACGAGGACCGCCGTCGCGAGATCGAGGCGTTCAATCGGACCAGCCCGGTGCTGAAGAAGGGCATCGCCCTGACGCCCGTGAAGTTCGGCATCTCGTTCACCACGACCCACCTGAACCAGGCCGGGGCGCTGATCCACCTCTATGCCGACGGCTCGATCATGCTGAACCACGGCGGGACCGAGATGGGGCAGGGGCTGAACATCAAGGTCGCGCAGATCGTCGCCAACGCCTTCCAGGTCGAGATCGGCCGCGTGAAGATCACCGCGACCGTCACCGACAAGGTGCCCAACACCTCGGCGACCGCCGCCTCGTCGGGCGCGGACCTGAACGGCATGGCGGCCCTGAACGCGGCCGAGACCATCAAGGCGCGGCTCGTGGCGTTCGCCGCCGCGAAGTGGGGCGTCGCGCCACACGATATCGCCTTCACGCCAGATGGCCTTCGTGTCGGCGTGGAGACGTTCGAGTTCGGCTGGTTCGCGCGCCAGGCCTATCTGGCGCGGGTGTCGCTGTCGGCGACCGGCTTCTACGCCACGCCCAAGATCCACTATGACCGCGCGACGCACACGGGCCGGCCGTTCTACTACTTCGCCTACGGCGCGGCCTGCAGCGAGGTGCTGATCGACACCCTGACCGGCGAGATGAAGGTCACCCGCGCCGACATTCTGCACGACGTCGGCAAGTCGCTGAACCCGGCGATCGACCTTGGCCAGATCGAGGGCGGCTTCATCCAGGGCATGGGCTGGCTGACGACCGAGGAGCTGGTCTACGACGCCCAAGGCCGCCTGCGGACCCACGCGCCCTCGACCTACAAGATCCCGACCATCGGCGACCGCCCGGCGCACCTGGACGTTCGCCTGTGGAAGGCCGGCCGCAATGTCGAGGCCACGGTGCACCGCTCCAAGGCCGTGGGCGAGCCGCCGCTGATGCTGGCGATTTCGGTCTACTGCGCGATCAACCACGCGGCGGCCAGCGTCGGGGACTACAAGGTCCTGCCGCAACTGGACGCGCCGGCGACGCCCGAGGCCATCCTGATGGCCTGCGAGGACGTGCGGGCGAGGGCTATGAATGCCTGAGTTTCTTTCTCCCGTTCTCCCCGGCCTTCGCCGGGGAAATCGGATTTTTGGGGGAGTCGCATGAGCCGGAACTGGGCGCGTGCGGCCTTGGCCAGGCTCGACGCGCACGACGAGGCCGCCCTGGTCACCGTGCTGGCCACCGAGGGCTCGGCCCCGCGCGAGGCCGGGACCAAGATGGTCGTCTGGCGCGGCGGACAGTCCGGCACGATCGGCGGCGGCAATCTGGAATACCGTGTCGCCGACCAGGCGCGGCGGATGCTCGATGCCGGCCAGGCCCATTTCGCGATCCAGGACTACCCCTTGGGCCCGCTGCTGGCCCAGTGCTGCGGCGGCCGGGTGCGCCTGTTCCTGGAGCGCCTGAACGACAACAGCCGCGACTGGCTGACCGAGGCCGCAAGGCGCATGGACGCCGCCCAGCCGTTCGAGGTCCGCACGCGCTTCGATCCCGGCCTGCTGACCAAGGTGGTCGCGCCGATCATGGCCACCGATGGCGACGGCCCGGCGGTCTCGTTCGGCGAGGTCCCCGCCACCGCGCGCGGGGCGCGACCCGAGCTTGGCGACGTGATGGTCGAGCGCGCCGACGCGCCGCGTCCGCCGCTGCTGCTGTTCGGCGCCGGCCATGTCGGGCAGGCGATCGCCAGAGCTTTCGAGCCGCTGCCGTTCCGCCTCTTCTGGTACGACACCCGCCCCGAGACCGCCGACATTCCCGGCGTCACGGTGCTGGCGCCCGCCGAGGTGGCCGCCAAGGCCATGGGCGCAGGCCCCGACGCCTACGGTCTGGTTCTCACCCACGACCACGCCCTCGACTATGCGCTGGTCTCGGCCGGCCTGGCGGGTGGCGGATTTTGTTTCTTCGGCGTCATAGGTTCGAAGACCAAGCGCGCTAGGTTCATGAGCCGGTTACGGGACGATGGTTTCTCGGAGGCGGTGCTGACCCGCCTGACCAGTCCCATCGGCCTGCCGCAGCTGAAGAGCAAGGCGCCCGAGGTGATCGCGGTCTCGGTGGCGGCCGATCTCCTGATGCGCCAGGAAGCGGCGCGCATTCGAAACGACGAGAGCGCCAGTGCAAGCTTATAGGGCGTCGATCCTCCACCTCGTGGATGATCCGACCAAGAACGCGGAAGCCGTGGCCTTCCACGAGGATGGCCTGCTGCTGGTCGAGGACGGCCGCGTCGCGGGCTGCGGCGCCTATGCCGAGCTGTCGCCGTGGCTGGGTGACGCCGAGCTGCACGACCTGACCGGCCATCTGATCACGCCGGGCTTCATCGACACCCACATCCACTTGCCGCAGGTCGACGTCATCGCCGCCCACGGCAAGCAGCTTCTGGACTGGCTGGAGCAGCACACCTTTCCGGCCGAGGCGGCCTTCGCCGATCCCAAGCACGCGACCGACACGGCGGCGTTTTTCATCGACGAGCTGCTGCGCAACGGCACCACCACGGCGCTGGTGTTCGGCTCGGTGCACAAGGTCTCGGTCGACGCCCTGTTCGCCGAGGCCTATGAGCGCGACATGCGGCTGATCGCCGGCAAGGCGCTGATGGACCGCAATGCGCCGGACGGCCTGACCGACACGGTCGAGAGCAGTCGCGCCGACATGGAGCAGTTGATCGCCGACTGGCACGGCAAGGGGCGGCTGGGCTACGCCGTCACCCCGCGCTTCGCGATCAGCTGCAGCGACGCACAGCTGGCCATGGCCGGCGAAGTCCTGGCCGCGCATCCCGACGTCTGGATGCAGACCCACCTGTCGGAGAATATCCACGAGATCAAGGAGACGGCGCGCCTGTTTCCGAAAGCCAAGGACTATCTCGACGTCTACGACCGCTTTGGCCTGCTGCGCGAACGATCCGTCTTCGCCCATTGCGTCCACCTGAAGGGCGACGCGTTCCGGCGGCTGGCGGCCAAGGGCGGGGCGGTGGCCTTCTGCCCGACCTCGAACCTGTTCCTGGGGTCTGGCCTGTTCCCGCTGGAGGAGGCCTGCTCGCACGGCGTCAAGATCGGCATGGGCACCGATGTCGGAGCCGGCACGACCTTCTCGATCCTCCACACCCTGGGCGAGGCCTACAAGGTCGGCCAACTGCGCGGCGACGCGCTCGACCCGTTCCACGCGCTGTACCTGGCCACCCTGGGCGGGGCGCGGGCGCTGGATCTCGGCGACAAGATCGGCAATCTCGAGCCCGGCAAGGAGGCCGATTTCGTGGTGCTGGATCTGGCCGCGACGCCGCTGCTGGCGCGGCGGCTGGCCGGGGCGAAGAGCCTGGAGAACAAGCTCTTCGCGCTGACCGTGCTGGGGGATGACCGGGTGGTGGCCCGGACCTATCTGGCGGGCGTGGAGCGGTATAGGCGTTAAGCGCCCATCGTCTCCGCATAGAGCTTGAGCAACCGCGCCCCGTCCACCGCCACGGTCGCGGCCTGGATCGGCTGATCGTCCCAGGCCGACGGCCCGAACAGTTCGCCCTCGGGGCTCTGGCAGGTCTGGCCCAGCGTTATGCCCTGGGTCACCACGCGCACCGAGCCTCGACGCACGGTGAACAGTGTCGGATCGATCACGAAGGCCACCGCCGCGGCGTCGTGCACGCAGCAGCCGACGATGCCGTCGCGACCGCCGTAGAACGCCGCATAGGGCTTGGAGATGGCGTTCAGGAACCCGCCGGCGTCACTGCCCGTGGCGGCCAACGCCTCCATGTAGTCTGGCGACATCACCACCTGGGTGGTCACGTCCAGGCTGACGGCGGTCAGGTTCCAGGGAGCGGTGAACACCTGGTCGGCGGCTTCCGGGTCGTTCCAGATATTGGCCTCGGCCACCGGGGTGACATTGCCCGGCTTGCCGGCCACGCCGAACGCGCCGCCCATGATCACCACGGACTTCAGCAGGGTGGCGACCTCGGGATCGGCCTTCAACGCCAAAGCGAGGTTGGTCAGCGGACCGACGGCGCAGAGGACCACCTCGCCCGGATACTGGCGGGCCAGGTCGATGATCGCCTGGTGGGCCGGTTTGGCCTCGGGCTCGGCGGGAACCAGGCCGGTCAGCTCGACATCGCCAAGGCCGTTCTCGCCATGCACGAAGGTCGGCGAGGGGTTGCGCGGCCGGGTCAGGGGCTTGTCCGCGCCCTTGTAGACCGGCGCCGTCAGGCCGAAGCGGGCCTTCAGGTAAAGCGCGTTGCGCGTCGTGGTCTCGATGTCGGAATTGCCGAAGACAGTTGTCACCGCGATCAGCTCGAGGGCGGGGCTCGCCTCGATGAACAGCAGCGCCATGGCGTCGTCGATGCCGGGATCGGTGTCGAAGATGATCTTGGTCGTCATTCGCGGGCTCTAGCGCTTTTCTTCGTTCGAGGCGAGGCGCTGGTCAGCCCCGCCCTGCATCAGGGATACGTGGGCCGAGGCGACCTTCCAGCCGTCGTCGGTGCGGATCCAGGTCTGGCTCTGGCGGCCGATCTTGCCGCTGTCGTCGCGGCGGAACTCGACGTGAGCGACGGCGAAGTCCGCGCCGAAAGTGGTGATCTCAGTGCGCAGCCGGGTGCGCGGCGGCGAACCGCCGGACCGGCCGACGCGGAAGGCGGCGATCTCGTCGAAGCTCCACAGGTTCTCGGCCACGCCCAGCCGCACCGTATAGGCCGAGTTCCAGAACGCGCCGTCCAGGGCCTCCACGTCGTTGCTCATCAGCGCCGCCTCGTAGGCGTCGACCAGGGCCGTCACCTCGGCCAGCACGGCGGGATCGTTGACGATCATAGAGCGCCCTTCGGGGGATGGGCGGCCACGACACCTTCGCGCTGCAACCTTACGGCGGCGGCGAAGGCCAGATCCTCGCGCCAGGCCGGGGCGATGATCTGCACGCCGATCGGCAACTGGCCCGGACGGTTCACGGGCGCGGCCACCACCGGCAGGCCGATATAGCTGATCGGCTGGGTGAAGGCGCCGAGGTTCTTGCGCACCGAGACGGGGACGCCGTCCATCTCCATCGTCGCCTGGCCGATCGGCGGGGCGGGGCAGACCGACGATGGAGCCAAGAGGACATCGTAGCGCTGGAAGGCCTCGCGCACCTCGTCGCGGAAGATCGTGCGGAAGCGCTGGGCGGCCTTGTGTACGCCCTCGGGCAAAAGGGCGCCGGCCAGCAGACGGTCGCGGACGGCCGGGTCGTAGTCCATGGCGCGTTTGGCCAGGTCGGCGTGATGCAGCTCGCCGCCCTCGAAGGCGGTCAGGCAGAAGGCCGCGGCGCGGGCGGCGACCGCGTTCGGCAAGGTGACGAGGTCGTCGGCCTTCAGCGCCGCGCCGGCGCGGCCGAGGGCCTCGAGCACCTCGGGGAAAGCGCCCTGCTGGAACCAGCCGCCCAGCACGCCGACCCGCAAGGGACGCTCGGCCAGTGTGTCGAGGCGATCGGCCAGAGGCTCGGCGTCGCGCACGCAGATGGAATTGCCTTGGGGATCGGGACCCTGCAGGACGTCGTACGCCAGCGCCAGGTCTTCGACCGACCGCGCGAACGGACCGACATGGTCCAGGCTCTCGACGAACGGGAACACGCCTTGGCGCGACAGGCGGCCGTAGGTGGGCTTGAGGCCGAACACGCCGCACAGGCTGGCCGGGATGCGGATCGAGCCGTTGGTGTCCGAGCCCAGGGTCAGGGGAACCAGCCCCGCCGCCACGGCCGCCGCCGAGCCGCCCGACGAGCCGCCGGCGATCCGGCTGGGGTCGTGCGGATTATGGACCGGCCCGTCGTGGGCGTTCTCGGTGACGAAGCCGTAGGCGAATTCGTCCATGTTCAACGCGCCGACCAGGATCGCCCCTGCGGCGGTCAGGCGCTGGACCAGGGTCGCGTCGTGGGCGGGCGGGGCGGCGTCGCGGCGGATCTTCGAGCCGGCCAAGGTCGCCAGACCCTCGATGTCGAACAGGTTCTTCACCGCCACCGGCACGCCGGCCAGCGGACCGACCGGACGGCCGGCGGCGAGGTCGGCGTCGACCGCCTCGGCGGCGGCCAGGGCGCGTTCTGCGGTGACGGCCGTGAAGGCGTTGATCCCGCCATCCAGGCGCTGGATTCGCGAAAGGGTGGCCTCGGTCACGGCTCGGGCGGTGACGCGGCCCGCGCGGACCTCGCCGGCGATCTCGACGACGCTGCAGAAGCTCACGGCTGGAACGTCTCCGGCGGTTCGCCGGCGAGGTCACCCCCACCTGTCTCTTGGAGCGCTGACACGAACAGGGACGCCTGGGTGCGCAGCAGGGCGACGTTGTCGATCACGGTCGGCAGGACGTCCGGTGACAGGGTCAGGTCGCGCGCGGCGGCGCGGGCGGCCGTCCACGGCGCGATCTCGTGGTCCTTCAGGTCCAGAAAGGCCTTCGTCTCCGCGTCCAGCGCCATGCGGTCTCCCTGAAGCTCTGCAAGTAAGAAAAAACTTCATACACCCGCGTTCGTGGGAATTGCCAGCCCCGCCGCCGCTGGAAGGGCGCAGCGCCCAAGCCCGCGCCATCCTGGCCGCCGATCGCCCGCGTCGCGAGCAGGGAAGGGCGATCGTCACTCCGGCCCTCCGTCAAGCCTAGGCGCTGAGCCAGCACCAGCGCGAGATACGCTTGTAAGAAGGAACTTACTTGATGGCGCATTACCGGCTGGCTTCCACCCCCGACACCATCCGCTTCGGCATGTTCGACGCGGCTTTCGATCCCGTGCTGACGGTGAACTCCGGCGACAGCGTCACCTTCGAGTGCGTCTCGGGCGGCGTCGAGGTCATGCCGCCGCCGGGTTCGCCCCTCGTTGTGCCGCCCGCGCTGAGGGCGATCCATGACAGCAATCCGCCGAGGATCGGTCCGCACATCCTGACCGGCCCCGTCGCCATCGCCGGCGCCGAGCCGGGCGACACGCTGGAGGTGCGGATCGAGACGATCGAGCCCAACAACGACTGGGGCTATTGCGCCGTTCGGCCCCTGGCCGGCACCCTGCCGGAAGACTTCCCCGAGCGCTATGTCAGCCACATCGCCGTCGACCGCGCGGCCGGGACCTGCAAGCCGGAATGGGGCCCGGAGCTGCCGTTGGCGCCGTTCTTCGGCACTATGGGCGTCGCGCCGCCGGCCAGCTACGGTCGCCTCTCCAGCCGCGAGCCCCGTGAGCACGGCGGCAACATGGACAACAAGGAGCTGGTCGCCGGCTCGACCCTCTACCTGCCGGTCTGGGTTCCTGGCGCGAACTTCTCGGTCGGCGACGGCCATGGCCGCCAGGGCGACGGCGAGGTCTGCGTCAACGCTCTGGAGATGGGCCTGACCGGGACCTTCACCTTCGTGCTGCACAAGGCTGGCGAACCCTTCGAATGGCCCCGCGCCGAGACGCCGACCCACTACATCCTGATGGGTTTCAACGAGGATCTCGACCTGGCCATGAAGCAGGCCCTGCGCCAGACGATCGACTTCATCACCGCGCGCTCGGCCCTGACCCGCGTCCAGGCCTACCAGTTCTGCTCCCTGGCCGTGGACTTCCGGGTGACCCAGACCGTCAACGGCGAGAAGGGCGTCCACGCGCTGCTGGCCAAGGGGCTGTTGTTCTAGCGACACTACTTCTGAGCGCAGCGAAGATCGCGCGCGAACCCACGCGTCGCGTGCGGGCGTCGAAGAGGCTCGCGCTTCATGCGATCGACGCAAACCCCAATTCCGTAAAGGGTTGAGTGTTCCAGAACGACACGCGCGCCCCGTTTCGGCACAGGATTTATCCTTAATATTCCCGCGAACGCTGAAAGCGCTCCGGCCCACGTCTTGCACTCGCTAGGTCACGCTGAGGTTGCGGCTTGTTGCGAGGGGTTGAGGCGATGGATTTTCGGGGCACGGAAGGCGCGGATGTTCTGAACGGCGGCGCGGGTGACGATGTCATCTACGGGTTCGGCGGCAATGACACTCTGAAGGGCGGCGCGGGCAACGACGTCCTGGCCGGCAACGACGGCGCCGACATCCTGCAAGGCGGCGACGGCGACGACTATATCCTGGGCGGCGCGGGCGCCGACACCATCGACGGCGGCGCGGGCAATGACTGGGCGGCCTACGAGGACGCCACGGCCGGCGTGAAGATCGACCTGAACCTCGCCGGCGCGCAGAACACCGGCGGCTCCGGGACCGACAAGCTGACCGGCATCGAGAACGTCTACGGCTCGGCCTTCAACGACACCCTGACCGGCGACGCCAAGGACAACATGATGGTCGGCGACGCCGGCAACGACACGATCAGCGGCGGCAAGGGCAATGACACCCTGTGGGGTGACGCTGGCGCGGACGTCCTGGATGGCGGCGACGGCGACGACTACATCGTCGGTGGCGCGGGCGACGACGTCATCAAGGGCGGCGCGGGCGACGACTGGTCCTCGTACGAAAACGCCACGGCTGGCGTGACGGTCGACCTGACCAAGACCGGCGCCCAGGACACGGTTGGCGCCGGCAAGGACACCCTGACCGGCATTGAACTGCTCTACGGTTCGAAGTTCGACGACGTCCTGACCGGCGACGCCAAGGACAACTACCTCTGGGGCAGCGACGGCAACGACAGACTGTACGGCGGGGCGGGCGACGACCACCTGTCGGGCGGCAACGGCGTCAACCTGATCGATGGCGGCGAGGGCTTCGACACGGTCGACTATGCGTTCAGCGACAAGGGGGTGACGATCAACCTGTCGGGCGGTCCGGCGCCGCAGATCCCGATCCCGGACGGCTTCGACGCGATCCGCTCGGTCGAGGCGGCGATGGGCTCGGCCTATAGCGACGCCATCGTCGGTAACGACGCCGAGAACTACCTGTTCGGCGACGCCGGCGACGACGTCATCTTCGGCATCGGCGGCCACGACACTCTGGACGGCGGCGACGGCAACGACGTCCTGCGCGGCAGCTTCTACAAGCCCGGCGACATGCTGCTGGGCGGCGCGGGCAACGATCAGATCATCGTCTGGGCGGGTCCGGGCAGCGAAGGCGACGCGACCACCGTCGATGGCGGCTCGGGCGTAGATGATCTGATCTTCTCGACGGCCGCCGACATCACCCTGAATCTGGCGAACGCCGGTGACCAAGTGATCTCGCCGGGCGTCCACATGATCGTCTCGAACATCGAAAACGTCATGGGCAGCTACGGCAACGATCGGATCACCGGCGACGCGGGCGCCAACGTGATCATCGGCGGCCAGGGCAACGACGTCCTCGACGGCGGCGCGGGCTTCGACATCGCGTCCTATGAGGGCGACCAGGCCGTCCGGGTGGACCTGTCCAAGACCGGCCCGCAGAACACCGGCGGCGCGGGCGTTGACACCCTGAGCAACTTCGAAGGCCTCAGGGGTTCGCTCCGGGCCGACATCCTGATCGGCGACGCCAAGGACAACACGCTCGAAGGCAATTCGGGCGACGACATCCTGGATGGTGGCGCGGGTGCCGACACGGCGGTCTACTGGGCGAGCTCCTCGAACTACACTTGGGCCCTGAACGCCAACGGAACTTGGACGGTGAAGGGCCTGGAAGGCACGGACACCCTGCTGAACATCGAGAAGCTGCAGTTCAGCGACAAGACGGTGGCGCTTTCGCCGTCGACCACGACGGTGACGGTGGATGAGTTGCTGTCGCCGAAGGTGCTGCTGACCTCGACCGAAGGCTTCAAGGACGCCATTCTGTCGGCCGACGGCCGCAAAGCCTATGTCGCGACGATCGACGGCAATGTGGCCGGCATCGACACCGTCACGGGCGACCGTCTGGCCAGCATCAAGGTCGGTACGGACCTGGGCGGCATGTCCCTATCCGGGGATGGCCGCTATCTCGTGGTGACCGAAGCCAAGCTCCAGGATCGCTCGTCGCCGGGCGGCGCGCCGATGAAGATGGCGGTCGTCCACGTGCTGGACCTGCAGACGGGGACGGTGAAGGATTATTCGACGATCACGGCCGACCACGGCTTCGTCGATGCGGCGTTCATGAGCGACGGCAAGATCATCCTCACCCAGGACGTCTATGTGGGCGGCGTCGCGCCGCTCACGACGCTGGATCTGGCGACGGGCCAGTTCACGCAAGGCGACGCGAACCGCTACGGGGGCGCTGGGACGCTGCTGTCGACCGACGACCAGAAAAAGGTCCTGATGGCGCCGATCATGTACCCCTATGGGCCCCTCTATACGATCGAGGTGGGCAAGGGCGAGACGGCGTCGCACAATCACGGCGGCGTCCAGGATGGCGTTTCGACGAGCAACTTCGGCATCATCGCGATGTCGGGCGACGGCTCGATGATCGCCCAGCTATCCTATCCGAACGTCATCTACATCTACGACGGCGCGCTGGACTACAAGGTCGACCTGTCCCAGTTCGACCAGAACGTCTCCTACGTGCATGGGATGACCTTCAGCGCCGACGGCAAGCACCTGTATGTCGTCGACGCCGTCGAGGACCGCATCCTCGACTACTCGACCGCGACCTGGTCGTTGAACGAGGTCTACGAGATCGGTGCGGACATCGTTTATCAGGACTACGTCTTCAATGCCGGAGCCATCTATGGCGACCGGGTTTCGCTGAGCGACGACGGCCAGCGCATGCTAATCCTCGACGCCAACAAGGTCGTCTCGCTGAACATGAGCCTGCTGAAGCCGGCGGGCGGCACGGAGGGGGCCGACCTGATCGAAGGCTTCAACAACGTGGACTATTTGCGTGGGTTCGGCGGCGACGACACGATCAGGGGCGGCGGCGGCGATGACACCCTGATCGGCGGCAAAGGCGCCGACAAGCTGACCGGCGGCGGCGGCGCGGACACCTTCGTCTTCGCCAAGGGTGACACCACTTGGTCGCCCAACGGCGATTCCGGCGTCGACGTGATCACCGACTGGGAGGCCACTGACAGGCTGTCGTTCGGTCCGCACAGCGAGTTCATCCACTACGCCGAGCAGACCTCGAGCAGCTGGCTCGCGGCCGCGACCACCGCGCCGCAGATCATGGGCTCACAGCACCTGTCGTACCTAGCCATGCAGGTCGGCCCCGACGTCTACGTGTTCGCCGCCGCCAGCGGCGCGCAGAACGGCGCGGTCGAGAACGTCGTCAAGCTGGCCAACACCACGCTGGACAAGATCAGCGCCGACAACTTCGTGCCGGTCGGCGACGACAGCGCCAACATCCTGGTGGGCGGGGCGCTGAACGATAAGATCTATGGCTACAGCGGCAATGACACCATCAAGGGCGGTCAAGGGGCAGACGTCCTGTTCGGGGGCGCGGGCGCCGATACCTTCGTCTTCGAGGTGGGCGATACGACCCTGACGACTTCCAACAATACCGGCATCGACGTGATCATGGACTGGGAGGTCGGCGACAAGCTGTCGTTCACGTCGCTTGGCGGAGGCTTCGAGCTGCGCAAGGGGACGGCAAGCATTTGGCAAGAGGCCGTGTCCGACGCCGCGCAGTCCATTGGAGCCGGGAACCCAGCTTACCTAGCCTACCAGGTCGGAAACGACGTCTATGTGTTCTACAAGCCGAACGGCTTGTCGGGAACTATCGAGAACACGGTTCGGTTGGCGAACACCACGCTCGACAAGATCGATGAGAAGACCTTTAGCCCCGCCGCGACAGTCCCCATAAGAGGCGACGACAGCGCCAACATCCTGACGGGCAGCGCGCAGGACGACCTGATCTACGCCTATGGCGGGAACGACATCATCACGGGCGGCAAGGGCAACGATGTCATGGCCGGCGGTCCGGGCACGGACGTGTTCAAGTTCCTGGCCGGCGAAGGCCTATTCAATCCGACGCTTCAGAATTTCGACACGATCACGGACTTCGGCTCAGGTGACAAACTGGCTTTTAGCAATGCACCGACGGTAGTGACGGGAAACGACGTCCTGCACTTCAACGCGTTCATGAACCCGGACGGCACGATGAGTACTTCCTCCCAGCTGACGATCGAGGCTTACAACAACGGAGCCCTGAACGGCATCTATAGCCAAAAATACCTGGTCGTTGGCGCTGGCGCGGACACCTATATCGTCGCCAATACCGACGGCGTCGCAGGGTTCGACCAAGTCGTCCTCCTTAAGAACGTCTCCTCATCGCTCGTGACGGCCGACATGTTCATGGCCGCCTAAGGCGCCCGACCCACCGCAACCTCTGTCGGGTCCCCTACGTTGACGTTGCGTCGGCGTAGGGGCCTGTTGCTCCGGCTGGACGCCCGGCGTGAAGATCGGGCCCTTGGAGGGAAGCGTATGAGATCGATCCTGCCCGTGGTCGCGCTGCTCGCGGTGGCCGCCTGTTCGCCCAGCCCGCCGCCGACAAGAAGCCCGACGCGCCCGTTGTCGCCGCGCCGGCCGCCGCGCTGAAGCCGCCGAAGGCTGATATCCCGGCCGGCGACTACACGCTGGACAAGCATCACGCGACGTTGGTGTTCAGCGTCAGCCACCTGGGCTTCTCGAACTACACGGCCGCGTTCGCCGACTTCGACGCCAAGCTGTATTTCGACCAGAACAACGCCGCGGCCAGCACGCTGGAGGCGACGATCAATCCGATGTCGCTGACCCTGCCGGTCCCGCCGGAGGGATTCCTGGCCGAGCTGACCGGGCCGCAGTGGCTGAACACGGCGACCTATCCGGCGATCACCTTCAAGTCGACCAAGGTCGAGACCACCGGTCCCGACACCGGCAAGGTCACCGGCGACCTGACCCTGCACGGCGTCACCAAGCCGGTCGTGCTGGATGTGACCTATAATGGCGGTTATCCGGGCCATCCGATGGACCCGCACGCCCGTATCGGCTTCTCGGCCAAGGGCGCGTTCAAGCGCTCGGACTTCGGCATCGCCTACGGCGTCCCGGCGCCGGGCACGACCATGGGCGTCAGTGACGAGGTCCAGGTGGCGATCGAGGCCGAGTTCAGCGGTCCGCCGCTGGCGACGGCTCCGACCGCCGCCGCGCCAAAACCTTAGCGCGCGCCGCGCGTCAGATAGCCTTCGAGCAGCGCCAGGGCGTGGTCCAGCCGCGCCTTGCGCCACTCAGGAGCGCTCATGTCGGTGTCCAGCGTAGCCGACAGCGAATAGCCGTTGGCCAGATGGAAGCGGCTCATGGCCGCGATGGTCACATAGATCTGCACCGGGTCCAGGTTCGGGCCGAAGATCCCCTGGCGCTGGCCGCTCTCGATCAGCTTCTCGATCGTGCGGCGCAGCGGGAAGGCGGTCTCGGTGACCACGCGCGACTGGGCGGCGAACTTGCCGTGCTGCAGGTTCTCGTTGCGCAGCAGGCCCTCGAAGCGGGGGTTCTTCTCGAAATAGTCGAAGGTGAAGCGCTGCAGCTCGAGGAAGCCGTCGAGCGGCTTTTCGAAGTCGATCTTCAGCTCGGCCTCGCGGGTGCGCAGGTCCATGTAGGCGCTCTCGAGGACGGCCATGTACAGGCCCTTCTTGTCCCCGAAGTAGTGGTACAGCATCCGGATGTTGCACTTGGCGGCCTTGACGATCCGCTCGATGCGCGCGCCGGCGAAGCCCGCCTGGGCGAATTCCTTCAAGGCCGCGGCGAGGATCGCCTTGCGCGTGCGCTCGGCGTTGCGCTTGCGCGGGGTGTTCTCGGTCTCGGTCTTGGTGGTCGCGTCCAGGACGGCGTCGGTCACGGGATCTTGGCTCCTTGATGGATCCAGGCGCCCAGCTGGGCGCGCTCCTCTACAGTCATGCTTGTCTCGTTGCCAAGGGGCATGCTGGTCGAGAGCACGGCGCGCTCGCGGATTTTCGGGGCGTAGGTCCGGATATGCTCAGGCGTGTCGAAGGTCGCGCCCAAGGGCGGGGCGGAAAAGCCCGGGTGCGTCGGCGTGGCGCCGTGGCACATGACGCAGTGCTTCTGGATGATGGCCTGGGCGGTTGAGAACGGGACCGGGGTTGAGATCTCGACCTTGTCCTTGGGCTTCATGCTGGCGACGACCGTGGCGGCGAAGATCAGCATCGCGCCGTAGAACAGGAAATCATGGCGGATCTTGCCGTGGTGCTTGAGCAGGAAGAACTGCCGGATCGAGATCCCGCCGGCGCTGATCATGGCCAGCAGCAACCAGCTCAGCGGATGGCCGGTGACCATCGGATAGTGGTTGCTGATCATGATGAAGATGACCGGCAGGGTCATGTAGGTGTTGTGCACCGACCGCTGCTTGCCCATCGCGCCCAGGCGCGGGTCGACCGGCCGACCGGCCAGCATGTCGGCGACGATCCTGCGCTGGTTGGGGATGATCACCAGGAAGACGTTGGCGACCATGGCCGTGCCAATGATCGCGCCCACGTGGATGAAGGCGCCGCGGTCGCTGAACAGCTTGGACAGGGCATAGGCCGCCGCCGTCAGCGCGCCGAACCACACGATGCCGAACCACAGGCCGCGCTGGCCCAGCGGCGAGCGACACAGGGCCTCGTAGACCGCCAGCCCGCCGAAGATGAAGGCCAGGCCCGCGCCGATCGCCGCCGGCTGGCTGAACGCGTGCTTGGCGGTGTCGATCAGATAGACCGGCGCCTGCCAGTAGTAGAGCACGATCAGCAGGGCGAAGCCCGACAGCCAGGTGGTGTAGGCTTCCCATTTGAACCAGTGCAGGTGGTCGGGCATGTGCGCCGGGGCCACCATGTACTTCTGCGAATGATAGAAGCCGCCGCCGTGCACGGCCCACAGCTCGCCCTTCACGCCGTCTTTCTCAGGGACGGGCGCGCGCAGATTGTTGTCCAGCCAGACGAAATAGAACGAGGCTCCGATCCAGGCGACGCCGGCGATCACGTGCAGCCAGCGCAGCGAGAGGTTCAGCCAGCCGGGAAGGTCGTAGTCCATCCTATTGCGCCACCGCGTCGAGCAGCCGGAGTTTGGAGATCAGGCCGATCTGCAGAATCGCCTCGGCGATCTCCTCGGCCTCGTCGTTGGCGAGGCGCGCCTGCATGGCGGCCAGGATCGAGCTCTTGTCGTTCAGCCGCACCGCGATGATGAACGGGAAGCCGAAGCGCTCGCCGTAGGCGGTGTTCAGGTCATGGAAACGCGCGAACTCGTCCGGCGTCAGCCTGTCGAGGCCCGCGCTGGCCTGTTCGGCGTTGCTCTCGGCGGTCAGCGACTTGGCGATCGCGGCCTTGCCGGCCAGTTCGGGGTGGGCGCGGATCAGCGCGAGCTTGTCGGCGGTGGTCGCGGCGTCCAGCACGGCCATCATCGCGCCGTGCAGGGCCTCGACGCTGGCGAACGGCCGCTCATTGAAGGCGCGTTCGACGACCCAGGGTGACAGCTCGAAGGCGAAGCCCAGGGCGGTGGTGAAGCCGGTCTGGTTCATGCTGTTCAGCCGAGCCAGGGTCAGGGGCGGTGCGCCGCTCATTGTAAGGCTCCTCTCCCTTCCCCCTCGATGGGGGAAGGGGCGGGGATGGGGGTGAGTGCAGGGCTTTTCGGAGCGGGCGCGAGAGGCGCGAAAGGGGCGGTGGTCAGAGCGCGGGCTGACGCCGTGATCACCCCCATCCCAACCCTTCCCCCATCAAGGGGGAAGGGCTCTGAAAGCACGCTCATGCCGTTTCTCCCGCGTAGGGGTGGGTCGCGATCCAGTGGCGGGCGATGTCGATGCGCCTGGCCACCCAGACGCGGTCGTGCCGAGTGATGTGTTCCAGGAAGCGCCGCAGGGCGCCGATGCGGCCAGGCTTGCCGACCACGCGGCAGTGCAGGCCGACGCTCATCATCTTGGGCGCGGTCTCGCCTTCCAGATAGAGCGCGTCGAAGGCGTCGCGCAGATAGGTGAAGAACTGTTCGCCGGTGTTGAAGCCCTGGGCCGCGGTGAAGCGCATGTCGTTGGCTTCCAGCGTGTAGGGCACGATCAACTGGGCGCGGCCGTGCTGGTCGTCCCAGTAGGGAAGGTCGTCGGCATAGCTGTCGGCGTCATAGACGAAGCCGCCTTCCTGCGCGACCAGACGGGCGGTGTTGGGGCTGGTGCGCCCCTGGTACCAGCCCAGCGGCCGCTCGCCGGTCAGTCGCGTCTGGATCTCGATGGCGCGATGAATGTGCTCCAGCTCCTGCTCGGGCGTGAAGTGCTGGTAGTCGATCCAGCGATAGCCGTGGCTGGCGATCTCCCAGCCGGACTTCATCATCGCCTCGACGGCGTCCGGGTGGCGCTCCATGGCCTGGGCGACGCCGAACACCGTCAGGGGCAGTTGGTGCTCCTCGAACAGTCGCCGGATGCGCCAGAAGCCGGCGCGCGAGCCGTATTCGTAGAGGCTCTCCATCGACATGTTGCGCATGCCTTCGATGGGCTGGGCGCCGACCATTTCCGACAGGAAGAACTCGCTGACCGGATCGCCGTGCAGGATGGAGCGCTCGGCGCCTTCCTCGTAGTTCAGCACGAACTGCACGGCCACGCGGGCGCCGTTCGGCCAATTAGCCTGGGGCGGGTGTTCGCCGTAGCCGATCAGGTCTCTCGGATAGCTCATGCGAAGACCTTCGCCGCCGCGTCGACGCCCGCGCCGGCCGGGGCGCTGAAGCCCTCCCAGCGCAGCACGGCCTCGAACGCCGCCAGCGTCTGCAGCACCGCGTGCTTGCGCGCGTTCACGCCCATGGTCCCGATCCGCCAGATCTGGCCGGCCAGAGGTCCGAAGGCCGCGCCGATCTCGATCTCGAACTCGGTGCGCATGCGGGTCTTCACCCGGTCGTAGTCGACGCCGCTGGGCGCGATCACGCCGGTGACGTTGGTCATCTTGTGAGCCTGGTCGCCATAGACCTCAAGGCCCAGCGCCTCGATCCCCGCGACCATGGCCGCGCCGGCCTGCTTGTGGCGGGCGAAGCGCGCGTCGAGGCCTTCTTCCAGCACGATCCGCGCGCATTCCCGCGAGGCGAACAGCATGTTGGCCGCCTCGGTGTGGTGGTTCAGGCGCTTGTCGGACCAGTAGTCCATGATCATCGCCAGGTCGAAGTAGTTGGAGGCGATCCGGCGACCCTGGCCGAGGCGGCGCCCGCCGTGGCGATGCCGCGCTCGACATGTTTGCGACTGGCGATGTGCTCTGCGGCGCGGTCGCTGATGGTGATCGGGGCCGAGCCGGAGGGACCCCCCAGGCACTTCTGCAGACCGGCGGTGACGATGTCGGCTTGCCAGGCGTCGACCGGGACGTTCATGCCCGCGAGCGTCGCGGTCGCGTCGACATAGAGCAGGGCGTCGTGGCGGCGGCAGATCTCGCCGATGGCCTCGATCGGCTGGGCGATGGTGGTCGAGGTGTCGCCGTGAACGCAGGCGACCAGGCGCGGTTTGACGCGGGCCACGGCGTCCTCGACCGCCTGCGGGTCCACGATCGTACCCCATTCGCCTTCGACGAAGGTGACCTTGGCGTCGCAACGCTCGGCGATCTCGGCCAGCAGCAGGCCGAAACGTCCGGCGTTGACCACCACGACGTCGTCGCCCGGCGAAAGCGTCGAGACCAGGGCCGCCTCGATGCCGGCGCGCGAGGTGCCGTCGATCAGGAAGGTCCATCGGTTCGTGGTCTGGAAGACGCCGCGATACAGCGCCATGACCTCGTTCATATAGCCGGTGAACTCGGGGTCGAACTGGCCCAGCAGCTGTACCGACATGGCCCGCAGCACGCGCGGATGCACGTTGATCGGGCCGGGCCCCATCAGCAGGCGGGCGGGGTGGTCGAGCTCGCGGAATGTGTCGGTCATCGTGTCTTTGTTCTTGGGCCACCCTCGTCCTTCGACAGGCTCAGGATGAGGGTTACTGTTGGGTCGTCGCGGCGGATCATTCGTAGTCCTCACCCTGAGCCTGTCGAAGGGCGAGGATTACGCGCCGCCAGCTTCTCGACAAACCCGAGCATGGCTTGGGCCGCCAGGGCGCAGTCGGCCTCGGTGACGGCTTCGGCCGGGTTGTGGCTGATCCCGCCCTCGCAGCGGATGAACAGCATGGCGACCGGACACAGGTCGGCCATCACCATGGCGTCGTGACCCGCGCCCGACGGCAGGCGACGCACGGGCAAGGAAAGGTCAGCCAGCGCTCCATCCAGCAGGCCCATCAGCGATGGGGCGCAGGGGCTCTCGGCCAGGGCCTGCATCAGGGTGACGGTCGCCGACAGGCCGCGCTTGGCGGCGATGGCGTGGATCTCGGCGCCGATGGTGATCACCGCCTCGTCGCGCGTCGCCGAGGTCTCGGCGCGGATGTCCATCGAGAACTCGATCGCGCCGGGAATGACGTTGAAGGCGCCGGGCAGGGCGGTCATGCGGCCGACCGTGCCGACTAGGCCATCGGTCCCCGCGCGGCAGATCCGCTCCAGGGCCAGGATCGCCTCGGCGGCGGCCGGACCAGGGTCCTTGCGCAGGTTCATCGGCGTGGTGCCGGCGTGGCCGGCAGTCCCCTCGATGCGGACCATCAGCCGCTTCTGGGCGGCGATGGCGGTGACGACGCCCAGGGCCAGGCCCTCGACCTCCAGCACCGGACCCTGTTCAATGTGCGCTTCGAGGAAGGCCAGCACCTGCTCGGGCTTGCGCGCCGCGCTCGCGATAGCGTCCGGATCGCCGCCGAACGCCTTCAACGCCTCCGCGACCGACACGCCCTCGGCGTCCTTCATCTCCAGCGCCGAGGCGTCCAGCGTCCCGGCGATCGCCCGGCTGCAGCTCATCGAGGCCGGGAAGCGCGAGCCTTCCTCGTCGCCGAACGCCACGACCTCGATCGCGAACGGCAGGCGGCGGCCGGCGCGGTTCAAGGCCTCGACCACATCGATCCCAAGCATGATCCCCAGCGGCCCGTCATAGCGCCCGCCATTGCGGACGCTGTCGATGTGCGACCCGATGATCAGGGCCTTCGCGTCAGGGAACTCGCCCTCGTAGCGGCCGATCAGATTGGCGGCGGCGTCGCGGCGTACGCTCGTGCCGGCTTCCAGCATCCAGCCGCTCACGGCGGTCAGAGCGGCCTCATGCGCCGGAGTCAGGAACCGTCGCGTCAGCTGCCCCTCGACCTCGCTGTAGGGCGCGAGGCCCAGCAGGTCGCAACGCGCCTTGGCTCTGGCCCCGATGTCGAACGCTTCCGCCACTCCCAATTCGACCCCGCTCTACTCGCCGTCGAGGCCCCAGCGATAGCAGGAGAGACCCGCGAAGCCCCGTTCCGCAACCGTCGCCGCGTGCTCATCACGCGCGGGCGCCTCGACACGCGCCATCCATCGAGGGGCGGCGCCTGTTGCTAAGTCATAAACGACTTACTTGGCGACGGCGAGAGCGGCTATTCCGTCTGGGCCACGAACTTGCCGGCCGCGCGCACCTGCCCGGTGGCGACGCCAGTGGGCGCGCCGCCGGGCGGCTCGTCCGTGATGGCTAGCAAGGCGGTGTAGGTCCCCGCGCCGGTCAGGCCGGCGGGCAGGGCGATGGCCTTGGGCGCGTCGCTGGGAACAATGCCCAGGGAGATGGCTTTCTGGCCCTCGGGGATGATCCACAGTTCGGCCTCGCGGCCGGCCGGCATCTTCATCGAGACGGGCGTCAGGATCAGCTTGCCGGCGGCGTGATCGAGGGTCGCGACCAGGGCGGGCTGCTTGGTGGCCGGATCGGCGATCAGCGCCACCTCGGCGACGGCCGGCGGCGGCTTGGCCGGGGCGACGGCCGGCGGCGAGGCCGGACGCGGGGTCACGACGAGGGCGACGATGCTGGCCGCCGCCAGCGCCAGGGCGCCAGCCGAAGCGCCTTGCCACAGGCGGACATTGTTCCAGGCCGAGGGTTTCCGCGTCGCGGCGCCGATCAGATTGGCGATGCGCGGCCAGATGGAGGCCGGGGGCTCGACCGGCGGGATGCGTTCGGCCAGATGGGCCAGGCGACCTTCCCACCATTCGACGGCGCGGGCGAAGGCCGGTTCGGCGGCGATCCGGCGTTGCGCTTCCGCGCGCTCATCGGCGTCGAGGACGCCCAGAGCGTATTCGCCGGCCAGCGGGCGGTCTTCACCTTCGGGGGGCAGGGCGTCGGTCATGCTTCGAGGCACGCGCGCAGGCTGATCAGGCTGCGCCGGATCCAGCTCTTCATCGTACCCAGAGGCACGCTCAGCATGTTGGCCAGGGCCTCGTAGGTGACGCCCTCGAAGAAGGCGGTGCGCACCGCGCCGGCGTGTTTCGGGTCCAACTGATCCAGGCAGCCTTCGAGGCGGCGGCGGTCGTCCTCGTCCTCGATCAGGGTCGAGGCCAGGGGAGCGCCGTCGGGCAGGGCCTCGGCCTCCTCAACTCCGGCGGTCACGGCGCTTCCCCCCTGGCGCCCCGGGCGCGCAGGCGGTCGATCGAGCGGTTGCGCGCCAGACTGACCAGCCAGGTGATCGGGCTGGCCTTCTCGGCGTCGAACCTGTCGGCCTTGTTCCAGACGGTGAGGTACACATCCTGAAGCACGTCTTCCGCCTCCTCGCGGTCGTTCAAGATACGGAGGCAGACGCCGAACAGTTTCGCGGATGTGTGACGATAGACGTATTTCAGCGCGTCTGAGTCGCGGTTGGCCACGCGCGCGATGGCGCGCGACAGCAAGGCGCGGCTGGTGTCGGCGTCCATCAAGCGTCCCCGCGAGCTCCCAAGGGCCGGGACGCTCGCACGGTCAATTCGGTCTGGCAACGTGACTATTTCCCCATCCAGCGCATCACGGCGTATCCGGTCGAGGCGGCGGCGGTGGTGACCAGGGTTCCCCAAGTCATGTCGACCAGCGTGATCGTGGTCGACCAGGTCTTCAACGTCGCCTGGTTGGTGAGGTCGTAGGTGGCGTAGGCGACGAGGCCGAAGACGACCGCGTGGGTCAGCAGACGCCGCCAGCCGCCCTCGCGCAAGGCCGGCTGGATGGCCAGCACGACAATGGCGGCGACGTACAGAAAGTAGAAGACGACGGCCGGCGGCAGCGACGGCTTGTCGGCCAGCAACTCGCCGATGCGTGGCTTGTAGAGGCGCGGCGTGGCCAGGGTCAGCCAGAACCCGTCCAGGACCAGCATGGTCAGGGCGGTGGTCGCGTAGCCGGCGGCGAGGCGGATCATCGGGCGGTCTCCAGAACCGGACGCATACGATAGTGGCTGACGCCCCATTCCTCGCCGCCGCGATGGCCGAAGAGGCCGGCCGTGGCCAGGAATAACAGTCGCCAGCGCCGCCGCCAGACGGCCGCGTCCTTGCCGTAGACCTCGGTCAGCACCGGATCGAGCTTGGCGCGGTTGGCGTCCATGTTGGCCAGCCACTGGCGGGCGGTGCGGGCGTAGTGCTCGCCGCTCCAGCGCCAGTCGGCCTCGACGGTGAACAGGTCCGGGAACTGCCGCGCCAGGTCGTGGCTGGGCATGACGCCGCCGGCGAAGAAGTACTGGGCGATCCAGTCGGCGGGATCGTTTGTCTCGAACCGGTAGGGCGTCGCGCGGTGGGTGAAGACGTGCAGGAACAGCAGTCCGTCCGGCTTCAGCCAACCGCGGACCCGCGCCAGCAGCGCGCGCCAGTTGGACATGTGCTCGAACATCTCGACCGAGACCACGCGGTCGAAGCGGCGGTCCGTGCTGAAGTCGTTCATGTCAGCGGTGATGACGGTCAGGTTGCTCAGGCCGCGTTCGGCCGCGCGACCCTCGATGAAGGCGCGCTGCGAGGCGGCGTTGGAGACGCTGACGATCCGAGAGTTCGGATAGCGCTGGGCCATCCACAGCGACAGCGAACCCCAGCCGCAGCCCAGTTCCAGCACGTCCTGGCCGTCGCGCAGCTCGGCATGGGCGGCGGTCTCGCGCAGGGCCTCGGCCTCGGCATGCTCCAGCTTGGTCGCGCCGGGCGGATAGAGGCCGCTGGAATATTTCAGGTTCGGACCCAGCACGGTCTCGAAGAAGGCGGCGGGCAGTTCGTAGTGCTGGGCGTTGGCGTCGTCGGTGTGGGTGGCGATCGGATGGCGGTCCATGTCGCGGGCGAAGAGGGCGGTCGCGTCGGCCGGGGCGTAGGACAGCCGGCGGCGCACGTCGCCGACCAGCATGTCGATCACCCTGCGCGACAAGACGTCGGGCGCCGGCGCATCCTCGAACGCGCGGATCGCCGCCTTCACCAAGCTCATGGGCTGTCCTCTCCCCTGTTCCGGGTATAGTTACGCGCGGAACCACGGATAGGATGCGTCCGTTTATCTCGACGACCCGTAGCTGCTCCCGAAGTGTCGCTCGGACGCTCTTGGGAGATAGCTTTGGCCACCGTCGTTCCTCGTCTGTCCGTCGCCGTGATCGGCGCCGGGATCTCGGGACTTTCCGCCGCCTGGCTGCTGTCGCGCGGCCATGACGTGACGTTGTACGAGGCCGACGACCGGCTCGGCGGTCACGCCCATACGGTGCGCGTGGACGGCACGGCGATCGACACCGGCTTCATCGTCTACAACGAGCCGAACTATCCGAACCTGACGGCGCTGTTCCAGCATCTGGGCGTCGAGACGGCGGCGACCGACATGTCGTTCGGCGTGTCTCTGGACAACGGAGCGCTGGAATATTCCAGCACCAACATCCTGGCCCAGAAGCGCAACGCGCTGAACCCGCGCTTCATCAAGATGCTGCTGGACGTCATGCGGTTCTATCGCGAGGGCCGCCGCATCCCGCCGGATCTGGAGAGCGGCGGTCTGTGCCGGCTCGACGAATATCTGCGCCAGCAGGGTTTCGGGCGGGCGTTCCAGGAAGACCACCTGCTGCCGCAGGCGGCGGCGATCTGGTCGACCTCGATGAGCGATATCCGCGAGTTTCCGGCGGCCGCCCTGCTGCGGTTCTTCGACAATCACGGGCTGATGCTGCCGGTCGACAAGCGGCCGATCTGGCGCACCGTGGCCGGCGGCAGCGCCCGCTATGTGGAGAAGCTGGCCGCCGGGATCTCGGGCGACATCCTTACGAGCCGGCCCGTGAAGGCGATCCATCGCCAGCCGGACGGGGTCTCGATCGAGGACGCGGCCGGTCAGACGCGAGCCTACGACCAGGTGGTCATCGCCGCCCACGCCGACCAGGCGCTGGCCATGCTGGCCTCGCCGACGGCCGAGGAGCGCGCGCTGCTGGGCGCCTTCCGCTATAGCCGCAACCGGGCGGTGCTGCACCGCGACGTCGGCCAGATGCCGCGCCGGCGGGCGGCCTGGGCCAGCTGGAACCATGTCGGCCGGCGCGGCGAGGACGGTGGGGTGACCTACTGGATGAACCGCCTGCAGCCGATCGGCGAGACGCCGGTCTTTCTGTCTCTGAATCCCGACAAGACGCCGGGCGAGCTCCTGCACGACCAGGTCTATGAGCACCCGCTGTTCGACAGTCCGGCCATGCTGGCCCAGCGACAGTTATGGTCGCTGCAAGGCCGCCGCCGGACCTGGTTCTGCGGCGCCTATTTCGGCTCGGGCTTCCACGAGGACGGCCTGCAGGCGGGCCTCGCCGTCGCCGAGCAACTGGGCGGTGTCCATCGTCCGTGGATGACGCCGGATCCGTCGGGGCGCATCTTCCTCAGGTCTCCCGCGGTCGAGGCCGAGCGGGCGCGGGTCGCATGACGTTCCGCTCGGCGCTTTACAGCGGTCATGTCCTCCACGAGCGCATGCGACCCAAGCGCCATCGGCTGCGCTATCGGGTGTTCATGCTGCTGCTGGATCTCGACGAGATCGACGCGCTGGACCGGTCGCTCAAGCGGTTCTCGCGCGGGCGCTGGAACCTGATCGGCTTCCACGATCGCGACCATCTCGACGAGCCCGAGACGTCGTTGAAGGAGACCGTGCTGGCCAAGCTGGCGGCGCTGAGCCTGGCGCCGGAGGGCGCGCGGATCAGCGTACTGGCCATGCCGCGCATCCTGGGCAAGGGCTTCAACCCGCTGAGCGTGTTCTTCTGCCACGACGCCGACGGCAAGCTGGTCGCCACGGTCCACGCCGTTCGCAACACCTTCGGCCAGCGCCACGACTACGTGCTTCCGGTCCGGCGGACGGTGGGCGGGTGGATCGAGCAGGACGCGCGCAAGGCGTTCTACGTCTCACCGTTCCTGCCGATGGACCTGCGCTACGGCTTCGAGATCGCGCCGCCGGGCGAGACCGTCCATGTCGGCGTCGACGTGCTGGACGCGGAGGGCCTGGTGCTGGCCGCGACTTTTTCGGGTGAGCGGCGCGATCTGACCGATGGCGCGATCTGGAAGGCGCTCGCTAGCCATCCCTGGCAGGTCGCGGGCATCCTGGCGGCGATCCATTGGGAAGCGCTGAAGCTGGTCGCGAAGGGCTTCAGGATCTTCCCGCAGGATCGCGCCACGCGCGGCCTCAGGCGGCCGGCGTCGCCGCTTCCGCCCACGCCTCCAGAGCCTTCAGAGCACGCAGGCTCATCAGCCGCTTCTTGGCCCGGCCACGCTCCTTGAGCGGGATCTTCTTGCCGTCCTCGTCGACCTTGGGCGCTTCCAGCGGCGGCAGCAGGCCGTAGTTGATGTTCATGGGCTGGAAGCTGCCGGGGCCATTGCCGGCCTCCAGGTGGCCGCCGGTGATGTGCTCGACCAGAGCGCCCAGGGCGGTGGTCGGCGGCGGAGCGTCGATCGGCGCGCCCTTGCGGTCGGCGGCGGCGAAGCGACCGGTCAGCAAGCCCATGGCGGCGCTCTCGACATAGCCCTCGACACCCGTGACCTGGCCGGCGAAGCGCAGGCGCGGCTGGACCTTCAGGCGCAGCGACCTGTCCAGCAGCTTGGGCGAGTTGATGAAGGTGTTGCGGTGCAGGCCGCCCAGGCGGGCGAACTGAGCGTTCTCCAGGCCCGGGATCATCCGGAAGGTTTCGGCCTGGACGCCGTGCTTCAGCTTCGTCTGGAAGCCGACCATGTTCCACAAGGTGCCCAGGGCGTTGTCCTGGCGCAGCTGGACGATGGCGTAGGCCTTGACCAAGGGATCGCGCGGATTGGTCAGGCCGACGGGCTTCATCGGGCCGTGGCGCAGGGTCTCGCGGCCGCGCTCGGCCATCACCTCGATCGGCAGGCAGCCGTCGAAATAGGGGACGTTCTCCCACTCCTTGAACTCGGACTTCGGACCCGCCAGCAGGGCGTCGATGAAGGCCTCGTACTGTTCCTTGTTCATCGGGCAGTTGATGTAGGCCGCCGCGTCGCCGCCAGGGCCTTCCTTGTCGTAGCGCGACTGGCGCCAGGCCTTGTCCATGTCGATCGAGTCGAAGTGGATGATCGGCGCGATGGCGTCGAAGAAGCTGAGCTGGCCTTCGCCGGTCACGTCCAGGATCGCCTGGGCCAGGGCGGGCGAGGTGAGCGGGCCAGTGGCGACGATGACATTGTCCCACGCTTCCGGTGGCAGGCCGGCGATCTCCTCGCGGACGATGGTGACCAGCGGATGGGCTTCCAGGCGGCGGGTGACTTCGCCCGAGAAGCCGTCGCGGTCGACGGCCAGGGCGCCGCCGGCCGGCACCTGGTGCTGGTCGGCGCAGGCCATGATCAGGCTGTCCAGCTTGCGCATCTCGGCGTGCAGCAGGCCCACGGCGTTGAACTGCCAGTCGTCCGACCGGAATGAGTTGGAGCAGACCATCTCGGCCAGGCCGTCGGTGTTGTGGGCGTCGGTGCGAATCTTTTTTACTTGCCCTAGCGCTTCGCTGCTTGAGGGCGCGCCGGTCGCCTCGTCCCTGCGCATCTCGTGCAGGACGACGGGCACGCCGCCCTGGGCGATCTGCCAGGCGGCTTCGGAGCCGGCGAGGCCGCCGCCGATGACGTGGACGGGCTCATGAGTAGAATTCGTGGTCATGGGGCGGGCCTATACCCCCGGCTGTCGCTCGGCGAAACCTGCTGTTAGTGTCGCGTGACTGGGCGGGGCCCTTCGCGCCTGGCGAGCATGGGTGGGAACATGGCGAGCTTTTCCGTGGGCGAGGCCGCGACGGCCGGCTTTGGCTTGGTCGGTCGCAAGCCCCTGGCGGTGGTCGGATTGGCGATCGCCGTCGTGGCGGCGCTGATCGTTCCGGCCGTCCTGTGCGTCCTGGCGATGGGGCCGGCTTTCGCCCAGATTCTCCAACTGGCCATGACCCAGCGGGGCGGCGAGCCCAGCCCCGAGATGATGCAGCAGATGCTTCAGGCCCAGTCGGGCATGACGGCCTTCAACCTGCTCTACTGGCTGTGGTCGTCGTTCGTGAGGGCGGTGTTCTGCGCGGCGGTGTTCCGGGCGGTGCTGACGCCTGAGCAGTCGGCCTGGGCCTATCTTCGGGTCGGCTCACGCGAGCTGTGGCTGACTTCTGCTGCTGCTGGTCGAGCAGGTGCTGGCGATGATCGCCATCTTCGTCATCGTCCTGGTCGTGGTGGTGATCGTGGCGATCGTCGCGGTCGGCGGCGGCGAGAGCGGCCACATGGCGGCGATCGCGACGGCCGTTGTCGGCTGTTTCGTGGCGGGAGGTCTTATCCTGTGGGTGGCGCTGCGCCTGTCGATGGCCGCGCCAATGACCTTCGTCGACAACCAGTTCCGCCTGTTCGAGTCGTGGAGCCTGACCAAGGGCCAGGGCTGGCGGCTGCTGGGCGTGGCCCTGCTGCTGGTGATCTTCGTGCTGGGACTGGAGATCCTGGTCGGGGCGGTGATGGTGGGCTTGCTGATCGCCGCCGGCGGTTCGCTGACGGCGCTGCACGGATCGGGCGCGATCGAGACCTTCATGGCCCGCCCGCCGCTGGAGATCCTGCGCGACGTCTGGCCCTGGCTGACGGGACTGGGCGCGCTCGGCGCCCTGTTCAGCGCGGTGGTCCAGGCGGTGTTCTTCGCGCCCTGGGCGGTCATCCACCGGGCGTTGACGCGCGAGACGTAGCGGCGAGCGCGGCGAGGCCATAGATTGCGCGGATCGCGGCGAACTCGGCGCGCAAGAGGACTTGGAAGGATGACGGACGGATCGGCGACGATCGGCGCGACCTTACGCGCGGGCCTTTCCGATGTGATCAGCGCCGTTCGCGACTGCTGGGCGGCCTTGGCCGTCGCGGCGGTGGTCAGCGTCGCCGCCGATGTCCTGCCACCGGGTTTGAAGACCATCGGCGCCGTGCTGCCCATCGTCATCGCTCAGGGCGCGCTGTTCCGACGCGCGTTCGGCCGCGAGATGGGCCTGAAGGGCCTGCGGTGGGGCCGCGACGAGTGGCGGCTGCTGGCCGCTCAACTGATGGTCCTGGCCCTGCTGTGCCTGATCGGCGCGATCCTGATGGTCATTGTCGGCGGCGTCGCCCTGGGCGTGGCCCGCACCGCCGCGCCGAACTTCGATCCCGGCACGATCGACGGCTGGAAGGGCGCCTTCGCCAGCGCCGGCCCGGCCGGCTTCGTGCTCAGCCTGGTCCCGTTGGCCAGCCTGGCGATCCTGATCTGGCTGAGCCTTCGCCTGTCGCTGTCGGCCCCGGCCACGGTCGAGCAATCGGGCGTGCGGGTCCTGAGCGCCTTTCCGCTGACCAAGGGCCGCGTGCCGACCCTGTTCGTCGTCGGCCTGGCGATCGCCGCGCCGCTATTCGTGCTCAGCGCGTTGTTGGCCCTCGCGCCTGGCCAGGGGCTGGTCATCGCGGCGATCCTGGCGGCGAGTTCCTATTTCTACGCCATGCCGGCCTGGGCCGGTTCGCTGGCCCATTTCTACCGCGTCAGCGCGGTCACGCAGGAAGCCTAGATGTCCGTCCGCCCCGTCGACGCCGCGCTCGAAGGCCTCCAGACCATGCGGCGCAAGCCGCTGGCGGTGCTGGCCTGGGCGACCTTTTCGCTGGTCATGCTGCCGATCCTGGGCCTGTTCGCCAAGATCGTGCTGGGCGACGAAGGTCGGGCGGCCCTGGCGGGGCGCGCCGGCTCGGCCGACCCGCGCGAGATCCTCGACCTGATCACGCACCTGGGCGGGGTGATGGTGATCCTGATCGCGGTGGCCCTGTTCCTGGCCTCGGTGCTGCAGGCGGCGGTCATCCGCTCGGTGGTGGAGCCCAACAACGACCGCTTCGCCTATCTGCGCCTGGGCAAGGAAGAGCTGCAGCTGCTGATCGTGTCGCTGATCACCTGGGCCGCGGCCCTGGGGGTGACGGTGATCCCGTCCGGGGCGGTGGTGCTGGGCGCGTCGCTGCTGTCGGGCGCGGCGGCCGGCTGGTTCGCGACCCTGGGCGCCCTGGCGGTGATCGGCCTGTCGCTATGGGTGGCCGTTCGCCTGTCCTTGCTGGGCCCGCACGCCTTCTCGCATCACCACATCGACATCCGCGAGGCCTGGGTGCAGACCCACGGCCAGTTCCTGCGCCTGCTGGGCATGTACGTCCTGGCCATCGTCCTGGCGGCCGTGGTCTCGATCATCGGGACGACGGTGTCGTCGATCATCGGCAACGTGCTGGGCGGCGGCGTCGACGCTGGCGCTGGCGACGTGGTGGCCAGCCACCCGCGCCTGATCCTGATGCTGCTGGCCAACCTGCTGCTGGCCCCGATCTTCCTGACCCTGCAGACCGTGATCCTGGTCGCCGCCCCGGCTCGCGCCTTCGCCCAGCTGAACCAGGACGAGATCGACGCGGGCCTGCACGGCTGAGGGATCGAAACCTCGTCCTTCGACAGGCTCAGGATGAGGACCATTGCCGAGGCCGAAGTAGAAACCTCATCCTGAGCCTGTCGAAGGAGGAGGATCACGCGCCCGCGCTAGGCCTCGCCGCCATCCGCTCGCGCCAGGCCAGGACGTTTTTCGCCTCGGCCGGCGTGTGCAACCCCGTGAAGTCCGCGAAGTCCAGCGTCGTCTGTCCCGCGATGTCGGCGATCGTATAGGCGTCGCCGGCCAGGTAGGGGCGGCCGTCGGCCAACTCGCGGTCCAGCCACAGCTGGGCTTTTTCCACGACCTCGCGGTTCGACTCCCCGAACTCGACGTTCTGCTTCAGCAGCCGCGCGGTCAGCGGATGGGCGTGGCGCCAGAACAGGCCGACGGGGACCATGAGGCGGAACTCGATCCGCCGGGTCCACATCTCGACCGTCGCCTGCTCAAGGGCCGAGACGCCGAATAGCGGCGGGTTGGGGTGCAGCACCTCGAAATAGCGGCAGATGGCGACGGTCTCGCTGATCGTCGTTCCGTCGTCGAGCTCCAGCACCGGCACCTGGCCCAGGCTGTTGCGCGCCAGATGCTCGGGGCTGCGGTGGCCGCCCTGGCGCAGGCCGATCTGGATCTCCGGGACCTCGACGCCCTTCTCGGCCAGGAAAATCCGCACGCGCCGCGGATTGGGCGCGGGCATGGCCTCGCCGTAGAGCTTCATGGTGTCCTCCCTGATTTTAAACGGATGTTAGAGGCGCCCGTCGACGGACCGCAAGCCCGCGCGAATAAAGCCAGCCTCGGCCCTGTCGAAGCGGCGCGAACCTGTTTAGCCTTGGGGCGTCCATCCTTCGAAGAGCACGACATGTCCAAGTTCTCCGCCTCCGACGCGGCCTTCTCCGGTTTCCGGCTCGTGCGGGAGAACCTGAAGACCGTCGCCATCTGGGGCGGACTGCTGACGGTCGCCTCGTTCCTCTACAACGTCGTGTCGATCCATTTCTTCGGACCGCAGATGCACGCCCTGTCCGAATATTTCGCCAGCAATACCGACAATCCCGACGTGGAGGAGTTCGGCCGTCGGGTCGCGGACCTGACCCCGATGATGCTCTGGACGCTGCCCTACAGCCTGGTGCTGAACGGGGTGCTGTTCGCGGGGATCAATCGGCTGGTGCTGCGGCCCGAGGAGAAGGGCTTCGCCCACCTGGGCTTTGGCTTGACCGAGGCGCGGCAGGCGGCGGTCTGGCTGTCGATCAACGTCGCGATCTGCGGGGTGGTCGGCGTCGGCCTCGGCCTGGCGGAGTTCATGGGCGCGCTGGGCGGTCCCACCGGCGCGTTGCTGGCGCTGGCGATCACGCTGGCGACCCTCGGCGCGCTCTTCTATCTGCCCGTGCGCCTGTCCATGGCCTCGGCGACGACCTTCGACACCGGCAAGCTCACCGTCGTGCGCTCCCTGCCCCTGACCAAGGGTCTCTTCTGGTCGCTGCTGGGCGCCTATTTCCTGGCGGTGGTGATGTGCGTGATCGTCTTCCTGCTGCTGATGGTCATCCTTTCGGCCGCCACCGCGCTGCTGACCGGTGATATCGGCGCCGGCGGTCGGGTGCTGCACGCCGACAGCACCTCGCTGAAGGCCTATCTGACGCCGCTGGGCATGGTGCAGACCGTGATCTCGACGGCGATGTCGCTGTTGATCAGCCTGATCGTCTTCTCGCCGCCGCCGACCATCTACAGGATCCTGCGCGAGCAGGGCGCCGACCGCGACAGCACCGGCGGCTGGTAGGCGGGCCTGAAAGACAAAACGCCCCGGAGAGCGATCTCCGGGGCTTCGGCTTTTCTAGGCCCGCTTGGCCTTCTTCAGTTCGGCCACCCGGGCCTTGCGGCGGTCCTCGTGGCGGTCCAGCAGTTCCTTGAGGTAGCGGCCGGTCCAGCTGGCCTCGACCGTGGCCACGTCCTGCGGCGAGCCGGTGGCGACGATCTCGCCGCCGCCGTCGCCACCCTCGGGGCCGAAGTCGATCAGCCAGTCGGCGGTCTTCACCACGTCCAGGTTATGCTCGATGACGACCACGGTGTTGCCCTGGTCGGCCAGTTCGTGCAGCACCTCGAGCAGCTTCTTGGTGTCCTCGAAGTGCAGGCCGGTGGTCGGCTCGTCGAGGATGTATAGCGTCCGGCCGGTGGCGCGGCGCGACAGCTCCTTGGACAGCTTCACGCGCTGGGCTTCGCCGCCCGACAGGGTCGTGGCCTGCTGGCCGACCTTGATGTAGCTGAGGCCGACGCGCTTGAGCGTCTCCATCTTGTCGCGGATCGGCGGCACGGCCTTGAAGAAGTCGGCGGCCTCCTCGACGGTCATGTCCAAGACGTCGGCGATGGTCTTGCCCTTGAACAGCACGTCCAGGGTCTCGCGGTTGTAGCGCTTGCCCTTGCAGATATCGCAGGTGACGTAGACGTCCGGCAGGAAGTGCATCTCGATCTTGATGACACCGTCGCCCTGGCAGGCCTCGCAGCGACCGCCCTTGACGTTGAAGCTGAAGCGACCCGGGCCGTAGCCGCGCGCCTTGCTCTCCGGCAGGCCGGCGAACCAGTCGCGGATCGGGCCGAAGGCGCCGGTGTAGGTCGCCGGGTTCGAGCGCGGGGTGCGGCCGATCGGGCTTTGGTCGATGTCGATGACCTTGTCGAACTGCTCCAGGCCCTCGATCCGCTCGTGCGGGGCGGGGGCGTCGCTGGCGTTGTTCAGGCGGCGCGCGGCGGCCTTGTACAGGGTCTCGATCGTGAAGGTCGACTTGCCACCGCCCGACACGCCGGTGACGCAGGTGAAGGTCCCCACGGGGATCTCGGCGGTGACGTTCTTCAGGTTGTTGCCGGTGGCGCCGATAACCTTCAGCACCTTCTTCTTGTTGATCGGCCGGCGCTGTTCGGGGACCTCGATCTCGCGCGCGCCGGTCAGGTACTGGCCGGTGATGCTTTTCGGGTTGGCCATGATGTCGGCCGGCTTGCCCTCGGCGATGATCTCGCCGCCGTGGACGCCCGCCGCCGGACCCATGTCGATCACGTAGTCGGCGGTGAGGATGGCCTCCTCGTCGTGCTCGACGACCAGCACCGAATTGCCCAGGTCCCGCAGGCCCTGCAGCGAGGTCAGCAGGCGGGTATTGTCGCGCTGGTGCAGGCCGATCGACGGCTCGTCCAGCACGTACAGCACGCCGGTCAGGCCCGAGCCGATCTGGCTGGCCAGGCGGATGCGCTGGCTCTCGCCGCCCGACAGGGTGCCCGAGCCGCGCGAGATTCAGATAGTCGAGGCCGACATCGACCAGGAACCGCAGGCGATCGTTGATCTCCTTCAGGATCCGCCGGGCGATCTCCATCTGCTTGTCGGTCAGCTTGCCTTCCAGGCTGGCGAACCAGTCGCGCGCCGGACGGATGGCCAGCATCGACACCTCGGCGATGTCCATGGCGTCGATCTTGACGGCCAGGGCTTCGGGTTTCAGGCGCTTGCCGTGGCAGGTCTCGCACGGAGTGTCGGACTGGTAGCGGCCCAGCTCCTCGCGCACCCAGCTCGAGTCCGTTTCACGCCAGCGGCGCTCCAGGTTCGGCAGCACGCCCTCGAAGGGCTTCTCGACCTCGTACTTGCGGGCGTTGTCGTCGTAGATGAACTTGATCTTGGTCCCCTTGGACCCGTTCAGCACCACGTCACGCGCGTCGGGCGACAGCTTGTACCAGGCCTCGTCCATCGAGAAGCCGTAGTGGCGCGCCAGGGCCTGCAGGGTCTGGGTGTAGAGCGGCGAGGGTCCCTTGGCCCACGGGGCCACGGCGCCCTTGTGCAGGCTCTTGTCCTTGTCGGGGATCACCAGGTCGGCGTCGAAGGCCAGCTTGGCGCCCAGGCCATCGCAGACCGGGCAGGCGCCCGCCGGATTGTTGAACGAGAACAGGCGCGGCTCGATCTCGGCGATTGTGAAGCCGCTGACCGGACAGGCGAAGCGTTCCGAGAACAGGATGCGCCGCGGCTCCTTCTCGCCGTCCTCCATATTGGCGAACTCGGCAACCGCGAGACCATCGGCGAGCCGCAGGGCCTGCTCGATGGAGTCGGCCAGGCGCTGCTCCATGTCGGGCTTGGTCACCACGCGGTCCACGACCACGTCGATGTCGTGCTTGAACTTCTTGTCGAGGACCGGGGCGTCCTCGATCGGATAGTATTCGCCGTCGATCTTCAGCCGCTGGAAGCCGGCCTTCTGCCACTCAGCGATCTCCTTGCGGTACTCGCCCTTGCGGTCGCGGACGACCGGGGCCAGCAGGTAGAGACGCGTGCCTTCGGGCAGGGCGGTGATCTTGTCGACCATCTGGCTGATGGTCTGGCTCTCGATCGGCAGGCCGGTGGCGGGCGAGTACGGCACCCCGACCCGCGCCCACAGCAGGCGCATGTAGTCGTGGATCTCGGTCACCGTGCCGACGGTCGAGCGCGGGTTGCGGCTGGTGGTCTTCTGTTCGATCGAGATCGCGGGCGACAGGCCCTCGATCAGATCGACGTCGGGCTTGCTCATCAGCTCCAGGAACTGACGGGCGTAGGCCGACAGGCTTTCCACATAGCGACGCTGGCCCTCGGCATAGATCGTGTCGAAGGCCAGGGACGACTTGCCCGAGCCTGACAGGCCGGTCAGCACGACCAGCTCGCCGCGCGGGATGTCGACGCTGACGTTCTTCAGATTGTGCTCACGGGCGCCGCGAACGCGGATGAAGTTCAGTTGCTCAGCCATGTTTTCCGGAACGTTGGGCCGCGACATTGGTCGCGGCGCAGCGGCTATATGTAGGGCTCGACGCGCGAATTAACACAAGAACAACATGCGAACAAATGTCGCGCACGCGCGGGGGCGCTTCTGCTGACAGTGGATGTCAGCAGCGAGAGGCGGGAGAGACGCAGGAGGCGCAACCTCTCCTCAACCCTGTTTGGAAGCGGGTTCTTCAGTCCACGCATGATTAAAAGCGCAGGTTCGAGCCGAAGCTCGACCTTGCGAAGGAATGAGCCATGGCCAAGAAAGAGGCCGGGAACGCCAAGCTGGACGCCAAGCAGGAGGCGTTCAACGCGCTGAAGGCGCCCAAGCCGCGCTCGATCGTCATCGACATGATGGTCTTCTGCGCCGGGATCGGCTCGCTGGTCTGGGTCCTGCGCGAGATGGCGCCGACCTAGAACCTGGCCTCAGGCCCGGTCTATCCGCGCCGCGTAGCAACCCCACTTGGCGTAGTGGGCGTGCAGATAGGCGATCCGCGGATCCTCGAACATCCTTTCGATCAGGCCTTGCGCCTGGGCGCCCTCGACGATGTCGGCGGCGATCATCATGCCGTCGGCGTCGAAGGCCCGCAGCGACAGCAGGCGGCGGCGCAGGGCGGGGGGCATTTCGTCGATCGCGGCGACGGGTTCGACTCCTCGCGCACGAAGATGGCGTGACTGGCGCGGAACGGCGTCGAGGCGCTCTGGTGCTCGTAATTGACCAGGATCAGGGTTTCGCCCGGCTCCGCGTCATCCAGGCTGACCCGGCAGGGAAAGCCCAGCGGCGCATCGGCGACGACGCGACGGGCGCCGCGCGAGGCCAAGGCTTCGTCGTCCATCGCGAACAGCGGGGCGAACGGTTCGGCGGGCAGGCTGGTGACGGTGTAGGCCATGGGTAACTCCTAGGGTTGTCCGCGTTGTCGCGTCAGCCGCCGAGGAACGACACCCGATCCTTGCGACGGAGGTCGAGCTTGCCGAACTTCGTTCGCGGGCGTAAAAGCCGCCCCTTCCCATCCGATGGAGGCTCCCATGATCAGCAAGACGGAAGACCGCTTCGTCCTTCCCGTTTCCCTGACCGTGGGTTCGCATGTCCTTCGTCACTCTGGACGCCGTTTCCGCCGCCACGCCTAACGGCCGGCTTCTTTTCGAAAATCTGAACCTGGCGATCGGGGCCGAGCGGATCGGTCTCGTCGGGCGCAACGGCGTCGGCAAGAGCACCTTGCTGGCGTTGATCGCCGGCGCACGCGCGCCGCTGACTGGGACGGTCACGCGGGCGGGGACCGTCGCGACCCTCGATCAGACGCCAGACGTTTCGCCGGGGGCGCGACTGGCCGACCTGCTGGGCGTCGGCGAGGCCTGGGATCGCCTGTCGCGCATCGAGCGCGGGGAGGGCGACGAGGTCGACCTGGCCGAAGCGGACTGGGATCTGCCGGCGCGGCTGGATCAGGCGCTGGCCGATGTCGGCCTGGCGGGCTTCGACCCCGAGCGACCGGCGACGGCGCTGTCGGGTGGGCAGGCGACGCGCGCCGGCCTCGCGCGGCTGCTGATCGCCCGGCCCGACGTTCTCTTGCTTGATGAGCCGACCAACAATCTCGACACCGAGGCGCGGGGGATCGTCGGCAAGGTGCTGGCCCGCTGGCGCGGCGGGGCGGTGGTGGTCAGCCACGACCGCGGCCTGCTGCGCGGCATGGACCGGATCGTTGAGCTGTCGTCGCTGGGCGCGCGGTCTTACGGCGGCGGCTGGGACCTCTATGTCGAACGCAAGGCCGAGGCGGCGCAGGCCGCCCAGCGCGACCTCGACCACGCCGAGAAGGAGGTCCGCCGCGTCGCCCGCGAGGCCCAAGTGGCCCGCGAGCGCAAGGAGCGCCGGGACGCCGCCGGCCGCAAGTTCGCGGACCGGGGCGGGACGCCGAAAATCGTGCTGGGCATGATGGCCGAGCGGGCCGAGAACAGCGGCGCGCGCGAGGGTAAGCTCGCCGACAAGCTGACGGCCGAGGCGGCCCAGGCCAAGGTCTCGGCCGAGGCCCGCGTCGAGCGCGCCCGGACCCTGGGCTTCGACCTGCCGTCGTCAGGCCTGGCGGAAGGGCGCGGCGTGCTGGCTTTCGAGGCGGTGACCTTCGGCTGGCCGGACGGAACGCCGGTGATCGAAGACCTGTCGTTTCGGATCGCCGGGCCCGAGCGGGTGGCGATCTCCGGACCGAACGGGACGGGCAAGACGACCCTGATCCGGCTGGCCACCGGCGCGTTGGCCCCGACGGCGGGGGCGGTGAAGCTGTCCGTCCCGTTCGCCCTGCTCGATCAGCGGGCGGCGCTGCTGGCCGACGACGAGACCATCCTGGAGAACTTCCGCCGCCTGAACCCGACCGCGTCCCAGAACGACGCCCATGCGGCCTTGGCGCGGTTCCTGTTCCGTAACACCGCGGCGCATCAGGTCGCGGGGACCCTGAGCGGCGGCGAGCGCCTGCGGGCGGCTCTGGCCTGCGTGCTCTGCGCCGCCGTCCCGCCGCAACTGCTGATCCTGGACGAGCCGACCAACCACCTGGACCTGGCCTCGATCGAAGCCGTCGAGGCGGCGCTGTCGGGCTATGACGGGGCGCTGCTGGTGGTCAGCCACGACGCCGATTTCCTGGATGCGATCGGCGTCGAGAGAACGATAAGCTTGGGCGGCGAGCCATGACGACCGATCTCGAAGCCTTCATCCTGGATCGTCTGCCGCTGGAGGCCGCGCCAGGCGTCCCGGAGGTCCGCCTGCATCGCGCGGGGCCGCACAGCGGCCTGATGCGGCTGGCCGAGGCCGATCCGGACTTCGGCTCGCCCTACTGGGCGCGACCGTGGGGCGGTGGCCTGGCTTTGGCGCGACACGTCCTCGATCATCCGGAGATCGTCGCCGGCAAGCGCGTGCTGGACCTCGGCGCGGGCTCGGGCCTGGTGGCCATCGCCGCCGCCCTGGCGGGCGCGGGCGCGGTGAGGGCGGTCGACATCGATCCCTATGCCGCGACCGCCACACGCCTGAACGCCGCCGCCAACGGCGTGGCGGTCGAGGTGACGCCGTCCGACATCACCGGTGGCGATCCGCCGGAGGTCGACCTGATGCTGGTGGGGGATCTCTTCTACGACCCGGACCTGGCCGAGCGGATCGAGGGCTTCCTGCGGCGGTGCCTGGCGGCGGGGATCATGGTGCTGATCGGCGACCCGTTCCGCACCTTTCTGCCCACCGAACGCTTGCGTGTCGTGGCCGAGTATCCGGTCGCCGACTATGGCGACACCCAGGAGGCGATGCGAGCGGCGGCGGTGTTCGAATTCATCGGTTAGGCAGAGTGTGATCCTCGTCCTTCGACAGGCTCAGGATGAGGATCAGTGCTGGCGTTCGGTGGAAACCTCATCCTGAGCCTGTCGAAGGACGAGGTTTCTGTTCCTAGGCCTTGCGGTTCAGGGTGATCGCCGCGCCGTGCTGCGGGCGGTCGGTGACCATGCCGCCGGCGCCGTAGGTGGCGGCCGGGGCGGCGCGCTGGCTGGCGATCTCCTGGGCCACGGCGTGGACCAGGCCCTCGGTGACCGTCTTGGCGGCGTTCACGGCGCGCGCCTGGCGGGCGAGAACCGCGTCGAAAGCCTCGGTGGCGCGGATCAGCCTCTGGCGCAGCTCGGGGCGGGCGCTTTCGAGCAGGGCGGGGTTGTGGCGCACCCGCATCAACTCGTGCCGGTAGACATTGGCCAGCTTGGCCGTCTCTTCGACATACTGCGCCGCCTCGTGCGGGCGGTGGCTTTCGAAGGCCGAGGCCTCCCGGGCGATCAGGTCGGTCAGGCGCTCGGTCAACAGGGTCAGCTGGTGGACGCGATCGTCGGCGTCGATGGCGGCGATGGCCATGGGGTTACTCCTTCAGACCTTGCATCTTCAGCATTTCGCGTTGGATCGTGGCGGCCAGGCCGATGCCGCCGGCCTTGGTCACTTCCTTCGACATCGCGTCGGTCAGGACCGACTTGAACATCTCCTCGCCGTTGCCGCCGCCGAACGGTTCGGAGGTTTTCACGCCCTCGAACATCTGCTGCATCATCACGGACATGAACGAGGACTCGAAGGTCTTGGCCGTGTCGGCGATCTTGGCGCGCCGGGCGGCCTCCTTGGCCGCGCTGGCGGCGTCCTGAACCGCGCCCTGGGCCGTGCTCGCGGCGCTCTGCACCGCTTTGGCGGCGGTCTTGATCGTGGCGGCGGTCGCGCCGAACTGCGGGACGAAGGTGGAGATGGTCGACAGCGTGCTCATCACATCACCTCGATGTCGGCTTGCAGGGCGCCCGCGGCCTTCACGGCCTGCAGGATCGAGATCATGTCGCGGGGCGTGACGCCTAGCGCGTTGAGGCCGCCGACCAGGCTCTTGAGCGACGGCGAGCCGCCCAGGGTGAGCAGTTTCTTGCCCTTCTCCTCGTCGACATTCACCGTCGATTGCGGGACCACGGCCGTCTGGCCTTGGCTGAAAGGCGCCGGCTGGCTGACGGCGGGGTTTTCCTGGACCGAGATGGTCAGGTTGCCCTGGGCGATGGCCACCTTGCTGATGCGGACGTCGTCGCCCATGACGATGACGCCGGCCACTTCGTCGATCACCACCTTGGCCGGGCCGTCGGGCTCGACCATCAGGTTCTCGATGTTGGTCATGAAGGTGATCATGTCCATGCCGGGAGGGGCGCGGGTGGCGATGATCGTGGGGTTCTGGGCCTGGGCGCAGCCGGGGAACTTGGCGTTGATGGCGTCGGCGACGCGGCGGGCGGTGGTGAAGTCCGGATTGCGCAGGGTCAGGCGCATGATGTCCATATTGACCATCTGGAAGCCGGTCTCGCGCTCGATGACGCCGCCGCTGGCGATGCGGCCGGCGGTCGGAACGCCCTTGGTGACCGAGCTGCCCGAGGCGCCGCCCGCCGAGACCGAGCCGGTCTGGACCGTGCCTTGCGCCACGGCATAGGTCTGGCCGTCCGCGCCTTGCAGGCTGGTGACGAGCAGGGTGCCGCCCAGCAGGCTCTTGGCGTCGCCCAGGGTCGAGACGGTGACGTCGACCTTCGAGCCAGCCGCCGAGAAGGGGGGCAGGGCGGCCGTGACCATGACGGCGGCGGTGTTCTTGGTGTTGAGATTGCCGTCGCGGACGTTGACGCCCTGGCGTTCCAGCATGGCCTCGAGGCTCTGCTTGGTCATCGGGGCGTTGCGCAGGCTGTCGCCGGTGCCGTTCAGGCCGACGACGATGCCGTAGCCGATCAGCTGGTTCTCGCGAACGCCTTCGAAGGCGACGATGTCCTTGATGCGCGACTTGGCGAACGCCGGGGCGGCGACCAGCGCCGAAGCGGCGACCAGGGCGGTCAGCAGGATGCGAAAGAATGAACGCGGCATGGTAATCTCGTCGTGGGGAACCGTCCCCGCGCCGCTCCATGCCAGAAGCGGGCCAGTTTCCTGATCGTGCTCAGGGCCTTGTGACTCAACGGATTTGGGATTCGGCGGTGGTCCGCAGGGCGCCTCGCGGCAGAATTGCCCGGCATTAACCATACTTCAAGCGCCCAGGCGGATTATGCTGAGATCGCGGGATAAGTGACTCGCGCCATGAGCTTTTTGGAGCTGTCGGATGAAGGTTTCCAGCACGGGGGGCGTAGGTGCGAGCGGCGCGTCGCGGGCCAAGCCGGCCGGCGGGTCGACGGGCTTTTCGCTGCCATCCGTGAACGCCGCCAGCGGCGCCGCGAGCACCGCCTCGGTCGGCGGCCTGTCCGGCGTCGGCTCGGTCGACGCCCTGCTGGCGCTTCAAGAGATGGGCGCGGTCGGCAATCCGCTGGAACGCAAGCGCCGCGCGGTGCGCCGCGCCGAGCACATCCTCGACCTGCTGGGCGATGTGCGGGTCGGGCTGATCGACGGCGACATCTCATCCGACACCCTGGACCGCCTGACGCGCGCCATCCGCGAGCAGCGGGACAATACCGACGATCCCAACCTGGAAGGGATCCTCAACGACATCGAGACGCGCGCCGCCGTCGAGCTGGCCAAGCTTCAGGCGCGTAGCTGAGATGGCCGGGGCGGGGACTTCAAAATCGGCGTTTCCCTGCCACGCCAGTCTTTCTTGCGCGTTCTATACGCGTCGTCGCCGTGTTCACGGCCCTTTTGCGGGAGGCGCGCGACCTGAACGCGCCGCTCACGCGAGGTTCATTGAACCCGGCTCACCTTTTGCTATAAGCACGCAGCCCTTAAGGGCTGAGTTCATTGGGGCGTGAGGCGTTGATGCAAACGGCCACTGTTCTTGTCGAAAAGTCTGACTATCGTCCTTCCGAGGACGAGCCTTTCATGAATGAGCGGCAGCTTGAGTATTTCAAGGACAAGCTGCTAGCCTGGAAAGAGGAGATCCTTCGCGAATCTCGCGAAACGGTCGCTCATCTCCAGAAAGAAACCGAGAATCACGCCGATCTCGCTGATCGCGCGTCCTCGGAAACCGACCGGGCTCTTGAGCTCCGTACCCGCGATCGTCAACGGAAGCTGATCTCCAAGATCGACCAGGCCCTGCGCCGCGTCGAGGACGGCTCCTACGGCTATTGTGAGGAGACGGGCGAGCCCATCGGCCTGGCTCGACTGGATGCTCGCCCTACGGCGACCATGAGCGTCGAAGCCCAGGAACGCCACGAGCGCCGCGAACGCGTCCATCGCGACGACTAAGCGCTGCTCTCCAAGGGAACTTGGGGCAACTCAATGTGTTTCAAGCGGCCTTGGGTGGGGAGCCCAGGGCCGCTTTTGTTTTGAGATCAGGTGCGTAAGGTCGTGCGCGGACCCGGAGACACCGCTTGAGCTTTTTCGAGAGCCTGCTCGTCCTGCTGGCCGCCGCCGTCCTGCTGCTGCAGGTTTCGCGTCGGCTGAACGCGCCCTATCCGGCCCTGCTGGCCGCGGCCGGCGTGTGCTTCGCCCTTGTCCCCGGCCTGCCGAAGATCTCGATCGAGCCGCATACGGCCCTGGCCCTGTTCCTGGCCCCGGTGCTGGTCGACGCGGCCTTCGACTTCCCGGTCGCTGATGTGCGCAAAATGTGGCGGCCGTTGTTCGCCCTGGCCATCGTGGCGGTGATCCTCAGCGCCGGCGCGGTGGCGTGGCTGGGCGTGACCATGGTCGGCCTGCCGATCGCCGCGGCCCTGGCCCTGGGCGCGATCGTCGCTCCGCCGGACGCGGCGGCCGCCACCGCCATCCTCACCACCGTGCGCCTGCCGCGCGGCTCGGTCGCGGTGCTGAAGGGCGAGAGCCTGCTGAACGACGCCTCGGCCCTGCTGCTGTTCTCGGCGGCGCTGGCTTTCCAGGCCCAGGGCGGCATCGACACCGCCCTGGCCGTGAAGCTGACGCTTGCGGCGCCCGGCGGGGTGATCCTGGGGATCGTCCTGGCGCGCGTGCTGCGCTTCATGAACCCCTTCGTGACCGGCACGCTGGGCGGCAACATGGCGGAGTTCGTCGCGTGTTTTGGAGCCTGGATCATCGCCGAGCGCCTGGGGCTGTCGGCGGTGCTTTGCCTGGTGGCCTTCGCCATGACCATCGCCAGAACGGCCAGCCTGCGCACGCCGCCGCGCATGCGCATCCACAGCTTCGCGGTCTGGACCTCGTCGGTGTTCCTGCTGAACGTCCTGGCCTTCCTGTTGATGGGCCTGCAGGCGCGCACCATCGTCGCCAGCATGCCGCGCGAGCGCCTGATGGAGGCGGCCGTTTTCGCCGCCGCGGTGGTCGGCTGCCTGGTCGCGGTGCGGATGGTCTGGGTGCTGACCTATATCCGGCTGTCGCAGATCCTCCCCGGCCTGCGAGGCGACGCCTATCCGACCCCCAGCCTGCGCCACGGCGTGCTGGTCGGCTGGTGCGGCATGCGCGGCCTCGTGACCCTGGCGACCGCCTTCGCCCTGCCGGGCGACTTCCCGCAACGCGACCTGATCGTGCTGACCGCCTTCGCCGTCGTGCTGGCCACCCTGGTGCTGCAGGGCCTGACCCTGTCGCCGTTGGTCCGTCTGCTGCGCTTGGACGGCGAGAACGGCCTCGACGCGGAATTGGTCCGTATCCGGGCCGACATGGCCGGCGTCGCCCTCAAGGCGCTGGAGGGCAAGACGAGCGCGGCCGCAGACCACTGGCGCTACCGTTTCGCCGCGGTGCCGACCACCTTCCCGACGCGGACCGGTGAGCTGGAAGCGCGGAGGGCCCTGGGCCTCAAGGCCATCCGCCGCCAGCGTGAGCGGCTGGAGGAATTGCGCGACGGCCAGGCTGTCGGCGCCGACGCCTTTCTGGTCCTGCAGGAGGAGCTGGATTTCGAGGAGGTCTCGATCAGCCGCGAGGACGAACGCCAAATCGAGGAGAGCTGAAGCTCACCACATCGTCTTCGCCGCGCGACCCGGCCATTCGCGGTCGTAGGCCTCGCCGCCGGCCTCGCCGGCGGTGACGGCGGCCAGCATGGCGCCGGGCGTGGGCAGGGACTTCGGGTCGACCTGGCTTTCCGGCTTCCAGAGGCCCGAGCGGACGATGGCGCGGGCGCATTGGAAGTAGGCTTCGACGACCGTGACCACCATGGCCGTGCGCGGCGGCTTGCCGTCGACGGCGAAGCTGTCCAGCAGGTCGGGATCGACGCTCAGCATCGCCCGGCCGTTGACGCGGAAGGTGGCGCCTGAGCCGGGGATCAGGAACAGCAGCGCCACGCGCGGGTCGCGGACGACATTGCGCAACGAATCGATTCGGTTATTGCCGCGCCGGTCGGGCAGGATCAGCGTCCGGGGATCGGCGATGCGGACGAAGCCGGGCAGGTCGCCGCGCGGGCTGCAGTCCAGGCCTTCGGGGCCGACGGTGGCCAGGGCCACGAACGGGGAGGCCTGGATCAAGGCCGCGTAGTGCGGGGTGATGTGGTCGGTGACCTTGACGGTCGAGGCGGGGGCCGGCTGGGGCTGATACAGCGCCTCAAGAGCCTCGAGGGTGGTGATCTCGTGCATCGCATCCTCCCGTGGCCCTGCTTCTAGAGCCTTGGCGGACGGCGGACAATCTCAGGACAGGGCGGCGCGGACGCAGGCCTCGCGCAGGCGGCGAGCCGAGATCGGCTTGTCGACGATGGGGGTGAGGCGGCCCTGCAGCTGGTCGGCGTTGCCGGTGACATAGACGACGGGGATGCGGCCCAGCTTCCGCTGGATGGCCTCGACGGCCTCCTCGCCGGTGCCGCCGACGATCCGATAGTCGGCGGTGATCAGATCTGGCGGATTCGCCAAGGCCAAGGCCAAGGCGTCCGACAGGCTGTCGGCGATATCAAAACTCGTGAAGCCCTGCTCCGCCAGAAGGGCTTCGACCTCGAACGCGACGAGGATTTCATCCTCGATAATCAACACGTGTCGGGCCTTCGCGTGCTCGGTCATTCGCCGCAGCCTTCGTGATCGTCCCTATGTCCAGTCAATGTCGCCGCGCGTCGCCGCGCCAGTCGCGTTTTCGTGATCTTCATGAGCGTAAAGGTTGTGTGAGCCTGTTCGGCTGCGCAGCGTGGGAAAGCAGGCTATGGAAGGAAAAAACTGAATTCGCAGGAGCGCCCAGCCTTGTCCTTGATCCTTACCGAGAAGCGCGGTCACGTCGCCATCCTCACCCTGAACCGTCCGGAGACGATGAACGCCCTCGGCGCGCCGGGCGACGGCGACCAGGTGGTCGCCGCCTGCGAGGCGATCAATGACGATCAGGAGATCCGCTGCGTGATCCTGACCGGCGCGGGAAAGGCCTTCTCGGCCGGCGGCGATGTCAAGGCGATGAAGGCGCGCGAGGGCGCGTTCGGCGGCAACGGCGTGGCCGTGCGCGACGGCTACCGCAAGAACATCCACCGAATCGTCCGGGCCATCTACGGCCTTGAGGTCCCGTCGATCGCGGCGGTGAACGGGGCGGCGATCGGCCTAGGCTGCGACGTGGCCTGCATGACCGACATCCGCATCGCCGCCGACACGGCCCGGTTCGGCGTCACCTTCCTGAAGCTGGGTCTGATTCCCGGCGACGGCGGCGCCTGGCTGATGCCGCGCACGATCGGCATGAGCCGCGCGGCGGAACTGCTGTTCACCGGCGACGTCATCGACGCGGCCAAGGCCGCCGACTGGGGTCTGATCAGCAAGGCCGTGCCGGCCGAGACGCTGATGGACGAGGCCCTGACGCTCGCCAACCGCATCGCCCAGCAGCCGCCGTACGCCCTGCGCATGGCCAAGAGCCTGCTCAAGCACGGCCAGACGGCCAGCTACGACACCCTGATGGAGATGAGCGCGGCCGCCCAGGCCATCGCCCACCACACCGAGGACCACATGGAAGGCGTCGACGCGATCCTCGAAAAGCGCGCGCCCGTGTTCAAGGGCGCCTGAGATCATGGGCAAGGAAGCGAGCGGCGTCTGGGGTCAGCTGTCGGACGGCGACAGCGAGGGCAAGCTGCTGTGGGAGCCGCCGAAGCTGATCTTCCGCGGGGCCTATCGCGGCATCTACCAGGGCCACGCGCTGAAGAACCTGCGGACCGAGGGCGATGACCTGGTGCTGAGCGACGGCACGCGGTTCACCCTGGAGCCGGGCCAGGCCGACAAGTGGCTGCACGCCATCCAGAACCCGCCCTCGCGCCTGGACAAGCTTGGCGTCAAGCCGGGCATGACCGTGGTCATCGACGGCGTCGAGGACGCGGCGTTCCTGGCCGAGCTGTCTACCCGCGTCGAGCCGGTCGACGCCGATGAGGCCGACGGCGTCGATATCCTGTTCCTGGCCGCCGACGACCTGGCCGACCTCGACCGGCTGGAGGACCTGATGTGGATCCTGGCCGACAAGGGCGCGATCTGGATCGTCTCCCAGAAGGGCAAGGGCGCGCCGCTGAAGGACACCGACGTGCTGACCGCCGCGCGCGGCTTTGGCCTGTCCGACACCAAGGTCTGCGCCTTCTCCAAGAGCCACACGGCGCTGCGGTTCGTGAAACGCAAGACGCCGAAGGCCGCGCCGGCGACAGCTCCTGTCGCGGATGACGAAGGGTTCGACGAGGAGGCGTAGAGCTATCGCCGATACCGCTCATTCCGCGAAGGCGGGGAGGAGATGGCGATAGGGAAGCCTCGTCAGGCCGCTTCCATCGCCTTCACGGGCTGGGCCTTCACCCCGGTCTTGCGGCCAAACTGCATAACTCCGTCCTCAACCTTGCCCAGGCGCAGGGCCGCCAGGTCCAGAGCGTAGTTCTGGTGCACCTTCCACGGCTTGCGCAGGCCCTGCTTGGGGAACTGGCCGATCGCGCGGGTGACGTAGCCGGACGAGAAGTCGAGCCATGGCGCGACCTCCATCTCGCCGTCGACGCGCGGCACGCAGAAGTCGGTTCGCGTGCGGTCCATGTGGTTCAGCAGGCGGCAGACATATTCGGAGGTCAGGTCCGCCTTCAGCGTCCAGCTGGCGTTGGTATAGCCGAACGCGGAGGCCAGGTTCGGCACGTCGCTGAACATCATGCCCTTGTAGCTCATCGACTGGGACAGGTCGGCGACCTTGCCGTCGACCACGACCTCCATGCCGCTGAGCAGCTGCATCTGCAGGCCGGTGGCCGTGACGACGACGTCGGCGTCCAGGGTCTTGCCGGACTTCAGCTGGAGACCGGTCTCGGTGAAGGTCTCGATGTGGTCGGTGACCACCGAGCTCGCGCCCGACTTGATCGAGTCGAACAGGTCGGCGTCCGGCACCAGGCACAGGCGCTGATCCCAGGGATTGTAGCGCGGCGTGAAGTGGGTCTCGATATCGTAGTCCGGGCCCAGGTGCTCGCGGACCATGCCCAGCAGGCGTTCCTTGACCTTCTCCGGCTTCTTGCGGGCCATGTTGAAGAACAGCATCTGGAAGAGGACGTTCTTCCAGCGGGTGAGGCCATAGGCGGTCATGGCCGGCAGCTTGGAACGCAGCCAGTTGGCCACCCCGTCCTCGGCCGGGCGCGAGACCACATAGGTCGGCGAGCGCTGCAGCATGACGACGTGGCTGGCCGTCTTGGCCATCTCGGGCACCAGGGTCACGGCGGTGGCGCCGCTGCCGATCACCACGACCTTCTTGCCGGTGTAATCGAGGGCTTCGGGCCAGTGCTGCGGGTGGACGATCGCCCCCCTGAAGCGCTCGGTCCCCGCGAACTCGGGCGTGTAGCCGGCCGAATAGCGGTAATAGCCGGCGCACATATAGAGGAAGCCGCAGGTGAAGGTGACGGTCTGACCGTCATGCTCGGCCTCGACCGTCCAGGTCGCCGTCTGCGTCGACCAGCTGGCGCGCTTGACCATGTGCTTGAAGCGGATGTGACGGTCGACGTCGTGCTCGCGCGCCGTTTCGCGGACGTAGTTCAGGATCGACGGGCCGTCGGCGATGGCCTTGGCGGCTTTCCACGGCTTGAAGCTGTAGCCCAGGGTGTACATGTCGCTGTCGGAGCGGATGCCCGGATAGCGGAACAGGTCCCAGGTGCCGCCGATCGCCTCGCGCCCCTCCAGGATCGCATAGGTCTTGCCGGGGCAGTGCTTCTTCAGGTGATAGGCCGCGCCGATCCCTGAAAGCCCCGCGCCCACGATCAGGACGTCGACATGTTCGATGGTCATCCGCTTCCGCCCGTTTGCTCCGCCCGCCGGTTGACCCGGTGTGGTCGTATGTGAACAGTGTTCACCAACAAACGACCGTTTTGACCGAACGTCAACCGCGGCCTATCGGATAGTTCATGTCTCTTCGCGACTTCGGCCTGCTGGTCCTGATCTGTCTGGTCTGGGCCAGCAACAACATCATCTCCAAGATCGTGGTCGCCCATTGGGGCGTGCCGCCGCTGTTCTACGCGGCGGTGCGCTTCTCGCTGGTGGCCTTGGCGACCCTGCCGTGGCTGCTGCCCGCGCCCAAGCCGACGTGGCGGATCGTGGTGGTGGCGCTGCTGATGGGAGCGGGGAACTTCGCCCTGCTGTTCATGGGCTTCAAGACCGCCTCGCCGTCGGCGGCGTCGGTGGTGATCCAGCTGGGCGTGCCGTTCACGACCCTGCTGTCGATGCTGATGCTGGGCGAGACGATCCGCTGGCGGCGGGGGCTTGGCATCGCCCTGACCCTGGCCGGGGCGGTGACGGTGATGTGGAGCCCGCAGGGCTTCGTGCTGTCGCCGGGGCTCTGGCTGATCGTGGCGGCCGCCTTCGCCGGCTCGCTGGGCGCGGTGATGATGAAGCAGGTCGAGGGCGTGCGGCCCTTGCAGTTCCAGGCCTGGGTCGGCTTCTCGTCGATCTGGCCGCTGGCTGCGATGAGCGCGGCGATCGAGCCCGGACAGGTCGCGGCGGGGATCGCGGCGGGCTGGCCGTTCGTGGCGGCGGTGGTGTTCTCGGCCCTGGTGGTTTCGGTCGTGGCCCATACGGCCTATTACGGGCTGATCCAGCGCTACGAGGCCAATCTGATCGCTCCGCTCACCCTGCTGACGCCGCTCTTCACCATCCTGCTGGGCGTGCTGGTCACCCACGATCATTTCGACCTGCGGATGGGCGTGGGAGCCGGCCTGGCCCTGACCGGCGTCTTGATCATCGCGCTTCGGCGGAATCAGGTCATGCCGTTGCTGATGTCGATCCGGAACCGCGCCCAATGTCTGAGCCTTATCGAGGCCCCGTCGCCCAATTTCGACGCCCGCAAGGCCGTGCCCGACACGATCGTGCTGCACTACACGGGCATGGAGACCGGCGAGGCCGCGATCGAGCGCCTGCGCGACCCCGAGGCCAAGGTGTCGGCGCACTACTGCGTCGAAGAAGACGGCCGCATCTTCCGCCTCGTGCCCGAGGAGCGCCGCGCCTGGCACGCCGGGGCGGCCTTCTGGAAGGGCGTCAAGGACATCAACTCGGCCTCGGTCGGCATCGAGATCGTCAATCCCGGCCACGAGTTCGGCTACCGCCCGTTCCCCGAGGCCCAGATCGCCTCCGTGATCAATCTGCTGGCCGACGTGCGCTCGCGCTGGATGATCCCAGACAGCCGCATCCTCGGCCACTCCGACATCGCGCCGGGCCGCAAGGTCGATCCGGGCGAGCTCTTCCCGTGGAAGCGTCTCGCCGAAAGCGGCCACGGCCTCTGGATCGAGCCCGCGCCGTCGCCCGGCGCGCCGCTGGGCCAGGGCGAGGAGGGGACCGGCGTCTTCGCCCTGCAAGCTGGCCTGACCCGCCTTGGCTTCGACTGCGCCCCCACCGGCAAGTACGACGAGTGGACCACGACGGTGGTCGGCGCCTTCCAGCGCCACTGGCTGCAGAGCCGCTTCGACGGCATCGCCGACGGCGAGACCCGGGCGCGGCTGGTGGGCCTGCTGCGCGCGGCGGCGGACTGATGCACCCGGACGGCCGCTTCCACGTCGAGGATCGCCCGGTCCTGCTGGACTTCATCCGCGCCCACCCGTTCGTGACGATCGCCGCGTCCGTCGGTGGCCGGCCATTCGTGGCCCAGTCGCCGGTGGTGATCCGCGACCTGGACGGCGAGATCGCCCTCGACTTCCACCTGTCGCGCGGCAACGTCCTGACCCCGCACCTGACCCAGGGCTTCCGAGCGGTGGTGCTGGCCACGGGGCTCGACGCCTATGTCAGCCCGGACTGGTACGAGAGCGCTGACCAGGTACCGACCTGGAACTACCAATCCGTCGAAGCCGAGGGCTCGGTCGCGCCGCTGGACGAGGCCGAACTGGTGGCCCTGCTGGACGACCTGTCGGCCCAGGAAGAGGCGCGGCTTCTCCCCAAGAAGCCCTGGACCCGCGACAAGATGAAGGCCGGCAAGTTCGAGGCCTTGCTGCGCGGGATCATGGGCGGCCGGCTGTTCGTCGAGCGGCTGGAGGGCACGTTCAAGCTCTCGCAGAATAAGAACGACGCCGATCGGTTGGGCGCTGCCCGGGGGCTGGGCGAGCATCCGATCGCGGGGCTGATGCAAGACGCCTCCACCCAATTCCGTCTTCCCGGCGAAGGCCGGGACCCAGATCGAACCCGGAAACGTGGAGGATCTTGCGATGACCATGGCGCGTCATCCCCAAGGGCTCAGGCTGAATCTGGGCCCCGGCCTTCGCCGGGGAAACGGATGAAAAGTTGACCTCAAGGGTTTCCCCCGTCAAACACCGTCCCGGACCAGATGATCGGGCGGTCGCGTCGTCTTCGGACGCCGAGGAAAGTCCGGGCTCCACGGTGACAAGGCGGTGGGTAACGCCCACCGGGAGCGATCCCAGGGATAGCGCCACAGAAAGCAAACCTCCTCCCTACGGGGCGGGAAGGGTGAAAGGGTGGGGTAAGAGCCCACCGCGGACCTGGCGACAGGGACGGCATGGCAAGCCCCGCCTGGAGCAAGACCGAATAGGGACCCCGCGCCGGCCTCGCGTCGGATAGGCCGTCACTGGCCGAGAGGGTCCGGGTAGGTCGCGAGAGCCGTCCAGCAATGGCCGGCCTAGAGGAATGATCGTCGCCGTCGCTTTCGAGCGGCGGAACAGAACCCGGCTTACAGATCATCTGGTCCCCATCCTCCCCGTCTGGCGGGGAGGCGACAGAGCGCGGTCACGCGCGGCGCATCCGAGTCTTCCTACGCGCGGGGAAAGGCCACGGCGCCTGAAGTTCACATCCAATGGGACGAACTGCGACGGCCCAAGGCGTTTGTGTGGTGAGTTCTGTGTATGTTCTGTTGATTAACTTCCGTGCTCCGTGAAGAAGGCGTGCGACATCTTTGAATTGTCGATGAAATGGCATTTGGTGTCATTGTCTCCCAGTTCATCCCATGTTAACCCAATTCGCGTCGGGGCGAGGTGGTGGCAGCTCGCCGACCGGCTTGGGCTTGGGCGGGGTTGGCTTCAGTGTTTCTCTCGACGTTCGAGAAACAGCTCGACAGCAAGCGGCGCATCGTTGTGCCGCAGGAATTCCGCGCGGCCGTCTCCGGCCTGTTCGACGGCATCTTCTGCTTCCCCTCGATCGAGGCCGATTGCCTGGAAGCTGGCGGAAAAGCCTTGTTCGATCGTTACTTGGCGGTGATCGAGGAGATGCCGTTCGGAGATCCGACCCGCACCGCGCTGGAGACCAGCGTCCTGGGCGGCATGGCCAAACTGTCTTTTGATACAGCTGGTCGCATTACGCTCCCCGACCAGCTGTGCGAAATGTGCGGCCTCACGGATTGGGTAGCCGTCGTCGGTATGGGTGAGCGTTTTCAGATCTGGTCGCGCGAGGCCTTCCAGGCCCATCGCGCGACGCAGCGTGACCTGGCCAAGGAAGGTCTGGCGGCCCTGCGCGCCCAACAGCGCGTCGCCAAGTTCGGGGCTGCGTCGTGAGCGAAGCGCCGCACATCTCCGTCCTGCTGAATGAAGTGGTCGAGGCCCTGGGCGCGGGTCCGGGCGAGACCATCATCGACGGCACCTTCGGGGCCGGCGGCTATACCCGCGCGATCCTGGCCACGGGCGCGACCGTCGTCGGCTTTGACCGCGACCCGACCGTCCAGAAGTTCACCGAAGGCCTGCCGGCGGATCGCTTCCGTCTGATCCAGGACCGCTTTTCCCAGATGGGCGAGCATTTCGAGCCGCAGTCGGTCGACGGCGTGGTGCTGGATATCGGCGTGTCGTCCATGCAGCTGGATGAGGCCGAGCGCGGCTTTTCGTTCATGCGCGACGGCCCTCTGGACATGCGGATGAGCGATACGGGGCCGACGGCCGCCGATCTCGTAAACGAGCTCGACCACACCGAGCTGGCCCGCATCCTCTACGTCTATGGCGAGGAACACGCCTCGCGCCGCATCGCCAGCTTCATCGTCAAGCGCCGCGAGGAGCGTCCGTTCGAGCGCACCCTGGACCTGGCGCACGTGATCGAACGCGCCCTGGGTGGCCGCAAGGGCGCCAAGGTCCACCCGGCCACGCGCTCGTTCCAGGGCCTGCGCATCGCGGTCAACGAGGAGCTGGCCGAGCTGGAGGCGGGGCTTGCCGCCGCCGAGCGCATCCTGAAGCCGGGCGGCCGGCTGGCGGTGGTGACCTTCCACTCGCTGGAAGATCGCATCGTCAAGAATTACCTGGCCGAGCGGGCCGGGCGCACGCCGGGCGGCTCGCGCCACCTGCCGCAGGCGCCGACCGGCGCGCCGGCCAGCTTCCAATTGATCGCCAACAAGGCCATCGCGCCGGGCGAGGCCGAACTGGCGGTCAATCCGCGCGCGCGCTCGTCGAAGCTGCGCGCCGCCGTGCGCACGACGGCTCCCGTCTGGGAGGCCACCGCGTGACCAGCGTCGGCCTGTTCGATCGCCGCATCCGGGGCTTCCGCATCGTCGAGGTCGCGGGCATGGGCGTCCTGCTGACCCTGGTGACCAGCGTCTATCTGGCCAAGACCTTCGCGGGTCGCGAGCGCCAGGAGATCAGCCGCATCGAGCAGGAGATCGTCGACGAGGGCGTCCGCAAGCGTCTGCTGGAAGCCGAGGTCGCCCATCTGGAGCAGCCCCGCCGCATCGAGCAACTGGCGCAGATGATGCAGCTGAAGCCGATCGCGCCGGACCACGAGATCACCGAGGACGCCCTGATCGACGTCGCGCGCCGCCGCGAGCTGCCGCGCGCGCCGATCTCGGCCGCGCCCGTCGCGCCCGAGGCCCTGGCCGCCGACGCGCCGGAAGCCGTGCCCGACGACATCCCGCCGCCCCCTCAAGCTGAAGGGGCCCAGCGATGAGCCTCTCCAATCTTGGCCCCGGCGGCTTCCAGTCGCCGCTGTGGCGGTGGCTGATCGAGCGCGTATGGCGGCTGGAGCACGCCTTCGAGCGCTCGCGCGCCGCGGCCAAGCCCGAGGATGACACGCGCATCCGCATCTTCCTGGTCATGGGCTTCTTCAGCCTGTGCTTCGTCGGCGTCGGCCTGGGCGCCGGCTGGGCGGCGCTGTTCTCGCACGCGGGGCAGGGTAACGGCTACGCCCAGGGCGCCGACGGCGCGCGCGGCGATGTGGTCGACCGCAACGGCAAGCTGCTGGCCGTCGACCTGGCTCACTACGCCCTCTATGTCGATCCGCGCGAGGTCTGGGACGCCAAGGAAGTGCGCCGCGCCCTGGGCAAGGCCCTGCCGCAGGTCCCGGCCAAGCGCCTGGACAAGGCCGTGTTCGGCGATCACCGCGCCTTCGTCCTGGGCGGCCTGACACCCGACGAAAAGGACGCCATCTTCAATCTGGGCCTGCCCGGCATCTCGTTCGAGGAGCAGGAGCGGCGGATGTACCCTCTGGGTCCGACGGCCGCGCACCTGATCGGCTTCGTCGACAGCGGCGGCAAGGGCCTGGCCGGCGCCGAGCGCGCCCTGGACGATCCGATCCGCAAGGCCGCCGGCGGGCAGGGCGGCCCGACCCAGCTGTCGATCGACATCCGCGTCCAGGCCGCGCTCGAGGACGAGCTGCGCAAGGCCGCCGCCGAGTTCACGCCCAAGGGCGCGGTGGGCCTGGTCACCAACGTCCACACCGGCGAGATCCTGGGCCTGGCCAGCCTGCCCGACTTCGACCCCAACAAGCCGGGCGAGGCGACCGACGAGCAGCGCCTGAACCGCGCCGCCGCCTCGGTCTACGAGATGGGATCGACCTTCAAGGCGTTCACGGTGGCCATCGGCCTGGATACCGGCGTGGCGACGCCCGCCTCGACCTTCGACGCGCGCGAGCCCTACAAGCTGGGCTATCGCACGATCCACGACTATCACGCCGCCAAGGCGATCCTGACCCTGGTCGAGGTGTTCAAGCACTCGTCGAACATCGGCACCGCCATACTGGCCGAGCGGATCGGCGGCGCGCGGCTCAGCCAGTATTTCACCAACCTGGGCCTCACCAAGCCGGCCAAGGTCGAGCTGATGGAGTCGGCCAGGCCGCTCACGCCGCGCAAGTGGGACGTGGACGCGGTGGCGTCCACCTCGTTCGGCCACGGTATGAACATCAGTCCGCTGGCCCTGGCCCAGGCGATGAACGCCCTGCTGAACGGCGGCGAAATGAGGCCCCTGACCATCCGCAAGCTGCCGTTGGGCGTGCGCCCGGAGGGCAAACGGGTGATCTCGGAAAACACCTCGGCCGAGATGCTGAAGATCATGCGGGCGAACGTCCTTCCCGGCGGCAGCGGCGGCAAGGCCGACGTGCCGGGCCTTTCGGTCGGCGGCAAGACCGGCACCGGCGAGAAATACGACCCCTCGATCCGTGGCTACAACCACCAGCGTCAGGTCTCCTCATTCGCCGCGGTGTTCCCGACCGACGGCCCGCTGGAGGCTGACCGCTACTTCGTGCTGATCCTGATGGACGAGCCGCACGGTAACGCCAAGTCGTTCGGTTTCTCGACCGGCGGCTGGGTGGGCGCGCCGGCGGCCGGCAAGGTGATCGAACGCATCGCGCCGTTCCTGGGCGTGCAACGCAAGACCGAGCTGGTGACCATCGCCAGCCCCCAGAAGAGCGCCACACCGGAGGCGGGGCTATGACCAGACATCTGTCGGAACTGTTCAACCGTCCGTTCGCCAGTGACCCGGTGATCGCCGGCGTCACCGCCGACAGCCGCAAGGTCACGGCCGGCTGGCTGTTCGCCGCGCTGCCGGGGACCAAGGTCGATGGCCGCGACTTCGCGCCGGGCGCGGTGTCCAAGGGCGCCGCCGCCATCCTGGCGCCCGAAGACGGGCTGGAAGGCCTGGGCGTGCCGGTGGTCCGTTCGGAGGACGCCCGGCGCGCCTACGCCCTGGCCTCGTCCGCCTTCTGGGGTAAGCAGCCGGCCATGTGCGTGGCCGTCACCGGCACCAATGGCAAGACCTCGGTCGCCGGCTTCTGTCGCCAGATCTTCGCCAAGCTGGGCCACAAGGCCGCCAGCATGGGCACCCTGGGCGTCGTCGTGAGTGAAGCGGGCCAACCGGATCAGCAACTGACCCCGCCGGGCCTGACCACGCCGGACGCCGGCGACGTCGCCGAGATGGTCGCGCGTCTGGCCGAGATGGGCGTCACCCACCTGGCCCTGGAGGCCAGCTCGCACGGCGTCGACCAGCGCCGCGTCGACGGCGTCAAGCTGAAGGCCGCCGGCTTCACCAACTTCACCCAGGACCACCTCGACTATCACGGCTCGATGGAAGCCTATCGCGCCGCCAAGCTGCGCCTGTTCGACACGCTTACCCCCGGCGGGGCCATGGCGGTGCTGAACGCCGACAGCGAGGCTTTCCCGAACTTCGCCGCCGCCGCCGTCACCTCGGGCCAGAGCATTTTCTCGGTGGGCGAGGACGGCCAGGGTCTGCGCCTGATCTCGCGCACCCCGACCCCGGCCGGCCAGGACCTGGTGATCGAGGCAGACGACGTCGTCCACCACATCAAGCTGCCGCTGGCCGGCGCCTTCCAGGCCTCGAACGTGCTGGTCGCCGCCGGCCTCTGCGTCGCCGCGGGCGAGGACGTCGCCAAGGTGCTGAAGGCCCTGGAGAGCCTGGAAGGCGCGGCCGGGCGCCTGCAGCGCGTCGGGCGTGGTCCCAAGGGCGGCGAGGCCTATGTCGACTACGCTCACACGCCGGACGGCCTGCAGACCGTGCTGGAAGCCCTGCGCCCGCACACGCGCGGCAAGCTGATCGCCGTGTTCGGCGCGGGCGGCGACCGCGATCGCGGCAAGCGTCCGCTGATGGGCGCGATCGGCGCCAGACTGGCCGACATCGCCATCGTCACCGATGACAATCCGCGCTCGGAAGACCCGGCCTCGATCCGCGCCGCTATCCTGGAAGCCGCGCCGGGCGCCCGCGAGATCGGCGACCGACGCGCCGCGATCCGCGCCGCCGTCGACCTGATGGGCGATGGCGATGTGCTGGTCATCGCCGGCAAGGGGCACGAGCAGGGCCAGATCGTCGCTGGCGTCGTCCACCCGTTCGACGACGTGGCCGAGGCCCTGGAAGCGCTGGAGGGCGTCGATGCCTGAAGCGCTTTGGACGGCTGACGAGATCGCGCGGGCCGTTGGCGGCGCGGTCGCTGGCGACTTCGCCGTGACCGGCGTCTCGATCGACACCCGCACCGTCGAGGCGGGCGACCTGTTCGTGCCGCTGGTCGGCGCGCGCGACGGCCACGACTTCGTCGCGCAGGCGGTCGCCAACGGCGCGACCGGCGTCCTGGCCGCCAAGGCCGTCGACGCGCCGGCCGTAATGGTCGAAGACACTTTCAAGGCGCTGGAGCGGCTGGGCGTCGCCGCTCGCGAGCGCGCGCCGCAGTGCAAGCGCGGGGCGGTGACCGGCTCGGTCGGCAAGACCAGCGTCACCCGCGCGGTCGAGGCGGGCCTGCGTCTGGCGGGCAAGGCCCACGCGTCGGTGAAGAGCTACAACAACCACATCGGCGTGCCGCTGACCCTGGCCCGGATGCCGCGCGACAGCGAGCGCGCCGTGTTCGAGATCGGCATGAACCACGCCGACGAGATCACGCCCCTGTCGGGCTTTGTCCAGCCGCACGCGGTGGCGATCACCACGGTCGGCCCGGTCCATCTGGAGAACTTCCCCGACGGCGAGCAGGGCGTGGCCCGCGCCAAGGCCGAGATCTTCGCCGGTCTGCGGCCGGGCGGGATCGCGGTTCTGAACGCCGACAACCGCTGGTTCGAGTTTTTGAAGGCCGAGGCCGAGAAGGCCGGCGCGACCGTCTGGAGCTTCGGGTCTTCACCGGACTGCACAGCTCAGCTCGTCTCTTTCTCGTCCGATCTCCCCGGCGAAAGCCGGGGCCCAGATGACAAGGCGACGGGCGCTCCGGATGAATCTGGGTCCCGGCTTTCGCCGGGAAGATCGGTGGCTAAGGCGGTCTTGCGTGGCGAACCCATCGAGATTGCCCTGCTGCAGACCGGGGTCCACTGGGGCCCCAACAGCCTGTGCGTCCTGCTGATGCTGGAAGCCCTTGATGTGCCGCGCGAGACGGCCTTGGCCGCCCTGGCGGCTTTCGCCCCGATCGAAGGTCGCGGCGCCGAGAAGACCGTCCGCATCGACGGCGGAGCTTTCACCCTCGTCGACGAGAGCTACAACGCCAATCCGGTCTCGATGCAGGCCGCTCTGAAGACCCTGGGCGCGCGCAAGGTCGCCGGTCGCCGGGTCGTGGCGCTGACCGACATGCTCGAACTGGGCGAGGACAGCGACCGGTTTCACGCCGAGCTTGCAGGCCCGATCGACCATGCAAACGTTGACGTTGTTTTTGTCGCAGGCGTCCACATGAAATCGCTGTGGGAGGCGCTTCCGCCGACTCGGCGAGGCGGCTACGCGGAAGTTACTGAAAAGTTAACGGCGCAGCTGGCGGGGGCGATCCGGCCTGGCGACGTGGTGATGGTGAAGGGGTCGAACGGCTCCAAGGCCGGGGTTCTCGCCCGGGCCCTGGCGGCGCTCGACCTTGGGGAACAGGGCTGATGCTGTACTTCCTGTACGAATGGCTGGCGCGCTCGCAAGAGCATGTCCCGGCGCTGAACCTGTTGAAATACCTGACCTTCCGGTCCGGCATGGCGATGCTGACCGCCTATATCGTCGCCGTGGCCATGGGCTCGCGCTTCATTCGCTGGATGAAGGCCAAACAGGGCAAGGGCCAACCGATCCGCACCGATGGCATCGCCCGTCACGTCACCGAGAAGGCCGGCACGCCCACCATGGGCGGCTTCATGATCCTGGCCGGCCTGTTCGTCGGCGCCCTGCTGTGGGCCGACCTGCGCAACATCCACGTCTGGGTCGTGCTGCTGATCACCGGCAGCTACGGCCTGCTGGGCTTCATGGACGACTACGCCAAGGTCACCAAGCAGACCACCGCCGGCCTCTCCAGCGTCCAGAAGCTGGTCGCCCAGTTCGCCGTGGCCATCGTCGCCGCCGTGATCCTGATCCTGTGGGCGCCCAAGTCGCCGATGACGCCGGGCATGGAGACCAGCGTGGTCTTCCCGATCTTCAAGGCGCTGGTGATCAATCTGGGCTGGTTCTACGTGGTGTTCGCCGCGGTCACGATCGCGGGCTTCTCCAACGCGGTGAACCTGACCGATGGCCTGGACGGCCTGGCCATCGTGCCGGTGATGTTCGCCGCCTCGACCTTCGGCCTGATCGCCTATCTCGTCGGCAACTACAAGTTCGCGGACTATCTGAACCTGCACTTCGCGCCAGGCGTCGGCGAACTGGCGGTGCTGTGCGGCGCGATCATCGGCGGGGGCATGGGCTTTCTCTGGTACAACGCCCCGCCGGCCAAGATCTTCATGGGCGACACCGGCTCGCTGGCCCTGGGCGGCGCACTGGGCGCGATCGCTGTCTGCGCCAAGCACGAACTGGTCCTGGGCATTGTCGGCGGCCTGTTCGTGGCCGAGGCGCTGAGCGTCATGATCCAGGTCGCCTACTTCAAGAAGACCGGCAAGCGCGTCTTCCTGATGGCGCCGATCCACCACCATTTCGAGAAGCTGGGCTGGGCTGAATCCACCGTCGTGATCCGGTTCTGGATCGTGGCGATGATGCTGTCCTTCGTCGGCCTCGCCACGCTGAAACTGCGTTAGGGAGCCCGAGTATGATCCCCGTCCGCGGATTCGAGGACAAGACCGTCGCGGTGTTCGGCCTGGGCCGAACCGGACTGACGGCCGCGCGCGCCTTGATCGCGGGTGGGGCGAAGGTCGCCCTCTGGGACGAGAAACCGGAGAGCCGCGAAGCCGCGGCCGCCGAGGGTTTCCCCGTCGTCGACCTGCAAGCGGCCGACTGGAGCCAGTTCGCCGCCCTGATGCTGTCGCCGGGCGTGCCGCTGACCCATCCCAAGCCGCACTGGACTGTCGGCAAGGCCAAGGCCGCCGGCGTCGAGATCCTGGGCGACGTCGAGCTGTTCGCCCGCACGGTCAACGCCGCGCCCGTCCACAAGCGCCCGAAGATCATCGCCATCACCGGCACCAACGGCAAGTCGACCACCACCGCCCTGATCGGCCATCTGTGCGCCTCGGCCGGCCGCGACACGCGGGTCGGCGGCAATATCGGCCTGGGGGTTCTCGGCCTGGAGGACATGCACGGCGGCGCGGTCTACGTACTGGAGCTGTCGTCCTATCAGCTGGACCTGACCTCGAGCCTGAAGCCCGACGCGGTGGTGCTGCTGAACATCTCGCCCGACCACCTGGATCGTCACGGCGGCATGGATGGCTACATCGCCGCCAAGCGCCGGATCTTCCTGAACCAGGGCAAGGGCGACACGGCGATCATCGGAGTCGACGATCCCTGGTGCCAGCAGATCTGCACCGAGATCACCGCCGCCAACCGCCGCACCATCTGGCCGATCAGCGCCGGCAAGGCGATGGGCCGGGGCGTCTACGCCCTGCAGGGCGTGCTCTACGACGCCACCGGCGAGCGGGTCGTTGAGATGGCCGACCTGCTGCGCGCCCGCAGCCTGCCGGGCCGCCACAACTGGCAGAACGCCGCGGCCGCCTACGCCGCCGCCCGCGCCATCGGCATCCCCGCGCACGACGCGGTCGAGGGTCTGATGACCTTCCCGGGCCTGGCGCACCGGATGGAGACCGTCGGCAAGATCGGCAGGGTCCGCTTCGTCAACGACAGCAAGGCCACCAACGCCGACGCCGCCCGCCAGGCGATGTCCAGCTATCCGAAGTTCTACTGGATCGCCGGCGGCGTCGCCAAGGCCGGCGGCATCGACGACCTGAAGGACCTCTTCCCGCGCATCGCCAAGGCCTATCTGATCGGCGAGGCGGCCAACGTCTTCGCCGTGACCCTGGCCGGCAAGGCCGACGTGAAGATGAGCGGCACGCTGGAGAAGGCCGTGCAACAGGCCTATGCCGACGCCGCCGCCAGCGGTGAGGACGCCGTCGTCCTGCTCTCGCCGGCCTGCGCCTCGTTCGACCAGTTCAGCGACTTCGAGGCCCGGGGCGAAGCGTTCCGCGCCGCGGTCAACGGCCTGACGGCGAGCGGCGGCAAGTCAGCGGTGGCGTGAAGGCCATCTGGCCGCAAGGCCGCGACTGACGCTCCACGATCTTCACGAGTCGCTCTCAATTCCATCGGGCTTGCCAACGCCCCTCGCCGCCGTCCGCGTGTCGGGCGCGGCGCGGCTGAACTTAGCCGTGCCTTCGGCGTTGAACCGTTCATGCGCCGCTAAGGGAGGTGGCGCGTCGTCCACGGAGCGAGCATGTCTGAAGCCAGGGGCGAGAGAGAAGGCGCCCGTGTCAGCACGGGGGTGTCTGGGCTCGACGACATCCTGGGCGGCGGTCTGACGCGCGATCGCATCTACCTGGTCGAGGGCACGCCGGGTTCCGGCAAGACCACCCTGGCATTGCAGTTCCTGCTGAAGGGGCGCGAACTGGGGGAGACCGGGCTCTACATCACGCTCTCGGAAACCGAGCAGGAACTCAAGGCGGCCGCCGCCAGCCATGGCTGGTCGCTGGACGGAATAGACCTGTTCGAGCTGGTCAGCGAAGAGGGGCTGGACCCCGACAGCGAGCAGTCGGTGCTGCATCCGTCCGATGTCGAGCTTGGCGAGACCACGCGCGGGGTGATGAGGCAGGTCGAGCAGACCAAGCCGCTCCGCGTGGTCTTCGACAGCCTGTCGGAGATGCGGCTGCTGGCCCAGAATCCGCTGCGCCACCGCCGTCAGATCCTGGCGCTGAAGCACTTCTTCGCCACCCGTCGGTGCACGGTCCTGCTGCTGGACGACCAGACCGCGGAGGATGGCGACCTGCAACTGCACAGCATCGCCCACGGGGTGATCAGCCTGCGGCGGATGACCCAGGAATACGGCGCTCAGCGTCGACAGCTCGAGGTCGTCAAGATGCGGGGCATCAAGTTCCGCGGCGGCTTTCACGACTTTTCGCTCGACACCGGCGGCATTCAGGTCTTCGAGCGCCTGGTCGCCGCCGACCATCCCGCCACGTTCGTCCAGGAGATGGTGTCCACGGGCGCGCCAGGCCTCGACGCGCTGATGGGCGGCGGGCTGACGCGCGGCGCCAACACCCTGATCAGCGGGCCTTCAGGCGTGGGCAAGACCACCACCTCGGTGCGCTGCGCCCTGACCGCGCTCGAGCGAGGCGAGACGGTCGCCTACTATCTGTTCGACGAGGGCCTGACGACCCTGCTGACGCGCTCAAAGGCGCTGGGCATGGACCTGAAGCCCCATATCGACAACGGCCGATTGATCGTCCGCGCCATCGATCCGGCCGAGCTGTCGCCAGGGGAGTTCGCGTTCCACGTCCGAGACGCGGTGGAGCGCCAGGGCGCGCGGACCATCGTCATCGACAGCCTCAACGCCTATCTGCAGGCCATGCCGGGGCAGAAGTTCCTGCTGCTGCAGATGCACGAACTGCTGACCTATCTCAACCAACAGGGCGTGGTGACCCTGCTGATCCTGGGCCAGCATGGCTTCATCGGCGAAGTCCGCAGCGACATCGATCTCAGCTACCTCAGCGATGGCATCCTGCTATTCCGCTTTTTCGAGGCCGCCGGTTCGGTGCTGACGGCGGTCTCGGCGGTCAAGAGCCGCACGGCCGCGCACGAGAAAACCATCCGCGAGATCCGTCTGACCGGACACGGCATCGAGGTGGGGCAGGCGCTGACCGACTTCCAGGGCGTGATGTCCGGACTGCCCTCGTACCAGGGCAAGATCGACATGCTGGGCGAGGAGAAGAGTCGGCCGGCGGATGCCTAAGCCGATCCTCATCTTGGCGCCGCGAGGGCGGGACGCGGCGGTCATCGCCGAAACCCTGCGCAATGTCGGTCACGCCTCGCAGATCTGTGGCGACCTGGGCGAGCTGAGCCAGGCGCTGGGCGACGAGGCCGGCGCGGCGATCCTGACCGAGGAGGCGCTGGCCCAGGGGGCCTCGGACGCCCTTACGGACTGGCTGGCCCATCAGCCGACCTGGTCGGACTTTCCGTTCATCGTGCTGGTCACCAAACAGCCGGGCAAACGGACCCAGGCCGACGCCGAACGTCTCAAGGGCATCGGCAACATCGTGCTGCTGGAGCGGCCGATCAACGCCGAGACGCTGATCAGCGCGGCGCACTCGGCGATCCGCGCCCGTCATCGCCAATATCTCGCCCGCGATCACCTGCACGCCCAGACCAGGGCCGAGGAGCAGCTTCGCTTCGCCCTTGAAGCCGGCAAGCTGGGCGCCTGGGACCTGGATCTGGACAGCGGCGCGCTGACCACGTCCGCCGCGACGCGCGGCCACTTCGGCCATGCCGCTGACCAGCCGCTGACGCTGGCCGGCGTCGAGGCGGCCGTCCACCCGGAGGACGAGGCGCTGCGCGCCGCCGCGCTGAACGCCTCGATCGGGTGCGCCGAGGACTACGACGTCGAGTACCGGATCTTCTGGCCGGACGGCTCCCTGCACTGGGTGCAGGTGCGTGGGCGGCTCAACCGGATTCGGCCCGACGAGCCGCGAAGGATGTCGGGGATCAGCCTCGACATCACCGGGCGCAAAACGGCCGAGGCGGAACTGCGCCTGCTCAACGAGACGCTTGAACAGCGCATCGCCGACAGCGTCCGTGAGTTGCAGCGCGCCAACGAGCGCCTGCTGACCGAGATCAGCGAGCGCGAGCAGGCCCAGGCCGCCCTGGTCCAGGCTCAGAAGATGGACGCCATCGGCCAACTGACCGGCGGCATCGCCCACGACTTCAACAACCTGCTGACCGCCATCGTCGGCAATATCGACATGATCGAGCGGCGCAGCGACGACGAGCGCGTCAAGCGCATGGCCGCCAACGCCCGCGAGGGTGTCGAGCGCGCCACCAAGCTGACCGCGCAGCTTCTGGCCTTCTCGCGCAGCCAGCAGCTGGATCTGCAGCCCGTGGAGGTCGACGCGTTGATCACCGGCATGGACGACCTGCTGACCCGGACCTTGGGCCACACGGTAGAGGTCCGCATGGCGCTGGCCGCCGGCGCGGCGCGGGCCAAGGCCGACGCCAACCAGTTGGAACTGGCGATGCTGAACCTGGCCATCAACGCCCGCGACGCCATGGGCGATGGCGGCGTGGTGACCATCTCGAGCCGGATTTCCGACGAATGGCGCGAAGGCCTGCAGCCCGGCGACCACGTCGTGATCGCGGTCAGCGATACCGGCCACGGGATCCCCAAGGATCTGCTGCAAAAGGTGTTCGACCCGTTCTTCACGACCAAGAGCGTAGGTAAGGGGACGGGGCTGGGCCTCAGTCAGGTCTATGGCATCGCCACCCAGTCGGGCGGCACGGTGCGGATCGACAGCACCGTCGGCGTCGGGACGACGATCGAGATCTGGCTGCCGATCACCGAGGCCGGTGATCGCATCCGGCCCAGCGACATTGCGCCGAACGAAACTCCGCTCAGCGAAGGCGAACGCGTCCTGGTGATCGACGACGACCCCAGCGTCCGCCGGTTTCTGGTCCAGTGCCTGCGCTCGCTGGGTTACCGCGTCACCGAGGCGTCGGGCGGGCAGGAGGGGTTGGCGCGCCTGGCCGAGGATCGCCCCGACCTGATGGTCGTCGACTTCGCCATGCCGGGCATGGACGGCGCCCAGGTCGCCAGGCGAGCGCGTCAGGTCATTCCCCAGCTGGGCATGTTGCTGATCACCGGCTACGCCGACGCTGGCGCGATCCGGGAACTGGTCAATTCCGAGGCCGTCCTGCGCAAGCCGTTCAAGGTCAGCGACCTGGCCGTCGCCGTCCGCAAGGCGTTGGGCGAGCGCGCCGCCGCCGTCGGATAGGGAAGCGTCGCCGCTCACTCCAGCGGCATGAAGGCGTCCACCTTGTCCAGCGCCGCCAGTGGCGAGCGGATCGAGCAGCGCAGGCCGTCGGCGCGGTAGTCCAGCGCCACCAGGCCGCCCAGTTCGTTGGGCAAGGCCGTTTCGACGATGCGAGAGCCGAACCCCCGCCGCTCCGGCGGTCGCACCGTGGGGCCGCCGCGTTCGGCCCATTCGATGATCAGCTGGTCGTTCGGATCGACCGACCAGCGGACGTCCACATGGCCGTCGGGGGTGGAGAGGGCGTATTTCAGCGCGTTGATCGCCAACTCGTGGAAGGCCAGGGCCATGACCACGGCCGGCTTTGGCGAAACCTTCAGGTCCTGGCCCGTGATGGTCAGCTGGCCGGGCCTGGCGCTGTAGGGCGTCACCGAGCCGTCGACGATCTGGCGCAGATTGGCCGCCGACCAGTTCTGGTCGGTCAGTACGTTGTGGGTGGCGGCGATGGCCATCAGCCGGCCTTCCAGGGCGTCGCGCACCGTGGCCTCGACGCCGGCGTTGCGCAGCGACTGGTTGGTGATCGATTGGATCGTGGCGAGGGTGTTCTTGACCCGGTGGTTAAGCTCGTTGACCAGCAGCTGGCGGTGCGCCTCCGCCCTCCGCTCGCCGGTGACGTCGCGCGAGGTGGCCAGCACACGGATCACCCGGCCGTGCTCCAGGATCGGCGAGACGGTGGTGTCCCACCAGCGCGGCGCGCCCCGCGCCGTGGGGCAGAAGGCGCGGAAGGCGACGGCGTGGCCGCCGAGGGCGGCGCGCAGAGACTGCTCGACGGTTTCGCGGCTTTCCGGCGGCCACAGGTCGGGCCAGTAGCGCTGGCGATTGCGACCGTCGAAATCGTCAATCTCGAACAGCGACTGACCCTGGGCGTTCATGTACTCGACACGGCCGTCGGCGCTGATCACGCGGATGCAGTCCGGGCTGGCCTCGACCACGCTGAGGAAATAAGCCCCGGCGCCTTCCAGAACGGCCTTATCGGATCCTTCGTCGGCCACGCGTCGCCCCTGCCATACGGTCCATGATCACTGGCTGACGGGCGAATTCAAGCAAAGCCTGTGCGACTCGGCGGACCTTCGCGCGTCTTGCGCACAGCGGAGCGTCCAACCATCTGAATTTACTTGAGTGCGCCCGGATGGAACGGCCACGCTTTTCGTGGCTGTTCCAACGTCAGGGCTTGAAGGAGTTTCGATGTCTCAGGTCGTCTGCGTCGCCTGCGGAGCCGGCAATCGCCTTCCGGAGGATCGCGATCCGCTCTCGGCCAAGTGCGGTCGCTGCAAGTCGTTGTTGTTCACCGGCGGTCCGACGGCCGTGACCGGCGCGGAACTGGATCGTCATCGCCGCATGACGAAAGGGACGGCCCTGCTGCTGGATGTCTGGGCGCCTTGGTGCGGGCCGTGCCGGAGCATGGCGCCGGCCTTCGCGGCCGCCGCGCGCCAACTGGAGCCGGCCGTAAGGTTGCTGAAGCTCGATTCCGAAGCCGAACCTGCCGCCGCGGGCGCGCTGAACGTCAGCAGCATCCCGACCCTGGTGCTCTACAGGGACGGTCAGGTCGTCGCCCGGCAGGCCGGAGCCATGACCGCGCCACAGATCGTCGACTGGACGCGGCGCGCTTTGGTCTAGACTTCGTTCGACGGAGACGGGTCGTCCGAAGCGGGACGCTTGGCGGCGGCTTTCTCGGCGGCCTTGGCCGCCTTCTGGCGCTCGCGTTCCTTGCGCTCGAAATCGTAGTTGGGTTTGCGGGCCACCGGGTCTAGTTCCGGGCCTTGCGGGCCGCGTAGCGCTGGTCGCGCTTGGCCTTGGCGTCGGCGGCGGACAGCGCCTTGCGTTCCTTGCGCTCACCGCGCTTGGCGGTCAGGGCCTCGGCGTCCAGAGCGGCTTGCGCCTCGATCCGCGCGGCTTCGGCGTCGGCGGTGGCTTGCTTGACGGCGGCCTTGGCGTCGGCGCGCAGCTTGCGGACCTGTGTCAGTTCCTGGGCGCGCAGCGTTTCACGCTGGGCGAACAACGGGTCGATGCTGGCGGCGCGCGGCTTGAACTTGGCCAGCAGCGCGGCCTTGGCGTCGGCGGCCGTCTTGAGGCGGTCCGAATGGCGGATGTCTAATGGATTCATGGTCGCTTTCGTATCCGGACGCGAAGTCGCGAGCCGGCGGGAAGATGAACGGACGACAGGCCCGGATGATCCATCCGGGCCTGTCTGAATCCTTAGGCGGCGGTCAGCTGACCAGCCGACATCTTGCCGCTGCGCTGGTCGCGCTCGAGTTCGAAGTTGACCTTCTGGCCTTCGTCGAGCGAGCCGAGGCCCGAGCGTTCGACGGCCGAGATGTGGACGAACACGTCAGCGCCGCCGTCGTTGGGTTGAATGAAGCCAAAGCCCTTGGTGGAGTTGAACCACTTCACGGTGCCGGTGGTCATGGATGTATTCCTTGCATGATAGGACGCGCGCGACTCGAGACGAGCCATGCGATCAAATTTTCGGAGAGGATTTGGAGAGGCTCGGGGCTCGATCCGAAGAGCAAGCATGGAGAGCGGCCGAACCAGTTCGATATTCGATGAAATATACCATGCGCCGACAGGCGAAATTCCGCAAGCGGTTTCTGAATATTATTCTACATCAGCCGGTTTCATTCTGTAATAATAGGGCATGTTTTTCAGTCTCATGCTTCGTATTCGATGCCAGTAACCAAGCTCCAGAAGCTTCCTCGCACCGGAAATGGCGTGCTGACGGTCACCCGCCAGGACAGCGCCGTGGCCTTCTCCCTGCTCGTCGCCAGCGGGCCTGCCGGGCGCAAGAGCGGCAAGGGCAGCCTCACGGGCGAGCCTGACATCCTGCGGCAGGCTTTCCGGGCTGGCGAATGCCGCCTGACCCTCGACGACGGCGAGGCGCTGAACATCGCCGTGGTCGCCCATACCGAGGGCGGCGAGGTGGCGTACTTCGAACTGCGCTGATCGCGACCAGCGGTTCGCACGCGCTTTTCGACGCATGTCCACCGGCGTAGAACGGCGCGGCAAGATTTGATTAACCCTGCGGTCCGACTCTCCGGCCATGGCCTCCAACGCGACACATGCCTTCGCCCGCACCGACCGCACCGCGATCGGCATCTGGTGGTGGACGACCGACCGCTGGCTGCTGGGCGCGACGGCCCTGCTGGCCACGCTCGGCATGCTGCTGTCGTTCGCGTCCAGCCCGGCCGCGGCCCAGCGGATCGGCATCGAGGACCAGTTCCATTTCGCCATCCGCATGTGCTTCTTCGCCAGCGCCTCGTCGGTGCTGATGCTGGCCGTATCGATGCTGTCGCCCAAGGGGATCCGGCGGGCGGCCTTCTTCATCTATATCGGCGCGATCGCGATCATGATCGCCCTGCCGTTTATCGGCCACAACGCCAAGGGCGCCACGCGCTGGCTGCAGTTCGGCGGTTTCACGCTCCAGCCCTCCGAGTTCATGAAACCGGCCCTCATCGTGCTGGTCTCGTGGATGTTCGCCGAGGGCCAGAAGGGCGAGGGGGTGCCGGGCGTCTCGATCGCCTTCTTGCTCTACTTCATCGCCGTGGCCCTGCTGCTGATCCAGCCGGACGTCGGCCAGACGGTGCTGATCACCATCGCCTTCGGAGCCGCCTTCTGGATGGCCGGGGTGCCGATCTCGTGGATCATGGGCCTGGGCGTGGTCGCCTTGGCGGGTCTTGCCTCGACCTACTTCCTGTTCGACCACGTGCACGCCCGGGTGCAAAAGTTCCTCAGTCCCGATCAGGCCGACACCCACCAGATCACCCGCGCCGCCGAGGCCATTCGCGCCGGCGGCTTCTTTGGGCGCGGCCCGGGCGAGGGCGTCATGAAGCGCCACGTGCCCGACCTGCACACCGACTTCATCTATTCGGTGGCCGCCGAGGAGTACGGGCTGATCTTCTCCTGGGCGCTGATCGCGATCTTCGCCTTCCTGGTGGTGCGAGGGCTGTACAAGGCCATGAAGCTGAACGACCCGTTCGAGCAAGTCGCGGCCGCCGGTTTGTTCGTGCTGGTGGGGCAACAGGCCATCATCAATATCGCCGTGAACTTGAACATGATCCCGACCAAGGGCATGACGCTTCCGTTCATCAGTTACGGGGGCTCCTCGATGCTCGCGATGGGTTTGACTCTGGGCATGGCCCTGGCCTTGGTGCGCAAGCGCCCCGGCGCCTATGGGGCGAGCGGCGAGTTCGGCCACGACGGCGCTTTCGCCTGAGATGAGCAAGCTGGCTGTCGTCGCCGCCGGAGGAACCGGCGGCCACATGTTCCCCGCCCAGGCGCTCGCCGAGGCCCTGACCGCGCGCGGCTGGCGTGTCGTGCTGGCCACGGACGATCGCGGCGCGCTGTACGCCGACAAGTTTCCGGCCGAAGAGCGGCTGGCGCTGTCGGCCGCCACGGCCAAGTCCAACGACCCGCTGGGCATGATCAAGGCCGGCTTCACGGTCATGCAGGGCGTGCTGCAGGCCCGCGCCGCCTTCAAGCGCCTGGACCCGGCCGTGGTCGTCGGCTTTGGCGGCTATCCCGCCCTGCCGGCCCTGCTGGGCGCGCTGAGCCAGAAGCGCCCGACGGTGATCCACGAGCAGAACGCGGTTCTGGGCCGCGTGAACCGCTTCCTGGCCCCGCGCGTCGACGAGGTCGCCTGCGCCTTCCCGACGCTGCAGATGGCCAAGCCCGCCGTGAAGGCCCGCGCCCATGTCGTCGGCAATCCCGTGCGCCCGCCGGTGCGCGCGCTCTACGACGTGCCCTACATCCCTCCCGAGGTGCAGCTGCGGATCCTGGTGACCGGCGGCAGCCAGGGCGCGCGCCTGCTGTCCGAGCTGATCCCCGAGGCGGTGGCCAAGCTGCCCGAGGACATGCGCTCGCGCCTCAAGGTCTTCCAGCAGGCCCGCGCCGAGAGCATGGAAAACGCCCGCAAGATCTATCGCAACGCCATGGTCGACTGCGAGGTCGCGCCGTTCTTCCGCGACATGGCCGGCTATCTGCGCCAGGCGCACCTGGTGATCGGCCGCTCGGGCGCCTCGACCTGCACCGAGCTGGCGGTCGCCGGCCGGCCGTCGATCCTGATCCCGCTGAAGATCGCCGCCGACGACCATCAGCGCTTCAACGCCAAGCTCCTGGAAGAGGCGGGCGGCGCGGCTGTGTGCCTGGAGGACGAGCTGACGGTCGACGCCATGGCCGGGGCCCTCAACGCCCTGCTCAAGAACCCGGAGCGTCTGGCGCGGATGGCCGAGGGCGCGCGCTCGGTGGCCAAGCCGAACGCGGCTGAGGAACTGGCGGATCTTGTGGAGCGCACGGCGCGGCGCTGACTTGAGCTTGCGCAAAGCTCTCCTGCGCGGACCGGCCTAAGGCGAACGCGCAGCGGCTGTGACCGCTCGCGCAGAGAAGGTTCGCCCATGTTCAGGACGTTGATTTTCGCCGGCGCCGTCGCGGTCGTCGCGCATGCTGGCTTCGCCTCGGCCGCCGAGCTCACGGTCAAGATGCGCAACCAGGGCGCCGAGGGGCCGATGGTGTTCGAACCCTCGACCGCCAGGCTGAAGGTGGGCGACACCATCCGCTTCATTCCCACCGATCCGGGCCACAACGCCGAGTCGATCCCGGAGCTGCTGCCGGCCGGCGTCGCGCCGGTGAGGGGCGTGATGGGCAAGGAAGTGGTGCTGAAGCTTACCAAGCCGGGCGTTTACGGCGTTAAATGCCTGCCGCACTGGAGCATGGGCATGGTGTTCGTCGCCAAGGTGGGCGACGCCAAGCTCGATCCGGCGACATCGAACAAGGTTCTGGCCTCCGCGCCGCCGCTGACCAAGCGCCGTCTCACCGCGGCGTTCAACGCGATCCGGTAGAGGCCGCGCGGCCCTACGGCTCGGCCCCCGTCTCGATCAGGGGGCGGCCGATCGCGACGGCCGCCTCGACGCTGTTCGCCACCGGAACCTTGGCGAAGGGTTTCCAGCCGTCGCAGACCACCTTGGCCACGGCCTCGTCCGTGCTGCCCGCGGGCAGGGGGGCGGCGGAGCGCAGATCGCCAGTCACCGGACCCTCGCGGCCCCCCGCCCGGATGCTGCCGAACCCGGCGTGGGCGATGGTCCGCGCCGTGCAGTCGATGACCTCGTGACGCCAGCCGCCCCAGAACTCCTCCGCGCCGGCCTTGAAGCCGCCCTCGGTGACCTGCAGCACGCGCAGCTTCGCCGTGCGGCCGCTCCATTGGACGCCGTCCATGTCCACGAAGCTGGCGAAACGGCCGACATCGGCCAGCCGCAGCTCAAGCGGCGCGGGAGAGGGTGCCTGGGCGTGCGCGGAGGCTGTCCACACACAGAGGATCAGGAGGGCGTTTCCCGCCGCGCGGAATTGGTCTAATCGGCTTTTCATGATCCAGCGTCGACGTCCCGTCCCCTTCGAACTCGGCCCCGTGCACTTCATCGGCATCGGCGGCATTGGCATGTCCGGCATCGCCGAGATCATGCTGCGTATCGGCTACACCGTTCAGGGCAGCGACGCCAAGGCCAGCGCCAATACCGAGCGGCTGGAAAAGCTGGGCGCGCGCATCTTCATCGGCCACGAGGCCAGCCACGTCGAGGGCGCCTCGGCCATCGTCTATTCCACGGCCGTAAAGGCCGACAATCCCGAGATGGTTGCTGGCCGCGACAAGCGCCTGCCTCTGGTTCGCCGCGCCGAGATGCTGGCCGAGCTGATGCGCCTGCAGTTCTCGGTCGCCGTCGGCGGCACGCACGGCAAGACCACCACCACCTCGATGGTCGCGGCCCTGCTGGACGCGGGGGGCTTGGACCCCACCGTGGTCAATGGCGGCATCATCAACGCCTACGGCACCAACGCCAAGGTCGGCGAGGGCGACTGGATCGTCGTCGAGGCCGACGAGAGCGACGGCTCGTTCCTTCGCCTGAAATCGACGGTGGCCATCGTCACCAATATCGACGCCGAGCACCTGGACCACTGGGGCGACTTCGACGCGGTCAAGAAGGGCTTCCAGGACTTCATCCAGAACATCCCCTTCTACGGCTTCGCGGCGGTCTGCATCGACCATCCCGAAGTCCAGGCCCTGACCTCGCGGATCGAGAACCGCCGGCTCGTCACCTATGGGACCAATCCCCAGGCCGAGGTGCGGGTCTCCAACATCGAGATGGGGCCGGAAGGCGCGACCTTCGACATCATCGTCTCGCCGCGCGACGGCGAGGTCGTCCGCTATGACGGCCTGAAGATGCCGATGGCCGGCCACCACAACGGGCTGAACGCCACCGCCGCCGTGGCCGTGGCCCGCGAGCTCGGCGTCGACGCCGAGTCGATCCGCAAGGGCCTGGCCGGCTTCGGCGGGGTCAAGCGCCGCTTCACCACCACGGGCGTCGCCAACGGCGTCCGCGTCGTCGACGATTACGGCCACCACCCGGTCGAGATCGCCGCCGTGCTGAAGGCCGCCCGCGCGGTCTCGACGGGCAAGGTCATCGCCGTGGTCCAGCCGCACCGCTACACTCGCCTGCGCGACCTGATGACCGAGTTCAGCAGCTGTTTCAACGACGCCGACACGGTGATCGTCGCCGACGTCTACTCGGCCGGCGAGCAGCCGATCGAGGGCGTCGACCGCGACCACCTGGTGGAGGGGCTCAAGAAGTTCGGCCATCGCCGCGCCCTGCCGCTGGAGAGCCCCGCGGCCCTTCCGGCCCTGATCGCGGCCGAGGCGACCAGCGGCGATCTCGTCGTCCTGCTGGGCGCGGGCGACATCACCAGCTGGTCCTACGCTCTTCCGGGGCAGCTGGAAGCTTTGGCGAAGTGAAGATCAACCGCTGGATCGCGACCAAGGCCGCGATCGTCGTCGCGGTGATCGCGTACCTGGCTGGAAGCTGGTGGTTCACCAGGCTGCTGACGACCCAGCGTCCCAAGGCGCCCGACGGTCCATTCGTCGTGGCGCTGAAGCAGCCCGGCGGCGTCACCTATGTCACGCCGTTCGAGCACGGGGCGCACATCGGCCTGGTCGTCGTCGGCATCCTGCTGGTCCTGGCCTGGTGGACGGTCGAGCACTTTGAGAAACGGTCCAGGACGCGCTAGAGCCCCCGCATGAGCTGGAAAACCAATCTCCCGACCGTCCGCGGCAAGCTGCTGATCGACGAGCCTCTGGCGCCGTTCACCTGGTTCCGAGTCGGCGGTCCGGCCGACGTGGTGTTCCTGCCGGCCGACGAGCAGGACCTGTCCGATTTCCTCAAGGCCCTGGACCCGGCCGCGCCCGTGCTGGCGATTGGCGTGGGCTCGAACCTCCTGGTCCGCGACGGCGGCGTCGAGGGCGTGATCATCCGGCTGGGCAAGGGCTTCAACGGCGTCGAGCCGCTGGGCGGCAACCGCATCAGGGCCGGCTCGGCCGTGCCGGACGCCATCCTGGCCCGCAAGGCGGCCGAGGCCGGTATCGCGGGGCTGGAGTTCTATGCCGGCATCCCGGGCACGATCGGCGGCGCGGTGATCATGAACGCCGGCTGCTACGGCTCGGAAACCGTCAATGTCGTCAAGTCCGTCCGGGTGATGGATCGCGCGGGCGTGGCGCGGGAGCTGGCCGTCGAGGACTTGCGCTACACCTATCGCCATAGCGCCCTGCAGGATGGCGAGACCGTGATCGTGCTGGACGCCGTGTTCGAAGGGACCGCCGACGAGCCCGAGGCGATCAAGGCCCGCATGGCCGAGATCACCAGCCGCCGCGAGACCACCCAGCCGATCCGCGAGAAGACCGGCGGCTCGACCTTCAAGAACCCGCCGGGCCACTCGTCGTGGAAGCTGGTCGATGAGGCCGGCTGGCGGGGCAAGCCCTTCGGCGGGGCGATGTTCTCGCCTCTGCACAGCAACTTCCTGATCAACACCGGCGAGGCGACCGCCGCCGACCTGGAGGGCCTGGGCGAGGCCGTTCGCGCCGACGTCAGGGAAAAGACCGGCGTGCAGCTGGACTGGGAGATCAAGCGGATCGGGCGCCCGGCTTAGCGGCGCCCGTTGGCTGTGTGACAGTTCAGCGCAATGCTGACTCCCCCGGCGTGGAGCGGTGCTATGACTCCGCGCCTTTGGGGAGAATCCTTGCTCATGTATCGTCGCTTACTGGCCGCCACCGCGGCGCTCGCTCTGCTTTCGGGCGCCGCCCACGCTGAATCTCCAAGTCGGCCAAGGCCGCGGCCGTCGCGCCGAAGCCCGCCGATCCCGTCGCTACGGCCGAGGCCCTGCGCGACAAGGCGCTGCTGGACCGCACCGCCTGGGACGTCACCGAAGACCTGACCACCACCATCGGCCCGCGCCTCGTCGGCTCGCCGGCCATGGAGCGCGCCAAGGACTGGGGCGTGGCCAAGCTGAAGGCGCTGGGCTTCACCGACGTGAAGGTCGAGCAGTTCGCCAAGCCGTCTTGGACGCGTGGCGAGGAAAGCGCCGAGCTGGTCGGCCCTTATCCGATGAAGCTGTCGATCGTCGGCCTGGGCCGCACGGTCCCGACCCCGCCCGAGGGCATCGAGGCCGACGTCGCCCTGTTCCGAACCTTCGCCGAACTGATGGCCGCGCCGGAAAGCGCCGTGAAGGGCAAGATCGTCGTCATCACCCAGCCGATGGTCCGCACCCAGGACGCCTCGGGCTATGGCGTGGCCGGCATTTCGCGTCGCGCGGGCCCGACCGAAGCCGCCAAGCGCGGCGCCGTGGCCGTGCTGATCCGCTCGATCTCGACCTCGGACTCGACCGTCCCGCACACCGGCGTCACCGCCTTTGGCGACGGCGTCTCGACCGTGCCGTCGGCGGCCCTGGGCGTGCCGGAGGCCGAGCAACTGGAGCGCCTGGCCAAGAAGGGCCCGCTGCGCATCAAGCTGAAGCTGGCCTCGACCACCGATCCGAACGATGTCGCCTGGAACATCTCGGGCGAGATCAAAGGCTCGGAGAAGCCGGACGAGGTCATCGTCATCGGCGGCCACCTGGACAGCTGGGACGTCGGCACCGGCGCTCTCGACGACGCCACGGGCATCGGCATCACCACGGCCGTCGGCAAGCTGATCGGCGACCTGCCCAAGCACCCCAAGCGCACCATCCGCGTCGTGATGTGGGGCTCGGAAGAGAGCGGCGGTTCGTCGGAAGCCTACCTGGCCGCGCACAAGGACGAGGTCGCCAAGATCGTCCTGGCCGGCGAGAGCGACGAGGGCGCGGACAACATCTATTCGCTGAAGTTGCCGGCCGGCGCTCAAGGCACGCCGTTCGCGACCACGGTCGCCAACGTGCTGATGCCGCTCAAGATCATCGTCGCGCGCGAGCCCGCCCGCGGTGGCGGCGCCGACATCTCTGGCCTGGAGTTCCGCCGGCGTGCCGTCGGTCGAGATGCGCCAGGACGCCAGCCGCTACTTCGACTACCACCACACGGCCGACGACACCCTGAACAAGGTGCGTCCGAACGAGCTGGCGCAGAACGTCGCCGCCTGGGTCAGCCTCATCTACCTGGTGGCCGAGACGGACGTGGATTTCCGCGCCCTGAAGGCCGCTGCGCCGGCCGCTCCGGCGGGGCGTTAAGCATCTAACTCCGCTCTTCCTTCCCCCTTGATGGGGGAAGGGTAGGGATGGGGGTGTTGGCAGGGCCTTTCCGCCTCTCTAGGAAGGGTTTTCAAGGCGTCTGACGCGGCGCCGCACCCCCACCCAACCCTCCCCCATCGAGGGGGAGGGCTCATAGAGCGCCTCCATGACCCAGCCGACTTCCAACGCCCCTTTGGCCGGCCGCCACATCGCCGTCCTGCTCGGCGGCCCTTCGTCGGAACGTGAGGTCAGCCTGGTGTCGGGCCGCGAATGCGCCGATGCGCTGGAGCGGCTGGGGGCCAAGGTCTCGCGCATTGACCCGGGCGTCGACGTCGCCCAGGTGCTGACAGCCACCAAGCCCGACATGGTCTTCAACGCCCTGCACGGCGAATGGGGCGAGGACGGCTGCGTCCAGGGCGTGCTGGAAACCCTGAAGCTGCCCTACACCCACTCGGGCGTCCTGGCCTCCGCGCTGGCCATGGACAAGGCCAAGGCCAAGGCCGTGCTGGCGGCCGCTGGCGTGATCGTTCCGGGCGGCGGGCTTTACAACCGACACGATGTCGCGCGCGACCATGTGTTGCAGCCCCCCTATGTCGTTAAGCCCAATGCCGAGGGTTCATCGGTCGGGGTGTTCCTGGTGTTCGAGGGCGCGAACCGTCCGCCGGAAGAACTTGCCTCTCCTACGTGGACTTTCGGCGAGGAAGTCATGGTCGAACCCTACATCCAGGGGTTGGAATTGGCCGTCGCGGTGCTCGGTGAGTCAAAAGGTCCCAGGGCGCTGGCGGTGACGGATATCCGTGCATCCACAGGTTTCTACGACTACGAAGCCAAGTACTCGGAAGGCGGTTCAATTCACGTCCTACCGGCCCCAATCCCTGATGGCGTAAGGGATCGCGCGATGCGGATGGCCGAGCTGGCCCATACCGCTCTTGGTTGCCAAGGGGTGACCCGGTCCGACTTCCGTTATGACGACATTAACGACATTCTGGTCCTTCTAGAGGTCAACACGCAGCCCGGCATGACGCCGACCTCGCTCGCTCCCGAGCAGGCCGCCCACGTCGGGATCCCGTTTGATCAGTTAGTTCTATGGATCGTGGAGGACGCTTATGCCCGCTGTAGTGCGGGGGGACCGCCTAAGCCTAGGCGACCCCGGGCCGAAGCGCCCGCAAGTCCGAGCAAAGGCAAGCCGGCGCCCGGGGGGCGCAGCCGGCCGCGAAGTTGCACGCCGCCAAGGGCGTGGGTTTGTCGCCCACGGTGGCCCTGAGCGTGGCGGGCGCGGCCTTGGGTCTCGGCCTTGTGATCATGTTGGCGACCGGCCATCGGGCCGAGCGCATAGGCGCGTCCATGGTTCATGGCGTCGACAACAGCTTCGCCTCGGCGGGCTTCAAGCTGAAGACGGTTCACATCCGCGGCGCCTCGGCGACCGCGCAGGGCGATATTCTGGCGGCCTCGGGCCTCTACCTGAACCAGCCGACGCTGGGCATGGATCTGAACGATGTCCGCGCCCGGGTGCAGGGCGTCGGCTGGGTCAAGGACGCCAAGGTCGTGCGCATGCTGCCCGACACCGTGCTGATCGCGGTGGAAGAGCGGCCGGCCCTTGCCGTCTGGCAGAACCAGGGCCGCATGAAGGTGATCGACGGCGAGGGCCGGGTGATCAGCGAGGCCGATCCGGCCCGCTTCCCCGCGCTGCCGCTGGTGGTGGGGCAGGGCGCCGACCAGGCGGCCGGCCTGATCCTGCCGGCGGTGGCCTCGCGGCCGCGCCTGCGGGATCGTCTCGAAGCGCTGGTGCGCGTCGACGATCGCCGCTGGGACCTGAGACTGAAGGACGGTTCGCTGATCCAGCTGCCGGCCATTGACGAAGAATCCGCGCTGATTCAATTGGATCAGCTCGACCAACGACAGCGAATCCTCGACATGGGTTTTGCGCGGATCGATCTGCGCGACCCCGAAATGGTGGCTGTGAGACCTCGCGACGCGGCGCTGCCTGGGCAGCCCGTGGCCGGCGGGGCGTAACGAGTGATGACTGAGGTGACGATAGCGATGTCGCGATTGGAGGAACGGAAGCAGGCGCGTGAGGGCCTGAAGGCCACGCTCGTGCGCCAGCCCGCCATCGCGGCCGTCGACCTGGGCGCCTCCAAGGTCACCTGCTTCATCATGAAGGCCGATGGCGTCCACCGCGACAACCGCACCCTGACGACCGCGGGCGTGGGCTACGTCCAGTCGCGCGGCGTGCGCGGCGGCGCGATCGTCAACCTGGACGAGGCCGCCCAGGCGATCGCCCAGGCCGTGGAGCGCGCCGAGACCGTGGCCGGCGTCAACGTCCAGGGCGTGTCTGTCTGCACGGCCGGCGGCCAGCTGGGCAGCAACCGCGTCCACACCCAGGTTTCGCTGGGCGCCCGTCCGATCGGCGACGCCGACCTGTCGCGCGCCATCGCCGCGGCCCTGGCGCAGGTCCGTATTCCCGGCCGCAAGCCGATCCACCTTCTGCCGATCGCCTGGTCGGTCGACGGCCAGCGCGGCATCCGCGATCCGCGCGCCATGTTCGGCCGCTCGCTTGGCCTGGAGCTGCTGGTGGTCTCGGTCAACGAGAACATCTTCCACACCCTGGCCCACTGCGTCGAACGCGCTCACCTGTCCTTCGAGGGCGTGGTCGCCGCGCCGTTCGCCTCGGCCCTGGCGGCTCTGGAAGAGGACGAGATGGACCTGGGCGCGGTCTGCATCGACATGGGCGGCGGCTCGACCTCGGTGGCTGTGTTCAACAACGGCGCCCTGTGCCACGTCGACAGCCTGGCCGTCGGCGGCGGACACGTGACGCAGGACATCGCCCGCGGCCTGCAGACCTCGGTGGTCGGCGCCGAGCGCATCAAGACCCTGCACGGTTCGGCGATCGCCTCGGCCAACGAGGACCGCGAGATGATCGAGGCTCCGCCGCGCGGCGACGATCCGGGCGCGGGTCCGGTGATCGCCCCGCGCAGCCTGCTCAAGGGCATCATCCAGCCGCGCGTCGAAGAGACCCTGGAACTGCTGCGCGAGCGCCTGAAGGCCTCGGGCGCGCCGGTCGAGCCGGGCGCGGGCATCGTCCTGACGGGCGGCGCCAGCCAGCTGGCCGGCGTTCGTGAAGTCGCCGTGCGTGTGTTCGACCGTCCGGTCCGCCTGGGTCGTCCGCGCCGGGTGCCGCACCTGGCCGACGCCGCTTCCGGCCCCGCCTTCTGCGCCGCGGCCGGCACGCTGCACCGCACCGCCTTCGGCCCGCGCGAAGCGGTGTCCAGCAAGGCCCTGGCCGGCAACGTGTCGCGCAAGCGACCCCTGGACCCCAACGCCAGCCCGATGGCCAAGGCGGCCGCCTGGCTGAGGGACAACCTCTAACGGCGCCGCTGTTCCGACGCTCGAAGTTTAAAGCGTGAGTAACTCTACAGTTTAACTCTTTGGGCCCGGTCGAATGTCTCGACCGGGCCTTTTGCTTCCCGGCCGCGCCTATATTCGCCAGAATTGTCGTTCAGCGTCGTTCGGTCGCACGCGCCTGTGGATCCCCGGCGGAACCCTTGGTTCGCCAAGATTCTGTTGATAGACCACAATTTATCCCACGGTCGCGCTCGACCAGATCACGACTCAGATTATGCAGTTAACTGCCGATTAACGATGGTGGTTGTTCTGTTAACACGATCGTCGAGGCAATCCTGGGCGATCGGGTGTCGCCGAGGTCTAGTTCGACGATTTCGGCGTTAAGGACGCGAGGGTCCCATGGCTATTTCTCTTTCCGCGCCGCGTACGACTGAGCTGAAGCCGCGTATCGTGGTGTTTGGTGTCGGCGGCGCTGGCGGCAACGCTGTGAACAACATGATCGAGGCGGGCCTCGAAGGTGTCGAGTTCGTGGTGGCCAACACCGACGCGCAGCAGCTGCAGTTCGCCAAGACGGACCGTCGCATCCAGCTGGGCGTGCAGATCACCCAGGGCCTGGGCGCCGGCGCGCATCCAGAAGTCGGCATGAGCGCCGCCGAAGAGAGCTTCCCGGAAATCGGCGAGCACCTCGATGGCGCCCACATGGTCTTCATCACCGCCGGCATGGGCGGCGGCACCGGCACCGGCGCGGCGCCGATCATCGCCAAGTGCGCCCGTGAGCGCGGCATCCTGACCGTCGGCGTCGTGACCAAGCCCTTCCACTTCGAAGGTCGTCACCGCATGCGCCTGGCCGACAGCGGCATCCAGGAGCTGCAACGCTACGTCGACACCCTGATCGTCATTCCGAACCAGAACCTGTTCCGCGTCGCCAACGAACGCACGACCTTCGCCGAAGCCTTCGGCATGGCCGACCAGGTGCTACACTCGGGCGTGCGCTCGATCACCGACCTGATGGTTCTGCCGGGCCTGATCAACCTCGACTTCGCCGACGTCCGCACGGTCATGACCGAGATGGGCAAGGCGATGATGGGCACCGGCGAGGGCGCTGGCGAAGACCGCGCCCTGATGGCCGCTCAGAACGCCATCGCCAACCCGCTGCTGGACGAAGTCTCGCTGAAGGGGGCCAAGGCCGTTCTGGTCAACGTGACCGGCGGTATGGACATGACCCTGCTGGAAGTCGACGAGGCCGCCAACGCGATCTCGGACCAGGTCGATCCTGAAGCCAATATCATCTTCGGCGCGGCCTTCGACCCGTCGCTGGAAGGCGTGATCCGCGTGTCGGTGGTCGCCACCGGCATGGACGGCGCCTCGATCGCCCAGATCGAGCCCAAGCCGGTCTCGCGCAACACCACGACCCAGCCGCTGATCGCCGACACCGCGCGCGCCCCGGCGCCGCAACCGGAACCGGCTCGTCCGACCGCTCGCTACGAAGCCGCCCGCCCGGCCGAGCGTCCGTCGTCGGCCTTCGCGCCCGAGCCCGCTCAGGAGCCTGAGGTCGTGATGTCCTCGCCTCAGGAGCCGGAAGCCGAGCTTTACTACGACGAACCCCGTGTAGCTGAAGAGCCGCGTATCGCCGCGCCCGCGGCCCGGACGGTGACCCGCATCGTCGACCCCATGGTCGATGACGTCGCCGCCGAGGAGCCGCTGTTCCCGGAGAACAACTACTACGAAGAGCGTCGCCCCCAGAAGCAGGGCGGCGGGTTCTTCTCGATGTTCGGCGGTGGCCGTCAGCGCTACGAGCAGCAGGCTTCGTCGGCTCCCCAGCCGCAGGCCCGTTCGGCCCAGAGCGCCCGCCCGCAGCTGCAGCCGATCGAGGCGCCGCAGGTTGACGACGGCGAGGACCTGGAAATCCCGTCCTTCCTGCGCCGACTGGCAAACTGAAAGGCGGCCCCAACAGGGGGACGCAAGACGTGATCGAGAGACGCCCCGGGTCATCCCCGGGGCGTTTTGCTTTAGGAATTTGGCGCACAGCAGAAGGCCGCCCATGACCCAGCGCATGAAGGAGATCGCCGACCAGATTGTCGGCCTCCAGGCGGAGCTCGACCGGGAAATCGAACGCCGCCGCAAGGTGCTGGGCTGGGCGCTCACCAATAAGATCGGCGAGTTTGAAATGGGCGTGGCGGCCGAGCATCGTCGGCTGCGATTGAACCTGGTCAAGTTCTTCGGTCGCACGTCGCCGGCCGTCGTCCTGACCGCGCCGGTGATCTATTCGCTGATCATCCCGCTGGTGATCGTCGACGCCTGGGTGAGCGCCTATCAGGCGATCTGCTTTCGGGCCTACGGCATTCCGCGGGTCCGCGCCGCGACTACATCGCGTTCGACCGCGGTCGGCTGGGCTATCTCAATGTCATCGAACGTCTCAACTGCGCCTTTTGCGGCTACGCCAACGGGCTGGTCGCCTATGTGCGCGAGGTCTCCAGCCGAACCGAGCAATACTGGTGCCCGATCAAACACGCCGTGAAGGTTTCCGACCCGCATCGGCGCTACTACGAGTTCCTGGAATTCGGCGACGCCGAAGGCTATCGCGCTCGACTGAACGAATTCCGCGCGCGACTGCGCTCGGACCCTCCGACCACCTAGCATCGAGGGCTGCTCGGCGCCGTGAAATTCAGCTATATTGGCGCCATCTGCCAGTCTGAAGCTCGATCAGGTCACGATGAAGCTCACCCGCGCCGATCGGAAGATCCTGCAGATCCTGCAGGAAGACGGCAAGATCTCGAACGTCGATCTGGCTGAACGGGTGGGGCTGTCGCCCAGTCCGTGCCTGCGCCGGGTCAAGCAGCTGGAGGCGTCGGGTCTGATCAGCGGCTATGTCGCGCTGCTGGACCGGCGCAAGGCCCAGCTGGGCGTGCTGGCCTATGTCGAGGTCCAGGTCGACCACACCGAAGGCGCGGCCGAAGCGTTCAAGCAGGCGGTGCTGCGCGAGCCCGAGGTCGTCGGCTGCTATGTGATGACCGGCAGCTACGACTATCTGCTGCGGGTGGTGGCGCCGAACCTCGACGCCTATGGCGATCTGATGATGCAACGCCTGCTGAAGATGCCGGCGGTGAAGGACGTGCGCTCGGCGTTCGTTCTGGACACGGTCAAGGATTCCACGGCCCTGCCGCTGGACTATCTGGGCTGATCACATCCGGCTCGGTAGGGCGATTGGTTGGCATGATGTGACCGAATTGATGTTCATCAAGGTCATCATCGCCACGTTCTGACTTCAACCCCACGATAAGCTGCTTTCTGTCGTCCATCCGGAAAGCGCCATGACCTCCTCCGTATTCACCGGCCTGACGCCCCAGGCCCCGGACTCCCTGCTGTCGCTGATCGGCCTGTATCGCCGCGATCCGCGCCCCGGGAAGATCGATCTGGGCGTCGGCGTATTCCGCGACGACCACGGCGCGACGCCGGTGCTGGAATGCGTCAAGGCCGCCGAGCGGATCCTGCTGAACACGCAAGCCACCAAGTCCTACCTCGGTCCGGAGGGCGACATCGGTTTCCTGGACCTGCTGAAGCCGATCATCTTCGGTGATGCGGTCGACCACGAGGTGTTCGGCGTGCAGACGCCCGGCGGCACCGGCGCGGTGCGCCTGGCCTGCGAACTGCTGAAGGCGGCCAAGCCGGACATCCGCATGTTCATCGGCGCGGCGACCTGGCCCAACCACACCCAGATCCTGGACCAGTTGGGCATCGAGACCGTCACCTTCCGCCACTACGACCAGCGCGCCCAGCGTATCGGCTTCGACGACATGATGTCGGTGCTGGAAACGGCGCGGGCCGGCGACGCGGTGCTGCTGCACGCCTGCTGCCACAACCCGTCGGGCGCCGACTACAGCCTGGAGCAATGGGCGGCGATCGCCGCGCTGGTGGCGCGCAAGGGGATCGTGCCGCTGATCGACCTGGCCTATCAGGGCCTGGGCCTTGGGCTCGAGGAGGACGCGGCGGGAATGCGCCTCGTGCTGGTGGCGGCCGAGGATGGCCTTCTGGCCTATTCCTGCGACAAGAATTTCGGCCTCTATCGCGAGCGGGTCGGCGCGCTCTACACGCTCACCCGCGATGCGGCGACCCTGGACCTGGCCGCCAGCAACATCCGGGCCCTGGCGCGCACCAACTGGTCGATGCCGCCGGATCATGGCGCCGCCGTGGTTCGGATCATCCTGGAATCCGAGGCGCTGACCACGCTCTGGAGGTCCGAACTGGACGCCATGCGCGCCCGCGTGGCCGACCTGCGCCAGCGTCTGGCGACGGCGGTTCCGCTGCTGGCGCCGCTGGCCGGACAGCACGGCCTGTTCGCCCTGCTGCCGCTGTCGCCGGCCCAGGTGGCCAGCCTGCGTGAGGACCACGCGATCTACATGGCGGGTTCGGGCCGCATCAATCTGGCCGGCCTGACCGTTGACACCATCGACACATTCGCGCGGGCGCTGAACGCCTGCCTGCAGGGAGAACCGGCATGACCGTGACCCAAGACAATCCCCTCGAAAATCCATTGGGCCTCGACGGCTTCGTCTTCGTCGAGTTCACCAGCCCCGAGCCGGCCGCCATGAAACGCCTGTTCGAGCAGATGGGCTTCGTCGCCGCCTCGACCCACCCGACCAAGGCCGTGACCCGCTACAAGCAAGGTAGAATAAGCCTGCTGGTCAATGACGAGACGACCGGCCAGGTGGCCGAGTTCCGCGCCGCCCACGGTCCGTCGGCCAACGGCATGGCGTTCGGCGTCGCCGACGTGGAGCAAGCCTATGCCGAGGCCATGAAGCGCGGCGCCGTGGCGGCCGACGCCTCGGCCACGGTGCTGGGCGAGGGCGCGCGTGTGCTGGAAGGCATCGGCGGCTCGATGCTGTACCTGGTCGAGGGCGCGGACGCGGTGTTCGCCGGCTGGACCCCGGTGGCCGGCGCGGCGGAGGCCGAAGCGGCCAACAATGTCGGCCTGGACCTGCTCGACCACCTGACCCACAACGTCAAGCGCGGCCAGATGCGCACCTGGTCGACCTTCTATCGCGACGTCTTCGGCTTCGAGGAGCAGAAGTATTTCGACATCAAGGGCCAGGCCACGGGCCTGTTCAGCCAGGCGATGATCGCGCCCGACAAGGCCATCCGCATCCCGCTGAACGAGAGCCAGGACGACAAGAGCCAGATCGAGGAGTTCATCCGCCAGTACAACGGCGAGGGCATCCAGCACCTGGCCCTGACCACGGACAATATCTACGACACCGTCGAGAAGCTGCGCGCCCGGGGCGTGAAGCTGCAGGACACCATCGAGACCTACTACGAGCTGGTCGACAAGCGCGTGCCTGGCCACGGCGAGGACCTGGAGCGCCTGAAGAAGAACCGCATCCTGCTGGACGGCAATGTCGGCGAGGAAGGCCTGCTGCTGCAGATCTTCACCGAGAACCTGTTTGGCCCGATCTTCTTCGAGATCATCCAGCGCAAGGGCAACCAGGGCTTCGGCAACGGCAACTTCCAGGCCCTGTTCGAGAGCATCGAGCTGGACCAGATCCGCCGTGGGGTGATCACGGTGGAGGCTTGATCCTTTAAAATTGTCATCCCGGCCAAGCGCCTAGCGCGCCGAGCCGGGACCGCCACAAGCGCTTGCGCATCCGGCGGTCCCGGGTCTTCGCTACGCTTCGCCCGGGATGACACGGGATAGGTGCTGGCAAAAAGGCACGAGACGCACATGGACCTCCGCTACCAAACCGGCTTCGGCGCCCACGTCGCCACCGAGGCCGTGGCCGGCGCTCTGCCGGTGGGCCAGAACTCGCCGCAGCGCGTGCCGTTCGGTCTCTATGCCGAGCAGCTGTCCGGCACGGCCTTCACCGCGCCGCGCCACGAGAACAGGCGCAGCTGGCTCTACCGCCTGCGGCCCAGCGCCGGGCATGGGCCGTACGCGCCCTACGCTCAGGAAAAGCTGGTCTCGGCCTTCCATGGCCCGGTGACGCCCAACCGCCTGCGCTGGAGTCCGTTGGAGATCCCCGCCGCGCCGACCGACTTCGTCGATGGCCTGGTCACCCTGGCCGGCAACGCCGACGCGGCGACGCTGAACGGCATCGGCGTTCACCTCTATCTGGCCAACGCGTCGATGAAGAACCGCGTGTTCTACGACGCCGACGGCGAGCTCTTGATCGTGCCGCAGCAGGGCGTTTTGACCCTGGTCACCGAGATGGGCGTGCTGACGGCTGGTCCCGGCCAGATCGCGGTGATCCCGCGCGGCGTGCGGTTCCGCGTCGAGGTCGACGGCCCCTCGCGCGGCTATGTCTGCGAGAACTACGGCGCGGCCTTCAAGCTGCCGGACCTGGGGCCGATCGGCTCCAACGGCCTGGCCAATCCACGCGACTTCGAGACGCCCGTGGCGGCGTTCGAGGACGTCGACGAACCGACCCTGGTGATCCAGAAGTTCCAGGGATCGCTGTGGGCCGCCGAGTGGGACCACAGCCCACTGGACGTCGTGGCCTGGCACGGCAATCTCGCGCCCTACCGCTACGACCTGTCGCGCTTCAACACGATCAACACCGTCAGCTTCGACCATCCCGATCCGTCGATCTTCACGGTCCTGACCTCGCCCAGCGACACGCCCGGGACGGCCAATTGTGACTTCGTGATCTTCCCGCCGCGCTGGATGGTGGCCGAGCACACGTTCCGCCCGCCCTGGTTCCACCGCAACGTGATGAGCGAGTTCATGGGCCTTGTCCACGGCGCCTATGACGCCAAGGAGGGCGGCTTCTCGCCTGGCGGTTCGTCCTTGCACAACTGCATGAGCGATCACGGGCCCGACGTCGCCAGCCACAGCAAGGCGACCGAGGCCGAGCTGGGGCCGCACAAGATCGACGGGACCATGGCCTTCATGTTCGAAAGCCGCTGGGTGATCCGGCCGACGAAGTTCGCTCTGGAGACTTCCGCGCTTCAGGGTGACTATGACGCCTGCTGGACGGGCTTCCCCAAGGCCAAGCTGCCTTAGGAACGATGCCTGTCGTAACTAGAAGAAACAAGGAAGCGCCCATGAAGCTCGCGTCTCTCAAGGGCGGCCGTGACGGCCGGCTTGTGGTGGTCTCCAACGACCTGGCCTGGTTCACGGACGCCGGGACCATCGCGCCGACCCTGCAGGCCGCGCTGGACGACTGGGCGCGTTGCGGGCCGATGTTGCAGGGGCTGGCCGACAGCCTCGAGCACGGTTCGGTGCCGAAGGAGCGCTTCCACGAGCACGACGCCCTGAGCCCGCTGCCGCGCGCGTTCCAGTGGGTCGACGGCTCGGCCTATGTGAATCACGTGCAACTGGTGCGCCAGGCGCGCGGCGCGGAGATGCCCGAGAGCTTCTGGACCGATCCCCTGATGTACCAGGGCGCGTCGGACGGCTTCCTGGCCCCGCGCGACACCATCCCCCTGGCCGACGCCAGCTGGGGCTGCGACCTGGAAGGCGAGATCGCCGTGATCGTCGACGATGTGCCGCTGGGCGCGACCCGCGAGGAGGCCCTGGCCGCCATCCGCCTGGTCATGCTCTGCAACGACGTCTCGCTGCGCAACCTGATCCCGGCCGAACTGGCCAAGGGTTTCGGCTTCGTCCAGTCCAAGCCCGCCAGCGCCTTCTCGCCGGTGGCGGTGTCGCCCGACGCGCTGGGCGAGGCCTGGAAGGACGGCAAGCTGCATGGCGCCCTGCTGGTCGAGTTGGACGGCAAGGACTTTGGCCGCGCCGACGCCGGCGTCGACATGACCTTCGACTTCGGGACCCTGGTCGCCCACGCCGCCAAGACCCGGTCGTTGAGCGCCGGCACCATTATCGGCTCGGGCACGGTGTCGAACCGCGGCGAGGACGGCGGCCCCGGCAAGCCGATCAGCGAAGGGGGCGTCGGCTATTCGTGCCTGGCCGAACTGCGCACGGTCGAGACCATCCTGACCGGCGCGGCCAAGACGCCGTTCCTGCTGGGCGACGACACCATCCGCATCGAGATGAAGGACGCCAAGGGCCACTCGATCTTCGGCGCCATCGAGCAGACGGTCGAGCGGGTTTGAACGAAGAGACGGCCGCCGCGCCCGTAGGCCGGATCTGGGAAACGCGGGCCGGGATCAATCTCGGTCCGCTGGACCTGATCGCCGATGGGGCGGCGCGAAACTATGTGCTGCAAATTGGCGACAAGCGCTTCCACGGCTTCGTGGTGCGCCGGGGCGAGGCGGTGTTCGGCTATGTCGACCGCTGTCCGCACGCCGGCCTGCCGCTGGCCCAGGCGTTGGACCGCTACCTGACGCCCGGCGGCGACCTGATTATGTGCTCCTGGCACGGGGCGATGTTCACGGTGGAGGAGGGGGCTTGCGTCGGCGGTCCCTGCGTGGGGGCCAAGCTATCGCCCTGGCCGGTCGAAGCGCGCGAGGGACGGATCGTCACGGCCTGAGGGTTAACCCTGTTTGGTCAGGTCCGCTTAAGGCTTGCCGACCAGATTGCCTTCGATCCCGAAAGGAACTCGACGTGCAGGTTTCCGCCGCCAACACCGCCCAGTACACGCCGCGTCCGGCGGCTTCGAGCGAAGCCGCCGCGGCGATCGTCGACCTGACCCAGCTGGCCGTGGCGCAGACCAACGCCAAGGCGACCGCCGCGGCCGGCGCGGCGCTGGGCCAGGCCACCGGCGAACTGACGGGCGTGCTGGTCAACATCTCGGCCTGAACCGAGCTTCAGACAAAAGAACGGCCGCCTTCCAGGAGAAGAAGGCGGCCGAGTTATTGGGAGGAAACGCCCGAAAGGGCTGATTTCCATATAGCCGTTTGAAACGCGCTTGACAACGTTGTCACGAAATTAATTTCGCGTAGCGATGAAATTGAAGCGCTCGGGCTGGCCCTACTTCTTCTTGGCCGCCTGGACCTCGATCTCGACCAGCATGCCGTCGGCGACCAGCGAAGTGATCTGGCTGGTGATGCGCGAGGGCTTGTTGGGCTGGGTCGCGGTGCCGAAGTAGGTCTTGTAGCCCTCCATCATGCCCGCGAAGTCCATCTTGCCCTCCTTGGCCGGGTCGCCGACCAGCAGGACGCGCATCATCACGACGTCGGCCATGGTCGCGCCCTGGGTCTTCAGGGCGGTCTCGATGCGGCCCAGCACGCCCAGGGTCTGGGTCTTGGTGTCGCCGTACTTGGCCACGCCGGTGGCCTTCTCGTCGATGACCGGCGGGGTCATGCCGCTGACATAGATGGTGTCGTAGCCGGCCGGAACGGTGACGACGCTGGCGATGGCCGATTTGGGATCGCCGACACGGACGATCTCCTGGGCGTGGGCGGCGCCGGCGAGCGCGGCGATGCCGGCGGCGAGGGCGATGAGGCGTTTCATGTGGTCTTCTCCCTGTGGAATTCAAACATTGACGCGTGACGGGCGCCGAAGCCGGTACCCACTTTCGGCTGTTACGCTTCGGCTAGTGAGCCTGCAGGCCGCGCGCCTTGGCGGCGGCCTTGGCGGCGTTGCGGGCGGCCACGACCTCGGCGGGCTTGATGGCCGAGGCCTTGTTGCCCCACGAACCGCGGACATAGGTCAGGATGGCCGCCAGGTCGGCGTCTGTCAGGTCGTCCTTGAAGGCCGGCATGCCCGCGCGGCCATTTAGCACCGTGGTTATGACGATCTTCGGATCGCCCTGCACCAGCGGCGAGCCCGCCAGGGCCGGGAAGGCGCCCTTGACGCCCTTGCCGGTCGCCTGATGGCAGGCCGAGCAGTTGTCCAGGAACTGAGATTGCGGCGTGGCGGCCGAGGCGAGCGCGGGAACGGCGAGGGCCGCGAAAAGGGCGGCGAGGTGGATAGCTTTGCTCATCATCTTTTCTGGTCTCAGGCTTGCGACACGCGGGCATGGATCTTGCCGATCTGCTGCCAGGCGGACTCGATGGCCCCGGCCTGCCAACCGCCCAGATAGCTGAGGTGCTCACCGGCCAGGTACAGGCGGCCGTCCGGTTCGCACAACGTCGGATAGCTGTTCTTGCGGCCGCCTTCGCCCCATTCGGCCCAGCCACCCAGATTGTACTCGGCCAGGTGCCAGCTGAAGGAGAAGGCGTTGTCGAAGTTCTCGGCGTATTCCGGGAAGATCTTCTGGCCCGCCGCCACGGCGAAGGCGGCGCGCTCGGCCGGGGTCTTGGCGCTGATCCGCGCCGCCTCGCCGCCGAACGCGTAGTAGCCCAGCAGCACGCCCTTCTGCCCCTGCCAGCCGTAGGAGGGCAGGGTGATCGAGTTGATCCCCGGGATATCGTTGTAGATGTGGCCGCCATAGATGTGGTGGTTGTCTTCCCAGAAGCGGCTCTTCATCTGCAGGCCGATCTTGTTGACCGGCGCATAGGCCACGCCCTCCATCGCCGCCTTGAACGGGGCGGAGGCGTCCAGGTCGATCTGCTTCAGCACGCTGAGCGGGATCGTGCAGAGGCAGTAGTCGGCGGTGACCTCGGCCTTCTTGCCGTCGGCGCCCTTGTACGAGACCGTGACGCCGGTGGGCGACTGCTTGATCTTCTCGACGACCGCCCCGTAGCGGATCATCGACCCGACCTGCTTTTCGAAGGCCTTGGCGATCTGGTCCATGCCGCCGATCGGCTGCAGCATGGTGCGCTGCTGCTCGTAGCCGGTGACCGAGCTCAGCACCCGCCAGGCGTTGCTGTCGAGCACATCCTTGAAGGCGAAGGGCGGCAGTTCCTTGCCGGGGCCGGGGTTTACGCCCGCGCCGGGGTGCACCGAGAAGCCGCGACCCTCGGTGCCCTTATAGGCCAGGTCCTTGGACAGCCGGCCTTCGGTGACGAGGTAGGAGACGAACTTCTCGCGATCGATGCCGGTCAGCGGCGCGTCGAGCTGGCCCTGGCTTGCGGCCTTGGCGACCAGTTCGGCGGTGTAGCCGCGGATGTCGGCGGCGATCTCACCCTTGCGCACCGGCTTGCCGGCCAGAGGCCCCGACGCCTTCTCGAAATAGACATAGGACGCGTCGTTGTCGTTGACGAAGCTCTCCAGCGGCACGCCGAACTTCTTGGTGTAGTGCAGGGTCGAGCGGTGGTGGTACGGGATCCGCCACGGGCCGTGGTTGATATACTGGCCCTCGTCGAACTCGCAGGTCTGCTCGTGACCGATCAGGTCGGTATGTTTGAAACCCTTGCGCGCCGTCTGGCAGCGGCCGCCGGCAAAAGATCGCGCCTCAAGCACCTGCACTTGATAGCCGGCCTTGCTCAGTTCGTAGGCGGCGGTCATGCCCGCCAGGCCCGCGCCCAGGATGACGATCTTGGTGTTCTTGGCCCCGCCGGTCAGCTCGGGCGGCAGCTCGGTGGCCGAGGCCATGCCGTAGCCCAGCGCCTCCATGCCCGACAGAACCAGCGACATGCCGCCGACCGCGGCCAGGCTTTCGAAGAACCGACGACGTGTAAGCACGCCACCCGACGAAGACGCGTCCAATCCACTCATAACCAACCCCGCCCGTCTGTTATCGGCCGGCGCCTGAAGGCGTCGAGCTCGAGGCCGGCGGGCCCTGCCGCGCCGGAACGCCGCCATCTCGAAATTACGGCCTCGCTGGCGCAATCCGTTTTCAGTCGAGACGGAGACTGACATGTTAGTCGCCTCGCCATTGGGCGCCTGAGGCGGTCGATGAGCGATCGGTGGGCGAGGGAACAACATTGTCCGACGTCATGCCGAATCCCTGTTTTCCGAGACCCCGGCCGCGCCGTGATGGAGACGTTATGAATTCGTCCAAACCTAGCCTTCGCCTGCGCCTGGCGCGTCCCGAGGACATGCCGGTCATGTCGGCCCTGATGGACCGCGCGATCGGCGAACTGCTGGAGGCGTTCCTGCCGCCAGAGGGTGTGAAAGCCTCGTTCGAGATCATGGGCCTGGACACCCAGCTGATCGCCGACGGCACATATTTTGTCGTGGAGGATGGCGACGCGATCGCCGGTTGCGGCGGCTGGAGCCGGCGCGCCACCCTGTTCGGCGGCGACCACTCGGCGGGGCGCGACGCGGCCTTTCTGGATCCGAAGACCGACGCGGCGCGGGTGCGGGCGATGTACACCCACCCTGACCATACGCGCAAAGGCGTCGGTCGGCTGATCCTTGACGCCTGCGAGGCCGCGGCCCGCGCCGAGGGCTTCAGCCGTGTGGAGATGGCCGCCACCATGGGCGGCGTGCCGCTGTATCGCGTCTGCGGCTACCACGACATCGAGCCATTCGAGGCCGTGACCTCGACGGGCTATCGCGTGCCGCTGATCCGGATGGGCAAGGCGCTGTGAGGCGGCGCTAGGCTCGCCGCAAGCAAAAGGGGCGGACCTTCGGCCCGCCCCCTCACGTTTCAGTCCTGGCCCCAGCCTTAGAAGGCGTAGGTCAGTCGGCCGTAGTAGTAGCCGCCGTTGATGCCGTAAGGCGAGAAGCCGGGGTACTGGGTCACGCAGCCGCCGCCCGAAGCGATACAGGCGGTCTGGAACGCGGCCGTGAGCTTGTCCGGATACTTGTTGAACAGGTTGTTGGCCCCGATCGCGGCGGTGACGCCGACCGGGAACTTGTACGAGAGCTCGGCGTCGGTGATCGCCGCGCTGCTGGCGACGGTGTTCTGCAGCGGACCCGTGCCCGGGTCGGACAGAGCCGAGGCCTTGCCATAGAAGGTCTCGGTCAGCGACAGCGACAGCTTGCCGAAGGTGTAGAGACCGTTGAGGCCGATCTTGTACTTCGGCGCGGCCTTTTCGAGCAGCGAGGCGGCGTTGCCGGCGAACAGGACCTGGCCCGTCGGGAAGGCGGTGCTGGTGGTCGCCAGGGCGGTCGGGGCGGCCTTGACCTTGGTGATCTTGGTCTTGTTGAAGTTACCCGACAGCGTCCAGTCGATGCGGCCCATGCCGCCCAGGTCGGTCGGATAGGCGACCACGAAGTCGAGGCCCCGGGTGCGGGTGTCCAGACCGTTCGAGAAGATGTTGATGCCGGTGCTGGCCACCGTGCTGTCCAGCACGTTGCCGTTGGCGGCGATCGCGGCGTTGACGTTGGCGTTGACCACGACGCCGTTGCGCAGGCCGTAGACCGAGCTGGAACCGAAGATGCGGTTCTTCAGGTTGATCTGGTAGGCGTCGATGGTCGCCGTCATCTTCGGGATCGGGTGAGCCACGATGCCGAGGCTGTAGTTCTTCGACTTCTCGGGCTTCAGCGCGTCGATACCCAGCAGGCGCGCGGCCGCCGAGTTCGGCGCCAGTTGCACGAAGGCGCTGGTCGGCGAGACGTTGGTGGCCGAGTAGTAGGATTCCGCCAGGGTCGGGGCGCGGAAACCGGTCGAGACCGTGCCGCGGATGGCGAACATCTCGCTGAAGTCGTAGCGGCTGGTCAGCTTGGCGACGGTGGTGTCGCCAAAGTCGCTGAACTTCTCGTAGCGGACGGCCGCGTCGATCTTCCACTCCGGAACCGGGGTGGCGGCGACGTCGCCGTACAGCGCCCAGCTGGTGCGGGCGTGGCCGCCGGCGTCGGTCTTCTGGAAGCCCGGATAGGACTGCGAGCCTTCCTTGTAGGTCGAGGCGGCGTCGCCCTGGCCGATGCGGTAGGTGTCGCGACGCTGCTCGTAACCGACGGCGACGTCCACCGGCGCCGACAGGCCGACGTCGAAGCCGCGACGCAGGTCGATGTTGTTGGTCCACTGGGTGGTGCGCCAGCTGCCGGCGTGGAACGAGGTCGGGCTGAAGCCCTTGGTCGTGGCGGTCGAGGTGTCGACATAGAGGCTGGCGTTGGCCGAATCCTCGACGCGAACCTCGATGTCGTCCTTGCCGTAGGTCGACGAGACGTCGAGGTCCCAGCCGGCCAGTTTGCCCGATACGCCCAGGGTCAGGGCGTAGTCGTCCTCGATGATCCGTTCACGCGGGCTGAAACCGTTGGGGAACGGCATGTCGAGGGCCGCGCCCATCTTGCCGATGATGCGGTTGTAGCGGCGGTAGTTCTCGTAGGCCGAGGCGTCCTTGTGGCCGAGGGTGCCGAACGAGTAGATCTCGAAATCGGCCGGCAGCTCGACGCCCGCGTTGAAGGCCAGGTTGTTCAGGCGGTACTCGGCGTCGCCCGAGATCAGGTTCAGGTTCGGATAGCCGGCGATCTTGCTCTCGACGGCGTTGTGGGCGGCCGAATAGCTGGGGCTGGCCGGGTTGGACACGCGCTGATCGGCCAGGCCGCGGTTGGAGAAGCCGTGGTATTTGCTCTCGACCGTCAGGTTCAGATAGCTGTTCTCGGTCGGCGCCATGCCGATATTGATCGAGCCACCGGCCGTCTTACCGCCGCCGTCGAAATATTCGCCGCCCGTGGCCGAGATCGAGCCGCCGCCCGGGTTCTTCTTCAGGATGATGTTGACGACGCCAGCGATGGCGTCGGTGCCGTACTGGGCCGCGGCGCCGTCCGTCAGCACCTCGATGCGGCCGATGCCGGCCATTGGGATGAAGCCCAGGTCCGCCGCGGCGGCGCCTTGATAGACGCCCGACAGAACGGCGAGGTTGCCGGTGGTGTGGCGGCGCTTGCCATTGACCAGCACCAGGGCCTGGTTAGGCGAAAGGCCGCGCAGACGGGCCGAGAGGGTCAGGTTGGCGGTGTCGCCGCCGAACGCCTGGGCGTTGAACGACGGAACCAGATTGGCGAGGCCAAGACGCAGGTCGACCGCGCCGGTGCGCTCCAGCGTGCTGGTGTCGACCACCTGGACGGGGGCGGGACTGTCGATGACGCGCAGGCCCGTCTGGCGCGTGCCGGTGACGATGATGGTGTCGATTTCAGTCTGGTCCGGCGCCTTGTCGGCCGCGTCAGCGGCATATGCCGTTATAGAGTAACCCAAAGTAACCGATAGCGCAGAAATACCCGCCAACAAGGCAGGTTTGAAACGCCGAGTCATTAATAGCCCCCTCTTTGTCTTTATGGACGCGTGATGAATCCCTTCTCCACGACGTTTTTCTCCCCGTTTTTATGATTTTTGACGCGGGTACTAAAAATATATCGGGTACTATCCGATCTATTCATGGGGATCCAAGTTGATGATTTCGGCAATGGCGCGCCGAAATAAATCGGCAACACAAAGGCCGGCGCCCTGTGGGCGCCGTTTTGCGCGGCGGCGGATCACGGATTTTGAGCAGATGGGCGCCGTTTTTCCGCACGCGGAGGCGGTGGAGGGGGCGGACGGCGCGGTCTGGTTCAGGCGACGAGGCGCATCGGCTCGGCCATTTCGTCGGTCTCTTCGGTCTCGAACAGGTCGAAAGCCTCTTCCCAGGCGGACATCCGAGAATCGCGCAGCTCTGCGTCGTCGGTAATGCGGACGATCTGATCCTCGCGATCGTTCCACACCAGGCCGATGTCAGTGACCCGCTCGGCGTCGCGGCCCAGCAGCAGGAAGATGTCGGCCCGCGCCGCGCGCTCATGGCTGATCCGGCGCAGGGTGCGGCCGCCGCCCAGGTCGCGATGGATGTCGGCGAAGTCGAGCACGGCCGAGATCATGGCCTGGTTCACGGGCGCGACGGTCCAAGGGGAGCAAGTAAAGCGCGACATACGAGGTTCCTTTGGGGCTTCTCCAGTCTCGACATCCGCAGAATGTGCGGGCATTGCGACAGAAACGGTCGTAAGTTGCGCGTCTGTTCGAGGAACGCATGAGACACGAAAAAGCGACCCGTCTGCTGGATCTGGCCCGCATGTTGGCGGGCTCGGCCGAGGGGCTGACCCTGGACGAGATGGCCCAGGCGCTGGATGTCGGGCGCCGAACCGCCGAGCGGATGCGCGACGCCGTCTGGGCCGCTTTCCCGCAGATGGAGGCGATCGACGATCCGCCGACCAAGCGCTTTCGCATCCCCTCGGGCCTGGACAGCCTGTTCCAGACTCCGACCGCCGAGGAGTTGGCGGCCCTGCGCACGGCGGCGGATTCATTGCGCGCCTCGGGCGCCGACAGCCGCGCGGCCTCGCTCTACGCCTTGGAGGCCAAGCTGCTGTCGGCCCTGCGCGGCTCGGCCCGCCGGCGGGTGGCCCCCGATGTCGAGGCTCTGGTCCAGGCCGAGATGATCGCGGTCCACGCCGGCCCGCGTCCTTTCGAGGAAGGGTCGGTGCTGGCGACCATCCGCACGGCGATCAAGGGTCTGTCGGCCCTGTCGTTCCGCTACGAGGGCGGCAGCACGCCGGGGCGGACCCGGGAGGTGACGCCGCTGGGCGTCCTGTTCGGCCGCAGCAACTACTTGGTGGCGCTTGAGGGCAAGGGCGGCAAGCCGCGCTCGTGGCGTCTGGACCGGATGAGCGACCTGAAGGCGCTGGACAAGCCCGCCCCGCCGCCCGAGGGCTTCTCCCTGCAGGCCTTCGCCGACGAGAGCTTCGGCATCTATCACGACGAGATCCAGGACGTGGTCCTGCGCATCACGCCGAAGGGGGCCGAGGACGCCCTGCGCTGGCGCTTTCACCCAACGCAGAAGGTGAGCCAGGAAGCGGACGGCTCGGTGACGGTCACCTTCCGCGCCGGCGGCATGCGCGAGCTGGCCTGGCACCTCTTTACCTGGGGCGACACCGTGGAGATCGTCGCGCCGCAGGTGCTGAAGGATAAGATGCTCGAAGAGCTTCGCGAGGCTGGTCGCGCCCACGGGGCGTGGTAGGGACGGGTCCATGAACTACCGTCACGCCTTCCACGCCGGCAACTTCGCCGACCTGCACAAGCACGCGATCCTGCTGGCCATGCTCTCGGCCCTGCAGGGGGAGAGTGAGGTGCTGACGGTGATCGACACCCACGCCGGGGCGGGGGGCTACGACCTCGGCGGCGAGATGGCGCGCCGCTCGGGCGAGGCCCAGGCGGGGATCTTCCGGCTGAAGGCGGCGAGCGACGCCCCGGCGGTGTTCGGCTCCCTGCTGAAGGCGGTCGCGCTCATGAACGGCGGACGCGATGGCGATCTCTATCCCGGCTCGCCGCTGCTGATGGCCCGCGCCCTGCGCAAGGCCGACCGCTATGTCGGCTGCGAGCTGCGGCCCGACGACGTGGCGCTACTGCGCGAGAGCTTGGCGCCCTATGCCAACGCCCAGGCCCTGGAGGCCGATGGCTACGCCGCCGCCGTGAATCAGGCCGGCAAGGGCGGGCGCGCCTTCGTGGTCATCGATCCGCCGTTCGAGCGGCCGGACGATTACCAGCGGATCGTGGCGACAACTCGCGACGTGCTGGCTCGCGCCCCCGACGCGGCCCTGGCCATCTGGCTGCCGATCAAGGATTTGGAGACCTTTGACGCCTTCCTGCGCGGGATGGAAACTGTCACGCCAAAAACTGTCATGGGCGACCTGCTAGTGGCGGAACTCCGCCTGCGGCCGCTGACGGATCCCATGAAGATGAACGGCTGCGCGATGGTGATGGTCGGCGCGCCAGTCAGTGTCGAGGGCGCGGCCGGCGAGGCCGGCGACTGGATCGCCGCGCGGCTGGGCGAGGCCGGCGGCCGTTCGCGCGTCTGGCGGACGTGACGCGTAGCCAACCCAGCTTCGCCGAGGCCGTCCGTGTCTGGCTGAAGGTCGGGCTGCTGGGCTTCGGCGGTCCCGCCGGCCAGATCGCTCTGCTGCATCGGGAAGTCGTCGAAACCCGCGACTGGATCGACGACGACGAGTTCGCGCGCGCCTTGAGCTTCTGCATGCTGCTGCCCGGCCCCGAGGCCCAGCAGCTGGCCACCTGGCTGGGCTGGCGGATGCACGGGATTCGCGGCGGCGTGGCGGCGGGCCTGCTGTTCGTGCTGCCCGGACTGGCGGTCATGCTGGGTCTTTCGGCGCTCTATGTCGTCCATGGCCGCTCGGACTGGGCCGGGCCGGTGCTGCTGGGCCTGAAGGCGGCGGTGGTCGCCCTCGTTCTGCAAGCCCTGCTGAAGATCGGCCGGCGCACGATCAAGGACCGCGCCGCCGCCGCCGTCGCCGTCGCGGCCTTCGCGATGATGGCCTTCACGACCCTGCCGTTCCCGCTGGTGATCATCTGCGCCGGCGCCCTGGGCTGGCTGACGGCCAAGGGCGGGGAGGGGGCGGTTCCGCCGCCCGCCGCGCCGCCGAAGGGCCAGGCAAGGACGGCGTTGGCGTGCCTGGCGCTGTGGCTGGCCCCGATCGCTCTGGCTTGGTTGATCGCGCCGGGCTCCGTGCTGGCCTGGATGGGGCTGACCTTTGGCGGCCTGGCGGCGATCAGCTTCGGCGGCGCCTATGCGGCCTTGGCCTATATTGGTCAGACGGCCTCGGCGCTGGGCTGGCTGTCGGCGCCGCAGATGCTGGACGGCCTGGGCCTGGCCGAGACCACGCCGGGACCGCTGATCCTGGTCTTCGTATTCGTCGGCTTCGTCGGCGCCTTCCAGACCGCGCCGGTCGAGTGGGCCTGGGTCCTGGCCGTGCTGGGCGGACTGATGGCCGCCTGGACCACCTTCGCGCCGTCGTTCCTTTGGATCTTCGCCGGCGGGCCCCTGTTCGAGCGCTGGGGCCGGCGGCCCAGGCCCTCCCGCGCGCTCGCCATGATCTCGGCCGCCGCCGTCGGCGTGATCGGCCAGCTGGCCCTGTGGTTCGCCATCCACCTGCTGTTCCGCGGCGGCCAGACCATGGAGGTCGCGGGCCTGCTCAGCGTGATGCTGCCTGATCTCGGGAGCCTGAACGTCGCGGCCGTGGGTCTGACCGTCCTGGCCTTGGCGCTGACCTTCGCCACGCGCCTGCCGATGCTGGCTATGATCGCGGTCATGATCGTGGCGGGCGTGCTCTTGAAGATGGTTGGAGCAAGTTGACCTAAGGTTAGCATTTTTGCGCTTGCGAACGAATTTTCCGTGTTATGCTGCATTGCAATAGATCGTGATTGCCAGCCCAGCGGAGCGCGCCATGGTTTCGATCTTCAATTTCCTTCCCGACTACACGGCCGACAAGGCCGCGCCCGAGACAGCGCCTCGCCTGATGGTCGGCGCGGCCTCGCCGCTCTGGCTGATGTTCGGCGGCGCGGCCGCGGCCGGCGCCACCTATTGGTGGTGGGCCAATCGCTGGCGCGAAGCGGTCAATCTCGAGTCGCTGATGGCTCTGGCGCCCGAGCCCGTCGCCCCGCCGCTGGAGGCCGCGCCTGACGCGCCGCCTGAACCGGTGCTGGAAGCTATCGCCGAGCCCATCGTCGAGGCTGTCGCCCTGGTCGCCGAGACCGCCGAAACCGTCCTCGACGCCACGCAGGAAATCATCGAGGCCGCCGCCGAGCCGATCGTCGAGGCCACGGTCGCCGCCAACGAGGACACCGCCGAGGCGGTATCTGAGCCGGTCGCCGCGGCCGAACCGCTTGTGGCCGAAGCCGCGGACGCCGTCGCCGAAGCCGTGGAGGCGGCGCCCGACGCCGTCGTGGCCCCTCTCGACGACCTGACCAAGCTTGTCGGTGTAGGGCCCAAGCTGGCGGCCTCCCTGGCTGAGCTGGGCGTGACCAAGTTCAGCCAGATCGCCGCCTGGACGCCGGACGAACTGGCCTCGTACGACCAACTGCTGAACCTGAAGGGCCGCGCCGAACGCGAGGCCTGGATCGCCCAGGCCAAGCGCTTCTCGACGGACGCCTAGAGTCCGAACGCGGCCAGCAGCCGGTCCGCCGCCGCCGAGGCCGGAACCTCGCCGGCGCGCACGGCTGTCTCGAGCTCGGGGGCCAGGGCCGCGACGGCCGGGTCGGTCTTGAAGGCGTCTTCCAGCCGGTCGCGGACCATGGCCCACATCCAGCGGGCGTCCTGGTCGGCCCGGCGAGCGGCCCGCGCGCCGTTCGCGGTCATGATGTCGCGATGACGCTGGATCTGCCGCCAGAGCACGTCGAGCCCCAGGCCCGTCAGGCCGGAGGCCGTCAGCACGGGCGGCGTCCAGTCCTGGTGGGCGGGCGTAAGAATGTGCAGGGCGTTGCGATAGTCGCGCGCCGAGCGCTCGGCCCGTTCCGGATCGGCGTCGGCCTTGTTGATCAGCAACAGGTCGGCCAACTCGATCAGGCCCTTCTTGATGCCCTGCAGTTCGTCGCCGCCGCCGGGGATCAGGACGGCCAGGAAGATGTCGACCATGTCGGCCACCACCGTCTCGGATTGTCCGACGCCGACGGTCTCGACGATGACGATATCGAAGCCGGCCGCCTCGCACAGCAGCATGGCCTCGCGGGTCTTGCGCGCCACGCCGCCCAGGGCGCCGCCGGACGGGGAGGGGCGGATATAGGCGTTGGGCTGGACGCTGAGCCGTTCCATCCGGGTCTTGTCGCCGAGGATCGAGCCGCCGTGGCGCCCGGACGACGGATCGACCGCCAGCACCGCCACCTTATGTCCGGCCTCGACGAGGTCGCAGCCGAAGCGCTCGATGGTCGTCGACTTGCCCGCGCCCGGCACGCCCGTGACGCCGATCCGCTGGGCGCGGCCGGTCAGGGGCATCAGGCGCGAGAGCAGGGCGCGCGCGGCGGTCTGGTGGTCGGTCCGGCGGCTCTCCACCAGTGTGATGGCGCGCGCCAGGGTGGCGCGGTCACCGGCGACCAGGCGCTGTTCCAGCGTGTCGATGTCGAGCTTGGAGGTCACGTCCCCGGATTAGAGGACGACGGCCGTCCCGGAAACCGAAACCATCATCATCTGGGCGTTGGGGCCGACGGTATTGTAGTCGAGGTCCACCGCCAGGATGGCGTTGGCGCCCACCTTCTCGGCTTCCTTGACGAGCGCCTTCATGGCGTCCTCGCGGGCGCGGGCGAGCACGCGTTCATACGACTTGGAGTGGCCGCCGATGAAGTCGCGGATGGCCGCCATCAGGTCGAGCACGACGTTCGCGCCCAGGATCGACTGGGCGTAGATCGCGCCCTTGTACTCCTGGACAGGGTGGCCCTCGATGAACGGCGTGGTCGTGATCAGCATCCGGGAATCCTGGCGCATCGTAGGGTTAACTTAGGCGCAAACGCCGCCGTTCGCGAGGGGCTCCCCCGAAAAGCGGTGCTTTCCATCACGCTGTTCGCCCGGTGGGGGAATCTGGCGGGTCAGCCCTTCCTGTGCGGCCGGGCTTCGGGCAGATTGCCCGCGTTTACCGCGTCCGGAGCCGCCTGGTGATCTTCGCGAAATCGCATGTCGAACTGCACAACATCCGCAACAACGTGGAGCGGGTGAGGAAGCTGTCCGACAACGTCGTGGGCGTCGGACCCCTGGGGATCGGCCTGGACGGCCTGCTGACCTGGATCCCGGGGGCGGGCGAGCTGTACAGCCTGGGCGCCGGCGGCCTGATCGTCTTCGACGCCGTGCGGGCTCGCGCCGCGCCGATGATCGTCATCCAGATCTGCGCCATCATCCTGATCGACACGGTCGCCGGCTCGATCCCGGTGGCGGGCAAGGCGATCGACGTGCTGTTCACCGGCCACAAGTGGTCGGCCGACATGCTGACCAAACATATGGACGACACGATCTATTTCGAGGGCTCGCGCAAGGACGTGCAGGGCACCCAAGAGTACCGGGACCTGCTGGCCCGCATCCAGGCGGGCAAGGAAAAGCGCCGGGTCGTTTTCCTGGGTTAGAAACTCAACACAACCATTGGTGGGACGGAGCGTTCAGGGAAGCATGACCGACGACATCTCCGTCTCGTCCGCCTACGCGGACAGCCATGCGGGCCGCCGCGCCAAGGCCCATCGCGCCTGGCGATCGGCGGAGAGCATCAAGCGTATCTCCGACCGGCTGATCGGCATCGGCCCCATCGGCCTGGGCCTGGACGGCGTGTTGGCCTGGGTGCCGGGCGCGGGTCTGGTCTACGGCCTGGGGGCGGGCGGGCTGTTGATGTTCCACGCCGTCCAGGGGGGCGCGTCGGCGGGGACCTTGCTACGCATGGGCGCCTATCTGGCGATCGACAACGTCTCGGACACCGTGCCGGGTCTGGGCTGGGCGATCGACACCCTGTTCCCCGGCCACCTGATGGCCGCGAAGGCGCTGCAGAAAGACATCGAGGGTCGCCACGGCTTGCCGGAGGAGATCGCCTTCGAGCGCTCACAGAAGCGGCGCGGGTTGTTCGGCCGCAAGAAGGGCGGCTAGCGGATCGGCGGCAGGTCGGCCAGGCGCAGAGAGACGCTGGGCAGGACCAGGGAGGTCACCGTATCCTCGGCGACATGACGCGCGACGTCACGATAGACGCCGTCGATCGGATCGCGATGGATGGTGATCGTGTCGGTGTTCACGTCCACGACCCAATAGTCCCGCACACCGTGTTCAGCATAGAGCTCGGCCTTGAACGCGAGATCGCTTCGGATCGACGACTGAGCAACCTCGATGACGAGGCCGACATTGGTTCCATCCACGGCCCGTAGCGGAAGATCAGCGTCGTAGAGATAAAGGTCGGGATCCGGTGCATTGGTTGGCGAAAGCCGCAGCGTTGATTTCACCATCACCTGCACGGCCTCTCCGGCCGACAGAATGAAGCGCCTGGCGATCTGCATTTTTACGCGTGAATGCAGGTCACCTTCAGGAGCCAACTCGACCAGAGCTCCATCGATCAACTCGACGCGAGCGCTCTCATCGAGGATGCCGGCCTCCTGCATGCGCAGCACATCGTCCAGCGTGAAGCGGTGCTGTTGCGAGGTCTCCAACGCTCGGACGAGGGCGTTCATGAGAGCTAGCGTACCATGCGGGCGACACCCGCACAGCACTTCGCTAAGCCGCTTCCTGCGTGTAGCCCAGCTGGCGGTTCAACTTGTCCAGCAGCTCGATCGCCGCCTCGGCGATGACGGTGCCGGGCGGGAAGATCGCCGCCGCTCCCGCGTCGCGGAGGGCCTGGAAGTCCTGGGGCGGGATGACGCCGCCCACGACCATCAGGATGTCGTCGCGGCCCTGCTTGGCCAACTCGGCTTTCAGCTCCGGCGCCAGGGTCAGGTGGCCGGCGGCGAGGGAGCTGGCGCCCACGACGTGGACGTCGTTCTCCACCGCCTGGCGAGCGGCCTCGGCGGGCGTCTGGAACAGCGGGCCGATGTCGACGTCGAAGCCGAGATCGGCGAAGGCCGTGGCGATGACCTTCTGGCCCCGGTCGTGGCCGTCCTGGCCCATCTTGGCGATCAGGATGCGCGGGCGGCGGCCATCGGCCTGCTCGAAGGCCTCGACCATGGCCTTGGCGCGGGCCGTCGTCGGATCGTTTCCGGCCTCCTTCATATAGACCCCTTGGATCGACTTGATCTCGGCGCGGTGGCGGCCGAACACCTTCTCCATCGCCAGGCTGATTTCGCCGACCGTGGCCTTGGCGCGCGCCGCGTCGACGGCCAGCGCCAGCAGGTTGCCGGTCCCGCGCGCGCCGTCCTCCAGCGCCTTCAGGGCCCGCTCGGTCTCGGCCGGATCGCGCTCGGCCTTCAGGCGGGCCAGCTTCTCCAACTGCTGGGCGCGAACCGAGCCGTTGTCGACCTTCAGCATCGGGATGTCGTCGGCGACCTCGGGCTTGTAGCGGTTGACGCCGACCACGCTCTGGCGATTGGCGTCGATGCGGGCCTGGGTCTTGGCGGCGGCTTCCTCGATGCGCAGCTTGGGAATGCCCTGCTCGATGGCCTTGGCCATGCCGCCGGCGGCCTCGACCTCCTCGATGTGGGCCAGCGCCTTCTGGGCCAGTTCATACGTGAGACGTTCGACGTAATAGCTGCCGCCCCACGGATCGGCGACGCGGGTCGTGCCGCTTTCCATCTGCAGGAAAAGCTGGGTGTTGCGGGCGATGCGGGCCGAGAAGTCGGTCGGCAGGGCCAGGGCCTCGTCCAGGGCGTTGGTGTGCAGGCTCTGGGTCTGGCCGTTCACGGCGGCCATGGCCTCGACGCAGGTGCGCGAGACGTTGTTGAACACGTCCTGCGCCGCCAGCGACCAGCCGGAGGTCTGGCTGTGGGTGCGCAGGGAAAGCGAGCGGTCGTCCTTCGGCTCGAACTCCCGCTTCATCAGTCGGGCCCAGAGCAGGCGCGCGGCCCGCATCTTGGCGACCTCCATGAAGTAGTTCATGCCGATCGCCCAGAAGAACGAGAGGCGTGGCGCGAAGGCGTCGACGGACATTCCAGCGGCGACGCCCGCGCGGACATATTCGACGCCGTCGGCCAGGGTGTAGGCCAGTTCCAGGTCGGCCGTCGCGCCGGCTTCCTGCATGTGATAGCCGCTGATCGAGATCGAGTTGAACTTGGGCATGTTCGCCGAGGTGTAGGCGAAGATGTCCGAGATGATCCGCATCGAGGGCGCGGGCGGATAGATGTAGGTGTTCCGCACCATGAACTCTTTGAGGATGTCGTTCTGGATCGTCCCCGACAGCTTGTCGGGCGAGACGCCCTGTTCCTCGGCCGCGACGATATAGAGCGCCAGGATCGGCAGCACCGCGCCGTTCATGGTCATCGACACGCTCATCTTGTCGAGCGGGATGCCGGAAAACAGCGTCCGCATGTCCAGGATCGAGTCGATGGCGACGCCCGCCATGCCGACATCGCCCTTTACCCGCTCGTGGTCGCTGTCATAGCCGCGGTGGGTGGCCAGGTCGAAGGCCACCGACAGGCCCATCTGACCGGCCGCCAGATTGCGGCGGTAGAAGGCGTTGCTGTCCTCGGCGGTCGAGAAGCCGGCGTACTGCCGCACCGTCCACGGGTTCGTCACGTACATGGTCGGGTAGGGACCGCGCACGTAGGGCGCGACGCCCGGATAGCCGCCCAGGAAGTCGAGGCCCGCCACGTCGTCGGCGTCGAACGCCGGGGCGACCGCGACGCCCTCGGGCGTGTTCCAGGCCACGCCTTCCGGAGCGGACGCCGAAGCGATCTCGGCGAAGTCGATCGTGGTGAAGTCTGGGAACTTGCTCATGGCTTACGCACCCTCGAACGCGGCGGCGAAGCGCACCGGCTTCAGGGCCGGGCAGTGGCTGTCTGGGCCGGGCAGGCGGACGTCGGGGCCGGCGACGGCGAAGGCGGCCGGATCGGGCGTCTCGACCTCCGGGACCTTGTCGTCGGCGTTGGGGAAGACCGTGACGCCCAGGATCTTGCGGGACTTATCGGCGAAGGCGGCTTCCTGCGCCGCCCGGGTCTTGGCCACCGCTTCGGCGACGAGGCCGTTCTCCAGCGCCTTGATGATCCCGCCGGCGCGTTCGATGGCCTGGAAGTATTCCCAGGCGGCGCGGGCCAACTGGTCGGTCAGGCTGTCCAGGTACCACGCTCCCCCGGCCGGGTCGGCGACACGGCCCAGATTGCTCTCTTCCATCAGCACCAGTTGGGTGTTGCGGGCCTGGCGGCGGGCGAAGGCGGTCGGCAGGCCAATGGCGTCGGTGAAGGCGTCCAGCAGGATCGCATCGGCCCCGCCGACCGCGCCAGCGAATCCGGCCGAGGTCAGGCGCAGCAGGTTGGTCCAGGCGTCGGCCTTGGCCAGCATCCGGCGCGAGGAGCGGGCCTCGATCCTCGGCGCGACGCTGACGCCACACGCGTCGGCCAGGCGCGCCCACATCGCCTTGGCGGCGCGGACCTTGGCGACGCCGGTGAAATATTCCCCGTCGAGGCTGACGCCCAGCACGATTCGACCGAAGGCGTCCTCCAGGGTCAGACCCGAGCGCACCAGGGCCTTGGCGTAGGCCAGGGCGCTGGCGGTCATCACGGCCAGTTCCTCGGTGTTCGAGCCGCCGGCCTCATGCGCGGCGCGGCCGGTGGCCAGGAACAGACTGGCCTTGGCGTAGGTTCCGGCCAGGCGCGAGGCGACCGTGGCGGCGTTGAAGACGTGGCTCTCGATCGGGCCGGGGCTGACGCCGGCGACCGCGAAGGCGGTCAGGGGATCCAGGTGAAAGGCCAGCGGCGCGTTGGGCGCCGCCTTGGCCAGAGCGCCCAGCCAGTCGGCCGCCTTCGGGCCCAGGAAGCCGGCGTCCAGGGCGACGGGGGCCAGGTCCAGCAGCACGCCCGACAGCGCCTTGGCCAGGTCGTCCGCCGAGCCGACGGCGACGCCGTCCACGCCCGCGGGATCGAGCCGCAGCAGCACCGAGGCCGCGCCGCCCTCGAGGTCGACCATGATGTCCTTGGCCACGCGGGCCGGGTCGGGGTGAGCGGCGCGGGTGCGCAGGTCCCAGGGGCGTTCGGGATCGCGCGCGCGCAGGTCGCGGGCCACGGCGACGCCGTCCTCGGCGGTGTACAGCGGCTGGATCGTCAGGCCGTCGGGCGTCTTGACGGTCAGGGCGTCGTCGAAACTCTGACCTTTCAAGGTCTTTTCGACCAGGGCCATCCAGCGAGCGCGGGTCGCCGCGTCGCCTTGGGCGCCAAATTCCTCGGCCAGGGGCGTCGTCGCGACGGTCAAAGCGTCTGTCTCCTGCGGTGCAGCATTTCTTGTCTTTTGAACGGTGATGCGCTCCTGCCCTTAGGGCCGTCAAGCCATGCGCCAAGTCTTCTCTTCGCCTTGCATCCGAGCCAAACGCGCGTTTAATCTGATCGGTGATCACATATTCGGCGTCTCAAGCCGAACTCCAAAGGGGAGCCTTTCATGGCCTTGCCGCCTATCCTGCGTGACCGTCTGCGCCTGCCGGTCATCGCCTCGCCGCTGTTCATCATCAGCAATCCGGACCTGGTGATCGCCCAGTGCAAGGCCGGCATCGTGGGCTCGTTCCCGTCGCTGAACGCCCGTCCGATCTCGCAACTGGACGAGTGGCTGCACCGCATCACCGAGGAGCTGGCCGCCCACGACAAGGCCCATCCCGAAGCGCCCAGCGCGCCGTTCGCGGTGAACCAGATCGTCCACAAGACCAACAACAGGCTCGAGGAGGACATCGAGCTGTGCGTGAAGCACAAGGTCCCGGTGGTCATCACCTCGCTGGGCGCGCGTGAGGATCTCAACGCGGCGATCCACTCGTACGGCGGCATCACCCTGCACGACGTCATCACCGACCGCTTCGCCCGCAAGGCCATCGAAAAGGGCGCCGACGGTCTGATCCCGGTCGCGGCGGGCGCGGGCGGCCATGCCGGCACCCTGTCGCCGTTCGCCCTGATCCAGGAAATCCGCCAGTGGTTCGACGGGCCGGTGGCGCTGTCGGGCTCCATCGCCTGCGGTCGCTCGATCCTGGCCGCCCAGGCCATGGGCGCGGACCTGGCCTATATCGGCTCGGCCTTCATCGCGACCGAAGAGGCCAACGCCATCGAGGGCTACAAGCAGGGCATCGTCGAGGGCCGCGCCGACGGCATCGTCTATTCGAACCTGTTCACCGGCGTGCATGGCAACTACCTGCGGGCGTCGATCGTCGCCGCGGGCCTGGATCCCGACAACCTGCCGGTCAGCGATCCGTCCAAGATGAGCTTCGGCTCGGGCGGCAACCAGGAAGCCAAGGCCTGGCGTGACATCTGGGGCTCGGGCCAGGGCATCGGCGCGATCGACAAGGTGCTGCCGGCCGCCGAACTCATCGCGCGCTTCGCCGAAGAGTACGAGCAGGCCAAGGCCGAACTGGCGGCCAAGACGGCGCTGACGTCCGGAATTCACTTGGCTTTCGCCGCCGAATAGGCGGGCGAGGCACGGGGACGGAGCCGCTTCCGTCCCCGGCCTTCGCGACGAGGTGATGCTGGGAGCGACTTCAACTCGCTCTCGGAGCCGCCTCATGCCCGATCCTGTTTTCAGCGACGTCACGCCTCGCCTGGGCCTGCCCTATGTGGTGGCCGCCCAGGCTCAGAAACACATCCCGATCAATGAGAGCTTGGCCCGGCTGGATGGCCTTGTGCAGTTGGCCGTCGAGAGCCGGTCGGTTTCGGCCCAGCCAGCCAGTCCGGTCGCTGGCGGCGTCTGGATCGTGCCGGCCAGCGCCACGGGCGCGGCCTGGGCGAGCCAGCCCTCCGGCGTTCTGATGCGCTTCGAGGCCGGCGCCTGGGAGCCCCTCGCGCCCGCCGAGGGCGTACTGGCCTGGGTCAAGGACGAGAACCAGATGGTCGCCTTCGATGGCGCGGCCTGGACGCCGCTGTCGGCGACGTTTCGCGGCACGACCGCCGCCCAGACGCCTAACCTCGCCAACACCCGCCTGGAGATCCTGGAGCAGGAAGTGACCTTGTCGGGCGCTTCGACCGCGACGGGCATCGCCATCCCCAACCGCGCCATCGTGCTGGCTGTATCGACCCGCACCACGGTCGCGGTGACCGGGGCGGCCTCGTACAACTGTGGCGTCTCGGGCGATGCGAGCAAGTTCGGCGGCTCGCTGGGCGTCGCCAGGAATTCCAGCAACATCGGCGTGGTCGGGCCGACCGCCTACTACGCCGACACCCCGGTGCTGATCAGCGCGGTCGGCGGCAGCTTCGTCACAGGCAAGGTGCGGGTGGCGATCCATGTCTTGCGCTTCGACCCGCCGGCTTCTGTCTAAGCCCTCCCCAGCGAGGGGGAGGGAAGATTGACCGGCCGTCCTCCCTCCGCTACACGCGCCTTACCTTTGGGGAGTAGCCGCCCGCATCTATCAGCGGGCCCCGCCGTCAACACACTTGCTGCTTCGGGAGCATGGCGCGGGGAATGGAAGCGATTTCGAGCTTCCTTGGCGAGACCAATGGCGCCGATTTTCATCCGGGCCGGGTGGACGTCGACGCTATTGGCATGCGCCCGGCCCGGAGGACTATTTTCAGTGGAAGCCCTGCTCGTCTCGACCCTGGTCGTGGCCATCGCCGAGATCGGCGACAAGACCCAATTGCTGGCCATCATCCTGGCCACGCGGTTCAAGAAGCCTGTCCCGATCATTCTTGGCATCCTGGTCGCCACCCTGGCCAACCACGCCCTGGCCGCTACCGCCGGCTACTGGGTGTCGGACTTCCTGAGCGGCGCCTGGTTCAAGTGGGCCATCGCCATCTCGTTCATCGCCATGGCCGCCTGGGCCCTGATCCCCGACAAGGCCGATGACGAGGAAGGGGCGAGCGCCGGTCGCTACGGCGTCTTCGTGACCACGGCCGTCGCCTTCTTCCTGGTCGAGATGGGCGACAAGACCCAGATCGCCACCGTCGCCCTGGGCGCCAAGTTCCACTCGATCTTCTGGGTCGCCGCCGGCACCACCCTGGGCATGATGCTGGCCAACGTCCCGGCCGTCTATCTGGGCGAGGCGGCGACCAAGATCGTGCCGCTGAAGTACGTGCGGATGGGCGCGGCGCTGATCTTCCTGTTGTTGGGTCTCTGGCAGGTGGCGGAGTTGACGGGCGTGCTCAAATAACCCCTAAACCGACTTCCCCGGCGAAGGCCGGGGCCCAGATCGTAAGGCTCCGCGTCGCCAGGCTTGGCGGATGCTCAGGCTGAACCTGGGTCCCGGCTTTCGCCGGTAAGATCGGATTTTGGGGATGTGGATGACCGCTCGCGGCTGGGAATTCTGGATCGACCGCGGCGGCACCTTCACCGACATCGTCGCGCGGCGGCCCGACGGCGCGTTGGTCACCCACAAGTTGCTGTCGGAAAATCCCGAGCACTACGCCGACGCCGCCGTGGCGGGCGTGCGGGCGCTACTGCCGGAAGGCGCGGGCGTCGACGCGGTGAAGATGGGCACCACCGTCGCCACCAACGCCTTGCTCGAGCGTAAGGGCGAGCCGACGGTCCTGGCGATCACGGCGGGTCACGCCGACGCCCTGCGCATCGGATACCAGGCGCGGCCCAAGTTGTTCGAGCGCCACATCGTCAAGCCGGAAGCCCTCTACGACCGCGTGGTCGAGATCGACGAGCGGATGAGCGTCGGGGGACAGGTGTTGCGGCCGCTGGACGAGAGCGCGGCGCGGGCGAGCCTGCAAGCGGCTTTCGACGAAGGCTTCCGCGCCATCGCCGTCGTGCTGCTGCACGGCTTCCGCTTCACCGACCACGAGGCGCGGGTCGCCGCGATCGCGCGCGAGATCGGCTTCAGCCAGGTGTCGGTCAGTCACGAGGTCAGCCCGCTGATGAAACTGGTCGGGCGCGGCGACACCACCGTGGTCGACGCCTATCTGTCGCCGATCCTGCGGCGCTATGTGGACCAGGTGGCCGACGCGCTGGGTCGCGACACCCGGCTGCTGTTCATGCAGTCGAACGGCGGCCTGACCGATGCACGGGCCTTCCGGGGCAAGGACGCCATCCTGTCCGGCCCGGCCGGCGGCGTGGTCGGCATGGCGCGGACGGCGGGCGAGGCCGGCTTTGATCGTGTCATAGGCTTCGACATGGGCGGCACCTCGACCGACGTCTGCCACTATGCCGGCCAGTACGAGCGGGCGTTCGAGACGGTGGTGGCTGGGGTGCGGATGCGCGCGCCGATGATGAACATCCATACCGTAGCGGCCGGCGGCGGCTCGATCTGCGGCTTCGACGGCGCGCGGCTGCGGGTGGGGCCGGCCTCGGCGGGCGCGGTCCCGGGGCCGGCGGCCTACCGTCGGGGCGGCCCGCTGACGGTCACCGACTGCAATGTCATGCTGGGCAAGCTGCGGCCTGAGTTCTTCCCCAAGGTGTTCGGCCCGAACGCCGACCAGCCGCTGGACGCCGATGCGGTGGCGGGCGGCTTCAGGGCGGTGTCGGCCCAGATCGAAGCCGCGACCGGCAAGGCCATGACCCCGCAGGACGTGGCCGAAGGCTTCGTCACCATCGCCGTCGAGAACATGGCCAAGGCCGTGCGGCAGATCTCGATCCAGCGCGGCTACGACGTCACCCGCTATGTCCTGGCCTGTTTCGGTGGCGCGGGCGGGCAGCACGCTTGTTTGGTGGCCGACGCCCTGGGCATGACCAAGGTCATGATCCACCCGTTCGCCGGGGTGTTGAGCGCCTATGGCATGGGCCTGGCCGACCTGCGCCTGATCCGCGAGGAGACGGTCGAGCGGCCGCTGGACCAGGCGGGCGACCTGGCCGATCGCGCGAAGGTGCTGGCCGCGGAAGCGGAAGCGGCCTTGCGCGCCCAGGACGTGCCGATGGCCTCGGTCGAGACCGTCGCCAGCCTGCGGGTGAAGTACGCCGGCACCGACACGCCCCTGGTCGTGCCGTTCGGGGATACGGTGCGTGAGGACTTCGAGGCGCTGCATCAACGCCGTTTCGGCTTCACCTCGCCGACGACGCCGCTGGTGGTCGAGACGCTGTCGGTCGAGGCGATCGGCCACTCGGACGCCGGTTCGGAACCGGATTTCGAGACCGGCGCGTCCAAGGGCGAGCCCAAGCCGCTGGCGACGGTCGAAACGCGGATGGCCGGCGCCGGCCATACGACGCCGGTCTTCGACCGCGAGGCCCTGGCCGTCGGCGTCGAGATCCTCGGCCCGGCCATCATTCGCGAAGCCACCGGCACGACGGTCGTCGAGCCCGGCTGGCGCGCGACCGTGGACGCCCATCTGAACCTGATCCTCGACCGCGTCGTCGCCCTGCCAGCCCGCAAGGCCATCGGGACCGAGGCCGACCCGGTCATGCTGGAGGTGTTCAACAACCTCTTCATGGCCGTGGCCGAGGAGATGGGTTTCGCCCTCCAGAACACCGCCTACTCGGTCAATATCAAGGAGCGGCTGGACTTCTCCTGCGCGCTATTCAGCCGCGACGGCGACCTGATCGCCAACGCGCCGCACATGCCGGTGCACCTGGGCTCGATGGGGGACAGCGTGCGGGCCATCCGTGAGGCGCGCCAGGGCGACGGCCGCGGCATGAAGCCGGGCGACGCCTACATGCTCAACGCCCCCTACAAGGGCGGCACCCACCTGCCGGACGTCACGGTGGTCATGCCGGTGTTCGACGCGGCGGACGCCTTGCTGTTCTACGTCGCCGCGCGCGGGCACCAGGGCGATATCGGCGGCATCACCCCGGGCTCGATGCCGCCGACCAGCAAGACGGTCGAGGAAGAGGGCGTGCTGATCGAGAACTTCCTGCTGGTCGAGGGCGGCCGGTTCCTGGAGGCCGAGACCCGCGCTCTGCTGGCCTCGGGCAAGTGGCCGGCGCGCAATCCCGACCAGAACATCGGCGACCTCAAGGCTCAGATCGCCGCCTGCGCGCGCGGCGCCGAGGCCCTGACCTCCATGGTCGCCGAATTCGGCCAGGACGTCGTCGAAGCCTATATGGCCCACGTCCAGGACAATGCCGAAGAGGCCGTCCGTCGCGTACTGGCGAAGATGGAAGGCGGATCGTTCGCCTACGAACTGGACGACGGGGCGGTGGTCCGCGTGGCCATCACGGTCGACCGCCAGGCCCGCACCGCCCGCGTGGACTTCACCGGCACCAGCGACCAGGTCCCGACCAATTTCAACGCCCCGGCCTCGATCTGCCGGGCGGCGGCGCTGTATGTCTTCCGCACGCTCGTGGACGACGAGATCCCGATGAACGACGGCTGCCTGCGGCCGGTCGAGCTGGTCATTCCCGAGGGCTCGATGCTGCGGCCGCGCTATCCGGCGGCGGTGGTGGCCGGCAATGTCGAGACTAGCCAGGTGGTGGTCGACGCCCTTTATGGCGCGCTGGGCGTGATGGCCGGGGCCCAGGGGACGATGAACAACTTCACCTTCGGCGACGAGCGGCGCCAGTACTACGAGACCATCTGCGGCGGCTCGGGCGCGGGGCCGGACTTCGACGGGACCGACGCCGTCCAGACCCACATGACCAACAGCCGTCTGACCGATCCCGAGGTGCTGGAGACCCGCTATCCGGTGCTGGTCGAGGCGTTCTCGATCCGGCGCGGTTCGGGCGGCCCGGGCGCGCATCGCGGCGGCGACGGCGTGGTGCGCAGGATCGGCTTTCGCGAGCCGATGAGCGCGACCTTGCTGTCCAATCGCCGCCGCGTGCCGCCGTTCGGCCTGCGGGGCGGGGGCGCGGGCCAGGTCGGCAAGGCGTGGGTCGAGCGCGCCGACGGAACGGTCCAGCCCATGGCCGCCACCGATCTCGTGGAGGTCGGCGCGGGCGACGCGATCGTCATCGAGACGCCGGGCGGCGGCGGTTGGGGAGAAGCCTGATGGCCAGGGCCAGCGTGCTGTTCGTCTGCATGGGCAACATCTGTCGCTCGCCCCTGGCCGAGGGCGCGTTCCGGGCGGAAGCCGAAAGGCTGGGCCTGGAGGTCATGGTCGACAGCGCGGGCACTGGCGGCTGGCACAGGGGCGATCCGCCGGACCCCCGCGCCATCGCGGTGGCGCGGCGTAACGGCGTCGACATCGGCGGCCTGAAGGCGCGCCAGGTGAAGCCTGACGACTTCCGGACCTTCACCCACATCTACGCTCTGGACCACGACAACCTGCGCGGCCTGCTGCAGGTCGCGCCGTCCGATGCGACCGCCGAGGTCGGGCTGTTGCTGGATCTGGTCGAGGGGCATCGGGGGCGGGCCGTGGCCGATCCCTACTACGGCGACGACGCCGGGTTCGACGTGACTTGGAGTGACGTCGTGCAGGCGGCCCAGGCGCTGGCGCGGCGGTTGGTGGATGAGGGCTGGTCTCGGGCCTAGTGCAGCGTCGGTCGCCGCGCGTGCGAAACCATCACCTCCGGCTCATCGAACCGCATCGGCAGCGCCATGCCGTCATTGGCCAGGGCCGTGTTCAGGAACCGCGCCATCACCGTGACGCTCTCGGGGGTGATCACCAGGTCCTCGATCAGGCGGCCGGCGATCTCGGGCGAGGCGGGGCAGACGCCGCAGGCGGTGATCAGGCGCTGTTCGTCGTCCGCATAGCCCTCGCAGCAGGGCGCGGAGACGCAGAGCGGACGGCGGACCTGGCCTTCGATGGCGCTCATCATCAGGATGAAGGCGGTGGCCACGCGGGGCGAGACCAGGGCGCCGGCCTTTTTTGACAGGCGCTGACCTGGCTCTTCGCCCAGGACGCGGGCGGTGACCCATTGGCGGAGCATCCAGAGCAGGATCCGCTCGCCGTCGGCCAGGCCGACAGGGCCGCAATGGTTCAGGTGGGTCTCTGAGAAAGGGTCGGGCCGCACGCCGGAAATCTCCTCGCCAAGCAGGGGGCCGACACCCGCCGTGGCGAACCGATCTCGGTGAGCGGCCCGACGCGTTCTTGCGAACACATCGCAACTAGATGGGATGTCTAGTTGCGAGTCAATTGCAAAAGCGCGTCCGTCCGATCTAGCCGCCGAAACCGCCCTTATAGCTGCCGCTGCTGGCATAGCTGCGACCGCCGCCGAAGCCGCCGCGCGAGACCACGGAAGTGCGGGTCTGGACCTTGGGCGGGGCGTTGCGGATCGCGTCGGGCGGGTCGATGCTTTCGCGGCTGATGACCGTGCGGCCGGTGCTGTAGTCGCGGCCCAGGCGCCCCAGGTCGAATAGTAGCCGCCGCCATAGCGGTCGTCCTGGCGATAGAGGCCGGTGCCGCGATAGCCGCCGCCGTCCAGCATCCGGCCGATCACGAAGCCGGCCAGCAGGGGCGTGAAGAAGTTGCCGCCGTTGTTGTAGCTGCGCGGCACGCAGTTGCCGGCGCCATAGACCTCCTCGCACGAGGCGCGGGCCTCGTAGCGCGGGGCGTCCTTGGCGTCGTCCTTCTGGGCGGCGGCGTAGGAGGTGTCGCACTGGGCGTCGGAGACCTCGTTGGCCGCCTTGCACTCTTCCAGGGTCTTGTAGCTGAAGGCCTCGACCTGCTCGCCCTTGTTGGGATCCCAGCTGGCCTGGCCGGCGGGATCGTCGCACCCGGACAGGGTCAGGGCCGTGGCGCCGGCCAGCATGGTGGTCAGCTTCAGTGAGCTCGAGCGTTTGCGCGGGGTCATCGCTCAGGTCCTCAAGAGGTCATGCAGGCGGCGTTCAACAGGCCGACCGCGATCGAGATGCCGGCCAGATAGATGCCGATCGAGACCTCGTTGGCCTCGATCCGCGCCTTGACGTCGGGCAGGGCGATCAGGCGCACGCCGGTGAACGCGGCGATCTGGATAATCCCCGCCAAGGTCGCCCAGGCGGCGAGCTCCGGCAGGCTGACCGTGTGGCTCAGGGCCGAAGCCAGCGGCAGGGCGTAACCGATCAGCGCGCCGGCCAGGGCGATGGCCGCCGAGGTGTTGCCCGCCCGGATCAGGCTCTTCTCGTTGTAGGGCGTCACCCACTGGTAGATGTACTTAAAGGCGATCGTGAACAGGCCGGCCACGACGAAGGCCAGCAGGAACGCGGTCGCGCCGTCCTGGAAACTGGTGAAGTCGAACATCTGGGTTTGTCCCCTACCTAGGCCCTGAACTCACCCACCGACAGCGGCAGGCCGATCATCGTCTCGTGGCTGACGTCCTTGCTGTCCTCGGGCTCGAGGGTCAGGGCCAGCAGCAGCTCGCGCCCGTCGCCGCCGGCGAGGTCGCGATTGAACAGCATGGTGGTCTGGAAGAGGCGTCGGTCGGGCCGATCGGCGTCGCGGTTGTAATAGACGTCTTCCCAAAGGGTCACCGGATCCTGCTCCGCGGCCTCTTCGCCGAACCACAGGCGGGTATAGGCGGGCAGGCCCTCGGGCTGGAACGCGCGCCCGCGCAGGCGCTGGGCCCACAGGTCGCGATCGGCCCGGTCGGCCGGATATTCGCTGGCCCACGGGACGAAGACGGTGAAGTCGTTGGCCTTCTGGCCCTCGCGGTCATCCGACACGACCTGGAACAGGATCTCGTCGTCCGTATAGAAGCGGTGCACGAACGCGCCGTCGTTCAGCTGGATCAGGCCCTGGGCGGTGATCTCCAGCGTGTCGCGGTCGAGGGCGAACTTGGTCTCGGCTCCGAACCGGCGCCAGGCCAGCGGATCCAGCACCACGGTCCGGCCGATCGTGACATTGCGGATCACGGGCAGGGCGGGCCTGGCCTCGCCGCCTTTGTTGCCGAAAAGCTTTCCGAACATCGCGGTGCGCGTGCCCTCAAAAACCTGCTCGGGCCGCTTATCTGACAAGCGACGCCGAATTGCCCGACGGCGCGCTTGCCCCGGCCTTGTTCAAGGAACAAGGTCCGATCCAAGCGCACTGAGCGTGGCGAGCCGCGCTCGGGGGGTGAACTAACTCGCAGGATGACGCCGAACGACGCCTTGTCAAGCGTACATGTTATGCGTACATGTAACGCATGCCTGCCAAACCGACCCGAAGCGCCCAGGCCGCTGAAAGAACCCGAGCGTGGCGCGAAGCCCGCCGGAACGCCGGCTTCGTGAAGATCGAGGTCTGGGCGCCGGCGGCGTGCAAGCCCGACATCCTTTCGGCCGTGCAGGCGATCGTCGTCGAGTTGGTTCGTGGCCCGAACCTGGCAACCAACCCCCATCCCCCCAAGGGCGTCAGACACATGGACTCCGTTATCGATACCGCCTGGACGATCCACTCGCTGCGCGACGCGCTGGTGGAAAGCGCCCTCGTGCGCGACGAAGAGATGACCGCCATCGTCGTCGAGGGCGTCGAGCCCGTGCTGCAGGTCACGATGCACGAGTTCGGCGATCTGCCGATCTATGTCAGCGGCGGCGAGCTGCAACTGGTCGTCTCGACCCTGTTGTGGCCCTGCGACGAGCAGAACGACCGCGCGGCCTTCAACGAGTTCCTGCTCAAGGCCCAGAAGATCGTGCCGCTGTCGAATTTCGGCATCACCAGCGTCGACGGTCGTGACTATTACGAGCTGATGGGCGAGATCTCGTCCAAGACCACCCTGCAGACGCTGATCATCGAGCTGCGCACCCTGGCCGACAACGCCATCGCCGCCGCCAGCGACCTGCGCGACACCTTCGAAAAAAGCCGCGCGTCGGCCGCCTAAGAATTCGGACCTGGAGACTTACTGATGTCGATCTGGAGCAAGCTCTCGGCCCTGTTCCGTGGGACCGCACATGACGGCGCGCAGACCATCGTGGACGCCAACGCCCTGAGGATCCTGGACCAGGAAATCCGCGACGCCGACAACGCCCAGGGCAAGGCCCGGGACGAGCTGGCCAAGCTGGTCGCTCGCCGCCGTTCGCTGGAGACCGAGGTCGCCCAGCTGACCGACCAGTCGCGCAAGTACGAGTCCTCGGCCCGCGCGGCGATGAACAAGGGCGACCAGGCCCTGGCCCTGGAAGTCGCCCAGCGCATCGCCGACCTCGAGAAGGACGCCGGCCAGAAGGCCACGCAGATGACCGAGCTGCGCACGGCCGAGGACAAGCTGCGCACGATCATCGCCCAGACGGACACCAAGGTCGAAGCGCTGCGTCGCGAGATCGAGATCGTGAAGGTCAACGAGAGCGTCCAGAAGGCTCAGGCCGCCGTGATCTCGCGCTCGGGGTCGGCCAGCGGCGTCGTCGGCTCGGCCGCCGACAGCCTCAAGCGCATCAAGGAGCGCCAGTCGGTCCGCGAGGAGCAATTCAAGCTGCATAACGAGTTCGAGGATCGCAAGACTGGCGCGGATCTCGACGCCAAGCTCGCGGCCGCCGGCATCCTGCCGGGCGGTGGCGGCGCCGAGGACGTGCTGGCCCGCCTGATGGCTCCGAAGGACGAGGCGCTGCCCGCCCCGATGCTGGCCATCGAGGACAAGGTGAAAGCCAACAAGGACGGCTCGGACGCCTGATGCGCCGTCTCACCCTGACGCCTCGACCGGACTGGAAGTCCAAGGCCGAGGCGGTCGGCTTCACCTGGCATCACGCCGACGGTCGTCGCTATTGGGACGAACGGGCCGCCTACGCCTTCACGCTGGAGGAGGTCGAGGGCCATCTGGAGCCCGCGACCGAGGCGCTGCACAAGCTGTGCCTAGATCTGGTCGACGACGCGGTGAAGAGCGACGCCCTGATGGCGCGTCTGCGGATTCCGGAAGCGTCTCGCGATCTGGTCGCCGCCTCGTGGGCGGGGCGCGATCCGTCGCTCTACGGCCGCTTCGACTTCTTCTACGACGGGGCCGAGCCGCCCAAGCTCTACGAGTACAACGCCGACACCCCGACCAGCATCTATGAGGCCGGCGTGTTCCAGTGGCTGTGGCTGGAGGACCTGATCCAGCAAGGCCTGCTGCCGGAAACCACGGACCAGTTTAACAGCCTGCACGACCAGTTGGCCGAGCGTTTCAAGGCGATCTTCCCGAATGGCGGCTTCGTTCATTTCGCGAGCGATCCGGACTTTGTCGAGGACCGCCAGACCGTGCGGTTCCTGGAGGATATGGCCCGGCTGGCGGGGCTGGAGCCGAAGTTCGTGCCGATGACGGCGATCGGCCTCGACGCCGACGGCCGCTTCGTCGACCAGGACAACTACATCGTCGGGGCGATGTTCAAGCTGTACCCCTGGGAGGACATGCTGCGCGAGCCGTACGCGGCCAATATCGCCGGCTCCAAGACCCTGTTCCTGGAGCCGCCGTGGAAGGCGGTGTTGTCGAACAAGGCGCTGCTGCCCCTGCTGTGGGAGCGCCATCCGGGTCACCCGAACCTGCTCGAGACCTATTTCGACGACGATCCCAAGGTCGAGCGGTTGGGTAATAGCTACGCCCGCAAGCCGCTGTTCAGCCGCGAGGGCGCCGATGTCGAGCTCTGGAAGGACGGCCGCAGGGGCCGGGTGCTGGACCAGGGCTATGGCGAGGAAGGCTGGATCCGCCAGGAACTTAAAGCCCCGCCCAAGTTCGGCGTGAACTATCCCGTGGTAGGTTCGTGGGTCATCGGCGACCAGCCGGCCGGGATCGGCGTGCGCGAGGACAGGGGCCGGGTGACGCGGGACCGCTCGCGGTTCATCCCGCACTTCATCGAGGGCTGAGGGGCCGAACCTCGACCTGCGACAAGCTCAGGATGAGGACCAAGCGCGGCGCTCGCCATCTGTTTCAGAGGTCGCGGAGAATCCGCGCCGCTTCCGCGACGGCCGCCTCATCCGTGTCCCGCAGCTCCGGCGGCACGAAGCCCATCTCGCTGAGCTTCGATCCCGGAGCCGCTCCCGGAATCTGACCGCTGAACGAGCCGTGCACCTCGCGCACGCCGGTGCGTTTCACCAGTTCGGCCACGTTCGATGGCCGCACGCCAGCCCCGGCCAGGATGCCGATCCGGCCGTCGGCCTGCTGGACCAGCTCGGCGATCCGCTCCGCGCCCGCTTGCGCCGTCAGGGCGCCGCCCGAGGTCAGCACCCGCTCGAAGCCCAGGGCGATCGCCGCTTCCAGGGCCACGGACTGTTCGGGAACGAGGTCGAACGCGCGGTGCAGGCTCAGGCCCAGCCCCTGGCTATGCTCGACCAGCATTTCCAGCACGTCCAGATCCAGCTGGCCGTCAGGGAGGTTGGCCCCGATGACCACGCCCGCGAGGCCGTATTCCCGCACCGCGTCGATGTCCCGCCGCATGTGATCCAGGTCGCCGGCGTCATAGCAGAAGTCACCATTCCGGGGACGGATCATCTGATAGATCGGGATGGGCGCGCTGGCCGCCTGGGCCATCAGGCCGGGGGCGGGGGTCAGGCCCTGTAGCGCCAGCGCCGCGCAAAGTTCGATCCGATCCGCGCCGCCGGCGATCGCCGCCGCCAGTCCGGCGGGCGTGTCGACACAGACTTCCAGAAGAATGCGGGTGGCGGTCATGGTCCTGCTCCAGGTCGTGCTAGGGATTCGCGCGATCTTGTTGGAGCACATGAGCATGATGAATCGTAGAGGCCTGATCGGCGCCTCCCTGGTCGGATCGGCGATGCTGGGCGCGAAGGCGTCCGCCGCGGAGACCGTCAACAAGCTGGACGGGCCGTGCGTCATCTCCACCTGGGACTTCGGCGTCGCCGCCAACCAGGCCGCCTGGGCGGTGCTGTCCAAGGGCGGACGGGCGCTGGACGCCGTCGAGGCCGGGGCGCGGGTCCCCGAGCAGGACCTGAAGAACCACAGCGTCGGTCGCGCCGGCTATCCGGATCGCGACGGCCACGTCTCGCTGGACGCCTGCATCATGGACGAGCTGGGCAACTGCGGCGCGGTCGCGGCTCTGGAGCACATCGCCCATCCGATCTCGGTCGCGCGAAAGGTCATGGAGAAGACCCCGCACGTGATGCTGGTCGGGGCCGGCGCCCTGCAGTTCGCGCTGGAGCAGGGCTTCCCGCGCGAGGAACTGCTGACCCCGGAATCCAGGATCGCCTGGGAGGCCTGGAAGAAGGACGCCAAGTACCAGCCCACGGCCAACAGCGAGGTCGGCGACTACGGCAAGACTTCCGGCCAGTTGGGCACGCCGGGCGGGGCCAACAACCACGACACCATCGGCATGCTGGCCATCGACGCCAAGGGAAACATCGCCGGCGCCTGCACCACCAGCGGCATGGCCTGGAAGATGCGCGGCCGGGTCGGGGACAGCCCGATCATCGGCGCGGGCCTCTATGTCGACAACGAGGTCGGCGGCGCCACCTCGACCGGGGTCGGCGAGGAGGTGATCCGCAATGTCGGCAGCTTCCTGGTCGTGGAGCTGATGCGCCAGGGCCGCTCGCCCGAGGCCGCCTGCCGCGAGGCCGTCGAGCGCATCCTCAAGAAGAAGCCCAACGCCAAGGAATTCCAGGTCGGCTTCCTGGCCATCAACAAGCGGGGCGAGGTCGGGGCCTGGGCGATCCAGAGCGGCTTCAGCTACGCCCTGTGCGACGGCAGGAAGCAGGACCTGCTGCTGCCCGGCAAGGCGACCTATCAGTTGGGCGCCTAAAGAGGGCCAGCAAGGCGACCCGTGAGGCGCCTTGGAAAGAGGGTATGCGGCAGGAGAACGCGGTTATAGCGTGCCGCTCCCATCATTCGGAGGAGACCGCCATGTGCGATGACGATATCCACCCAGGCCTCGTTCACGACCCCCGCCTTTCGCGCCGCGCCTTCGGCCTGCTGACAGTCGCGGCCACCGGCGTCGCCACGGTCGCCCGCGCCGACGACACGGTCGAGGAGAAGGACGTCGAGGTGAAGACGCCCGACGGCGTGGCGGACGCGGCGCTGTTCTATCCGAAGGCCAAGGGCAAATACCCGGCGGTGCTGCTCTGGCCCGACGTGATGAGCCTGCGTCCGGTGTTCCGCGACATGGGCCGCCGCCTGGCCGCGGCCGGCTATGTCGTGCTGGTCCCCAACCTCTACTATCGGGTCAAGAAGGCGCCGGTGGTCGAGGGAACGTTCAACTTCGCCAATCCCGACGACCGGGCCAAGCTGACGCCGCTGCGCGCCTCGGTGACCACGGAAGGCACGTTCAGGGACGCATCGGCCTATATCGCCTTCCTCGACGCCCAGTCGAAGACCGACAAGGCCAAGAAGGCCGGCGTGCAGGGCTACTGCATGGGCGGTCCGCTGTCGTTCCGCACGGCCGCCGCGGTCCCGGCCAGGATCGGCGCGGTCGCCAGCTTCCACGGCGGCGGTCTGGTCACGGACAAGGAGGACAGCCCGCACCTGCTGATCCCCAAGACCTACGCCAGCTACCTGATCGAGATCGCCGATAACGACGACAAGCAGGACCCGACCGCCAAGGACAAGCTGAAGGCCGGCTTCGAGGCCGCCAAGCGGCCGGCCCAGGTCGAGGTCTTCGCCGGCGCCGCTCACGGTTGGACCGTCAAGGGCAGCCAAGTCTACAACGAGGCCGCCGCCGAGACCGCCTGGAGCAACCTCCTGGCGCTGTACAAGAAGGCGCTGGGCTAAGGCGGCTGGCGCCGCGCCTCTCCCCCTCGCTCTGAATGGGGGAGGCGCGGCGCAGCATCGAAATCGAGCAGCCAACCGGCAAGGACTGCTCCTGCCTGGATCGATTGCTCCATAGAGCGCGTCTTCGATGACGTAGAGCTTCAGCAAATCAGATTTGAAGGTCGATAGCGTCCAGTCATGATCCTACGACTGGAACTCCCGACCGCTGGAACCAAGGCCGTGAGACTACTGGCCGCCGTTCTCGCCGCGTTCGCCCTGGCGGGCGGCGCCCATGCGCAGGCTCCTGTCCCGATCAAGGTTAAGGTCTTCGTCGCCGCCATGTTCGAGATCGGCGAGAACACCGGCGACCGCGCGGGCGAGTTTCAGCCCTGGTACGAGCGCTACTGGCGTCAGAGCACGCCCAGGACCGTGAGGGGGCTCTCAAGCCCGTCTACTGCAACCCCGACGGGGTCTGCGGCTCGACCTTGGGCATGGGCAAGGTCAATGCGTCGGCCTCTATGCAGGCTATCCTGCTGGATCCGGCCTACGACTTTTCGCAGGCCTATTTCATCCTCAGCGGCGTCGGCGGGACGCCGCCTTCGCGCGGGACGATCGGCGACGTCTCCTGGGCCAGCTGGCTCGTCGACTATGACCTCGGCCATCGCTGGGCGCCGGCGGAGAACACGGCCGGCGCGCCGACCTTCATGCCGCGGGCCGGCTACGAAGAGTACCGCCGCTTCCAGCTCGACCCGACCCTGGTCGGCTGGGCCGTCCGCCTGTCCAAGGGCGCTCCTATGCAGGACAGCGACGACGCCCGCCGCTACCGTATGCGCTATGCCGACGCCCGCGCGCGCGCGGCCCCCTCGATAATGGTCGGCACGCACATGACCGGCGACACCTTCTTCCACGGTCCCGGCCTGTCGAAGGAGGCCCAGTCCATCGCCAAGCTCTACGGCGCCGATGACTATGTGATCACCGAGATGGAGGCTGCCGCCCTGGCCCTGGTGATCAAGCGCCAGTGGGGAACGGGGCGCATCCTCAGCCTGCGTGGGGCGGTCAATTTCGATCAGGGCGCGCCGGGGGAAACGACCCTGCAGCACCTCGACCCGGCGCCAGGCCAGACGGCCGGGGGGTTCGCCGAGACCGTCGCCAATATCGGCGTGGTCGGCGCGCGCGTCGTGGACCACATCGTCGCCGACTGGCCGCGATGGCGGGAGGGCCCGCCGCCCCTCTGAGCCCGCCTCGCGACGGCTTCCGGGAATTCCCCTGCGGCGCTCTTGCGACGGGATAGATAGGATGCTATCTAATTTAGATAGGAAGCTACCTATTTAATTGACCTTCGTTCCATGACCGCCATTCGCACCCTCGATGAACGCGCCTTCGCCCAAGGCCTGCTGCGCCTGGCGCGGGTCTATCGGCGCGAGGTCAACCGCGCCCTGGCCGCCCACGGCATCTCGGACGCCAAAGCCATGCCGGTGTTGCACATCGCCCGCGCGGGCGGCGGCATGCGCCAGGGCATGCTGGCCGAGGAGATCGGAGTGGAGGGGCCGTCCTTGGTCCGGATTCTCGATCAGTTGAGCCAGGCGGGTCTGGTCGAGCGCCGCGATGATCCTTCCGACAAGCGCGCCAAGACCCTGCATCTGACGACCGACGGTCAGGCGCTGGCCGCGGTGGTCGAGGATGCCGTGCAGGTGGTGCGGGCTCAGCTGCTGGCCGACGTCAGCGACGCAGATCTCGCCGCCGCCGTACGGACCTTCACCGCGTTCGAGGCCGCCTTGAACGCGGCTGCCGGGCAGGGGGCGTAGAGCGCTTCCACCATGTTCCCCAAGTTCGATCGGCATACGCTGCTGTTCTCGGCGAACAGCTTCGCGGCGGCGATGCTGGCCCTCTATATCGGCTTCGCCCTGGGCCTGCCGCGTCCGTACTGGGCGATGACCACGGCCTATATCGTCAGCCAGCCGCTGGCCGGGGCCGTGCGCTCCAAGGCGGTTTACCGCGTGCTGGGCACCGTGCTCGGCGCGGCCGCCGCCGTCGCCCTCGTGCCCAATCTCGTCAATGCGCCGGTGCTGCTGTGCCTGGCCCTTGCCCTGTGGGTGGGCGGTTGCCTGACCATCTCGCTGCTGGATCGCACCCCGCGCAGCTACCTCCTGATGCTGTCCGGCTACACGGCCGCGATCATCGGCTTTCCCAGCGTCAACCAGCCCGGCGCGATCTTCGACGTCGCCGTCTCGCGGGTGATCGAGATCGGCCTGGGCATTCTCTGCGCCACCCTGGTTCATAGCCTGGTCTTTCCGCGTCCGGTCGGAACGGTGCTGAAGCAACGCCTCTCCACCTGGCTGGGCGAGGCCGACCACTGGGCGCTGGACGTGCTGCATGGCGAGGACGGCGAGGCCATCGCCCGCGATCGCCGCCACCTGGCCGCCGCCGCCAGCGAGATCCAGATGCTGGCCGTCCACCTGCCGTTCGACACCTCGCGCCTGCGCGAGACCTCCGGCGTCGTCAGCGCTCTGCACGAGCGCATGCTGCTGCTGATCCCGCTGCTGTCGGGCCTGGCCGACCGCATGGAGGCCCTGCGCGAGGTCCGCGACGACCGCGTTCGCGCCGCCCTGAACGCCGTTACGGCCTGGATCGAGGCCGGCTCGCCCCGCGACCGGGGCCTCGACCTGATCGAGCGCCTGGACAGGCTGGCCGCCCATCGTCGCGGCGCGACGTGGTCGGCCCTGTTGATCGAGAGCCTGCTGGCGCGCCTGTCCGCGACCGTTCGGGCGCTGGCCGAAGGCCACGCCCTGATGGCGCGCCTCGAGGATCCTGACGCGCCGTTGTCGCCGGGCCTGGAAGCCTCGACCCGCGTCAAGGCTCAACGCGCGATGCACGCCGACCTGCCGCTGGCCCTGCTGTCGGGCGGGGCGGCGGCGATCGCCATCCTGCTCTCCTGCGCGACCTGGATCCTGGCCGGTTGGGGCGACGGCGCCGCCGCCCCGGTCATGGCGGCCGTGTTCTGCTGCTTCTTCGCGGCGATGGACGATCCGGTTCCGGCCATCAAGAGCTTCGGCGTCTACACCCTGCTCTCCCTGCCGCTGTCAGCGATCTACATGTTCGCCATCTTGCCCGCGATCGACGGCTTTCCGCTGCTGGTCCTGACCATGGCCCCGCCGCTACTGTTCCTGGGCCTCTACATCCCCGACCCGCGCCGGGCTGGCGCGGCCCTGGCTGTGTTGATGGGCTTCTTCAACGCCCTGGCCCTGCAGGAGACGTTCAGCGCCGACTTCGCGAGCTTCCTGAACGGCAATCTGGGCCAGTTCGTCGGTCTGCTGTTCGCGATCATCGTCACGGCCGGTCTGCGCTCGATGGGCGTGGACGCCAGCGCCCGGCGCCTGCTGGTCCGCACCTGGAGGGGCCTGGCCCGCCTGGCTCGCGCCCGCCAGGCGCCGGAACCGGCCGCCTTCGCCGCCATCCTGGTCGACCGCCTGGGCATACTGACCCCCAAGCTGGCCGACGCCGGCCGGCGCCACGACTTCGTCGGCGTCGACGCCCTGCGCGACCTGCGGGTCGGCATGAACCTGGTCGCCGTCCAGACCGCCCGGCCGGACCTGCCGCCAGAGGGCAAGGACCGGCTGGACGCCGCGCTTGACGGCGTCGGCGACTATTTCGCCGCCCTGGCGGCCGGAGCCGTCCGGAAGCCCAATGATGACCTGCTGGTCCGCCTCGACGCGGCCCTGCGCGGCCTGTTGAGCGTCCCGGCCGCCTCGGCGGTGCAGGGCGTGGCTGGCCTGGTCGGCCTTCGCCGCAACCTGTTCCCGGAGGCTCCCGCCTTCGTTCCGGAGATCGCCCGATGATCGGCGAGTTCGCTATCGACGGGGTCTTCCTGTCCTCCGTCCTGGTCTCGGCCGTGATCGCGCTAGTCGCGTCGTTCGTGCTGCGTCGCGTGCTGTCGAAGGTCGGGGCCTATCGCTTGGTCTGGCACCCGGCGCTGTTCGACACCGCCCTGTTCGTCATCCTCTGGGCCGTCGTCGTGGCGGTCCCTTCGCCCCTGAAATTCTGAAGTTCGGACCGCATGCCTCCGTTGAAGACCGTTCTACCGACCACAGCCCGCGCCGCCGTCACCGGCGTCGTCGTCATCGCCGCCCTGGTCGGCGGTAAGGCGCTATGGACCCACTACCAGGTCGATCCCTGGACCCGCGACGGCCGCGTCCGGGCCGATGTCGTGCAGGTAGCTCCCGACGTCTCGGGCCTGGTCACCCGCGTCGACGCCGTCAACGACCAGACGGTCAAGGCCGGCCAGCCGCTGTTCTATGTCGACCGCGATCGCTACGCCCTGGCCCTGCGCCAGGCCGACGCCGCCGTCGACGCTCAGCGTGTGACCCTGGCCCAGGCCCGCCGCGAACTGGCGCGCAACCGAACCCTCGGCGAACTGGTCGCCGGCGAGGTCACCGAGCAGAGCCTGTCCAAGGTCGAGCAGAGCCAGGCGGCCCTGTCCCAGGCCCTGGCGGCCCGCGACGTCGCGGCGCTGAACCTGGAACGCACGGTGGTGTCCGCCCCGACCGACGGCTTCCTCTCGGACCTCACCCTGCGCACGGGCGACTACGTCACCGCCGGCAAGCCGGTTCTGGCGCTGATCGACTCCCGCTCGTTCCGGGTCGAGGGCTATTTCGAGGAGACCAAGCTGTCGTCCCTGCGCATCGGCCAGCCGGTGACCGTCAAGGTGATGGGTGACGACCGACCGCTGAAGGGCCACATCCAGTCGATCGCCGCCGGCATCGAGGATCGCGACCGCGCCGCAAGCGGCAACCTGCTGCCCAACGTCAACCCCACCTTCAGCTGGGTGCGCCTGGCCCAGCGGGTGCCGGTGCGGGTGGCCTTGGACCAGACCCCGCGCGACCTGCGCCTGATCGCCGGCCGCACCGCCACGGTCGCGGTGGTGGGGGCCGGCCGATGAGACCGCTCAAGGCCCTGGCGCTCGTCGGTTCGCTGCTGGCCCTGGCCGCCTGCACGGCGGTCGGGCCGAACTACAAGCTGCCCGCCGAGGCCAAGATCAACGCCCCGACGGCGCAGGGGCCGTTCCTGGGCGCGGCCTTGAGGGCGGTCAGCCAGGACCCTGTCCCAGCCGGCTGGTGGAAGCTCTATGACGACCCGGTTCTGAACGGCCTGGTCGAGGAGGCCTTGAGGGCCAACACCGACCTGCGCGTCGCCGCCGCCAACCTGGCGCGGTCCCAGGCCATCGCCGGCGAGGCCGACGACGCGGGCGGCTTCAAGCTCGGCGCCTCGGCGGCCGCCATGCATTCGCGGGAGTCCGGCGAGCAGTACCTCCTGACTAAACAGCTGCCGGTCGAGAACCTGGCCGATGTCGGGGTGAAGGTCTCCTACCAGGTCGACTTGGTGGGCCGGATTAAGCGCGCCGCCGAGGCCGCCCATGCCGACGCCGAGGCCAGCCAGGCCGCCCTTGACCTGGCTCGCGTCAGCGTCGCCGCCGACGTCGCCCGCGCCTATGTCGAGGCCTGCGCCAACGGCCACGAACTGGCCGTCGCTCAGCACACCGTCGACCTGCAGTCGCGCGGCCTGGACGTCACCCGCAAGCTGGTGAGGGCGGGCAGGGGCACGACCGTCGACGTGACCCGCGCCCAGGCCCAGCTGGATCTCTCCCGGGCCAGCCCGCCGACCTACCAGAGCCGGCGACGCGCGGCGCTCTACAGGCTGGCGACCCTGACCGGAAAGCCGCCGGCCGAGTTTCCCAAGGCGGTCGAGGCTTGTGTCCATCCGCCGATTCTGACCCAGCCGATCCCGGTCGGCGACGGGGCAGCCCTGCTGAAGCGCCGGCCCGACGTGCGTCAGGCCGAGCGGACCCTGGCCGGCGCCACGGCCCGGATCGGCGTCGCCACGGCCGCGCTCTATCCGAATGTCACCTTGGGCCTCGGCGCGGGCTCGACGGGCCTCCTGGCCGACATAGGTCAGGCGCCGGCCAACCGTTGGGGCCTGACCTCGCTGATCACCTGGACCTTGCCGGGCGAGGCCGAGCGGGCCCGTATCCGCCAGGCCGAAGCCGGCGCCGACGGCGCGTTGGCCCGGTTCGACGGGGTGGTTCTGACCGCGCTGCGCGAGACCGAGACCAGCCTCGACGCCTACGCCCACGACCTGCGGCGCCAAGCCGCTCTGAAGGCGGCCCGCGACCAGGCCGCCCTGGCAGAGACCCAGGCCCAGACCCTCTACCGCGCTGGCCGCAGCCCGTACCTGGCCGGCCTCGACGCCCAGCGCGTCCTGGCCCAGTCGGAGGCGGCTCTGGCGGCGGCCGACAGCCAGGTGGCCGCCGACCAGGTCAACCTGTTCCTGGCTCTGGGCGGCGGCTGGGAACGATAGCGTGGTCTTGCGACTTTGGGCTAAGCATAGCCTTTCCCAAAGTTGAGTTCGTCCGTGCCGCTAGACGCCCCGCCGCCCTCGGTTTCCACGGTCGTCGTCGAGGCGCCGCGGCTGCTCCCGCTGGCCGGGCGGCAGGCCTTCTCCACCGCCTACTATGACGCCGCCGAACTGGGCGCCCAGGCGCGGCTGGACGATGCGCTGAAGACCACGCCCGGGGTCTCGCTGTTCCGCCGCACAGGCAGCGACGCGGCCAACCCGACCATCCAGGGGCTTTCGCTGCGCGCCGTCGCCCCCTCGGGCGCGGGCCGGGCGCTGGTGACCCTGGACGGCGCGCCGCAGAACGATCCGTTCGGCGGCTGGGTGATATGGACGTCGCTGCCGGGCGAAGGGCTCTCGGGCGCCACCGTCGTGCGCGGCGCCGGGGCGGGTCCCTATGGCGCCGGCGCCCTGACTGGCGTCGTGGCTCTGCGCGAACGGGCGGCCGGCGGCGGCCTGACCAGCTTCACGGCCGAGGTCCGCGAGCGCGACGGCTGGCGCGCGGCCGGGACCTTCGGGACCGACCACCTGCTGCTGACCGCCAGCGGCTCGCGCACCGACGGCTATCGGCCGGTCAGAGGCTCGGCGGCGGGCGCGGCCGATACGCCGACGACCTTGGAGGATGGTTCGGTCGCCGCCCGGGTCCAGGGCGACCTCGGCGAGGTGCGTTGGGCGATCCGCGCCGGCGCTTATCAGGAGACGCGCGACGCCGGTCTGGTCGGCGCTCGATCGAACGCCACCGGCGCTTCGCTGGCCGCGACCGTGGCGGGCGACGCCTGGAGCGTGCAGGCCTGGCTGCGCAGAAGCGATCTCGAAAACACCTCCGCCGCCGTCGCCGCCGGTCGCGTCGGCGCGACTCCCGCCAACGACCATATTCGACCCCGGCCAGCGGCTACGGCCTCAACGCCGCCTGGCAGGGCGCGCTGGGGGAGTGGACGTGGGAACTGGGCGGCGACGCCCGCATGACCGAGGGCAAGACCCACGAGCTCTTTCGCTACATGGCCGGCGCCTTCACCCGCCAGCGCACGGCCGGCGGCCGGACCCTGGTGGGCGGGGTTTATGCCGAGGCCGCCTGGAACCGACCGGACTTCTCCCTGGTCGCCGGGGCGCGGCTGGACGGCTGGCGGTCTTATGACGGTGTCCGGCGCGAGCGGGACGCGGCCACCGGCGCCCTGACGCTGGACGCTCCTCCCGCCAACGCCTCGGGCGCGACGCCGACGGGCCGCATCGGCGTTCGCCAGCGCCTGTCCGGCGAGACCTGGATCCGCGCGGCGGCCTATGCCGGCTTCCGGCCGCCGACGCTCAATGAGCTGCACCGCCCGTTCCGCGTCGGCAACGACGTCACCGAGGCCAACGCCGCCCTGAAGCCCGAGACCCTTCATGGCGTCGAGACCGGCATTTCGGGTGACGGCGTCGCGACGTGGAACCTCGGCGTCTTCTACAACCAGGTCCGGGACCCGATCACCAACGTCACGATCGCCATCGGTCCGGGGATCTTTCCGGTCGCCGGCTTCATCCCGGCCGGCGGCGTGCTGCGCCAGCGCCGGAACGCCGGACAGATCAACGCCTATGGCCTGGAGGGCGACGTCGCCGCCGACCTGTCGCCCGCCTGGACCGTGCGCGCGGCCTTTTCGGCGACCCATGCCCGTGTCGACGGCGGCGCGGCGGCCGCCCAGTTGACCGGCAAGCGTCCTGCCCAGGCGGCGGCCCTGACCGTCACCGCCGGCGCGCGCTGGCGGCCGTTGGAGCGCCTCAGCCTCGACGCGGACCTGCGATACGAGAGCAAGCGGTTCGAGGACGACCTGAACCAGCGCGTGCTGAAGCCCGGAACCAGCCTGGACCTGCGCGCCGGCTGGCGGCTATCGCCAGCGAGTGAGGTCTATCTGGCCGCTGACAATGCCCTGAACGCCGATCTGGCCGTCGGTCAGACGGCGGATGGCGTGACCAGTTTCTCGGCGCCGCGCACGGTGTATGTGGGCTTCGCCCTGAGACGTTGAGGCGCCGGGCGCTAGACCTCGCCGCCGATCCGCTCGATCTCGGCGGCCAGGGCAGGCAGGTCGAGGACGTATAGGGTGCGGCCGGTCTGGCGGACGATTTCCAGGCTGGCCAGGCGATTGAGCTCGCGGGTGACCGGCTCGCGCTGGCTGCCCAGCAGGGCGGCGAGCTCGGCGTGGGTAGGGCAGGGGTGGATGACGCCGGTCTGGCCGTCCTCGCTATTGGCCGTGGCGAGGCGCAGAATCTCGATATCGACGCGGCAGGCCACCGAGACGGCGGTCAATTCGAACAAGCGGTCCGTCAGCGAACGGGTCAGTCCGGCCATGTCCTCCAGCAGCGCCCGCATGAAGCGCGGCGAGTTCCTCGAACAGGCGTCGGACCAGACTTGGGGCAGACGGGCGAGCCGGGAATCCTCGATCGCGACGATATTGGCCGAGCGCGGCAGGCCGTCGACGGCCGAAATCTCGCCGAAATAGCCGCCGGGCGTGATCCGGCGGTAGCCGACCTCGCGCCCCGACCTGGCGTACTGATTGGCCAGCAGCACGCCGTCCAGCAGCAGATAGATGCCGCCGTCCTGGTCGCGGCGTTGCAGGATCATCTCGCCCTTTCCGTAGGACCGATGCTCGATCAACGGCGCCAGCGCCTCGATCTCCTCACGCGACATGTGCCGGAAGATCTTGTTGGCGCGATAGTCTTTGGGCGGTTGCTCGAACATCGTATGGCTGACGGCACGCGGGGGCGATGATGGAATCACGGTCATCGGTTACGCTCCTGCCGTCGAGTGGGGCGACGCATGAACAGCCGACAGCGGTACAAGGCCTTTATCAGCTATAGTCACCGCGACCGCAAAGTCGCCGGGTGGCTGCATCGGACGCTGGAGACCTACCGCGCGCCGCGCGCCCTGGCGAGCGCCGGCCGGTCCTTGCGCCCCATATTCCGCGATCGTGACGAACTGAGCGCCTCGGCCAACCTCAACCAGGTCATTCGCGATGCGCTGGACCTGTCCGACGCCCTGATCGTGTTGTGCTCGTCCGCCTCCGCCGCCTCGCGCTGGGTGGACCAGGAGGTGGCGCACTTCCTGACAGGCGGGGGACCCGAGCGGATCCTCTGCGTGATCACGCCGGACACGCCGCCCACGACCGCGCTGGCCGAGATCCTGCCGCCGTCGCTGCGCGCGGCCCTGCCGGAAGGCGTCGAGCCCCTGGCCGTGGATCTGCGCCCCGACGCCGACGGCAAGCGCCTGGCGCGGCTGAAGATCGCCGCCCGCCTGCTGGGCGTCAGCCTTGACCGGCTGGTGCAGCGCGACGCCCGTCGCCGGCTGCGGGTGATGGCGGTGTTCACGACCGTGGCGATGGCCGTGACCGTGGGCATGGGCGCCATGACCGTGGTGACGCTGAAGTCGCGCCAGATCGCCCGCGAGCAGCGTGACGAGACCGAGGCCCTGGTGGCCTACATGCTGGGCGACCTGCGCCAGCAGCTGGAGCCCGTCGGTCGCCTCGACCTGCTGGACGGGGTCAGCGCCAAGGTGCTGGCCTACTACGGCAAGTCGCGCACCGACCGGCTCGACGACAAGGCCCTGGCCCAGCGCGCCAAGGCCCAGACCCTGCTGGGCACGATCCGCGAGCAGCGCGGCGACCTGGCGGGCGCCCAGGACGCCTTCGGCCAGGCGGCGGCCACCACCCACGCCCTGGCAGAGCGCGATCCCAAGAACGGCGACCGTGTCTTCGACGAGGCTCAGAACGTCTTCTGGCTGGCCTACGTGCAGTGGCGGCGTGGCGACTTCGCGAAGGCCGAACAAGGCCTCAAGCACTACGACGAACTGGCCCAGCGGCTGGTCAAGCTGGACTCCAACCGCGCGGAATGGCGGGTCGAGGTCGGTTACGCCCGCAGCAATCTCGGCACGCTGCTGTTCGAACGGGGGCGGCCCGAGGAAGCCCTGGCGGCCTTCCGGGGCGCCTTGGAGGTGTTCGGCGCGGAACTGGCCCGGGCGCCAAACGATAAAACCCGCATCGCCGACGCGACCAACAGCCAGGCCTGGGCGGCCGACTCCCTGCTGCGCCTGGGCCGGCCTCGCGAGGCCTTCGTCGAGCGTGAGCGAGCCGCCAACCTGCTGGCGCGGGCGGCGGCGGCCGATCCGGCCGACAAGCGCCTGGCGGCTAAGGACGTGACGATGCAGCTGGCGCTGGCGCGGCTAGAAGTGGATCTGGGGCGCTTGGCGCAGGCCCGCGCGCGGTCGGAGGCCAACCTGCGCCGCATCCATACCCTGTCGGCCCTGGACCCCAGCAATGCGCGCTGGCGTGAGTATCTGGTGGTCGGGCAACTGGACGCGGTCGAGATCGCCTGCTGGTCGGGCCGTCTGGCCGAAGCCCGCGCGGCGTACGCCGGGGCGGCGGCCAGCCTCGCCGAGCTGAACGCCAGCAAGAAGGAGAAGGTCTGGCGGGCTGACTTGGAAGGGCGTCTCGCCAGGCAGGCGATCATCCTGGCGCAGGAGAGCGGCGACCCGGGGAGGGCGCGCGACCTGGCGGCGGCGCTCCTGACTGCGCTGAAGGCCGGCAAACCGGAAGAGACCGCGGAGCTGGAAGGCTTCGCGCGGCTGGCGCAGGGGCAGGCCTCGGAGGCGGTGTCCGTGTTGACCCCGAAGCAGGCGTCGATGTCGCTGGCCAGCCGCGACGTACTGGCGCGCGCCTATCTGGCGACGGGCGCGCGCAGCCAAGCCGGAAGCATCGTGCGCCTACTCAAAAAACAAGGCTACGAACACCCCGCCTTCCTTGCTTTTTGGCGAGATTCGCCTTCAGGTGGAATTTGAAGTCGGGAGAGAGTTAAATGTGCGAATCTGAACCTGAAAAGATCGTCAAACTGGTCATCGGCCTCGACGAACACTACAATTTTATGAATTTCGCCGATCCGGCCATGCCTACTCGGCTGAAACTGGACTTGACCGAGCGCTGCCTGCTCGTGTTTACGCTCAGCGATCAACTGATCAACGCCGGCTGGAGCTTCCAGCGTCGTCCGATCGAGATCGACCGTGACTACGGGGTGAACTTCTCCAGCTTTGTCTGGGTTCCCTACGGCATTGACGGCGAGGACAGCCCGCGCTCGCGCTTCAAGATCATCTACGAGTGCGCGCGGATGGGCGAATATACCTACAGC
>CBDIPU010000007.1:0-238587 GCA_965283765.1 Caulobacteraceae bacterium
ATGGCCATCACGACCACGGCGGGCTGGACGTCAATGATCCCGGCTACCAGGACGCCCACGAGCGCGCCCACGCCAACGACATCCAACGCCGCTTCGCCGGCCGCCAGGTGACGACCGGACAGATCATCCTGTTTGGCCTGACCGGCGGCCTGATCCCCTGCCCGGCCGCCATCACGGTGCTGCTGCTTTGCCTTCAGCTCAAGCAGATCGCCTTGGGCGCGACCCTGGTGCTCTGCTTCTCGATCGGTCTTGCGGTGACCATGGTCACGGTGGGCGTCGTCGCGGCGTTGGGCATGCGCCATGCCGAAAAGCGCTTCTCCGGCGCCTTCACCGCCTTCGCGCGCAAGGCGCCCTATGCGTCGGGCGCGCTCATCGCCGCGGTCGGTCTGGTCATGATCGTGATGTCGTTGCAGGCGATCCTGCGCGGATAGACGCCACGGGCGTTGTAGGACGCACAAGCTGGATTGGAGATCGCCTTGGTCCGCCGCCTGACCTTCGAAGACCCTGGCTTCCAGGCGGCCTTCGCCGCCCTGGTCAATGAGCGCCGGGAAACCGCGCCCGACGTCGACGCCAGGGTGTCGGAGATCCTCGCGGCGGTGCGAACCGAAGGCCTGCCGGCGCTGCTGCGCATTTCCAACCAGCTCGACGGCGCGCGGCTCGACGGCGCCGACCTGCGTGTCGGCGCCGAGGAGATCGCCGAGGGCGCCGCGCAATGCCCGCGGGAGGTCCGCGACGCCCTGGCGCTGGCGGCCCGCCGGATCGGCGACTATCACGCGCGCCAGCGCCCGGCCGACGCGGCGTTCACCGACGAGACGGGCGTCGAACTGGGCTGGCGCTGGACGCCGATCGACGCGGTCGGGATCTATGTGCCCGGCGGGCGGGCGGCCTATCCCTCGAGCCTGCTGATGAACGCCGTGCCCGCCGCCATCGCCGGCGTCGGCCGCATCGCCATGGTCACGCCGCCAGGACATCTGTCGCCGGCCGTGATGGCGGCCGCGCAGATCGCCGACGTCACGGAAATCTGGCGGGTCGGCGGGGCCCAGGCCATCGCGGCCCTGGCCTATGGCGCGGGCCCGATCGCGCCGGTCGACAAGGTGGTGGGTCCGGGCAACGCCTATGTCTCGGCCGCCAAGCGGCAGGTCTATGGCGTGGTCGGCATCGACGCGCTCGCCGGCCCTTCCGAGATCGTCGTCGTCGCCGACGCCGCCAACAATCCCCATTGGATCGCCGTCGACCTGCTGTCCCAGGCCGAACACGATCCCGTCGCTCAATCGATCCTGATCACCGACGACGCCGGTTTCGCCGACGCCGTGGCCGCCGCGGTCGAGGACGAGATCGCCAGCCTGGCGACCCGGGCCGCGGCCCGGGCGTCGTGGGACACCCACGGTGCGATCATCGTCGCCCCCGCCGCGCGCGCCGCCGAGCTGGTCAACGCCCTGGCGGCCGAGCACGTGCAGCTGGCGATCGAAGCGCCGCGCGCCCTGGCCGCCCAGATCCGTCACGCCGGCGCGATCTTCCTGGGCCGCCTGACGCCCGAGGCGATCGGCGACTACATCGCCGGCTCCAACCACGTGCTGCCGACCAGCCGGGCGGCCCGCTATTCCTCGGGCCTGTCGCTCTTCGACTTCATCAAGCGCACATCGCTGATCGCCTGCGACGCGGCCGCGCTGGAGGCCCTTGGACCGGCGACGGTGGCCTTGGCCGACGCCGAGGGCTTGCCGGCCCATTCGCGTTCGGTCGCTCAGCGCCTAGGCCAGACCAAGCTTGGCGCGGCTTGAACTGGAAAAAGCATCACCGCGACGTGGGGGCCGCGTCCGGGCTGCGTAAACTCTTCTGCGAGGGCCGGATGAACCAGGCGCCAGCGCGGGAGAAGCGTGATGAAGGCGGGAGACGGCGCGGGGCTATTGCGGATCTACACCGACGAGCGCGCCATTGTCGGAGATCGCCCGCTGTTCGAGCGGATCGTCGAACGCGCCCACGCGGCCGGATTGGCCGGCGCGACGGTTTTGCGTGGACGGTTGGGCTATGGCCGCTCGACGCTGATCCACGGCCATCGCTTGTTTGACTTGGCCGACGAGTTGCCCCTGGTGATCGAGATCATCGACGAGGAGCCGGCTCTACGGGCCTTCACCGCGTCGATTTCAGACCTGGACAAGATCGGCGTCATAACCTTGGAAAAGGTCGAGGTGCTGCGCGCGTCTTCGCGATCCGTCGCGGGAACGCCGCATGGAGGTTCACATGAGTGATTTCGACAAATGGCTTGAGGCCGCAGCCGGGGCGCGGGTCGAGCTTTCGCCCAATGCGGCTGACGCCTTGGCCCTGCGCCTGGCCGGCGAGCCGCCGCCCAGCGCCGTGGCCTCGCGCCGTGAGTGGCGCCGATTGACCGCCTGTCTCGTCGTGGCGACCTTGTTCGGCGCGGCGACCACCGGCGGCCTTGGATTGATCAAGGGCCCGCAGACCCAGATGGCCGCGCGCTGGCCAGCGGCCGCCTTCTCGGTTTCGCCCTCCAATCTGCTGGCTCCGCGGGACGCGGGGTGAGGCCGATGCATTGGAGTTGGCTGATCATCGCCGCGGCGGTCGCCGGCGCGACGGGCGCGGTGATTGTTTCGGGCGCGCACTGGATGCTGCAGTCGACGCACGGGGCGCCGTCCGACCTGCACCAGGAACTTCACGAAGAAGTGCCGCTGACAGCCCAGGAAAAACAGCGCCTGGTGCAGCGCGAGGACGCCTACATCGCGCGCCGCGCGGCGATCGAGCAACGGGTCAAGGTCGCCAATGGGCGTCTGGCCCGCGCCATCGCCCTACAGCCGGGCTGGACCCCGGAGGTCGAGGCCGCCAGCCGTGACGTCGAGACCGCCGCCGCCGACCTCGAACGCGCCACCTTGCAGCACGTCGTCGAAATGCGGGAAGGCTTGGACCCCCAACACCGGCCAGCCTACGACGCCGCCCTGGTGAAGGCGCTGTCCGACGGAGCCAAGTGAGCCCCCCGGCCGACGACGCCACGCTGGTTGCGCGAGCGATCGCTGGCGATCGCGCGGCCTTCGTCGAACTCTTCCGCCATCACGGCCCCGCCGTCGCCAAGCTGACGCGCGCCTACAGAGCGCCGGCCTCGGAAACCGAGGACATCGTCCAGGAAGTGTTCCTGGCCGCTTGGCGTCGTCTGGCGGACTATGATCCGCAGCGTCCCTTCCGCGCCTGGTTGTTCGCCATCGCGCTCAACCGCGTTCGCGACATGGCGCGCCGGCGCAAGGTGCGGGCCTTCTTCTTCGGCGCGGCCGAACTGGACGAAGGCGCCCACCAGGTCGGCGGCGAGCTTCCCGACCCGGAAATCCAGACGCATCATCGCCTGGCGCTCGAAAAGGTCTCGCGTCGACTGGACGGGCTGCCCGAGGACCTGCGCACCGCGCTGGTGCTGACGGCCGTCACGGGCCTCAGCTACCAGGAAGCCGCCGCCAGCTTGAACATCACGGTCAAGGCCCTGGAGGGCCGCATCGCCCGGGCGCGCAAGCGTCTGTCGGTGGATTGAATCGGCCCCGCAAAAATCTGCATTTGCGGTGTGGGCGACGCCTCCAGGCTGCGTAATCGTCTTAAGCGGCCCGCGGCTCTTTCGCGCCGGCCAGAGCTCAGGGGACCTATCCTGTCTAGACTCTCTCACCTCGCCCTCGCGGTCGCCGCATGGGGCGTCCTTGGGGCGACCGCGCCGGCGTGGGCCGAGCCCGCGCCGACCTTCGCCGACCTGCTGCGGCAGGCCAGCGCGACCGCGCCGCGCCTAAGGGAGGCCCAGGCCGGCGTCCGCGAAGCCCAGGGCCTGGCGCTGCAAGCCCGCGCCCGGCCCAATCCCGTGATCGGGGTCCAAGCCGAGAACTTCGGCGGCAAGGCGCCCTACAGCGGCGCGGATCGCATGGAGACGACCGTGTCGGTGGCCCAGGCGCTGGAACTGGGCGGCAAGCGCTCGGCGCGCCTGTCGGCGGCCAACGCCGAGGTCAGCGCCGCCGAGGCGCGGGGCCGCCAGGCCGCCGCCGATTTCGCCTATGAGCTGGCCGTCGCCTACGCCGCCGCCGAGGCCGCCCAGGCCCGCGCCGATCTGGCCGCCCAGACGCTCAAGCGTTCCCAGGACGACCTGGGCGTCTCGCGCGCCTTGGTCGAGGCCGGCCGCGAAGCCAATCTGCGCCTGGTGATGGCCCAGGCCGCCGAAGCCTCGGCGCGCGCCGACGCCGAAGCCGCCCGGGCCGACGGCATCGAGGCCCTGGCGCGCCTCTCGGCTCTGGCCGGCGTCGCCGAGCCCTACACCAGCCTGGCCGGCGGCCTGCTCAACGCGCCGGCCAGTCCGTCGACGGCCGATGGGGTTCCGCCCGCCGACATGCCGGCTCTGGAAGTAGCCCGCGCCGAACGTGAGGCCAGCCGTCGTCTGGTCGGCGTCGAGCAGCGCCGGGCCACGCCGGATGTCACCGCCTCGCTGGGCGTGCGCCGCCTGTCCGGCGACGACGCCACCGCCCTGGTGGCCGGCGTCTCGGTCCCCTTCCCGCTCTTCGATCGCAATCGCGGCAACGTCGCCGCCGCCTCGGCCCGCGCCAACGCGGCCGAGGCCCGGTTCGACGAGGTGCGCCTGCGGGCGGAAGCCGACTGGCGTTCGGCTCGCGCCCAGGCGGACGCCGCCGTCAGCCGCGTCTCGGCCTCCCAGCAATCGGAGGCGGCGGCCGGCGAGGCCTATCGCCTGGCCCGGGTCGGCTACGAGTTCGGCAAGACCCCGCTTGTCGAAGTGCTCAACGCCCAGCGCGCCCTGACCGAGGCGCGCCGCACCACCCTTGATGCGCGTGTGGCGCGGGTTCGCGCCCAGGCCACCCTGGCCCGCCTGGCCGGCCGCGCCCCGTTCGGAGAATAAGATCATGCCCACCCGTTCCGCGGCCGGACCGCGCTATCTCATGCTCGGCGTCGCCGCCGTGGCCCTGCTCGGGGCCGGCTATGGCCTCGCCAAACTGACCACCAAGGCGCCGGCGCCGCAGGCAGCCGCAACCGCATCGGAGGCCGCGCCCAGCGAAGTGAAGGTCGAGGCCTCGTATCTCAAGGTCTCCAATATCGGCCTGCAGACCATCACCGCCGGCGACTTCGGCGGCCAGGTCCAGGGCTCGGGCAACGTCGTGGCCGCCCCCGGCGGCGAGGCGGTGCTGACCGCCCACGCCGGCGGCACGGTCGTTCGTGTTCTCAAGCGCCTGGGCGAGCCGGTTCGGGCCGGCGAGACCCTCGCCTTGGTCGAGAGCCGCGAGGCGGCCCTGGTCGCCGGCCAGCGCGGCGCGGCCGACGCTCGCGCGGCCCTGGCCGTCTCGACCCTGGCCCGCGAGAAGCGCCTGTTCGAGCAGGGCGTCACCTCCCGGCAGGATTATGAGACCGCCAAGGCCGGCGCCGACGCGGCCCGTGCCGAAGCCGCCGGCGCCCGCGCCGCTGCGGGGGCGTCGCGCGTGTCGGCCGACGGCCGCAGCGTCGCCGTCGTCAGCCCGATCAGCGGTCGGATCACCGCCGCGCCCGCGACCTTGGGCGCGTTCGTCCAGCCTGAAAGCGAACTCTTCCGCGTCGCCGACGCCCGCCAGGTCCAAGTCGAGGTGGCCGTCAGCCCACAGGACGCCGCCCGCATCCTTCCCGGCGCCGCCGCCATGGTGCGCAACGCCGCCGGCGTCGAGATCGCCGCGACGGTCCGCTCGGTCACTCCGACCCTGAACCCCGAGACGCGCTCGGCGACGGTGGTGTTGTCGGTAGCCGGCGCAGGCCTGGTGCCCGGCGAGGCCGTCCAGGCCCGCATCACGGCGCGCGGGTCTGGCCAGTCCGGCTTCATTCTTCCTGACGAAGCCATCCAGTCGCTCGAAGGCAAGGATGTGGTTTTCGTTCGCACAGCCACGGGTTTCGCGGTCCGCCCGGTCGTGGTCGCCACGCGCAGCGGCGGCCAAGCCCTGGTCGTCTCCGGCCTTAAGGCGGGCGAGAGCGTGGCGTCCCGCAACGCCTTCCTGTTGAAGGCCGAAATCGTCAAGGGCGGGGACGAAGAATGATCGACCGCATCCTCGCCTTCTCGGTCCGAGCACGATGGATGGTCCTGGTGCTGGTGGCCATCGTCTCGGCCTTCGGCGCCTGGCAGCTGGTCAAGCTGCCGATCGACGTCACGCCCGACATCACCAACAAGCAGGTGCAGATCAACACCGTCATCCCAACCTTGGGACCGGTCGAGGTCGAAAAGCGCGTCACCTTCCCGATTGAAACGGCCCTTTCGGGCCTGGCCGGCGTCGAGAGCACCCGCTCGTTCTCGCGCAACGGCTTTTCCCAGGTCACGGCGATCTTCAAGCCCGAGGCCGACCTCTACTTCATGCGCCAGCAGGTGACCGAACGCCTTGCCCAGGCGCGGCCGAGCCTGCCCGTCGGCGCCGAGCCGCAGATGGGTCCGGTCTCGACCGGGCTTGGCGAAATCGTTCACTACGCCGTCGATTTCAAGAACCCCAACGGCAAGGGCGCCAGCATCCAGAACGGCAAGCCGGGCTGGCAGGGCGATGGATCCTTCCTCACCGAGGATGGCGAACGCCTGACCGACGAGACCGCGCGCCTGGCCTATCTGCGCACGGTGCAGGACTGGATCGTGCGCCCGCAACTGCGCACCGTCTCGGGCGTGGCCGACGTCGATTCCCTGGGCGGCTACGTCAAGCAGTACGTCGTCGAGCCCGACCCGGCCAAGCTGGGCGCCTACGGCATCTCCTACAGCGAGCTGGGAGAGGCTTTGGAAAAGGCCAACCTCTCGGTCGGCGCCGACTTCATCCAACGTTCGGGCGAGTCCTACATGGTGCGCGGCGACGCCCGCATCCGCTCGGCCGACGAGATCATGCGGGCGGTGATCGCAACCCGCGGCGGCGTGCCGGTGCTGCTGCGCGATGTCGCCACCGTCAATATCGGCGGTGAACTGCGCCGCGGCGCGGCCAGCCGCGACGGCCACGAAATGGTGGTCGGCTCGGTGCTGATGCTGGTCGGCGAAAACAGCCGAACCGTGGCTCACGCCGCGGCCGAGAAGTTGGAGAGCATCAACGCGACCCTGCCGGCCGGCGTCACGTCCGAGGTCATGCTCAACCGCTCGCAGCTGGTCGAGGCCACCATCACGACGGTGGCGCGTAACCTCACCGAAGGCGCGCTGCTGGTCATCGCCATCCTGTTCTTCATGCTGGGCAACTGGCGCGCGGCCCTGATCGCCACCCTGGTGATCCCGCTGTCGCTGCTGTTCAGCGCCATCGGCATGAACGGCCTGAAGATCTCCGGCAACCTGATGAGCCTGGGGGCGCTGGACTTTGGCCTGATCATCGACGGCGCGGTCATCATCGTCGAAAACACCCTTCGGCGCATGGCCGAGCGCCAGCACCATCAGGGCCGAATCCTGAACCTTCAGGAGCGGCTGGAAGTGGCGCTGAGCTCGACCCGGGAAATGGTCCGTCCGACCGTCTATGGTCAGATCGTCATCTTCCTGGTTTTCGTGCCGTGCCTGACCTTCCAGGGCGTCGAGGGCAAGATGTTCTCGCCCATGGTCATCACCCTGATGCTGGCCCTGGCCTCGGCCTTCGTGCTGTCGCTGACCTTCGTGCCGGCCATGACCGCGCTGTTGATCCGCGGCCACGTCTCGGAAAAGGAAGTGCCGGCCGTCGCCAAAAGCAAGGAGGCCTACGCGCCCGTACTGCATCGCGCCGTCGCCCGCCCCTGGCCGTTCATTGGCGCGGCGGTTGGCGTCTTCGCCCTGGCCATGATCACGTTCGCCTTCGTCGGCCGCGAGTTCATGCCCACGCTCGACGAGCAGAACCTGAACCTGTCGTCGGTGCGCATCCCCTCGACCTCGATCGACAAGTCGGTGGAACTGGATCTGCCGATCGAACGCGCGATCCTGGCCTTGCCGGAAGTGGCGACGGTCTATTCCAAGGCCGGCACCGCCAGCCTCGCCGCCGACCCGATGCCGCCCAACGCTTCGGACAACTACGTCATCCTCAAGCCCAAGAAGGACTGGCCCGAGGGTGTGAAGACCAAGGAGGAGGTGGTGGAGCGGATCCGCAAGGCCACCGCGCCGATCGTGGGCAACTTCTATGACGCCACCCAACCTATCGAGATGCGCTTCAACGAGCTGATCGGCGGGGTTCGCTCCGATGTCGCCGTCAAGCTCTACGGCGAGGACCTGGGCAAGATGACCGCCACGGCCGACGAGATCGTCAAGGTCCTTCGCACCGTACCCGGCGCTTCGGACGCCCGGGTCGCCCAGACCGAGGGCTTCCCGACCTTCGACATCAAGTTCGACCGTGACGCCATCGGCCGATACGGCCTGACCGTGCAGGACGTGGCCGACACCGCTTCGGCCGCCCTGGGCGGACGCGACGCGGGCCAGGTGTTCGAAGGGGACAAGCGTTTCGACATCGTCGTGCGCCTGCCCAAAGCCAAGCGCGACGACCTGGACGCCCTGGGCGCCATTCCGGTGATGCTGCCGCAAACCGGCAATGGCCCCCGCGCTTCGGTGCCGCTGCGCCAACTGGCCAGCTTCCAGTTCACCGAGGGCCTCAACGAGGTCAGCCGCGATAACGGCAAGCGCCGGATCTATGTCGAGACCAACGTCGTTGGACGCGATCTGGGTTCGTTCGTCGATGAGGCTCAGAAGAAGATCGAACAGCAGGTGCGCCTGCCGGCCGGCTCGTACATCGAGTGGGGCGGCCAGTTCCAGAACCTGCAGGCGGCCAGCAAGCGCCTGGGTCTGATCGTGCCGATCTGCTTCCTGATGATCTTTGGCGTCCTCTACATGGCCCTGCGCAGCGCGGCCCTGGCCGGCACGGTGTTCACCGCTGTGCCCCTGGCCCTGGCGGGCGGGATCTTCGCCATCTTCCTGCGCGGAATCCCGTTCTCGGTTTCGACCGCGGTGGGCTTCATCGCCGTCTCGGGCGTGGCGGTGCTGAACGGCTTGGTCCTGATCGCCGCTATCAAGCGCAACCAGGAAGACGGCATGGCGGTCGACGACGCGGTGACGCAAGGGGCGCTCGAACGCTTCCGGCCCGTGATGATGACCGCGCTGGTGGCTTCGCTGGGCTTCGTGCCCATGGCCCTTGGCCATGGCGCGGGCGCGGAGGTCCAGCGCCCGCTGGCGACGGTCGTGATCGGCGGTCTGATCACCTCCACGGCCCTGACGCTGTTCGTGTTGCCGGCCATCTGCGGTCTGGTCCTTCGCCGGACCCGGTCGAAGAAGACCGCCTAGAGGTCCGCCGGAGATGTCGTTCCCCCTGACGATGCTCCGGCGATCGCGACCGGCGGGTTCCCCACCGTCGGTCGCGAAGCCTTTCTCATGGGCCAAGGGCGCGGGGCGGCGCTGGCGCGCATGCTCTGCGCCCTCGTCGTCCTCGTCATTTGCCTGGCGCCGCAACATCGCCATCAGCCTGTCAACCTGACTTGGCAGGGCGTGTCGGCCACGGCGGACGCCGCCAGCCCCGCCGAGGACTTCAACGCCCATTCCCGACGCCGCCGAGGCTCCGGCGGAAACCGTCGACGACCACGCAGCCTTCGATGACGGCCACGGCGCCGATACGGCGTTAACGCCCCGCGACGGCGCGTTGCGACCGCCTCTGGCGGCCACCAGCAGGCCCTCGCCGCGCCACGTTCTTTCCTTGACCCCACAGACCCGGCCGCTCGCGCCGACGCCGCCTCCCAGACTGCCGATCACGCGCTTCCTAGCCGTCTGATCCGCAAGGCGCCCCGCGCCGTTTGGAGACCTATCGTGATCTCTTCCGCGCCGCCTTGGGTCGACGCCGTGTCGCCCGACGCGCCTTCGTGCGCGCCAAGGGGCGCCGCGCCGGCGCCCTTCCCCTCGTTCTCTCCCGCCACAGAAAGGCTTTCATGAGTACGCTCGCGCGCCCTGGCCCTTGGCCATGGCTTCGATCACCCACGGCTCTGGCCCTGCTTGCTGTCGTGTTGCTGCTGCTCGGCGGCCTCTTTGATCCGGCGTTCGCCCATGGCGTCGCCGAGGGCGACAAGGGCTATATCCAGGAAACCTCGGGCTTCCTGTTTTGGCCCTTCGTCTATCTGGGGGCCAAGCACATGGTCACCGGGTACGACCACCTGCTGTTCCTGTTTGGGGTGATCTTCTTCCTGTACCGGATGAAGGACATCAGCCTCTACGTCACCCTGTTCGCCGTCGGCCACTCCTCGACCCTGCTGCTGGGCGTCCTGACCGGCGTCAGCGTCTCCAGCTACTTGGTCGACGCCATCATCGGCCTGTCGGTGGTCTACAAGGCGCTGGACAACCTGGGCGCCTTCCGGCGCTGGTTCGGCGTCCAGCCCTCGACCAAGGCCGCCACCCTGGTCTTTGGCCTCTTCCACGGCTTTGGCCTGGCCACCAAGCTGCAGGACTTCAAGCTGTCGCCCGACGGCCTGCTGGGCAACCTGATCGCCTTCAATATCGGTGTCGAGCTTGGCCAGCTGATGGCGCTCGGCGCGATCCTCATCGTCATGGGCTTTTGGCGACGGACGAGCGGGTTTTGGCGTCATGCCTACGCCGCCAACGTCGTGCTGATGACCCTCGGCTTCGTCCTGACGGGCTATCAGCTCGTCGGCTTCTTCGTCCTGTGATCGGAGATCCTAATGCTCAATGCTAACCGCCCCAATCCCTCTGATCTGCCATCGACCCCGGCGCTGCTGAAATCCACGGGCCTGGCCCTCGTCATAGCCTCGGGCCTGCTGGTCGCCGTGGTGCTGCCGGCCGAGTACGGGATTGATCCCACGCGGATCGGCTCGGCGTTCGGCCTGACCGAGATGGGCCGCGTCAAGCGCCAGCTGGCGGCCGAAGCCGCTGCGGAGGCCAGCACGCCATCCGCCGTCGCGACGGCGCCGGCGGCCAGTCAAACGCTCGGAGCCCAGCCCGCATCACCCGCATCGGCTGACGCGCGCACCGACGAGATGCAGCTGACGCTCGCGCCAGATCAGGGCGCGGAGATCAAGCTGACGATGAAGGAAGGCGCGAGCGCTCGCTTCAACTGGACCAGCAGCGGGGGCAAGGTGAACTACGACACCCACGGTGATCGCCCGGGCGTTTCGTACCATGGCTATGGCAAGGGCTCCTCTCCCGCAGAACAAGGCGTGCTCACTGCGGCGTTCGACGGCAAACACGGCTGGTTCTGGCGCAACCGGACCGGCGCGCCGGTGACGATCACGCTTAAGACCACCGGCGCCTACAGCGCTATCAAGCGCGTGGCCTGACGCCAGGGCGCGGCGGCCGTGGATCCGGTCGCCGCCTTCGCTCCAGTCTTTAGCCTCTCTCACGCCCTACGGGCGGGCGGCGGATACGGGCGCGCAGGGCCGCGTGGCCAGTTCGGCCAGCAGGACGTCGAGGCGCTGGTCGAGATCGGCCTTGGCGTTGTCGTAGTCGCTGTTCCAGGACGGCGTCGCCCAGGCCCGAGCGCGCGACAGTCCCGGCGCCCGGGCGGCCTCGTCGAAGGCGATGACGATGTCGGCCCACGCGGGGTCGGAGGCCTCCAGGACCCGGGCCGGTTCGGCCTTGGGGTCCAGGCCGTCGGCGCGAAGGCGCTCGGCCAGGGCCGGCGAGACATGGTCCTCGATCAACAGACCTCGTGAGCGGACCACAACCCCCAGGCCGCGGGCGGCGGCGCGCTGCTTGAACGCCTCGCGCGCGATGGCGCTTTTCACCGTACCGGCCGGACAGACGAAGAAATCCGTGGCGGCGGACAACTCGCGGCCGCCAGGCCCGGCGCCAGCCACAGGCCCGCCAGCAGGGCCAATCGCCGGCTGATCTTCAGAGACGCCCCGCTTGGTTCGGCGGCGATCGGCCTTGGACGCATGAGCGCTCCTGATCCCGGAAACCGGATGGGCCTTGTCATCGGCCTGACGCCCGCTTGGCTCACGAAAAAGGGTTATCGCAAACCGCTTCCACAGCAAGGCTTGATCAGCCCTGGCGGTCGCGAACCTGGCTCGGGGCCGCGCGCCCGCTCAATCCTTGGGCTTGGGCCAGCGGGGGTGGCGCGGATCGATGACGAACGGATGCTCGTGAGCCCCGCCCTCTCCGGCCTGCGTCAGGTGGGGGTCGTTCTTGGCCAGGTCTTCGTGGGCGTGGGGGACGTTGTCCGGGTCGTCGGCGGGCCAGATGACCAGGCCCAGGATCGCGCCGAGCCCGCACAGCGCCGCCAGCACTAGGAAGGCTGCGCTGGGATTGGCCTGGGCCGAGACCAGGCCCGCCACCGGATAGGCGATCAGCCAGCAGGCATGCGAGAGGGCGAACTGCGCGGCGAACAGCGCAGGCCGGTCAGCGCTTGAGGCCGAGCGGCGCAGGGCGCGGCCCGCCGGGGTCAGGGTCAGGGAATAGCCAAAGCCCATGACCAGCCAGAGCGCGAGGAGAACGGGATAGCTCTTGGCGATGAACGCTCCGGCCAGCAGCACCCCGGTCATGACGAAGGCCCCGGCGACCATGGCGCGGCGGTCGGTGACCTTCTCCAGCACCCGCGGCAGGACCAGGGCCGCGCTCATCGAGCCGAGACCGAACACCGCCAGGGCCCAGGCGGTCGCCTGGTTCGACATCCCGAAGTTTGACCGGACCAAGACGACGGTGTTGACGAAGACCATGGCCCCGCCTGCGGCCTCGGCCAGACTGACGGCCAAAAGACCCCGCAGGCGCGGCGTCAGGGCAAACAGCCGAAGCCCGCCGGTCAGGCGCTGCTTGAATGGCAATGCCTGGGCGGTGGAGACTGGCGGCAACTTGGCGCTGACCACGAAGCCGGCCGACAGCACGAAGCCCAGCGCCGTGCCCAGGAACAGGTTGTGGAAGCTGATCGCCGACAGGAGGATGGCGGCCAGCACCGGACTGGCCACGCTTTCCAGGTCAGCCGCCAGACGCGAAAGCGAAAGCGCCTTGGTGTATTCGGCCTCGTCCTCGATCAGGTCGGGGATCATCGCTTGGAAGGCCGGGGTGAAGGCGGCCGAGGCGATATAGAGCACCGTCATCAGCCCGTAGACCTGCCAAGGCTCGCGCACGAACGGCAGAGCGACCGCCACGGCCGCGCGGACGATATCCAGCGAGACCAGCAAGGTCTTGCGCGGCAGCTTGGTGGCGAGCGCGCTGGCGAAGGGCGCCACGCCGATATAGGCGATCATCTTGATCGACAGCACCGCCCCGAGGATCTCGCCCGCGCTGGCGCCCGCCAGGTCGTGGGCCAGGAGGCCCAGGGCGACCGTGGCCATGCCCGTCCCCAGAAGGGCGGACACCTGGGCGATGAAGAGGTGACGATAGGCGGGGTTGCGCAGGGGCGAAAACATCAGGCGGACGTCCTTCGGATGCTAGGCACGCCAGCGCGCGGCCTCAGACCTGGCTTGTGAACGCTGGCCGGCGCGAAATCGATCGCCGGAACGGCTGATCTTCGCGATGCCGTCGCCAGGATTACGCCTCCCGCGCGCGCCACCCTTGGGTCGACCGCCGACTTTTCCGGCTCTCGCCCGCCTCTTGCCAGCCCTTGCCGCCCGTCGCGCTCCTTATGCTTCCGGCGATTGATCACGATCGTCGGCCTCATCCTGACCTTCCAAGCGGTTCGCGCCATCCTCGCCTGAACCTTAGACGCGTGGCCCTAGCGGGATCCGCGCCGGAGATCGCCATGCTGTCCGTGCTCGCCGATCGCACCTATCGCCACCTGTTCCTGGCCCAGGTCATCGCCTTGGTCGGGACGGGCTTGGCGACCATGGTCCTGGGGCCTGCTGGCTCAGGACCTGGTCGTTTCGAGGTGAGGCCTTAAGGTCGATCGGCCCGCGTCGCCGCGGCGCGGGCCGCCAGGTCTTCCAGAGGGCGACCGATCACCACCTCGTGCGTTGTTCCGTCATGGCCAGATCAAGCTTCGTTTACATGCTCGTGGTAGCCTTGCTGGCGGGATGCGCATCGCCCATGGAGGTGCTCACCGGAGGGCGCGTTCGCGGCGACGCCGCCAGTGTCACGGTCATCGGATTGGAGCCCGCCGACGCCTTGCCGTTCGCCGTAGCCCATTGTTCTCGTTTCAACAGCGCCGCCAGCTTTTGGCGTCGCTCAGGAGCCGACACGGTTTTCCGATGCAGCAAGTCGTAGATCATTGCCGGTCCCGCGCCGGCCAGCTTGAAATCACCGGGAACGTGCTGCGCCCTCTGCGCTGGGCCAGCGCCGAGCATCTCTCGCCGGGACAGTGGCGTCTGTTGGACGCGGCGATCCAGGATGGCCGGGTGTGCGAGACGCCCAGCCAAGGCCAGGATCGGCCAGGAAGCACGTCCGACCCTCTCGCCGTCAGCCTTTGCGAAGCTGGGCTGCTTTGCCGACTGGTCCAACCTGGCCGCCCTCTCGAACCATGCGCCTATGTGCCGACGGCCTGGGGCGACGTCGTGTGGAAACAGGCCCTTCGCCGGACTCAGCGCGAGGCGATGCGGTCGGCGCGCCCCAACGCCCTTCCCCGGCTGGGATCAGGCTAGACCTCGATGGCCAAGCCTAAAGGCCCTGTCGATGTGGGCGACAGCATCGAGATCATCCTGCGTTCGGGCGCTCGCACGCCAGGAACCGTGGTCACCGTGCGCGGCGGCATGATCGAAGCAGCCTTTCGGGGCGACAATGACCGCTCGACGCTCGCCGTCCTCGACGAGCGCGCGGCCGTAGCCGGCGACAAGACACGGTGGGCGTTCGACCTGGCCTATCGGCCTCGGCGCTAGCGCCCGGCTGGCTCGGTCGGCTCATCGGCCGAGGTGTTGGCCCGGTATCCGCCAATTCCCGGACCGAGGAAGGCGGTGTTGGCCTCGCGCAGCGCCGCGCCGGCTTCGTCATAGAGAAACGGCAGGAACGCATAGCGCCGGCCGCGCGTGACCGGCGCGGCGGCATGCAGCAGCGAACAGGAAAACACCACCGCGCCGCCGGTCGGGGCGCGGTAGGCGCGATCCCCAAATTCCGGGAAACTCAGGTCGCCCCCCTCGTAGTCATCGGCGTTCAGATTGATGGTGACGGCGAAACGCCGGTGGGCCGTGCCCTTGGTGGTGTTGTCGCGATGGGCTCGAAAGAACCCTTGGTCCGCCTCGTCGTAGCAGGCGACCAGATAGCGCTCCATGCGCGTGGCGCGAAACTGGAAGGCCTTTTCGACCTCGGGCGTCAGGCGACGCAGGATGCGGGCCCGCGCGGCGTTGCGCAGGTCCTCGTCGTCCAGATTGTGGTCCCGCCGCCGCTTGTGGCTAGGATCGTGGACGGCGACGGTCTTGCCGTCGACCTCGCGCATGAATCCGGAGGCCTCGCCACCGTCCGCCTGGTAGGCGGCGATCAGCCGCTCGCAAAAGGCCGGCTCGAACACCCGTGGGAGGATCAGGACCGGGGCGTGCATCTCGACACCGGCGTGCAAATTGACCGGGGCAAGGTCGCCAGGCGCCCATCAGGAGCGCGCCGTGCTCGATCGGTGCGGTCGCCAGGATGCGGAACGACGGATCAAGGACGACGAATCCAGATCGTTCGCCAACATCGGACTCCATCTCGTAGAGACGCGAAATCGCGCGATCCAGATCCAGGAACCAGCGGACGCCGGGAAAGGAATTGGCCGCCTGCGTCGTTAGAGCCTCGCAGCGCAGCACGCCGAAGAACGCCAGGCGGTCGTCGTCGAAGATCTGCCGGTGGGCGCGCAGCGCGCCGGAGATCGCCTCGGCGGCCAAGGCTTGCTCTGTGGGATAGAAAGCCAAGACCAGATAACGCCCCGCGGCCGTATCGAAGACATAGGCCGGATTGGACGGCGTCCTGGCGCGGAAGGTTGGTGCTGGATCACCAGGAAGAAGGGGCATCGGCGACCTTTCGCGTCGTGGCGCGCACGGTTACACGGCCTTGTCCCAGCTTCCAAGATCGAGCGACGACGCGTCGGATCGCAGAAATTGGCGCGGGGCCGCGCCCCTAATCTCCTTGGCCGTCCAGACGCCCTTGCGACGCTTCCGGTGGGGCCGAGACAGGGGCCCTGGCCGCGACGACGGCCCGATTATAGCGCTCGGCGTAGCGCCTGGCGTGATCGCTGAACCTTGCGCAGGGCCCCCACTCCATGGAGTTCTTCCAGAGCGATAACCGTTGCGTCGTGATAGTCGAGCACTCCGGGCGCCTCGACGGCGTTCCTGCCATACACACCAAGAAGGTGGTGGTCGCCCGCCCTGACCGCCTGGCCGGCGTCGGCTTCGGCATGATCGGGAACCAGTTTAGAGACCAGAACACAGCCGGCGTCGTCGTCCTGGGCGGCGCATGCGCCCAACCCGGCGACGACAGCCAACGCCGCCAATCGGTTCAAGCGCAATGATCAATCCTCGAGGGTTCCGCGGCGTCCCGATGGGCGGCGCCAGCCAACGCTATCACGCGCCGGTCAACAGGCGATCGGATCTGTCGCCGAAGCCTGCGATTGAAGGCGATTGGCATGACGAGCCCAGCCACGATGGAGTGAAAGGGTGTAGACTGTCGCGATGAAGCGAAAACGATCCCCTGTGACGCTGGGTCCCACGCGCGTTCCGATAGCCGGTTCGGGCTTTTGGGCGGACGTCGTCGCAGCGGTCGCCGCCGCGTTCAGGTGGCGGCGACGGTTCTAGGGCGCTCCACGACGACGCCCCCGACCATCGGCCCAATCGGTTCATTGCGGAAGCCACCGCCGGTCAAACCCGACGAGGGTCAAGTACCGCCTGCGTGAGGACGACATGCACGAACCCCATGGCCGCGGCTCATTCCTATCGCCTCGGGCATGCTCATCGTGGCCGTCGTCGTCGCGGTCATCTGGGGCTTGGCCGTGCTCCTAGACTGATAGCTGAACCGAGCGGCCCACCGGATGCCCCTTGGTTCATCTGGACGTCAGGATCAGCTTGTCGATCCGCGAGCCATCCATATCGACGACCTCGACGTTGAACCCGCCCAGTTCAATGGTCTCGCCCTCGCGAGGGATGCGGCCCAGGCGGTCCAGGATCAAACCCGCCACGGTGTGGTAACCGCCCTCGGCCACGAAGTTCTCGCCCAGCAGGTCGTTGAGTTCCTGGATATCGAGCCGGGCGTCGATCAGCCAGGAGCCGTCGTCGCGCTGAACGACCCAGCGCTCGTCGTCATCATGCGCCTCGGGAAAATCCCCGGCGATCATTTCGAGCAGGTCCAATGGCGTGATCACCCCCTGGATCGTGCCGAACTCATCGACGACCAGGGCCATGTGCAGCGGCGTCTGCTTGAAGACCGCCATGGCGCGAAGGAGCGACATGGTCTCTGGAATGGCGATCGGCTGCTGGATATGCGCCAGGATATCGACCGGGCCGCCGCTCAAGGCCGCGTCGAGCAAGTCCTTCTTGAGAACCACGCCGATGTCGCCATCGAGATCCCCGCTCAAGGCGACGACAACCCGCGAATAGGGGCAGGCCCGGATCTCGGCCAGCACCTCTTCGACACTGTCGGACAGGGAAATCCAAGAGAGGTCCCGGCGCGTGGTCATGGCCACCCGAACGGTGCGGTCGCCCAAGCGCATCACCTCCTGGATCATGGCCCGTTCCTCGGGCTCGATCAGGCCGGCATCCGCGCCCTCGCTAAGCACGGTCTCGACCTCCTCGGAGGTGATGGCGCTGTTGTGCTCGTCACGCACGCCGATCAGTTTGAGGATGCCGGCCGTCGAGACGGTCAGCAGAGTGACGAACGGGCGCAGGACGATCGCCACCAGGGCGAGGAACGGAGCCATGCGCCGGGCGACGGTATCTGGAAACAGCAGCGCCAAGCGCTTTGGCACCAGCTCGCCCAGGATCACCGACACGTAGGTCAAGCCGATGACGACGACGGTTGTCGCCACGGGTTCCGAATAGGGTCCCACGATCGGAAAAGGTTCGAGCCATGTGTCCAGCGCGCCTGCGATAGTGGCCTGGCCGTAGGCGCCGGCCAGGATGCCAATCAGGGTGATGCCCACCTGCACGGCCGACAGGAACCGGGTGGGATGCTCGGCCATGGCCAAGGCCAGCTTGGCGCCGCGGTCGCCGCGGTCCGCGAAGCCCTGCAAGCGCGCGCGACGGGCCGAGACGACGGCGAGTTCGGACATGGAAAACACCCCGTTCAGCAGAACGAGGAGGAGGACGATAGCCAATGCGAGGAGGATCATGGCCCTAGGGGGTCGGTGACGCGGGCCGGAACGGCGATCGCGGCCCGAACTTTCAAGGTACGGCGCGGGCGAGCCAACGGTATCCTATGGGAGAAAGCGCCAACGCCCAAGTCTCCAGCGTGAAGACGGTTCAAAGCGCTCGGCGCGAAGTCCGTGAGCTAACCGGCTGATCGATCTTGCGGCGAGGCGTCCTTGCTCAAGGCCATCAGTGCTAGACTCTGGCGGCCTTTGCCAGGGCGGCGGCGTCTGGTCTGTCGCCATAGAGAAACCAGGGTGGAATCGACGTGCCCCATGCAAGATAGGATCCCGTTCTTTCCATCGATCCTTGCCGCCTTGGCCGGCGGCGCCTGGGTCGGCTATCAGAGTTATGGCGCTGCGATCCTTGGTGGCATAGCCTTGGCCGCAAGCGGAATGTTCCTGTGGGAAAACCGTCGACTCCTGGCGGAGGACGCACACGCCGGCAGGCTCGGCCCACCGCTCGTCGGCGCCCACGACCGTGCGTTTGGCCTGAAACTAGCGGCCGCCTACGCCGTCCTTGCCGTGCTGTTTGGGCTGATCGCCGTCATCGGCTATTTGCCAGCCGCTTGGCTTCGCCCCGCGCTGGGCTGAACCGTCCGCCAAGCTTGATCTTTGACGCTTAGCGGGCGACCTGCGGCCATGCGACGGTCAAGGCCGCGCGCCTTTTGGCCCTAGCCCGCAAAACTCTCCAGGCCGTCATGGCTGCGGCGACGGCGATCAGGAGAACTACCCCGCCCGCAATCCAGAAACCACCGATGTCCAACAGCGCCAAACCGCGCGCCGCCAGATACCCCGGCGCCAGCAAGACAGCGACCCAGACCAGGGCGGAAATCGCATTGGCCATCTGGAACTTGACGGCCTTCATCTGCAGCATGCCGGCCATCACCGGGACAAAGGCCCGCAGCGGACCGAAGAACCTACCAATGTAGATCGAGGCGACGCCGTAGCGACGCGAGAACAGTCGGGTGCGGGCGATGGTTCGCCGGTGGGCGCGGAAGGCTGGGCGGCGCAAAGCGCGCGCGCCCAGGCGCCGTCCCAGGGCGTAGGAGACCGCGTCGCCGGCCATCGCGCCGCTGGCGCACCACAACATCACGGCCCCAAGATCGAGCGCGCCACTGGCGATCAGGCCCCCGGCCAGCAGCATCAGGGCGGTGGCCGGAACGAAAGCCCCGATCAGCACCAGGGATTCCAGGAAGGTGACAAGCCCCAGCGCCAAGCCCGCCCAGGCGTGGTGCTCGGCGACAAAATCGGAGATCGGTTGCAACAGTGCGGTCATGGCATCCTCATGACCGCAAATGGTGACAACCTGTGTTCGTTGCGAGACCAGTCGGCGATCAGGACCAGATAGACTTGGCCTGTTGCCGCAAGGTCACTGCGCGTTCAGCTGGGTGCGTCGACACCCGCGCGGCGGTCCGCGGCGAAGCCCTGCGCCTCGATAAAGACCCGCGTGACATCGGGATGGGCCTGCTTGATGGCCCGCTCGATCCGCGTCACCGTCCGCTCGACCTCGGCCGCCGTCAGCGTATCGACAAAGTCCAGGCTGAGGACCGCCAGCACCTCGTTGGGGCCAAAGTGCATGGTCAGGGCCTGGTTGAGTTCAGCGACGCCGGGCTCGGCGCGGGCGATGCGGTTGATGCCGATCCGGGTCTCGTGGCTGGCCGCCTCCCCGGTCAGCAGGCTCTGGCTCTCGATGGCCAGGAACAGGGCTGTGACCGAGAGGATCACCCCGACGACCATCGAGGCGACGCCGTCGATGACCGGAAGGTCAAGCGTCTCGCTGAGGAACACGCCGAGCAGGGCCGTCAGCAGGCCGAGCAGCGCCGCGGTGTCTTCGAACAGCACGGTGAACACCGTCGGATCCTTGCTGGAGCGGATCGCCTTGATCCACGGACGCCCGGCGCGCTCGGTGTTGAAAGCCTTCAGCGCCACCAGCCAGACCCCGCCTTCGAACAGGACCCCAAGCCCCAGGACGAGATAATTGACCCAGGCGTGATCGACGCTGGCCGGATGGCGGATCTTCTCGACGCCATGCAAAATCGAGATCACCGCCCCGACCCCGAAGATCAGCACCGCGACCACGAAGGTGTAGAAATAGAGCTGCAGCCCATAGCCGAAGGGATGCTTGGCGCTGGGCGGCTTGGCCGCCTGCCGCAGACCAAATAGCAGCAGCAGCTGGTTGCCGGTGTCGACCACCGAGTGGATGGCCTCGCTCAGCATGGCGGCGCTGCCGGTGAAAGCAGCGGCGGCGAACTTGGTCACCGCGATGGCGGCGTTGCCGGCCAGGGCGGCGTAGATGACGGTCTTGGAGGTGTGGGAAGCCATGTCGGCGGCGAAGGATCCTGTGGAGGGGCCAATTGAACCGGGGTTCTAGCCCAGGTCTCTCAAGGGCCGGCATGAAAAGGAGTTTGCGGGAAACTTGACGGACGACCTTTCAATTGATCTTCACGCGCCCCATCTGGCGTCCACCGCGCCGTGCGATTTCCGCCAGCCGAAAATGTCCTCGTCGTGCCGTCCAGATCCCCGCCTGCCATTTTGTTGACCGCCGTGGCGGTGTTCCTGGTTTCCGCCTGCGCGACCCCAAGAATTCCGGTCACCCCGCAGACCGCCAACAGCGTCAGCGCGTCAGTCGAACTGGCCAAGGGCGTGACCTATTGGAGCGAGACCCGAAAATATCCGCTGCGGCAGGTCTATCATGTCGCGCGCCTGGACCTGACGGACCCGCACCTGCAAGTTTTCGTCTCTCCCTCGAACGATCCGGCCGGGCAATATCGCGCGCGAACAGTCTCCAGCTTCGTCACCAGCAGCGGCGCCCTGCTGGCCGTCAACGCCAGCTATTTCGTGCCCTTCGCCCCGGGAACGCCGGGCGGCGATGATTTCGTGCCTCAGGCTGATCAGCATGTCGAGGCGCTGGGCCGGGTCATCGTCGGCGGCCGCAGCCTGCCGATCAGCCGGGAACACGATCCGCGCGTCAACGCCATCCTGTGCATCCACCGTTCCAGCCTGGAGATCCGTGCGGGCGACGTTTGCCGCTGGGACGTGGTCGATGCGATCGCCGCTGGCCCTCTGCTGCTCAACGACGGCATCGAGCAATCGTTCGAGCACGCCGACCCGAAATATGCCGAGGAACACCATCCGCGGACAGCGTTGGGCATGAGCGCCGACGGCCGCATCGGCTGGCTGGTTGTCGTCGATGGCCGGCAGTCGGTCCTCAGCGAGGGCGCGACCCTGGTTGAACTGTCAGCCTTCTTCCGGGATCTCGGCGCGGCCGACGCGATCAATCTCGATGGCGGCGGGTCGACCACCCTCGCCGTCGATGACGGTTTTGGCAGACCCAAGGTGCTCAACTCGCCAATTCACACCGGCGTGCCGGGCCGCGAACGTCCCGTGGCCAATCAGATCGGCGTGCGCCGAACCGACAGACCAAGCCTGAATGCGCAGGCCTTCGCGCCGGGAGTTGCGACCAACTGAGGTCGAAACGGCCAGGCCGCCGCTATCACAGTCCTACCGCTTCAAGGTCGTGCGCTAAGGCGCACCTTCGGCCGACGCGGACGACTCGGCGCCGGCGTCGCCTAAACCCTGGAGCACCAGACGGCGGAACATCTCGTCCAGCTCCGCCGGCGCCAGGCGCGTGCCACCGTCCAGCCACCAGGTCAGCAGCGACATGAACCCGCCGACCACGAACGCGGTGGCGACCTCCTGCCGAACACCGCTCGGCGCCGGCTTGTGGGCCAGTTCGTTCCGCACCAGCTCGGTCACGATCTGGCGCAGCATCGTCGTGGTGGTGGCCACCCCGCCCTTGCTGACCAGGGCGCGATAAAGGTCCAGCTGCTCACGCGCATGTTCCAGGAACGGCAGCACGAAGCCGAAGCCGCCGTCCAGCGGCCGCAGCGCCGCGGCCCGCTGATGCTCCAGCAGCATGGCGCGCAGGTGGTCATCGAGCCCGCTGCGCTTGAGGTGATCCTTGCCGGTGAAGTGGGCATAGAAGGTCGAGCGGCCGATGTCGGCCTCGTCGCAGACCTCCTCGACGGTGATGGCGTCATAGCCCTTGCGGGTCATCAGCGAGATCAGCGCCCGCTGCAGCATTGAGCGGGTCCGCGCGATGCGTCGGTCCATGCTTGCCTCCTCGCCGCGTCTTTTCCCGGACAGACAGGCCGGTCGTGTGTCGAACCGGACATCTCGCCCCGCCTGTTCGTTGCCGGTTACCGCACAGCAAGTCAGTTTTCGGACACGGTGTCCATTCCGCTGCGAGAAAACCCGATGACCCACTCCGCCCACGGCCCCGCCGCCCACAACGCGGTGGGCCTGACCATCCATGGCGCGGCGCGCTATGACCTGCTGGTCGCCCTGCTCACCCTCGGGGGCGAACGCCGGCTGCGCGAGAAGATCCTCGACCTGGCCGACCTTCGCCCGGGCGAGCAGGTCCTCGACATCGGCTGCGGCACCGGCTCCCTGGCCTTGCTGGCCAAGCGGCGCGTCGGAGCGTCAGGATCGGTCCACGGCCTGGATCCGTCTCCGCAGATGCTCGAACGCGCCGGCGCCAAGGCCCGCCGCGCTCGCGTCACGCTCACCCTGACCCAGGGCGCGGTCCAGGCCATGCCCTACCCGGACGCAAGCTTCGACGTGGTGATCTCCACCTTCATGCTGCATCACGTGCCCGCGGCCGTGCGGCGGACGATGGCCCAGGAGATCCGGCGGGTCTTGAAGCCGGACGGCCGCGCCCTGCTGGTCGATTTTGGCCCGCCCAGGGCGTCGCGGCGCAGCGCCATCGACCATTTCCACCCCCACGGCTTCATCCAGATCGACGCGATCGTCGCCGATCTGAAGGCCGCAGGCTTCGAGACGGCTTGGGGCCCGGTCGGCGCCAAGGGCCTCGACTTCGTGGTCGCCGGCGCGACGCAGACGATCGCCGCGCACCAGGCCGCCCAGGCCCGGCCCAGGGGTCACGGCCACGCCGCTGTCGTGGCGGGCTTTGGGCTCCTGGCCCTCGGCGGCCTGGTCGCTCTGCACATCGGCGCGGCGATGTCGCTGTGGCGCATGCCTCATGCGCTGTCGCCTACGCTGACCGCGGCGCTCGTCGGCGCGGTCGTTATTGTGGTCATCGCCAAACTGACGCTGTTCGGCGTCGTCCATCGTTTCGCCGGAAAGCTGATCGGCCGGTGGGTCGGCGCCGGACGCCCCTAGGCCGCTGGCCGATAGACCAGGAGGGCGGCGTCGCCGACCCCGGCCCGGGCCGCCACCAGCAGCCGGTCCCATTCGGGCACGAACAGGCCGGTCCGCGCGCCGGAACGGGTGGCGACCTTCCGCGACGCCGCCGCCCCGTTCGCAGCGACCACGTCAATAGTCCCCGCCCCGCAGATCACATAGAGGCGGTCGCGGGGCGGGTCGAAGAAGACGTCGTCGGCGTCGCCGCAGGTCTTCGTATCGAGGGCGACGCTACCATCGCCGGCGTCGCGCAGTTGCAAGCGGGCCGGCAACCGGTAGACGACGGCGATCTGCGGCCGTTCTTCTCGCAGGGCCATGGGATAGTTCCAGCGATGCTCGGCAGGCCAGGTGGCGGAGATCCGGCCGGCGGCCAGATCGACCAGGGCGATCTTGCGGGCGTCTGGCAGATTGACGAAGGCCTGGTCGCCGGCCAGGCGAAAGCCTTCAGGATGAACCGGCAAGGTCACGGTCGAGATAACCTTGCGCGACCCCGGGTCGATCACCGCCAGGGCGCCGTCACCATAGCCGACCACCACCTGGCCGGCCGCGGTCAAGCGCAGATTGTCGGCGTCGCCGCCAACCGTGACGACGCCGACGGGCACGAGATCGCCGCCGCGATAGAACCGCACCGTGCCGTCGCCGCCGCTGGCCACCGCCAGTTCATCGCGATCGGGCAGGTAGGCCAGGCCCTGCGGCTCGCTCAGACCGGAGATCCGGCCCGTTGGTCGGCCGGTGGCCATGTCGATCGCCTCGACGGTTCCATTGCCCAGCTCGGCGACGAACACCCGCCGATGGACCAGGTCGACGGCGAGGTGGTCGATACGCCCGACCACACCCGGCAGCGGGATCGTCTGGTCCAAAACCAGCGGCTCGGACGTCGGCGAGGGTCTCGGCGCGCACGCGCCAGGACCGGTCAGGACGAGTAGGACGAGCGACAGGGCGAACGGCTTCATGCCTGGGCCTTGCGGTTGGCGCGCTCCGCTAGGCCGCGGCGCGAGCGAAGACCTTGTCGGCGTTCTTCCAGTCGATGGCGGCCATGAAGGCGTCAACATAGGCCCCGGCCTTGGCGCCGTAGTCCATGTGATAGGCGTGCTCGTACATGTCGAGCGCCAGCAGCGGCGCGCCGCCCGCCAGGGTCATGGTGTGGTCGGCGGCCCAGGTGTTGACCAGGCGATTGTCGCGGTGGCTCCAGGTCAGCAGCACCCAGCCCGAGCCGCCGCCGAGCGCCTTGCCGGTCCCGGCGAACTCGGCGCGCCAGCGCGCGTCGCTGCCGAAGTCGCGCTCGATGGCGGCGGCCAGGGCCGCGCCAGGCCGGCTGGGCGCGCCCAGGCCCGCGAAATAGAGCTCGTGCAGGATCATCGAATTCCAGGCGATCAGCTCTTCACGCTTGAGGCCGTTGATCAGGAAGCCCGGGGCGGTGGCCGGATCCAGGCCCGCCAGCTGGCCCTCGATGGCGCCCAGGCGTTTGACCGCGCCGACATAGTTGTTGTCGTGATGGCTGACGAGCAGCTTTTCCGACAGGCCCACGACGGCCTTGGGGTCGAACGGCAAGGGCGTCGGGGCGGGGCTGAACGACGCCGCCGGCTTGGCGGCGGGCGTCTGGGCCTGGGCGCTCGTGGCGGCCATGGCCGCGACCGCGCCGGCGGCGAAGATCTGACGGCGATCCAGATGAGCGGTCATGTGAGGTCTCCGATGAAGCAAAGGGAAAGTGTCAAAAGCCGAGTCCGTGGAGGAGCAACGCCAAGGCCACGCAGGCCGCCAGGGTTCTGAGGACCCCGGCATGAAGGCCAAAGAGCAGCCCCCCGGCGACGAGGCTGAGCGCCAGCGCCTCGCCGTCCAGGCTCATCATGTCGGGGATCGAAGCCGAACCCCATGGCAAGGCCAGGGTGTCGAACCGCGCAAACAGCACATGCAGTCCAAACCACAGGGTCAGATTGGCGATGACGCCGACCACGCTGGCGGTGATCGCGGCCAGCGCGCCCTGCAGCCGGCGGGCGTGCTCCAGACGCTCGATGAACGGCGCGCCGGCGAAGATCCACAGGAAGCAGGGCGCGAAGGTCACCCAAAGGGTGATCCCCGCGCCCAGCAGGCCCGCGACCAGGGGCGTGAACGGCGCCGGCGCGCGAAAGGCCGCCAGGAAGCCGACATATTCGGTGACCAGGATCAGCGGGCCCGGCGTGGTCTCGGCCAGGCCCAGGCCGTCGACCATTTCGCGGGCGGCCAACCAGTGATGGGTCTGCACCGCTTCCTGGGCCATGTAGGACAGCACCGCATAGGCGCCGCCGAACGTGACCATCGCCAGCTTCGAGAAGAAGGCGCCGATCTCGAAGAGCACGTGATGCGGCCCCAAGACCAGCAGGATCACGATCATCGGCGCGGCCCAGATCGCGCCCCAGACCAGGACCGTGCGCCCGGTGCGCGCGATCAGTCCCTTCAGGCTCGGCAGCGGCGGCACGTCGACTGGCGGCGGTTTCAGCCGTAGCGCTTCCGGCCGCCACGCCGCCAGCACGGTACCGGCCAGGGCCGCGGCGGCGATGATCAGCGGGAACGGCAGGCGCAGCACGAACAGGCCGACGAAGGCCGCGCCGGCGATGATCCACTTGACCGGAGCGTTGAGCGCGCGCCTGGAGACCCGCAGCAGCGCCTCGACGACGATGGCCAGCACCGCGCCCTTGACCCCGAGGAAGGCGGCGGCGACCGGTCCCAGATCGGCGGCGTAGGCGTAGAGCAGCGACAGGGCCAGGATCACCAGGGCGCCGGGCAGGATGAACAGGCCTCCGGCCACCAGGCCGCCGCGCACGCCGTGCATCTTCCAGCCGACATAGGTGGCCAGTTGCTGGGCCTCGGGGCCCGGCAGCAGGGTGCAAAAGTTGAGGGCGCGCAGATAGGCGCCCTCCTCGATCCACGCCTTCTCATCGACCAGCACGCGGTGCATCAGGGCGATCTGGCCGGCGGGTCCGCCGAACGACAGGCAGGCGATGCGCAGCCAGACGGGGAACGCCTGGCGCAAGGATACGGCGGCGGCTTGCGAACCGGGACCAGGGGCGGCCCCGCCAACGTCCACGACGGCGTCGGTCACCGGCGGCGCCCGGCTTGGCCGGCTTGTGGGATTCCCAGTTGTGGGTTTCATCCGCCGCGTCGCGACGCCAGCGATAGAAGGCGTCGTAGAGCAGCATCCCCGCTTCCAACTGCTCATGATCGTCGGTGTAGAGCCGCGATAGACCCAGCGATGCGGCGAGCAGCCCCGGCGCTTCGGGGGCTAGGTCCAGCCGCCCGGTGTCGGCGCCGCGCACGATGACCGCAAGTTCGGCAAGGGCTGGCAGACCCGCCAGTCCCAGTTCCTCGACCATGACGTCGAAGGTGCAGAGATCGCCCCTATGGCTCCAGAACACCCCTTCGCCCTCGATGTCGAACGGGGCGGCGCCGAACCGCAAGGCGACGTCCAGGACTTCTGGCGCCGGGACGAACAGGATGACGGCGGTAGGATCGACGAACCGGCGGATCAGCCAGGGGCAGGCGATCCGGTCGACCTTGGGTCGCGCTCGGGTGACCCAGACGGTGCGTCCGGCTGGGTCGAGCGGCGGCAGCTTGCCAGAATCGACCCTGGCCAGGCCCGCCGCGGACCAGGCCGCCACGCCCCCCTCCAAAGCTTCGGCCTCGCGCCCAGTCTGTCTAAGCCAGGCGGCGACACCGTGGCTGGCGGCGCCGCCGTCCTGGCAGAGGACGACGACCATCTCGTCACCGATCTCGCCGGACCAAACGCTCACGGCCTCGACGGCGCGCCGCCGCGCGCTGGGGACCAGACGAGGATCGACGGCGAACTGCGCGTCAGTCCGCACATCGATCAGTGTCGGCTGTCTTGGCCCGCCTATCAGGCGCGCCAGTTTATCGGGGGTGATGGTGTTTGGGGCAGGCATGGGCGTCCTCGAAAGCGAGCAGGACGCGATGCTTTGGCATGTCGCCTCATGGGGAGATCGCGATCCCCATGTCGGCAATAGACGTGGCCAGTCCTGGCCTGTCAACGCCCGTCGCACGCTCAAAAAGGACGGGCATGGTGAAGGCAGAGCTGTTTCGGATCGGCTTGTCGCGACAAGCCGGGATCACGCACCAACCATCTCCAGGGTTGCCAGAGATCGCACTGCCGGGGCTGCGCTCCTCTCACGCGTTATTGGTGAATAGTGCGCTTCATGGCGGGGGATGGCTTGTCTGAGAATGAAAACGAAAAGGCTGGATGCAGCGCCTGCGGCGCGCGTAGCTCGACGAACGACCTGGCTTCAATGCTGCTGACGACGGAGGAGGTCGCCGCGCGGTATCGCGGCCTCGTCTCTGCCGGCACCTTGGAGAATTGGCGGGCGCTACGCATCGGACCGTCCTTCTTGAAGATTGGAAAGGCTGTCCTTTATCCCGTCAGGGAACTGGAAGCCTGGGACGAGCGAAACCTTGTTGAATGCAAAAACGCGCGCGTGGTGGGCCGCCGCCGCCAGAGGATCGACGATTGACCCGTCGATGGGGCCCAGCCTTATAGACCTTCCGGCCCTTCATCGTAGGAAGCAAATTGGCAGCAAGCTGCTGCCAAAATCCGCCTGACATAGCCTCCGCAAAAACGTTGGCCGACAGCCAATTCGAACGCACGCCCCTGTTTAATGACCTCGGCCGCGCAGACGGAGCCGTTTGGCTGCATGTGGTGGAAAACTTTTCGACGACTAGGTGGTTGGCTGAGCCCGGGCTCGGCATGCACTTGAGGCAGCTCCTGCCCCCTGGCCCAGGGTTTTCATTTTCGACTGCAGTGTCGGTTGTGAACACGATCCGTTCAGTGCAACGGTCAAGCTTCTATTTCTTAAGGGCTGGACCATGGATGAGAAGAACGCCGCGATGATCGGTTTGACCGCCGATGTGGTCGCCGCCTTTGTCGGCAACAACGCTGTGGCGGTCGCGGATCTGCCCGGCCTGATCAAGACCGTTCACGCCGCGCTGTCCGGCGCCGAGGCCCCGGTGCTTGAAACGACCGATGAAACCGTCAAGCCGACCGCCAGCCAGATCCGCAAGAGCATCACGCCCGACGCTCTGATCAGCTTCCTGGACGGCAAGCCCTACAAGACCTTGAAGCGCCATCTGACCACGCACGGCGTGACGATCGCCGAGTACAAGGCCAGGTTCGGACTGCCCAACGACTACCCGACCACGGCGCCGGCCTACAGTGAAGCGCGTAGCGCGATGGCCAAGGCCCTCGGTCTTGGGCAAGGCGGTCGCAAGGCCAAGACGCCAGCCAAGACCACGAAGGCGCGCGCCAAGAGCGCCTAAGTCAGCCATGACGATCAGGTCGCCGGAGTCTTGGCGGCCTGATCAAGTCGCTAAGGGCATGATGACTTTAGGATGGATGGCCTCTGAACTGCCGGGCCTTGCTAACCTGATCGCTTGAACCTCACGCGGTCCTTGCCGACGAGAAGGAAGGCGTCATAGCCGGCCTCGCGCCAGGCCTTCCGCTGCACATGGGTCGTGTCGGGGTCAGTCACGTTCGCCCACCATTGCGGCCGGTCGGCGCTTTTGGGGAGCATGGCCCCGAGGATGCGTTCGATCTCGGCGAAGGTTAGTTCGAACTCGGCGTGCCGTTGGCGACGCAAATGTCCGCACAGGGGATCGTACTTGGCCATCCAGGCAGCATGACGGAACGATCCGGACCCGTCGAAATCCGCCCCCGATACAGCTTCATTGGAGAACGGGCTTGAAATGCAGCAGCGCAAGCCGTTCTTCCGCTGAACCGCTGCCCTGTGATCGCGTGGCCTTTCCGAGCTGAAACCGACGGAGCCGATACTTGACCTCTATCCCCGAAGCTCGAACCCCCAACCTGGTCGATCTCCATGTCGGCGGTCGCGTTCGCATGCGCCGCAAGATGCTCGGCGTCAGCCAGGAACATCTGGCCGACGCGCTCAAGCTGACCTTTCAGCAGGTCCAGAAGTACGAGCGCGGCGCCAATCGGGTCAGCGCGTCCAAGCTCTACGAGATCGCCAGGACGCTTCAGGTTCCGGTGTCGTACTTCTTCGACGGGCTCGCCGACCCTGTCACCGATGAGAGCGACGATGTCGGCGAGGCCGCCCATCGGATCATCACCAACTTCCTGAGCACTCCCGAAGGCATGGAATTGGCCGAGATTTTCCCGAAAATTGGAAAGGGCCGTGTCCGGCGGCAGATCCTCGATCTGGTGCGCGCCATGGCCGACGAGACCGAGTAAGCGGGCTTCCTGAGCGGACAATTGATCGCCGACGCCTCGAACGTCACCAGGGTCGCGGTCGCCCCATCGATGCTTCGACGATGTCGTATCGGAACATTGGAAGAGCACTCGTTGATTGCGCATAGACGCGCGATCGCGTGAAAATCCCTGCTTCGGACGTACTGCGGATCGGGGCGGAGACCTTCTCGAAGGGGAACGCGGACGCCAGGACGGGTCCTCCGGATTTGCCGCCTGAGTGCGTCGTCAATTCAAGCGCGCCGGTGATGAAACTTCGCAAATCGGCCCCTTTGTGAGGAGTTTTCGCGATCGGTGACTGCGTTTCGCGCTCGCCCGGCGCGAAGGTCTCGATCACCGTCAACAGAACCCGACGGAGCCAACGCATTCCCGCAACCCGCGAAACCAACAAGCTCGGCTCCTTGAGTCTGGACTTGCGTCCCACCGTTGGCCCTCAAAAGGCCTATACCGGCATCTCCCCGCGTCGCGCCCGCGCCGCCCTCAACCTGACAGGACCAACCTCTGGTCGGAGCGCTCGACGCGTGATTGTGCTGCAAGAACTCTGTGACGGCCGCCAGCGCGTCCGGGTGACGCAATCGCGCGTCGACGGCGCGCGATCCTATTATGATGGCGCGGTTCTCTACACGCAGGTCGATGCGCGGGGAGACAATCTCCTGACCTATGTCGACGCGATGGTCGAGGCTCTGTCATCGGCGGAAGAAACGCTCATTCTCGGCGTGGCCGGCGGCGCCTTGGCCACCAAACTCCACCGCCGCGGCGCGACCGTTACCGCGGTGGATATCTGGGGGCCGGCCTTCGAGATCGCGCGCCGCTGGTTCGGCCTTCCCGATGCTGTGCGTTGCGTCCAGGCGGACGCGGCGGACTTCCTGCGCGCGATGGGGCGGACATGGGATGCGATCGCCATCGACGTCTTCCAGGGTGTCGAAATCCCATCCTCGATGCTCGCCGCCGACATGGGGCAACTGCTCTATCGCGCCCTGACCCCCACGGGCCGCGTGATCTGGAACGTGGCCGACACTCCAGGCTCTCTGTCGGTACGCCGCATCTGCCGAATCCTGCAAGCCGCTGGACTGGACACCAAGACCCTCTCGGTGCTGGACGGCGGCGTGGGCAACACCTTGGTCGTCGGCCAGCGCCGGATCATCGCCGCGCCATGATCGCCCGCCCGAGGCCTCCGGCTTGCGGCCGTTGCAAGATCCCTTTGACGATGGGCGCGCCATACGTCACGGAGGCGACCGCCAGCTTGAGAGTGCCATGACCGTCAGCCGCCCCGAGGCCCTGGCTTCCGCAAGGAAGCTTTGCCGTACCCTGATGAGCGCGCCCGTGCCGCACGTTCGCGCCCAGACCATTTTTGCCGAGCTGGTCCGCGCCAAGGGATGGCCCTCTGCGCATCAAACCTTGATCACGGCCTTTGGCGAATGGTTGGCGTCGCGTCCGCCGCCGTCCGCGCTCAAGGCCAGATGTGAGGCGCTGCTGGCGGCCATCGGCTAGACGTCGCCCATGCCCGCAGCCCTCATCACCGCCGCCATCATCGCCTGCACTGCGCCCCAGGTGCATGACGGCGACACCCTGCGGTGCGGCGCCGACCGCGTGCGCCTGTTTGGCGTCGATGCGCCGGAGGTCCGGCGCGGCCAGAAGCCGGCCCAGCCCTTCGCCTACGAGGCGCGAGACGAACTGGTGCGCCTGACCCGGGGGCGTGTCGGCTGCCGCGTCGTCGATCACGACCGCTATGGACGCTTCGTGGCCCGGTGCTGGTCGGACGCCAGTCCCGACCTCAACGCTGCCCTGATCCGGTCTGGCTTCGCGACCGAATATCGCCGCTACAGCAAGGGCGTCTATGCCGAGGCTGAGGCGCAGGCGCGGACGGCGGGTCGAGGCCAGTGGCGGGTCGCGTCAGCGCCACGCCCCTGACAAGCGCTGTTGGCCAGCAGCGTGCAGTCGGGGAGTTGGAAAGGCCGTGCGAGGACCCCCAGGGTTTTGGCGCGAGCGCTTGGACATGCCGCTGGGCTCCCCGACCGGGATCCGCTGCGCCTGACCTAACGCCATGGGCCGCCGGCGTCAAAAACGCGGCGACCTCTCCACGAGCCGAACTGCGCCAGCACCTGTCTTTGCACGCCAGGACCGCCGTCTTCCCCCGGCGCCGATCCGCGCCCTTGCGCCTGGTTCCCCGGCTCTGATCCTGGCCGTTTTCGGCCGAGGGTTCGCATGTCGGCGACACGCATCCTGTGGGCGCCGCTGATCGTCGTCTTCGCGCTGGTCCTGGCGACCACTTGGGGCGCGACCCAGTGGACGGCCCATGCCCTGAACTACCAGCCCGAACTTGGCGCGCCGTGGTTCGTCATCGGCGACCGTCGGCTCTATCCGCCGCCCGCCTTCTTCTGGTGGTGGTTCGTCTACGACGCCTATGCGCCGCGCATCTTCCTGAAGGGCGCGGCCATCGCCGTCTCGGGCGGCCTGCTGTCCATCGTCGCGGCCATCGCCATGGCGGTTTGGCGGGCTCGGGAGACCGGGAAATCCAGCGCGTTTGGCACCGCGCGGTGGGCGATCCCACGTGAGGTCCGCGCCGCTGGCCTGCTCGGCCCCGACGGTGTGATCCTGGGGCAGATCAACAAGACCTATCTGCGCCATGACGGTCCCGAGCATGTGCTGTGCTTTGCCCCCACGCGCTCGGGCAAGGGGGTCGGGCTTGTCGTGCCAAGCCTGCTGACCTGGCCGGGCTCGGCGATCGTCCATGACATCAAGGGGGAGAACTGGACCCTGACGTCCGGCTTTCGCGCGAAGTTCGGCAAGGTCCTGCTGTTTGATCCGACCAACCCCGAGTCGTCGGCCTACAATCCCCTGCTGGAGATCCGGCGCGGCGTCTTCGAGGTGCGGGACGTTCAAAACGTGGCCGACATTCTGGTCGATCCGGAAGGTTCGCTCGACAAGCGCAGCCACTGGGAAAAAACCAGCCACTCGCTGCTGGTCGGAACCATTCTCCACGTCCTCTATGCCGAGCAGGACAAGACCCTGGCCGGGGTCGCGGCCTTCCTGTCCGATCCGCAGCGGACCATCGAGCAGACGCTTGATGCGATGATGGCCACCCAGCACCTGGGGGAGGACGGGCCGCATCCTGTCGTCGCCAGCGCGGCGCGTGAACTCAAGAACAAGAGCGACAACGAACGCTCAGGGGTGCTGAGCACGGCGATGACGTTCCTGGGTCTCTATCGCGACCCTACGGTGGCCCAGGTGACGCAGCGCTGCGACTGGCGGATCGCCGATCTTGTCGAAGGCGGTCCTTGCACCCTCTATCTGGTGGTGCCGCCCTCGGACATCAGCCGGACCAAGCCGCTGGTGCGCCTGCTGCTCAACCAGATCGGCCGTCGCTTGACCGAACAGTTGGAGGGCAGCGCCGGTCGCCAGCGGGTGCTGCTGATGCTCGACGAATTTCCAGCCTTGGGGCGGCTGGACTTCTTCGAGAGCGCCCTGGCCTTCATGGCCGGCTACGGCTTGAAGGCATTTTTGATCGCCCAATCGCTCAATCAAATTGAGAAAGCGTATGGGCCCAACAACGCCATCCTCGACAACTGTCACGTCCGGGTGAGTTTCGCGACCAACGACGAGCGCACGGCCAAGCGGGTGTCCGAGGCCCTGGGCACGGCGACCGAAGAGCGGGCGATGCGCAACTATGCGGGCCATCGCCTCTCCCCGTGGCTGGGCCATCTGATGGTCTCCAAGGCCGAGTCGCCCCGGCCGCTCCTGACGCCCGGCGAGGTCATGCAATTGCCGCCGGACGAGGAGGTGGTGATGCTGTCGGGCACACCACCGATCCGGGCCAGCAAGGCGCGCTATTTCACGGACGCGCGGCTGGTGGCCCGAGTTCTGGATCCACCCGCGCCCTGGCGACCCGCCACTCCATTGGCCGATGGCTGGACGGGGCGAGTGCTGATCGCACAATCGCCGCCCCCCGAACAACGCCTTGATCCGCCAACGGACGATCAGGACGCCGAAGGGCCCAACCCGCGAGCCCTGAGCCTGGAGCCCGACCTCACGGAGCCGGCCCGGCCGGTCGCCGAGTTCAGTTTCGATGACGGCGAAACCGATGCCGAGGAGGCCGCGGCGCGCGCCCGGCGGCTGGACCATCGGCTGGGCAGCCTGGCCCGGCAGGCTTCGCTCGACCCCGATGACGGACTGGAGCTCTGAATAGCAATGAGGACCAAGCATACCTTCCGCCTGCCGCCGAGCCTGGCCGGACGTCTGGCCGAATACGCAATCCGCAAACGGGTTTCGCAAGCCCTGGTCGTCGAGACCGCCCTGGCCTCGTTCCTGTCGCCGGACAACAGCGAGCAGCTCGAGGCGGCGCTGAGCCGGCGGCTCGACCGCCTGTCACGCCAAGCCGACCGCATCGAGCACCAGGCCACGATCTCGAACGAGGCCCTGGGCCTGTTCGTGCGGTTCTGGCTGGCCAACACCCTGGCCTTGCCGGAGGCGGCGCTGGCCGCCCAGCAGGTCAAGGGACGCGAGCGCTACGAGAACTACCTGACGGCGCTGGGCCGGCGGATCGCCAAGGGCAAGACGCTCTCAGAGGATATCGCCGCCACGGCCGCGCCGCCGGACCTGGACACGATCTAGATCATTCGCGCAGGTCGTCCAGGCCAAGGGCCTTCAGCGCTTCGAGCTTGAGCACCGCGTGGCCATGGATGATCCCCTCCAGAGCCGTGGAGGCGCGGTCGAGGGCCCCGCGGTCATCGCGGTAGGCCACCACGAGAGCCATGCCCAACAGTTCGGCCAGGTGGTCGATCACTTGCGTCAGGCGTTCGGGATCACGATTGGCCGCGGCCAGTTCGACGCTGACCAGCACACGCATCTTATCGGCGAAATCCATCGGGGCCTCCGCGAGGAAGGCTAAAGCCGGGCGCCTTTCGCGACAAGCGCTACGGTTGAGCCACGTCGGCCGGCCCCGCCACCTTCGCTAGCGCCTGTCTTTGCACGCCAGCCTACGACAGCCCCTAAACCCTTGTTGCCGCGCCGGATTCACGGCGCTTTCTGTCTAGCCCCGAACCCTGGCCATCGCCGGGACCTCGTCGAGGCTGACCGTGACGCTGCACCCGATCCGAAGCGAATCCGCCGTCCGCAGCGCTCGCATGCTGCGCACGGCCCTGGGTCCGGAGATCGGCGCCTGGCTCGCCGCCGACGACGTCGTCGAGATCATGCTGAACCCGGATGGCCGGCTCTGGCTGGACCGGTTGGGGTCGGGCCTGGCCGACACCGGCCGGCGCCTGGCGTTCGACGACGGCGAGCGGATCATCCGCCTGGTCGCCCACCATGTCGGCGCCGAGGTCCATGCGGCCTCCCCCCGGGTCTCGGCCGAACTGCCTGAGAGCGGCGAGCGGTTCGAGGGCCTGCTGCCGCCGGTCGTCGCCGCGCCGACCTTCGCCATCCGCAAGCCCGCCGGTCAGATCATCCTCCTGGACGCCTATGTCGCCGCCGGGATCATGCGTCCGGGCCAGGCCGCCCTCCTGCGCGCCGCGGTCGCCGAGCGACGCAACATCCTGATCGCCGGCGGCACGTCGAGCGGCAAGACCACCCTGACCAACGCCCTGCTGGCCGAGCTCGCTGACACCGGCCAGCGGATCGCCCTGATCGAAGACACCGCCGAGCTGCAGTGCGCGGTCGCCAACCGGGTGACCCTGCGCAGCAAGGACGGCGTCGCTTCGCTGACGGAGCTGCTGCGCTCGACCCTGCGACTGCGCCCCGACCGCATCATCATCGGCGAGGTTCGCGGGCCCGAGGCGCTGGACCTGATCAAGGCCTGGGGCACCGGCCATCCGGGCGGCGTCGCCACGCTGCACGCCGGCTCCGCCCTGGGCGCGCTGCGCCGGCTTGAGCAACTGATCCAGGAAGCCGTCGTCACCGTCCCGCGCGCCCTGATCGCCGAAACCATCGACCTCGTCGCCGTGCTCGTCGGCCGCGGCGCCCAGCGCCGCCTGACCGAGCTCTCCGCCGTCCACGGCCTGGCCGACGGCGACTACGCCCTCACCCCGCTTGGAGATCCGACATGATCCCGATCAACGCGCCCGCCGCGGTCGCCGCCGCACGCCATAAGCGCCGCCTGCTGGCCGGCGCGATGCTCAACCGCCTCGGCTGCGCGGCCGTGACCGCCCTGGGGCTGGTCTATGCCGCCCCCGCCCGCGCGGCCGGCTCTTCCATGCCATGGGAAGCGCCCCTGCAGTCGATCCTGGAGTCGATCGAAGGCCCGGTGGCCAAGATCATCGCGGTGATCGTCATCATCACCACGGGCCTGGCCCTGGCGTTTGGCGACACCTCCGGGGGCTTTCGCCGACTGATCCAGATCGTCTTTGGCCTGTCGATCGCGTTCGCCGCCTCCAGCTTCTTCCTCAGCTTCTTCTCGTTCGGCGGCGGAGCGCTGATCGCGTGAGCGCCGCCCCCGAACTCAGCCCGCCGAGCGGCTATTTCGCGCCGGTGCATCGGGCCCTGGTCGAGCCGATCCTGCTGGGCGGCGCGCCGCGCACGGTGGCCATCGCCAATGGCACCCTGGCCGCGGCCCTGGGTCTTGGGCTGCGGCTCTGGCTCGCGGGGCTGGTCATCTGGGCGATCGGCCATCTGGCGGCGGCGTGGGCGGCGCGGCGCGACGCGCAGGTCTTCGAGGTGGCGCGCCGGCACCTGCGCTATCCGGCCTACCTGCGGACCTGACGGCGATGATGCCGCTCTCCGCCTATGGCGCGCCGACGCCCCTGCTGGCCGATTACCTGCCCTGGGCGGCGCTCGTGGCCAAGGGCGTGATCCTCAACAAGGATGGCAGCCTGCAGCGGACGGCGCGGTTTCGGGGGCCGGACCTCGACAGCGCCACGCCGTCGGAACTGGTCGCCGCTACCGCCCGGCTCAACAATGCCTTGCGCCGCCTGGGGTCTGGCTGGGCGTTGTTTATCGAGGCCCGCCGCGACCGCGCCGACGGCTATCCCCAAGGCCTGTTCCCCGATGCCGCCTCGGCGCTGGTCGACCTGGAACGGCGCGAGCAATTCGCCGAGGCCGGCAGTCATTTCGAGAGCCGTTATTTCCTGACCTTGGTCTGGCGACCACCCGCCGAGGACGCGGCCCGGGTCGAGGGCCTGATGATCGAAGGCCGCGCCCGTCGCGGCGTCGATGCCTGGGAGCAGGCCAAGGGGTTCATCCAGCGCACCGACCGCGTGCTCCAGTTGGTCGAGACCTTCATGCCGCAGGCGGCGTGGCTGGATGACCAGGAGACGCTGTCGTTCCTGCATGGGGCGATCACCGACACCCGCCAGACCGTGCGCGTGCCCGAGACGCCGATGCACCTGGATGTCCTCCTGGCCACCCAGCCGCTGAGCGGCGGCCTGGAGCCCCGACTCGGCGACCAGTATTTGCGGGTCCTGACCATCGTCGGTTTCCCGAGCGCGACCTTTCCCGGGATCCTCGACGACCTCAACCGCCTGGCCTTTCCGTACCGGTGGACGACCCGAGCTCTGATGCTCGACAAGATCGACGCGGTGCGCCTGCTGTCGCGCATCCGCCGCCAATGGTTCGCCAAGCGCAAATCGATCGGCGCGATCCTCAAGGAGGTGATGACCAACGAGGCCTCGGCCCTGGTCGACTCCGACGCGGCCAACAAGGCGGCCGACGCTGACGCGGCGCTGCAGGACCTCGGGGTCGACGACATTGGCCAGGCCTTCGTCACCGCCACGGTGGTGGTCAGCGACCGCGATCCGCAGGCGGCGGCCGAGAAGGCGCGGCTGGTCGAGAAGGCGATCCAGGGTCGCGATTTCACGGTGATCGCCGAGACCGTCAACGCCGTCGAGGCGTGGTTTGGCGGCCTGCCGGGGCAGGTCTACGCCAATGTCCGCCAGCCGCCGATCTCGACAATCAACCTGGCGCACATGATGCCGCTGTCGGCGGTGTGGGCCGGGCCGGCGCGCGATGAACACCTGGCCGCGCCGCCGCTGCTGCACGCCCGCACCGACGGGGCCACGCCGTTCCGCTTCAGTCTGCATGTCGGGGACGTCGGCCATACCCTGGTGGTGGGACCGACCGGCGCGGGCAAGTCGGTGCTGCTGGCGATGATGGCCCTGTCCTTCCGCCGCTATGCCGGCGCCCAGGTCTTCGCCTTCGATTTCGGCGGCTCGATCCGCGCCGCCGCCCTGGGCATGGGCGGCGACTGGCATGATCTGGGCGGCCAAGCCGGCCAGGGCGGCGGCGGCGCACCTGCGCTCCAGCCCCTGGCGGCGATCGACGATCTGGACGAACGGGCCTGGGCCACCAACTGGCTGGCCGCCCTGCTCGCGCGCGAAGGCGCGGCGATCACGCCTCAGGTCCGCGACCACCTGTGGTCGGCGCTCGGGGCCCTGGCCTCCGCGCCCGTCGAGGAGCGCACGCTCAGCGGCCTGGCCGCTCTGTTGCAGGTCAACGCCCTGAAGCTGGCCCTGCAGCCCTATTGCGTGGGCGGCGCGTCTGGCCGGCTGCTCGACGCCGAGGGCGAGAGCCTGGGACACGGCGACGTCCAGGCGTTCGAGACCGAGGGTCTGATCGGTTCGCCCGGCGCGCCCGCCGTGCTGGCCTACCTCTTCCATCGCCTTGAGCGCCGCCTGGATGGACGGGCCACCCTGGTCATCGTCGATGAGGGCTGGCTGGCGCTGGACGATCCCGGCTTTGCCCAGCAGTTGCGCGAATGGCTCAAGACCCTGCGCAAGAAGAACGCCAGCGTCATCTTCGCCACCCAGTCGCTGGCCGACATCAAGGACAATGCGATCGCGCCGGCGATCATCGAAAGCTGCCCGACCCGGGTTTTCCTTCCCAACGCCCGGGCGCTCGAACCGCAGATCGCCCAGATCTATGCGGGCTTTGGCCTCAACGCCCGCCAGATCGAGATCCTCGGCCGCGCGACGCCCAAGCGCGACTACTACTGCCAGTCCCCAGACGGCGACCGCCTGTTCGACCTGGGGCTTGGCGAAGTGGCCCTGGCCTTCGCGGCCGCCTCCTCCAAGACCGATCAGGCCCTGATCACTCGCGTTCTGGCGGAAAGCGGCAAGGACGGCTTCGCCCAAGCCTGGCTGCGCGCCCGCGACCTCGACTGGGCAGCCGATCTCCTGGCCTCCCTGCCGCTGGCGCCACGCCCATCGGAGTCTCCGCCCCCCGAGTCCATCCCCCCGGAGCCACAATCATGAGCCCCCGCCCTTGCCGGCGTGCGCTGCTGGCCGTCCTGCTGGCCGCGCCCGCCCTGACGATCGCCGCCCCCGTCCAGGCGCAGTTGACGGTCTTTGACCCGTCGAACTACGCCCAGAACGTGCTGACCGCGGCCCGGACGCTGCAGTCGATCAACAACCAGATCACCGCGCTGCAAAACCAGGCCCAGTCGCTGGTCAACCAGGCGCGCAACCTCACGAACCTGCCCTATTCCGCCCTGGCCTCGCTCCAGCGCCAATTGCAGCGCACCCGGGCCCTGATCGATCAGGCCCAGCAGCTGGCGTTCAACGTCTCGGCCATCGAGGACGCGTTCAAGGCCGCCTATCGCCCCGCCGACCTCACCGCCAGCGACCAGGCGCTGGTCGCCGGCGCCCAGTCGCGGTGGGCCAACAGCGTCGGGGCGTTCAAGGACGCCCTGAAGATCCAGGCCGGCGTGGTCGGCAACCTCGACGACGCGCGCCAGGAGATGAGCGCCCTGGTCTCGGCCAGCCAGTCGGCCAGCGGCGCGTTGCAAGCCGCCCAGGCCGGCAACCAGCTCCTGGCCCTGCAATCCCAGCAGCTGTCGGACCTCACCACCCTGCTGGCCGCGCAGGGCCGCGCCCAGACCCTGGAGGCGGCCCAGCGCGCGGCGGCCCAGGACCAGGCCCGCGAGCAACTGCGCCGGTTCCTGACGCCCGGGGCCGGCTACCAGCCGGGCTCGGCCCAGATGTTCAATGGCTCGCCGGCCCGGCCGTGACCTCGGCCCTCACCTTCCGGCTGGCCGCGATCGGCTTTGCCGTGCTGGCGCTCCTCGTGGCGGCCCTGCAGACGCGCCACCACGCGCCGCCGCCCGCGCCCGTCGCGACGAAGCCAGTCACCAACACTGCCGATCCGGCACGCGCCGAACTCGAACGCTGCCAGGGCCTGGGTGAAACCGGCGCGCGTGAACCGGCCTGTCTGCGGGCCTGGGCCGATCAGCGCCGCCGGTTCCTCGGCCTGTCCAAGACCTCGGAGCGCTGACCATGGAAGGTCCCGGCGTCGTCGACCGCTTCCTGGGCGTCTTCACGGCCTATATCGACTCCGGCTTTGGCCTGCTCGGCGGCGAAGTGGCTTTCATCGCCACCACCCTGATCGTCATCGACGTCACCCTGGCGGCTTTGTTCTGGAGCCTGGGCGAAGGCGAGGACGTCATCGCCCGCCTGATCCGCAAGACCCTGTTCATCGGGGCCTTCGCCTATCTGATCGGCAACTGGAATGGCTTGGCCCGCATCATCTTCGAGAGCTTCGCAGGGTTAGGCCTGAAGGCCTCGGGCACGGGGTTCACCGCCGCCGACCTGCTGCGTCCCGGCCGCGTGGGCCAGGCTGGCATCGACGCGGGCCGGCCGCTGCTCGAAGCGATCTCCGGCTTGATGGGTTATGTCGCCTTCTTCGAGAACTTCATCCAGATCGCGGTCCTGCTGATCGCCTGGCTGATCGTCGTGCTGAGCTTCTTCGTCCTGGCGGTGCAGCTGTTCGTGACGCTCATCGAGTTCAAGCTGACGACGCTCTGCGGCTTCGTGCTGATGCCGTTTGGCCTGTTTGGCAAGACCGCCTTCCTGGCCGAGCGCGTGCTGGGAAACGTCGTCGCGTCGGGCATCAAGGTCATGGTGCTGGCCGTCGTGGTCGGCATCGGCTCGACACTGTTCGAGCAGTTCACCGCAAGCTTCGCCAGCGCCCAACCCACCATTGAAGAGGCCCTGGCCGTCGTCCTGGCCTCGCTGTGCCTGCTGGGACTTGGCCTGTTCGCCCCGGGTCTCGCCAACGGCCTGGTGTCGGGCGGACCGCAACTGAGCGCCGGGGCGGCGGTGGGGGCGGGCGCGGCGGCCGGCGGCGCGCTCCTGGCGGGCGGCGCGGCGGCGGGCTTGGCGATGGGCGGCCTGGCCGGCCTGGCTGCGGGGACTGCGCGCGGCGCGGCCACCCTGGCCGGCGGCGCAACCGGCGCGATGCAGAGCGGCGGCGTGGCCGGCGTGGCCAAGGCGGCCGGGACGGCGGCGGCCAGCCCGCTGCGGCGCGCGGCCCAATCGCTCGGCGCGCGCTTCGAGGCCGCCCGTCAGCAACAAGCTGGCCAGGGCCAGGGCTCCAGCCCGCCCGGCGAAGCGCCGCCCAGCGGCGGCCAGGGCGCCGCGCCGCCCGCCTGGGCCAAGCGCATGAAACACGCCCAGACGATCAGCCACGGCGCTTCGGCGGCAAGTCACGCGGCCTCCTCCAGCCAGAGCGGCGGCGGCGCCTCGGTCGACCTCTCGGAAGGATCCTGATGAGCATGTTCAAGCGCCCCGAAGTTCGCTACGGCCGCACGCCCGAACCGGACACGCCCTACCGCAGGGCCCGGCAAGCCTGGGACGATCGGGTCGGCCAGGTCGCCGTCACCGGCCGGCGGGTCTGGGCCCTGGCCCTGGTCGAGGCCGGCGTGATCACCGTGCTGGCCTGCGGCCTCGTCTGGCAAGGCGCGCGTGGGACGGTCACGCCGTGGGTCGTCGAGGTCGACAAGCTCGGCGAAGCGCGCACGGTGTCGCCGGCCGTGGCTGACTACAAGCCGACCGATCCGCAGGTGGCCTACCACTTGGCCCGCTTCATCGAGGACGTGCGGGCCATCCCCGCCGACCCGATCGTGCTGCGGCAGAACTGGCTGCGGGCCTACGACTTTGTCAGCGAGAAGGGCGCCCTGGCGCTCAACGACGAGGCTCGCCGCCAAGACCCCTTCGCCCTGGTCGGGAAGGTCCAGATCTCGGTCGAGGTCTCCAGCGTCATCCGCGCCTCGCCGGGCAGTTTCCGGGTCGCCTGGGTCGAGCGCCGCTACCAGGACGGAGCCTTGGCCAGCACCGAGCGCTGGTCGGCGATCCTCACCCTGGTCGTTCGACCCGCCCGCAACGCCGAGCAGCTGAAAAAGAACCCGCTCGGGGTTTTCGTCCACGCGATCGATTGGTCCAAGGAGTTGGCCGCATGACGCCTCCGCAACCGCACAAAGCCGCGTTAGCGGCTTTACTGATTTCCGCTGTGACCGCGAGCGCGGTCCAGGCCGAGCCCAGGCCCTATGCCCCCCGCTTCCCGGTCGCGGGCGATCCCAAACGTCCCGTCGTGGCGGCCAACGCCGCCGCCCGGGTGCAGCCGGCGAGCGACACCTTCCAAGGCGCGGTGCAGCGCTACGCCTGGAGCGAAGGCGGCTTGTACCAGGTCTATGCCGCCCCGGGCCGCGTGACCGATCTCGTCCTGCAGCCGGGTGAGCAACTGATCGGACCCGGTCCGGTCGCGGCGGGTGACACCACCCGCTGGATCCTCGGCGACACCGAAAGCGGAACCGGCGACACGCGCCGGGTCCACGTCCTGGTCAAGCCCACGGCCGCCAACCTGGCGACCAACCTGGTGATCAATACAGACCGCCGCACCTATTATGTGGAGCTGAAGGCCGATCCAGCTGTCTACATGGCCTCGGTCGCCTGGACCTATCCGCAGGACGCCTTGATCGCCGTGAGGGCGCGCGTCCTGCCGCTGGCCCCGCCCGCGCCGGCGCCGGCGCCGACGCCGGTGGCCGATCCGCCCGCCTTGAATTTCGACTACAAGATCTCAGGCGACCGGCCGGCTTGGCGGCCGACCCAGGTTTTCGACAACGGGACCAAGGTGGTCATCGTCTTCCCGGCGCAGATCGCGCAGACGGACCTGCCGCCTCTCTTCGTGCTCGACCCCGCCGGCAAGCCCGAACTCGTCGCCTATCGCGTCGTGGGCCGGCAGATGGTGGTCGATCGCCTGTTCACGCGGGCCGAACTGCGGCTTGGCGACAAGCGCAAGCAAAGGCGCGTGACGATCACCCGCATAGGCGCCGCCGGGCAATGAGCGCCGATCCGAAGAACGAGGATCCTCCGACGCCACCGCCCATCGAGGCGCTACGACTGCGCGCGGATCCACCGCGCGTGGCGCAGCTGTCGCGGCCGATGATCGCCGTGCTCTCGGGCGCCGCCGCCGTGGCGATCGGCGGAGCCCTGGTCGTCGCCCTCCAACCGCGAACCCCGAAGCCCGCCGCCCCTCAAGCCGAAGCCAGCGCAGGACCGTCGGCGGCGGCTGTCTCGGGCGCGCCGAAAACCTATGGCGACGTCCCAAAGCTCGGGCCGCCCCTGCCCGGCGATCTAGGGCGTCCCATCGTGGCAGCCCAGCAGCGCGGCGAAACCATCGATCCGCCGGCGATCGGCAGCCCAGCGTCAGGCACCGACCCGACCGCCACGCAACGTTCCGAGGCGCGACGCCAAGCCCTCGACGCGGCCCGCGCCAGCGCGCTCTTCACGGGGGCCGCGCGCACGCCGCCGGTCTCCGCGAGGCCTGAAGTTGCCATGACGCCGGCTCCGCTCGCGGCGGCGCTCGACGCGCCACCGGCCGGCCCGCCAGCGCCCAGACAGGCCTTCCTGGACCGACCGGGCGATCGTCAGACGGTCAGCGCCTACAGACTATCGCCGCCGGCCTCGCCCAACCTGCTGCAGGCTGGCTCGACCATCACCGCCGCCCTGATCACCAGCGTCCGGTCCGACCTTCCGGGCCCGGTGTCGGCGCAGGTCACGCGCAACGTATATGACAGCTTGAGCGGCCAGATTCTGCTGATCCCCCAGGGCTCAAGACTGATCGGGACCTATGACGCCCAGGTCAGCTTCGGACAGAAACGCGTGCTGCTGGCCTGGGATCGCCTGATCCTGCCCGATGGCCGCTCCCTGCTGCTGGACCGGCTGGTCGGCGCGGATGCGGGCGGCCGCTCCGGGCTCGAGGACGGTGTCGACGCCCACTGGGGCGAGATGGCCAAGGCCGCCTTGCTGTCGAGCGTGCTGGGGATCGGCGCCGAACTGGGCTCCGATGACGATGGCGATGTGGCCCGCGCCTTGCGGCGCGGCGTCCAGGACACCGTCAACCAGACCGGACAACAGGTCGTTCGCCGCCAACTCGATGTGCAGCCGACCCTGACTCTGCGCGCCGGTCTGCCGCTGACGATCCTCGTGACACGAGACATGGTGCTCGAACCAGCCGCCGCCACGCGATGACGTCCGCTCACGTCCTCTCAATCAGACCCAGCAGACGTCGCAGGACCGGCTTTGGCGGCCGCCTGCCGATGACGGCGTTGTAGGCCAGGATCTCGCGATGGATGGGCCGATAGACGACGCCATTGACGCGCGGCGCGCAGCTTTCCGGGACCAGGGCGACGCCTTGCCCCAGTGCCGCCAGGCGCAAGACCGTGGCGTGGCCGGCCAGTTGCGGAGCCATCCTGGCCGCCCCGCCAAGACGTCGAACACGTCGCACGATCAAGGCTTCGAGATCCCGCCGTCCCTCGGCGGGCAGCAGCAGCCTGCGCTCGATGATGTCTCTCCAGCGCACACTGTGTTGCGCGGCCAGGGCGTCATCCATCGGCAAGGCCGCCAACAGATGCTCTCGCCAAGCCCGATGGACGTCGAAACGCTGGCCGACGGCTTGGCCAGGAACAAAGGCGACATCCAGTCGGCCGCGCGCCAAGGCGTCGAGGTGCTCGCAAACGTCTCCCTCTGCCATTTCGAGGGTTACGTCGGGAGCAGCGGCGAGAAGCCTGCGAAGCAGGTCATCGAGGGGGCCGGGCCCCAGCGGCGCCAGGATGCCGATGCGCAAGGTCTCCTGGTCGGCTCGGGCCAGGTCGGCGACCTGATCGACCGCCCGGTCGAGCTCGACCATCGCCCCGTGGGCGCCTTCGACGAAGTCGCGCCCAGCCGGCGTCAACAGCACACCGGAAGGGCCGCGCTCGAAGATCCGCGCGCCCAGCCGGTCTTCCAGTTCCTGGATGCGGCGCGAGACGGCCGATTGCTGGACGCCCAGGCGACGCGCTGCGCGTCGAAACCCGCCGCATTCGGCCGCCGCCAGGACGTAGCGCACCTGGTGGAGACGAAGCCCAGCCCAAGCCGTCGCTTGACCTGGCGCGGCGTTGATCGGTGAAGAGGTGGCGGCGGCGGAGTTCACGAAGCCTAGGCATCCACGGGCGACGCGCGCTGGCCGCCACGCCATGCAAGGCCGCTAACTCACGCCTCGCCACTCTATACGTCGAATATAGGCGCAATATTTGACGGGCTAGACGAAGCGGAGAGCCTGCGCCTTGAGCTGCACGGCCACCCACTATAGGTTTTGGGGAACTTGAGGACATGGCGATGTCGACAGACGCAATCCCCACCAACTCTCCCCAGGCTCCAAAGAGGGAACGGATGGCGCTGACCGGGTCCGACGCCCAGGCCTTCATCGACGCCGTCACCAATCCACCGACGCCCCGTCAGAAACTGATCGCCGCACTTCGCCGCCATGAAGCCGTGGAGGGGTGAGGCTTTCGGGCCTCCCCGACGACCGAACTACCTTTTCGTGCGCACCATCCCGGTCGCCGCGCGGCGTTGCAACGAAACCTGACGGACACCGCGCTCGAACCTAGGATGAAGACCTCAGGTCCCCAGCATGGCTATCGAAGACAACGATCGCCATGCTGGCTCAGGCTGGGGAAACAGCTAGGCTGACATGGTGAGCGACAACAGCCTCGACGTCATCGACGCCTATGACCGATCCGCCGTCCTGCTGGCGCGGCAGTACGACGCCTTGCCGCCCACAGCGGTGTTGGGACCTTGGCTTGACCTACTGCCGCTGGCGGGGCGCGACGACGTGACCATTCTGGACATCGGGGCCGGCAGCGGCCGAGACGGCGGCTATCTGCAGTCGCTCGGCTTCAAGGTTGTCGCTGTCGAGCCCGCCGCCGGAATGCGCCAGGAAGGACAGGCACGGCATCCCGATCTGCATTGGATCGATGACCGGTTACCCGACTTGAGCGCGGTTCATCGGCTGGGATTGGGTTTCAATATCATCCTGCTCAGCGCCGTGTGGATGCACGTCGCCCCACATGATCGCGCGCGAGCTTTCCGCAAACTCGTCACCCTGCTCAAGCCGGGCGGCCTGATCCTGATGTCGCTACGCCAAGGCCCCGCTCCCTACGACAGGCCCATGTATCCCGCGCCGGTTGGAGAGGTCGAAGGCCTGGCCCGGGACCATGGCCTGTCTGTGCTAAGGGTGACCAACAGAGCCGATATTCAAGCGCGCGCGGATGTATCCTGGACCCTGATTGCGCTTCAGTTGCCGGACGATGGCAGCGCCAGCCTGCCGCTGTTGCGCGGGATCATTCTCAACGACGACAAGTCATCGACCTACAAACTGGGCCTGTTGCGCGCGATCACCAAGATCGCCGACGTGGCCCCGTCCGTCGCCCGCTCCCTAGACGACGGCGACGAGGTCGCCCTGCCCATGGGGCTGGTGGCGTTGAACTGGTTGCGCGCCTATCTGCCACTGATCCGCGCCACACTTCCTCAAACTCCGACAAACAGAGGGGTGGAAGGTCTGGGTTTCGCCAAATCTGGGGTTCAGAGCCTCATCGCCCTGGGCGTGACGGCCCAGGAACTTAGGGTAGGGGCCGCCTTCACCGGGGATCGAGCGGCTGCTTTGCTGGCGGCCGTTTCCGACGTGCGGCGCACCCTGATCGACATGCCGATGCGTTTCACCACCTGGCCCAACAGCCAACGGCCCGTGTTCGCCGCCATGGGCCGCCCTATCCGCCTGAAAGGTCCGGTGGCCATCGACGAAGCCTTCCTGGCCGCCTTTGGAGAGCTCATCGTCCCGGGCGCGCTCTGGCGGACCATGCTGCGGCTGGGGTCATGGATCGACCCCATGCTTGTGGCGGAATGGGCGCGCCTGACCCGCCTCTATGCCATGCGGCAAGGCGCCGATCTTCCGCCCGGCCGGGTTGAGACCGAAATGGTCTGGCTGGACCCATCGCGCGATGTTTCAATTGCGCGCTTAGCAGCGCTTGGCTTGCGCGATCGCAGCGGCGCACTGCGTTGCGTCTGGTCTGGGGCATCATTGAGCGCGGAGACACTCGATATCGACCACGCCCTGCCCTGGTCGGCCTGGCCCTGCGGTGACTTGTGGAACCTGCTTCCCGCTGCCCGCCGCATCAACCAACACGAAAAGCGCGACAAGCTGCCGTCTGCCGCCGCCCTGAACCAGGCTCAAGAGCCGATCATCACCTGGTGGCGCGAGGCCTGGCTCAGCAATCCAGCGCTCAGCGCACGGTTCCAAGCCGAGGCGCGCGTAGCCTTGCCTCTGCAAGCCTCCGTCTCCGAGGAGGCCATTTTCGCGGGCATGCAGTGGCGACGCCTGCGGCTTGCGCAGGAGCAGATGGCACCCCAATGGGGCGGGCCCCGACAAGGCCGATTGTGATAGTCGATGGGGCATTCCCGCCAACATCTGCCCTTGGCTTTCGGACTGGAGGCACGGCTTACAGCCGTGACACCGACCCTGGTTTATGCGTGGCTGGTGCCTGGAACCTGGCTCTACGGCGGCCCTGGTTACTCTGAACAGCGCGCCTAGCGCCAAACCCGCTCTAGGATGAAGAGTTTTCAGGTGGGCTTGCTCGTCGTCGCACCTCAGGTCAAAGCTGAGCAACGCCACAACTCATACGGGATCGTCGATGTCGCGCTACGGGATTGAAGTCGAACGCGAAGGATGGACGGATCGCGAAGCCGATATCGGCTACGATCCGATGCTCGGCACCTATTTCCTTCAGGCTTTCCGCGAAGGACCGTAACCCTCCGCCGAAGGCCGCCTTGTCGGCGTGAGGGCTGATGCGGATGCTGCGCGCTTAAGTCGTACCTATGAGCGCGCATAGCAGCACAGCATGGCCCATATGACCCTTTTGACGGGGCCTGAGCGCAGGCGCCGGTGGAGCGAGGACGACAGGGTCAAGATCTTGGCGGCGTCGTTCACGCCGGGCGCCGTAGTCGCCGACGTAGCTCGCCAGTTCGAGATATCGACCAGCCTGATCTACAAGTGGCGCAAGGCGTGCCTGCCGCCGTCGGCGCCCACCTTCGCACCGGCGATATTGGTCGATGCGCCCGAGGCGACGCCGAACAGGGCTCAGGCTCAGGTTCCCGCGATCCTGGTCGAGTTGCCCGGCGGCGCGCGAGTGAACATTGCGTCAAGCGCGCCGACGGCGTTGGTCGCGGCGACGCTCAAGGCGCTTCGTCCGTGATCCCGGTCCCGGGCGGGGTCCGGGTCTGGATCGCCAGCGGTCACACGGACATGCGCAAGGGCATGCCCGGCCTGGCCCTTCTGGTGCAGGAGCACTTCAAGCGGGACCCGTTCGCGGGGGACGTGTTTGTCTTCCGCGGGCGCGGCGGCGCGTTGATCAAGGCGATCTGGCACGACGGCATCGGGCTGTCGCTCTACGCCAAGCGGCTGGACCGGGGCCGGTTCATTTGGCCTCAGACCACGGGCGGGGTTGTGGCGCTGACCACGGGGCAGATGAGCTATCTCCTGGAAGGGATCGACTGGCGTAACCCGCAGGCGACTTGGCGGCCACAGGCGGCGGGCTGAGGCTAAAAAATCTGATCCCAGATGCAGATAGGGGCGCCTCAAGCGGCGGATTTTGTGATTCCATCGCCCTTGTGGATGCTGAGCAGACCCCCGTTGCGGAAGTCGTCGAGGCGCTGAAGGTCGCGCTGGCCAAGGCGCAAGCCGAGCTTGCCGAAGTCCGCGCTCAGCGGTCGGACGACCAGGCGCTGATCGCCCATCTGAAGCTTCAGATCGCCAAGCTGAACCGCGAGCGGTTCGGACCACATGCCGAGCGGACCGCGCGGCTGCTGGACCAGATGGAACTGCAGTTGGAGGAACTGGAGGCCTCGGCCACGGCGGACGAGATCGCCGCCGAGATCGCGGCGGCCAAGACCACGACGGTGGCGGCCTTCACGCGCAAGCGGCCGGCCCGCAAGCCGTTCCCCGAACATCTGCCCAGAGAGCGGGTCATCGTGCCGGGGCCCAGCTCCTGCCTCTGCTGCGGCGGGACGCGCCTGTCCAAGCTGGGCGAGGACATCACCGAGACGCTGGAGGCCGTCCCGCGCCAGTGGAAGGTGATCCAGCACGTGCGCGAGAAGTTCACATGCCGCGATTGCGAGAAGATCAGCCAGGCGCCGGCGCCGTTCCATGTGGTCCCACGCGGTTGGGCGGGACCGAGCCTCCTGGCGATGATCGTCTTCGAGAAGTTCGGCCAGCATCAGCCCCTGAACCGCCAGGCCGAGCGCTACGCCAAGGAGGGCGTGCCCTTGAGCCTTTCTACGCTGGCCGATCAGGTGGGCGCGGTCTGCGCCGTGATGCGGCCGGTCTTCGAGCGGATCGAAGCCCATGTTCTGGCCGCCGAACGACTACACGGCGACGACACCACCGTGCCGGTCCTGGCCAAGGGCAAGACCGATACCGGTCGATGTTGGGCCTATGTGCGTGATGATCGCCCGTTCGGCGGAGCAGCGCCGCCGGCGGCGGTGTTCTACTATTCTCGCGATAGACGCGGCGAGCATCCGCAAGGACACTTGGCCCGATGGTCCGGCGTGCTGCAGGCTGACGCCTATGGCGGCTACAACGCCCTCTATCAGGGCGGCCGCGGTCCCGACGCCATCCACCAGGCCCTATGCTGGGCTCACGGCCGCCGCAAGGTCTTCGAACTGGCCGACATCGCTCAGGCCGCCCGGCACAAGGCGCGCGGCAAGACCGCAGCCATCTCGCCGATCGCCCTGGAAGCGGTCAGGCGCATCGACGCCCTGTTCGACATCGAGCGCGCCATCAACGGCCGCACCACCCCCGAGCGACTTGCGGTCCGCCAGGAGCAGAGCGCGCCGCTCGTCGCCGAACTGGAGGCCTGGATGCGAGATCAGCGGGCCAAGCTCTCGCGCCACGATCCCGTCGCCAAGGCGCTGGACTACATGCTCACCCGCTGGCCAGCCTTCACTCGCTTCCTGAGCGACGGCCGGACCTGCATGACGAACAACGCCGCCGAGCGGGCCTTGCGCGGCATCGCCCTTGGCCGCAAGTCCTGGCTGTTCTGCGGCTCCGATCGTGGCGGAGAGCGAGCGGCGACCATGTACAGCCTGATCGTCACGGCCAAGATGAACGACGTCGATCCGCAGGCCTGGCTCGCCGACATCCTCGCACGCATCGCCGCCCATCCCGCCCAGCAGATCGACGAACTGCTGCCCTGGAACTGGCGCCCGCCATCCCTGTCCAAGGACATCGCCGCCTGATGACTGGCCTACCCGATTCCGAGAAGGCGCTGATCACCGCCGCCTGCCAGCGGTTCATTGGTGACGTGCTGAAGCCGAGGTTCCTGCCGGCTATCCGCCCCACCGAGTTCAACTACCCCGTCGATATACAGGGCAAGTGGCACGGCAATCGATACCGCTTCCTCCAGCGCTATCGATCGGGATTTCCAGACAACCTGGGAGAAGAGTTTGACGCCCCCTTCGTCCGCTTGGATTGGCTCAGCCGCGACCGCTTCAACATCCAGTGGCATCGGCATACCGGCGCCTGGTTCTGCCTGCACCGGGGCAAATCACTCGCCCAAGCGCTCAAACTGATCGAAACCGACGGACACCTTCATCCCCTATAGGCGCCATCCTCGCCGCGGCGCTCACCGGATGGGTACGAAGGACCTGACGGTCATCCCACAGTCTGGCTCGGCCTTAGGGCTGGGCAGTTTCCCAGTCTGGCGGCCTTGTTGGAAGTCGCCGCTCAGAAGGGCTGCACCGTCTTGGACCTTGAAGATCGTGTCATCGCGGCGATGGAAATCGAAGCGACCGAGGACGCCGAACAGGCAACCGCATCGCGCCTGTGAGACACAGTAAACCCCGTCGACATGCTACAATATTGGATCGCCAGTCGCCGGTCCCTAGGCGAGGCCCTGATCGAGAAATCCACCGGCCAGTCAGGCGACGAAGCCGTAAGGAGCCTGGAGCGCGCACGAACCCTGCTTACCGAGGCGGCGTCGAAAATCTCGCGGACGGAGCATCCGCACCAATGGGCCGAACTCCATAAACAACTGGCCCGATGCCACCACCAACCGGGCTGACGCTCGCTATCGACCCGCGCGCCCATTCGGTCCATCGACCTCTCCAGCGACTTTTTCACCCCCGCTCTCGACATCGAAGACCATGAGAAGGATCGGACGTTTCAGCCTTTTCCCTGATGGTCAGACGGGAACAGCGACTGGCGGCTTGATGGCCAGTCTGTTGCGGATTTGAGTGTAGATTTCCGAAACTCCGCCCATCTTCAGGGTTACGACCACGGCATAAGGTGTTGGATCGATCACGTCGTCGATCTGGCGTTGGATCACGATATCGAAGGTCGCGTTTTCGCCAAAGACGGCCGCCTTTTTCCCCTCCCAGCGTCGATGGGCGACCGTGCCGTTATGGATCTGGTTGTAATCAGGCTGTAGGCCGCCGGCCTCGACCGCCAAGGCCGTGACGAAGTCATTCGGTTCAATCATCTTGATCTGAACGCCCCGATACTTGGGGGCGCCGACGCGTGGGGGAGCCAACCAGGCGACTGTGACGGCGACCTCATGCGGAATGGCCTTGCCCGCCATGGCGGCGGGCAGCGGAACCCGAACGGTATGGGCCTGATCGGAATTGAGCCGGCCTACGCTCCACAAGGTCGCTCGATCGTCGGTGCAGTCGAGGATGACCTCGCCGTCGATGGCGCCGAAGCCGAGAAAGCGGCGAACATTGTCCTTTTGTTGAACGTGAAGTCCGCCGTCGGCGGGACCAAGGGTCTGCACGATCAGGTCGCGGGCGCTGGTCCATTTGGCCGAATGAACCAGCATGGCCTTGATAAGCACGGCTCTGTGCGCCGATGGGATATCCAAGAAGTCGTCATAGACCGCCTCGAGCGCTTCATGGGCGCGACAGGCCAAACCCGTGACCTGGGCCGCCGCGACGCTGGTGCCAATCGAGCGGGCAAGCTGGCCAGCTAAGGGATTGGCCAGCGAAGGCGGAGCCGCGACGAGAATGCCGCCGAACGTTCCGGCGTTCTTTCCCATCGGCCGCAGGGCGTGACCCAATCCCTTGGGCATCAGCCGGACATGATGGCGACCGCCGGGTGCCAGGATATCGGGTTTGACTGCCCCGCCGTGCCCGGGCCCAAGCGCGCTGGACACGGTGCAAAGGCCGGTGTCGCTCCAGACGTCAAACGTCGACGCCGGAAGCGCCCCCACAGGGGCGTTGTCGCGATGCAGGGCGCCAACGGTGATGGCGTTCATTGATTCCGCCGGAGCTAGGACGCGTCGATAGGCCATGGCCGAACCGCTGGCCTTTAGCGCGAGCTTAGCGCGTTCCAGCGGAAGCAGATCCTCGAAGGCGATGGTGTTTACGTCGTCCGTGACTAGGTCGCCCCCGTGATTGCCGGCGCTGATCACGAAGAGAACGCCATAGGCATGCGAGAGATAGTCGATGACCCGCGCCCAACCAGACATTTTGCCCGAAAACGGCTTGTTGCGGTCGCCCACCGAAGCGTTGACGATGATCACTCCGGGCGCGCTCGGGTCCAACCCCGCCTTCATGCGCACGATCGCCTCGTGGAACATGTCGGCGGGAAGTCGGTCGGGGAAGCGCTCTTCGTCGTCGATCAGCGGCGGCGCGAACATCACATTGACGAAATGAACGCGTCGCGTCAGCGGCGGCAGTTGCGGCACCAGCAGGTCGCCATGCAACACGGCGGAGGCCATCGCCGTACCGTGAAGCCGAGGGCCCGCCGCCATGGCTTCAAGGCCAAACGGATCCTCGATCGACAATCGGCCGGCCAACTGGGGATGTAGAGCAAGCGGCACGGCGTCGAAGATCGCCGCAATGGGAGCGCCGTCCGGCAACGGTGCTTGGAGGCCAGCCGCGCCTTCATAAGTCTCGAACGTGGTCAGATGCACGGCGCTTTGCGGCCGGATGTGCATGACCGCTTCGGATCCGATGATCCCTTCATAGCCTCTGGCCAGCATCGCCTCGATTTCAGCGAGAGGGACGTCAGCCAGGAGCGCGTGATAGCGCGCGCCCTCGATGCGCGTTGAGGAAATAACTGCGCCGCCGCGCGCCGTCACCGCGGCGGTGGCCTGCGCCTGAACCTCGAACGCTTCGGCGCGATAGACCAGCTCCAGCTCGATCCTCACTAGGCCGCGCTCGTCGGCCCTTTGCTCGGCCAGGACGGTGCGATCCTCCGCCGTCAGCCGGTCTTCTGGGCCCCAAGCGCGAAGATCCTTCATCTGCAGGAAGAGGTTGCGCCAAGGCGCGAAGCCATAAGGGAGGGGGCGGCCTGCGGCATGGCTGCGCCAAAGGCTGACCATCTGGATCAGAGCCCTGGCGTCAGGGATCATCAGATAGAGGGCAGGATCGCGATCGCCATCCTGGGCTTCTAATTCATCGGCCCCGACGAATTCCAAACCGGGAACTTTGGCGGCCGCTCGCATAAAGCCACCGACATCGGCGGTGAGATCGAACACAAGTAGACGCTCGGGGGCGATGCCCGCCGGATCCGCCTTGAGTTGCAGGGCGTTAGCCCCCGGCGTCAGGACCTGCGCCAAGCGCTGAAGGCGTTGGCCGGCCGGACTTTGCAGTTGTTCAGCTGTCGGAATCTGTCTCGGGCGCGGGAATCCGGCCCTTGTCACTCGTGCGCGAGCGGCTGGGTCGTCGAGTCTGAGAAGAGGACGCGTCGGACGTTTCGCCATGACCCTCCGGCGTCACGCGGGACGCCCATAGCAGTAACTCGTCGCCCAGAACTTGGCGAAGCAACTCGCCACCCTGAGCGAGTATATGCCTGCGTCGCACGTTTTGGCAGAACTCGAAAACTTCGGCAAAGCTTACGGGTCCCAGGCGCTGAGCGACCTTCTCAGCGGAAAGGCCGGTCGGCTCGGGCCAGCCGTCCATGAAACGCGACACCAGGACGGCGCGTCCAGCCGCATCAGGCCCCGGCATTTCCAATCTGAGCTGGAATCGTCGCCAGACGGCGCGGTCCAGAAGCTCGGCATGGTTGGTCGCGGCGATGGCGACGACATAGCTGGGTAGTTGGTCCAACTGCATCAAAAGGAAGGAGACCACCCGTTTGATTTCGCCCGTTTCATGGACGTCGCCGCGCTCTTTTCCAACCGCATCGAACTCGTCGAAGAACAAGACACAGGGCGTGGCGCGGGCGTATTCAAACAATCGCGCCATCCGAGCGTTGGTTTCGCCCAGATAGGCCCCGACGAGCGCATCATACCGCACCGTCAACAGCGGCAGCGCCGTCGCCTGGGCGATGGCTTCGGCTAGGGATGTCTTGCCGTTGCCCGGAGGTCCAGAGAGCAAGATGCGGTGGCGGGGCTGCATGCCTTGCGCCCGAAGCAGATCGGCCCTGAGCTGTTCCTGGATGAGCTGTTGGCTGAGCCGCTTGGCCGGAAGCGACAAGATCAGATCACTGAGCTCGACCCGCGCTTCGCTTTCGATCACGAAGTCGCGGCCGCCGGTATTGCTTCGTCGCAAATCGGCCGAATTGGTCACGGGCACAGACTGAAGCGCCCGTTGCAGCCGATCGGCCAACACGTGATGACTGCGCGACTTCTCCTCGGCGACGATCGCTTCGACCGTGCTGGTTAACATCGACCGGTCGCCCGCCGCGCCAGCCCTCACCAGGGATATCAGCAGATCGCTTCGTGCCATGTCACCAACCCGCGACCGAGCGCAGAACCTCAAGAGACGCTATCATAGTTTGGCGAGGGAGGGAGCCAACTGCGGCTTCAGTTGCCCTGTCGGCCGCCTTTAAGGCAACGTATCCAAGCCCTGTCTAGCCAAAGCTGTCGCCACGCCCGCCGCGAGGGACGATGATGGCGGCTTTGCCGGCACGATCCGGACGCGCAGGCCGAATCAATCGGGACCGCGGCACGGCCGCAGAATAGGAATCCCGACCCTGACTGTGCTTCGCAGAAACGCCGCCATCGCAGGCAAGATCGGGCGCTCGATATCGAACAGCCCAAACTCTTGTAGGAACCGAGGTTGGGTCGCCGCCAACAGGCCAGCACGCCTCCTCCCGCACCCCGATCCTTGGGTACCCTCTGGACGCTTTCGCTGAAAGGCCGATAGACCGCAGCTCCTCGCCCAGTCCTGAGACTAGGGCATCGCCTGCGAAGAGTTCGCCGCTGCCTAAGGTGGCCAATTCAGGACACGGGCACCTGACCAACGCGACGGAAACGGACGTTTTCGCGCCGCCGAGGGCGCTAGCGCAGAATTGTGTATAGTGTTCGCAGATTGTTCTATGGTGGCGCGATGGCGAAGCAGATCACGGCCAATCAGATCCTGGGCGAACTCGGGGAAACCGCCGCGCGCCAGCGCTTTCTACAGATCGGCTTTCAGTTCGACGGACGCTCCAGACTCGAAGCCGGCATCGATGGCATCGCCGAGGTCATGCAGGACGGCCGCCCCCTCGCCAAGATGATCGCCGTCCAGGTCAAGGCGCGAAAAGAGGGTCGGTACACCTCGGAAACCGACACCGGCTTCGCCTACCTGATGAGGAGCGAGGACCTCGAATATTGGCGCGGCTCGAACCTGCCGGTTATCGTCGTGGTGTACCGCCAGAGCGACGAAACCCTCTATTGGCAAGAGGTCCCCAGAGGCGCGCTCAACGAGGAACGCCGTTTGCTTTTCGACAAAGCGCGGGACGTTCTTAACATCGGCGCCGTTGACCGCTTGGCGGCGCTGACCGTCCCCAAGAGCGGGTTCGGCTACTACGTGCCGCCGCTTGGGGAGGGCGAGGAAGCGCTGGTCAACATCCTACCCTTGACCCTTCCGCGCGAAATGTTCGTGGCGAGCACGCCCCACACCGGCAAGGCCGCCGCCAAGGTGCTGCTGGACAGTGATGATCCAGCCCGTTTCGACTGGGTTATCCGCGGTGGCGTCTTCTGGTCGTTCTCCGATCCGCGCACCTCGGTGTGCCGACAGATCGTCGACCTGGACCAGGTCGAGGCGATCGACACCGACTACCTGGCCTTCCATGAGGACATCGACGAGCAGAACCACTTTGCTTACCTGCTCAAGAGCGCGCTGCAACACCAGGTGCGCCAGGATCTTTCCTGGAACAAGGACCGCAAGCTCTTCTACTTCCGAGCCTTCGAGCGCGACCAGGCCAGGGTCTTTGCCTACGACAGCGCCAAGAAGCGGACCGCAGCAGACGTCGTGAACGTCTCGATGAGCAAGAAGGAGCCCGGCAGGGTCGACTTCGTGCGCCACCACGCCTTCGAGCCGCGCTTCGAGTTGCTCGGCGATCAATGGTGCCTGGTGATCAACCCCACCTATTATTTCACGACAAACGGCTTCTCGCCGCACACCCATCCGGCCGCCCTGCTGTCGGGCAAGAAGCGGATGGACAACAGCGCTTCCCTGCGCGGCCAGGTGATCATGTGGCACCGGCTGCTGACGCAGTCGCAAGGCGGAACCGGCGCCTATTTGAAACCGGGGAGGCCTCCGACAGGGTCTTAACGTTCGGCGATCCCCCCAAGGTTCAGCTCGACACACGCGTGCCGGAGGACGTCTGGGGCGCACCCAAGCAGCGAGCCGAGGAATCCGACGCCCAGACGAGGATGTTCGGTTGATGGAATTTCAAAGCCGCATCTTCGACGAACCCCTGCTGGAGTTTGGCGACAAGCATAGCCATCCCGATCCACGGCTGGGCCTTTATGAGGCTGGGCCCCTGCAAGCCTTCGCCGGCGATGTCATCAAGGTGGGCGTCGTCGGCAGCGCCAAAACCATCGAAGACACGCGCAAATTTCTCGCCGCGGCCACGGCCGGGTTCGACGGCATGTCCGAGAAGCATCCCAACCTCCACCCGCCTTTCCCTGGCCTGACCAACCAGAACCCCTATCGCTGCCGCTTCGAGATCGAGGACGGCGCCGCCCTGGCTTTGTCCCAGAGCCGGATCGAGAAGATCACCAAGGAGCCAAACCACGAAAAAGCGGTTGAACTGGCCGTCGAGGAAATTGTCGATCAACTGCGTGCCATGGACGAAAGCGGCGACCGCCCCCACGTCGCCATCGTGGCCTTGCCGGTGGCTCTGATCGAGCGGGTGTGGAACGCCAAGGTCAACTCCAAGGGGTCGCTGGAGAAGGACGACAGTAGCGGGTCCGACGCGCCCAACTTCCGCGGCATGCTCAAGGCCAAGGCCATGGGGATCAGCTTCCCCATCCAGATCGTCTGGGAAGACGTGATCGACGAGAAGGCGGTCATTCCCCGGAAGATCAAGGAGACCAGCGCTCGCAAGATCCAAGACCCCGCCGGCATCGCCTGGAACCTGCTGAGCACTCTCTACTACAAGGGCAGCGCTCGGATTCCCTGGCGGCGCATGCCGCGTGAAGGCGAGTACACCGCCTGCTACGTCGGAATTAGCTTCTATCGCGAGGCTGGCGGGCAGCAGCTGTTCACCAGCGCCGCCCAGATGTTCGACGAACGCGGGCGTGGTTTCGTTCTGAAAGGCAAGCGGGCTCACACCGAAAGTCGCGGCCGTCATCCGTACATGACGGAGGACGACGCCTATGACCTGATCTCCAACGTCCTGGCCGCCTACAAGACGCACCACAAGCACTTCCCCGCGCGCGTCATCGTGCTGAAGACCTCGAAGTTTCGGGAGGACGAAGCCCAGGGCATGCTGAGGGCGTTGGAAGACGCGGGCGCTGAAATGCGCGACTTGGTCTGGGTGCAGGAATCTTATTCCGTGAAGCTTCTGCGCGACGGCAACTATCCCGTCCTGCGTGGCACCTTCGTCGACCTGGGCGGTAAAGGCCTGCTCTACACCAACGGCAGCATGCCGTATTACGGCACCTACCCCGGCCAATATGATCCGCGCCCGTTGTTGCTGTGCCCTCACCGTAGCTGCGACAGCACGGTCAGCAAGCTTGCCGAAGAAGTCCTGTCGCTGACCAAGATCAACTGGAACTCCACCCAGATGAATCAGCGCCTGCCGATCCCCATTCGGGCCGCTCGAACGGTAGGCGAGGTCCTGAAATACGTAAAAGAGGGCCAGATCGAGAGCACGGACTATCGCAAGTACATCTAGCCGGCCCTGCCCTCCTCTCAGCCCACTGATGTCTACTGGGGTCAAAATGCCCACTACCGCCTATTCCCAGCTTTTCGGCCGCGAGGTCGACGTCCGGCAATTCCTGGCGCTCGCGCGGATCACCAATGGCGTCAATGAGACGGCGTTCGAACTCACGGCAGAGCAAAAGGAATTTGCGCGCAAGGATGTGCTCTGTGCCTGTTGCGGGGTCGGCGACGCCGTCATCGTCCGGGAATCAAGACGCATCGAGACGGGTGAGGTCATTGGTCAGGCCCACTTTAGATTTTCGCTTCCAGTTGGGGAGCAAGGCGACGCTCACCGTCCTGGGTGCGAATTCCGCGAAGACGATCAGGGTCCGCCGGCTTTGGTGGGCGGCCTGATCGCTTTCGGCGAGGCCAAGACCCGCGAAACGAAAATTATCCGCGAACTCGTATGCAAGGGCGTCGAACAGGGAATCTTCACCCAAGCCCACATCCGAGCCATGCGGCAGTGGTATTTCGATCTGAACACGGGAGGGCAGCAGTTCGTGATGCGCGCTACCAGCGATCAGGTGCATCTGGCCTGGGCGCTGCGCGACTTCGGGATGCGCAACCTACCGCTCGCCTTCGCGCCCATCCATGCGACCCTGCCGGCGTTCAAGTGGCCGATAGCCGCCAAGCGCCAATTGGCTTTTGACCTGCAGTCGAAAATCCAGGCGATCGGCATGTTTCATGGCGCGCCGCTGCGAGACGCTGTGAAACGCCTGGCGAAGAGTCACTACGGCCACCTCTTGCCAGACGTCGTCGCGCTGCAGGATGCCTATCGCCAGACGATGCAGTTCGCGAGCCTCGCCAACGACTATGGTGATCTGCGCCTGTCCAAGAGCCGGGCTTTGCCCGATTCGCTACTCGCATTCGCGGCCCTGCTGCTGCACATGGCCAAGAACGACATGACCGAGGCCGTCGGCTTCCTCTCCCGAATTCTGAATTCGCCCGAACCCAAGGATCCAACACTCGGCAACGTGATGGGGCTCAACCCCTTCCGGGACTATTACGCCCTCGGCCACGCTAAGAGGATTTCTGATTTGGCTGCGGCAGGCGGCCTGGACGTCGACCTGACCGATGCCATCGATAAAACCGAGGCGCACATTCGCGCCATGTATCTAGCCAGCGGCTTGCCTGGTGGTGAGGGCTGATACGGCACTGCCGCGCACAACGTTCGATCCGGCGATTTAAAAATAAGAGCGTCACAATGAATGAAGGCGATCGACCAAGGCGGTCAGGCCGCGCTGGGAAAAGAGCGTCGGAACGTGCGGCATTCTTCGCGGCCCATCCACGCTGCTGCTTTTGCAATGGCGAGCGACCGGCCGAAGAACCTGATCACGTTCCGGCCCGCATCTGTTTTCGCAGCAAGGAGGGACCCGAGGGTTTCGAGTTCCCCGCCTGCAGCCAGTGCAACCGCGCCGCAGCAACCAGCGAGCAAGTCGCCGCCCTGCATTTTCGGATGTTCGATCACAACGGCGACAACCTGCGCGAGGAGGACTTGGTGCGCCTTGTCGAGGGCGTCGCCAACAACGCCCCCGAAACTCTGCCCATTTTCCCTGAGAGTCTCAGGAGGCAAATGGCCTCCCATAGCCCTGGCGATGATCTGGGCGCCCCCGGTCATGACGATCACCCCTGCCGCGAACAGCCATATCGACCTGTTCGCGACCAAGGCGCTCTACGCAATGTACTATCGCGTCAGCGGCGGGCTAATGGCTGGGCCGCGCCATCGCAGGTTGGTAATATGGGCCCAGGTCGGGACGCTGGCTGCGAAAGAGGTGGCGCGGATGGCCGAGGCCTGTTTTGGCCAACTACGAGTGGGAACTCGCACGAACACCGACATCGGCGATCAGTTTCACTACCGACACGGCTACAACGTCGCCCACGGCTACCTGGGCCTTTCGATGTCGTTCGGCCAATCGTTGACGTTCTTCTGCGTGCTTGGTCCGGCCAAGCAGCTTGCGACGCTCGATGACGGCAAGCCGCTTCGGTATCAGCCGATCCGCGAACTGGGCGTGGCGTTGAAACGACGCCGGGCATGAGCCGAGTGGAGAATTGAGGGCTCCTGCGCGGTTTGCAGAATCCTCGGCGTTAAGCCAACAGCGCAATGCCCGCGTCAGCGATCGCAACCCGAATGGGCCGAGACCGCAAAGCGGACTCGGCGGTGTCCGGTGCGGCTTGCCGCGGCCGGCGCCGTAGAGCGCGGTCGCGCGCGCAGCGCGCGAGACGCCCTATTCTTCCCTATCGGTCCTTCCGGCGAACGAGCTCCGCCTCGGTCACAGCCAAGGCAACGGCCAGGCGCTCAAGGACCCGCAGGCTGATGTTGCGCTTCCCGTTCTCGATGCCGGACAGATACGTCGTATGAATCTCGGCCACATGGGCGAGTTCGTCCTGCGGGACGCCACGCGTCTCGCGCAAAGCGCGAATATTCGCCCCTACGACCACTCGGAGATCCATCCTCCGATGGCGCGCCATTCGCGCGCGATGCGGAATAGACTATGAGTAAAGTGAAAACAAAAGCCCCAGGGCTTTCTGAGCTGGATGCCCAGCTACCGCCGGATCACCAGATCGGTCTCAGGAACCCGAAGGGCTGAGGCTAAGCGCTCAAGCACCTTCATGCTGAGATTTCTTTTGCCCGTCTCAACACCCGAGAGATAGGTCGGATGGACACCAGCCAAGTGTGCGAGTTCGTCCTGCGGAAGGCCCCTCGCCTCCCGCAGGGCGCGAACGTTCGCTCCCACCACGGCCAGAAAATCCATGACCGGAAGGCGCACGTTCGGCGCTGGACTGTGAATAGACTATGAGTAAAGTTGAGGAATATCGTCGTGCGTTCGCGACGCTCACGCGGGCACGGTTCGATCCGGATTCCGCCCGCATCATTCGGCTTGGAATGCGGCCCATGTCCCCGCTCGTTGGCAAACTCACCACCTCTGCCTCCCCGCCCTCCGAAACGGAGTTGGCGATGGAGCAGCGCAGTCCCCAAGCGGTGGCCCGGCCCGAACCAGGCTGGGAGGACGAACCGAGCCTCGAGGTCCTCTATCGCCAATATGCGCCGTGGCTGGGCGCGATGTTGCGCAAGCGCTTTGGCCAAGGTTTCGAGGCCGAGGCCGACGACGTCGTGCAGGAGACCTATGTCCGCATCGCGCCCTACCGCGACACAGCATCGATCCGCCGACCCCAGGCCCTGTTGATGCGGGTTGCCTCCAATCTCGCGCGCGACCTCCTGCGTCGGCGCGTAGTGCGAGGCCGCCATGTCCAAGAGGTCGCCAGCGGCCCCGATCCCGTGGGCCTGGCTATCGATGACCCAATGCAGAACCTGCTGGTCAAGGACGTGATCCTGTCCATCCCGGAGGCCTACCGGGACGTCTTCATCTTGAGCCGGTTTGGCGGTTTGACTTACGAAGAGATCGCAACACGCTGCAATCTGTCGATCAAATCAGTAGAATGGCGCCTGGGCAAAGCCGTCGCCCATTGCACGAAGCGTGTTCAGGACTGAGTGGAAGCACCACGCATGAGCCTTTCGCCCGCCCCGACCGATCAGGCCCGCGAGCAAGCCGCGGACTGGTTCGCGCGCCTGAAAACGCGCGAGACTTCCGCCGCCGACCTTCAAGCTTTCCGGGTCTGGCGTAGGACGCCCGGCCACAAGGAGGCCTATGACGAAGTCGTCGCCTTCTGGAACCAAAGCGAGGCACTTAAGACCGATCCCGACATTCAGGACGCCTTGGCGACCGCGCTGCAGCGCGCCGACACAACCCCGGCCGCCCGGCGCGCTAAACCGGGTTTCCGCCCGATCATCGGACTTGGCCTAGCGGCAGTCGTGGTCGCCCTGGTGGCCGGGGGCGGGTTCGTCCTGCGCGGCTCCCAAAGCTACGCCACCGATGTCGGCGAGCAGCGCCTGGTGCGTCTGGCCGACGGCTCGACCGTGCGGCTGGACACCAACTCCAAGGTCGAGGTCCGCCTCAAGGCAGGGCAACGCGACGTGCGCCTGGTTCGCGGCCAAGCCCTGTTCCAGGTGGCGCACGACGCGGCCCGTCCATTCGTGGTCCAAGCCGACGGCGCGTCGGTGACGGCGCTGGGAACGCGCTTCGACGTCAAGCACGAGGCGGGCGGCGTCCGCGTCACCCTGGTCCAGGGCTCGGTCGAGGTCCGCGCCCAGCACGGCGCCGCGCCGCAGGTCTGGCGGTTGCAGCCGGGACAGGCGGTTTCGACAAACCAGCCGGCGGCTACGCCAAAACCGGTGGACGTCGATGTCGCGACCAGCTGGACGCAGGGGCGGCTCGTCTTCCACGCCTTGCCGCTGACCCAGGCCGTGGCCGAGGTCAACCGCTACAGCCACGAACGCATCGTACTGGATCCCGGCCCCGTGGCTGGCCAGCCGATCACCGCCGCGTTCAACGTCGGCGACACAGAGGCCTTCGTGGCCGCCGTGGCCGAAGTCCACGACCTGAAGGTCACCCGGCCAGAAAAGGGCGTCATTCGCCTGAGCGAGGCGAGGACGAAAGACGCGTACCCGTAAGTTTATTTTCGAGGTCTCCAGGGGCGAAGCGGGGATGACGCGTCAATCCCCCGACGTCACGCGCCGTGCACAGAAGATCCGTCCCGCGACGGACGCCGCGCGAACGTCTGAGGGGACTTCATCCATGCGTTGTCAGACGCTTCGCCGCCGTTTGCTGGCCGGCTTCGTCGTTTCGGTCCTGGGGGGACCGCTGATCCTGAACCCCGTCCTGGCCGCGCCGCCAAACCCTGCCCAGGACCAGGTCCAGGCCATCGACTTCAACATTCAGCCCGGGTCTCTGGACGCTGCGCTGCTGGCCTATGCGGCCCAGAGCGGTCGCCAGCTGTTCTACAGCCCGGACTTGGTCGCCGGCCTGCAATCGCCGGGCCTCAGAGGTCGATTGACGGCCGACGAAGCCCTTGCGCGCCTGCTTGCGGATGCGCCAGTGCAGGTCAATCGCAGCAGCAGCAATGGATTCGTCCTGAAGCGGCGCATGACGCCAGCGACCTTCGCCGCCCCCGCCGCCGATAGCTTTCCGCAGCAAGGGCCGGAACCGGCGCCCGCTCCCTCCGACCTCACCGAGCTGAGCGCCATCATCGTCACCGGCTCACTGATCCGCGGGGCAGCCAACGGCGCCTCCCCGGTCGTGACCGTCACCCGCGAAGACCTCGATCGTTCGGGGCGCGGTACGGTCGCCGACATGCTGACCGACCTGCCCCAGGCGTTTGGCGGTCGCAGTTCGCCCGACGCCACCCTGGCCAATACCGACAGCTCCGGGTCCAACGCGGCGGTCGCGACCGGCGTGAACCTGCGGGGCCTCGGCCCCTCGGCGACCCTGGTTCTGGTCAACGGCCGGCGCATGGCCGGCGCTGGCCTCAAGGGCGACTTCGCCGATGTCTCGGCCCTGCCGGCCGCGGCCGTCGATCGCGTGGAGATCCTGCTCGACGGGGCCTCGGCGCTCTATGGCTCGGACGCAGTGGGGGGCGTGGTCAATGTCATCCTGCGCAAGGATTTCGACGGCGCCGAGACGCGGGCCCGCGTCGGCGTGGCCCAAGGGGGCGGCGCGGCCGAGCGCCAGATCGCCCAGACCATCGGAACCACCTGGCGCGGCGGCCATGCGCTGCTGGCCTACGAACACTACCAGAGGGGCAGCCTCTCCAGCGCCGAGCGCGCCTACACCGCCAACGCGGACCTCAGATCGCTGGGCGGAACCGATCGGCGCCTGACCTACAGCCATCCGGGCAATGTCCTGCTGCTCGACGTGGCCGCCGGAACCTACGTGCCAACCTGGGCCATTCCCGTCGGCCAGTCCGGAACGGGCCTGACGCCCGCCAGCTTCCAGGCCGGGGTCGTCAACCTGGAGAACCAGCGCATCGGGTCCGACATCCTGCCGCGCCAGAACCGCGACAGCGCCTACCTGGCCTTCAGCCAGACCCTGGCCCCGCGCCTGGAGATCAGCGGCGACGCCCGGCTGAGCCACCGCAAGTTCGCCTACGCCCTGCCCGGCGCGGTCGCCAACGTCACCGTCACGCGCAACAATCCGTATTTCGTGTCGCCCAACGGCGCGACGTCCAACGTCATCGCCTACGGCTTCACCGACGAACTCGGGCCGCTGCGTTCGCGCGGCACGTCCGACAGCCTCGCCGCCTCCCTCGGCGCCGATGTCGATATCGGCGCCACCTGGCGGGCCAATCTCTATGGCGCCTATGCCGAGGAGGTCAGCCGGCGCTCCAGCACCGGTCGCCTCAACACGCGCTTTCTCAACGAAGCCTTGGGCTCGATCGCCGACGATCCCGCCACCAGTTTCAGCGCCGCGCGCGACGGCTACTTCAACCCCTACGGGGACGGCGCCGCCAACAGCCGCGCGGTGCTGGACTTCATTGGCAGCGGCTATCTCCACACCCGCTACGCCAGCGCCATGACGACGCTCAACGCCCAGGCCGACGGGACGCTTTTCACCCTGCCCGGCGGTCCGGTGAAGCTGGCTATCGGCGGCCAGGTGCGCCAGGAACGCTTCGACACCCGCAACATCTCCATGACTTCGCGGGCCACCCCGACCACCACCCTGACTGGCCCTTTCCGGCGAACGGTCACCGCAGGCTTCCTGGAACTGCGCGCCCCGCTGGTCGGACCCGACATGGCCGTGCCCGGGATCCGGCGCCTGGAGCTGTCGCTGGCCGGCCGGATCGAGCGCTACGACGATGTCGGCAGCACCGAAAATCCCAAGGTCGGCGTCCTGTGGGCCCCCAGCAGCGCGGTGAACGTCCGCGCCAGCTACGGCACCTCGTTTCGCGCACCATCCTTGCCCGAGGTGTTCGAACCCCAGGACGCGGGCGCGGCGTTCCTCGCCTCCGGCGCCACGACCAAGCTGGTCCTGTTGCGGTTCGGCGGCAACGCCGGGCTGCAGCCGGAGCGCGCCAAGTCCTGGACGGCGGGCATCGACTATGCCGGCGAGCGCTGGCCTGGCCTGAAGCTGTCAGCCACGTGGTTCGACACGCGCTTCACCGGGCAGATCGGCACGCCGGTCTACGACAACATCTACAACGTGCTGGGCAACCCAGCCTACGGCGCCTTCGTCCAGACCCTCGATCCCAACAGCGCGGCCGATCAGGCCAAGGTCGCCGCGCTCCTGGCCACGAGTACGAGCGCGGGCCTCTATCCGACCAACGCCTATACCGCCATCGTCGATGGCCGCAACGTCAACACCGGCGGCCTTCACGTGCAGGGGCTCGACCTTTCGGCGCGCTACGGCCTGGGCTTGGCGGGCGGCCAACTCGACCTGTCCAGCACAGTCACCTACCTGCTCGACTATGAGCGCAAGGTCACGCCTGACGCCGCTTGGCTCGCCCTGCTCAACACGGCCGGACAACCCGTTGACCTGCGGGCCAAGGCCGGAGCCACCTGGACGCGCGGGCCCTGGGCGCTCACCGCCGGCCTGAACTATGTCGACGACTACGCCACCGCCCAGGGCGCCCGGATCGACAGCTGGACGACCGCCGACGCCCAGGTCGCCTGGCGTCCGCAAAGCACAGGCTTGGGCGAAGGCCTGGGTAAGGGCTTGTCCCTGGCCCTGTCGGTGCAGAACCTGTTCGATGCCGATCCGCCCTTCTACGACGCCCCCCAGGGCGTGGGGTATGATCCGGCCAATGCCGACCCCCTGGGCCGCTTTGTCTCCCTGCAACTGACCAAGCGCTGGTAGGCGGGAACAGCCATGAGGGTCCGATCGAACGGACTGGGTCGCCTCGTGGCGGCCTGGTTGGCCCTGGCCGCCTGCGCGGCCGGGGCTGAGCCCCTGACCCTGGATCGCCTGCTGGCGGTCGAGGACCTGGGGGCGAGCGCGCTGTCTCCGGACGGCCGCCACCTCGTCATCGAAACGCAAGCGCCCTACGACCAGGCGCCGCGCTTTGATTTCGAGAGTCCTGCTCCGAGCTTGGGACGGCTGATGATCGCCGACCTGCGGGACGGCGCGCCGGCCCGGCTGCTGTTTTCACCCGAGGCCGGGGCCGGCTATGTCGCCGGCCCGTTCTCGCCGAACGGTCGGTCGATGGTCGTCAACCGCTGGAAGGCCCAGCGCTGGGACACCGGCGTCGTCGACCTGGAGACAGGGTCGGTGCGATGGCTCGGGCTCGGCGTCGACCAGCCGGTCTATGGCCGCAGCCTGCAATGGCTGTCGAACGACGCCTTGGTGGCCATCGTGCTGGAGGACGGGCAAGCGCCCCTGCACCTGAAACTCGGTTGGCAAAACCAGGCCCGCACGACCGTCCTGTGGGCGCGGCGGGCGGCGGGGACGGCTGCGACCCTGTCGGTGGTCGGCAGCGGCCGGGCGCGCGCCACGGCAACGCGACAGGATCGGCGGCTGATGCGGATCGACCTGTCGACCGGCCAGCAAACCCTCCTGGCGACGGGCGGGTTCTTCGATCTCGAACTGTCGCCCAGCCATCGCTATGTCGCTGCGCTGGGAGAGGCCGAGCCCATCGGCCTGGTCGAAACCCCGGCCGTGCGGATGAGCGCGCCCACGCGCCGCCGCGCCCTGGTCCTCGTCGACCTGACGACGGGCGCGGTGAAAGAACCCTGCCCGGTCTGCACCACGCTGATCCAGCCGATGGCCTGGGCGCCGCACACCGATCGCCTGCTGGTCTACCAGCACGACGCCCGCGCGGCCGAGACCACGGGCGGCCTCGTGGTGGTTGACGCCGCGACGGGGACGGCGGCGCCGGCCGGCCAAGGCGTGCGCCCGGACATCGACTATGGCGGCGAGGGTTTCGCGACTGTTCGCGCCGACTGGCTGGGCGCGCGCCCGATCGTCCGGGCAAGGCCAACGGGTGGCGGCCGGCCCGACTGGTACGCCCTGACGCGCACCTCGCCGGTGAACCTGACCGGCGCCCTGACCGCCAGCCCCAGCGACTTGGTGATCGCCGGCGACGACGCTCTGCTGGGACTGGTCGACCAGGCGGTCTGGCGGATCGGCGGGGCCGGTGAGGTTCGGCGTCTGCCCGGCACCACCGGAACCGCCTGGTTTCGTCCCGCGGCCTTCGGCGTCGGCGCCCGCCTAGCCGCCGCGCCGTTGCGCACCGAACGGCCCTGGTTGCGCGGGCCCGCAGGCGTGGCGGACCTTTCCGGGCGCGCCCTGACGCTCGGCGCCGAGGCCACGCCGCTGGCCTTCTCGCGCGAGGGGCTTGTCTTCGAGGCGCGCGCGCCGAATGGAGTGCGACGCGTCGCGCTCGCCGGTTCGCAAGGGCGCGACCTCGCCGTCGTCAACGCCGCTTTCGCCCAACTCGATCTTGGCGGCGTCCGCAGCGTCGAGGCGCCCGGGCCTGGCGGCCAGGTGCTGAAGAGCTGGCTCTACCTGCCGCCGACCTGGCGGGCCGGCCAGCGCCTGCCCCTGGTCGTCGTGCCCTATCCCGGTTCGGCGCCGCAGCGCTTTCCAAGCCGGTTTGGGCTGACCGCGCAGAACTTCACACCCAATCCGCCGTACCTCGCCGCTCAAGGCTATGCGGTTCTCGTGCCGGCCCTGCCCAGGGACCGCGAGCGTGGCGAACCGGCGCTAGGGCTGGCCGACCAGATCCTCGCCGTGGTCGACGCCGTCGTGGCCCAGGGCTATGCCGATCCCGATCGCCTAGCGCTCTGGGGCCACAGCTTCGGGGGGTACGCGGCGCTGGTCACGGCCACCCAGACCCCGCGGTTCAAGGCGATCATCGCCCAGGCGGGCCCCTCCGATTTCATCGCCAACTGGGGCGCGGTCCAACAGCATTTCGAAACCGCCCCGGAGGACGGCGCGCCCAACGCCAATTTCATGGGCTACAACGAGACCGGCCAGGGGGCGCTGAAGGGCCCGCCCTGGCGCGAGACGCACCGCTACCTGCGCAATAGCCCGCTTCTCCAGGCCGACAAGATCACCACGCCCGTGATGCTGGTCTATGGCGACCAGGACTTCGTCCCGCTTTCGCAAGGGCAGGCGATGTTCAACGCCCTCTATCGCCAGGACAAGGACGCCACCCTGGTGACGCTGTTTGGCGAGGGGCATCTGCCGACCAGCCCGGCCAACATCCGGGCGCTCTATGCGGTTGTCCTGCCGTGGCTCGCCGATCGGCTGGGCGCCGCGCCCGCGGCCGCACGTGACGATAGCCGGCCTTCCCAATGACGGACGAAGGCTTCGAGAGCGACGATCTCGAACAGGCGGGGATAGTCGCCCTCGTGGATCAGCCGGTCTGGATCGAGCAGGACCTCCAGGCCCGCCCGGTCCAGGACCCGTTCCTGCACCAGCCGCCCATCGAGCAGATAGGGGCCGAGCGTCGGCAGGCTCCGGACGACCATGCGGCCGTAATAGGCCGTAAGATCGCCCTTGGAACGACGCTGCGAGACGAGATCGGGAAGCTGCCCCGCGAAGACGTCACGCGCCAGACCGCGGCCTCGACCGTTGCGCGCCAAGTCGATCACCGGCGCGGCCAGCACCGCTTCGAGCACGGGTTGGTGCAGCAGCGGGTGGACCAGACGGGCCTCCCGCCCGCGCAGGCTGGGACCATGGAACACCTGCGCCCTGGCCAGGCTGCGGATCTGGCGTTGCTTGGCCGGCGCGACATCCTGGTCCAGCCACGGGTGATCCCAGGGCTCGGGCGGCGGACCTCGCAAGGCGTCGACCGCCGCTTCCCCCAGCAGCGACCACACCGATCGGCGACTCCAGCGGGCCGCGGCTTCAAGCTGTCGCCAGACGGGATCAGCCCGCGGGCGCCGCGCCCATCGCCCCCAGAGTTCGCCGACCACGCGGGACGAGGGACTTTGGAAGAACACCATGTCGCCGCCCTGGCCCGTCAGGATCCGGCGCGCGCCGACATGCCGGGCCTGCTCGGCGACCGCCGCGTCATAGTGGCGATCGATGGCGTTGAAGGGCGGCCGCGCGCCGATCGGCAGCGCTGACAGCGCCGCCTCGTCCAGGCGCAGTTCCGGCTTGCCGATCTCGACCAGATCGACACCGGCCTTGGCGGCGACGGCGCGCGCGAACGTCCGCTCATCCCCGGCCGGATCGGCGACGTGGAAATTCACGAAGCGGGTCCGCGATCCGCCCCCTAGCCTGGCCAGGGTCGTGGCGACGATCGCCGAGTCCAGCCCGCCGGAGATTTCCGCCAGAAGCGGCTCTTGCGATGCGATCTCGGCCGAAAGGCTTTCCTCCACCGCCCTGGCGACCGCGACGCGAGAGACCTCGTAAGACGCATGGGGTTGGCGCGCGAAAGAGGATGGCCGCCAGACCATCCGACCGGCCGTTGTCGAACCGATCGTCTTCAGCATGCCGGGCAGCACCGGCGAGATCCCGTGCAGGCCTAAAGAAACGCCCGGTCCCATCCGGCCCGCGGCGATCGCGGCGAGCGCGGACCAGTCGATGGCCAGGTCCGCCGGCAAGAGTTCGCCGGGCAGTCCGGACGGCGCGTCCGACCCCATCGCCCACCCGGCGGCGGTCCGCCAGACCAGGCCATCCATGTGGCCCGACGGGTCGCGAAAGATCGCCCGTTCCGCGGGAAAGATCGCCACGTAACGACCCCAGTAGTCGCGGACCAGGTGGGCGCACGAGGCTTCCGCGGAGTCGGCCGCCGCCGATAGCGCCAAGGGCGCGCGACGCCCCGTTCCGCGAACGAACAACTCGCCGACGATCCAGCCCTGCGCCACGTCGCGAACCGGCGTGTCGCCAAGGACGAACAGGCGCGCCGGCGCCGTTCTGGCCAGCCGCCAACCGCTCGCCGCGAGCCTGGCTTGCAGGTCGTCGGCGCGGTCGCCCCCGTCGACCGGCTGGCCGATGACCAGGAAGCCCTCCATCAGATTTCCATGATCGGTTCGAAGGCCGTCAGGCGGTCGGCGGCGTCATCGAGCGCCGTGTCGCCGATCTGCAGCCAGCAGTGCGCCTGGAAAGGCCAGGTATGGACCCCGAACACCCAGCGTGCGTCGTGGCCCCGCCATCGCAAAATCCTCATCAGGAGGAAGGCGCGATAGAGGCAGACGCCTTGGAACGGCAACCACGGCAGGATCCGCTCGAAGGCGGCGACCAGGCGCTGGACCTCGGCGGACGGCGCGCTGTTGGCGCCCTCTTGCGTCCCTGCCGCGCCGTCTTCAGCAGGCGGTCAAACGGACGCCCGTGATAGGCCGCGAACATCCAGAGCCAGCCGCCGAGGATCAAGACCAGGTCGCCGATCGCGACCCGTTCGGCCACGGCCACGCCGAGGTCACGCGTCGGGCGAGACATGCCGCTGGACGGCAGCGTCCCTGGCATTTGGCTCAGGAAACCCGCGTCCTCGAACGTCTCGGCCAGATCCGGGTCGCTGAAGGTCACTTGGTCCTCTTGGATCCGCAGCCCCTCAGCCCCGCCCGGCAAGCAGAAATAGGCGTTGCTGCGGGCGTCGAGCACCACGACGTCGGCGCCGATCTTGACCAGGAAGGTGGTGGGGGAAAGGAATGGGGACACGGCGTCCTTTCGAGGGCGACGCGGCGCCGGCGGAGCCGGCGCCGCCCAGGCTCAGCCCTGATCGTGCTGGAAGGTGATCATTTCCAGGCCCGGTCCATCGCCGCCCTGGGTCAGGCGCTTGGCGTCGCCCAAGCGGATGAGCCGGCTCTTGTCTTGACGTTGCATCACAGTCTCCTTGCTGGTCGGTCCCCAAGGAACGGGCGGCCCCGCAGGGAGCCGCCCGCCGTCGCCGGCCGAGGCCGGCGGCGGGTTTGTCAGGCCACGTCCTTGCGCAGGGTGCCGATTTCGGCGCCGACGCCTTCGTCGCCATGGGTCAGCAGCTTGGCGTCGCCGAGTCGAACGAGACGGATCTTGCGGGTCTGGGTCATGACGCGCTCCTTCAGGGGAAAGCCGCGTGATTGCGGCGTGACCACCACGCGCCGCTTCATCCTGTATTGGGAGTATATTGCAGCTACAGGTTGGATATATTCGAACGCGCCCTCATGGCGCGGACGATCTCACCGGCAGCGACCTGCCGCGCCCGATGGTGAGCGGCGACGAGGTGCTCGAGCGCGGCGCGGTCGCCGACGGAGACGGCGGCGTCGAAAGCTTCGACATCGTCATCGGACGAGAGGATCGAGGCCTCGACGGCCATGGCTGGAGCGAGGCGATCGGTGACGAGCTTGTAGGCGTCGAGCAGCGCGCGATTGCCAGCTTGAGCCATCAGGCGGTCGAAGCGTTCCATCAGCCCGCCGGTGGACGCCGCCCCGCCAAACGCCAGCTGCCGATCGCCAACACCCTGCGCGACGCCGCCGGCCTCGTTGCGGAGCGCGCCGACCAGGTAGAGGCATCGCAGACCGTAGAGTTCGACGAGGTCGGCCACATCGACCCGCCTGGCGAAATAGCCGCGACCGCGACGATCCTCGATCAGCCCCTCTCCGGCCAGCCGCGACAACGCCTCGCGGACCGGCGTCGCGCTGAGGCCCAGGTCTTCGGCGAGATTGGTGATGGTCAGCGGCTCGCCGAGGATCAGCCGCCCGCCGCGCAACTGCAGGCGCAAGGCGTCTAGGGCGGCGCTGAACGGATCCTTGGGGCGACCGGGCGAAGAAATTCTCACGCGATTCTCCAGGCATCGACTGCGCACGCTAGAGCATCGCACCGGCACGCCACGATTACACAAATAGTCGTATTACTTTCACAGTTCAACTCTAGGATAATCGATATATACACGCCCATCGCGCAGAATATTTGCGCCTATACGCACTAATATTGCGCCACTGGATTTGCTCTTTACTTCATGATGACATATTGGACGCGGCATGCTCGCAGAGCGGCCCGGTTGCACCCTTGCGGCGCCCCCCATCTGGCGCATTGACGAGTCCCGTTAATCGCGAAAGCCTCGCAAGACCGTCGGTAAAATTGCGTTGCGTGGGTTCAATGAGCGCTCAGGATCCGGAAGGCAGCAAGCGTGGCCAACTCCTCTCCCGAGCCCTGCGGGCGGTTCGCGCCATCCGCAAGGCCACCTCGCGTGAACTGGCCAAGGCCCTGGGCCTGTCTTTGCGCGGCTACCAGCATTTCGAATCCGGCGGCGGCCAGGTCAATCTCGACCATGTCCTGAACTTCGCCGGTGCGATCGACTGCGATCCGTATGCCGTGCTGGCCGGGGTCCATATCGGCCATCCGGAGCTGGCCGCCTACATGGCCAAGAACAAGGGGATGATCGCCTACCTGATCCACTTGCAGGAATTCGTCGAGGACGCCGGCGAGGCCATCGCCTATCTGGACACCGGGACCATGGTCTCGGCCTATCGGGCGATGTTCAAGGACCTGGCGGAAAAGGCGCGCGCCGCCCAGCAGCAGGACGCTGCCTGGTTGGCGGAGAACGCCGCCCGACTCGGCCTGCGCGGCGAAAGCCCTGGCGACGACGAGGGCGGCGAAGGCGAGACCTGAGGCTCGGCCGGCTACAGGCCCAGGCCGCGCGATCGCGAGCGGCCCCACTGAACCTCGCCGCTCGGCAGGACGACGCCCGCCACCGCGCGGCCCAGGCTGGCGTCCAGGCGCGGCCGCCAGGGCACGAGCTGGAACCCTAGCCCGTCGTCGATCATGGCGAAGCGTCCGGAGGCGAGGTCGAGGCGGCGCCGATAGACCCCGGCGACGGCGTCTCCCGTTGCGGCGGCCTTTGGCGCGAGGCCTGTTTCGGTCGCCAAGCGGATGCGAGCAGCGTCCAGGTCCCGCGACTTGAGAGTGTCCAAGACCCCAGGCGACAGCACCAGACGATCTCCGAAGCGGCGCGCCAGGCCCCGTTCGACCAAGACCTCGCCACGCTGAACCATCGCCGCCTGCGCCTCCTGGGCGAAGCCGCCGTGGCCGGCAAGGCCGCTGCGATGGACCAGCTGGCGATCAAGCCAGGTCGCGCCCTGGGCCTTCACCTGGGCCGCGAGGTCAAGGTCGCTTCGGGTCGCAAGCTGCCTGACGGCCTGTCCGCGTTCACCGACGAAGGCTCGGAGTTCGACGATCGCGCCGGGCTTAGCGTCGCCCGTGTCGGCGAGGTCATTGAAGGCGACATGGTGCTGGCGCCCATCGACGCCGTCGACGACGGCATAGGCCGTGCCGACCAGCTCGTCGTTCAAGCCGCGCTCGACAAGCCGGCCCATCACGGGCGCGGCGGAAACCTCGTCGTGGACGGCGAAGCGGGCCGGATCGACCGAGCGCCCGTCACGGGTCATTGCGCGATGCAGGGTTTTGATGATGTCGCCGCGGATCGACAGGTCGCGCAGCCGCGCCTCGGCGTCATCCGCCAGCCGCCACCTGGCCGGACCGACCGGCTCGGCCAGGCCCAACCGCTCCAGGTGCGCGGACCGCCCCAGCAGCAACTGGCGGGTCGGTTCCGAACGCCGCTGATCGGGACGCAGATCGATCACACCCCCGGCTCGGTCGGCCGCCCACCTCAAGTCCCGATCCAGGCTCGTCCATCGCTCGGCCGTGACCTCGGCCTGCAAGGCGACGGCGATCTGACGCTCGGTTCGCGGCCCCAGTTCAAGAGTGACCTGAGCCTGGGCGCGCTCGCGCATGGCGCGGCCGAGGTAGTCGCCGGCGATGACGAGGTCCGCGCCATCCTGGTCCTTGCCACGCACCAGGATGTGCAGGTGCGGGTTGTCGGTGTTCCAGTGGTCGACCGCGATCCAGTCCAGGCGCGTTTCGAGGTCGGTCTCGGCCTGGTGCATCAAGCCGCGAGCGAAGTCACGCAGGTCGGCCAGTTCGCCCGCGTCCGCCGGCGAAACGATGAACCGAAAATGGTGGCGATCGCCCTCACAGCGTTGGGCGAAGGCCTTGATGTCGGCGGCCTCCGAGCCGGCGTCGAACATATGGGCCTTGTCGCCATCGCGCGTGACACCTTCACGCTCGAGATAGGCGATGTGACGCGCCAGGGGCGCGGCGCGGAACCGGGACCCGCCGTGGCGGACGACCCGGGTCTTGATGATCACGCGTCGCTGGTCGGCGCCGGTCCGGGTCAGCAGGCAAGCCCCACGCCCACGTCCCGCCGCGGCCCGGCCGCCGCCACGCCGCACGCCGCCGCCAGCGTCGGACGCCCTGGTCGCGGCGCCCTGGACTTGACCCAGGAAACTGCGCCCGGCCTTGCCACCACGGCCCTTGGCGATCCGCCCGGGCCGCAACAGGAAATCGTCCTCAAACTCGTCCATGGGCCGTGCCGGCGCACCGCTGGCGCAAAGCCTGCTGATCGCTCTCAGTTCTTTCCAATCGCGCCATCTCCGCCCTGGCGGCGATGGCGCGCCAACCCCAAGCCGCGCAAGGCGTCGCGACCGCAGCGACGGCGCGGCTTTTATCTGGCCCTCCCTGCCGCCTTCGCTGTCCTGCGCCAGGCCTTCCATTGAGTTGTTCCCGCTGCGTTCGTGCGACATCCCTCCGCGCGCACATTACGGCCGGCCCGCCGTGTGTGATCGAGGAACGAGAGGGTCCCGCCAAGCCGTCCGTCACGGGCGATTGGCGCTTCCAGCGGAGCTATCGCGACCGCTGCTGGATCGCCGCCGCCCCCACCACCAACCTCGCCCAGGACCAGAGGCCAGGGCGACGCGAACAACCCTGCGCGGGTCCAGGACGAAGCCAGGGAGGGTGCGAGACCGGCCGGCGTCGCCGAAGCTTGCGACAGGCGCGCCAGATAAGCCTGCGTTTCGGCCGGCAGGGGTCGCCCCGCCAGGCTCGCCTCATAGCGTCCGGGACCGGCATTGTAGGCCGCCAGGAATCCCGGCGCGCCGTAACGGTCGTGGAGCTCGCGCAGGTAGGCCGTCCCCGCCAGGATGTTGTCACGCGGGTCGAACGGGTCGTCGCCCAGGTCCAGGCGCGCGCGCAGCATCCGCCAGGTCGTCGGCATCAACTGCATCAGACCCATGGCGCCCTTGGACGACACCGCCCACGGATCGCCCCCGCTCTCGACGCGGATCAGCTCGGCGACCAAGCGCGGCGACAGGCCAAAGCGCGTCGCGGCGGTCTCGATATGGGCCTGGTTGTCGGCGAGCCCTCTCACGCCCTGCGCCCTGCTCTCGCCCGCCGCCAGCACGACAAGCACCGCCGCCAAGCTGGCGGCCAGCGACCAGCTCCGGCCGGGACGACGCCGCCTCACCGACGGCCGCCCGCGCCATGACGGTTCGACCGAGGCGACCAGAGGGGTTCGGCGCGGGCCAGGATGTCGGCCCGCCGGGTTGTCCCGAAATAGCGGCCGTCGAAGCTGCCCGGAACCTTGGCGTTCATCACGAAGAACTCGTCCGGGCCCAGATGGCGGCACCCCGACCAACCGGGCAAAGGCCGGTCACGCGGATCGCGCTCGCGCGCCGTCCCGATCCAGACGTCGTCGATCGTCACCACACCACCAAGCCGGCAGACCCTCGCGCCCGGCATCGCCGCCACCGGCTTCAGGAGCGGCACGCCGGACGGCAGGAGCCCCCTCGCCGAGAGCAGCGTGGCCAGTTGCGGCGACGGCCGGACCACCACCAGGTCACCGGCCCGCAGGTCTGTTGGCCGAACCAGGCGATAGAGTCCGACCGGCACGCTGCTGGTGGCGTTCCACATCAATTGCGGCGGCGCGGGCCGCCAAGCCAGCAGCGCGCAAGCCACGCCGCCCAGCCCCAGGGCCAAGACGCGGCGCCCGCTCATGACGCCAGGGCCCGCCGGTGCAGCCAGGCCCGATGCCGCGCGCGGTCGTAGGGCCGGGGGACCTGTCCGGCGAGCAGACGATTGTTGACGTGGCGCCAGTGGTCGGGCGCAGCCCGGTGCGCCGCGATCCCGGCCGCCTCGACCGCGTCGATAGCCGCCAGCGCCCTTTGCACCCGCGTCCAACCGCTCACCGCCAGCAACACCTCCGCGCCGGGCCGCACGCTCGGCCGGGTCGTGAAGGCCGCGTCTGGCGTCACGGCCAGCAGGACGTCGAGTTCGGACCGCGCCGTGCCAAAGGCGTTGGACTCCCAGCGCACGAGCGCGAAGACCGACCCCGGCGCGAAAGAGAGCGTGCGGCGCCGCCGGTCATGCCGCACCTCGCGGCAGGGCGTTCCAAAGCGGATCCAGTGCTCGATCCGCCCCTCCAGCCAGATCAGGTCCACTTCGGTCTCGCCCATGGGGGCGCCATCCGGCGACGCATCGCAGGCCAAGGCCTGATCCGCCGAGTAGTCCCTGGACCCCGTCGAAGCCGCGCGACCATTCATGACCCGCCCTCCGGATATTCCCGTTCCAGGAGGTCACGGACCATCTCCGCCACCGTCCGGCCGCGCGCGAAGGCGGCGATCTTGATGCGGCCGCGGAGGTCGGGCGTGACGTCGATGGTCAGGCGCGCGCTGTAGGGGCTCGGCGGTTTGCCGACAGGCGTGGGCTCGGGCGCCTTGACCCAGGCCTCGGCGGCCGGCGGACGCGCGGCGAAGGACGATGCGGGCGGCCGGCTCATCGCACGAGGTCCTCGACCTCGCGCGCCAGGCCGGCGATCTCGCGCGCCGCCGCCTGGCCGGGCGCCATCTCGGCGGCCAGGCGGCCCGTGCGCGCGGCGTCGGCGAAGACCACGCGCTGACCAATCCGCTGACGCAGGGCCGTGGGGTCCTGGGCTTCCAGCGCCGCGCCGGTTTCGCGGGCGATGATCGTCCGGGCCGGGCAGCGGTTGAGCACGAACCGCGCCTGGAGGACGGGCCGGTAGAGGCGGGCCTCGTCGATCAGGCGCAGCATCTCCTCGGACGCCCAGCCGTCGAAGGGCGAGGGTTGCACGGGCGCCAGGACGAGGTCGGCCGCCAGCAGGGCCGAACGCATCAGCGCCGCCACCCGGGGCGGTCCGTCGATGACCAGGTGGTCGACGTCACGGGCCATCTCCGGCGCTTCGCGATGCAGGGTGTCGCGGGCCAGGCCGACGACGCCGAAGGTCCGCGGCAAGCCGGCATGGGCGCGCTGCTGGGACCAGTCGAGGGCCGAACCTTGGGGATCGGCGTCGACCAGGACGACGCGACGGCCTTGCGAAGCCCATTGGCCCGCCAGGTGCAGGGCCAGGGTGGTCTTGCCGACGCCGCCCTTCTGGTTGAGGAGGGCGACGATCACCGGCGACCTGCCCGGACGCGTTCCCCGATCGGCGCGCCCTCTTGCGACAAGAAGTTAGAGTCTGAGTTAGAGTCTAAGTTAAGGGGCGCGAAAAGCCCGTGCTCACAAGACTTTGCGGCCTCTTCGTGCGCCTGATATCCCGATACCGTTGCGCCTGATATCCCGATAGTCGCTGCGCCTGATATCCCGACCCCGTCCACAGGCAGATCCAGATCGACGACCAGGGGAAGGATGCGCAGACGTTCACGCCCGGCCAGCCGGTCAAGCATCAGGCGATAGCCGGGCAGCGTCTGGCGGGCGACGACGCGGCGAACGTCCAGGGCGAAGTCGGAGGCGCGGGCGAGGCTGCCGGACTTGTGGTGCAGGTGGGCCAGTTCGAAGACCCAGCCGTCGGGCTGGCGGCCAGCGTGCTTGCGGGCCACGCGATAGAGCCAGCGCTCGACGCCCCCGGTCAGCCGGAAGTAGTCCGGGTCGATGGTCAGAACCAGGGAGCGGTCCACCACTCCGCGATAGAACCAGTCGGGCAGAATAATCTCGACGCCCTCGACCCGTCCGCCAGGCGTGGAGCGCTCTTCCCACTCGTTGATCCAGGAGAACTGCTGGCGGCGCCAGTGCTCGCCCTGGCGAATGGTGGTGGCCACGACGGTCGATTGCAGGCGGCGCAGGGCGGCCTTGAACAGCCGATACTCGGTGGCGCCGGTCGCGCGGCCAATGGCGGTCAGCACCTGGTAGGGCGTGAACCGCAACCGCCGCGAGGTGCGCAGGCCATGGTTCTCGGCCTCGACGATCTGGGACGCCGCCCAGATCAGCAGGTCGGCGTCCCAGATAGTGGCCATGCCGTGTTCGGGCAGGCCATGGACCTGGACCTCGATGTTGCCGGACCGGTAGAGGATCGGCCGGGTGCGGCGGGACTTCGACAGCGAGAAGAACGGGCGCTCCATCAGGTCGCGCTGGTCGCGCGGGCTGGCGTCGCCCGTGGCGATCACGAACGGGTCCAGGCGTTCATTGTCGCTGGCGGCGAAGGCGGGCTTGCGGGCCATGGTCAGGCGTGGGTCGAGGCGACGGAGCCAGCGGCCTGCCCGCTGATCTGACGCTTGGCCGGATGAACCGTGCCGGCGCCGGGATCGGTCGTCGAGACCTTGGCGCCGCGATCGGCCCAAGCCTGCAGGTCCTCCACGGCGTAGACCACCCGACCACCCAGCTTGCGATAGGCCGGGCCGGTGCCGTAGGTGCGGTGCTTTTCCAGCGTGCGGTGGGAAAGGCCGAGATAGGCGGCGGCTTGCTGGGTGCGCACGAAGCGCGGCGCGCCCGAAAGCGGATTGGCGGACATGGGCGAACTCCCTGGTCCGACGGCGTTGGCCCGGATGGCCTTGCGTGGACTGGGCAAGCCTGGCGCGGGCGGCAAAGGACGGGGGAGTGCGAAGGTCGGGAGGCGAAATTCGCACCCCTTCGGCGCCGTCAGGCCACCGCGCGACCGCCGCGCAGCAGGGCCTGGTAGCCGCCACCGGCCATCGCCCAACCATCGCGGACCAGGCGCAGGGTCGTATCGCGCAGGGCGGAACTCTTCCAAGGCGTGGCCGCAACGCGGGCCGCGCCATAGAGCGCGATGGCGATGTCGCGATAGGCCGCCCCGTCGATTCGGCCGTCGAGGGCGCGCAGCATCACCTTCATCCGGGCCCGTCGCTGGGGCGTGATCGGATCGTCGAAGGGCGGGCCGCCGCGACCCAGGCTTCGCCACAGGCGCGAGAGCGCCGCGAGCCTGGCCGGCAGGGTGGCGTCGAGCGGGATCACCGCCGCCAGGGGACCGGGCGCCCTGCGCGTGCGGCGGCGACATGGCCAGCCGGGTCCTGCCTCGACCCTGGCCCTCGACCCACCACCGTCCGGCTTCGCCGTCCCTCGCATTGGCCATGCGGCCCAGTGCCAACGGTCGCTCGGCCGGCAGGGGCGAAGGGGCGACCAGGACGAGGTCAAGGTCGAGTTCGGCGCGCCAGAAGACCTCGACGGCGGAAGCCTCAAGCCCCGGATCGACCGGGAAATCGCAGCCCCCAGCGCGCGATCCTCCCCGCCGCCTCGGGCCGGCGCTCGGCCGCCAGGAAGTCGTCCTGGTAATCGCGATTGCGCCTAAGATATTCCCAGGCCAGATCGGAGGCTGGCAGGTCGTCCAGATAGTCGTAGGCTTCCGCGGACCGCCACCGAGACGCGTCTGGCGACATGGGGAACTCCCGAAAAATCGCTGCCTGATTGAGCTAGGGCAACGATTTTCGACTCGTCCGACAGGCGGGAAGCCGGGACGATGGAAACAGCCGATGCCGGCTTGGCATCACCCTCATGGATCCGTTAGGGATCGGATCGACTGAGCAGGTCCCGATAGCCGGCCTGCGACATCCAGCGGGCCCGTTGGAGGTGCTTGTCATGGATGCGCCGCGCGCGCTGCGGATCGGCCTCGACATCGAGGCCCAGGATCAGGGTCGCCGCCTCGCGCCAGTCGGCGCGGGCGGCGTCGGCATCCAGCAAGCGGATATAGACCCGCAGGTGGGCGCGGTCGTAGGCGGTGGGCCGCGCTTCACACGGCGGCTCGTCGCGCAGGTCGTCGTCCGTCATAGGGCCTCCCCGCCCCGATGGTGGAGCAAGACCCTAGCCGATCTGACGGCCGATGGGATGGCCTCAGGACCGCATCACCCGATGCGGCCAGGGCATCGCCCCCGTCCGTTAGGCGTCATTCCGGCGTGGGACGGGGCGGCGGCTCTTCGGTTCGCCGGATCCAGACCAGAGGCAACAGGTCCTCGCTCGCCATCAGGCGCGCATCGATCGGTTCGCCCCAACTGGGATCGTCCAGGCGCAGGTTGAGCACCGCGCCGGTGGCTGCGCCGGTCGGTTTCCAGGCCGCGCCGCATTCGGTCTCGCCGACATAGGCCCGAAACTCCGGAGCCTTGGCCGAGACCTTGTCGACCGGGACCAGCCGCACGTTCGCGTCCAGTTGCAGGGTGGTGATCCGGCCGGCGAAGCCGTCGCCGTCACGCCGGAAATAGCCGATGGTCGTCATGGCCGCATATCCTTTCGGGCAGGAGGGGATGGGCGGCGACGCCTCGGGCCGCGGGGTGGGGGCCCAGCCCTCAAGGCGTCGCCGACTCGCCCCGGTTGCTGAGGGGCGAAGGCCAGGCCGGTCGGGACCTTTGGCTTGGCCGCCTCGACGATGGTCCCTCCGCGCGCCGCCCCTCAAGACCCGCGTCGGCCCGATCGTGTAAAGACAGGCCCTGGCGTGGAAACGACGGTCCGCCCGTCCGGTCGCCAGCCATAGCCGTAGTCGGCGGGGTCCAGACCGGCGTCGAGCAGGGCCGTGACCGTGGCCCATCGGCGCTGCGCCAGATCGGGCGGATTGATCAGCCCCGAAACGGTGATGATCGGCAGGCGTCCTGGGCAGCGTGGACAGGGAATGCGCGCCTGGATCTCCGCCAGGGTGCAGTTCAGGTAGCGCCGCGCGCGGCCCAGCATGACGTCCCGGCGCCAGGTCTTGCCCGTCCCGCAATACTGGCAGCGAAAGCCGATCTCCCAGCCGCGCTCCAGAGCGTCGATCAGGCGCGAGCCCGCAAGTTGCGGGTCCAGGGCCGCCGCGCGGCGCCGGTCGCTGTCGCTTGGCTCAGGCATCCGGCGGCCCACCGACCCGGCGCACGGCCCGCCAGAACGCCCAGGGCCGGCCTTCGACCTGCTCGACCTCGAACCAGGCTTCGTCGCCGTCAAACTCGGGGACGTTCCCGGGGTCCAGGAAGGTCACCCGGCATCGCCCAGCCCTGGTCCCCCCCGGGAAGGTGAAATAGAGGGTTCGGCCCTGCGCCGCGCCCACGCCAACCCGCATCCGGGTGAGCTTCTTGACCGCTCGCTGGTAGACGCGCGGCGGTCGCATCAGTCGTAGAGCTCGGCCGCCGAGCGGATCTTGAGGCCCGATTGGGCCAGCGTCCCAGGCCAGACCTCGAACCGGGCGTGCCGGCGGCCGCAGGGGCAGCGCAGCGACCCCGAGAACGACGCGACCGGCCGCCAGCCCAGCCCGCGGGCGATCCAGGCCTCGGGATCAAAGCCCGCCACGGCCCCGCACGCGCATCGGGTCCTCAGGTGCCGATCTGGCCCGCAGCACTCGGCCAGGGTCTCGTCCTCGACGTCGAACATGATGTAAACCGGCGCGGTGCAGGCGTGCGTCGGCGGGCGCTGTCTGGCGCTTGGGGCAGGCATGGGCGGCTCCTGATGTTCCGCTAATGTTCTCATTCCGCCGCGCCGCGGAGTCAATCGGCCGAAGGTTGTCGTGGAGCCCGATCGCCGCCCTCCGGCGCTTGCGCGCCGCGCAGCGCTCCAGGCCAGGCAAGGGGTTTCGAGCCCTTGGCGGCGCCAAAGAATATGTGGCGCTGGCTCCACGGAACGGCGGAATGACGACCTTGCGGCTTTACGGCCCTGAGACGCCAAGCCCCGCCTCGGACAAAAACCGTTGTTGTTGGCCAGCCGCGACACCACGGTGAGGTCCATGGACCGCGACCCGCAAGAGCATCGCGCGCCGCTCTGGATGCGCCCGGGGATCTGGCTGGTGGCCGCCAGCGGCCCTCTTCCATTCATGCTCGACCTTGCGGGCCTGGTCGCACAGGACGCCACGCCGCTGGACATCGAGTGTCAGCACAGCTGGTCGGCCAGCGCCAAGCCGCCGATCACCTCACGGCGGACGGTCTCACCTTCCGACAAGGTGAAAGGCGGGCGCTAATCCGCGCCGACAACCAGCGCCATCGCGAACCCGTCCCAACCCTTGCTGCCCACCGTCTGCAAAGCTGTTGCGATGAGGCGCGGTTCTTCGGCGATCAGGTCCGTGAAACGCCGCACGCCCCGCACGCGCGGATCGGAGTTCATGGCATCGGTCACGGCTCCGTCCCGAACCACATTGTCTCCAATGATGACGCTGCCCGGGCGGGTCAGCCGTAGCGCCCATCCGAGATAGTTCGGATTGGACGGCTTATCAGCGTCGATGAAAACGAGATCAAACGGAGCAACCTGCTCGGCTTCGAGTTTGGGAAGGGTTTCAAGGGCGGGGCCGACATGGAGATCGACGCAGTCCATCACGCCTGCTCGCTTGAGGTTGGCGCGCGCGACATCGGCGTGGCAGACGTCGGCCTCAAGCGTGACGAGGCGACCGCCCGACGGTAGAGCCCGCGCCATCCAGATCGTCGAATAGCCGCCGAGCGTGCCGATCTCCAGCACGCGTGACGCCCGCGTCATTCGGACCAGCAGTTCAAGAAACCGGCCCTGAAGCGGAGAGACGTCATGGGGCGGTAGACCCGCGGCGGCGTTTGCAGCGAGCGCCGAATCCAGAGCCGCATCCGAGGGCGCCAGCCGCTCGGCGAAATAGCTGTCCACCGCCGACCACTGCTTCTGCATCATATCCTCGCTTGGCCGCCCGATCCCGAAGGCCAGCGGCAAGGTTGTGCCGGCAACCGCAATCCGTGATCGCAGGCGCATATCCGCAGAAAAACCGGAAGCGCAGCAAGGACGGAACCGTTATGTAGTGAGTCTACATAACGGGGTTTTCCATGCTGTTCAGGTCTTTTTTGCTCGCGGGCTCGGTGCTGGCGGCGGGTTCGGCGCACGCCCAAACGGCGGCTAACGATGTCTACGCCCTGGGCGAGGTGCAAGTCACCGCCCGCAACGGCGTCGGTGAGTTGGTCGGCGGTTCGGTGATCAAGGGCGAGGACCTGCGCAAGTTCGACAAGGTCAGCATCGATCAGGCCCTGGATCTGATCCCCGGCGCGGCGACCGGCAACAGCGGCGGCTCGCGTAACGAGCGGCTGGTGTTCATCCGCGGCTTCGACCGGTTCCAGACCACCCTGTCGATCGACGGCGTGCGGGTGTTTCTGCCGGCCGACAACCGCATCGACTTCGCCCGTTTCCTGACGGCCGACCTGTCGGAGATCCAGGTGTCGAAGGGCTATGTCTCGGTGCTCGATGGCCCCGGCGGCATCGGCGGGGCGATCAACCTGGTGACCCGCAAGCCGTCCGAGCCCTTCGAGGGCGAGATCCGGCTGGGCGCGGGCTTCGACGCCGACGGCTCGCTGAACAGCAACAGTGTCTCGGGCCGGATCGGCGGCCGCACCGACCATTTCTACGCCCAGGTCAGCGGCGCGCGGAACGAGCGCACCCACTGGGCTCTACCCGACAGCTATCGTCCGACCGCGCTGGAGAACGGCGGCTATCGTGATCACTCCGACAGCGAGGACTGGCGGGTCAACGTCAAGGTCGGCTTCACGCCCAACGCCACCGACGACTATTCGCTGACCTACACGCGCCAGGAGGGTTCCAAGAACGCGCCCTTCCACGTCACCGACACGGCCAGCACCCGCTACTGGACCTGGCCCTATTGGGACATCGACAGCATCGCCCTGCTGACCCGCACCCAGATCGCCGACAACGCCTATCTGAAGATGCGGCTCTATCGGAACACCTTCGAGAACGGCCTCTTCTCCTACGACAATGCCCGCCAGAACACCCAGACCCTGGGGCGCGCCTTCCGCTCCTACTATGACGACACGGCCTATGGCGCGAACGTCGAGCTGGGCGTGAGCGTCACCAAGACCAACACCCTGAAGGTCGCTGCCTTCTATCGCCGCGACGACCATGTCGAGTGGCAGCAGACCTTCGCGCCGGCCCTGGTCGAGCCGCGCCAGACCACGACCGAGGACACCACCTCGATCGCCCTGGAAGACACCCAGCGCATCGGCGACAGCGTCGATCTCGTGGTCGGCGTCTCGCGCGATCGCCGCGACCTGACCATGGCCCAGGACTTCAACGCCAATGTCCTGGTCGCCTATCCCCTGACCGACGACGCGACCTGGAACGGCCAGGGCGCGCTGATCTGGCGACCCACCGCGACCAGCCAGTTGCACGCCTCCGTGTCGTCACGCACCCGCTTCCCGACCCTGTTCGAGCGCTATAGCTCGCGGTTCGGCACGGCGATCCCCAACCCCAACGTCAAGGCCGAGCGGGCCGTGAACTACGAGATCGGCGGCAAGGCCGACCTGACCTCGGCGATCACGGTGGAGGGGGCGGTGTTCCACAGCGACGTGCAGGACGCCCTGATCCAAATCCCCGTGGCCCTGGGCGCGCCGTTCGGCACGGTCAGCCAGACCCGCAATGTCGGCGACGGCGAATATTACGGCGCCGAGGCTTCGATCACCGCCAAGCTGACCCCCAGCCTGACGGTCGGTGGCAACTACACCTATCTGCACCGCGAACTGACCGACCCGACCAACGCCGCCTTCCGCCCGACCGGCGTGCCCAGGGACAAGCTCTTCGCCTATGCCGACTGGACGCTGAGCCAGCGTCTGACCCTGACGCCCAGTGTCGAGGCGGCCTCCAAGCGCTGGACCGTGACCTCCAGTTCGCTGATCACCCCGGCCCGCTACTACCGCACGGGCGGCTACATCTTGGCCAACCTGACAGCGCGAGTGATGGTGACGCCCAAGATCGACGTGCTGATCGGGGCCCGCAACCTGCTGGACCAGAAGTACCAGCTGGTCGACGGCTTCCCCGAGGAAGGCCGCAGCTTCCGCACCGACCTGAGGATGAAGTTCTGATGCGCCTGATCGCCCTGACCCTGGCCGGCGTCCTGGTGTCGCCGGCCGCCGCCTTGGCCCAAATGGCTCCGGCTCCCGCGCCGGCGGCCCAAACCTGCGCGACCATGGACGCCGAGATCCCGGCCGAACTGGCGGGCTGGACGGCCAAGTTGCCGATGGCCGCCGCCTCGGTCGCGGCCGACCTGCCCAAGGCGTCGCTGACGCCCGGCAAGGCCTTCCTGGCGACGCTGCCCTCGACGCCGGACGTGACCTACGTCGTCCAGCCGGAAAAGCCGGGCGGCTCGGTCAGCCATGGCGGCCTGTTCGACCTGACGATTGCGAGCGCCGGAACCTACGTCATCGCCTTGGGCACCGGCGCCTGGATTGACATGCTGAAGGACGGTGCGCCGGTGATGTCGGTCTCGCACGGTCGTGGTCCCAACTGCACGACGCTACGCAAGATGGTGGCCTTCGACCTGCAGCCGGGCCGATACGTGGTGCAGATCTCGGCCAACGGACCGGCCGAGCTGCCGATCATGGTCGCCAAGCGTCCCTAGGATGGATCGCGGCGCGCATGTCAGACTGAGCCGCTTTCTGCTGGTCATGGCCGGCTTCTGCGCGCTGGCGGTTCTGACCTTGGCGTTCGCGCCGGCCTTCGACTGGCGACTGCCGGCCGGCGTCGCCCCACCGCCGGTTCCGGCCGACAACCCGATGTCCGAGGCCAAGGTCGCCCTGGGTCGGCGTCTGTTCTACGACGCCGACCTGTCGATCGACGGGACGATGTCCTGCGCCACCTGTCACGAGCAGCGCCACGCCTTCACCGACAGCAACGCCACCCATCCGGGCGTCCATGGCGATCCGGGCCGGCGCAACATCATGACCCTGGCCAATGTCGGCTACTTCGGCAGCCTGACCTGGGGCGACCCGCGTGTCAGACGGCTGGAGGATCAGGCTCTGATCCCCGTCGCTGGCGAGCATCCCGTCGAGATGGGTTTCGCCAGGCAGGAGCATGTCTTGACCGCCCGCCTGGCATCCAGCGCCTGCTACCAGCGGATGTTCGCCGACGCCTTCCCCGAGGTGAAGGGCGAGGTCAGCATGGCGACGATTGGCAAGGCCTTGGCGACCTTCCAGCGCACGCTCATTTCGTTCGACGCGCCCTATGACCAGCGCAAACGCGGCGAGACCGTCGCGGTGTCGGCCGAGGCGCTGCGGGGAGAGACACTGTTTTTCGGTCGTCGCCCCGGTTGCGCGTCTTGCCACGCGGGGCCTAGCTTCACCGACGCAGCGACCGGGCCGCTGGACAAGACGTTCCATCGCATCGATCTGCCGTTCTCGGGCGACCAGGGTCTGGGCGACATCACCGGCAAGGACGCCGACAAGGCCCGCTTCCGCACGCCCGGCCTTCGCAACGTAGCGGTGAGCGCGCCATACCTGCATGACGGCTCGGCCAAGACCTTGAGGCAGGCGGTCCGGCGGCATCGCGTGGCGACCGCTCTGAACGATGCGCAGGTGACTGATCTGGTCGCGTTTCTCGATACGCTGACGGACCAGCGGTTCATCGCCGACAAACGGTTCTCCCTGCCGCCACAACGGTGTGACTGACACTCGCGAACCAGTGAGCGCCAACGGCGCCCCGGCGTGCGAACCGTGAGTGAAATGCCAAGCGCCCCTTGGCTGGTCGGCGTCGCGGTGCTGGCCTGTCTCGCAGCGGCGGCGGCGTTCGTCCGCCCCTGGCGAACCGACCTCCATGTCACGCCTCCCGGCGGCGTCTTCGCCGCTAGGCGGGCGGACCTGCGACCGGCTCCAGGTCCTCGAAATCCTCCGAGCCTTGCAGCCGCGCTTCGCGCCGGCTCAGCACCCGGTCTTCGAACTGGCTACTGATCCTGACGCGGACATTGCGATAGCGGATCCCCCGCAAGGCCGTCGTATGCTCGGTCTGCAGGTGGAAGCCTGGGCGACACCAGGTGTCGGCCGACAGCAGGATCAAACCCGGCCCGTCCTCGGCGTCGCCCGAGGTCGCGGCCTGGTTGGCGAGCAGCGTGATGTCGTGGGCGATCTCGTCAGCGGTCATGACCTGCGACCTAGTCTGATTCATCGGCTTGGCGAGACCGCCTCCGCCGTTGTCCCCAGACGTGATGTCGCAGCCTCCGTGGGCGCGACCGGCGCTTCAAAATCACCTTGGACGACTGGCTCTCCCCAGGGGTGGGGTCGTCTCCGCGCGTCTTTGATCGGCGAGCCACGGGCCTCGCCCTTTCGGAGACCTGTCTTGACTGTCGAGACCCCGCCGCACCCGGTCGACCTGCATGTTGGCGCGCGCATCCGGCTCAAGCGCAAGATCGCCGGGATCGGCCAGATCGAACTGGCCGCCGCGATCGGCGTCACGTTCCAACAGATCCAGAAGTACGAGTCTGGAAGCAATCGTATCAGCGCTTCCAGCCTGCATGCGGCGGCCACGGCGCTGAAGGCGCCGATCGCCTGGTTCTTCGAAGGCCTGCAAACCCGCGACGCCAACCCGCTCCACGCCCTGATGGCCACGCGCGAAGGCTGGGAACTGGCCCTGCTCTTGGCCCGGACGCCCCCAGGACCGCGCCGCCAGGTGCTGGCCTTGATCCACGCCATCGCCGACGTCGATGACCCGACCGCCGCCGGGTGAGCAACGGGCGGCCTTCGGCTTGGCGCGCCGGGAACGGGAGATCGGTCTTGGCCCCGCTCGCAAGAGCGGGGCCGCCGTCAGGCTCAGTCGGTCTTCGGGCGAGGACGCGACCAGATCAGGCTGTAGCCGTCGCCCTTGTCGTCGGCGAACAAGTTGCCGCTGATCGGGGCCGAGAGCTTCGGGTCGTCCAGCTTGACCGAGTGGTAGTCTCGACCGCTGGCGGCCTTTTGCGGCCAGGCGGCGCCGATCTCGACCCGGCCGATATAGATCAGGTGGCTGGGAGGATTGTCGCCGGTGCGGCCGGTCTCGGGCACGAAGCGCACGCCTTGGGCCTGCAGTTCGAGGGTGGCGACCTCGCCGTGGAACTCGGCGCCGACCTTCTTGAAGTAGCCAATCGTGGACATTGTCTTTCTCCGTTTGCGTGATCGAGCCCGCGACCATCGCGGCCTCGATGGTGATCGTCCGACCGGAGGCGATCGACGCCGCACTTGGCCTGGCCAAGCCGCAGCGCAGCGGAGGACGGCGGCTGACGGCTTTCTTGCTTCGCGAGGAATGGGCGCCCGCCCAGGGGAAGAAAGTTGGCGGCCGCCGTTGCGGTCAAGGCGAGCGAGGCGAAAGCCGGCCTTCGGTCAGATCTGACCATCGAAGAGGCCGCTAAGGTCTCGGGCTTGATTATGCAAACAAGGAGGAAGGCACTGTCCACGATTGGCTACTTCATGACGTCGGCGTCACGTTCCATGGCGAGGTCGCCCCCTTGAGCTCCAGACCCAAGGGCGCGCGCTTCGTGCCCGAGACCGGCCGCACCGGCGACAATCCTCCCAGTCCTCTGATCTCTGTCGGCCGGTCGAGATTGTGCGCCGCCTGACCGCAAAAGGCCGCCAGCGGTCGTGACCACCACTCGGTCAGGATCGACGCCCCGCAGCTGTCGGCTTCGATCGGCGGCAGCCTGTTCGCCGACGACAAGGGCGATGGCTACAGCCTGATCTGGTCGCGTCCTCGCCCGAAGATCGACCGAGCCTGGCGGCGGCCCGCTCTTGCGAGCGGGGCCAAGACCGATCTCCCGTTCCCGGCGCGCCAAGCCGAAGGCCGCCCCCCGCCGACGACAGGCCAGGGCCAGGCCCGTGCGGCTAGATTTCGAGGGAATGGCCGCTGTGGGCCAGACGGTCGAGCAGTTCGGCCATTTCGTCGGCGTCCTGGATGTCCAGGCCCGTCTGCGCGACGCCGCTGACCACGGCGGGCCAACCCGTGAACAGGTCAAAGACCGTCCAACCATCGGGATCTTCGCGAAGGTCAAATCGCTTCTGCATGGGCGGCAACATCGCGCCAAAAGCCAGGCGGCTCAAGCGGCGAGCTACAGGACGCCACGTCGCTGGGACATCTACCGCCAGCATAGCTGGTTGGTCAGCGCCAAGCTGGAGGTCCCCAAGAGCGGACGATCTCACCTTCCGAGAAGGGTGGAAAGCGATGGTTGCTCTCGCTCTACGTCGCTCGGGGCATTAGAATGATTGCGGAGCCGGCGAGGCAGACCACTAAGCCTATCACGTCCAGTCGATCCGGGACTTGCCGCTCCACCACCCAAAGCCAGGAGATGGAGGCGGTGACGTAGATGCCGCCATAGGCGGCATAGGCTCGCCCAGCGTGGGCGGCATCAACACGCGTGAGCAAAAAGGCGAAGCCGGCAAGGGCGACAAGGCCGGGTACGAGCCAGATCGGCGAGCGCCCCTCTCGTAGCCATGCCCAGAACGCGAAACACCCGGCGATCTCCAAGATCGCCGCTCCCGAGAAGTAGACCCAGTTCATCGAGCCTCCATGGCCTGCGGGACTGCAAGAACATCGGCGAAGATGGTGCAAGTCTCCGAAGGATCGGTCGCGCAGGTAGCGTCGCAGCGGGCCGCCATGCTGGTCAGCATTCGCTCGAGGCCCTCCAGTTCATTTCGCTTCTGCCGAATGGCCTTGATGTGAATCTGGATCAAATCGCGAGCCTCTCCGCAGTTCGCGGGGTCGCCATCCGTGACGCCGAGCAGATCACGCACCTGCCCAATGGAAAGGCCTAGATCACGCGCTCGCCTGATGAAGGTCAGTCGATGAACCTGGGGCCAACCGTAGGCGCGCCGACCATTGCCGGTGCGGCCCACGGGGGGAAGCAGTCCGATCTCCTCATAGTACCGGATGGTCGGGGTGGTGCAGCCGGAACGGCTCGCGGCTTGGCCAATCGTAAGCGCCATCAAACCCCCTTGATCCTCAAGTAACTTGAAGAAGTAAAACGGAGCGACTGTACTTTGCAAGGAGACGGGTGATGAAGCTTCGCTGGGGTATCTTTGGGATCGGAGCTGCTTGCGCGGCATGCTGCGCACCTCTGGTTCTGCCTTTGATCGCCGGGGCCGGGATCACCGGCGCGGGAGCGCTTGGAGGAAGTCTTCTCTTCGGCTTCACGTTGGATCAGATCTTCTGCGTCGGCCTTCCGTTGGCGGGCTTCGGCGTCATTCTATTCGTTTGGTCATGGCGGTTGTTTAGGCTCAAGCCAAAGCAATGCGGTTGTAAGGAGAGTTGCGAAATCGACAGCCGTGCCTGACCTTAGGCTTCAGCGCCCTCCATCGCCTTCTCGCCCCGCGCTGCCGCCAGCACCTCGCGCGCGGCGTCGATGTTCATCCAGGCGATCGCGCAGCCAACCACGATATCCGGCCATATCGAATGGATCAGGAGGGTCGCGCCGGCGGCCCCAATGATGGCAACGTTCGCGATGGCGTCGTTGCGCGCCGAGAGAAAGGCGGCCTTGGCCAAACTTCCCGGGTGATCGCGGTGGCGAGCCAGCAGGAAGGCGCAGAACAGATTGATCGCCAGGGCGCCTAATGCCGTCAGCGAGAGCAGGTCCGGTGCTGGCACGACCGGGGCGGCGATCTTTCGCCAGACCGTCCAGAGAAAGGCCAAGGCAGGCGCCAAAAGGATCAGCGCGAGCAGCCGGCCGAGCCGGGCGCGATTGGCGGCCGACCAGCCCAGGCCCAGGATGATCAGGAAATTGACGGCCGCATCCTCAAGGAAGTCGACCGCATCGGCCAAGAGCGAGGCGGACTCGATCCGCAGGGCCACGACGAACTCGACCCCAAAGTAAGCGAGGTTCAGAGCGGCCACGATCAGGACCGCGCGAGCGAGGCTGGATTTCGTCATTCTCGGTCGTCGCTTTCAGCAGTGTCACATCGCCTTATCGTGCGTCGCTTGCACTGTCTTGCGCGGCGACCTTGATTGGCGGCCTTAGCGTAGGACGGCTGCCGGTGCTATGCGGCCATCCGTATCTGCGCCGCAGTTTTCCGGGCGGCCCGGAGTTTCCCGCAGGTGCCGAAAGCGGAGGTCGCCAATGGCCGGGAGGATGGATTGTGAACTCTGGCTGGGCCACAAGACGGGATGGACGACATCGCAGCGCTTGCATCCCGGTCCCGATCCAAGCCTCTCGCGGCCCTAACTGGTGGCGTTATCGGAACCCTTGGCGGCCTTATCGGTCTTGGCGGCGCAGAGTTCCGCTTGCCCGTGTTGATCGGCGTGTTTCAGTTCGCTGCGCTTGAGGCGGTGATCCTGAACAAGGCGATGAGCCTGATCGTCGTGGCTTCGGCTCTGCCGTTTAGAGCGCAGAGCGTCCCGTTCTCGGCTGTCGTCGCCAGTTGGCCGATCCTCGTCAACCTGCTGGCGGGCAGTCTCGTTGGGGCTTGGTTCGGGGCCGGATGGGCGACACGGGTCAAGTCGAGCACGCTCTACAAGGTCATAGCTGTGATGCTGGCCCTCATCGCCGTGGTCCTGGTGTTCGGCCATGGGCAAGCTGGTGGCGCTCCGCTGGTCACGGGCTATCTTCAGATGGCTGCCGGCGTCGCAGCGGGCTTCGGCATCGGGATCGTCGCCGCGCTGATGGGCGTGGCCGGGGGCGAGCTGCTAATTCCGACGCTGGTGTTGTTGTTCGGCGTCCCGATCAAGCTTGCCGGGAGCCTATCGCTGGCCGTCAGCTTGCCGACCATGTTGATGGGCTTCGCGCGGTACAGCCGCGACCGCAGCTTCTCGGTCATCGGCCAGCATAAGCCGTTTGTGGTCGTCATGGCGGCTGGGTCCATCGTTGGGACCTTCGTAGGCGGACGGCTGCTTGGCCTGGTGCCCGAGGCTATCCTATTGCCCGCCCTCGCGGCGATCTTGGTCCTGTCGTCATGGAAAGTTTGGCGGCACAAGTAGGCGACCAATGTCCGACTTGGGTCGCAGTACTAACCCGCTAGCGCGGGATGGGTGTTCGTTCGGGGAAGATGAGCGGCGGGGTTCTCTTGTCTGAAGAGGAGCGTGGGTCGGCCACGTCCTCCTCGAGACAGGAGACGAGTGATGCCCGAAGACGCGATCCACCCGCTGCGCCGCAGGATGGTCGAAGACATGACCCTCCGCAACTTCGATCCGCGGACCCAGCAGACCTACATCCGATCGGTCCGGTCCTGCTGCCACTACTGCGGCAGGACCCCGGGCGAGCTGACGTTCGAGGACGTGCGGCGCTATCAGCTGCACCTGACGCAGAGCGGCCTGGCTCCAGCCAGCGTCAATGGCGCGATGGTGGCGCTGCGGTTCTTCTTCCGGGTGACGCTCAAGCGGCCAGAGGCCCTGGACTACATCCCGATCGTTCGCCAGCCCCAGCGGCTGCCCGTGGTGCTGACCCCCGACGAGGTCGCGCGGCTGTTGCAGGCGGCGCCGGGGCTGAAGTGGCGCACGGCGCTCAGCGTCGCCTACGGCGCGGGCCTGCGAGCCGCGGAGGTCGTCGGCCTGAAGGTCGGCGACATCGACAGCCAGCGCATGCGCATCCGGGTCGAACAGGGCAAGGGGCGGCGGGATCGTGACGCGCTGCTGTCGCCGCATCTGCTGGCGACCTTGCGCGACTGGTGGAAGGTGGCGCGGCCGCCGGTGTGGCTGTTTCCCAACCGCCTGACCTCGTTCAACGCGGTCACGCCGCGCTCGCTCAACCGCGCCTTCCACGTGGCGGTCAGGACGGCCGGGATCAGGAAGCCGGTCTGCCTGCACACCCTGAGGCATTGCTTCGCCACCCACCTGCTGGAGCAGAATGTCGACGTGCGGGTGATCCAGGTCCTGCTCGGCCACAAGAAGCTGGAGACCACCTCGGTCTACACCCACGTGGCCGCCAAGACCCTGGACGGCATCGACAGCCCGCTGGATCTCCTGAAGCTGCGACCGCCGCCGGCCTGAGGTCGAGCGGCCGGGCCGGTGCGCCCGCCCCTGGACGTCGCCGACATCTTCCGCGCCCATGGCGAGGCCTTCCGCCGCGCCCAGGCCGGACATCTGAGCCTGGGCCAGCTCAAGGTGATGTCGGCGATCGAGGCCTGCCGCACAGCGCAGCTGGGCGGCCACGTCGAGCGCTGCGAGGACTGCGACCACCTGCGGATCGCCTACAACTCCTGTCGCAACCGCCACTGCCCAAAGTGCCAGGGGGCGGCGGCGCAGCGCTGGCTGGAGGCCCGCCAGGCGGAGTTGTTGCCGCTGGCCTACTACCATGTGGTCTTCACCCTGCCGGCCCAGATCGGCGACATCGCCTTCCAGAACAAGGCCGTGGTCTACGCCGCCCTGTTCAAGGCCGCGTCGCAGACCCTGCTGACCCTCGCCGCCGATCCCAAGCACCTGGGCGCCCGCATCGGCCTGACCGCCGTGCTGCACACCTGGGGCTCGGCGCTCACCCACCATCCGCACGTCCACTGCATCGTCCCCGGCGGCGGACTGTCCTTGGATGGCCAGCGCTGGATCTCCTGCCGCCCACGGTTCTTCCTGCCGGTACGCGTGCTCTCCCGGCTGTTCCGCCGGCTGTTCCTGGAGAAGCTCGCCGCCGCCCATGCCCAGGGACAGCTGTCCTTCTTCGGCGAGTTGGCCGGCCTGGCCGACCGCGCCGCCTTCGCCGCCCGCCTGGCCCCGCTGCGCCGGATCGAGTGGGTGGTCTACGCCAAGCGGCCCTTCGCCGGCCCCGAGGCGGTGTTGGCCTATCTCGCCCGCTACACCCACCGCGTCGCCATCTCCAGCAGCCGGCTGGTCGCCATGGACGACCAGGGCGTCACCTTCCGCTGGAAGGACTACCGCCAGGACGGCCAGGCCCGGCGCAAGCTGATGACCCTGGCGCCCGGCGAGTTCATCCGCCGCTTCCTGATCCACGTCCTGCCCAGCGGCTTCCATCGCATCCGCCACTACGGCCTGTTCGCCAACCCCGCCCGCGCCGCCAACCTGGCCAAGGCCCGCACCCTGCTCCAGGCGCCGCCATCCGCGGTTGGCGCAGAGGCCAAGCCCGAGCCGGACGCCAGGCCGCCAATCGCCTGCCCGTGCTGCGGCGGACGCATGGTCTTCTTCGAGATCTTCGAGCGCGGATCCGCGCCACACAGCCCGCCGCCGAGGCCCGTGTTCAGGATCGACTCCTCATGAGGCTGAAGGACCACGCCATCCCGAACCGCAGACCCACAAAGCCGGCGCCGCGCCGGATCGGCCGGCTTTTACCCCAAGGCCTGCAGGTCCACCCGCAACACCGAAGATCGAGCCTCCAGCTCCCCCTCGCCAACGCCGCACCGGATCAATCCACCCCTCAGCGCCGCTCTCAGAGCCTCGCAGCACGCCGCCAGCGTCCCGATGGGACCAGCGCCCAACTCAAATCCCCATAGGCCGCACCACCCATCCCGCGGGTCAGACTTCGAGCTTTCTCAGACACCCGCCGGCGGGGTCAGCCCCATCGCCGCGCGTGGCGGGCGTCCAAGAAACCTGAACAATCCAAGCCATCAGCACCATGCCCCGCAACGGACCTTCGTTGTGTCCAGATCCGCACCCCAGCCAAGTTCGCGTTTCGACCTATGGTGGACTTAGGTAGCGGTCCGGTGACGCGCCAGACTGGGACGTCGTTCGCGAGCTTTCGGCTGACCGCCGCCCGGACCTACGTCCCGATTGGGGAAAGGGGCGGCGCTCACGCGCCGCCCTCGAACCGCCAGACAGGAATGCCAAGCTTGCGGGCCTTGTCGGCCAGGTTGGCGTGGATGCCCGAGCCCGGGAAGGCCAGGACCCCGATCGGCAGGGTCTCCAGCATAACGTCGTTGCGCTTGAAGGGGGCGGCCTTCTTGTGCCGGTTCCAGTCCGGCTTGAAGGCGATGGACGTCACGCCCCGCGTCTCGGCCCAGCAGGCGGCGATGCGTTCGGCGCCGGTGGGCGCGCCGCCATGCAGCAGCGTCATGTCCGAATGCTTGGCCAGGACCTTGTCGAGGGCGTCCCAGATCCGGGCGTGGTCGTTGTAGCCCGCGCCGCCGGTGACGGCGATCTTGGGCCCGGCCGGTATGAAGACCTGGGCTTCGGCGCGCCGCTGGGCGGCCAGGAAGTCGCGGCTGTCGATCATCGCCGCCGTGAGCGCCGCGCGATTGACGCGCGACCCGGCCCTGGGCGTCCAGGCGCCGCCGGTGTGGTGGTGGAAGTGATGGGCGGCCTCTTCGCGAAGCTGCTCAAGACCGTTGCGCTGGTCGAGGAGAGTCGAGCCTGTCGCGAGGAGCCGCTCAAGCTCGACGGAGGCCACTTCGGAGCCGTCCTGCTGGCGCTGGCTGGCCTTCTGGGCGTCCTCGTTGTCGTCCAGGCGGCGCTGAGCGCGCTGGACCGCGCGGTGGAAGAGATCGACCGCCGCCCAGAGAAGGTCGGGCAAGGCGGGCTCCAGGCGGGTGTCGGTCAGCGGCGAGATCAGGGCGTCGAAAAGGTCGGCCATGGCGGCGGCAAGGGCGACCGGGTCGGCGGGCGGCCTGGGGTCGGGCTCGCCTTCCGGAACGGGGCGGCCGTAGAGCGCCAGATCTTCGAGCAGATGGCCGGTGGCGGAAAGGGCGTGCGGCGGTTCGGGGTCGAGGAAACGGTCGGGGGTCATGGGGGTGTCCTCCTGGAGAGCCTTTCAGGCCGCGCCCATCGCGGCCTTCGTGGCGATCCTCTTCGGCGGGCGCCGACAGCCCGCACCGGCACGGCCGCAGCGCAGCGGAGGACGGCGAGGCGGGGCTGTTTTGTTTCGCGATGCAAAGCCGAGCTCTGCTCGGCGGCGGAAAACAGCCCCGCCCCGCCGTTGCGGGCTGTCGGCGTTTGCCGATCTGATCGCCCTCTAGAAGGCCGTGGGCGCGGCTTGAGGCTCGCAAGGGGAACGGCCATGACCTCCGGGCGCGACGCAGGCCCCCGAGCCGCCGGGCGTCCCTCGCCGTCGCGGTCAGCGGCTTGAAGGCTGGCGCAGAAAACGGTCGACATCTTCCGGAGCGAGCTGCGAGGCCAGGCGCACGGCGAGACGGTCTGGCCCAAGGCGACGCAGGTCGTCATTGAGATCGCCCTGGTCCGGCGTGAGCGACCGCGCCTCGATCCCGACGGCCGACGCCCTCTGGGACAGGGCGATCGCCGCCGCGCGGCCGGCGGGGTCGGGGTCGATGACTATATAGAGGCGACGAAGGCCAGCCGGCAGAAGCAGGGCGGCGAGATGGGCCGCGGAGAGCGCGGCGACGAGGGGCAGGGTCGGGGCGACGACGGCCAGCGACAGGACGGTCTCGAGCCCTTCGCCGGCCGCCATCACGTCCGACGCCACCCCGAAGCGGACCCCATGGCCGAGGAGCGCGCCCATCGCCCGGCGCGGGGTGGCGATGGGCGCCTTGCCGCGGGTTTCGGCGTCCAGCCAAGTGCGATGCGCTCCGGTCTGCCGGCCGGCCAGATCGGTGACGCTGGCGACGAGGGCGGGCCAGGCCCGGGGGACGTCCTCGGCGTCGGTCCTGGCTGGCCGGTAATAGCAGCGGGGGTGGCAGCGCAGTGCGTCGCAAAAGCGTAGAGCCGTAAGGCCGCGTGCGTGCAGGTACGCCTCGCCGATCGAACCGGTCAGGGGGCCGGCCAGGGCGAACAGCCGACGCGCGGCGCGTTGCGAGCCCGCGGGCGATCGGGATCCTGGCCTTTGGGGGCGCGAGGCGTCCGGCGTCCAGACCTGGGGCGGCAAGGCCAGGAAGCGACGGGCTTCGTCGAAGGTGTCGACGAGGCGATGGTGGCCCAGCGCCGCGCCGATCAGGTCCAGGAGGTCGCCATGCTCGCCGGTGGCGGCGTCCCGCCAGTGCCCGGCCGCGCCGCGCCCGTGGTCGGGGCCCTCCAGTCGAACATAGAGGCTCCGCCCTGGGGTGTTGCTGACGTCGCCAACCAGCCAATAGCGCCCCTCGCGCCAGCCCTTGGAGAGGTAGTGGCGGCAGACGGCTTCGACCCGGCCGGCCAGTTGTCTGGAAAGATCCGAAGCGGTTGTGGTCATCGCAGGGAACCCGGAAAGAAACAGGGACCCGCCTTGAGAAGACGGGTCCCTGTCAGGCGCAGTGGGGGGAGGACTGGCCTATTCGGCGGCGACCGCGTGAGGTTCGATCACCTGCCCATCCGCATCATCAGCGATCTGGCCTTGGGGCTCCATGGCCGTTTCGCCGCCGATTTCAGCCGATTGCACGACGCCCGCGATCGACGCGTCGCCATCGGCCTCGGACGCCGAACCGACGGTCAGCGGCAAGGTGCGCAAGGGCCGGGGAAGCCAGCCCGTCCCCTCGACCAGCCTGGCCGCTTCCACCGCCATGTCGTCCTTCTTCAAGCCAGCGATGCGATCGGCCGCCCCGTCGCCCTGAGCCTCGCGCACGGTGTCGAGCATCTGGCCTTTGGTGATCCGGCTGAAGAACGCCTCGACCGTCGGGGCCCAGCCAGCCGCGACCATGTCGAGCTGCATCGCCTGGGCGAGCCTGTCGGCATGGGCCAGCGCCCGGGGGCGGCGGTTCCAGCCCTCGTAAAGCGCGTTGATCGTCAGACCGACGCAGTGGGCGAACAGGGCCTGGCGGCTGTCATGGTCGAAGGCGACCAGCGCCTCCCACATCCGGTCAGGGTCGCGCGGCAGCTGCTCGGCCCAAGCCTTGTGGCGAGTTGAGATCGCCGCGGCGCAAGGCGTCTCGGCCAGGCCTGTCGGCTGCTGGGCGTAGGCCAGGCTCTTGGCCTCGATCTCCAGGCAGGTGTCGAACGCGCCCCGGCTGAACAGCGACAGGCACAGAGCGTGCAGCACCGCCAGGAACGCCAGGTCGGGATGGCCGGCCAGGGCGTCGCGCAGGGCGATCGTCCGATGCACGGTCATTTCGCTGACCAGGCGATCGGGCAGCGGTCGACCGGGCTCGTCGATCTCCTCCTCGGCCGGCTGGCCCGCGACGGGTTCGGCCGAGGACTCGACGCCGTTGTCATCGCCGCCGTCAGCGTCCTCGATCTCCGCCTCGCCCTCGGCGGTCAGGACTGGCGGTTCGTCCTCGGGCAGGACATAGCCGCGTTCGATCCGCAGGCGGCCGCTGCTGTCGAGACTGAGGAAGGCGCCGGCGATGGCCAGGTCGGCGGGATCATAGACCATCGGCCGGGCTTTCAGGGCTTCGAGCGCGGTTTCGATCTCGCCCAGTCGCAAATCGATCGCCTCGGGGTACACCGACACCTCGGCGTAGGTCTCCTCGTAGCCTTCGTACTCGGCCTTCAGCGCCGCGGCCGTGGCGGCTTCCTCGTCGCTGAGCGGCGCGGCCTCGCCGACCACTTGGCGCAGGCCGAAGGTGTGGCCGTAAGGGAAGTCGATCGCGGTCTCGACCCACTTCCAGCCTTCGGCCGCCAGGGCTTGGCCTTCGCGCTCCAGCCCTTCGAGCACGAGGCGGTCCAGCAAGGCCGGATCCTGCAGCCAGCCGCCCTGGTCGGCCTCGAACAGGTCGCGCATGATCGCCCCGCCCGCCTCCTGATAGGGGGCCAGGACGAACTGAGCCCGGCGATCACTGGCGCGGACCGCGCCTTCGGTCAGCATGCGGCGGATCTGATAGGGCTCGCGGTTGTAGGTCTTCTGGATGGCCCCCCAGACCTGAACCTGGCGCTCGGGATCCGGATTGACGGTGAAGGCCATCAGTTGGTCCAGCGTCATGCCGTCCTCGGCATAGACGTCGAGCAGGGCCGGAGCGACCGCCGCCAGCCGCAGGCGCTGGCGCACGACGGCCGCCGTGGTGGTGAAGGCCACGGCGATCTCCTCCTCGGGCAGGCCCTTGTCGACCATGGCCTGGAAAGCGCGGAACTGGTCCAGGGCGTGAAGCGGCGCGCGCTGGACGTTCTCGGCCAAACTGTCTTCTTCGGCTAGGCCCTCGGTGCGGACGACGCACGGAACCAGGGCGTTGCGGGCCAGGCGCTTGCGCTTGACCAGCAGCTCCAGGGCCCGATAGCGCCGGCCGCCGGCCGGGACCTCGAACATGCCGGTCTCGGCGCCGCCGGCGTCCAGCACGGGCCGGACGCTCAGGCCGTGCAGCAGGGTGCGCCGGGCGATGTCATCGGCGAGTTCCTCGATCGACACGCCGGCCTTGGTGCGGCGGACATTGGACTGGCTCAGCAGCAGCTTGTTGAATGGAATGTCCCGCGAGCGGCTGAGCGTGAGGGTGACAACCTTGGTCATGGTCTTTCTCCATGACGGGCGGCCGAGAGCCTCTCTCTCGACCTCAACCCGTCACGGAGCCCTCACGTCCCTTTCCCTCTCGGGGCCGGCCAGGGGCGCAGCGACAGACGTCGCGCGGCGGCCGTAGAGGCGTCGTTCCGCAAAGGCGGGCTAGCGGAAACGAACAAAGCCGTGGAGCCGCCGACCAGGGTCTGCGGCTCCACGGCTTTGCGGGCTTCCGGATCTGCGGGTTTGCGCCTTAGTGACCCGCGGCGCTGGCCAGCAGTCGACCGGCCTTGGTCTCCAGCTCCAGGCGCGCGTCCTGCTGGGGCTTGTCCCTGGCGAGCGCCGTAATGCCCTGCACGAAGTCGAAAACCGATTCCGGCGGCCGCCCCTCCTCTTTCAGGACGGTGGCGATGATCTTACCCGTCTCGAGCTTGGAGAAACCGCGCCGACGCAGGAAGGCTTCCCGCTCCTCGTCCTTGCGCGCGACGAGGGTTTCACGCGCCGCGCGGATGCCGTTGGTGAACGGCGTGGTCGAGGCGTTGGCGAATCGCTCCAAGGCCGGCGCCGCCTCGTGAACGAAGCGACGGGCGGCGAACTTGCTGTGGCGGATGCTGATCTCCTGGAAGCCCTCGGCGCCCCAGATGTTGCGGTTCATGCAGACGGCGCGGAGATAGAAGGACGCCATGCCCAGGGTCTTGGAGCCGACCTCGCTGTTCCAGCAGTAGAAACCCCGGAAATAGAGGTCCGGTTCGCCGCTGGCCAGGCGGCCCGCCTCGATCGGGTGGGCGTCGTCGACCAGGAACAGGAAGACGTCGCGGTCACTGGCGTAGAGGGTGGTGGTGTCCTTGGTGACCTCGACGAACGGATTGTGGGTCATGGTCGACCAGTCCAGCAGGCCCGGCACCTTCCAGCGCGTGTCGCCGGTCCCGTCGCCGGCGATCTTCATCACCGCCGCGACCAGTTCGTGGTCCCAGATCCGCCCATAGTCGGGACCGGTGACGGCGCGCAGTTCGACCCGGCCGTCGTCGGTCTCCAGGGTCTTGATCAGTTCGGCGCGATGCGAGAGCAGGCCGTGCTGCAGGTTGATGCCGGCCAAGGGCGCGGGAAGGTCGCGCAGGTAGCCGGCCGGCGCGCCGACTAGGCCGCACAGTTGGCTGAACGACCAGTGGGTCGGGGCGACGGGTTCATCACGGCCCGGCATGATCAGAGCCAGGCGCGCGGCGCCGTCGCGATCGGCCTCGACGCGCAGGCGGCGGGTCTCGACCGTGCGGGAAGTGGCGTGCTCGGCGCGGGCGTGAACGGCGGCGTAAAGCGCGCCTAGCGACAGGTAGCGCTCGTCGTCGGGGCGTGAAAACCATTCCGACGAGACGCGGCCGATGCGCTCGCCGCGCGAGATGTCGACCTTATAGCCGCCGGTGACAGACGCATCGGCGGCGCGGACGGGTCCGGATTGAAACCGCATCATGGGAGAACCTCCGTGACGGGCCGTCGAGAGCCTCTCTCTCGACTCGCACTCGTCACGGATCCCGACGCCCCCTCTTCCTCTCCAGCAGCCGACGGCCGTTGACGAGCACAGAGCCCGAACCACGCGGGCGCCTAGCGGCGGCCCACCGAGATGAAGACTGCAAGGAGCCCGCGCACCGCGCGTGGCGGGAAGCGGCGCCGAGCGGTCGGCGGCGCCCCAAGGCGCCCGCCAGGCGTCGCGCCCGTAGGAGCGGCAAAAGCCGCGGGACCGAGCGCACGAACCAGAGAAGTGCGTAACAGTGAAATTGCTCGATAACACTTATAATGTTATCAAGCACCATGATGTTAGACGCGCCTGATAGCCCGGCATGGCTGAATGACCTTGCCCACAGCGCTGACCGCTATGTGCGGGAGGTCCTGGATACGCCCCTGGCCTTGCGAGGGTTCGATGGCGCACGCGCGCTGCCGTACTTCCTGCAGGATCGCTATCAGTTCCTGGAGGGCAAGCTGCTCGGCCAGCGTTGCCTCTTCATGGCGACAGGAACGGACAGCCTGGACTCTCCGGCCAATGTGGCAAAGCACATCCGCCAGGTTCAGCAACAGGCGGGGGACGTAGTGGTCCTGCTGGTTCCGACCATCACCGCCTATAACCGCAAGCGCCTGATCGCCCAGCGGATCAACTTCCTCGCACCGGCCGCCCAGTTGTTTCTGCCCGAACTGGCCGTCGACCTGCGTGAGCACTATCGCGCCGCCCTACGGCCCATGGCCGAGGTCGACAAGCTCAGTCCAACCTCGCAGATGATGATCATCATCGGCGCGCTCGACGCTGGCCGCCTGAGCGGGTCGAACGCGACGAGCATCGCCGCCGCGCTCGACGTCAGCGCCATGAGCATCAGCCGGGCGTTCGACGAACTTCGCGCCACTGACCTGGTGACGCTTGAGCCCCAGGCGCGCGAGTATCGCCTCTATTTCACGGTGACCGGCCGGGAGCTTTGGGATCGCGCCAAGCCGCGGTTGCGTTCGCCCGTCCGCAAGACGCGGGCGCCGACTTCCGCCCCAAGGGTGCAACCACGCTCTTGGCCGGCGAAAGCGCATTGGCGCACTATACGAGCCTGGCCGAACCGCGACGCACCACCTTCGCCATCCACGCGAGCGACTGGAAACGCTTGGCGTTGGATTATGCGCTGGACATGGTCGAGATGACCGACGATCCGCCCTTCCTGGTCGAGACTTGGTCCTATGACCCCAAGGTCCTGACCAAGCGAGAAGACCTGGTGGATCCGCTATCGCTCTACCTCAGCCTCGACCTCGTGGACGAACGAATGGAAATCGCTGCCGAAGAACTGCTGGAAGCAGCATTTCAATGAAGGGGCTCGATCGGTTCAAAGCGCATTTCGTCGGCTATGAGGACAACTACGTCCTGATCGGCGGCGCGGCGTGCGACGTGCTGATGGAAGAGGCGGGCCTCGAATTTCGCGCCACCAAGGACTTGGACCTGGTGCTCTGCGTGGAAGCGCTCGACCCGGCGTTTGGCCAGCATTTTTGGACGTTCATCGAGGCGGGTGGCTACGAGAACCGCCAGAAGGGCGGCGACAAGAAGCAGTTCTATCGGTTCGAGAAGCCGAAGGACGACAGCTATCCGTTCCAGCTCGAGCTGTTCTCGCGTCAACCGGACGCCCTCGTTCTGGAGGGCGAGCCCCACCTTACGCCGGTGCCGGTCGGGGAGGACGTCGCAAGCCTTTCGGCCATCCTGCTTGACCGGGGGTATTATGAAGCCCTCATCGCCAACACCAGACTGGTGGATGGCGTCCGGATCCTCGACGAAGGCCTACTGATCCCGTTCAAGGCTCGCGCCTATCTCGACATGGTCGACCGCCGCGACAAAGGCGCGACGATCGAAGCCCGATCCATCTCGAAGCATCGCGGCGACGTCTTCCGCCTCATGCAGGTCTTCCGCCCCGAACGGCAGGTCGATCTGCCCGAGTCGCTCAAGGCCGATCTGGGTCGTTTTGCCGAACTCGTGGAAGCCGATGGCGGCTTCAATCCCAAGGACCTGCGTGTTGGCTTGACCACCCGCGAGGCGGCGGTGGCAAGACTGCGGGCCATCTTCGGTATCTGAGCTTTGCGCGGCGCTAGCTGAGGATGGTGAGCACCCCGCCTGCGTCGGTAGGGCTACAGCCCGACGCCCGGGTCAGTCGATCAATGGCCCCTGGCGAATCGGACATCTGAACTGGCCGCAGGCATCGTGAGCAGGGCGGACTTGGCGGATCGCTGCGAGAAATCGGCGACGCGAACGCCCGCGAAAAGCAAACCCCGTTTCAAAACCCGTTTCAATCGCACAGACGGGAACGGGGCCACCCCGGACCCGAAGCGCAAGTTGTTGATTTTCTTGGAGAAAATGGCGCGCCCGGAACAATTCGAACGTCCGACCCTCAAATTCGTAGTCTGATGCTCTATCCAGCTGAGCTACGGGCGCGCATTGCCTTTCGGCGAGGCGGGGGAAGTAGCCCGTCCGTTTCGGGAACGCAAGCCCGGTTCGCAGGAAAATTCGAAAAGTTTCGCACGCCGGTGTTCGCTCGGCGCAACGGCCTTGCCGCATAGCGGTTCAGGGCGCGGGATTGAGGCCGCTTGCAGACTATCTGGACGTGACAGCGTCGCTTGATTGGTGTCCATGGAACGCCTCGGGACGGCGGGCAGGCCTTCCCCAATGTTCGCCCCCTCGTCCGCCATAGAGGATCCGTATGCGTCGTTTCGTTTCCCTGCTCGCGCTCGCCGCGTCGCTCCAGCTGGCGCTGGCTCCGGTCTCCGCCGCCCACGCCGAGTCGATCCCGCTGGGCATGCCGGCGGCCAGGCCGGCCTCCACCTCGACACCCGCCAAGGGCATGGTCGCCGCGGCCAATCCGCTGGCGGTCGAGGCGGGCCTGCGGGTGCTGCGCGACGGCGGCTCGGCCGTCGACGCCGCCGTGGCCATCCAGGCGGTGCTGGGCCTGGTCGAGCCGCAGAGCTCGGGTCTGGGCGGCGGGGCGTTCATGGTCTTCTACGACGCCAAGACCGGCAAGGTGACGGCCTATGATGGCCGCGAGACCGCGCCCAGCGGCGCTTCACCGGACATGTTCATGGGCCAGGACGGCAAACCCCTGCCCTTCGTGACGGCGGTGCTGTCGGGCCGCTCGTCGGGCGTGCCCGGCGCGGTGGCCATGCTGTCCCAGGCCCAGAAGGAACATGGCAAGGCCGCCTGGCACACGCTTTTCAAGGACGCCGAAAAGCTGGCCGACGAGGGCTTCGTGGTCAGCCCGCGCCTGGCGGGCATGATCAACAGCACCCGGGCCCCGCAGGCCTCGCAGCCGGACGCTGTGAAGTACTTCACCAAGCCGGACGGATCCCGCTACCAGGCCGGCGACGTGCTGAAGAACCCGGCCTATGCCGCGACGGTGCGCAAGATCGCCGCCGAAGGGCCGGCGGCCCTGCTGGACGGCCCCATCGCCCAGGCGATCGTCGACCGCCTGCACGAGGGCGAGCTGCCCAGCAGCATCACCCTGGCCGACCTGAAGCGCTACAAGCCGCGCGTGGCCCCGGCCCTGTGCCGGCCGTGGAAGGTCTATACGGTCTGCGTGCCCAACCCGCAGTCGTCGGGCTTGGCCGTGATCCAGGCGCTGCGGATGCTGGAGCACACCGACATCGGCAAGCGCGGTCCGACCGATCCGGTGGCCTGGACCCAACTGGCCCAGGCCGAGCGGGTCATGTACGCCGACCGCGACCGCTATGTCGGCGATCCCGCGTTCGTGAACGTGCCGGTCGACGGCCTGCTGGACCCGAAATACGTCGCCGAGCGCGCCAAGCTGATCACCGACACGGCCGGAGCCGCCCCGCCGTTCGGCAAGCCGAAGGGCGCGCCGAAGGTCGGGATCGACATGACCAAGGAGCCGGGCGGCACCACGCACCTGGTGGTGGTCGACGCCGCCGGGAACGTCGTGTCGATGACCACCACGGTCGAGAGCATCTTCGGCAACGGCCGGATGGTGAACGGCTTCTTCCTCAACAACCAGCTGACCGACTTCTCGTTCTCACCAAAGGAGAAGGACGGCGCGCCGGCCGCCAACGCCATCGCGCCGGGCAAGCGCCCGCGCTCGTCGATGTCGCCGATCATCGTGCTGGACAAGAAGGGCAAGTTCCTGGCCGCCGTCGGCTCGCCGGGCGGCAACGCCATCCTGTCCTATAACCTCAAGGCCATGGTCGGGCTGTTCTACTGGAACCTGAACATGCAGGAGGCCGTGTCGCTGCCGAACGTCGTGGCGCGGGGGGATACCTATTCCGGCGACGCCGAATGGTTTGGGCCCGCGATGCTGTCGGCGCTGAACGCGCGCGGCGTCAATATCAAGGTCGGCCAGGTCGAGGGCTCTGGCCTGCACGGCGTGATCGTGCGGCCGGGCAATGTGCTGGAAGGCGGCGCGGACCCGCGTCGCGAAGGCGTGGCCAAGGGGCTCTGAACCTCTCCGCCAAGGACTAGCTGCGGGCCTGATGCTCTTCCAGGGCGTGGCAGCCGAAAGTGTAAGCGGTTTCGGCGCCTGCCACGCCCTGCCTTTTAGAGATGGACCCTGATCGAACGATCAGGGCTCCAGGCCCGCCTCGACCTCGGCGCGGGAGAAGACTTCCTCCTGGCCGTCGATGAGCAGTTCGGTGTCGGAGGCTTCCTGCACCGCGACCATGGCCGCCACCCGGCGCAGGGCGCTCGGGACATCGGGCGCCTCGACGGTGATCTCGTGGATCGGCGCGCCTCCAGTCGAGGCGCCGATCTTCACCGCGATGGTCCAGGTGGTGGTCATCGCACGTCCTCCTAGGTGGCCGAGGCGTCGGCGGCCTTGTCATCCGGCTCCGGCAGCGGCTCGGGCGCGCCAGCCAGGGTGAGGTCGAACACCGAGCCGCCGGGTCCGGTCTCGACCAGCGCAAGATCTCCATGATGACCCTGGGCCAGCTCGCGGGCGATGGCCAGGCCCAGGCCCGTGCCGCCGCGCCGCACCGAGCCGACGAAGGGCTGGAACAGGTTGGCGCGGGCGCGCTCGGGCACGCCGGGGCCGTCGTCCGACAGGCGCAGGATGCTGTGGCCGGCGTCGCGGCGCAGCTCGACGAAAACCTTGCCCTTGCCGCCCCGGTCGGTCGCGCCCTCGATCGCCTCGCGGGCGTTGCGGAACAGGTTGGTGAGGATGCGGTGCAACTGGTCCGGGTCGGCGACCACCTGTTCGCGCGGACCGATGACGGTCTCCAGGGCGACGCCCTGCGGGGTCAGGCCGGCGTCCTCGGCGGCCATGTCCAAGGCCGGACGCAGCGGGATGATCCGCGTCACCGGCTCGGGCTCCTTGGACTTGCCATAGGCCATGACGTCGGAGGCCAGGGTGATGGCGCGGTCCAGGGCTCGTTCCAGGCGGGGCAGGGCCTGAGCCACCTTGGGATCGCCGAGGGCGGCCAGGCGATCGGACGCCATCTGGGCGCTGGTCAGCATGTTGCGCAGGTCGTGATTGATCTTGGCCACCGCCTCGCCGAGGGCGGCCAGACGGGCTTTGGACGCGAGCGCCGCCAGCAGGTCGACCTGCATGCGGTCCAGCTCGGCCTCTGCGCGGCCGATCTCGTCGCGGCGCTTGGAGACGGCGATGCGCGCCTCCGGATCGCCGGGGTCGACCCGGAAGGCTTCCATGGCGCGGGTGATCCGCTGCATCGGCCGGACCAGGAAGACGTTCAGGAAGGCGTAGACGAACAGGCCGGCAAGGGCGGCGACGAAGATGGTCACGCCGGCCAGTCGCCAGAAGTACTCGACCAACGCAGCCTTCAAGGGAGCGTCCGGAACCACGACCTCGACGAACTCGGCCTTGCGGAAGCGCGGCTCGGCCATCACACGGACCATGCTGCCCTTGGGGCTGGTCAGAGTGAAGAACGGCGCGGCCAGCCACGAACCGGGGTTCTGGCGGCGCAGGTCCACGAGATACGGCGTCTTGAACGGTTCCTTGGGCGGCAGGACGAGACGCCGGGCGCCCTCGGCCTGGACGGCGACGGTGACCGCCCCGGCCTGGTCGAACATCTGGTTGGCGACGGCGTCGCTGACCCGCAGGTCTGGATCCGACTCGGCGATGGTCGAGGCCAGTTCCCCGGCCCGCACGCGATCCAGCAGCCATTGCTCCTCATAGGCCGCCAGGGTCGGCGGCAGGATCAGCAGGCCGCCGAAGGTGACGACGATGGCGGTGAACAGCAGCAGGCGCGCCGACAGGCCGCCGGGCCACGGAAATCGCTTCCGGGGCGGGGCGGGCTCAGTCTCTGACGGCGAAACCGTTTCGACCATCCGGGGCGGCTACTTCTCGTCCAAAGGCTTTGGCAGGGGCGCTGCTCCGCGCCGCTTGCGCCAATGGCGCCACAACGGCGGCAGAAAGGCCAGAACGCCCATGCCGACAATGGGAAGATAAATCCGTGGCGAGAAGAGGGTCTCCAGCGTCACCGGGCCGCCCCGCGCGAAGAGATGGCCCAGTCCCGCGCCGATGCCGGCATAGACGAAAGAGCTCGGGATCATGCCCAGCACCGAGGCCAGAATGAAGGTGCGGGTCGGAATATTCATCAGCCCGGCCGCGACATTGACGATCAGCAGCGGAAAGGCCGGGATCAGGCGCAGGGTCAGCAGGTAGTTGAAGGCGTCGTGCTTGAAGCCCTCCTCAACCCGCGCCAGGAACGCGCCGGGCCTGCGGCGCAGCATGTCGCCAAACGCGGTGCGGAACACGAGATAGATGATGGTCGACCCGCCGGTGGCGCCGGTCACCGCCGCGAATCCGCCGCCTATGGGTCCGAACAGAAAGCCGCCCGTCAGCGACAGGATCAGGGCTCCCGGCAAGGAGACGGCGACGGAAGCGATGTAGATCGCCAGATAGATGGCCGCGCACAGCAGCGGCTTTTCGCGCGCGAAAGTCTGGAGTTCGGCGCCGCGAGCGCGCAATTCCTCGAGCGAGATATGATCGGCGACGCCGCTGGCGAAGGCGGCCACGAACAGGATCACGATGACCACCAGCGGGCCAAAGCGACGCAGCAGCATTACAGCCCGGTCTCGCGTCATGCGGCGCCGACCGCGTCCTCGACGGCGGCGAAGCCATCGGCCCGCAGGCGGGCGGCGAGATCGCGCTTGATGCGGATGACCAGGCCGGGGCCGCCATAGACGAGGGCCGAATAGAGCTGCACGGCCCGCGCGCCGGCGCGGATCTTGGCGTAGGCCCCGGCGCCGTCGGCGATCCCGCCCGCGCCGATCAGGTCCACGCGGCCGGCCGCGGCGGCGTGGAAGCGCTTCAGCACCTGGGTCGAGGGTTGCAGCAGCGGCGCGCCGGAAAGGCCGCCACTCTCCTTGGCATGGGCCGACTTCAGGCTGTCAGGGCGGGCGATGGTGGTGTTGCTGACGATGATGGCGTCCAGGCCCGCGTCGACCACAGCCTCGACGATGGCCCCGACCTCGCCGTCTTCCAGGTCGGGCGCGACTTTCAGGAAGATCGGGTAGTCGGCGCCCGAGGCGACCTTCATCGCCTCGCGGGTCTCGGAGATGCGGCCCAGCAGGTCCTCCAGCGCCGCCTTGGTCTGCAAGGCGCGCAAGCCCGGCGTGTTGGGCGAGGAGATGTTGGCGGTGAAGTAGTCCGACAGGCCCCACAGGCGGGTCAGGCCCGTCACGTAGTCCTCGATGCGGTCGCTGGCGTCCTTGTTGGCGCCGATGTTCGCGCCAACGATCCCGCCCCTGCCCTGGCGCTTACCGAGCCGCGCCGCGAAGGATTCAAGGCCGCCATTGTTGAAGCCCATGCGGTTGATGACCGCTCGATCCTCGGTGAGGCGGAAGAGACGCGGGCGCGGATTGCCGGCCTGGGCCAGGGGCGTGACCGTGCCGGCCTCCACGAAGCCGAAGCCGGCGGCCAGCATGGGATCGGCGACCTCGGCGTTCTTGTCGAAGCCGGCGGCCAGACCCACGCAGTTGGGCAGCTCCAGGCCGGCGATCTTCACCGCCAGGATCGGATCGTCGGGACCGGTCTCGCGGGGGCCCAGGCCCATCCTGAGGCCGCGAATGGCCCAGCCGTGGGCGTCCTCGGGATCGAAGGCGTGCAGGGCGCGCGCGGCGAGGTCATGCAGGTTCATGCGAGGTGATCGCCCAGTCGAGGAACGCCGTCGGCGTCGAGACCAAGATCGGCCTCGGTGATCACCTCGCTGGCCAGCAGCGGGCGATAGAGATGCGGGAATAGCGCCCCGCCGCGCGAGGCTTCCCACTTCAGGTCCGCGCCCAGGCCCTCGGCCTCGACGCCCAGCAGGACGAGGTCCGGCTGATCCTTGAAATATCTGGCGGCGGTCTCCTGGGCCTGGTCGGCGGCGGAGAGGTGGATGAAACCGTCCTGGTGGTCGACGGCCGAGCCTTCGAATCGACCCACGGCCTTGGCGGCGTCCCACTCGGCGCGGGACAGGATCTTGTAGATCAGGGTCATTCGCCGCCGGCTCCGCCGTTCTCGTGCGCGTAAAGGAGGTGCTCCAGCACGGGGCCCCTGTCGGTCCAGCCGAACACCACCGTGGTCGAGGTTGGGAAACGGCCGCGCAGCTTGTTGGTCTGGATCGGCGAGGCCTCGCCTTGCTGGGCCAGACGCAGGGCCAGTTCGTGCAGGCCGGGATTGTGCCCGACCACCATGACCGTGGCCACGCTGTCGGCGTACGCCTCGATCACCTGGACGACCTCTTCCGGATCGGCGTGATAGAGGTCGCGGAACTGCTCGACCCGCGCCTCGGGAAAGTTCGGCGCGACCCGCTCGGCCGTCTCGCGCGTGCGGCGGGCCGAGGAGACCAGAATCAGGTCAGGCGCGAGGCCGGCCCGCGCCAGCGCCTGGCCCATGACGGCCGCGTCGGCCCGGCCGCTGTCGGCCAGGGCGCGTTCGAAATCGCCGCCGCTCTGGGCGTGCCGCTCGGCCTTGCCGTGGCGCATCAGGATCAGTCGCTCCATGCGACCTCCATAGCCGTCCCTCGCCTTGTCAGGAAGCCAGTGGTTGACACCTTGTTCGCCAAGGGGTCCAAGGCGGGCCATGGCTGCGCTCGATCTGGTTACACCCGCCGGCGGGGGAACCTGGCGGTTTCCCGCGAACGAACCCCTGCGGCTCGATTCCGGCGCCATGCTCGAGGGCCTGGAGATCGGCTACCAGACCTATGGCGCGCTCAACGCCGACAAGTCCAACGCCGTCCTGATCTGCCACGCCCTGACCGGCGACCAGTACGTCGCCTCGCCGCACCCGACGACGGGCAAGCCCGGCTGGTGGCTGCGGATGATCGGTCCCGGCAAGCCGCTGGACCCAGCGCGGCACTTCATCATCTGCACGAACGTGATCGGCGGCTGCATGGGCTCGACCGGGCCGGCCTCGATCAACCCGGCCACCGGCAAGGTCTACGGGCTGGCGTTCCCGGTCATCACCATCCCCGACATGGTCCGCGCCCAGGCGATGCTGGTCAGCGCCCTGGGCATCGAGACCCTGTTCGCGGTGATCGGCGGCTCGATGGGCGGGATGCAGGCCCAGCAGTGGGCGGTGGACTATCCGGAGCGGCTGTTCAGCGCCGTGGTGCTGGCGTCCGCTTCCCGGCACTCGGCCCAGAACATCGCGTTCCACGAGGTGGGCCGCCAGGCGATCATGGCTGATCCGGACTGGCGCGGCGGCGCCTATGCCGAGCATGGCGTGCAACCCGGCAAAGGCCTGGCGGTGGCGCGGATGGCCGCGCACATCACCTATCTGTCCGAGCCCGCCCTTCAACGAAAGTTCGGCCGCGAGCTGAAGCGCGACGGCCTGTCCTGGGGTTTCGACGCCGACTTCCAGGTCGAGAGCTATCTGCGTCACCAGGGGGCCAGCTTCGTCGACCGGTTCGACGCCAACAGCTATCTCTACATCACCCGGGCCACCGACTATTTCGACATCGCCGCCAGCCACGGCGGGGTGCTGGCCAAGGCCTTCACCGGAGCGCGCGACGTGCGCTTCTGCGTGCTCAGCTTCACCAGCGACTGGCTCTATCCCACCGCCGAGAGCCGTCATCTGGTCCGCGCCCTGACCGCGGCCGGGGCCCGCGCCGCCTTCGCCGAGATCGAGAGCGACAAGGGCCACGACGCCTTCCTGCTGGACGAGCCGGTGATGGACGCGGCGCTGGCGGGCTTCCTGAGTTCGGCAGAGCGTGACCGGGGGCTGATTTGACCCCAAATTCCCAGAATAAAGTTCGGGAGGACTTCCGCGAGATCCTGCGCCTGGTGCGCCCCGGCTCGCGGGTGCTGGACGTCGGCTGCGGCGAGGGCGCGCTGCTGGACCTGCTGAGTCACGAAAAGCAGGTCGACGGCCGGGGGCTGGAGATCAGCGCCAGCGGCGTGGCCGCCTGCATGGCGCGCGGCCTGTCGGTGGTGCAAGGCGACGCCGATCTGGACCTCGACCACTTTCCCGACCGCTCGTTCGACTACGCGGTGCTGTCCCAGACCCTGCAGGCGACGCGCCATCCGCGCCACGTGCTGGACGAACTGCTGCGCATCGCCGACCGGGCCATCGTCTCGTTCCCGAACTTCGGCCACTGGCGCGTGCGCTGGTCGTTGCTCAGCCGAGGCCGGATGCCCGAGACCAAGGCCCTGCCGATGCCGTGGTGGTCGACGCCGAACATCCACCTCTGCACCCTGGCCGACTTCCTGGCCCTGACGGCCGAGCTCAACCTGCGCGTCGACGCCTGCGCCGCTTTCGCCGGCGCCGGTCCGGCCCGACCGATGAATCCGGCCAGCGCGCTCGAGAACTGGCGGGCCGAGACCTGCCTGTTCATGCTCAGCCGCAACGGCGCGACCGCCCAACGAAAGTCTTCCGGCAAGGAACTTCCGCCGGTCTCGGGCGATCTGTTCGACGGATGAAGACGCTTCGTCTCATGACCTACAACGTCCACCGCTGCGTGGGCACGGACCGCAAGCTCGATGTCGAGCGTGTGGCCGAGGTCATCGCGGCCGAAAAGCCCGATGTCGTCGCCCTGCAGGAACTGGACGTCCTTCGCGCCCGCACCAAGGGCGTCGACCAGGCCCATCGCCTCGCCGAGTTGCTGAAGATGAGCTTTCACTTCCACCCGGCCATGACCGTGGAGGAAGAGCTCTACGGCGACGCGATCCTGACCGCCCTGCCCGAGCGAAGGGTCAAGGCCAAGAGTCTGCCGCTCTACAAGCGCGTGCCAGGCCTGGAGCCGCGCGGGGCCTTGTGGGTCGAGGTCGAGGTTGGCGGGACCAAGGTCCAGATCATCAACACCCACCTGGGCCTGATCCCCCAGGAGCAGAAGCGCCAGGCCGCCGCCCTGCTGGGTCCGGACTGGATGGGCGCGGACGAGTGGCTGGCCCCTGGCGTGGTGCTGGGCGACTTCAACGCCACGCCCTATTCGGCGACCTACCGGATGCTGCGAACGGCCCTGCGCGACGCCCAGGCGCCGACGCCAAGCTGGCCGCGACCGGCCACGGCAACCTTCCCGTCCAGCTTCCCGTTCATGCGCATCGACCATGTCTTCCTGACCAAGGGCCTGGAGACGCGCGGGGTCAATTCGCCGTTCAGCCCGTTGGCCCGCGTGGCCTCCGACCACCTGCCGCTGGTGGTCGAGCTGGAGATCACGGCTTAAGCCGCTTCGGAGGTTCCGGCGGCGGCTGGGTAAGCCTGGCGATGTCGCGCCGCAGTCGCGTTCGACGCCCCCAGGGTCGCCAGGCGTCGTCGGGCGCGATGGCGTCGCCCAGGCTCCAGTCGGCGATGAACTTCTGAACGCCGCTCAGGTGGCGCGCCGGCACGGGCTGCAGCCGGCGCGGCGGGCCGCCCTTGACGTCCAGCGCGTTGATCGCCGCGCCCAGGCCGCCTTCGCGGTCCATGGCCTCCAGGACGTCGGCGGCCGAACGATCGATGAAGTGACCGACCAGACGGCCCAGGAAGGCGCGGACCGTCTCGCGCTCCAACTCGCTCCTGGCCTCGAAGGCCAGGTCGCACTCGCTGTCGAGCCCGATCGAACGGTTGTTGAGGTTGGCGCTGCCGATCCGCAGCATCCAGTCGTCCATGATCGCCACCTTGGAGTGGACGATGATCGGCGCCCCCTTGGGGGTGTGGGCCGAGAAGGCCGAGAAGCGCCCATGGACGTCGACCTCGCGCAGGCGGTTGATGGCCGAGGTCCGCGCGCTGTCCATGGTCATCTGGTCGAAATAGCTGGGGCTGCGCGCCGGTCCGACCGTGACCACCTCGGGACCATCGGGCTCGGCGAGGCGCTCGGCCAGGGCTTCGACGATGATCGGCGAGGTCAGGTACTGGTTCTCCAGATAGATCAGCCGCTTCGCGCGCCGGATCGCCGAGAGGTGCAGCATAAGGCACTCGATGATCTCCGGGCGGCCTTGCCACGCGGCCGAGGTGCGGGCCACGGCGACCGGCAGACGGCGTAGATCGGGCCGCAGATCCTCGGGCCAGGGCGTCTCGTCGGGGCGGTCCGGGCGCTCGACCGGATCGCCGCCCGAGGCCTTCCAGCGGTCGACGAACAGGTCGGCCATCGCCTCGCCCGCCCGGCCATCGACCAGGATCGAGACCTCGTGGCGGGCGGGATAGTGACGGCCGGTCGGCAGGCGACGCAGCGGATTATTGTCCAGGTGCAGGGTGTCGTCCCAGCGGTCGACGCCGATGTCGCCGCCGCTGACCAGCGCGGTCACGCCGTCGATGATCACCGCCTTCTGGTGATGGCAGGCGCTGGCCGGCAGGGTGGCGTCCAGCCGGTACTTGACGCGGGAGCCCGCGAAGAAGGCCGCGCCGCGATGCGGACCGAACAGCTGCGAGGCGGCGATCGGGAGCGGCATGTCCCAGGTCAGCACCCGCACGTCGAGCGCGGGATTGAGCGCCGCCTGTCGCCGCAGGATCAGGCCGATGCGGTCGGCGTGGCTGGGATCACGGCTTTTCTTGACGCGGTCGGGGTCCAGGCGCGTCAGGGGATCGAACACCCAGGCCAGGATCCAGATCGACTTCCTGGCCGACAGGATCAACGGCTTCAGCGCGTCGAACGCCTCGTCGTTGTCGATGAACAGGGCCACGCGATCAGCGGGCTCGACCCGCCAGCAGTTGTATCCCGGTTGGAAGACGGAAGGTCCCGGATCCATGTCGCCCCAAATCGCCGTGAACCACGACAACGCGCAGGGCGGCTCATGGCTCCGCTTGTCTTACCCCGCGATGGCCGCCGCGTCGCGTTCGCCGGTGCGGATGCGCAGGGCTTGTTCCAGGTCCATGACGAAGACCTTGCCGTCGCCGATCTTGCCGGTGTTGGCGGTGCGCTGCAGAGCCTCGATGACGGGCTCGAGCACGTCGGTGGGCACGGCGATCTCCAGCTTGACCTTCGGCAGCAGCTTCACCTCGTATTCGGCGCCGCGATAGACCTCGGTCTTGCCCTTCTGGCGGCCGTAGCCGCGCACCTCGGTGACGGTCAAACCCGACGCGCCCGCCTCGGTGACCGCTTCAAGCACCGCATCCAGGCGGCTCGGCTTAATCACGGCGACGATCATCTTCATGGCGGTGTTCCCGGGAGCGAACGGTTGTCAGGACCACAAGCTAGGCGTCCGCGCGCTTCGCTCCAAGTGAGATCAGACGTCCCGACCGTTCGGCGCCTGAGGAACGGGCGCCTGATGAACGGGAACGGACCGGCCACCTTCGTGCCGCGCGGGGGTCGGCCCGGCCGGACTGGGCAGCAGGACGCCGGGCGCGAACACCCGCGCGCGAGCGCGATGGCCGCGCGGCTTGACCGCAAAGGTCTGCTTGATGGCCTCCATCAGGATCACCCCGGCGAAGCGCGGCCACAGGCGCGCGCCAACCTGTTCGAAGCCCTCGGCCCACGACGCCATGGCCCCGACCGGAGGCACATAGAGCGCCCGCGTCCAGCCGGCCGGCTCCAGGTCCGCCTCTCGAATCGGCAATTCCAGCTGGCCACGGCTGTAGGGCCGGCCATGCCCGAACGGCGTGGTCTCGGCTCCCGTCCAGACGCCGTCGCGCGACGACACCGCCACGATCAGCCGTCCCGTGGGGGCCATCACCCGGCCGATCTCGGCCAGCAGGGCGGCCGGGTCGTCGGCCTCTTCCAGGGCGTGGACGGCAAGAACACGGTCGAACATGGCGTTGGGCAGCGGCAAGGCGGTCTCTTCGACCAGGCAGGCCTGGTTGCGGCCGCCATGCGGCCAGACCTCGACGCCCTGCTGGGCCGGCATGGCGGCCACCACCCGGCGGGCGTTGCCCCGGGCGGCGTCCAGAAAGGGGGTGGCGTAGCCGACGCCCAGCACGTCGAGGTCCCGCGTATTACCCCAGGCCTCTTCCACCTTGCGGGTCAGCATGGTCCGCGCCGCGCGGCCCAGCGGGGCGGCGTAGAAGGCTCTCAGATCCAGCACGTCGCGGCGCATTGAGTCTCCCGAGCGTCGAGGCCATCCTTGTAGGCGCGCCCGCGTCGGCGCGATAGAGCAAGCCCTCTCATGCCCCTGACCGTCCACCAGTTCCCGTGCCTGTCCGACAACTACGGCTTCCTCGTGCGCGACGAGACCAGCGGCAAGGTCGCGACCATCGACACGCCGGACGCCGACGCCATCCTCGCCGAGCTCGACACGCTGGGTTGGAGCCTCGACTTGATTCTCAACACCCACTGGCACCCAGATCATGCCGGCGGCAACGCGGCGCTGAAGAAGGCCACGGGCGCGACCATCACCGGCCCGGCCGAAGTGACCCGCATCGCGCCGCTGGACCGCGTGGTGCGCGGTGGTGACATCGTCCTGCTGGGCGAGACCCGGTTCGAGGTCATCGACTCCGGCGGCCACACCCTGGGCCATATCGCCTATCACGACGCCGCCGACGGCATCGCCTTCGTCGGCGACACCCTGTTCGCCCTAGGCTGCGGCCGCCTGTTCGAGGGTACGCCCGAGCAGATGTGGGAGTCGCTATCCCGCATCACCGCCCTGCCCGACGACACCGTCGTCTACTGCGCTCACGAATACACCGCCGCGAACGCCCGCTTCGCCCTCTCGGTCGACGACGACCCCGCCCTCAAGGCCCGCGCCGACGCGGTGTTCGCGGCCCGCGAGCGCGGCGAACCGACCGTGCCCACCACCATCGGCGCCGAGAAGGCGACCAATCCCTTCCTGCGCGCGCCGCGGCTGCGGCCGGCCGCCTCCACCCCCGCCCAGGCCTTCGCCGAGATCCGGGCCGCCAAGGACAGCTTCAAAGGATGAGTGACAGCTTGATCGACTCCAACAAGACCGTACGGGGCGTCTCCGGCGACCTGGGCGCCAAGGAAATCATCCGCATGCTGGACATGCAGCCCCATCCCGAGGGCGGCTGGTACAAGCGGACCTTCGAAGACGAGCCCGGTCCCGACGGCCGCGCCCATTCCACCTGCATCTACTACTTGCTTGAGGCCGAGCAGATGTCGGCCTGGCACCGCGTCGACGCCGTCGAGACCTGGCACTGGTACGCCGGCGCGCCGATCTCGATCACCCTGTCGCCGCCCGACGGCCGAGGCGCCACGGCCTATGTCCTGGGTCCGGACCTGCGCGCCGGCTGCCGGCCGCAGGTGGTCGTGCCGACGCTGTGGTGGCAGACCGCGGTCAGCCTGGGCGCGTGGACTCTGGTCGGCTGCACCGTCGCGCCGGGCTTCCGCTTCGAGGGCTTCGAGCTGGCCGCGCCCGACTGGAGCCCCTCGAAAACCTAAGCCCTCCATACCTGCGTCAACCGGTCGCGGATGCTCAGATAGGGTACCCATAGTGGGCAACTTGGTCGCATGGCGTCGTTCATCGAGCCATGCAATCCTTTTCACGTCGCGCTAAAACGACGACCCTGGGGAACCGAGTAACCTATGTCCGATGAGTACATCAACGCTCGCGCGGCCAGCCGCTACGCGACGGACTACATTCTACGCTGGGTCGAGATCGCCAACGAAGTCCATGGTTCGGACCTCCTGTACGCCCTCGTTTTCACTACCCTTTGGGCCGGCAACTGCTCGCATATCCGCGGCGGCCTCTACGCCGAGGTCGACGAAGTTCCGCCGGACCATGAGCGCCGCCCGCTGACCGTGCGCCAAGTCGCCAACTCGCTGGCCCTGCCTTACGAAACCGTTCGCCGCCGTTTCGTCGAGATGCTGGAGAAGGGCATGGCCCAGCGCGTCGGCCGCGAAGGTTTCATCGTCCCGCAGTCGGCCCTGTCCAAGCCCGAGGTTCTGCAAGGCCTGAAGCGTTCGCACCAGAGCCTGGCCCGTTTCCTCAAGGAATTGAAGTCGATCGGCGTCGAAGCGACGTAAAGTCCCCGTCGGCGCTCTAGCTCTAGACGCTGGAGCCGCGCACCACCAGCTCGACCGGCGACAGGGTCCCGGGCGCATCCTCGCCGGCCATGCGGCGGAACAGCAGGTCGACCATCGCCCGGGCCCCGAACGCCAGGTCCTGGCGGATCGTGGTCAAGGGCGGAGTGCTGTGACGGGCCAGGACGATGTCGTCGAAGCCCACCACCGCCACCTCGCCCGGCACGCTCTTGCCGGCCTCGGTCAGGGCGCCGATCGCCGCCAGGGCGATGATGTCCGAGAAGGCGAAGGCGGCGTCGAACGACACACCGGTCGCCAAGAAGGCCGTGATTGCTTCCTGGGCCTCTTCCATGGCGCAGGGTGCTGGCGCGACCAAACTCGCGTCGAAAGGAAGGCCCGCCTCGGCCAAGCCCATCTTGTAGCCCTCGAAGCGCTGGGCGGCCTCGGGCGCTTCAACCGCACCGAGGAAGGCGATGCGCTTGCGGCCGGCGCCGGCCAGGTGCGCCACGGCCAGTCGACCGCCCTGGATGTTGTCGCTGCCCACCGCGCAATAGCGCTGGCCCGGCAGCGGGGCGCCCCAGACCACCATCGGCTTGTAGGTGTCGGCGACGACGTTCAGCGCCTCGTGCTGGACTTCTGGCCGATCAGAACCAGACCATCGGCGCGGTGCGACTGGATGATACGGTCCAGCCAGCCCGGCTCGGTTACGATCACCTTGTTGAGCAGAACGGAGTAGTTGCGGCGCGTGATCTCGTCGGCCAGTCGCCCGACCATCTCCAGTAAGAACGGGTCGGAGATCAGCTGCCCCGCCTCGTGGGCCAGCGGAATGATGACGCCGATGGTGTCGGTCTTGCGCAGGCGCAGGGACCGCGCCGACTGGTTGACGACATAACCGTGGGTCTGTGCGATCTCGACGATCTGGTCGCGCAGCGTCTTGGGGATCAGCGGATTGCCCGCCAGCGCGCGCGACACCGTCGAGATCGACACGCCCGCCATGCGGGCGATGTCGGCCATCTTCAGCCGCCCACGTTCAGGAACCTCGGCGAGCTCGGAGCTATCCATGACCAGACAATAGAACCTTGCGGATGCACGAAAAGCCTCGCTGGCGTCGCACTACGCGGGGTTGATCCCATGCGGCGACGCCATCGTGGCCGTGTGTCATCAAGCTAGACCATTCGGGTAAACGGTCGCTGAGGACTTATGGTTACGCTTGGAGAACGGCGTTCGCCAGAATTCGGTATGCCGCGACAGATCAGCGGTTCATGACCTTGATGATCCGCTTTGACGAAGGCCGGCCGGCCAGGCCCTGATCCGGCGAATAGGTGATGGTCAGGGCCCCGTTCTTCAGCGCCGCGGACGGCTTGCGGCCCTCGGCCAGCAGGACACGGAAGACCTTGGCGATAATCGAGCGGTCGCCCTTGCGAGCCATCCGTTCGAAAGCCTCGGCCACGACGGTGGCGGAGTCGGCGGCCAGGACAGAGGTCTCGGGCCGCACGTCCTCGACGGTCGAGAACTCGATGTCGCGTTGGGCCGCGCGGCTGGCGCGGGCCGTGGCGATGCGGACGCGCTGGACGAACACGCTGAACGACATGATCGCCGGCGGCTGGATCGACGAGGCGCGGCCCGACAGGGCGGCGGCCGCGCCCATCGGGGCGTCGTCGGTGAACAGGATCATGCCGCCCAGCTTGGTCACCCGCAGCACGGGCTCGCCCAGGTCGTTGCGGTAGATGACATCGCCGCGCGAGGCCGGCTGGGCCGACAGCACCCAGACCTCGGCGCTGTTGTCGAACTTCATCAGCGGCTGGGGCGCGGCCTGGTCGAAGATGAAGGCGCCGCCGCTTTCGGAGACATAACGCCCTACCGGCGGAGCAGCGACGCGGCGGGCCTCGGCCGGTCCCTTGTGACCAAGCAAGGCGTCCCGCAGCGAGTGCGGCAGCTGCTGGGCGTTCGCGGACGCCGTCATGACCATCAGAGCCGCGATCGCCAGGGGCACACGGGCCCCGAGGTCAGCCAACTCCGCCTTACAGAATTTCATGCGATCCGTACTGCCCGCCGACTGGGGCAAATCTTGGACGCGTTAACGCCCATTCCCCGAAGCCGGCGGCATGAGGCCCAACCGCAACAGTCGGCGTCAAGCCTTGGGCTTCAGGGAACCGGGATCAGGCCCGCATCAGGCCATGTACTGGCCGCCGTTGAGGCTGAGCGTGGCGCCTGTGACGAAGCCTGCGCGTTCGCCCGACAGGAACGAGACCATGTCGGCGATCTCCTCGCCCTTGCCCAGGCGACCGACGGGGATGCCGGCGATGATCTGGGCCAGAACGTTCTCCGGCACCGCCGCCACCATCTCTGTGTCGATGTAGCCGGGGCAGATCACATTGACCGTCACGCCCTTTTTGGCGTTCTCGAGCGCGAGCGCCTTGGTGAAGCCGATCAGGCCAGCCTTGGCGGCTGAATAGTTGGTCTGGCCCATCTGGCCCTTCTGGCCGTTGATCGAGCTGATGTTGACGATGCGACCCCAGCCGCGGTCGCGCATGCCCTCGATCACCGGGCGGGTCATGTTGAACGCCGAGTCCATGTTGACCCGGATCACTTCGGACCACTGCTCGTAGGTCATCTTGTGCAGCATGCCGTCACGGGTGATGCCGGCGTTGTTGACCAGGATGTCGATGGGGCCAAGCTCGGCCTCGACCGTCTTCACGGCGGCGGCGCAGTCGTCGAACGAACCGACATTGCCCTTCACCACCATGACGCCCAGCGTCTTGGCGCAGGCCGCGGCCGCTTCCTCGTTGCCGGAATAGCCCGCCGCCACCTTGTGTCCGTCGGCGATCAATCGCTCGCAGATCGCCCGGCCGATCCCGCGGGTGCCGCCGGTCACGAAAGCCACTCTCGTCATCTGATCTCTCCCGAACGCAGTTTTCTTATGGTTCACGTGATCCGCGCGCCTCAGCAAGAGGAAGCGCGCGGATCACGCCTAAGGATGCGCGACGTCTTGTGACTCAGCGTGTTTGCGTTGGGCTTCAGACGGCCTCGACGCACATGGCCACGCCCATGCCGCCGCCGATGCAGAGGGTGGCCAGGCCCTTCTTGGCGCCCGAGCGCTTCATCTCGTGCAGCAGGGTGGTCAGGATCCGCGCGCCCGAGGCGCCGATCGGGTGGCCGATGGCGATGGCCCCGCCGTTGACATTGACCTTGGCCGGGTCGAGGCCCAGCTCGCGGACAACGCACAGCGACTGGGCGGCAAAGGCTTCGTTGCTCTCGACCAGGTCGAGGTCGGCGACGGTCCAGCCAGCCTTTTCCAGCGCCTTTTTCGAGGCCGGGATCGGACCCGTGCCCATGATCTCCGGCTCGACGCCGGCATTGGCCCACGAGGCGATGCGGGCCAGGGGCTTGAGGCCGCGCTTGGCGGCTTCGTCGGCGGTCATCAACACCAGGGCGGCGGCGCCGTCATTGAGACCCGAGGCGTTGGCGGCGGTGACCGAGCCTTCCTTGTTGAACACGGGCTTGAGGCCCTGGACGCTTTCCAGCGTCGCGCCATGGCGGATGAACTCGTCCTTGTCGACGATCGTGTCGCCCTTGCGGCCCTTGATGGTGACCGGAACGATCTCGGCGTCGAACTTGCCGGCCTTCTGGGCGGCCTCGGCCTTGTTCTGGCTGGCGACCGCGAAGACGTCCTGGTCCTGGCGGGTGATCTGCCAGCGATTGGCGATGTTCTCGGCCGTCTGGCCCATGTGGTAGCCGTGGAAGGCGTCCCACAGGCCGTCCTTGATCATGGTGTCGACAAAGGTCAGGTCACCCATCTTCTGGCCGCCGCGCAGGTTCTGGGCGTGCGGCGCCTGGCTCATGCTCTCCTGGCCGCCAGCCACGACGATCTTGGCGTCGCCGGCGGCGATCTGCTGGGCCGCCAGGGCCACGGCCCGCAGGCCCGAGCCGCACAGCTGGTTCAGGCTCCAGGCCGGGCTCTCGACCGGGATGCCGGCATTGACCGAGGCCTGGCGAGCGGGGCCCTGGCCGGCGGCGGCCTGCAGCACCTGGCCCAGGATCACCTCGTCGACGTCGGCGGGGGCGATGCCGGCGCGCTCGACGGCGGCCTGGATCGCGATCTTGCCCAGGTCCGAAGCGGGCAGGCTGGACAGCGCCCCGTTGAACGAACCGACCGGCGTGCGCGCGGCGGAGACAATGACGATGTCGCTCATGGATAGGCTCCCGTGACGTTCTGACGTGACGCCTTCGCGGTTGCGGCGCCCGTGCTTTTGCGATGCAGCATCCAACATGCACATCGCGACGGCGTTCGTCACGGCTACATTTTCACGGCTTGGCGACAGCTCCAAGTCATCTGACCACTGGCGCCCCGCCTTTGCATTAGCGATAGTGCGGTGCGAGAAGCGGACCAACCGCCCACCTGGATCATCTCGATGATCCAGGCTCTTCACACGGGACGCGTTTTCGGACGACGAACCGGTGTCCACTTCGTCTGAAAACGCTCTAGGGAACGAAATGTCCGAGAACCCTGAAAAAGGCGAAACGGCCGCCAACACCGAAAAGGCGGGCGCCGAGAAGGCGCCAGGTAACGACAAGACCGGCCAGCGCGTCATCATCAAGAAGTACGCCAACCGCCGCCTCTACAACACGGCCTCGTCGTCCTACGTGACCCTCGAACACCTGTCGGACATGGTGAAGGAGGGCGTCGACTTCGTGGTCTATGACGCCAAGACCAACGACGACATCACCCGCTCGGTCCTGACCCAGATCATCTTCGAGGAAGAGAATCGCGGCGGCGGCCAGAATCTGCTGCCCATCCAGTTCCTGCGCCAGTTGATCGGCTTCTACGGCAATTCGATGCAGGCCTTCCTGCCGTCGTACCTGGAAATGTCGCTGGAGAGCTTCTCCAAGCAGCAGGAGCGCATGCGCGGACAGTTCGCGGGCCTGGCGCCCGGCAAGATCCCCGGCATGGGCATCTATGAAGAGCAGATCCGCCAGAACATGGCTCTGTTCGACCGGGCCATGAAGATGTTCTCGCCGTTCGCCTATGTGCGCCCGGAAGATGGGGGCGCGGCGCGCCGAGCCTCAGCCGTCGCCCGCGCCCGCCCCCGCCGGCGACAACTCCCTGGCCGACCTGAAGCGCCAGATGGAGGCGATGCAGGAGCAGTTGGCCAAGCTGGCGAACAAGTCCTAACCCACGCCTTAACCAAGACGCTCCAGCGGTTCTTAACCGTCCGGCTTCTAGGCTCTTCACCATGAGCGGCCCGATCGATCCCCTTCGACGCCCTGGTCCCGCGCGCCGCGCCCTGCCGGCGCCGCGCGATGGCGAGCGTCATGAGACCGAAGAAGAGGTTGTATTCGTCGTGGAGGAAGACGCCCCCCACCGCGTCAGGACACCCCGCCGCGCCGGGGAGGCTTCGCCGCCTTCGCCGCGCATGTCATGGGTCAGCCTGGACAGAAACGCGGCCTGCGCGGTGGGCAGGAAGTGCTGGATACGGCCAGATCGACCTATCTCGGGACGGAATATTCCGGGCCGGCCGATCGCCGTCCCCCAACGGGCCTGCTGAAGAAGACCAAGATCTAACCCTTCAGGCGGGCCAGCTCGGCCTCGAGCGCGGCGACCCGCGCCTCCAACGCCGCCAGACGCTGGGCGTCGCTGACCGGCGGTGGACGCATCCCGGCGCGCGACGCGGCCTCGGCCGGCGTGACGCCCAAAAGCTCGGCGAAGACAGAGACTTCCCGCATCGATAGCTCGCGCTGGTCCTTGAACGCCAGGGCGAGGTCGGCCTCGCTCAGACCAGCGGCGGCGGCCAGGATCGCGCGGCTCAGACCGCGCTCGGCGAGGCGTTCGTCGTACCAGGCGGCGTCGAAGAAGAGCGCCATCTAGAACCGCCTCTTTTGGGAACCGAAGGGTTGGCGCCAGTCTTGCTTAATCGTTGGTGAATTCATCGCCCACGGGTCTTCAAATGCTGTCCGTCGCCATCCGCATCTTCGACGTCGCCGTCGTGGCCCTGATCTTCACGGCCCTGACCTAGGATACGCCCTCGCCCTTCAACAAGCTCAGGGTGAGGACTACATCAAACGACGCAGTAGAAACCTCATCCTGAGCTTGTCGAAGGACGAGGTTTCGGCTCCTCGAACCTAAGCGCTCTCCAGCAGCATCATCGTGCCCTGGCCGCCGTCGGCGCAGATGCTGACGATGGCGCGCTCGCCCTTCGGACGGGCGACCAGCTCCTTCACCGCCTGACTGAGGATCCGCGCTCCGGTCGCCCCGAACGGGTGACCCAGCGCCAGCGAGCCGCCGAACGGGTTCATGCGCTCGCGCGGGAACGCGCCCATCGGCGCTGTGACGCCGGCCTTCTCAGTCAGGAACTTGGCGCTTTCCCAGGCCGCGATGTGCGATAGCACCTGGGCGGCGAAGGCCTCGTGGATCTCCCACAACCCGACATCGGCATAGGTCATGCCGTTGCGGGCCAGCATGCGCGGCACGCCATAGGCGGGCGCCATCAGCAGGCCCTCGTGGCGCAGGTCGATCGAGGTGACCTCGTAGTCGACGATTCTCACCTTCGGCGTCTCACCCGGCAGGCGCGCCATGCCCGCCTCCGAGCCGACCCAGATCGCCGCCGCGCCATCGGTGAGCGGCGAGGAGTTGCCGGCCGTCAGCGTGCCCTTGCCGCTGGTCTTGTCGAAGGCCGGACCCAGCTTGGCCAGCTTCTCCAGCGTCGAGTCCTTGCGGGGGATGGTGTCGCGCTTGGCGCCGCCGATCGGAATGACCAGGTCGTCGAAGAAGCCATCCTCCCAGCCCTTCACCGCGCCCTGGTGGCTGGCCAGGGCGTGGGCGTCCTGGTCGGCGCGCGACAGGTTCCATTCCTTGGCGGTGATCTCGGTGTGCTCGCCCATGGACAACCCCGTGACCCGGTTGGCCACCTTGGGGATGAACAGCTTCACGTCCTTCAGGTTCAGCGCGCCCAGGGCCGCCAGTCGCTGCTGGCCCGTCTTGGCGCCCTGGAACTTGCGGATCCAGTCCGACAGCGCGACCGACAGGCCGATCTGCACCCGGCTCATGCTCTCGACGCCGCCGACCAGGGCGAGGTCGCGGCCGCGCCCGTCGATCATGCCGGCCGCCTCGATCGCGCCGATCATGCTGGTCGAGCAGGCCATGATGGTCGAGAAGGCCGGAATGGTCGGGTCGGCTCCGGCGTCCAGCAGCACCTCGCGCGCCAGGTTGCTCCAGGTCAGGTTCGGAATGACCGTGCCCCAGACCGCGAAGTCCGGCCGCGCGCCTTTCGCCAGCATGGCCTTCACGACCGGCACGGAGAGTTCGATCGCGTCGTAGGAAGCCAGCGGCCCGTCGACCTTGGCGAACGGGGTGCGGACGCCCGAGGCGATCCAGACATCCGGGGACTTGGCGGCGGATTTGGCGACGGGCATGACGAACTCCGGAAGGCGCGGAAACCTTGATCTATATGGGGTCGCCGCCTCGTTCTTGTCGAATACCGCCCTTTGGTTTCCCCTCAGGCGCGGCGATCTATTTGCACGCGGACGCGGGTAGGCTTAATCGGCAGGCATGAGCACCGACCTCTCCCTCGACGACAAGAAGGCCAAGGCCCGCGCCTGGTTCGAAAGCCTGCGCGACCAGATCTGCACGGAATTCGAACGCCTGGAGGACGAGGCCCCGGCCGATCTCTATCCCGGCGCGCCCGGCCGCTTCGAGAAGAAACCCTGGGACCGCCCGGCCGGCGGCGGCGGCGTCATGGGCATGATGCACGGCCGTCTGTTCGAGAAGGTCGGCGTCCACGTCTCGACGGTGCACGGGACCTTCACGCCCGAGATGGCGAAAAACATGCCCGGCGCGGCGGACGATCCTCGGTTCTTCGCCACCGGCATCAGCCTGATCGCGCACATGACCAATCCGCGGGTGCCGGCCGTGCACATGAACACCCGCTTCATCGCCACGACCAAGAGCTGGTTCGGCGGCGGCGGGGATCTCACACCCCTGCTCGACTATCAGCGCCAGCAGGACTTCCCCGACGCCATCGACTTCCACGCCGCCTACCAGCGGGCCTGCGACAAGCACGATCCGGACTGGTACGCCAAGTACAAGGCCTGGTGCGACGAGTACTTCTTCCTGCCGCATCGCAACGAACCGCGCGGCATCGGCGGCATCTTCTACGACCACCACGACAGCGGCAGTTGGTCCAAGGACTTTGAATTCACCCAGGATGTCGGCCGTGCGTTCCTGGAGATCTATCCGGACCTGGTCCGTCGCCGGATGGGCGAGGCCTGGAGCGCCGACGAGCGCGAGCAGCAACTGGTCCAGCGCGGCCGCTATGTCGAGTTCAACCTGCTCTACGACCGTGGCACCATGTTCGGTCTGAAGACGGGGGGGAACGTGGAATCGATCCTGAGCTCGATGCCGCCGGCGGTGAAATGGCCTTAGGGACAGTGTCGGCCGGTCGCCGGATCGCGGCCTTCGTCATCCTGTTCGCCCTCTACCAGTCGGCCGAGGGCGTAGGCATGCTCTGGCTGCACAACCCCGCTCTCCAGGCCGTGCTGATGGTCGCCGCCCTGCTGGCGGCCTGGCCGGTTGGACGCTGGCTGCTGGGTCATCGCGGCTATGACGCCTATGCTCTCGACCTCAAGCCGGGTTGGGCGCGGCTGGTGCTGGTCGGCATTCTACTGGCCGCCCTGGCGCAACTCGCCGCGGTCTTCTGGGGCCTGGCGAACGGAACCTTCGTCTTCGGTTCGCCACCTGCCTCGCACACACCGATCTTCTGGATCGGCATGGTCGCCGGCGCGGCCCTGTCGACCTTCGTCGCCTCGATCACCGAGGACATCCTGACCCGAGGCTTCTGGCTGAAGGCCTCGGGCGTCGCCTGGACCGGCTCGGCCTTCGTCCTGGCCAGCAGCGCCATCTATCTGCTGAATCACATCTACCGGCTGGGCGACGGGCCGTTGGCCTGGATGCGGATCTTCTGCTTCGGCCTGGCCTATGCGGCCGCGGCCTGGCGCTGGAAGAGCCTCTGGGCCGCCGTCGGTCTGCACTGGGGCTGGAACCTGACCAACACCTTGCTCGATGGCGCGGTCACCATCGACGCGGCCCGTCCGGACGGGTCGCCCTGGCTCTCGGCCGGGGCGCACCTCGCCCTGACGGCGATCGTGCTGCTGTGGCCCGTTCAGAGCTTCATCGACAGTTCCACGTCCTCGCCGAACGGCACGGACAGGTAGCCGGCTTCGGTGGACCGCACCTTCGCCAGATACTCCGGCGCATAGTCGGCGTTGTCGGCGATGATCAACGCGCCCGGCCGCAGGCGGCTTTCCAGTAGGGCCAGGATCTCCGGATAAAGCGCCTTGGCGCCGTCCAGCAGGACGAGATCGATGGTCTCGGGCAGGTCGACGGCCAGGGTCCGCAGCGCGTCGCCCAGGCGGATCTCGACCAGGTCCAGCAGGCCGCCGGCCACCAAGTGCTCCTGGGCGCGCTCGGCCTTGAACGGCTCGAACTCGGTGGTGATCAGGCGACCGCCGCCCCCATTGTCGCGCAGGGCCGCGGCCAGGTGCAGGGTCGAGACGCCGAACGAGGTCCCAAACTCGACGATCGTCTTCGCGCCGATCGATCGCGCCAGCATGTAGAGCAGCGCGCCGGTGTCGCGCGACACCGCCAGCGGGAATTCCTTCAGGGCGCCGTAAAGCTCGAGATATTCGGTCTTGCTGCGCATCAGCCGCTCGCGCTCTGCGGCGGGCACGCCGGAGAAGACGGGGCGCGCCGTGTCGCTCAGGTCGAACAGGCGGCCCAGCAGCGGTCCAAGCTTGATCAGGGTGTTCATGGAGGTCTCCAAAAAGCGCGGAGTTGCGCCGACCTCAGAAATGCGACTAATTCGTCAGGTTTCCTATTCGCGTTGCTGGACGCTCCAATGAACGACCACCCAAGCCCCCGGATTTCCTCACGAAAGCAGCCCAAGCAGGCCCGTTCGACCGAGCTGGTGTCGGCGATCCTGGAGGCGGCTGTTCAGGTTCTGGCCAAGGAGGGCGCGGCGCGTTTCACCACCGCCCGGGTCGCCGACAAGGCAGGAGTCAGCGTCGGCTCGGTCTACCAGTACTTCCCGAACAAGGCCGCGATCCTGTTCCGGCTGCAAAGCGACGAATGGCGCCAGACGACCGACCTGCTGCGCACCATCCTGGAGGACCACGCGCGGCCGCCCCTGGAGCGTCTGCGCGCCCTGGTCCACGCCTTCGTCCGATCCGAATGCGAGGAAGCCGCGATGCGCACGGCGCTCAACGACGCCGCGCCGCTCTATCGCGACGCCCCCGAGGCCCAGGCGGCGAGGGTGTCGGGCATGGACACCATCCGCGACTTCATGCGCGAGGTGCTGCCGGACACGGACGAAGACGTCCGCGTCCAGGCCGGCGACCTGATCACCCTGACGCTCAAGGAGGTCGCCAAGGCTTTCTCCGAGACGCCCAGGACGGACGCCGAGATCACGGCCCACGCCGACGCCATGGCCGATATGTTCACCGCCTATCTGGAAAGCATCAGGCGGCCTTAGAGCATTTGGCGCCGGTGTCGATCCACGCCTTGATCAGCTCGCCGAACCGCGCCTGCGTGCCTGGGGCCGGGACGCGGCCCGCGCCCGGGTTCCAGGCCCAACCGACCAGGTGATCCTCCGCCATGTGGTGGTGCAGCTCGGCCATCGACTTGCCGCCATTGGTCGAGGGGTTCTTGATCTGGGCGCAGATCTGGCCCAGCGACTTGCCTTGCCAGGCCATCTCGGCGGGGGCCAGGGCCCACTTCGGATCGCCGGGGATGCTTTTGATATCCGCGCCCCAGGTCGGGACGTTGGCCTGGGTATGACACGAGAAGCACGGCATGCCCGCCGGGCCATGGCCGCTGTCGCCAGCGATCATCGGCGGATTGTGCGGATGCAGGTTGTCGCCTTGCGTCGGGGCGCGCTGGACCGGATGGCAGTTCAGACAGCGCGGACTCTGGATCACCTTGCCGGCCTCCTGGAACAGGGCGATCGACCGCGCGGCCGGATCCTTGATCGACTGGAAGCTGGCGGCGATCTTCAGCGCCACGGGCGCTGGGGCCGACTTCGCCTCAGGCGCCGCCTGTACGCTGGCGACGACCGCGCCGGCGGCGGCCAGGGCTCCGGCCAGGATCACGACGGTAGCGATACGCATGGACGGACCTCCCGGATTTCACCGCGGGAGGAACGCGCCTGCTTAGCCTCGGGTTTCCTGCTTCAGGAATGCGCCGATCCATTCGGCCATCCGCGCGCGGTCGTTGTCGGCCGAAAGGCTGGCGATCGCCGCGTCGGCCTGCTCGTCGGTGAGCCGCGCGCCGCGCCGCGTCTCGATCAGCGCCTTGGCGTAGTCCGGCGAGAACTCGGGGTGGACCTGCATCGAGATCGCCTTGGCGTCGTCGTACGTCAGAATCCCGTAGGGCGTGAACGCGCTGCCGGCCAGCACCCGCGCGCCAGGGGGCAGCGCGACGACCTGGTCCTGGTGCGAGCCGGGCACGGCGACGTGGTGGGCATCGTCCATCCACGGTTCCTGCGCCTCGACCGCGTAGGCCTGTAGGCCCACACCCCAGCCCTTGTCGGACTTGATGACCTTGCCGCCGAACGCTTCGGCCATGATCTGGTGGCCGAAGCACACCCCGACCATCGGCTGCTCGCCCTTGGCCTGGACGAGGAACGCTTTGAGCGGCTCGATCCACGGCAACGGGTCATAGAACTCCGGCCGCCGAGCCGGTGATGACATAGGCGTCGTTCTCGCCCGGATCCTCGGGCAGCTCGCCCTTCTGGACGTCATAAACGCGGTAGCTGTGCTCCGGCCCCAGCAGCGCCTCGAACATCGCCGAATAGCTGCCGTGGGTCTCCGCGAGGTCACCTGGCGGATTGCCGGTCTCGAGCAGGCCGATCTTCAAGACACCCCTCCTAGTAAACCATACCCTGCGCGACCGCCTTCAGCCGCTCGATGGCGCTGAACTTGTCCTCGATAAAGTCCTGGTCGATCCACCAGATTTCGATTTCGCGCATCACCTCGCCAACCATCGGCCCTTTTGGCACGCCGGCCTGCATGACCTCCTCGCCCGACAGCGGGAAGGCCGGCGGGTTCCAGGTCTCGGCCAGGGCCAGCAGGGCCCGCCACTGCGGGGCGGTCGAGTCACGGCCCGAGCCGGCCCAGGCCAGCTTGATCCGGTCACTGAACGCCCGCACGCCCAGGCCGTAGACGGCGCGGCGCGCTTCACGCGGGCTCATCCACGAGACGATGCGCGGACTCTTGCCAACCGCGTCGACGATCCGGTCGCGGACATTGTTGGGCAGGCGCAGTCGCTCGGCCAGGTCGGCGGCCTGCTTGGGGTCGTCCGGGATCAGCGCCGCCAGGCGCAGGTCCGGGTCGTTCTCGAACAGTTGCTCGGTCTCGATGGCGACCAGGGCCTCGAAGCGGGCCAGGGACTTCACCTGCGGCAGGATCGAGGACAGCACGCTGGTCGCCGCCATCAGGCGCAGAGCCGGGCGCGGATCCTCCGCGGCCAGCATCTTCATCAGTTCCTTCTGGGTGCGCTCGGCGGCGCGGCCGGAGACCATGCCCTTCAGCGCCTTGCAGGCGGCCAGGGCCTTCTGATCGGCGTCGCCCTTGCCGTACCAGGCCTGGAACCGGAAGAAGCGCAGGATGCGCAGATAGTCCTCGCGGATGCGGGTCATCGGATCGCCGACGAACACCACCCGGCCTTCGTGAGCGTCCCTGATCCCCTCGCCGGTCGGGTCGTAGAGCCGTCCTTCCAGATCCGCGTACAGGGCGTTGAAGCGGAAGTCGCGGCGCTCGGCGTCCTGGCCCCAGTCCTGGGTGAAGGCCACCACCGCCCGGCGGCCGTCGGTCGAGACGTCCTTGCGCAGGGTTGTGATCTCATAGGGCCGGCCGCCCGACAGCGCCGTGATCGTGCCGTGGTCGACGCCGGTCGGAATGGCGCGCAGGCCGGCCTGCTCCAGGGCGTCGATGATCAGGTCCGGCGTCAGGGTGGTGGCGATGTCGATATCGTCGATGGGCTTGCCCATCACCGCGTTGCGAACGCAGCCGCCGACGAAGCGCGCGCAGCCGGGATAGCCGCGCGCCTCCAGGGCGGCGAACACCGCCCTTGTTCCAGGTAGCGCCATCCACGGCTGGAGGCCAATCGATTCACTGCTCAACGCCTGACTCCCCACAGCACGCGTCATCGCCCCTTGAACGGGGCGACATTGTTAGGCCAGGAGACCCTGGCTTCGCCAGAGCCTGTCCGTTTCGGACCGCACAAATCCGAAACGGATAAACAGGCTCTGTTCAAACATTGGAGCGCGATAACCGCCGAAACCGCTCACACTTTCGGCTATCGCGCTCTGCGAAACACCCTATTCGGAGGGTGTCCGTCCGCTTTCGTCGTAAAGCGCCTCGTACAACGACCGGAGCATTCCGGCCGTCGCCCCCCAGATGAACCGATCGTTCCAGGGCATCGCATAGAAATGACGTCGCGCTCCGTCCGGAGCCTCCCGCGACTGGCGCTGGTGGTTGACCGGATCCATCAGGAAGGCGAACGGCGTCTCGAAGACGTCGGCCACTTCCTCGGGGCTGGCGACGAAGGTCGCCTTCGGATCGATGAAACCGACCACCGGCGTCACATGGAAGCCGGTCACCGTCTGGTAGCCGTGCAACAGGCCTACCACGGTCACCAGGGCCGGATCGAGGTTTACTTCCTCCTGCGCCTCGCGCAGGGCCGTCTGCCAGGGCGTCTCGCCCGGATCGCAGCGACCGCCGGGAAAGGCGATCTGTCCGGTGTGGCTGCGCAGGGTGTCGGACCGGCGGGTCAGCAGGACCGTCAACCCGTCCTCGTGCTCGATCAGCCCCACCAGCACGGCGGCCGGACGCAGAGCGTGCGGGTTGTCGACCTTCAAGCCGGGATTGAGGTCGTAGTCGGACTTCTTCGGATTGGCGAGACTGGGGTCGTAGTCCGAGATCGGATGCACACGGCTGGTGATCCAGGCGCGGCGCTCTTCCCGCGTCATGTCTGGCCGCGTCATGTCTGGGTGCGTCATGCCGGGACGGCTCCCGGCGGCGCGATCGGGAAGAACGCGCCGTTCGAGCTGACGCCCCAGACGTCGTTCTGCTGGCCAGCCATCTCGGCCAGTTCGTAGAACACCGGCCGGGCGATCAGGGCCTCCAGCCCGCGACGGACGTGAACATAGGGGCGCGGCTCGCCGGTCACCGGATCGATCTCGACGCGGATCGCATTGTCCGGCCCTGCCTCGACCGTGTCGCCGACATTGGTCTGGAAGACCAGCGCCTCGCCGCCATCCTCTTTCTGGACACGGTCGACCCGCGTGGCGATGAACGGCGCGTCCTCGACCGTGATCTTCATCTTCTCGACAGGCGTGACCAGGTGATAGCCGTCCGGATCGAGCCGCAGCACGGTCGAGAACAGCCGCACCAGGGCCTCCCGGCCGATCGGCGAGCCCTCGTGGAACCAGACCCCATCCTTGCGAATGCGGATGTCGATCTCGCCGCAGTGCTCGGGATGCCACAGATGAACCGGCGGCAGGCCGCGCCCGCCGGCGCCCCCGCCTTGCGCGATCTGGGCGGCCTGGGCGACGCCGTCCAACCCGGTCTTGGGAGATGCGTCGGTCATCACGGATCAGTTAGGCCCATAGGCCATCCCACTCAAGCAGGAGTGGCGGCTCAAGCGCGCGGATCGATCGCGACCAGGCCCGCAAGCCCTTCGTCCCCGGCTTCCTTCAGCGGCAGCAGCAGCACGCGGCGCTGATCCACCGGGCCGGGCATGACGACGCCGCCCGTGTGGACGTTGGTGAAGCCGACCCGGCCGAAATAGGGACCATCGCCGACCAGCAGCACCGCGCGCCAGCCGGCGGCGCGGGCGGCCTCGACGGCGCTCTCGACCAGGGCTTGGCCCAGGCCCGCGCTGCGCTCGTCGGGATCCACCGCCAGCGGCCCCAGGAAGGCGACCGGCTCGCCGCCGATCGTCACCGGCCACATGCGACAGCAGCCGACCGGCTCGCCGTCGCGCAGCGCCACGAACGAGCAGTCGCTCAGCAGGGTGTTGCCCTCGCGCAGACGCTCGGACGACTTGGCGAAGCGGCCGGGGCCGAACACCCGGTCGATCAGGTGGGTGACAGCCGCCTCCATCGCCGGAGTCTCATGGACCAGCGGCGGATAGGCGAGCGCGGGAGGAACGGTCTTTTGGGCTGTTGTCGGGGTCATCGGCCTTCGGGGAATGCGAAAGGGCGTCGGGGGCTCCCGACGCGAAGGCGCGACCGGGAGGGCGTCAGATCGTGGCGCGTTCGCGCGTCATTCGTCGCAGGCGGGGCATACCCGGAAACCTCCAGAAGATGCGCGCGCTGTAGGGCCAAGCCTTTCTCAGGTCAATAACGTTGCGGTGCGCGAAGCGCGGCCTATGTTGCGACCCAATGTCCGACCCCGCCTCTTCCGCGCCGCCCGCTCCCGACACCTCTACCCGCGCCCTGTTGCGGGAGCGTGACTTCCTCCTCTTCTGGGTGGCGCGCTTCGTCTCCACCCTCGGGGTGCAGATCCAGTCGGTGGCCCTGGGCTGGCAGGTCTACGCCATCGCCCGCCTGACCCACTCGGTGGGCGAGTCGGCCTTCATGGTCAGCATGATCGGCCTGGCCCAGTTCGTGCCGCTGTTCCTGCTGACCCTCATCGCCGGCGAGACGGCCGACCGACGGACCCGCAAGCTGATCGTCGCCGCCACCCTGTGCCTGGACGCGATCAGCGCCAGCGTGCTGCTGATCCTGGCGCTGATGGGCTCGCACGCGCTGTGGCCAATCTTCGCCGTCTCGGTGATGTTCGGGGCCAGCCGCGCCTTTCTCTCGCCCGCCAGCAGCGCCATGGGGCCGATGTTGGTGCCGCGCCCCCTGCTGCCGCGCGCCATCGCCTGGAACTCGCTGTCCTGGCAGGGCGGCTCGATCCTGGGCCCGGCCCTGGGTGGCCTGCTGCTGATCCACTCGCCGGCCCTGGCCTTTGGCGCTTCGCTGGTCTTCTACCTGGTCGCCGCCGTGCTGGCCCTATCGATCCGCAAGAACACCCAGCCCGAAACCCAGCCCGGCTCGCGCGTGGAGCTGATCAAGGAAGGCCTGTCCTACGTCTGGAACAACAAGATCGTCTTCGGCTCGATCTCGCTGGACCTGTTCGCGGTGATCCTGGGCGGGGCCACGGCCCTGCTGCCGGTGTTCGCCAAGGACGTGCTGCACATCGGCCCCGGCGGTTTCGGCCTGCTGCGCGCGGCTCCCGCCATCGGCGCTTCGCTGGTCGGCGTCTACCTGGCCAGCAACCCGATCCGCCGCAACGCCGGCAAGATCATGTTCGCCGGCGTGGCGGTGTTCGGCCTGGCCACGGCGGTGTTCGGCCTCTCCAAGCTGGAGTGGCTGTCGGTCGGGGCCCTGGCCGTGCTGGGCGGGGCCGACATGCTGTCGGTCTATGTCCGCCAGACCCTGGTGCAGATCGTCACCCCGGACGCCATGCGCGGCCGCGTCGCCGCCGTCTCCGGTGTGTTCATCAGCGCCTCCAACGAACTGGGCGAGGTCGAGAGCGGGGCCATGGCCTGGCTGCTCGGACCGATCGGCGCGGCGGTGTTCGGCGGCGTCGGGGCCATGGCGGTCACCGCCGTGTGGGCCTTCCTGTTCCCCGACCTGCGCAAGGCCGACCGACTGGAATAGGACCTAGAGGCCCGCCAGCTTTCGGATGCCGTCGCCGGTCAGCCGGCGGATGATCCATTCGTCCATCGCGGCCGCGCCGAGGCTGTCATAGAAGGCGATCGACGGGGCGTTCCAGTCGAGCACCGACCACTCCAGGCGGCCCAGCCCCTCGTCGACGCAGCGCTTGGCGAGGTTCGCCAGCAGCGCCTTGCCCGCGCCGGAGCCGCGCGCGGAAGGCCGCACGAACAGATCCTCCAGATAGATCCCGTGCCGGCCGACGAAGGTCGAGTAGTTGTAGAACCACAGGGCGAAGCCGACCGGCTGGCCGTCGAGCTCGGCGATGTCCGCGAAGGCGCGGGCCTTGGGACCGAACAGAGCCGCGGCCGTATCGGCCTGCGTCGCCTCCACCGTGTCGAGCAGCTTTTCATAGTCCGCCAGATCGAGGATGAACTGGTGGATCAGGGCGGCGTCGGCGGGCGTGGCCGGGCGAATGGAAACGGACATGGCGGTCTCTGCGGACTATCGGGACTTCGTTCTGGAGCAACTGGCCCCGCTGGGCCAGATCACCGCGCGCCGGATGTTCGGCGGAGTCGGCGTCTACGCGAACGGCCTGTTCTTCGCGCTGATCGACGACGACGTCCTCTATCTCAAGGGCGACGACGCGCTAAAGGTCGCGTTCGAGGCCGCCGGCTCCCACGCCTTCGACCCGTTCGGCGAGGGCAAGCCGATGGCCTACTGGGCCGCGCCGGCCGAGGCGCTCGACGACCAGGACATCCTGCTGGACTGGTCGCGCAAGTCGCTGGAGGTCGCGGCCCGATCAAGCGCCAAGAAGGCCGCGGGGGCTAAGAAGAAGCGCTAGCCGATCTTCACGCCCGGCGGCGGCGCGCTGCTCTCCGGCACGAAGAAGTCCGGCATCAGGGTCGCGGCCGGATCGACCTTGTACTGGTCGAAGTCGCGGACGCCCTCGCCGTACAGGAAACTATCATCAATCAAGAAGTTCCCCGAGAACTCGCGCGACGGCTTGCTGAAGATCGCATGGGCCGCGTCGGCCATGATCTCGACCGTCCGACAGTGCTTGAGGCCCTCGTCGCCGGTCAGGGCGAACTGGATGGCGGCGGTGGCGATGCCGGTGCGGGGCCACAGGGCGTTAAAGGCGACGCCGTCGCTCTTGAACTCTTCGGCCATGCCCAGCACGCACATCGACATGCCGAACTTGGCCATGGTGTAGGCCACGTGCGAGCCGAACCAGCGCGGCGACATGTCCAGCGGCGGCGACAACATCAGGACGTGCGGGTTCTCGGCCTTTTTCAGATAGGGGATGCAGGCCTTGGAGGTGACGAACGTGCCGCGCGTATTGATCTGGTGCATCAGGTCGTAGCGCTTCATGTCGGTCGACAGGGTGCCGGTCAACGAGATGGCCGAGGCGTTGTTGACGCAGATGTCGACGCCCCCGAATGCCTTTACGGCCTTCTCGACCGCCTCCTGGACATTGGCCTCCTCGCGCACGTCGACGACCAGCGGCAGGGCCTTGCCGCCGGCGTCCTCGATTTCCTTGGCGGCCGTGTAGATGGTGCCGGGCAGTTTCGGATGCGCCTCGGCCGTCTTGGCGGCGATGACGATATTGGCCCCGTCCCGCGCCGCCCGCAGGGCGATGGCCAGGCCGATGCCGCGCGAGGCGCCGGTGACGAACAGGGTCTTGCCCCGAAGCGAATTGGGCTGGCTCATGCGGGTTCTCCACGCGCTTTGATCAGGTCGACGCCGGCGACGACGAAACCGAGAATGAAGCTCATCTTGGCCACGTGCGCGACGGGACCGTGATCCTTCAAGGCCAAGCCGGCAAGGCCGATCACGAGCGCGGCGATCCACAGGCCGGCAGGGATGCGAAATGCTTTCGCCCGTAGGAGATCGAGAGCCCAAACCACCATGCCGACCGACCAGACGCTGGAAGCGATCAGGTACGAGGCCTCGCCGAACATCTTGGCCGACGAGGTCCGCACCAGCATCACGCCCAAAAGGCCCAGCCCGAAACCGACCAGGCCCAGGACGCTGGCCGTGCGTCGGCTCGCCGACCAGACGCCCAGCATGCCGAACATCAGCAGCAGATCGATAGCCACGTAGACGAGGTGCGGCTGCGGCTCGACCAGATGCGGATAGATGACGAACGGCGCGACGATGTCGATCACCGCGCCGACGATCGTGGCGATCCCGGCCAGGCGCAGGATGGACCGGTCGTCCATCAGGCGCCCGCGCCCGTGGTCTTGACCGACAGGTCCCACAGGCGGTCGGCCGCGTCAGGGTCGAGGGCGTGGGGCATGACGCCGTTCCAGGGGTGTTCCTGGCTCCACGGGACGGCCTGGTTGCAGTCCTCCAGATAGAGCCCGCCGACGCCGTCCAGCTCGTCGCCGACCGCGGCCCATACGCTGGTCGCCGCGCCCTGCTCGGTGCTCTTGAAGCCCTCGCGCGGCTTGTCGTGCTCGTCCAGCCAGCCCATGGCCCGCTGCTCGTCCAGGCTCATGTGCCGCTGCAGCGGGGTCATGATGCCGCCCGGCATGACGGCGTTGGCGTTGACGCCCTGGTCCTTGAACCGCTTGTCGAAGCCGACCGCGAACAGGCTGTTGGCGGTCTTGGCCTGGCCGTAGGCCTCCCACTTGTCGTAGGGCCGGGTCTGGTAGTTCGGGTCCTCGAAATGCACCGGCGAGCGACGGTGGCCGATCGAGGACAGCGACACCAGTCGCGATCGGTGGCCCGAGTGCTCGGCGCCGTCGACCAGGTTCGGCGCCAGCAGCGCCGACAGCAGGAAATGGCCGAAGTGGTTCGTGCCGATCTGCATCTCCAGCCCGTCGGCCGTGCGCGACAGCGGGCAGGCCATGACGCCGGCATTGTTGATCAGGATGTTCAGCCGGCGATCGCCCCAGCGATGGGCGAAGTGGCGGATGGCCTCGAAACTGGAAAGGTCCAGCATGCCGAAGCTGACGCGCTTCAGCCCCGCCTCTTCGTTGATCTGGTTGGCGACCTCTTCGCCCAGCTCCGGCTTGCGGGCGGCGATGATCACCTCCGCGCCCGCCAGGGCAAGGGCCCGCGCCGTCTCGACGCCAATGCCGGTGGCCGCGCCGGTGACGATCGCCACCCGGCCTGACAGGTCATGGCCCGCGACGACCTCGCGCGCCGTCGACTTCGCCCCGAAGGGCGAGGTGATCCGTTCCGCCATCTGATCCTCCCAGATCGTAGTGTTGTCGGTGGAGCTTAGCCCACCTTTGAGAAGTCGGGAGCCCTTCGTTCGGCGAAGGCCATGAAGGCTTCGCGGGCCTCGGCCGTCTGCAGTCGCGCGGCGAACTCGGCGCCCTCCGTGTCCATCAGCGCGGCGATCTTCTCGGCGTCGCGCATCAGGCGCTTGGTGACGGTCAGGGCGCCCAGCGGACGCTTGGCCAGCTGATCGGCGGCGGCGCGGGCGCGGGCCCGCAGGTCGCCAAGCTCGGCCGAGCCGTTGGCTATGCCCCAGGCCACGGCGGTGCCGCCGTCGATCGCCTCGCCCAGGGCGAACATGGCGTAGGCGCGGGCGTGGCCAATGCGGGCCGGCAGCAGCCAGCTGGAGGCGGCCTCGGGCACCAGGGCCAGGTTGACGAACGGCGTGGTCAGGCGCGCGTCCGGGGTCACGAACACCAGGTCGCAGTGCAGCAGCATGGTCGTGCCCACGCCCACGGCCTGCCCCTGGACGGCGGCGACCAGCGGCCGGGTGGCGTTGGCCAGGGCCTTCAGGAAGCGGATCACGTGCCGCTCGCCGGTGAAGGCGCCGGTGGCCTGGGCCGCGAAGTCCTGCAGGTCGTTGCCGGCCGTGAAACTGTCGCCGTCGGCCTGGATGACCACGACGCGGACGGCCGGGTCCTTCTCGGCCGCCTCCAGGCTGTCGGCCAGCACGCCGTACATGGCGTTGGACAGGGCGTTCTTCTTTTCCGGACGCGCCAGGGTGAGGGTCATCACGCCGGCGTCGATCTCGACCTTTACGTGATCGGTCATTGTTGATCTCCCTTGGGGAACTTGGTCTGCAGACTGGCGAGCCAGCGCGCGACGACGCCGATCTCCTCGTCCGTGAAGCCTTCGGTCAGGTGGGCGTTGACGCCGTCGAGGCCCGCTTTCGCGGCCTGGCGGGCGGCGCGGCCCTTGGCGGTCAGGCGCAGGCGCATGGCGCGGCCATCCTTGGGATCGGCCTGGCGCTCGACCAGCTCGGCGCGGGTCATGCGGTCGATCAGGCCGGTCATGGCCGACGGGGCCAGGTCGAGGGCGTCGGCGGCCTCGCCGATCAGCGCTCCGTCCTGCTCGCCGAGATAGAACAGCACTCCCGACTGGGCGGCGGTCAGGCCGCCCTTGGCCGCCATCTTGCCCTCGATCCAGCGCTGCACGCGCCGATGACCGGCGTTGAGCAGGAAGATGAGGCGACGGTCGGCGGGCACGGACATGCGCCCAGATTATGTTTCGTATGCGAAATGTCAAACGACCGTTTCTAGTCGGGACTAGAAAAAGCCGAGTACCAGGCCACGCCCTCGCCATCGACCTGGCGCCGGATCTTGCCGCGCCCGATCAGGCAGTTGAGGTGGGCCAGCGCCTCGCCGGTCGCCATGCCCAGCAGGTCCGGCCCGATCTGCCGCGCGAACAGCGCGCCGAAGGTGTCGACCACCCGCTTGGGCTCGGCCAGCTTCTTCTCCAGCCGCGCCAGGCCCCGTTCGTGGCCCGAGATCAGGCCGTCGATGCGAGTGTGCAGCCCCTCGAACGGATCGTTGTGCGCGGGCAGGACGATGACGTCGTCGGGGACCGTCGCCTTGACCTTGGCCAGCGACCGCAGCCAGTCGCTCAAGGGGTCGGCGTCCGGCTCGGTCGGGAACACCGAGACGTTGGACGAGATGCGCGGCAGCACCTGGTCTCCGGAGATCAGGACATTGAGTTCAGGGCACCACAGGCAGGCATGGTCGGGCGAGTGGCCCTGCCCCGTCACCACCCGCCAGGTCTTGCCGCCGATGTCGAAGTCCTCACCGTCGGACAGCCGGCGATAGCTGTCGGGCAGGGCGTAGATCGCCTTGCCGAAGCCGCCGAAGCGGGCCTTGTAGTTCTCGATGGCGTCCTCGTCCCAGCCTGCGGCCTGGAAGAACTTCACCCCGTCCTCGGGCGCCTCGCGGCCGGTGTCGGCGACCAGCATCCGGCACTGGAAATATTCCAGCCGGGTCATCCACAGCCGGCAGTCGAACTTGCGGGTCATCCAGCCGGCCAGGCCGATATGGTCGGGATGCAGGTGGGTGACGATCACCCGGGTGAGCGGCTTGCCGCCCAGGGCGCCGGCGAAGGCGTCGCGCCAGGCCTGGCTGGTCTCGCGGGTCTGGACGCCGGTGTCGACGATCGCCCAGCCCTCGCCATCCTCGATGGCCCAGACATTGATGAACTGCAGCGAGCCGCCCAGCGGCATGCGCAGCCACAGCACGCCCGGCGCGACCTCGACCGCGCCGCCCGAACCGGCCTCCGGCGCGGTTTCGAACGGATAGACCAGCCGCCCGGCCTTGCGGACTTCCGGCGTCTCGGCCGCTGCTTCGTCTTCGAATCCGTCGCGCATTTTCGTTCCCTCAGGCCCCGTTCAACCGGCGCTTGTCGTTGATCCAACCCATTTTTTGCCCTGAAACCCAGTCATCATCACGCCCAGGTCGGACGGTGTCTTGACCCCTGATACAAGCACGCGCTTATGTCCGCGCGAGGAATCCACCCAGGAGATGTTACCCATGAGGCCTTTCGCGATCGGCCTGTCGGCCGCCCTCGCGGTCGCCATTCTCATTCCGGCCGCTGTCATTTCGGCGCCGAAGGAAGAGAAGAGCAAGCCCGCCGCCATCGACGCCAAGTCGCGCGAGATCGGTAAGAAGGACGCCCCGGCCGTCATCCAGGCCAGCGGCGCGAGCTGCACCGTCTCCGACGCCCGCTACATGGGCGAGGACAAGAAGGCTGGCGACAAGTACTACGAAGTCGCCTGTAACGAAGGCATGGGCTTCGCGGTCATCGCCAAGAAGGAAGGCGCCCCGCAGCTGTATTCCTGCCTGGAATCGAGCCAGCCGGGTCCGGACGGCAAGGTCGGCGGCCTCGCCTGCCTGCTGCCGGGCAACGCCAACCCCGGCGCTCAACTGGCCCCCTACGTCAAGAAGGCCGGCGTGACCTGCGAGCAGGAAAACGCCCGCGCCATCGGCTCCGGCGCCAAGAACTCGTTCTTCGAGGTCGCCTGTAAGGGCGGCGCCGGCTACATCGTCCAGACGACGAACCCGATGAACCTGAACGGCGAAGTCGTCGCCAACAGCTGCCTGCTGTACGAAGAGGGCGGTAACGTCAGCTGCAAGCTGACCAACCGTCAGACCCAGCTGCAGCTGGTCGACACGCTGAACACGGCCGCGGCCAACAACTGCGTGATCAAGGACCGCCGTTACGTCCTCAGCACCAAGAACGACAACTATTTCGAAGTCTCCTGCCAGGACGGCAAGGGCTACATGTATCAGCAGGCGATGGCCACCAACGCCTTCGTCAAGTCGATCCCCTGCGCCCAGGCCGGCTTCGTCGGCGGCGGCTGCACCATGACCGACGCCGTCGCCGCTCAGACCGAGCAGGCCGGCTTCTACAGCAAGCTGTCGGCCAAGGCCGGCTTCCCCTGCGACGTCGAGAAGTACGGCATGCTGCCGAGCGCCGATCCGAAGAAGGAAGTCGTCGAGCTGAAGTGCAAGGGCAGTGAAGTCGGCGCCATCGCCGTGTTCGCCGCCGCCGGCGGCGGCACGGTGTTCGACTGCCTGACGGCCGAGCTCAACGGCTACCGTTGCTCCTTCACCAAGAAGGACACGCAGTACGCCCGCCTGAGCCAGGATCTGGTCGGCTTCAACAAGGCCTCGTGCAAGGTCTCCGACGTCCGCGTCATGGGCTCGACCGACAACGAAGGCTTCGTCGAAGTCGCCTGCTCGGACGGTCTGCCGGGCTGGGTGCTGGGCTATCCGACGGGCGTCGCCAAGCCGGCGGCCAAGGAGTTCCTCTCCTGCGCCCAGGCCAAGGGCATCGGCGGCGGCTGCAAGCTGCCGACCAACAAGGTCAAGGGCTGATCCCAGCGCTCGATCTCTGAATGACGAGGCCCGCCGGAGCGATCCGGCGGGCCTTTTCTTGGCTAGAGCGCCGCCTCGATCAGGCGCGGGCCGGGCGCGGCCATGGCGCGAGCGAAGGCGTCGTCGAAGGCTTCGGCGGTCTCGGCGCGTTCGGCCGGCATGCCCATCCCCTGAGCCAGCTTCACCCAGTCGATGCGAGGGTCGCCCAGATCCAGCAGCCGCGAGGCCGCCGGGCCCGGATTGCCGGCCCCGGTGCGGGAGAGCTCGATGCCGAGAATCCGGTAGGCGTGGTTGGCGAAGACCACGACGGTGACGTCCAGTTGCTCGCGGACGATCGTCCACAGGCCCTGCAGCGTGTACATGCCCGCTCCGTCGCCGGTCAGGGCCAGGACCTTGCGGTCCGGGCAGGCCACGGCGGCGCCGATCGCCAGCGGGATGCCCTGACCGATCGCGCCCCCCGTGAGAGACAGCCAGTCGTGGGCGCGGGCGGCCCTGGTCTGGGTAAAGATCGGCAGGCCGGCGGTCACCGCGTCGTCCGAGATCACCGTGTCCGTCGGCATGTGCCGCGCGACCGAGGCGCCGATCGCCCAGGCGTCCAGGCGGCCGGCCGGGCCGTCGGGCGCGGCATAGGTCTCGACGGGGCCCGCGGCCGGGGCGCCGATCGCGTCGGCCAGGGCGTTCAGGGCCGCCGCCGCGTCGACCTCGCGGCCGCACAGGGCTTCGACCGAACAGCCTTCGGGAACCAGCACGCTCGGCCGGTCCGGATAGGCGAAGAAGGCCACCGGACGCTGGGTCGAGACCAGGACCATCAGATCGACCCCGTCCAGGTCCTTCAGGGCCTGCTCGCCGAAATAGGGCAGCTTGTCGGGGCGAAAGCGCCCCTCGCCACGGGCCTGACGGGCGGTGAAGGTGTCGGTCAGGATGCGGACGCCGTGCGCCGCCAGCCGCCCGGCCGCCGCCAGGGCGACCTCGCCGCAGGCGCCCGAGCCCAGCAGCAGCACCGGCTTACTGGCGAACCCCAGCGCCTTGGCGACGCTATCGACAACCGCCGTGTCGGGCTCGGCGAAGGCCGGCGGCGTGACGACCGGCCCCTTCACCGTCGCTTCGTTCCAGGCCGAGTCGGCGGGCAGGATCAGGCAGGCGTTCCCGCCGGGCGTTCCGTGGCTGGCGACGATCGCCTCGGCCGCCAGTGGGCCGACGCTGTCGGCGGTCTCTGCCGACTTGACCCAGAGCGAATTGGGGGCGGCCAAAGCGGCGATGTCGCTGTTCAGCGGCGCGTCGAAGCCGCGATGATAGGTGGCGTGATCGCCGATGACGTTGACCACCGGGGTGTACGCCCTGCGGGCGTTGTGCAGGTTGGCCGCGCCGTTGGCGTAGCCCGGCCCCAGATGCAGCAGGGTGCAGGCCGGCTTGCCGGCCATGCGGCCGTAGCCATCGGCGGCCCCCGTCGCCACGCCCTCGAACAGGCACAGCACCGAGCGCATGCGCGGCTCGCGGTCCAGGGCCGAGACGAACTGCATCTCGCTGGTGCCCGGATTGGCGAAGCAGGCGACGACCCCGTTGTCGGCCAGGGTGGTGATCAGGGCGTCCGCGCCGTTCATGCGTTCCTCCGCTTTTTAGGCCTCTTGTCTCCGACATTTCGGCAAGCAGGCCAACCCGGTTGCGCATCAGCCGATCGCCATTGCAGTCTGATCGGCAAAATCGGGGGGAGACATTCGATGCAAGGGATGAGCGCGGCCGCGCGTTGGACGCTGATCGCGTCGGTGATCGCCGGCGTCAGCTATGTGGCGACGTGGATGCTGGACCTGCCGCCGGGCGTCGAGACGGCCTTGAAGGGCGCCGGCGTGGCGCTGCTGGCGGTCCATGCGGCTTTGCGGGCCAAGAGCCTGGATGGCTGGCTGCTGGCGGCCGTGATGGCCTTTGGCGCGGGCGGCGACGTGTTGCTGGAGACCCACGACCTGACGGTCGGGGCGGTGTCGTTCCTGCTGGGCCATGTGGTGGCCAGCGGGCTCTATCTGCGGCATCGCAAGCCGGGGACCTTGATCCCGCTGGTCCTGATTCCGGTCGTGGTCGGGATCGCTTATCTGCTCCCGCACGATCGAGCCGGCGCGCCGGGCATTGCGTTCTACAGCCTGTTCCTGGCGGTCATGGCCGCCACGGCGTTGATGAGCCGTTTTCCGGTCAAGACCGTCGGCATCGGCGCGTTGATGTTCGTGGTCTCCGACCTGCTGATCTTCGCCCGGCAAGGCGACCTGCCCGACAACCTGGCCACCGGCCTGGCGGTCTGGGGCCTCTATTATTTCGGCCAGCTTCTGATCTGTCTGGGGGTGGCTAAAGAACTAGAACCCCGTCGTCCGGTATCGTAGCGAACAGCCGCGCCAGCTCGTTCGGCCGCCGGTCCCGCGCCAGGGCCTGGTTGATGTAGCCCTTGTCGGTCAGTTCGCCGCTGGCCGCGTCGGGCGCGCCGTCCAGGATCAGGGCGCGCAGCACCTTGCCGCCGCCGCCCTTGGCCGAGGCGTTCATGCGCGAAAGGCCGTCGACGATCGCCGCCCGCACGGCCGCCTCGTCTCCCCCTCTTTCGTCTTTCAGCCGCTCGCAGGCCTTGGCGTCGAGGAACAGCATCAGGCCGACGCCGTCCTGGCCCTCGCCGCAGACCACCGCGTCGGAGACCACGCCGCCGATCGCCGACACCGCCGCCACCCGCAGGGCCCCGGCCGCGACGAAGGTGCCGCTGGCCAGCTTGAAGTTCTCGACCAGCCGCCCGTCGAACACCAGCCCCGCCGCCGGGTCCTCCGGATCGGCCAGCCGGGCGGCGTCGCCCAGGCGGTAGAAGCCGTCTTCGTCGAAGGCCTGCTCGGTGGCTTCCGGCTGATCCAGATAGCCCGGCGAGACCTGCGGCCCCTTCACCCGGACCTCGAACTTGCCGCCGTCTCCGGCCGGAACCAGCTTCACGGCGGTGCCTGGCGTCGGCAGTCCCACCATGCCCGAGCGGGCGTTCAGCCAGTGGATGTTGCAGGCCGTCGGCCCGGTCTCGGTCGCGCCATAGCCGGCCGCGAAGGTGATCCGCTCGCCGATCGTCCGCACCGCCACGGCCTGGACGCGATCCAGGATCGACTGGGCCATCGAGGCCCCGCCGTACTGCAGCACCCGCACCTTTTCGAAGAACCTGGCCGCCAGCGCCTCGTCGCGCTCCAGCTCGCCGACGAACAGCCCCCAGCCGGCGGGGACCATGTTGTGATAGGTCGTCGCCACCTCGCGCAGGTTCCGCACCGTCTCGGCGAAGCGGCCGGGCGCGGGCTGGCCGGCGTCGATGTACAGGCTCCCGCCCCGGTGCAGCACCATGTGCAGGATGGCGTTGGCCCCCAGGCTGTGGCTCCAGGGCGCGGAATTGACCAGCACGGGCGGCTCGGGATCGGCGTAGCAGGCCTCGATCTGGGCGGCGTTCAGCGCGATGTTGGCGTGGGTGCAGACCACCGCCTTGGGCCGACCCGTCGAGCCCGAGGTCAGCAGCAGCTTGGCGACGTCGTCGGGCTGGGCGACCGGCTCGATCGGCGGACTCTCCAGCAGGTCGTCGAAGGCGATATCGCCCGGCCGCGCGTGGCGGCCGACCACGACCGGCAGACCGGCCAGGAACGGCGCGGCCAGGGCGTCGCCGAACGCTTCGGCGTCGTCGGCATAGACGGCCGCCGGCTTCAGCCGCTCGACGGCGTGTTGCAGCCGGGTCAGATCCGCGCCCTTCAGACCGTACTGCGGCGAGACCGGCGCGGCGGGCGCGCCCAGGCTCATGGCCGCGTAGGCGATCAGGGCGTGGTCGATCCCGTTGCGGGCCAGGATCAGCAACGGCTGGCCGCGCGAAAGGCCCAGGCCCGCGAGCCCGCCGGCCAGGGCCGCGACCTTGGCCTTGGCCTCGCCGTAGCTCACCCTTCGCCAGTCGTCGCCCCCCTGCCCATTGGCGCGCTCGGCCAGCCAGACCCGGTCCGGCGCCTCGGCGGCCCAGCGCGCCAGCGGCTCGGTCGTGGTCCGCACCGCGTCCGAAAAGGCCATCGGATTGCGCAGGATCAGCGTCTCGCCCTCATGGCCCCCAAGTCGCTCGACCTCCAGCGCGCGGGGCGCGTAGCGGGCGTCGCGGAAGGGAGCGGTGTGGGGGCTGGATCCGTCCATGCCCTGTTATGCGACCGCCAGCGGCGCGGTTCAATCCGGGCGCCGCGGCGCCCCTCTCGACATTTTTCGTTGTCCGCTGTCGAATCTCGCGGAGCCGGCGCGTCTCAGAGGTCGAAGCGCCGCGATGGTCGCGGGCTCGTCGGGAGATATCGCCATGCAATACGCCCTTTTGATCTACGAGAACGAAGACCTCTACCGCGCGGGCGACGGCCGGGCGATGGACGAGATCATCGCCGCCCACCAGGCCCTGGCCGGCGAGTTGGCGGCCACGGGCGTCCTGAAGGGCGGCTCTGGCCTGAAGACGGTCGACACGGCCACCACCGTGCGCAAGACCGACGGCCAGCACGCCCTGCACGATGGTCCCTATGCCGAGGCGCGCGAACAGCTGGGCGGCTTCTATCTGGTCGAGGTTCCGGACCTGGACGCGGCCCTGGCCATCGCCAAGCGGATCCCACTGGCCGGCGACGGCGCGGTCGAGGTCCGCCCGATGATCGAGGAAGATTGAAGACCCTCGACCAGACCGCGCGGGAGGCCGGCGGGCGCATCGTCGCCGCCCTGGCCGCGACCTTCCGCGACCTGGACCTGGCCGAGGAGGCCTGGGCCGAGGCCTGTGCGCGGGCCGCCGCCGTCTGGCCGACGGCCCCGCCCCTGGACCCGGCCGCCTGGCTTTACGCCACGGCGCGGCGGTGCGCGATCGACATGATCCGTAGACGAACCGTCAGGGATCGCCTTCCGCCCGACACGCCCCAACCCGAGGCCACGGCCGAGGACATGCTGGCCTCCGACGCCCGTCTGATTCCCGACGAGCGGTTGCGGCTGATCTTCGTCTGCTGTCATCCGGCCGTCGCGCCCGAGGCTCGCGCGGCCCTGACCCTGAGGCTGGTCTGCGGCCTGTCCGTGGAGGAGATCGCCCGCGCCTTCCTGGTCGCCGAGCCGGCCATGTTCCAGCGCCTGACCCGCGCCAAGAAGAAGATCGCGGAGGCCGGGGTGTCGTTCGAAGTCCCCGGTCCCGAGGCCTGGCCCGAGCGCCTGGCGGCCGTGCTCTCGACCCTGGAGGTCGCCTATGCCCGCGCCCACGAAGACGCCGCCGGGACCGGCCAGCATGCCGGCTATGCCCGCGAGATGCTGGACCTGACGGCGGTATTGGCCGAGCTGCTGCCAAACGAGCCGGAATGCCTGGCCTTCGCCGCCCTGGTCCGCTTCGCCGAGGCGCGGCGGCCGGCGCGACTGGATGCGGAAGGGGCGATGGTCCCGCTGTCGGAGCAGGATCCCAAGCTGTGGCGGCGACCGCTGATCCTGGAGGGCGAGGCGCTGCTGCGGGCGGCCGCGCGCTTGAATCAGCCTGGACCGCGCCAGTTGCGGGCGGCGCTGCACGGCGTCTGGTGCGTGCGCCGCGCACTGGCCGAACCGCCGCCCTGGTCTGCCGCCCTGGCGCTGTACGACCTGTTGCTGGCCTGGCGGGAAGATCCATTCGTCCGGATCAACCGCGCCGTGGTGCTGGCGGAGGTGGCGGGACCAGCGGCGGCGCTCGCCGAGGTGGATGGATTGGACGCCGCGCGGCTGGACGACTTCCAGCCGTTCCATGCCGTGCGCGCCGACCTGCTGGCGCGGCTGGGCCAGCGGGACGAAGCGCTGGAGGCCTATGATCGGGCGCTGGACATGGCGCCCGGACCGGCGGAGCGGCGATGGTTGATCCGTAGGCGGACCGAACTCTAGCCAGCCAGCGTCTCCAGGAACCGCACCGGCTCGCCCTTGCCTTCCGCGACGATCTCGTCGTCGCGCATGACCACGACGCCGCGCACGATGGTCGCCATCGGCCAGGCCTTGGCTTCGAAGCCGTCGAAGGGAGTCCAGCCGGCGCGGTTGGCCATCTGGTCGTGGGTGATGACCTTGCGGGCCTTCATGTCGACGATGGTGAAGTCGGCGTCGAAGCCCTCGGCGATGCGGCCCTTGTCGGCCAGGCCGAACACGCGGTTGACGCCATGGCTGGTCAGGTCGACGAAGCGCTCAAGGCTGAGCTTTCCGTCGACCACGTGGGTCAGCATGACCGGCACCAGGGTCTGAACGCCCGGCATGCCCGACGGCGAGGCCGGATAGGGCCGGGCCTTTTCCTCGCGGGTATGGGGCGCGTGGTCGGAGCCCAGGACGTCGGCGATGCCCGCCTCGACGCCGCGCCAGACGCCGGCCACGTGGTCGGCCGAGCGGATCGGCGGGTTCATCTGCGCGAAGCCCTTCAGCCGCTCATAGGCCTCGGGCGCCACCAGGGTCAGGTGCTGGGGCGTGACCTCGACGCTGGCGACATCCTTGTTCTGGGCCAGGAAGTCGATCTCTTCCTTGGTCGTGACGTGCAGCACGTGGATGCGCTTGCCAAGCGACTTGGCGATGCGGACCAGGCGATGGGTCGACTGCAGGGCGGCCTGGGCGTCGCGCACCTCGGGGTGGCTGGTCCAGTCGCCGGGACGGGCCAGGTGGCGGCGGTCGGCCAGGCGGTACTCGTCCTCGGAGTGGAAGGCCGCGCGGCGGTTGACGTGGCGCAGCACGTTCTCGACGCCCTCGTCGTCCTGCACCAGCAGCGAGCCGGTCGAGGCGCCCATGAACACCTTGATGCCGCAGCAGCCCGGCAGGCGCTCCAGCTCGCCCAGGAACGCCGCGTTCTCGTGGGTGCCGCCGACATAGAAGGCGTGGTCGGTGTGCATCCGGTTCCTGGCGCGGGCCAGCTTGTCGGCCAGAGCGTCCGGGTCGGTCGTCGTCGGCTCGGTGTTGGGCATCTCGAAGACGGCGACCACGCCGCCCAGGGCCGCGCCGCGCGAGCCGCTCTCCAGGTCTTCCTTCCACTCCAGCCCCGGCTCGCGGAAATGGACCTGGCTGTCGATGACGCCCGGCAGGACGGTCAGGCCGGCCGCGTCGAACACCTCGCCGGCCGAGGCGTGGGAGAGGTCGCCGATGGCGACGATCTTGCCGCCCCGGACGCCGATGTCGGCGATCCCGCGTCCCGCGTGGTTCACCACTTCGCCGCCACGCACGATCAGGTCGAAAGTCTGGGTCATGGGACGGCTCCTGGCGATGGTTTGAGGCGGTCGTAGGACCGGCTCGCTCGCGAGGCAACCGAAACTAGCTGGCGTCCCGCTCGGCCGCGCGTTCCTCGGCCAGGGCCTCTTCGACGACGGCCAGTTCAGGCGAAACCTCTTCGACCGACGCCTCGACGGGTTCGGGCGCGGGCTCTTCGGCCAGCGGCGCGATCTCGGCGCCGGCGGCTTCCTCGGCGATCGTGTCCTCGACCACCGCTTCCTGCGGCGAGACCTCGGCGCTCGGCTCGGTGCGGATCAGCAAGGCCTTGGCCTCGCGGACCACCGTGGCCACCGGCAGGTCGCTCATGTGGCGGATGGCCTGCGAGAGGTCCGGGTCGACGGCCAGGAACTGGTCGAAGCCGCGCGGGCCCCGCACCGCCACGGCCTTGTCGCCCCAGGGCGCATAGCGGCGCTCGTCCGAGGGGCCGAACAGGCCGAGGGTCGGCGCGCCGGCCGCGGCGGCGATGTGCATCAGGCCCGAGTCGTTGCCGATGAACAGGCGCGCCCGGCGCAGGCAGGCATAGGCGGTCAGCAGGTCCACCTTGCCGGTCAGGTCGATGGTGCGGCCGCGGGCCGAAGCCCTGCGCAGTTCCTCGATCATGCGGGTGTCCTCGGGTCCGCCCAGGATCAGCAGGCGCCCCCGGCCATCGGGCCGTCCTTGTCGAGCAGCTGGGCCACCGTCTGGGTGAAGCGCTCGATCGGCCAGACCTTGCCGACCCAGTTGGCGGCCGGCCCGACGGCCAGGATCGGCCCCTCCCCCTGTCCTGCGATTGGGGCCAGCAGATCATCCGCCAGGGCCTGGACATCGGGCGTGATGTAGAGGTGCGGCGCGGGCGGGTCGCCTTCCAGCTTCAGGGTGCGGGCGGCGTCGACTACCTTGTGCACGACCTCGCCCGGCAGCTTCTTCCAGATCGCCCGCTTGTCGCGGCGCAGGAAGAGGGCCGTGGCCGATCCGCGCAGGTCGACGACCAGGCTCCACTTCTTGTGGCGCACCTGCCGCCAGAGCTTGAACCAGTGGCCCTTGCCCTTGCCCTTCTCCATGACAATCACGCGGTCCAGACCCGGCACGTGGGCGAACAGCGGCGCGGCCAGCGGACCGGCGACAATCGTGAAGCGGGCGTTGGGAATCTGGTCGGCCAGCATCCGGATGAGGCCGGACGAAAGCACCGCATCACCGATGCGGGTGGCCGTGATGAAGAGAATCGGGAAAGCCCGCTGTGTCATCGGACTATCCATAGATCAGTCGGCGAGTCGGCGCATCCCACGTTAACGGTTGAGCTTTCCCCGTTTTTCAGGGACTGGTTTTGGTGGGGACTCGGCGCACATCTGCGGGATGAGCTCGCTTAATGTCGCCCGCCTCGCTTCCCGCGCCGTCATCGCCGTGTCCGGCCCGGACTGGAGAAGCTTCCTGCAGGGTCTGCTGACCCAGGACGTCGAGACCCTCGCGCCGGGCGAACTGCGCTTTTCCGGCCTGCTGACGCCGCAGGGCAAGCTGCTCTACGACCTGTTCGTGGCCGGGACTGAAGACGGCGCCCTGCTGGACGTGGCGGCCGAGCACCGCGCGGCGATCCTGCAACGCCTGACCATGTACCGCCTGCGCGCCAAGGTGACGCTGGAGGCCAGCGACCGGCCGGTGCTGGCGGTGTTCGGCGGCGAAGCGTCGGGTCAAGGCCTGTATGCCGACCCGCGCCTGTCGGCCCTGGGCGCGCGCGCCTATGACGACCGCCCCTCCACCACCGACGAGGACGCCTATGAGGCCCATCGCCTTGCCCTCGGCGTCCCCGGCCCCGCCGACTGGGGCAGCGAGACGACCTATCCGATCGAGGCCGACTTCGACCTGATGGCCGGCATCGACTTCAAGAAGGGCTGCTTCGTCGGCCAGGAGACGACCAGCCGCATGAAGCGGCGCGGCGTGATCAAGAACCGCATGCTGCCGATCGTCTTCGACGGCCCCGCCCCGGCCTTCGGGACCGAGGTGCTGGCCGGGACCTTGCGGGCCGGCGAGGTGCTGAGCGGCCGCGACGGCCGGGCCCTGGCCCTGCTGCGCCTCGACCGCATCGAGGGCGCGGACCTGACGGCCGACGGCCGGCCGGTGCGCGTCGACCGTCCGGCCTGGCTAGCCTAAAGAACGGCTGGCCTAGGGTCTTTCGTTCTCGAAAAGTTCTGCTAGCGTCACCGCATGACCGAGATCACGCGCTGCACCTGGAAGGGCATGAACGGGGACCCGTTCTACGAGGCCTATCACGACGATGAATGGGGCGTTCCCGAGTGGGACAGCCGCGCCCTGTGGGAGAAGCTGGTGCTGGACGGCTTCCAGGCCGGACTGTCGTGGATCACCATCCTGCGCAAGCGCGAGGGGTTCCGCGCCGCCTTCGCCGACTTCGATCCGGAGAAGGTCGCCCGCTTCGACGAGAACGATAGGGCGCGGCTGATGGCCGACGCCGGCATCATCCGCTCGAACGGCAAGATCGACGCGGCCATCTCGGGCGCGCGGATCTATCTGGACATGCGCGAGCGCGGCGAGGACTTCGGCCAGTTCCTGTGGGACATGGTCGGCGGCGCGCCGATCCAGAACGCATGGCGCGCCGGCGAGGTCCCGGCCCAGACGCCGCTGGCGGTCGACATGGCCAAGGCCCTGAAGGCCAAGGGTTTCAAGTTCTGCGGCCCGGTGATCGTCTACGCCTTCATGCAGGCCACCGGCCTGGTCAACGACCACCTGGTGACGTGCTATCGGCATGAGGAATGCCGGGCGATGGCCAGGCGGGTCTAGGGACGGAGGCTCTCAGCGCCCTTGGTCGTCGTATTCGCCCAGAGGGGATAGAGGACGCCCACTAGGCTTAGGAACTCTAATGTCACTTTTGCCAGCATTCCTTCGCCATCCCGAAGCAGGCCGAATTGTAGGAACATTGGTGACCGCTTACGGTGAGCTTGAGTTTCTACTGGCGCACTGCATCGGCGAAATAATCGATAACCGCGACGTCGCCTTCAAAGTCATGTTCCGTGCACGCGGCGAGGAACAGCGCGTTATCCTAGCCGATGCGCTAGCCCGGCCAATCCTTTCGGATGGAGCCTATAAGACGGCTTTCGAGCAGACCATCGCGGCGCTGCGGTACTGTCTGAAAATTCGAAATCAATATGCTCACTGCGCATGGGGAGACGACGCGCGGGGCCTATGGTTCGTCGCCCTTGAGGAAAACGCGAAGGACAATGGGCCATATGATCTAACGGAACTAACCCAACACGTTCTTTCCCTCGACCTGCTCCATGAGCAGGAAGCCTTCTTCGCTCATACTAAGCATCGGTTGGAAGCGCTCAATCTTGTGCGTCAGCACGAAGCTGGAAAGATCTCGGTCTCGTCCTCTGGGATCCCCACCGAAATTTCGAGGCCTGCGCTCCGCCTCTAAACTCACGCCTGCAGCTAAGAGACTTTATCAACGTCGCCTATGGCTCGCGAGCCTCCCTCGCTTAGAGCTCCCTATCCGGCCCAAGCGCCCGGGCATCGAGGTTCCTTCAACTAAGCCCCCCGCTGGCTCACCCTCACCCAATCCACCTCCATCGTCGCCGGCAGGGCGGTCTCGTCGATCCCCTTGGCGTTGGCGCTCTCGGGCCAGCGGCCGCCGAAGGCCAGGTTGAGGATCAGGTGGAAGGGCTGGTCGAACGGGGCTGCGGACACGTTGCGGTCGTCGCGCTTCCACTGGGCCGCCCGGGCCTCGGCGTAGCGCTGGCCGTCGACGAACCAGACGATGGCCTCGGGCGACCACTCGACGGCGTAGACGTGGAAGCCGGTCGCGGAGGCCGGCATCGGCGCGCCCGTGCTGACCTGCCGGTGGGCCCCGGCCGCATCGCCGGCGAAGTGGATCGTGCCGAAGATCCGGTTCTCGCGGCCGCCCTCGCAGGATCCGCACGGCGCGCCCAGATTGACCGTCTCCAGGATGTCGATCTCGCCCGAGCGGGGCCAGCCGCCATAGGCCGAGCGCTCCGGCATCATCCAGATCGCCGGCCAGACGCCCTGGCCGCCGGGGACGCGGGCCCGCGCCTCGATCCGGCCGTAGAGCCACGAGGCCTTGCCCTTGGTCAGGATCTTGCCCGAGGCGTAGTCGCCGGTCTTCATCGGCCCCGTCGGCCCGGCCCACGGATTGGTCAGGCCCTGTGTCCTGCGCTTGATCGTCGTCAGCTTCAGCACGCCGCCGCCCACGGACACCGTCTGCGGGCTGAACACGTAGCACTGCCGCTCGTCATTGCCGCCTCCGCCGCAGTCGGCGGCATAGGTCCACTTGGTGTCGTCCAGCCGGTCGCCGTCGAATTCGTCGGACCAGACCAGCTTCCAGTCCGCCTCCTGGGCGTGGGCCGGCGCGGCGGCGGACAGCAGGGCGATGGCGACAGCCAGGGTCTTGAAGGTCATGGCCCATCTAGGCGCGCCGGATCCGGTTTCTCCAAGCGTGACCAGCCCGTTTCCAGCCAGGCCGGCGCCAGGCGGCGCGCGCCCGAGGCGCTGAGATGGTCGTCGTCGAAATAGATCGGCTCCCCGTCCATCATCGCCAGGCAACGACCGTTGCGGCACAGGGTTTCGGACGGGAACACCACCGCCACGTTCGGGCGATCCTGGACGGCGGCGCGCAGGGCGTCCTCGGCCGGTAAAGCCCGCGACAGAGGCAGGTCGGCGGCGACGCTGGCGCAGACCCCCGGCCGGCCGCCGAGCTGCTTCTGCTGGGCCAGGCACTCGGGCGCGCCCAGGGTCAGCTCCGGGAACGGCCCGATCACCAGCACTCGGACATCGGGCCGGCGACGGGCGATGGCGTCCAGCGTGGCCTTCAGGGCGGTCGACACGCGCTGACGCTTCCCGGGCTGGCCGATCACCTCCATCGTCACGCGCGGCGAGTTGACGTCGTAGAACGGCGGCGCGTCGCGATAGAGCGGCCAGCGGCCCATCAGCACCACCAGCTTCAGCTTTCGGTCCGAGGCGATCAAGGCCATGGCCTGGTCGGCGGCGGCCGCGCACTCCAGCTTGAAGCGGTACATCGTGCGGACGTTGACCCCGACCAGCGGCGGGCAGCCGCCGCGCGCCACCTCGCGGACGCTCCAGCCGCGCGGCGCGGCCCATTCGACCACGCCGGGGGTCAGGGCGTCGGCGTGGGAGTCGCCCCAGACCAGGACGTCGTCGCCCGCACTCCCTGGCTCCGCGCCGAAGCGGCAGTCGTCGGGCTTGGCCGTCCTCGCCTTCTCGAAACAGGCCTTTCGGGCCGGGTTGACGTCGGTCTCCTCCAACTCGGCCAGGGCCTTGGCGGCCGGGGACAGGCGCTGGGGCAGGCCGTGGCTGAGGAACAGCACCGCGCCGGCGGCCATCGGGACCAGCAGCGGCAGCAGCCGGACGCCGAGACGCCGCCAGGGCCGCTCGACCGGACCGCGCCGGAACGGCTGCTCAATGAGCTTCCAGGTCACGACGGCCAGCGCCAGCGACAGGGCGACGAGGCCCAGGCGCTGGACCGTCGTCAGCGGCTGCTGGGCGATGTCGGCGGCCAGGACCAGCAGCGGCCAGTGCCAGAGATAAAGGGAATAGGACACCTGCCCGAGGCCCACGACCGGCGCCAGGCGCAGGACGGCCAGACCCGGTCGGGCGCCCAGGCCGCTCCAGATCAGCAGCGCCGTCCCCAGGCAGACCGGAACCGCCGACAGCCCAGGAAAGGCGCTGGCCTCGTTCAGAAGGGCCAGGCTGCCGGCGATCATCAGCCCGCCGATCACGCCGGCCAGATTGGCCGTGGCGCGGTCCCCCGGCGGCTTGACCAGGCCCAGGGCCAGAACCCCGCCGGCCAGGAACTCCCAGACCCGCGTCGGCAGGCCGAAGAAGGCCCAGGTCGTCGCGCCGCTTCCGACCAGGATCTGGGCCAGCACCAGCGAGGCCATCAGCAGGAGCAGCGCCAGCGTCGCCCGCATCCTCCGCAGAGGCTTCCACGACAGCAGCGCGATCAGCGCCGGCCAGACGAGATAGAACTGCTCCTCGACACCCAGCGACCACAGGTGCAGCAGCGGGTTCTGCTGGGCGCCGGGCGCGAAATAGCCGGCGGTCTGGGTGAACAGGATGTTGGCCGCGAACAGGCCCGAGGCCGCCGTCGCCGCGCCGGTCATGGCCAGCAGGCGCGGCATCTCGATCACCACCGCCAGGGCCGCGGTGACCAGCACGACCAGCAGATAGGCGGGGATGATCCGCCGCGCCCGGCGCAGGTAGAAGGCGCCCATGAGAAGGTCCCAGCCTCACGCGCTTCGGCGATCAGCCGCGTGATCAGGAAGCCGGAGATGACGAAGAACACGTCGACCCCGACGAAGCCGCCGGGCAGCAGGCCCGGAAAGGCGTGGTGGATGACGATGGCCGCCACCGCCACGGCCCGCAGGCCGTCGATGTCGCGCCGATAGGCCTGGCCGGTGTCCATGCTCGCCTCAAATATTACACTCGTAATCAATTGGGCGGCGACACCCGTCAGCCGTCAAGAGAAATTATTACGTCCGTAAACTCCTTTTCCGGAGCCGCGAACCGGCCTAAACACCGGCCCATGCGCACCGGACCCGACATGATGCTGGAGCTGGCCTGCGGACCGGGGCCGGTCTGTGGGGTGGACGAGGCCGGACGCGGTCCGTGGGCCGGACCGGTCAGCGCCGGCGCCGTGATCCTCGACCCAGACCGGGTGCCCAAGGGCCTCAACGACTCCAAGAAACTCACCGCCAAGGCCCGCGCGGCCCTGGAGGAAGAGATCAAAGAGGTCGCCATCGCTTGGGGCGTCGGCCTGGCCTCGATCGAGGAGATCGCCGAGCTCAACATCCTGCACGCCGCGGGCCTGGCCATGTGCCGAGCCATCGAGGACCTGTCGGTGACGCCCGCCATCGCCCTGGTGGACGGCAACTACGCCTTCAAGCTGCCCTGCCCGATCAAGACCGTGGTCAAGGGCGACAGCCTGTCGTGCTCGATCGCCGCGGCCTCGATCCTGGCCAAGGAAGCCCGCGACCGGATCATGGTCGAGATGGACGCGGTCTATCCCGGCTACGGCTTCGCCGGCCACAAGGGCTACCACGCGCCGATCCACGTCGAGGGCCTGCGCAAGCTTGGCCCCTCGCCGATCCACCGCATGGGCTGGGCCCCGGTGAGGGCCGCGCTGGCCGGTGAGCTGGCGCTGGGCGACGACCTAGACCTCTGATCCGAAAGAGGTTTTAAGTCTGATCGAACTCAAGACCACGCGTTTTGCGCGCATTAACGCCCCGCTAACCACGTCTGCTCACCCCGCATTTACCAGCAAAACTCATGATTCCGTTCTCTTTTGTAGGGACGCGGGACATGAAGTTCGGGCCGGAAACCATCATCCTGGGCGACTGCATCGAGCAGATGAACGCCCTGCCGGAGAAGTCGGTCGACCTGATCTTCGCCGATCCGCCCTACAACCTGCAGCTGGGCGGCGATCTGCTGCGTCCCGACAATTCCAAGGTCGACGCGGTCGACGACCACTGGGACCAGTTCGAGAGCTTCGCGGCCTACGACAAGTTCACCCGCGAATGGCTGAAGGCCGCCCGCCGCGTGCTGAAGGATGACGGCGCGATCTGGGTGATCGGCAGCTATCACAACATCTTCCGCGTCGGCGTGGCCGTGCAGGACCTGGGCTTCTGGATCCTCAACGACATCGTCTGGCGCAAGTCCAACCCGATGCCCAATTTCAAGGGCACCCGCTTCGCCAACGCCCACGAGACCCTGATCTGGGCCTCCAAGAGCCAGAACGCCAAGCGCTACACCTTCAACTACGACGCCCTGAAGATGGCCAATGACGAGGTGCAGATGCGCTCGGACTGGACCATCCCGCTGTGCACCGGCGAGGAGCGCATCAAGGGCGTGGACGGCCACAAGGCCCACCCGACCCAGAAGCCGGAAGCCCTGCTCTATCGGGTGATCCTGTCGACGACCAAGCCGGGCGACGTGATCCTGGATCCGTTCTTCGGCGTCGGCACCACCGGCGCGGCCGCCAAGCGCCTGGGCCGCAAGTTCATCGGCATCGAGCGCGAGGCCGAATATCTGGAACACGCCAAGGCCCGCATCGCCAAGGTCGTGCCGATCGCGCCGGAAGACCTGGACGTCATGGGTAGCAAGCGCGCCGAGCCGCGCGTGCCGTTCGGCACGATCGTCGAGAGCGGCCTGCTGTCGCCGGGCGACACCCTCTACTGCTCCAAGGGCAATCACGCCGCCAAGGTCCGCCCGGACGGCTCGATCACGGTCGGCGACCTGTCCGGCTCGATCCACAAGATCGGCGCCCTGGTGCAGAGCGCGCCAGCCTGCAACGGCTGGACCTACTGGCACTTCAAGACCGACGCGGGCCTCGCCCCGATCGACGTCCTGAGGGCGCAGGTGCGGGCGGGGATGAACTGAGGCGCTCATTTTCGCGCAACCGCCTTGCGTGACCCAACGCGAGGCGGCAATGTTCACCTTATGATCCGCCCCGGTAGAATTCCCGCCAGCAAGGCGGTGGTGAGCGCAGTTCCTTTTCGCGATCCGCGGAGCGGAAGCGTTCTGCAAGATTCGACGCCCTGACGGCAGCAAGGTCATCGCCCTGAGCCGCGATACGCATGAACGGGCTCTGTCTCGCGCCAAACTCGTCCTGGCCAGGAAATAACCGCCGCATGGCGACGACCGACCACAATCCGGTCTTCGACCAGTTGGTCCGCGCCTCGGACGATATTGAAGGTTTCATCGCTTACGGCCTCTACAAGCAAGCCAAGCGCGAGTGGCTGTTCGAACACCGCGCTCGCGAAGGCAGAGCTCCGACGGTGGCCGAGTTGCGCGGCTTCTCCCGGCAATGGACGCCTACAACGCTTCAGGCCTTCCGCGAGACCGCCGACAGCGCCCTATCCGCCTATGCCCAGATCGCGCTCGAGGATCAGACGCCCTCCATTCAGCGCGATGCCTTGCTACGCGGCCGACCGTTGTGGAAAGACGTAATGATCGGCGTGGTGTCGGCGCTCAGCTATTCCGTACTTCTCGTGATCGCCGCGTTCCTGCTGAAAATCTTCGGCAATGACTTCCTTGACGCGCTGGGGACGTTCGCGCGCGATTAGAGCAGCCGCTCCGCCGCCAGCGCTGCTTTCAGGAACACGCTGGGCAGAGCGCCCAGGCCTTCGCGCGGGGTCCAGACGAAGTCGCCAGCGTTCACGCCGTCTGCCGCGAACACCCGCAGCGTCAGGGAGAAGTGCGTGAACACGTGCTCGACCGCGCCGAGGTCGCGCCAGGCGACCGCGATCGGCGCGGCGGCCACCGCCTCGGCGTCGGAGAACGGCGCGGCGCGCCAGTCGCTGGTCGGCAGGCCCAGCATCCCGCCCAGCAGGCCCTTGGGCGGACGGCGGACCAGAGCCATGTCGTCGCCGCGCGTCAGGACATAGGCCACGCCGTGGCGGCGTGGGCGATCGGCCTTCTTGGTCTTGCGCGGATAGCTCTCGGGCGCGCCGCCCTTATAGGCCGCGCACCAGTCCGAGATCGGGCAGCGGTCGCACAGCGGGGCCTTGGGTTTACAGACCGTGGCTCCGAGATCCATCAGCGCCTGGGCCCAGTCGCCGGGGCGATCGTCGGTGACGAGCTCTCCGGCCAGGGCCTTGAGTTCCGGCTTGCTGTCCGGCATCGGCGCCTCGACGGCGAACAGCCGCGCCACCACCCGCTCGACATTGCCGTCGACGACATTGGCGGCGCGGTCGAAGGCGATGGCGGCCACGGCGGCGGCGGTATAGGCCCCGACGCCGGGAAGGGCGCGTAAGGACTCCTCGGTGTCCGGGAAGACGCCGCCGTGCTGGTTCGCCACCGCCCGCGCGCAGGCCAGCAGGTTGCGGGCCCGGGCGTAGTAGCCGAGCCCCGCCCAGGCGGCCATCAGGTCGCCGTCGTCCACCGCCGCGAGATCCGAGACCGTCGGCCAACGCTCGGTGAAGCCCAGGAAATAGGGCGTGGCGTGCGGCACGGTGGTCTGCTGCAGCATCACCTCCGACAGCCAGACGCGGTAGGGGTCGCCCCGCACGCCGGCGCGTCGGTCGGCGGGCGAGACGCGCCAGGCCAGGGTCCGGGCCTGGGCGTCGTACCAGGCCAGCAGGGCCGCGCGGATCGCATCGCGACGAGAAAGGGATTGGGCTTTCATCATCCCTCGCCTACCGCGAACCAAGCCTGGCATGCTAGTTTCCTCGCATGCGCCGCCCCCTGCCCACCGCGGAAGAAGCCCTCGCCATCCTGCGCGCCAAGCGTACGCGTCCGCAGCGCCGTCCGCCGCCGCCCGCCGGCAAGAGCCTGGCGCCGTTGCTGAAGTCGTTGGAAGAGCGCTTCGGCAAGGGGCCCGCCGCCCTGCAGGCCCGCTGGCGCGAGATCGTCGGCGACACGCTCGCGCGTCGGACGGAGCCCGTCCGCATCATAAAAGGCCGCAACGGCGAAGGCGGCGCGCTGGAGCTGCGTGTCGACGGCCCCGTGGCCTCGCTGATCCAGCACCAAGCGCCGCAGATCACCGCCCGCCTCGACATGCTGCTGGGCAAGGGCGTCGTCACCCGCCTGCGCATCGTCCAGGGCCCGGTCAAGGCCGCCGCCGCGCCGGTCGCACAACGTCCGCGCCGCAAGCCGCCTCTGGACGCGGCGCTGGAAAAGCAGCTCTCCGACAGCCTGGCCGACCAGCCCGACGGCGGTCTCAAGGACGCCCTGCTGAAACTGGGGCGCGGCGTGCTGCGCGAGCATCCTTGAGCTCTCGATCGGCACAACCTTCCAATTGACAACCCGGCCCTGATCACGCTGTTGCAAACCTTACCCTCGCCCTTTTCCCGGGGCCTAAGAATCGCGCTTAACTTCACCGCTGCGCTGCAAGGAAGAACGAACATGCGTCCGCTGACCCGCCGGCTTATGACCGCCGTCGCCCTCACCGCCTCGCTGGGCGCGCTCGCCGCTTGCGGCGCTCAGGGGACCAAGGTCACCGCCGACGACATGACCCTGGGCAACCCCGCCGCCAAGGTGACCGTGGTCGAGTACGCCTCGGTCGCCTGCCCGCACTGCGCCACGTGGAACGCGGAAGTCTTCCCGGCCTTCAAGGCCAAGTACATCGACACCGGCAAGGTCAACTATGTGGCCCGCGAAGCCCTGACCGGCGAGCCGCGCCTGGCCAACGCCGGCGCCATGCTGGCCCGCTGCGCCGGCAAGGATAAGTACTTCCAGGTGACGGACGCGATCTATCACGCCCAGGCCAGCATCTTCCAGACCGGCGACATCCGCGGCGAGCTGCTGACCATCGCCCAGGCGGCCGGCATGAGCGAAGACCAGTTCAACGCCTGTCTGACCGACGAGAAGGCCGCCAAGTCGGCCGAGCGCATCGAAAAGTGGATGAAGGCCGACAAGATCGAAGGCACTCCGACCTTCATCGTCAACGGCAAGAAGGTCGGCGGCGAGTCCGGCGGCGAGGTCACCCTGGCCCAGCTGGACGCCGCCATCGCGGAAGCCTCGAAGTAATGGGTCTCGACCGGCGCGCGCTGATCTTCTCGGGCCTCGCTGTCGCGGCGAGCCCTCTGGCCGCGCGCGCCGCGCCGCTGCCGCCGGTCCCGGGCGAGATGGTGCTGGGCTCGGCCAAGGCGCCGGTGCAGCTGGTGGTCTACGCCTCGGCCAGCTGCCCGCACTGCGCCCACTGGTGGACCACGGTGCTGCCGGAGGTCCGCAAGGCCTTCATCGACACCGGCAAGGTGCGCCTGGTGTTCCGCGAGTTCCTGACCCCGCCCAACGAGTTCGCGGCCGCCGGCTTCATCCTGGCCCGCCGCATCCCGGGCAAGTACTTCGAGGTGCTGACCACCGTCTTCCAGAAGCAGGAAGAGATCTATCGCAGCGAGAAGCTGTTCGAGGGCCTGCAGGCGATCGGCAAGCAGTACGGCCTGACCGACGCGCAGTTCAAGGCGACGCTGGAGGACCCGGCGGCGCTGAAGGGCGTCAACGACCGCATGGCCAAGGCGGTGGACGATGGCGTCGAGGGCACGCCGACCTTCTTCGTCAACGGCGCCCCCTATGATCACAGCGCCGACTTCGCCGTGCTCTCCAAGGCCTTCGCCGCCGCGGCGAAGGGCTAGAGCGTGGCAGCCGAAAGTGTCAGCGGTTTCGGCGCCTGCCACGCTCCAGGCAAACAGATAGAGCCTGTTTATCCGTTTCTGATGGTCCCATCAGAAACGGACAGGCTCTAGGTCCCAGGGGACCGCCTCCGTGCAGTTCCAGCGCCTGCGCCTTTCGGGCTTCAAGTCCTTCGTCGAGCCGACCGAGTTCCGGATCGAGCCCGGGCTGACGGGCATCGTTGGCCCGAACGGCTGCGGCAAGTCCAACCTGCTGGAAGCCCTGCGCTGGGTGATGGGCGCCAATTCCGCCAAGGCCATGCGGGCCGGCGGCATGGACGACGTGATCTTCGCCGGCAGCGGCGCGCGGCCGGCGCGCAACCACGCCGACGTCGCCCTGACCATCGACAATGCCGACCGCACCGCGCCGGCCCAGTTCAACGACGACCCGGTGCTGGAGGTCGTGCGACGGATCGACCGCGGCGAGGGCTCGACCTACAGGATCAACGGCCGCGAGGTGCGGGCCCGCGACGTCCAGCTCCTGTTCGCCGACGCCTCGACCGGCGCCAACTCGCCGGCCCTGGTGCGCCAGGGCCAGATCAGCGAGCTGATCGGCGCCAAGCCGCAGAACCGCCGCCGCATCCTGGAAGAGGCCGCCGGGGTCTCGGGCCTGCACACCCGCCGCCATGAGGCCGAGCTACGCCTGCGAGCGGCCGAGAGCAATCTGGCCCGGCTGGAGGATGTCGCCCGCGAGCTGGAGACGGCGCTGAATCGCCTGCGCCGCGAAGCCCGCCAGGCCGAGAAGTACAAGCGCCTGTCGTCCGAGATCCGGGCCGTGCAGGGCGCGGTGCTCTACACCCGCTGGACCGAGGCCCGCGACACGCTGGAGCGGACCACGAGCGAGGCCACCAACGCCGCCCGCCTGGTCGAGGAAACGGCCCGCGCCAGCGCCGCCGCCCAGGTGGCGATCACCGAGGCCGAGGCCGCCATGCCGCCCCTGCGGGAGGAGGCGACCATCGCCCAGGCGATCCTGGGCCAGTTGGCCATCCAGAAGGACCGCGCCGAGCGCGAGGCCGAGGCCGCCGCCGCTGAATTCGAACGCCTCTCCAATGACCTGACCCGCATCGACGCCGACCTGGCCCGCGAGGCGCAGGCCAAGGACGACGCCGCCGCCGCCCTGGCGCGCATCGACGCCGAACTCACGGAGGTGCGGGAGCTGGTCGCCGCCGCGCCGGAGCGCGGGCCCGAACTCGCCGCCGCCGCCAAGACCGCCGAGGAGGCCCGCGCCGCCGCCGAGGCCGCTGTCGAGCAACTGGCCGCCCGCGTCGCCGCCGAGGAAGCCCAGTTCCGCGCCGCCGCCGCGCGCTTCTCGGAAGCCGAGGCCCGCGCCAACCGCACCAACCGCGCCCTCGACCAGGCCAGGGCCGAGCGGGCGGCCGTAGGCCCCGAGATCGACCCGGCGGCCGCCGACGCTCGCCAGCGCTTTGACAATGCGCAGGCCGCCCTGGCCGCCGCCCGCGCGGCGCTGGAGGAGGCCGAGGCCGAACGGGTCAAGGCCGCCGAGCAGGAAGCCCAGGCCCGCCAGTTGGCGCGCAATGTCGAGGACCAGCTGGGCCGCCTGCGCACCGAGGCCCGGGGCCTGGCCCAGCTGACCGCGCCGCGCAGCAAGAGCGGTCATGCCCCGGCCCTCGACAGCGTCGCGCCGGACAAGGGCTATGGCGCGGCTCTGGCCGCCGCTCTCGGCGACGACCTGGACGCAGCGCTCGACGCCAAGGCGCCGTCCTACTGGGGCGGGGCCGAGGCGCCGGCCCCGACCTGGCCCGAGGGCGCGCAGCCGCTGGCCCCGCTCGTGAAGGCGCCGCCCGCCCTGGCCGCCCGTCTCTCGCACGTCGCCGTCGTGGCCCGCGCCGATGGTGACCGGCTGCGAGCCGCGCTGAAGCCCGGCATGCGCCTGGTGTCCAAGGAAGGCGATCTCTGGCGCTGGGACGGCTTCGTGGCTCGCGCCGACGCGCCCAAGCCGGCCGCCGTGCGGCTGGAGCAGCGGACGCGCCTGGCCGAGGTCGAGACCGAGATCGACCTCATGACCCCGCGCGCCGAGGCCACCGCCGCCGCGCTGAAGACCGCCGCCGACCGGATGCGCGCCGTCGAGGACCTGCTGCGCGACAAGCGCCGGGGTCCGCCGGACGCCGAACGCCTGCTGAACGGCGCGCGCGAGCAGGTCGCCAAGTTCGAGCGCGAGCAGGCGATGCGGGCCGCCCGCGCCCAGTCGCTGGACGACACCATCGCCCGCTTCGAGGCCGAGAAGACCGAGGTCGACGCGGCCTTGGCGGAAGCCCGCGCGGCCCACGCCGCCGCCCAGACCTCGGGCGACCTGCAGCCTGAACTCGCGCAGGCGCGTCAGGCCTCGGCCCAGGCCCGGGAGGCCGCCAGCGCCGCCCGCACGGCGCTGGACGTCGAGACCCGCGAGCGCGCCGGCCGCCAGCGCCGCCTGGAGAGCCTGGAGCGCGACCGCGCCGACTGGGCCAAGCGCGCCGAGACCGCCGGCAAGCGCGGCGAGTCCCTCGAGGCCGACCGCGTGAAGGCCGCCGCCGCCCTGGAAGGCGCCCGCGAGGCCCCGGCGGCGCTGAAGGACAAGCTGTTGGTCCTGCTGGACGAGTTCGCCGCCGCCGAAGCCCGTCGCGGCAAGGCCAGCGACGCCCTGGAAGCCGCCGAGACCACCCGCCTCCACAACGACCGCGCCGCCCGGGCCGCCGAGCAGGCCGCCGGCGAGGCCCGCGAGAAGCGCGCGGCCCTGGTCGCCCACCTGGACGGGGCTCGCCAGCGCTTCGGCGAGGTCGCCTCGGCGATCCGCGAGCAGGCCCGCATGGAGCCCGAGGAGCTGGGCCGTCACGTCGCCGGCGAGGCCGTGGCCGTCCCGAAGGACGCCGCCGGGGTCGAGGCCCACCTGTTCGCCCTGGAACGCGAGCGCGACGCCATCGGTCCGGTGAACCTGCGCGCCGAGGAGGAGGCCCAGGAATATGCCGGACGCCTGGAGACCATGAGGGTCGAGCGCGCCGATCTGTCAGGCGCGGTCGGCAAGCTGCGGGCCGGCATCGAGGAGCTGAACGCCGAGGGCCGCGAGCGCCTGCTGGCCGCCTTCGACGTGATCAACGCCAACTTCCAGACCCTCTTCCAGGCCCTGTTCGGCGGCGGCCAGGCCGAGCTGAAGCTGATCGAGAGCGACGATCCGCTGGAGGCCGGTCTCGAGATCTTCGCCTGCCCGCCCGGCAAGCGCATGGCCAGCATGAGCCTGATGAGCGGCGGCGAGCAGGCCCTGACCGCCAGCGCCCTGATCTTCGGCGTGTTCCTGGCCAATCCGGCCCCGATCTGCGTGCTGGACGAAGTCGACGCGCCGCTGGATGACGCCAATGTCGACCGCTACTGCAACATGCTGGACGAGATGCGCCGGCGCACCCAGACCCGCTTCATCGCCATCACCCACAACCCGGTGACCATGAGCCGGATGGACCGCCTGTTCGGCGTGACCATGGCCGAGCGCGGCGTGAGCCAGCTGGTCAGCGTCGACCTGTCCACCGCGGAGAAGCTCGTCGCGGCCTAGAACCCGGCCGCCTGGCGTAGCGGATTGCTCGGATCCGCCAGCAGCTTCACGGCCATGGCGCACGAGATCACCACCAGCAGCGGCCGGATCAGCTTGGGTCCGAAGCGCATGGCCAGCCGTGAGCCGACCTGGGCGCCGATGAACGCCCCGGCGGCCATGGCCAGGCCCACCGGCCAGACGACCGCGCCCTTCAGGATGAACAGGCTCAGGCTGCCGACATTGCTGGCGGCGTTGGCCAGCTTGGTGTGGGCCGTGGCCTTCAGCACGCCGTAGCCCAGCAGGGTGACGATCGCGACCATGTAGAAAGCCCCGGCGCCAGGTCCGAAGATGCCGTCGTAGAAACCGACCAGCGGGGCGACGAAGCAGGCGAACGGGATCAGCGCCATGCGCGGCGCGACGTCCTCGGTCTTGAGGGCGCGCGAGAAGCCGAAATAGAGGGCGATGGCGATCAGCAGCAGCGGCACGATGGCCCGCAGCAGCTGCGGCGACAGCAGGCTGGCGCAGAGCGCGCCGCACAGGCCCGCGACCGCGGCCGGGCCGGCCACCGGCAGGGCCGTCTTCCAGTCGATCAGGCCGCGACGGGCGAAGGCCGTCGTCGAGGACAGGGCGCTGACCGCGCCTTGCAGCTTGTTGGTGCCGAGGGCCTGGATCGGCGACAGGCCCGCCAGCAGCAGGGCGGGCAGGGTCACCAGACCGCCGCCGCCCGCTATGGCGTCGAGCGCGCCGGCGAGCGCGGCGACCACGAACAGGCTGGCGATGACGTCGAGTTGGACCATGAGCGGCTCATGGTCCGGTTCGAGGCGTCGATCAAGGGAAAGGCTTGGCAAAGAAAAGGGGCCTCGATAAGGCCCCTTCTCGGATCAGCCCAGGAGGCTGCCCCACGCGTGAGCGCGGTTGGCCTTGCTGTCGCTGGTCTTGCCCAGGGCGCGCAGTTCGTCGCGCTCCTTGGCCTTCTCTTCCTTGCGGACGCGCATCTCGGCGGCCTCGACGGCCTTGCGCTCTTTGCGCTCGGCGCGCTTGACGGCCATGATCTCTTCCTGGCGAGCCAGGGCTTCAAGACGGGCCAGTTCCTTGGCCTCGGCGCGGGCGGCGCGGACTGCCTCGAGTTCGGCGGCGCGCAGTTCCTCGCGCTTGTCGAAATCGGGGTCCTGGACGGTCGGCTTGGCCTTGAACTTTGCCAGCATGGCCTTCTTGGCCTCTTGCTGGGAGGAGATGCGATCGGCGAATCCGGTGTTCTTCAGGTGCGACATGAATCTTCGTATTGTTTGGAGGCGGCGGCTCTAAAACCCAGATCGACGAAAAAATCAATGCGTGATTGGGCCGCGCCGCACCTTGCCTATGGGGTGTGGCGCCGAAAGAACGCGTGTGATGTAGGAAGCCGTTCCCGCTTCCGGTAGGGGCGCTAACGAACGGCCAATCGAATGAAAAGGGGGATGGTTTTGCCTTCCCTTTAAGCCAAAGGCGAAATCCTTAAGTATTCCCGTAACTTGGCCCGCGAAGCGCTTACCTTGACGCACTGCGGCGAGGTCTATAGGTTCCGCGCCGATCAAGCCGGCCGGAAATGCGCCTTGTTTTGGCGCGCCCGCGGCGTTTTCGGACCTGCCGCTCCCATGCCCAAGGCCGACGAACCGAACGACAAGGCTCTGGTAAGCCTCGACGCTCGGCTCGACGCATTTGAGGCGAGGAAGGCGGCGGAAAAGCCGGCGAAAGCCGCGTCCGAAAAGGCCAACCAGGACGGCTATCGCCTCCTGGCGGATCTGATCGGGGGCGTACTGGTGGGTCTCGGCTTCGGCTGGTTGCTCGACCATTATGTCCACACGAGCCCCTGGGGCATGGTCGGCGGTCTGCTGATCGGCTTGGGGCTCTCGATTTTCTCCGTCGTCCGCAAGGCGACGAAAATGAGCGCGCAGGCGTCGGCGCCGTCCCCTCAAGGGAATGCCGGCGGAGACACGGGAGGCGGGTCAACCGCCCCCAAGCAGAAGAGAGACTAGGGCCGATGGCCGATCCGATGCACCAGTTCCAGATCCAGAAGATCGTGGAACTGCCCACCGTGACCGTTCCCGGCCTCGGCGCTATCGACCTGTCGATCACGAACTCGGTGTTCGCGATGATGCTGGCGGCGCTGCTGGTCATCACGTTCTACAGCCTGGCGGCGCGCAAGGCCGTCATCCCGGGCCGCCTGCAGTCGGTCGGCGAGATGCTCTACGGACTGGTCGATGGGCTCTCGGAGTCGATCATCGGCCACGACGGCAAGAAGTTCCTGCCCTTCATCTTCACGCTGTTCGTCTTCGTGCTGTTCATGAACATTCAGGGCATGTTCCTGGTGTTCACCGCCACGTCGCAGTTGGCCGTGACCCTGACGCTGGGCCTGATGGTCATCCTGACCGTGGTCGCCGTCGGCTTCGCCAAGAACGGCCTGAAGTTCTTCAAGCTGTTCGCCCCGTCGGGCGTGCCGTGGCCGCTGTACTTCCTGCTGGTGCCGATCGAGATCCTGTCGTTCCTGATCCGCCCCATCACCCTGGGCCTTCGTCTGTTCGGCAACATGCTGGGCGGCCACGTGGTGCTGAAGATCTTCGCCGGCTTCGTGATCGCCCTGGGCGGTCTCGGCGTACTGGGCTGGGCCGGTTCGGCCCTGGCCCTGACCTCGGTCGTCGCCCTGACGGCCCTCGAGTTCATGGTGGCCTTCCTGCAGGCCTTCGTGTTCGCGGTGCTCGCCTGCGTCTACATCAACGACGTCGTGCACCTCGACAGCCACTGATCAACCTTTAGTCTTTCCAACAAATACCCTTCCAAGGAGTCTCTATCATGGACGCTGCTGCAGCTAAGTACATCGGCGCTGGCCTGGCCATGCTCGGCATGATCGGCGCGGGCGTTGGCCTGGGCGTGATGTTCGGCAACTACTTCCAAGGCGCCCTGCGCAACCCGACGGCCGCCGCTCAAGAGCGCCCGATGCTGTTCCTGGGCATGGCCCTGACGGAAGCCCTGGGCATCTTCGCCCTGGTCATCGCCTTCCTGATCCTGTTCTCGTAATCCGACCCTGGAGCGCGGCGCTTCAACGGAAGCGACGCGCTCCATGCTTTTGTTTTCTCGCGCTTCCTGGAGCGGGCCGGATCACGGTCCGCTCCAAGCGCACTAGCTGAGAGGCGCCTTCGCCCATGGCGACGGAACATCACGGCACGGTCGAGACGACTGAAGCCCCCAAGCACGAAAGCGGCGGCCTTCCGCAGCTGCAGTTCGAGCACTGGGGTGGTCAGATCGTCTGGCTGCTGCTCATCTTCGCCGTCCTCTACGCGGTGCTGTCGAAGGGCCTGCTGCCCCGCGTCAGCGGCGCGATCGACGAGCGCGGCGCCAAGATCGCCGGCGACATCGCCGACGCCCGTCGTCTGAAGGACGAGGCGGAAGCCCAGGCCCGCGCGGCCGCCGCCGAAGTGGCCGAGGCGCGCGCCAAGGCCCAGAAGACGGCCGCCGATGCGAAGGCCAAGGCTTCGGCCGAAGCCGCCGAGCGTCAGGCCAAGGAAGAGGCCGTCCTGGCCGAGAAGCTGGCCGCGGCCGAGGCTTCGATCCAGGCCGCCCGCGACACGGCCATGAGCCATGTCCGCGAAGTGGCTCAGGAGACGGCCGGCGCGATCGTCGAGAAGCTGACCGGCAAGGTGGCCACCGCCGCCGAGCTGAAGTCGGCCCTGGCCTAAGGAGCGCTGACGATGGAACACGAATCCCTGTTCAGCCTCTCGAACCCCGAGTTCTGGGTTCTGGTCGCCCTGGTGATCTTCTTCGGCCTGCTGGTCTATCTGAAGGTCCTGCCGGGCGCGCTGTTCGGCGCCCTGGACGGCTACGCCGCCAAGATCAAGGCCGAGCTCGACGAAGCCCAGCACCTGCGTGAAGAGGCCCAAGCCCTGCTCGCGGACGTCAAGGCCCAGCGCGAGGAAGCCGAACGCCAAGCCGTCGCGATGATGGACGCCGCCAAGGCCGACGCCAAGCGGATGGCCGAGGAAGCCAAGGAAAAGCTCGAGGAGCAGATCAAGCGCCGCGCCGAAATGGCCGAACGCAAGATCGCCCAGGCCGAGGCGCAAGCCGCCGCCGACGTGAAGGCCGCCGCGGTCGATCTGGCCGCGCAAGCCGCCGAGACCGTCCTGGCCGCCCGCCTCGCCGGTTCGACGAACGACGGCCTGGTCGACGCCGCGATCAGCCAGATGGGCGCCAAGCTGCAATAGCGGCTAGCGACATCGGACAAGACAAGAGGGCGCGGATCGCAAGGTCCGCGCCCTTTCTTCTGGGCGCCTTCGAAAGCGGACCCGGCAGGCGTTTGAGAAGAGGGGGAAGCCGACTTCGCTCCCGGTCCCTCGAAAGCTCCGCCTCGTATCACGAAGCAGGCATAGGGATTTTCAAGGACGCGGACCTTAAGCAACACGCGGCTAACTGACGCGGACAGCCCAAGCCGAGGTCTCCGTTAACGCCGTCCATGAGCACTATCGCCGTTAATCAGCGAGGTTCGACATGTTTGGCTCCCTAAAGATCGCCCACAAGCTCGTGGCGGCCTTCACCGTGCTGGTGACCTTGGTGGCTTTGGTGTGCGTTCTGGTCCTGACCGGCGAGCAAACCATCAAGGCCAGGGCGGCCGAGGATCACCGCGACCTGACGCGCGACAGCCTGATGGCCAAAGCCAACGACGCCCTTGTCGAACAACAGAACGCCGTCCGCGGCTATCTGGCGACCAACGATCCGTCATTCCTCAAGCGCTACAACGGCTTCAAGGCCGACTATGCGGCGGCTCTCGATGTCCTTCTCGCCGAGCCTACCGACGACGGCGACAAGGACCGTTTGACGCGCTTCGCCTCGGCCGTTCAAACCTTCTCGGGCCAGACCGATCTCCAGATCGCCGAGGGCGGAGATCCGACAAAACTAGAGGCCGCCCGCGCATCACTGCTGACCGCAGGACGTCTCACCGCCGTCCGCAAGGTTGGCAAGGAGATCGCCGAACACTCCGAGGCCGCGCGGAACCAGCGCGAGGCCTCGCTGTCGGCGCTATATCGTTGGGCTGAAATCGGCCTGGGCGTTGTCGGCGTGCTGACGATCGGCCTTGCCTGCGCCATGGGTTGGCTTCTGACCCGGGCGATCGCCAACCCTGTCCGCGATATGACCGCCACGATGCGGAGCCTGGCGGCCGGCGACAACACCGTCGAAGTGCCTGCGGTCGGACGAAGCGATGAGATCGGGCAAATGGCCGATGCGGTGCTGGCCTTCAAGCAATCGGCGATCGACAAGCTGAAGGTGGAGCATAGGGCGGAGGATCAGCGCCAGGCGGCCGAACGCGATCGCGTGATCCATGACGCCGAGCGCGCCGCCCACGCCCGCGAACAGGCCATCGTGGTGGAACATTTGGGCGTGGCGCTGGATCGCCTCGCGGCTGGCGACCTCACCTATCAGATCCAGACCGGATTTCCCGCCACCGCCGCCAAATTGAAAGAGGATTTCAACGCCGCCATTCAGCACCTCAACATCGCTATGGCGGCCATCGACGGCGGCGCGCGTAGCATCCTTGGCGGCTCGTCGGAGATCAGCAAGGCCGCCGATCAGCTGGCCCAGCGCACCGAACGCCAGGCCGCAAGTATCGAAGAAACCGCCGCCGCGCTTGAAGAACTGCTGGCGACGGTCCGCCGCTCGGCCGACGGCGCCGCCTCGGCCAGGACTCAGGTCCAGACCGCGCGCGACGACGCCGAGCGCGGCGGCGCGATCGTCGCCGAGGCGGTGATCGCCATGAGCGCCATCGAAAAGTCGTCGCACGAAATCGAGCAAATCCTCAGCGTCATCGACGAGATCGCCTTCCAGACCAATCTCTTAGCCCTGAACGCTGGGGTGGAGGCGGCTCGGGCCGGTGACGCCGGACGTGGCTTCGCCGTCGTCGCGCAGGAAGTGCGGGCCCTGGCCCAGCGCTCCGCAGAAGCGGCCAGAGCGATCAAGGGCCTGATGCTGGCCAGTTCCGGTCATGTGGAGAACGGCGTGCTGCTCGTCAACCAGACGGGCGAGGCGCTCCAGCGCATCGTCGGGGGCGTCCGACAATCGGCCCAGGTCATGGAGCAGATCGCCGCCGCGGCTCAGGAGCAGTCGCAGGGATTGGGCGAGGTCAATATTGCCGTCAACCAGATGGATCAAGTCACCCAGCAGAACGCCGCGATGGTCGAGGAATCAACCGCCGCCAGCCGCTCGCTGGCCGACGAGGCGCATGAGCTGACACGCCGCGTGGGGCACTTCACAATCGACGCCGACGCCGCGCGCTTAGCGGCTTAGAACCCCCCTCCGCGCGGCAGCCTGGCCCTGAGATGAAAGGCGGCGATGAACGCCGCCTAGAGGCGCCGACGGGCGGATCGTCGCGAGGTCGCCTTTGCCCAGAAGCGAGCGCCATTCATCAGCAACGCCAAGATCCGGCGCGGGTGGGGAACAGCTATCGGCGCCGGCCGGATACCGGACCTCGGATCACGCCTTCGGACGAAGTGTCGGTCCTGGGGTGATGGGGTGGACGCCCCCCGACGGCATCTACGTGCCAGAGTGAGGAGTGTTGAACTTCACTCGAGGGAGGCGCCCATGGGCGAGCTTACCATCATCGGGCTGGATATCGCCAAGTCAGTGTTCCAGGCCCACGGAGCCGATGCAGCAGGCACGGTTATGTTCCGCAAGAAGCTTGGGCGGGGTCGGCTGCTGGCGTTCTTCGCCGGACAGCCGCGCTGCGTGGTCGCCATGGAGGCCTGCGCCGGAGCCCATCACTGGGGCCGTGAGCTGGCGGCGCTCGGCCATACGGTCAAATTGATCCCGCCGGCCTACGTGAAGCCGTTCGTGAAGCGGCAGAAGAACGACGAGGCCGATGCGGAGGCCATCTGCGAGGCGGCCCAGCGGCCGACGATGCGCTTCGTGCCCGTGAAGAGCCGCGAGCAGCAGGCCAGCGGCGTGGTGTTCCGCGCCCGGGATCTGCTGGTGCGCCAGCGCACGCAGATCATGAACGGCCTGCGCGGCCACTTGGCCGAGTTCGGCTATGTCGCCCCAAAGGGCGTGATGTACGTCGAGCGCCTGGTCGCCGAGATCGAGGATCCCGAGAGCCGACTGCCGCTGGCCGCCCGCGTGAGCCTGCAGGTCATGGTGCGGATTCTGGCCTCGCTGCAGACAGAGATCGCCAGCCTGGATGCCGAGATCGCCCGTCGCGCCAAGGAGGATCCCGTTGCTCGGCGGCTGATGACAATCCCAGGCATTGGACCTGTCACGGCCTCGGCGATGGTCGCCCTGGCGCCGGGAGCAGAGGCCTTCCGTTGCGGGCGGGACTTCTCGGCTTGGCTGGGCCTGACGCCTGTCCAGCGATCAAGTGGCGGCAAACAGAAGCTGGGCCAGATCACCAAGGCCGGCGAGCGAACGTTGCGACGACTGCTGGTGATCGGCGCCAGCGCCGTGATCAAGCAGGCCTTGATCCGCGGCGCGCCGCCCGGATCGTGGCTGGCCCAGATGCTGGCCCGCAAGCCGCGGATGCTGGTGGCCGTGGCGCTGGCGAACAAGACCGCGAGGATCATTTGGGCGCTGCTGGCCAGGGGCGGCGTTTACAGGGCTCCGGTGCTGGCGGCCTAACGGCCGCCGGCTCCAGAGGCGTCGAAGCGTAGTCGGACGACGGAGGGTATGGCGCACAGTCGGTGAGACGGGATTGGGAAAACCAGGGCTTTCCACCGTGCCTCTTGAGCACGCTATGGGTGATTTGGACCTGATCCGCGAACTTCCATACAGGCCAGCGCTCAAGGGCGCACAACAGGCCGGACAGATGGCAGCATCCGATCGAGCGTCAGAGCTTCAAAATCCGTCTTGCGCTGAAGGGGGCGTCCACAGATGAAAAACGGACGTCAGGCCCGGCTTTCAGCGCCGGAGCGGATGGGATGCAGGCCGTACCAGATGACGAAGCCGATCATCATCGCCATACCGACAGCGGATGGCAGGACCTGGCTCAGCGGCTGCCACTCGGCCAGCAGATTGCCCACCCCGGCTGAAAGCATGGCGAAGTAGAAGCCGATCATCTTCACGCCGTGATCCAGGGGACGGACCCAGCGATACCAGGCCCCGACCCACAGCGACCGGCTTAGATCATAGGCCGTCATCGTCAGCAGATAGCCGATGGTCGTGTAGCCAATGGCCGGGGTCCAGGACGCCGTGCCTCGCCCCATCTGGAAAGCCACGAGCAGAGCCATCCCCACGCCCAGGATCGACAGCAGGGTGTCCGGCAGGCGTGGCCCGCGCCGGTTGAGCGACAAGGTCCGCAAGCCGCTGAGATACTGATACCCGGCCGTGAGGGTCGCGGCGACCAGCGGCGCCGGCGGTCGAAACAGGATCACCGCCAGCACCGCGCTGGACAGGACCACAAGACCCAATCCCGCAGTGGCGCGCCCCGACCAGCGATGCAGCGGACCGCCTTTGCGGCAGAACAACGGTATGAGACCGATGAGCAGGGCCAGCGCCCCGGTCGAGACGTGGGCGGCGATGTTCAACGTGTGCGCGTCGGTCATGCGAAGACTATGTTGAGGCGGAGCCCACCATAGCAAGCAAATAGGATGAGGCCGGCCTCGCTCCAACGTCCAACTTGCCCGAAAGCCGACGCCCGTCTCTAGGCCGTCTTCGCCATCTTCCGCGCGACGTACTTCTTCACGCGCTTGCGGGTCTTCTTCAGCAGGCGCCAGCGGGCGCGGCGCAGGACCATCTTCTCGGTACGGAGCATCTGCTGCCAGACGACCAGCAGCACTTCGGGCTCGCGGCGCATCAGGCGGCGGATCGGGAAGACCAGCTTGGGGTGGCGCTTCTGCCAGCGGATGAAGGTCTTTCGCGCGGCGAACGAGTAGCGCAGCACGATCATCAGCCCGATGACCAGCAGCGGCAGGCCCAGGTGCCCTGGCAGCGGCGTCAGCACGGCGCCGGCCAGGATCACCAGCGCGCCGAAACCGATGGCGATCCAGCGGAAGGCGCGCGCCGCCGACTTGCGCAGCAGCAGGGCCAGGCGCGCGCGGCGACGGACCTTGTGCTTGATATCGATCGTAGTGGTGGTGATCGCGTTCACGCCCCGGTTGGCTTCACGGCGCGGCGCTTCAGCGACTTGCGCCAGCGAACGGCCACCCGCCACCTGCGCGGCACGATCAGGCGCTCGACGCGCAGGGCCTGCTGCCAGGCCACCAGCACGACTTCCGGCTCGCGGCGCAGCAGGCGGCGCAGCGGGAAGATCAGCTTGGGGTGGGCGTGCTGGAAGCGGACGAACTGCTTGCGGGCCTTGAACGAATTGCGCAGCACCAGCATCAGGCCGACCACGGTCAGCGGCAGCCCCATGGGGCCGGGCAGCGGCGCGATCAGTATGCCGCCGATGACCAGCAGCACACCCAGTGTCACCAGAATGACGCGCAGAAAACGCGCGACGAGCTCGCGGGCGAGGTCATCGGCGGTGCGTTGGGCGCGCGGCATGGCGAGTGCGAAAGCAGTCATGGGAGGGACGAAACGGGCTTGCGCGCCGCTTGCTCCCTGGAAAAGCCAGTCAGCCCGGATGCGCCCCCCCGATATGTGGAGACAACAGGGCGCCGTAAAGGCGCCCTGCCGTCGCAAGGGGGGTATGGAATTTGCTATTCAGCGGCTAGTGGCGCCGCGGCCACAGGTTTCCACCTCAACCGGGGCTTGCGGGCCGCCAGGGTCTCATCGAGGCGGCGGAGCGGAGCGTGGAACGGCGCGCCCTTGAAGCGCTCCGTCTCGCCCGCCTTGGCCGCGCCGGCGAGCAGGCGAAGCGCCTCGATGAAGCGATCCAGCTCCTGCTTGCTCTCGGTTTCGGTCGGCTCGATCAGCATGGCGCCGTGGACGACCAGCGGGAAGTACATGGTCATCGGGTGGAAGCCCTCGTCGATCATCGCCTTGGCGAAGTCGAGCGTGGTCACCCCGGTGCCCTCCAGCCAGTTGTCGTCGAACAGGGCCTCGTGCATGCACGGACCATCCGGGAAGGCCGGGCTCATCACGTCCTTCAGGCGGGCCTTGATGTAGTTGGCGTTGAGGACGGCGTCCTCGGCCACCTGCCGCAGGCCGTCGGCCCCGTGGCTGAGCATGTAGGCGTAGGCGCGGACATACATGCCCATCTGGCCGTGGAAGGCGCTCATGCGGCCAAAGGCAGTCTTGGCCCCCTCTTCGCCGGCGTGCTCGACCAGGGTGAAGCCGTCGTGGCCGTGGACCAGCCAGGGCGTCGGCGCGAAGGGCGCCAAAGCCTCCGACAGCACCACAGGACCCGCGCCCGGACCGCCGCCGCCGTGGGGCGTCGAGAAGGTCTTGTGCAGGTTGATGTGCATGGCGTCGACGCCCAGGTCGCCCGGGCGCACCCGGCCGACGATGGCGTTGAAATTGGCGCCGTCGCAGTAGAAGTAGGCTCCGGCCGCGTGGGTCAGCCGGGCGATCTCGACGACGTCGCGCTCGAACAGGCCGCAGGTATTGGGGTTGGTGACCATGATCGCCGCGACGTGATCGCCGAGCTTGGACTCCAGGTCCGCCATGTCCACCCGGCCGTCTTCCGTCTGGGCGATCTCGACGACAGTGTAGCCGACGAAGGCCGCCGTGGCCGGGTTGGTGCCGTGGGCGCTGGTCGGGGCGAGCACCGTCTTGCGGTGGCCCTGACCGTTGGCTTCGTGGGCCGCGCGGATGGCCAGCATGCCGCACATCTCGCCGTGGGCGCCGGCCTTGGGCGTCAGGGCCACGGCCGGCATGCCGGTCAGGGTCTTCAGCCAGTGGGCCAGGCGGTCCATCAGCTGCAGGGCGCCCTGCACGGTCGACTGCGGCTGCAGCGGGTGAATGTCCGAGAAGCCCGGCAGACGCGCCATCTTCTCGTTCAGGCGCGGGTTGTGCTTCATCGTGCACGAGCCCAGCGGATACAGCGCCAGGTCGATGGCGTGGTTCTTTTGGCTGAGGCGCACATAGTGGCGGACCGCTTCGGGCTCCGACAGGCCCGGCAGACCGATCGGCTCGGCGCGCAGCAGGCCGGCCAGATCGCCCGACGGCGCGGCGGCCTCGGGCAGGTCGACGCCGGTCTTGTCCCAGCCGTTCAGTTCGAAGATCAGGGCCTCGTCCTGAAGGAGACCACGACCGCCGGTCAGGGTCTCGTGGCTGGTGGCGGCGTCGTTCGCGGTTTCGGGGCGCGTGGGGCGGCCGACGTTGTTCATGCTCATTGGGCCACCGCCTTGGTGAGGATCTTGGCGAAGAAGGGGATGTCGATATCGAGCGTGGTCTCGGTAGCCGCGACCAGCAGCACGTCGTTCAGGCCCGCGTCCGCGTCGAGGCGCGAGAACGGCACGCCGGCGATGACGCCATGGCCGGCCAGGGTCTCGACGACCTCGGCCGCGTCCTTCGGCAGCTTGATCGCGAACTCGTTGAAAAAGCGCGGGGTCAGGATCTCGACACCCGGCACGGCCTTCAGGGCGTCGCGCAGGGCGACCGCCTTCTGGTGGTTCAGGGCGGCAAGCTGGCGCAGGCCGGTCTCGCCCAGCAGGCTCATGTGGATCGAGAAGGCCAGGGCGCAGAGGCCGCTGTTGGTGCAGATGTTCGAAGTGGCCTTGTCGCGACGGATATGTTGCTCGCGGGTCGACAGGGTCAGCACGAAGCCGCGCTTGCCATCGGCGTCGACGGTCTCGCCGCACAGGCGGCCCGGCATCTGGCGGACGAACTTCTCCTTGCAGGCGAAGAGGCCGACATAGGGGCCGCCGAAGTTCAGGCCATTGCCGATCGACTGGCCCTCGGCCACGGCGATGTCGGCGCCCATCTCGCCGGGCGACTTCAGCAGGCCGTACGAGACCGCCTCGGTGGTCACGACGATCAGCAGCGCGCCGGCCGCCTGGGCGGCTTCGGCGATCCGGGTCACGTCGGTGACCGTGCCGAACACGTTCGGGGTCTGGACGACGACGCAAGCGGTGTCGGCGTCGATGGCGGCGATCACCGCGTCCTCGGCGTCGACCGCCGGAGCCAGGGCCTCCGTCGCGACGCCGGCCGCGTGGGCCAGGGTCTCGATTGTCTCGACATAGTGCGGGTGGACGCCGCCCGACATCACCGCCTTGTTCCGGCGGGTGACGCGCTGGGCCATCATCACGGCCTCGGCCGCGCCGGTCGAACCGTCATAGAGCGAGGCGTTGGCCACCTCCATCCCGGTCAGGGCCGCGACCTGGCTCTGGAATTCGAACAGCACCTGCAAGGTGCCTTGGGCGATTTCCGGCTGGTAGGGCGTGTAGCTGGTCAGGAACTCCGACCGCTGGATGATGTGGTCGACCGTGGCCGGCACGTGGTGGCGATAGGCGCCGGCCCCGCAGAAGAACGGTCCCTCCCCCGCGGCGCGATTGCGACGAGCCAGGCCGGCCATCTCGCGCTCGACTTCGATCTCGCCGGCGTGCAGCGGCAGGTCGACGGTTCCGGAACGCTGGGCCGAGGCCGGCACATCCACGAACAGGTCGTCGATCGACTTGACGCCGATCGCGCCGAGCATCTCGACGCGGTCTTCGGGGGTCAGGGGGAGGTAACGCATTGTGTTATCGCACCTAGCTTGTCATCCCGGCCGTAGCGGAGCGGAGAGCCGGGACCTCGGAAAGCGCGGCGCTTCCGGCGGTCCCGGATCGGCCTGCGGCCGTCCGGGATGACAGATAAAGTTAGAGAGTCGCGAGGAACGCTTCGTACGCGTCGCGGTCCATCAGGGCGTCGACCTCGGCCGGGTTGCTCAGCTTGATCTTGGCGAACCAGCCGCCGCTTTCCGGCAGGGCGTTGACGGTTTCCGGCGCGTCGCTCAGCTCGGCATTGCCCTCGACGACCTCGCCCGACACCGGGGCGTAGACGTCCGAGGCGGCCTTGACGCTCTCGACCACGGCGAGGTTCTCGCCCTGCTTCACGGTCTTGCCGGCTTCCGGAACCTCGACGAACACCACGTCGCCCAGCTGCTCGGCGGCATAGGCGGTGATGCCGACGGTGGCCACGTCGCCTTGGACGATGACCCATTCATGATCTTTGGTGAAACGCATTGCCTGGGCCCTTGATTAGAGTTTGCGGACGTAACGGTTGGCGACGAACGGGGTGGCGACCACTTCAGCGGCGGCGGCCTTTCCACGAACGATGACCTTGAGCTTCGCCCCCACGGCCGCATAGGCCGGCGGGGCGAAACCGATGGCGATGGGGAAGCCCAGGCTGGGGGCGAAGCCGCCGCTGGTCACCTTGCCGATGACATTGCCTTCTTCGTCGGCGATCTCGGCGCCTTCGCGGGCCGGCGCGCCTTCCAGCACCTTCAGATTGACGCGGACGCGCGACAGCTCGCCGGCCAGTTCCTTGGCGATCCGGGCCGCGCCGAGATAGTCGCCGGCCTCGCGGCGCGACTTGCCGACCGCGAAGTTCAGACCGGCCTCGATCGGCGAGACCGTCTCGTCCAGGTCATGGCCGTACAGCGGCAGGCCCGCTTCCAGGCGCAGGCTGTCGCGCGCGCCCAGGCCGATCGGCTTGACGCGCTCGTCGGCCAGCAGGGTGTTCCAGATGCGCTCGGCGGCGTCGGCCGGGACCGAGATCTCGTAGCCGTCCTCGCCCGTATAGCCCGAGCGCGAGATGATCGCGTCGACGCCGAAGGCGGTCAGGGCCAGCGTGTCCATGAACACCATGCCGGCGGCTTCCGGCACATGGGCGGCCAGGACGACGGCGGCCTGCGGACCTTGCAGCGCCAGCAGCGCGCGGTCCTCGAGACGGGTCACCGTGGCCTCGCCGGCCAGGGCCTCGGCGATGATCTTGTAGTCGTTGTCCTTGCAGGCGCCGTTGACCACCACGAACAGGCCGTCGTCGTCGGGGCGCGCCGTCATCAGGTCGTCGATGATCCCGCCCTCGGCGTTCAGCAGCACGCCATAGCGTTGCTTGCCGGGCTTCAGGCCCTGGTAGTCGGCCGAGACCACCTTCTCGAAGCTCTTGGCGGGGTTCTCACCGCGCAGGCGCGCCTGGCCCATGTGCGAGACGTCGAACAGGCCGGCGTGCTCGCGGGTCCAGAGGTGCTCCTTCAGCACCCCGTCCTTGTACTGCACCGGCATCGAATAGCCGGCGAACGGCACCATGCGCGCGCCAAGCGCTACGTGGGCCTCGTACAACGGGGTCTTCTTGAGGTCTTGATCGGACACTGGACAGGCTCCAAGCGGGGTCGGCGACGGGACCGGCGTCCGCCGGCAAGTCGCCCCCGCTGTCCCTTGGACCTGAGAGATTCCGGCCTCGCCCCTCTGCCGGACGGGTTTGGCCTTGCTCCTTCGGCGAGCCGCCCTTTCGGGAGGCCTCTTTCCAGCGTTCCTAAACCCGCGCGGTCCTTTTGCCTGAGCGTTTCCGGGGCGGTTGCGCCTTCGGCCTCGGGAGCGAATCCCGATGTCTCCCGCGAGGGTCGTCGGGGTGATGCGGGAGGGTCACCTCAGAGTCAAGCTGGACCGGCTTCTTTCAACTCCGATTTCCCCGGCGAATGCCGGGGCCCAGATTCATTAGTGAGAGTCGGACGTGCTCGCGCCCACGCGACGAGCAGAACCACTAGCGCGCTTGGCTTCGATCTGGGCCCCGGCATTCGCCGGGGAGATCGGATAACTTAGAGGTTCAAGTCTACAAACCAGTCGTCCTCGCCGATCGGCGGACCGGGCGGGATGACGATCTTGGCCTTGCCTTCCTCGATCAGCCCGGCCAGGCGGTCGCCGCTTTCGTCGGTAATGACACCAGCCAGGGCGCGAGCCTGGGCGCGGTCGGCGGCGTCGCTTGCGGTCACGGCCTTGAGCCCCTTGCCCCAGTCGGCCAGACGCGCGCGGATCACCGCGGCGGCGGTCGGGGACAAGTCCTTGTCGCCCAAGGCGTTGGCCAGATTCACCACCATCCTCTGGCGGACGCGGCGCGCCAGCTCGGCTTGGCGGCCCGTCGCCTTGCCGTCGAAGGCCACGAAGGCGAGCGTCTTGTCCATCAGCCCCTCGACGCCCGGCTGAGCGGAATCGCGACGCTTGGCCTCCATCAGGCGGTTGAGACGCGCCGGCGCGAACAGGTCGCCCCAGACGAGGTCGGCGGCGACGTCCGCCGTCGCCGGCAGGTCGAAGACCGGCCCCTGGCCGAAGGTCTCGACATCATTGGCCTTGTCGGCGCCCTGCGACTGGCCCGAGGTCAGGACATCCAGGGTCTTGTCGGAGAGGTCCAGCGCGGCGGGCGTCAGCGTCCGCAGCAGAGCGTCGATGGCGGCGGCCTGGCGGGCGGGCGGGACGATCTTGCTGGCCTCCCGGCCATCGCCCTCGGCGGCGTAGGTGAAGTCGACGCCGCCGACCAGCTTGGCCGTCGCGTCGACCTGATAACGGTGGAAGATGTAGATCGGCACGATCACGCGGCGCAGATCCGCCACCGACCCGCCCTTGGGCAGATTGGGAAGCCCGAAACGGTCCAACGCGATCTTGCGCACGGCCATCAGATGGTCGAGCTCGACGACGGGGTCGGAACCGTTGTCCCAGACCGCGCCCACCGGATGCGGCGTGTCCTGCCCGCGCGCATCCTCGTCGGAGACATAGCGCAGGCCGTCGGCCTGGCTCTTGTCGGCCTTGGCCTTCAGCCAGGCCTTCTCGTCGACGCCGGCCGGAGCGACCCCATATAGCCAGTCGATCACGAACTTGTCCCAGGCGCCCACGCCGCGCCCATAGGCGTCGGAGAAGTCCAGCTGGCCGCCCTTGATGGCGATCCTCGGGGCCGGATAATCCATCACCGAGGCGCGGTCGCCATAGGTGCTGGCGGCGAAATTGTGCTGCAGGCCGATCGAGTGGCCGATCTCATGCGGGGCCAGCTGGCGCAGGCGGGCCAGCGAGATCTCGATCGGGTCGTTGGGACCGCCCTGGCCGGTGGCCGCCGCGCCTTCCAGTCCCTCGAAGATCAGCCGGTCCTGGCGGACGCGCTGCGAGCCCAGCAGCACGTCGCCCTTGATGATCTCCCCCGTGCGCGGATCGACCACCGCGTGGCCATACGACCAGCCGCGCGTCTGGCGGTGCACCCAGTTGACGACGCTGTAGCGGGCGTCCAGCGGGCTGACGCCCTCGGGCAGCAGCTCGACCTTGAAGGCGTCGATGAAGCCGGCGGCCTCGAAGGCCTGGTTCCACCAGCGGCCGCCCTCGATCAGCGCCGAGCGCACCGGCTCGGGCGCGGCGCGATCGACGTAGAAGACGATCGGCTTCTTGACCGGCGAGCGGGCGGCGCTCGGATCGGTCTTCTCCAGGCGGAAGCGGTGGACCAGCCGATAGACCAGCGGCTCGCCCAACGGCGCGGAATAGTCGGCCACGGTGTGGTCGATGACGCCGACGCGCGGATCGTTCTGGCGCGGCTGATAGCCCGGCTCGGGCAGGGCCACGAACGAGTGGTGCAGGGCCAGGGTCACGTTGCGCGGATCGGGAACGATGCCGCGAACCTCCGAACCCGGATCGTCGCCGACGAAGGTCTCGACCGCCTCCAGCTCGACGTTCAGCGGGAAGACGTTCACCGCCCCCGTATCGGCGTAGGACAGGCCGTCGTTCAGGCGGAAGTCGCCCTGCTTGCCGCGCTTCAGCGTCTTGGCGACGCCCTGGGCGTCGCGGGTCAGGAAGCTGGTCACATCGACCAGCAGGCCGCCGTCCGGGCTCTCGGCCTCGATGGCGTTCGACCAGACGCTGGAGACCGGGAACGAGTTGGCCACCGCCTTCTGCTCGTCGACCGAACCCCGCGCGGCGGAAAAGCCCCAGTTCTCGAACTGGGCGATCACCTTGCCGCCCACGCGGCGGAAGGCGATGATCTGGGTGTCGCCCGGCGCCGAGCGGTCCAGGCCTGTCGGGTTCGAGCCCAGACCCGACCGCAGATAGGTCTGGTAGATGTAGCGCCCGGCGATCCCGTCCGCGCCCGGCTTGGGCAGCAGCACCAGGATCTTGCCGTCCTTCTTGTCGACGAACACTGGCAGGAGGCCGTTCTTGCGCTCCAGGCCGGCGGTGGCGTCGGCATACTTGTCGGTTTTAGACTTGGCCTTCTCGGCGAAGGCCGGCGCGGCGATCGCGCTGACGCAGGCGCTCGCCATCAACATGGCGACCACGGACTTGTTCATAACCCCTCCCGACACACGCAAGCGCGGCCGGGACTGTCGTGCGCCCCCGCGGCGATTGCAACCGCCGCGAGGCGCTCGAACCCTACATCCGTTCCGGCGCTTCGATGCCGAGCAGGTCGAGGGCCAGCAGCAGCTGGCGCAGGGTGGTCTCGGCCAGGCTCAGGCGCGAGGCGCGCAGTTCCTCGGTGTCGGCGCTGACGATCGGGCAGGCGGCGTAGAACTTCGAGAACGACTGGGCCAGCTTGTAGGCGTGCTCGGCCACGAAGTTGGGGGCCTTCTTGTCATAGGCCTCCTGCAGGGCGCCCTCGAAGGCGTCCAGCAGCATGGCCAGGTCCCGCTCCGCAGGCTCGCGGATCACGATGCGGCCGGCGACGGCGCCGGCCTCGGCGGCGCGGCGCAGCACGCTCTTGATGCGCACCGACTGGTACAGCAGGTAGGGGCCGGTCTTGCCCTCGAAGCTGGTGAAGCGGTCGAGGTCGAAGACGTAGGAAGTGCCGCGGAAGTTCTGCAGGTCGGCGAACTTCAGAGCCGCGACGCCGACCTTGTGGGCGGTGTCCTCGAACTGCTCTTCGGTCAGCTCGGCGCCGAGGCCGGCTTCGCGCAGGCGCTCGCGGGCCTTTTCGCGGGCCATCTCGATCAGGTCGTGCAGCTTCAGGACGCCGCCGGCGCGGGTCTTGAACGGCTTGCCGTCCGCGCCGTTCATGGTGCCGAAGCCGATGTGCTCCAGCGAGCCCTCGGCGGCGTAGCCGGCCAGGTAGGCGGCGCGGAACACGGTCTCGAAATGCAGGGCCTGCCGCTGATCCACGCAGTAGAGGATCAGGTGCGGGTCGAACGACTTGCGGCGGTCCAGGATCGTCGCCAGGTCGGTGGTGCCGTACATCGCCGAGCCTTCCGACGACACCACCAGCAGCGGCGGCACGTCCTGCTTGTCGCCCTCGCGGGCCACCCGGACGATGCGGGCGCCCTGGTCGTCGACCAGCAGGCCCTTGTCCTCCAGCTGGCGGACCATCGGCTCGATCAGGTCGTTGACGTCGCTCTCGCCCTTCCAAAGGTCGAAGTCGACGCCCAGGGCGTGGAACTCGCGCTCCAGGGCCACGCGGCTGACATTGACGAAGTGACGCCATAGCAGGCGATAGCCGAAGCGGCCGTTCTGCAGTTCGGCGGTGGCCTTGCGGGCGCGTTCCTTGAACGCCGGATCTTCCTTCTGGCGCACCGAGGCGGCCGGATAGATGCGGTCGAGGTCAGCCAGGGTGATGCGGCTCTCGAACTCGGCCATCACCTTGGCCTCGTCGGCGGCGCTGAAGCCGCGCGGAGCCTCGGGAAGCTTCTGCATCAGGGCGTTGATGAACGCGTCCTCGTCCATGATGGCGCTGATCAGCAGGCCCATCTGGAAGCCCCAGTCGCCGAAGTGGGCGTCGCCCACCACGTCGTCGCCGCGGAAGCGGTACAGCCGCTTGACCGACTCGCCGATGATCGAGGCGCGCAGGTGGCCCACGTGCATCGGCTTGGCGACGTTCGGGCCGGCATAGTCGACCAGCACCCGGCGCGGGGTTTCCAGCAGCTGGGCGCCGGCGCGATCGTCGGAAGCGATCTCGCGGGCGCGGGCCGACAGGGCCTCGTCGCTGACGCGCATGTTGATGAAGCCGACTCCGGCGATCTCGACCGAGGCCAGGCGCGGGTCGCCCTTGAGGATATCGACGACCTGCACGGCGATCTCGCGCGGATTGCGCTTGGCGCTCTTGGCGGCCGCGAGGGCGCCGTTGCACTGGAAATCAGCCAGGTCGGGACGGTCGGAGGCGGTGACGCGTCCGAATTCGGGAGGCAGTCCGGCGGCCTGGAAAGCGGCCGCGGCCGCCTCACTCAGGGACCGCTTCAAATCGTTCATTGCTTGGTGGTGTTCCCTGCTTGCCCAGCTTGCTGAGCCTGTGCGGCCTGACCGGCATTGACGCGGAAGCGCTTGCCGTCACGGTTGAAGGCGGCCATTTCCGGGGTCACGTCGAAGCCCAACAGGACCTCGAAGTTGCTGCCGCTGACCTTGTCGTCGGCGCGCGGAATGGTGATCTGCTCGATCGTGTCGGTGGCGTAGGCGCGATCCTTGCCGGGCGCGAAGGTCACCGGCAGGTCGAAATATTCCTTGGCGATCACGGACTGGTTCCGCTCGGTGACGGCGACCCAGTAGCGATAGACGTGCTTGTCGCCCTCGGCCTGCGGGCCGCGGCCCAGCTGGAACAGGGCTTCGATGCGGATCCTGATCGGCTCGTTGGCCTTGTAGGCGCAGCCCGACGAGATGCTCTGGATCTCGCCCGTGAAGCCGGCCTGGTTGGCGGCTTCCTTGCCGTCCTTGAACTCGACATAGCGGCTGGCGTCGTAGAGCACCTTCACATAGGGGCACGGGCCGGCGTTGCGCAGCTGCTGCAGCGGCGCCTTGGGCTGGTTCCACTCCTCGTCGCGCTTCTTCTTCTTGGCGGCGCCGCTGTCATCGTCGGGGCCGCCGCCCTGGCCGCCGCCGGGTCCCATCTGCGCATGAACAGTCGTCGCCGTGGCGGCGATCGAGAGCGCCATCAAAGCGCTGAGGGCGAGCGGCAAAGTGCGGCGCATGAAACGTCCGGTTCGAGAAAAAGAAGAGCCAAGCGGGACCATGCAGCCCCTTCGGCGTCATGCAGCCTGATAAAGGCATATGCGTGACGTCGCAACGACGCAGACTCCTGGCGCCGGACCATCCGAACGACTAGTTTCCGCGCATGAACGCCCATACGCCCGCCCCCATGCCGGTTCGTCGCCCGATCTCGCTCGTGCTGGCCAGCCCGCGCGGCTTCTGCGCCGGCGTGGATCGCGCCATCCAGATCGTCGAACGCGCCGTCGAGAAGTTCGGCGCGCCGGTCTATGTGCGCCACGAGATCGTCCACAACCGCCACGTGGTCGATCGGCTCAAGGCCCTGGGCGCGGTGTTCATCGAGGAACTGTCCGAGGCCCCCGACGACCGCCCCGTGGTGTTTTCGGCCCACGGCGTGCCCAAGTCGGTGCCGGCCGAGGCCCAATCGCGTCAGATGATCTATCTGGACGCCACCTGCCCGCTGGTCTCCAAGGTCCACGTCGAGGCCCAGAAGCACTATGACGCCGGCCGCGAGATCGTGCTGATCGGCCACGCCGGCCACCCGGAAGTCATCGGCACCATGGGCCAGCTGCCCGAGGGCTCGGTCACCCTGATCGAGGACATCAAGGACGCCGCGGCCTGGGAGCCGAAGGACGCCGCCAACGTGGCCTTCCTGACCCAGACCACCCTGTCGGTCGACGACACGGCGGACATGGTGGCCCTGCTGCGCGAGCGCTTCCCCGGGATCGCCGCTCCGCACAAGGAAGACATCTGCTACGCCACCACCAACCGCCAGGACGCGGTCAAGCACCTGGCCGAGCAGTCGGAACTGGTGCTGGTGGTCGGGTCGAAGAACTCCTCGAACTCGGTGCGCCTGAAGGAAGTCGGCCTGAAGGCCGGCGCCACCGCCGCCTATCTGATCGACGACGCCAACGGCATCGACTGGACCTGGTTCGACGGCGTCTCACGCGTGGGCCTGACCGCCGGCGCCTCGGCCCCCGAAGACCTGGTGCAAGGCGTCATCGACGCCATCTCGGCGCGCTTCGACACCACCGTCGAGGAACTGGTCGAGGCCCGCGAAACGATCACGTTCAAGCTGCCGAGGCTGCTGACGGCTTAGGCTGGGCGGAGCCGAAACCTCGTCCTTCGACAAGCTCAGGATGAGGTTTCTACCGCAGCGGCGTCAAAAGTAGCCCTCATCCTGAGCCTGTCGAAGGACGAGGGCTGCCCACACCCTTGACCGCCGGCCTCCCGTCGAGCATCCCGACGCCATGGCCGTCTATACCGACATCACCGACGCTGAACTCGAAGCCTTCCTGGCGGGCTACGACCTGGGCTTGCCCCTGGCCTTCAAGGGCATCGCCGAGGGGGTGGAGAACTCCAACTTCCTGCTCGAGACGGAGAAGGGCCGCTACATCCTGACCGTCTACGAGCGGCGGGTGAAGGCCGACGACCTGCCCTATTTCCTGAACCTGCTGACCTGGCTGGCCGACAAGGGCTATCCCAGCGCCCGGCCGATCCCGGACCGCAAGGGCGCCACCCTGGCCAGCCTTCGCGGCAAGCCGGCCGCCATCGTCGAGTTCCTGCCCGGCCTGTCGGTGCGCAAGCCCACCGTCGCCCACTGCCGCGAAGCCGGCGAGGGCCTGGCCTGGCTGCACCTGGCCGGCGAGGGCTATCCCGGCCGCCGCGCCAACGACCTGGGCCAGAGCGCCTGGTCGCCGTTGTTCGCCAGGCACCGCAAGGCCGCCGAGGATCTCAAGCCCGGCCTGTCGGCGACCATCGACAACGACCTGGCGCAGCTGGCCCTGATGTGGCCGCGCAATCTGCCGTCGGGCGTGATCCACGCCGACTATTTCCCGGACAACGTCTTCTTCCAGTCGAACGGCAAGTTCGCCGCGGCGATCGACTTCTATTTCGCCTGCGAGGACAGCTACGCCTACGACGTGGCCGTCACCCTGAACGCCTGGTGCTTCGAGCCCGACGGCAGTTTCAACATCACCGCCGCCAAGGCCCTGCTGAACGGCTATGAGCGCCGCCGGCCGCTGAGCCCGGCCGAGAAGGAAGCCCTGCCGATCCTGGCGCGCGGCGCGGCGATCCGCTTCTTCCTGACCCGCCTGGCCGACTGGGGTTCGACGCCCGCCGGCGCGCTGGTCAAGCCGAAGGACCCGCTGGAGTACGAGCGCAAGCTGGCCGTCCACCGCGAAGGCCTCGTGCTGTTCGCATGACGCCCAAGGTCACGATCTATACGGACGGCGCCTGCAAGGGGAATCCGGGTCCCGGCGGCTGGGGCGCCATCCTGTTCTATGGCGACAAGAAGAAAGAGATCTGCGGCGGCGAGCCGGCGACCACCAACAACCGTATGGAGTTGATGGGCGCGATCTCGGCGCTGGAGCTCCTGAACCGGCCCTGCAAGGTCGAACTGCACACCGACAGTCAGTACGTGATGAAGGGCATCCAGGAATGGATCAAGGGCTGGAAGGCCCGCGGCTGGAAGACGGCCGACAAGAGCCCGGTCAAGAACGACGACCTCTGGAAGCGTCTCGACGCCGCGCGCGAGCGGCACGATGTCGACTGGCGCTGGGTCAAGGGTCACGCCGGCCATCCGCTGAACGAACGCGCCGACGCCCTGGCCAACGAAGGCCTGCGCAAGGCCAATCCGAGGGTCTTCTAGGCCTCGAGACGACCCGGCTCCTCGCCGCTCGCGAACGGCAGGCCTTCGTCCTCCCAACCGGTGATCCCGCCGAGCATCAGCTTCACCGGCCGACCCAGCCTGGCCAGCTTCAGCGCCGCGCGATCGGCGCCGTTGCAGTGCGGGCCGGCGCAATAGACGACGAACAGGGTGTCGGCGGGCCATTGCGCCATCCGCTCGGCCGTCATGTCGGCGTGGCGAAGGTGGATCGCGCCCGGCACGTGACGGCGGGCATAGGCGTCGGGCGAACCGACGACATGCAGCAGGACGAAATCGACCTCGCCCGCCTGCATGGCTGCGGCGACGTCGGCGCAGTCGGTCTCCAGCGACAGCCGCGCGGCGAAGTGGGCGGCGGCGACCTCGGCGGCGGCGGGGATCTCGGACACGAAGCTCGGCTTGGGGCTCATGGAAGTCTCCAACGGTTGACGCCGGCAGACTTGCCCTGGCGCGACCGCGCGCGTTAGCTGGCGAGATCGACATCGACCGTAAAGATCATGCCAAACACTCAGCCGCTCGTCGTCGTCCTCGCCTATGACGGCCTCTGCACCTTCGAATATGGCGTGGCGGTCGAGCTGTTCGCCTTGCCGCGTCCGGAGATGGGCGCGGACTGGTACCGCTTCGCCACCGCCGCCGTGGAGCCGGGCGACCTGCGCGGCCTGGGCGGCGTGCGGATCGTCGGCGACGGCGGACTGGAGCTGCTGAGCGAGGCCAGCGTCATCGTCGCCCCGGGCTGGCGGGGGATGGATCACCCCGCGCCCGCCCCGCTGATCGAGGCGCTGCGGAAGGCTCACGCCAACGGCGCGCGGCTGATGTCGATCTGCTCGGGCGTGTTCGTGCTGGCGGCCACGGGCCTGCTGGACGGACGCCGGGCCACGACCCACTGGCGCTATGCCGACGCGCTACGCGAGCGCTATCCGGCGATCGCGGTTCAGCCGGACGTGCTCTATGTCGACGAGGGCGACCTCCTGACCTCGGCCGGCAGCGCGGCGGGCATCGACCTGGGCCTGCACCTGATCCGCCGCGACTTCGGACCCGAGGCCGCCAACACCGTGGCCCGCCGCCTGGTCGTGCCGCCGCATCGCGACGGCGGCCAGGCCCAGTTCGTCGAGCGGCCCGTGCCCGTGGCGCACGAGGCTTCGCGGCTCTCGCCGATCCTCGACCGGATGCGCGCCGATCTGGCCGGCGACCATACGATCAAGACCCTGGCCGGCGCGGCGGGGATGAGCGAGCGGACCTTCCTGCGCCGCTTCGAGGCCGCCACCGGCGGGACCCCGGCCCGGTGGCTGCTGGCCGAACGCCTGAACCGGGCGCGGGACCTGCTGGAGACCTCGCCGGCCGGGATCGAGCAGGTCGCCGAGGCCGTGGGCCTGGGCGCGCCAGCCCTGCGTCACCACTTCCGTCGCCAGTTCTCGACGACACCCGGCGCCTACCGGGCGCGGTTCGCGCGCGGCTAGGCGCCAAGCTGTGGACGCCCGCGAAATCCACTCGCCAGCGCACGCGGGGTCTGCAAAGCACCGCCGCATGAAACTCGTCGGCTACTATCGCGTGCCGCCCGTGCGCGGGACCTTCTTCAGCCCCGCCCAGGAGGAACGCCTGCTGCTGCTGGGCTGCGAAGAGGTATTCAGCGATCGCTGCCTGACCACCGGCGTGGTGCGCCCCGGGCTGGAGCGGGCGCTGGAAGCCCTGGAAGATGGCGGAGCCCTGGCGGTCCCGAGTTTCCACGCCCTGGCCGGGACAATGGTCGACCTGCTGGACATGGCGCTGAGGCTGCACGGGCGCGGCCTGCACCTGATCGTTCAGCAGCCCGAGATCGACACCCGCGCCGATCCCAGCGTCTTCGAGACCCTGCGGCTGCTGGCCGCTTTCAACGGCGAACGCCCGATGGTCCGCGCGGCCGAGGCGGCGCTGGTCGCGAAGGGCGGCGCCGCGAGCGGCATGAAAGGACTGAAGGCGGGGACGCCGGTCGAGGACGCCCCCGAGGAAGACTAGGAAGACTAGGAAGACTAGACCTTCAGCCGGTAACCCGTCTTGAAGATCCAGCCCACCGCCGTCAGGCAGACGACCAGGAACACGCCGGTCATGGCCAGGCTGACGCCGACGCCGACGTCCGACTGGCCGTAGAAGCTCCAGCGGAAGCCGCTGATCAGATAGACCACCGGGTTGAACAGGGTGACCTTCTGCCAGACCTCCGGCAGCATCTTGATCGAGTAGAAGCTGCCGCCCAGGAAGGTCAGCGGCGTCACGATCAGGGCGGGCACGATCTGCAGCTTCTGGAAATTGTCGGCCCAGACCCCGATGATGAAGCCGAACAGGCTGAAGGTGATCGAGGTCAAGACGAGGAACAGCAGCATCACGAACGGGTGGGCGATCTCGAACGGCACGAAGATCCGGGCGGTGGCCAGGATCAGCAGGCCCAGGCAGATCGACTTGGTGGCGGCGGCGCCGACATAGCCGGTGACCGCCTCGAACCAGGCCACCGGGGCCGAGAGCAGCTCGTAGATCGTGCCGGCCCACTTGGGCATGTAGATGCCGAACGAGGCGTTGGAGATGCTCTCGCTGAGCAGCGACAGCATGATCAGGCCCGGGATGATGAAGGCGCCGTAGCTGACGCCGTCGATCGACTGCATGCGCGAGCCGATCGCCGAGCCGAACACCACGAAATAGAGCGAGGTCGAGATGACCGGCGCCAGGATGCTCTGCAGCAGGGTGCGGAACCACCGCGCCATCTCGAAGCGGTAGATGGCCTTGATCGCGAAGAGGTTCATTGCGGGGCCCTCACCAGGCTGACGAAGATGTCTTCCAGAGAGCTCTGGTCGGTCTTCAGGTCCTTGAAGTCGACGCCGTGCTCGGCGAGGCGCTTGAGCAGATCGGCGATGCCGGTGTCGTCGGCCTGGGCGTCGAAGGTGTAGACGAGGTCAGCGCCGTCGTTGATCAGGCTGAGCGAAGCGTCGTCCAGGCCGGCCGGCAGGGCCGTCAGCGGCTCGCGCAGGTGCACGGTCAGCTGTTTCTTGCCCAGCTTGCGCATCAGCACGGTCTTGTCTTCGACCAGGATGATCTCGCCCTTGTTGATCACCCCGATCCGGTCGGCCATCTCCTCGGCCTCCTCGATATAGTGGGTGGTCAGGATGATGGTGACGCCATTCTCGCGCAGCTGGCGGACCATCTCCCACATGTCGCGGCGCAGCTCGACGTCGACGCCGGCGGTGGGCTCGTCCAGGAACAGGATGGTCGGCTCGTGGCTCAGGGCCTTGGCGATCATCACCCGGCGCTTCATGCCGCCCGACAGCGCCATGATCTTGCTGTCCTTCTTGTCCCACAGGGACAGGTCGCGAAGGATCTTCTCGATCAGGGCGTCATTGCGCGGCTTGCCGAACAGGCCGCGCGAGAAGCTGACCGTGGCCCAGACCGTCTCGAAGGCGTCGGTGTGCAGTTCCTGCGGCACCAGGCCGATCTTGGTGCGGGCGGCGCGATAGTCCTTCACCACGTCGTGGCCGTCGGCCAGGACGACGCCCAGGCTGGGATTGACGATGCCGCAGATGATGCTGATCAGGGTGGTCTTGCCGGCCCCGTTCGGGCCCAGGAGGGCGAAGATCTCGCCCCTCTCGATGTCCAGGTTGATCGTCTTGAGGGCCTGATGGCCAGACGCATAGGTCTTGGTCAGACCCTTCACCGATATGATTGAAGTCACGCCGTCTCCCCTAAACGCGACGATGCCCCGATACGAGGCTCAGCGCCGCGCATGCCCTGCAAGGTGGCTGATGCGGGGCTCAAATGGTGTCGCCGTCGGCGGATAACAGGGGCGGCGCCGCGTTCTGTCAGCAGGTTTCCGTCAGGTCGGAATCTTGCGGACCTTCAGCACCGCGCCATTGAGGCCGATGACCACCACTTCCTGGCTGATGGCGGGGATCGGCTCCTCGGTCTCGGCCGCCCAGTCCTTGCCGTCGACGAACACCCGGCCGCGCCCTTGCTCAAAGGTCGACAGCACCTGGCCGCGCTGGCCGATCAGCCGCTTCAGTGGGTCGTTGAGGTCCGGTCCCGTCGGCTCCAGCACCGGCCGCAGGAAGCGGCGGGCCAGATAGGTCGAGGCGATGGTCAGGATGGCGAACAGGCCGATCTCGAGCACGGCGCCCGGATGCAGGGCCTGAGCGATCAGGCCGATGACGAAGGCGCTGGCCGCCGGCCAAAGGAGCCAGCCCGTCCCGGTCGAAACCTCGATGGCCAGGCAGATGGCCGCGACGGCCAGCCACAGCCAGAACGGTTGCAGAGCGTAGAAGCCGGCGATCGCGCCCATGACCTCAGGCTCCGCGCTTGCCGACGGGCGGCGGGGCGCCCTGAGCGCTGACCGGCGCGGCGGTCGACGAAGACCGCGGCGGCGGCGGCGCCTTCGGCGTATCGGCGCCCAGGCTCTTGATCAGCTCGGCGACCCCCGCGACGGTCCCGGTCAGGCCCGAGAAGTCGGCCGGCACGATCACCGTCTTCTGCTGCGGACTGCGGGCCAGTTCGCCGAAGGCTTCGACATACTTCTGGGCGATGAAATAGTTGATGGCGTTGACGTCGCCCTTGGCGATGGCTTCGGACACGAAGGTGGTCGCCTTGGCCTCGGCCTCGGCTTCCCGTTCGCGGGCCTCGGCGTCGCGGAAGGCGGCCTCGCGGCGGCCCTCGGCCTGCAGGATGGCCGACTGCTTCTGGCCCTCGGCGCGGGCGATCTGGGACTGCTTCTCACCTTCCGCCTCGGTGATCACCGCGCGCTTCTCGCGCTCGGCCTTCATCTGGCGGGCCATGGCGTTGGTGATGTCCGGCGGCGGCGTCAGGTCCTTGATCTCGATCCGCGCCACCTTGACGCCCCACGGGCCGGTGGCGTGGTCGATGGTCGAGAGCAGCCTGGTGTTGATCGCGTCGCGCTGGCTCAGCACCTCGTCCAGCTCCATCGAGCCGACGACGGTGCGCAGGTTGGTCTGGGCCAGCTGGGTGATGGCGTACATCAGATTGTCGACCCGGTAGGCGGCGGCGGCGGCGTCCATCACCTGGATGAAGACGATGGCGTCGACCTTCACCGACACGTTGTCCTTGGTGATGACCTCCTGCTGGGGGACGTCCAGCACCTGCTCCATCATGTTCACCTTGCGCCCGATCGTCTCGACGAACGGGGTCAGGATACTGATGCCGGGCTTCAAGGTCCGAGTGTAGCGGCCGAACCGCTCGACGGTGAATTCGCGCCCCTGCGGCACGATCTTGATGACGCTCATCACCAGCACGAAGGCCAGGACCAGCAGGACGATTACGACGATGGACGTGCCCAAGAGCGACGCTCCTCTACAAACCTGGGTAGAGGTTAGCGCGCTCCTTCGCCGTCCGCCATGGAATCCGGCGCGGGCGGCGGAGGCGTGGGGCGCATCGACTGCGAGAGCCTCTGGGCCAGGGCCTGGCCCTTGCGGGCGGCGGCCTGCTCGGCCTTGCGGCTGGCGTCATCGCAGACCGGATATTCGCTGCGGCGCGAGGCGAAGCCGGTGTTGAACCGCTCGCGCATCTGGGCGTCGAAGGCCTGGTCGGCCTGCTCCACCTCGGTCAGGCGAACCATGCGCGAGCGCCAGTACTGGTCGTCGACGCCCTCGCAGGCCTGGCGCAGGGCGTGGCTCTCGCCCAGCGTATAGGCCAGGTCCAGCAGACGCTGACGCTCGTCGGCGGCCCGTTCCTGACCGAACGCCTTGGGGGCCAGGACCGGCGAAACGACGAGGGCGCCGAGGAGGACGCCGATAAGGAACGGACGCGACATGAGCCTGTTATCGCCAAACCGCGCCCGCCTGTCACCGTCCCGCGCCTGACGGGCGAGCGGCCGGCCTCCGCTTGGGGACAAGATGTCCCTCGGTGTCAAAAAAGCTTGAACAATAAGGGCCTTGTGATCGCCACGGATCGGGCGCTCCCTGTGGATACTGCAAGGAGGTCTGCCCATGACTGAGGTGCATTATGGTGTCGTTCGGGTCCGCGATCGCTGGTCCATCATCGGCGACAACCTGCGCTTTGGCGCCTATGAAACGCGCGGCGAAGCCAGCGCCGCGGCCCGACGCCTGGCCGAGCATCCAGCCGGCCTGGGCCTGCATGTGATGCTGCACGAACAGGAAGAGGACGGGGTGCTGCCCGGCCCGACAACGCTGAGCTGAACACCTAGGCCTCGACCGTCTCTTCCTCGTCGCCGTACAGGAACGGCTTGATGACCCGCCACACCTGCAGGATCGACGCGACCGCGCCCACCACGGAAGCGACGACCTGGAACGCCTGCCAGACGAAGCCGACCAGCGGGTCTTCGCCCAGCATCGCCACCAGCGGGTAGATCAGGTGGCTGACCGCGATCCGGAACTGAGCGTAGGCGGTGGAATATTCCACCGACGCTCCGGCGATGGCGGCGGTGACGATCACCGCCAGCACCGGCGCCCACAGCAGCGGCAGGACCAGCAGCAGCGCCAGGGCCGTGATCAGCGACTTGGTCGACAGGCTGACGTCCTGGGCTAACGTGATCCCGACGCCGGTGATCACCGCCAGGCCCAGCAGGGCCAGGGCGATCGGCAGGGCGAGGTCGGCGGTCTCCGCCAGCGGCGCGCCCACGCCGAAGACCATGGCGGCCATGACCAGCAAGGTGACGACGAACGATCCGAGCCACAGCGCTCCGTACTGGCTCAGCCTCCGCCGCAGGTGTCGCTTGGCGATCATGGGTCTACTCCCTGGCCCTTGCGGAGGGTGCTTTGGAGAAGTTCCGCCGTCCACGGGAAACTAAGCCGTGCGCCGCGCGCTTATGCTGTCGAGCTTCACGGGAGGCACGCATGACCGCCATCACCCGCATCGTCCGCAGCGCCGCCGAGGGCGACGCCGCCCCGACCTATGATTCCAACCGTCTGCTGGCCGCCCTGCGCCCGGACGCCCTGGCCGAACTGGCCGCGCACATGATTCTCGTCGACCTGCCGGCCGACGCCGTGCTGTTCGATGTCGGGGACGACGTCGAGCACACCTACCTGCCCTGCGGCCCCACCCAGGCCTCGCTGCTGGTGGTGACCTCGGACGGTCAGGAGATCGAGGCCGCCAGCATCGGCTTCGAAGGCGCGATCGGCGGCGTGGTCAGCGCCGGCTTCAAGCCCGCCTATGGTCGCGCCGTCGTCCGCGTGCCCGGCCACGCCTTCTGCCTGCCGACCGCGAGGCTGGAAGAGGTCAAGCTTCGCCATGCCGTGGTCGGCGACCTGTTCGATCGCGCCGCCGACGCCTTCATCGCCCAGATGATGCAGGTCGCCGCCTGCAATGCCCTGCATCCGATCGAGCAACGCGTCTGCCGCTGGCTGCAGTTCGCCCACGATCGCTCGGGCAAGGAGCCGATCCGCCTGACCCAGGAGACCCTGGCCCAGATGCTGGGCGTGCAGCGCACGACGATCAGCGCCGTCGCCCGTGTCCTGCAGGACGCCAAGGTCATCCACATCGGCCGCGGCAAGGTCGAGGTGCTGGACCGTCCTGGCCTGGAAAAGCGCGCCTGCGAATGCCACGCGGTCTTCGAGGCGCACTTCCAGCGGATCCTGCCCCCGCACAAGCGTTAGACACGGAAGGCGTTCGCCCGGTCCAGCGCCGCCTCGGCCTCGCTGACGAGCCGCGCCACGATCTCGCCGGCCGGCAGCACCTCGCGCACGCCACCGGCGCTCTGACCCATGGCGAAGCAGGACTTAACCGGGTCGAGACCCTCGATCTGGCCGCCGATGCCGCCCATGGCCCCCGCCCGGATCGAGATCATGGCCTGCTGGGGGAAAGGCTGAATGTCGGATGGCCGGCCCTCCCAGTCGTCGACATAGGGGTTCTTCTTCACCCGCATCGGCTTGCCCGAGTAGCAGCGGGTGCGGACCGTGTCCTCGTCGGCCGCCTCGACCACCGCCTGGCGATAGAGGTCGCCGGCGTGAGCCTCAAGGCTGGCGATGAAGCGCGTGCCCATCCAGACGCCCTGGGCGCCCAGGGCCAGGGCCGCCGCGAGGCCCCGGCCATCATAGAGCCCCCCCGCCGCCACGACAGGGATCTTCACGGCCTCGACCGACTGCGCGACCAGCGGCAAGGTGCCGACCAGACCGGTGTGGCCGCCGCCCTCCCCGCCCTGGCAGATGACGGCGTCGCAGCCGGCCTGCTCGGCCTTGACCGCGTGTTTCACCGCCCCGCAGACGACCATGACCTTCAGGCCGGCCGCCTTGAGGCGCGCGATGATCGGCAGCGGCACGCCAAGGCCGGCGATGAAGGACGAGGCGCCCTCCTCGATGATCACCTCGACACTGGCGGTCAGCGCGTCGGGCGTGGCGGCCAGCAGGTCGACGCCGAACGGCTTGTCGGTGAGGCTTCTGACCTCGCGCATCTGGTCACGGATGAAGTCCGGCGAGGTCCCGGCCATGCCCAGCACGCCGTAGCCGCCGGCGTTCGACACCGCCGCCGCCAGCGGCGCATAGGACACCCCGCCCATGCCGGCCAGAAGGATCGGATGCTCGATATGCAGTAGATCGCAGAGCGGCGTGCGCAGGCCCATGACCGTTCCTCCCGTTATTTTCAGGGAGGATTTCGCGCCGCGCCCGCGCCCGCAAGCGTGCCGCGAGGTTAGCCCAGCCTAGTTGTGGCGGACCAGTTCGGTCTCGACGTCGGACTCGGCGGTCCAGAAGCAGCTGGCCATGGCCGTCAGGACCAGGGCGATCAGCGTCAGAAAGCCGCGCGGCGGGGCCAGGCTGACAACGTCTTGGGGCGTCATCGTCTTTGTTTCCTCGTCGGCGCCCGGATCTGATGTCCAGGCTGCCGTGGAGAAAGCTTCTCACCGCGCGGACCGTTCCGCAAGACCCTGTTTTACCTGGGTTTTTATTGGACTTCAGAGTCCAAGAAACACGCCGTCAGAAGATCGAGTATCCGCCGTCGATGACGATGGTCGTGCCCGAGTGGTAGCTCGACGCGTCCGAGGCCAGATAGACGGCCATGCCGCCGAAATCCTCGGGCTCGCCCCAGCGGCGGGCCGGCACGCGCGGAATGACCTTCTCGGCGAAGGCGGCGTTCTCCTGCGCCCCGGCCGTCATGTCGGTGGCGATCCAGCCCGGCAGGATGGCGTTGGCGCGCACGCCATAGCGGGCGTGCTCGACGGCGACCGACTTGATCATCGAGATCACCGCGCCCTTGGTGGCCGCATAGGCCTCGTTGCGGGCCGCGCCCTCGATGGCGGCCAGCGAGGCCACCCCGACCAGCGAACCGCCCGGATCGCCGGTCTTGGCGCGCTCGACCATGTGGCGGCAGGCCTCGCGCAGGGTGAAGAACACACCGTCCAGATTGACCGACAGCACCTTGCGATAGGTCTCGGTCTTCATCTCGACGAACGAGGGCGAACCAAAGCCGACGCCGGCATTGGCGAAGACGCTGTCGACCCGGCCCATGGCGGCCACGGCCTCCTCCATGCCTTCGCGGACCTGATCCTCGTCGGAGACGTCGACGGTCTGGGCCTTCACCCGCACGCCCAGCGTGGTCAGCTGCTTCTCGGCCTCGAGATTGCGCTCGGGATTGGAGCCCCAGATGACGATGTCGGCGCCAGCCTGCGCCATCGCCTTGGCCATGCCCAGGCCGATGCCGCGATTGCCGCCGGTGACCAGGGCCACCTTGCCCGACAGATTGAACGGCGCGTAGCCCATGGCGAACCTCCCTCTTCTTCTCTCTGAAACGCTTGTTTGAAGGAGAGAGGGTCAGGCGCGGAAGGTCAAGAGCCCCAGAAGTGGAAGGCTTGCCAGCCGGCGCCGACGGCCGGCCGCGACACGCCCAGGAGGTCGGTGACCAGCAGGGCCGCGCCGAAGATGAAGCCGCTGACCCCGGGGACCCAGAAGATCAGGGCGAACAGGATGAGAAAGCCGATCCGCTCGATCTTGACCAGCCTGGCCCGCACGCCGTCTGAGAGGAACGGCCGGATGACGCCGTAGCCGTCCAGGCCCGGGATCGGCAGGAGGTTCAAGACCAGGGCGCTGGCCTGCAGCAGGGCCAGCAGCGACAGGGCGTTGTAGAGCGGACCGGAGGCGACGAACGGCAGGGCGACCGCCAGGGCGACCAGCACCACCAGCGTCCCCAGCGGTCCGGCCAGCGAGGCCAGCGACCGCCAGCCCTTGGACCGCATCAGGTCCTCGCGCAGATAGACCGCCCCGCCGGGAAAGCCGATGCCGCCCAGGGCCAGGGCGATCAGCGGGAAGATGATGGTGGTGACGAGGTCCGAGTACTTGAGTGGGTCGAGAGTCAGGTAGCCCTTCTCGACGATCGTCGTGTCGCCGGCCTTGTGCGCGACGAAGGCGTGGCCGAACTCGTGGATCCCGACGCTGAGGATCCAGGTCGCGGCGACAAAGGCGAAGGTCAGCGGTCCGGCGGGCGGCAGCTCGGCCGCCACCGCCCAGCCCAGACCCACGCACGCGGCGATAAGGATCAGGGCGTTGGGGCTGAGAGAGGTGCGCGGGGCGCGGGCTTCGACGAGGGTCATGGGGTGGATTGAACACGGGCGATGGCTGGACGCAACGAAGCGCCGTGACGGAGGGGCGTCTAAGCCCCGAACCGCTGATACGTCTCCGCGATCACCCGCCGTGTTTCCTCCCACTCGACCAGGGCCATGGCCTCGTCCAGCGTCACGAACTTCGCCTCGGCCGCGTCGTCGCCGGCCACCGGCTCGCCGCCGGTCCAGCGGGCGGCGTAGTCGATCATCACGTAGTGGCGGGTGATCTCGCCGCCTGGACGGGCAGGAAACACGCCGTCGACCACGTCCAGCAGGCCCAGCAGCTCGGCCTCGACGCCGGTCTCTTCCTTGAGCTCGCGCAAGGCGGCGACCTCCAGGGTCTCTCCCCATTCCAGCCTTCCGCCCGGCAGGCTCCACTGGTTCAGCCGGGGCGGCGTGCCGCGTCGGATCAGCAGGACCTCGTCGCCGCGCAGACAGACGACGCCGACGGTCGGCACGGGGTGGTTCATGGCCAGGTCCTTCAGGGGAAGCCGACCTTGAGATCGACGCTGGACTTCACACCGATGCAGTTTCCGCAGTCGGCCAGCCAAGCTTCCGCCGCCTTGCGCCCTCGCGCCTTGAGATCGGTCAGGAAACTCCACTCGGTGTTGAACTTGGTGGAGAGCGACAGATCCGCCAGCGGCTTGTCGGCGGTGATGGCGTGGACCAGCATCCGGCGGTAGCGGCCCCGGGCGGTGTCCTTCAGCAGGCCGTCGTCCAGCAGCTTCTGCACGAAGCCGATGGCCCTAAGCTCCGAGGCCAGGGAGGCGTTGAAGGTGATCTCGTTCAGCCGATCCATGATCTCGCCCGGCGACTTGGGCGTCTCCTCGCGGACGAACGGGTTGAGGCTGACGATCAGAATGTCGTCGGGGGTGTCGTCATAGAACAGCGGCCACAGGGGCGGATTGGCCAGGAAGCCACCGTCCCAGTAAGGCTCGCCGTCGATCTCCACGGCCTGAAAAACCTGCGGCAGGCAGGCGCTGGCCATGATGTGGCGGGACGTCAGCTCGGTCTCGCGGAAGATCACCGACTTGCTGGTCCGCACCGCCGTGGCGGCGACATAGAGCTTGATCGGGCTCTTCTCGCGGATCTGGCTGAAGGTGATCTCGGCTTCCAGCGTGTCGTGCAGCGGGTTCAGGTTGAACGGATTGAACTCGTAGGGGCTGAGCGACAGGGCGAAGGTCTCGGCCATCCGCCAGCCGGGAGTGTTCTTCAGCCAGTCGGCCCCGCCGCCGAAGGCGGTGGTCCAGATCGAGGTGTCGCCGAAGACGTTGCGCCCGCCCTGCCGGTTCACCTGCCGCCAGAAGATCGAGACGCTTCCTGGCCCCGGCCTTGCCGTCGTCGATCAGGCCCTGGGCCAGGCAGACGGCGTTCATCGCCCCAGCCGAGGCGGCGGTGGCCGCCCGGATCTCCAGATCGTCCTCCTCCAGCAGGCGGTCGAGCACGCCCCACTCGAACGCCCCGTGCGAGCCCCCGCCCTGCAGGGCCAGGCTCAGCGTCCGGGGGCCGGACTTCTTCTTGATGAAGGGCGGGATGGGCACGCGGCCCAGCCTATTGCGCGACCCAGCCGCCGTCGACCTGGAACGCCGCGCCATTGGCCGAAGCCCCGGCGTCGGAGACCAGATAGAGCAACATGCCGCCCAGCTGTTCGAAGGTGACGAACTGCTTGGTCGGTTGGGCGGCCAGGATCACGTCCTTCATCACCGCCTCTTCAGAGATGCCGCGGGCCTTGGCCTGATCGGCGATCTGGGCCTCGACCAGCGGAGTTTCACGAAGCCGGGGCAGATGGCGTTGCAGGTGATTCCGTGCTCGGCGACCTCGAGGGCCACCGTCTTGGTCAGGCCCAGGATGCCGTGCTTGGCCGCGACATAGGCCGACTTGAACGGCGAGGCGACCAGACCATGCGCCGAAGCGATGTTGACGATCCGCCCGCGTCCCTGCTCCTTCATGATCGGCACGGCCGCCTTGGTCGCGTGGAAGGCCGACGACAGGTTGATCGCGATGATCAGGTCCCACTTGTCGTCCGGGAAGTCCTCGATCGGGGCCACGTGCTGGACGCCGGCGTTGTTGACCAGGATGTCCAGCTCGCCGAACTCGGCCTTGGCGGCGCGGACCATGTCGGCGATCTGGTCGGGCTTGGTCATGTCGGCGCCGTGATACAGCACCTCGACGCCGTGGGTTTCGGCCATCTCGGCCCGGGCGCGCTCGATGGCGTTCATCTCGCCCAAGCCGTTCATGACGATGTTGCAGCCCTGGGCGGCGAGCGCGTCGGCCAAGGCGTGACCGATGCCGCTGGTCGAGCCGGTGACGATGGCGACCTGCCCCTGCAAACCGAAATCCACGGCCATGCGCTCACGCTCCCTGCATTTGCTGCGACGCAGCATATAGCTCGCCCATGCGAGAGGCGAGCGCTTATAAATTCATCGATAGATGAATTCAGGGCTGCGGGCGAGCGAAAACCCAGTCGGCCTCGGTCGAAAGGTTCGGCTTGAAGGCGTAGCCATCCAGGTCGAACCGCTTCAGCCCTTCGGCGCGGTCGATCCGGTTGTCGATGATGTAGCGGGCCATGCGGCCCCGCGCCTTCTTGGCGAAGAAGCCCAGCACCCGCAGCTCGCCGTGCTTCTCTTCCTTGAAGTGGCAGGTGACCACCGGCAGCTTCAGGGCCTTGGCGTCGACGGCGCCGAAATACTCCTGGCTCGCCAGGTTCACCAGGGTCGGGTCGTCGTGGCCCTCGGCGGCGGCGTTCAGGGTCATGGAGATCGTCTCGCCCCAGAAGTCGTAGAGGTTGCTGCCACGCTTGGTCTTCAGCCGCGCGCCCATCTCCAGGCGATAGGGCTGCAGGGCGTCGAACGGGCGCAGCACGCCGTAGAGGCCCGACAGGATCCGCAGGTGATCCTGGGCCCACTCCAGGGCCGGACGGTCCAGCTCGCGGGCGGCCAGACCGGCATAGACATCGCCGTTGAAGGCGATGATCGCCTGCAGGCCATCCTCGAGCTCGGAGTCGAAAGCCTGGAATCGCTCGCGGTTCAGCTTGGCCAGGGCGTCGGAGATGTGCATCAGCCGCTTGAGGTCGGGCGCGGTCAGCTTGCGCGTGACCTTGGCCAGTTCGGCGATCTGGGGCTTCAGCGCCGGCGTGGTGAGCGGCAGCACATCCTTGGGTGCGGTGAAGTCCAGCGACTTGGCGGGCGAGATGACCATCAGCATGGCCGGGAGATAGAGGCTTAGGGGCGACGGCGCCAGCTATGTCATTCCCCTGAGTCGACACGCCGCCGCATGTCCGCATGGGCGGCGGCGATCAGCTCGACCAAGGCCGCCTCGTCGATCGGCTGGCCCCAGCGCAGTTTGACGTGCCGCATCCGCTTGCCCGTCCCTTCGAGCAGACGGCCCGGATCAGGCAGCGACGCGCCCGCGTAGAAACCGATGCTGGCATGGGCGGCGAAGGCGTCGACATAGGCGAAGGCGGCGTCGTCGACGCAGGCGGTCGGATGGCCGTCATGCAGCAGTTCGCGAACGTCGCCGCCGCTGGCCCGCAGGCGCCCGAACCAGGGCTCGACAAGCCGGCGCAGCGGATCGTCGGCCGAGAACCAGGCCTCGACCTCGGCGTGACGCCGGACAGCGCTGGCGAAGCGGAAGAGCGTGCTCATGCCGCCATCAAGCTCGCCCCGGTCGAGGTTGTCGAGTTCATCACTTTCCATGTTGGAAAGTTTTCACTTGCCACACTGGAAAGTAGAGGGTTATGACTTTCCGCAATGGAAAGTAAGGAAGTCGCCATGACCCGAGACGAAGACGCCCTGCGGATGCTGGCCGAGGTCGAAGCCGCCAATACCGACCTGGCCGAACGCGCCAAGGCGCCGATCTGGTACCACCCGGCGCTGGGCCTGCTCGCGGGGGGCATGGTGGCCGTCCAGACTCAGCCGATCCTGGCCAAGTTCATCTACTACGCGGTGTTCTTGGTGGGCCTGGTGCTGCTCGTGCGCGCCTATAAGCGCCACACCGGCATGTGGGTCAGCGGCTATCGCGCCGGACGCACACGCTGGGTCGCCATCGGCCTGGCGATCCTCACGACGCTATGCGCGGCGATCTCGGTCTGGTTGGCGTTGGAGCGCGACGTGGTCGCCGCGCCGTGGGTGTTCGGCGCGCTTGTCGCCGTGATCGTCACCATCGGCGGCTTCGTCTGGGAAGCGGCCTTCCGCGCCGACCTGCGCGACGGCGGCTCGCTGTGAGCGTGGAACTGGACCCGGTGATCCACGCCCCCAATCGCCTGCAGATGTGCTGCATGCTGGCGGCGATGGAGACCATCGACTTCGCCACCGTCCGCGAGGCGCTGGACGTCTCGGAATCGGTGCTCAGCAAACACGTGAAGACCTTGGAGGAAGCCGGCTACGTCAAGGTCCGCAAGGCCGCCTCGGAGGGCCGCCAGCGCACCTGGCTGTCGCTGACCAGTCCCGGACGCAAGGCGCTGAAGGGCCACCTGGGGGCTCTGAAGGCGATGATGGCCGGGGTGCCGGAGACCTAACGGGTCAGGACGATCGGCTTGACCGCGCCGCCCGAGACCGAGACCAGGGTGACGATCGTGCCGCCCTCCTGGACCATATAGCCGCCGCCATCGCCGGCCGGGCTCTCGATGCTGACCACGGCGGCGACGTAATAGTCGCCGTCGGGCAGGCGGTCGAAAGCGAAGCCGCCCTGAGCGTCGCAGGTCTCGATCGTGACGACCGGATCGAACGGCTGAGGCTCCCAGCTCGTCCGGCGGGCGAAGCCGCCCTGCTCCGAACCATAGGCCTGGCGCACGAAGGCGATAGTGGAAGGACCGCGCGGGAACAGCCGCACCGGCGAGCCGGCGCAGCTGCGGGTCTGGCCATTGCGCGTGCGCAGGAAGGCCGTGCCCTTGATGATGTTGCTGCTGCTCACGACCGCCGGCGGCGGCGGCGCGACCGGCCCCCCGGAGAGCGGTGTGGGCGTGTAGACCGTCGGCGCCGCCGGTGCGTAGGTCGGCGCGCGGGAGGGCGGCGGAGCCGGTGTGTAGATCGGCGGCGCCGCGACCGGTTCGGGCGCATAGGCCGGTTGCGGAACGGCCGGCGGCGGCGGGACAGGCTCCGGCGGCAGGAGCTCGGCCGGCGGGTCGTAAGGTCCAGTCCGCTCCAGCTTCACGAAGGCCGGATTGGGCACGAGGTCCTGGGTGGCCCCGGTGGCGGAGTCGATGCCGACCCCGATCAGACCACCGATCAGGACGTTGCCGGCCATGCCGGCGGCGCCCGCCTTGGCGGTCTTGTGGGTGACGGTGATGGTGGCCGGGCGGTACCCCGGCTTGGTGACGGTGGCGACAAACTCGCTCTTGCGGCTCATGCGGATCGCGCACGGCGTCGCTTCGCAGAAGTGGCCGTTGGTGGTCTCGACCTTGGCGCCGATCGGGTCGCTGTTGACCTCCCAGGCGTCGGTCGAGCCGCGCGTCACCGACGCGCAAGCGCAGAGCAGGACGCACGCGGACGCCGACGCGACCAAACCAAACTTCATGATCTTTCCCCGCCCATCCCCTGACAGGTGCGCCTTATGGACGCCTAGGAGTTGAGTAACCGTGAAGGCGGCTCGACCCATCCGGGCGAGACGGCTATGCAGCGCCCATGACCCAGACTTTTGGCCTCGTGGCCGCTCTCGCCTGGCCGCTGCCGATGGTCGTGGCCGCGTTCCTGGTCGCCCGCGACCGGACACTGAAGTTCCGCATCGTGTGGGCGCTGATGTGCTTCGTCGGCGTCGGCGCGTTCTGGATGCAACAGGGCACGGGCCACTGGGGCTTCATACCCCTGGCGATCAACGTGCTGGGTCCCGGCTCGCAGGCCGGCTTCTACAAGGCCACGATCCCGGCTGGCGCGATCGGCGTGCTGGTCCTGCAGGCCCTGCGCGTCCGCAAGCGACGCGCCCTGGCCAAAGCCGCCGCCTAGAACAGAATCCTGGGGTTCATGATCCGCTTGGGGTCCAGAGCCCCCCGGATCGCGCGCAGGGCCGCGACCTCGATCGGGTCCTTGTAGGTCAGGGCCTCGGCCGTCTTCATCGCCCCCAGGCCGTGCTCGGCGCTGATCGAGCCGGCGAAGCTGGCCGTGATGTCGTGGACGATCCTGGCGCCCTGCTCGCGCTGGGCGTCATGAGCGTCATCATCCGCGCCAACGGGTTTGAGCACGTCGTAGTGGACATTACCGTCGCCGACATGGCCGAAAGCGATGATGCGCACGCCGGGGAAAGCTTCCTCCAGCGCCGCGTCGGCCTTTTCAATGAACGCCGGGATCTTCGAGACCGGCACCGAGATGTCGTGCTTCCACACCGCGCCCTCGGGCTTCTGGCCCGCCGAGTGCCCCTCGCGGATGTGCCAGAAGGTCTTCTCTTGCGTCTCGGTCTGCGCGACGGCGGCGTCGGCGATCAAGCCGTCGCCCAGGGCCTTGGCCAGCAGGCGTTCCAACGCCGCCTCGGCCGTCCCGGGCTCGCCGCTGGCGATCTCGATCAGCACGTACCAGGGATGCTCGCTCGGCAGCGGATCGCGCAGGCCGGGCACGTTGCGGATGGTCAGGGCGAAACCCAGCAAGCTCATCAGTTCGAAGGCCTCGACCGCGCCACCGGTCTCGTCTTTCGCCCTCGCGAGAAGCTGGATCGCGTCGGCCGGCGCGTTGAGGCCCACGATCGCCACCGCCCGCGAGGCCAGCGGCGCGTGCAGCTTCAGCGAGGCCGCGGTGACGATGCCCAGCGTGCCCTCGGCGCCGATCAGCAGTTGCTTGAGGTCGTAGCCGGTATTGTCCTTGCGCAGGCGCTTGAGGCCGTTCCAGATCTCGCCATTGGGCAGCACCGCCTCGACGCCCAGCACCTGCTCGCGCATCATGCCATAGCGCAGCACGGCCGTGCCGCCGGCGTTGGTCGAGATCAGCCCCCCGATCGTGCAGGAGCCTTCCGAGGCCACGCCGACCGTGAAGCGCCGGCCGACCCGGGCGGCCTGCTGGTGGGCTTCGTGCAGCGTGACGCCGGCCTCCAGCACCATGGCGTCGTCGAGCGGGTCGACATCGCGGATCGCCTTCAGCTTCTGGGTCGAGAGCAGAATCTCGCCGTGCGGGATCTGGCCGGCGACGAGGCCGGTATTGCCGCCCTGAGGCGTGATCGCCACGCCCTCGGCCGCGCAGACGCCGACCACGGCGGCGACCTCGGCGGTCGTGCGCGGCGTCACCAGCAGCGGCGTCTCGCCCCGCCAGCGACCGCGCCATTCGACGAGGTGCGGCGCCAGCACATCCGGATCCTGGCTCCAGCCGCCCTCGCCGAGCACGGCCTTGATCCGGGAGACGACATCGGCGGGAACGGGCTTGATCATGGCGCTCAGTATAAGCGGCGGATTGGGTCGATGTCAGCGTCTACGGCGTCGCGGACCTAACCCAAGGCGGGGTCGAGAAGGCCCCGGATGTCGCGCCAATATTCCTCGCGCACATTGTCGTCGATCACGGCCGGATCGCCCGCGCCCTTGAACAGCCGGTCGGCGCCATCCTTGCGCGCCCGGGCGATCCAGTACGGATGGCCAGTCACGCTGTCCTGGAAGTTGGCCTTCAGGCCCGAGTGGCGCAACGCCGTGAACGTCTGGCCGGCATAGTGCAGGGTCTCGCCGCTCTTGGACGAGACGACCCGCCCGATCCGCGCCGGCCCGTTGATGCCCTTGGACTTGTCCTCGACATACATGATCCGGGTCTTGCTCTTCATCGGTCTATCCTACGAAGCCGGCCGCGCGACGCAGCCGGTCATTGATCGCTTCGCCCAGGCCGTCTTCCGGGATCGGCGCGACGGCGATGGCCGAGGGGCGAAGACGGTCGGCGGCGCGCAGGTACGAGAACAGGTTGGCGGCGGCTTCGGCCAGGTCGCCGGACGGGCTGAGATTGAAGACGCGCGACCCCCGCGGCCAATCCCCGAACGCCAGATAGGCCTCGGTCGTCTCTGGGGCCTTGACGTTGATCCGCACCGGCGCGTCGGGGGCGTAGTGCAGGGCCAGGCGGCCGGGCGAGCGCCTGGCGTCGTCTTCCGCCTCGGCCAGAGGCCCGACGATCCGCTGCAACTGGAAGCGGGTGACGGCGCCGGGCCGCAGCAGGCGCGCCTGGCCGTCCAGGACCGAGACCACGGTCGATTCCAGGCCGACGGCGCACGGACCGCCATCGAGGGCGGCGGCGGCCTTGTCGCCGGTCTCGGCCACGGCGTCGGCATAGGTGGTGGGGCTGGGGCGGCCCGAGCGGTTGGCGGAGGGGGCGACGACCGCGCCGCCGAACGCTTCCAGCACCGCGTGCGAAACCGGGTGGCCCGGCACGCGGATCGCCACCGTGTCGAGCCCGGCGCGCGCCAGGTCACAGACGGCGGCCGTGTCCTTGATCGGCGCGACGATGGTTAGCGGCCCCGGCCAGAACGCGCGGGCCAGGGCCCAGGCGCGGTCATCGAGGTCGGCGATCCGCGCGGCGGTCTCCAGGTCGGCGACGTGGGCGATCAGCGGGTTGAAGCGCGGCCGGCCCTTGGCCTCGAAGATCGCCGCCACGGCCGCCGGGTTCGCGGCGTCGGCCCCGAGCCCGTAGACCGTCTCGGTCGGCAGGATGACCAGCCCGCCGGCGCGCAGAGCGGCGGCGGCGACCTCTACTTCTTCTTGGCGGTCAGGCTGAAGCTGACCTTCACCTTCGCCGCGATTTCGTCCGTCGACGCCCATTCGCCCTGCCCAACTCCAAACGTCGTCCGGTCGAGGGTGGTTACACCCCGCGCGGTCGCCGTGTCGCCGTCGATCTTCAGAGAGAACGGCAGGCTGAGCGGCTTTTTCACGCCGCGCAGGTCCAGGATCCCGTCGGCGACGAACTTGCCCTCGCCGGTCTTGCGGAACTTCGCAGCCGTGAAGGTCGCTTTTGGGTGCTCGGCGGTGTCGAAGAAGTCGCCGCTGGGCAGGCTCTGGTCGCGCTGGGCGTCGCCGGTGTCGACCGAGGCCGTGTCGATGGCGACGGTCAGCTTCGAGCGGTCCAGGGCCTCGGGCGAGAATAGGATGTCGGCGGTCCAGGTCTTGAAGCGGCCCTCGATGGCGTTCTCCGACCAGGTGGCGCTGAAGCCCAGGGTCGAGCCCTTCTGGACGGTCCACTGGACGGGGTCCTTGAGCTCGGAGACTGCCGCGGGGGCGGCCTCGACGGCGGGCGGCGCGGCATCGACCGGCGGCGTCGCGGCGGCGGGCGGAGCTTCGGCCGGAGCAGGTTCGGCGGCTGGCGCGGGCGGGGCGGCGGGCTTGGCCTTGGTGGCGGGCATGTAGAGATAGCCCGCGGCGACCACGGCGGCGAGACCGGCCGCGGCCAGCCAGGCCCGGGGCTCCTTCCAGCCGGGGCGAGCGCCGGGAGCCATGTTGGCGAACACCTCGTCCTTGTCGAGGATCTGGTGCTTGGCCACCGCGCCCAGGTGCAGGATCAACAGCAGATAGGTGACCTTGACCAGCGCGCCGTGGCCCAGCTCGCCGATCTCGTACCAGAGGTGCTTGGGACCGGCCGCCAGTTCGGGCAGGCCAGGAATGTGCGGCCACGGCATCGTCCCGAACAACAGGGTCGGGATCGGCACGCGGCTGGCCGAGACCAGGATCCAGCCCGTCAGCGGCAGGCCGATCATGATCACATAGAAGCCGATGTGAACGAGCTTGGAGGCGACCTGCTCCCACTTGGGCTGTCCCTGGGGCGGGGCCGGCGGCGTGTTGAACAGCCGCCAGGCCAGCCGCGCCAGGCTGAGCAGCAGGATGGTGATGCCGATCGACTTGTGCAGCTGGAACAGGGCGTAGGTGGTCGGGCCCTTGGGCCCGTCGCCCATCCGCCAGCCCAGGATGATCTGGAAGATGAGGGCCGCGGCGATCAGCCAGTGAATGACGATCGCCACCGTCGTGTAGCGCGTACGGCTTGCGGCCATGCGAGTCTCCCAGGTCCCCTGAACTTAGCTTGGATCATGGCGGGGTTCGCCCGCCATGATCCAGCGCAGTTTTACTTCTTCTGGAATTCGACTTCGATGTTCAGCGTGACGTCGTCGCCGACCAGCGGCACGTACTTGCCGACGCCAAACTCCGACCGCTTGATGGTCGTGGTCGCCGAGAAGCCCGCGCGGGTCTGCAGCGGGTTCATGCCCGGGCCCGAGCCGTTGAAGGTGACGTCCAGCACCACCGGCTTGGTCACGCCGTGGAAAGTCAGGTCGCCGGTCACCGTGCCGTGCTGGCCGTCGCCGACGTTCACGACGGTCGAGACGAAGGTGATGGTCGGGTACTTGGCGGCTTCCAGCCAGCCGTCGCCGATCAGTTCCTTGTTGAACTTCAGGCCGAACTCGTCGGCGCCGGTGGAGGTGTCGATCGAGGCCGGGTCGACCGTGACGGTCAGCTTGGCGGCGGTCGGCTGGGCCGGATCGTACTGGTAGGAAGCGTCCAGCTTGGTGAAGCGCAGGGTGTAGTTCGACAGGCCCATGTGCTTGAGCTTGGCGGTCAGGGAAGCGTGGGTCTTGTCGAGCACATAGGCGCCGGCGGGCATCTTGGCCGGATCGGTCGACGGCGCGGCCATGGCGGCCGGCGCGGTCAGCACGGCCGCGGCGAGCGTGGCGTAGAGGAAGGGCTTGTACATCGGGGCGCTCCAGGGCGTAATTAAAACAGCATTAGTTGCAGTTCCCCGACTTAGGCACTCCAGCACGGCTTTGAAGGGGGCGAAGATCACGAGGCTGTGATCTTCGCCATAAAGACGGGGATGGCTTGGCGACGTTGCGTCACCCCGCCTAAACAGATCGCCGATCCTCTGGAGCTTGTCGGCCATGACCTATCGCGCCCCCGTCCGTGACCTCGCCTTCTCGCTGCGGCATGCGGCGGACTTCGGGCGGCTGGCCGACGCCTTTCCCGAGGCCGACGCCGACACGGTGACGGCGGTGCTGGAAGCGGCCGGCGCCTTCGCCGCCGACGTGCTGGCTCCGCTGAACCGGGGCGGTGATCAGGTCGGCGCCAGGCTGGAGAACGGCGTGGTCCGCTCCGCCCCCGGCTTCGCCGACGCCTACAAGCAGTTCGCGCAAGGCGGCTGGGCCAGCCTGGCCGCGCCAGTCGAGCACGGCGGCCAGGGCCTGCCCAAGACACTCGAAGTCGCGGTGCTGGAAATGATCCAGGCGTCGAACATGGCCTTCGGCCTCTGCCCGATGCTGAGCCTGGGGGCCATCGAGGCCCTGGAGCTGTGCGGCACGGACAGCCAGAAGCACACCTACCTGCCCAAGCTGATCTCCGGCGAATGGACAGGGACCATGAACCTGACCGAGCCGCAGGCCGGTTCCGACCTGGCCGCCCTGACCACGATCGCGACCCCCGACGGAGACGGCGGCTGGAAGATCACCGGCCAGAAGATCTTCATCACCTGGGGCGACCACGATGCGGCCGACAATATCGTCCACCTGATCCTGGCCCGCACGCCCGATGCGCCTCCGGGCGTGAAGGGCATCTCGCTGTTCCTGGCCCCCAAGGTGCTGGTCGACGCCGACGGCAAGCTGGGCGAGGCCAACGCCCTGCGCGTGGGCGGGCTGGAGCACAAGCTGGGCATCCACGGCTCGCCCACCTGCGTGATGCTGTTCGAGGGCGCCAAGGCCGAGCTGGTCGGGGGCCTGGGCCAGGGCCTGCCCAACATGTTCGTGATGATGAACGCCGCCCGCCTGCAGGTCGGGGCCCAGGGCGTGGCCATCGCCGAGCGCGCCTACCAGCAGGCCCTGCACTTCAGCCAGGAACGCGTCCAGGGCCGCTCGGCCTGGACGGGCGCCTATCCCTCGCGCCTGTTCGACCATCCGGACGTGCGCCGCTCGCTGGTGCTGATGAAGGCCCATATCGAAGCCGCGCGCGGCATCTGCCTGTCGACCGCCGTCGCCGCCGACCTGTCGCGCGCCGCCGCCGACGAGGCGACCCGCACGAGCGCCAAGCTGCGCGAGGAACTGCTGACCCCGATCGCCAAGGCCTGGTCGACCGATGTCGGCGTCTGGGTCGCTTCGCAAGGGCTGCAGATCCACGGCGGCATGGGCTTCATCGAGGAGACCGGCGCGGCCCAGCACTATCGCGACGCCCGCATCGCCCCGATCTACGAAGGCACCAATGGCATCCAGGCCATCGATCTCGTGGGCCGCAAGCTGTCGATGGGTGAGGGCCAGGCCGTCGCCGACCTGATGGACGACATCCGCGACACCATCGACGCCCTCAACGCCTCGGACCTCAAGGCCGTCGGCCTGCGCCTGGGCGCCGCCCTCGACGCCGCCGCCTCGGCCACCGCCTGGCTGGTCGAGCGCCGGACCAAGTCGATGCCCGACGCCCTCTCCGGCGCCACGGCCTATCTGAAGCTGATGGGCGATGTCGTCGGCGGGTGGATGCTGGCCAAGGGCGCCCTGGCGGCCTCGGGCGAGGCCGACGCGGCCTGGGCCGAGAGCAAGCGGGCTCTGGCCCGCGTCTTCGCCGAGAGTGTGCTGGCCCAGGTCCCGGGCGCGGCGGCCGGCGTCATGCTGGGCGCGGCCGACCTGGAGGCGATGACGCCCGAGGTGCTGGGGGCTTAGGCTCTATCACGCCCCAACACCCGTCATCCCGCACATGAAGCGCGGGATGACGGGTGGGGTTGAAACCCGGCTACGCCTTGAAGAACGCCAGCAGGTCGGCGTTGATCACCTCCGGGTGCGTGGACGCCATGCCGTGCGGCAGGCCCGGATAGGTCTTCAGCGTCCCCTTCTTCAGAAGCTTGATGGCCAAATGGGCGCTGTCGGCGATCGGGACGATCTGGTCGTCTTCGCCGTGCATGATCAGGACCGGCACATCGATCTTCTTGAGATCCGGCGTGAAGTCGGTCTCGGAGAAGGCCTTGATGCAGTCATAGTGGGCCTTGGCCCCGCCCATCATGCCCTGGCGCCACCAGTTGTCGATCAGGCCCTGGCTGACCTTGGCGCCCGGACGATTGAAGCCGAAGAACGGACCTTCCGGGATGTCACGGAAGAACTGGGCGCGATTGGCCAGCAGGGCCGACCGGAAACCGTCGAACACCTCGATCGGCAGACCGCCCGGATTGGCCGGGGTCTTCAGCATGATCGGCGGCACCGCGCCGATCAGCACGGCCTTGGCGACGCGGCCCGGCTTGGCGCGGGCGACATAGTGGGCGACTTCGCCGCCGCCGGTCGAGTGGCCGACGTGGATGGCGTTCTTCAAGTCGAGGTGGTCGGCCAGGGCGATGACGTCGGCGGCGTAGGCATCCATATCGTTACCCGTATCCGTCTGGGTCGACCGGCCATGGCCGCGACGGTCGTGAGCGATCACGCGATAGCCCTTGCCCAGGAAGAACATCATCTGGGCGTCCCAGTCGTCGGCGCTGAGCGGCCAGCCGTGGTGGAAGACGACAGGCTGGGCGTCCTTCGGACCCCAGTCCTTGTAGAAGATCTGGACGCCGTCCTGGGTGGTGACGAAGCCGCTTTGCGAACGGTTGGCGGCATGCGGCGAGGCGACGGCGGCCTTCGGGGTCGCGGCCTGGGCGCTCTGGCCCAGCGAGGCGGCCGCCACGGCGGCGAGACCGAAGCCAGCGGTCATCACGCCGCGACGGGAAGCTTGGTTCGACTGGCTCATGGATCAACCCTCATTTTCTAACCGCGATAATTGTTATCGCGGCAACAAGTAGCGATCTAAACCGCCGCGGCGGCGCTGTCCATCATTTTGTTTATCGCGACATCATTTTTCGTGATAGGAAGGATCCATGACGACGAAGACCCCACGCCCATACCCTCTGGATCAGCAGATCTGCTTTACCCTGTACGCCACCAGCATGGCGATCACGCGGGCCTACAAGCCCCTGCTCGACGCGCTGGGCCTGACCTATCCGCAGTACCTGGTGCTGAACGTGCTGGGCGAGGCGCCTGAAAGCAAAGGAGGGGGGATCACGATCGGCGGCATCGCCGAACGGCTGGACCTGGAGTCCAGCACCGTGACGCCGCTGGTCAAACGCCTGGAGGCCGCCGGTCTGGTCGCGCGGCGGCGCGGGCTCGAGGACGAGCGCCGGGTCGAGGTGACGATGACGGAGGCCGGACGCGCCCTGCTGGGCCGCTCGGGATGCCTGAACGACACGTTGCTGGAGCGGTCGGGCATGGAGGGCGAGGACCTGGGGGCGCTCAACAAGCGGATCCAGGCGCTGCACGAGGCCATAATCAAAGAATAAAGGGCGCGGCGGCGGCCGCCGCGCCCTTCGGGTCTTACAGCTGCTCGAGCAGGTACTCGGCCGACGAGACCTTGAACTGGCCGGCTTCCTCGACGTGCAGCTGGGTCACGACGCCGTCCTTGGCGATCAGCGAGTAGCGCTGCGAGCGCTCGCCCATGCCGAACTTCGAACCGTCGAAGTCCAGGCCGACCGACTTGGTGAAGTCGCCATTGCCGTCGGCCAGCAGCAGAACCTCGCCGTCGATGCCCTGGTCCTTGCCCCAGGCCTTCATCACGAAGACGTCGTTGACCGAGACGCAGGCGATCGTGTCGACGCCCTTGGCTTTGAGTTCCGCGGCCTTCTCCTTGAAGCCCGGCAGGTGCTTGGCCGAGCAGGTCGGGGTGAAGGCGCCGGGGACGGCGAACAGGGCGACGGTCTTGCCCTTGAAGATGTCGTCGGTGGTGATCGGCGCCGGCCCTTCGGCCGTGCTGGTCATGAAAGTCGCCGCGGGCAGCGTGTCGCCAACCTTGATCGCCATGGGCCGTGTTTCCTCGTGTGCGTGTGAAATCGCGCCTGCTCGAATATCCCTCGCGAGAGCGGACGCCAAGCACGCTTTGAAACGTTCAACGACTTGAAACCGTCACGCTGAAGGCCAATGCTCTTACCATGGACACCTTCATCGAAGACGGCCCCCACGATGAGGAGGACGGCGATTTCCTGGTCGGGCGGCTCCTGGTGGCCATGCCCGGCATCGAGGACCCGCGCTTCGAGCGCACCGTGCTCTATCTGTGCGCCCACGACGAGGACCAGGCCATGGGCCTGGCGGTCAACCGCCCAGTCGAGGGCCTGACCGTGTTCGAGCTGCTGGAACGCCTGGGCGTGAAGTCACGGCTCCAGGCCCCGAGTGATCTGGTGCTTCTGGGCGGCCCGCTGGAGCGCGAACGGGGCTTCGTGCTGCACACCGACGATTTCACCTCGCCGGACTCGACCCTGCCCGTGGCCGACGGCCTGAGCCTGACCGCCACCCGCGACGTGCTGGACGCCCTGGCCAGCGTCAACCGCCCGCGCAAGGCGATGCTGGCCCTCGGCTATGCCGGCTGGGGTCCGGGACAGCTGGAGCAGGAGCTGCGCGACAATGTCTGGCTGATTTGCGACGCCGACGAGGCCCTGCTGTTCGACGAGGACCACGAACACAAGTGGACCCGGGCGCTGGCCAAGCTGGGCGTCACCGCCGACCACCTGTCGGCGACGGCGGGACGGGCCTAGCCCCGCGCCTTCACCGGCGCGGCGCCGTCCACATAGGCTTCGTCCAGATAGACCTCGGCCTCCTGCGGCGACAGCGCCGGCGCGTAGCCGAAGCCCTGGCCGTAGTCGCAGCCCAGCGACTGCAGGGCATGGGCCATCTCGGCGTTCTCGACGCCCTCGGCCACGACTTCCAGATCCAGGTCCTGGCCCAGCTTGACGACCGAGCGGACGATCTTGGCCGAGCCGGCGTTGCTGCCCATGGTGCGGACGAAGTAGCGGTCGATCTTCAGCGTGTCGAACGGCAGGCGCGTCAAGTACGAGAGCGACGAGAAGCCGGTGCCGAAGTCGTCCAGCGCCAGACCGGCGCCGGCTTCGCGCAGGGTCTTCAGGATCACGGCGGCCCGCTCGGGGTCGCGCATGATGTCGCTTTCGGTCACTTCCAGCTTCAGGGCGCCGCGCGGCAGGCGGTTGACGCGCAGGGTCTCGGCCACGTCGGTGACCAGGCCCGGACGGTCGATCTCGCCGGTCGACAGGTTGACGCTGACGGTCAGGGCGCCCATCGCCGGATGGCTGTCGCGCCACGTGGCCAGCTGCTTGGCGGCGGTGTGCATCATGTGCGCACCGAGCTCGCTCATCAGCCCCATCTCTTCGATCAGCGGCAGGAACTCGTCGGGCGGCAGCATGCCCCGGCGCGGGTGGATCCAGCGGGCCAGGGCCTCGAAGCCCGACAGCGCGCCCGTCGACAGGCGCACGACCGGCTGGAAGTAGGGTTTGATCTCGCCGCGCGCGATGGCGCCGCGCAGGTCGGCTTCCAGGGCCAGGCGCGAGAGGCCGTCGGTTTCCATCGAGCGGCCGTAGGCGGCGGCCCCGCCACGGCCGGCGGCGGCGGCGGCCTCGACGGCCAGCTCGGCGCGACGCAGCAGTTCGCAAGCGTCCGGAGCGTCCAGGCCGCCTTCGGCGGAGACGGCGCCGATCGACAGGGTCGGGTGGATGTCGAACCCGGCCACGCGCAACGGCTGCTCCAGGGCCGAGCGCAGCATCTCGGCCGGCTCGTAGCCCTTGGGCGCGCACAGCACGGCGAACTCGTCCTCGCCGATCCGGCCCAGCAGGGCGTCGCCCGGGAACGAGGCGGCCAGGCGGGAGCCGAGGGCGGCCAGGACCAGATCGGCGCGTTCGTGGCCCAGGGCCTCGTTCAGGCGGCGCAGGCGATCCAGGTCGGCCACGACCAGTTCGTGCATCCCGTCCTGTTGCAGGCGCTCGCGGGCGCGGGCGATGAAGCTGCGGCGATCCAGCAGGCCTGTGAGCTCGCAGCGCTCCGAGGCCGAGAATTTCGTTTCGGGGGCGACGACGCCGGCGGCGCGGACGCCCTCCTCCAGCCAGACGCCCCGCCACAGGCAAGTCTCGCCGCCGCGCACGCGGAAGCGGGCGATGACCTCGCAGCCAGGCTCGCGCAGCTTGAGGACCTCCTCGGCCTGCGCGCGGTCCTGCGGCAAGGCCAAGGCGCGAAAGGCGGCGGAGGAACATTCGGGGGCCAGCGGCCCCAGGCCCAGGGCGCGGGCGGCGCCATTCAGGCGGAGGCGATCGGCTTCGGGCTCCCAGATCCACAGCGCGACATCGGCGCCGCCCAACGCCTCGAGCGTGGCGGTCGTGTCCCAGTTCCGTCGTTCGCTGGTCTTGAAAGACATGCCCGTCCCAAAAACTCGTCGGTCGGGCCGCGGCGCTACTCGGGCGCGACCATGCCGAACAGACGATGATCTCGCCAACCGCCGTTAATTTTCAAATAAGCGGGCGCATATCCCTCCTCAGAAAACCCACATTTCAATAACAGGGCGGCCGAGGCGGCGTTCTGCGGCATGCACGCGGCTTCAAGTCTGTGGAGATCCAGACCCTTGAAAGCAAAGCGGATCAGGGTCTGGACGGCGTCGCTCATCAAGCCTTGCCGTGTAAAAGACTGGCCGATCCAATATCCAATCGAGCCGGCCTGAGCGACGCCACGTCGCACGTGAAAAAGTCGCACGGCGCCGACCAGGACGTCGTCCGAACGACGAAAGATGAAGAACGGATAGGCCTCGCCCAGCTCCAGCTCGCGGGCATAGGCGCTGAGTTGGGCGCGAAAGGCGGCCCGGGTCAGGTCGTGTTCTGGCCAGGTCGGCTCCCACGGCTCCAGGAACGATCGGGACTGGGCGCGCAGGGCCGCCCAGGCGCGATGATCCTGCGGACGCGGCGGCCGCAGATAGACGGCGCGGCCCTCCAGCTGCAGGCGGGAGCGAGTTTCAGGAACGGTAGAAGGACGGACAAGGACGAAGCTCGATCTCAATCACGGCCGTCACCTTCCGATGTCAGCTTTTGGGGGACAATGCTTTGCCGAACGCCTCGCCGGCCTTCAGCGCCGACTTGGCGCCGAGCACGGCGGTGGCGGCCTGGCCGGCCAGCAGGCGCCGACCCAGACGCGCAACGTCGGCGGAGGTCACCGCATCGACCTCCGCGGCCAGTTCGGACGGCGGATAGAGGCGGTCGAACAGCAACACCTGCCCGGCCCCCTGCTCGGCGCGCGACAGCGGCTGCTCGCGGGCCATGAACATGTGCGCCTTCAGCTGGGCCTTGGCGCGGGCCAGCTCGGCGTCGTCGATGCGCTCGACCAGCTTGACCAGTTCCTCGGCGCAGACCTTGGCGGTCTCGACCGCGTCGCCGGCCGCGCAGCCGGCATAGATGCCCAGCGCCCCGTGGTCGGCATAGGTGTCGGCATAGGCGTCGATATTGTAGGCGAGGCCGCGCTTCTCGCGGGCTTCCTGGAACAGGCGCGAGGACATGCCGCCGCCCAGGGTCTCGGCGAAGATGCGCAGGGCGAAATAGTCCCGCTCGCGCGCGCCGCAGGCCGGCAGCATGAACACCAGATGCGCCTGCTCCAGCTTGCGGGTCTCGGCCCGCGGGCCGCCGATGAAGGCCGCGGCTTGCGGGACCGTCGCGCCGGGCGTGGCGGGCAGGTCGCCGAAAGCGCGCTCGGCGGCGGCCATCAGCTCCGCCTCGTCGACCGCGCCCGTGGCGCTGACCACCAGGCGGTCGGCGGCGTAGAGCTGGGCGCGCCAGTCGGACAGGGCCTCGACCGTGGCGGCCTCGACCGTGGCGTCGCTGCCCAGGATCGGACGACCCAACGGGTGGTCGCCCCAGCTGGCGCTCTGGATCAGGTCGAAGACATAGTCGTCGGGCGCGTCGGCGGCCTCGGCGATCTCCTGGGCGACGACCTGCTTCTCGCGGGTCAGGTCGGCGGGATCGAGCGTCGGGCGGCGGACAAGGTCGGCGATGACGTCCATGCCGAGATCCAGACCGCCCTTCAGCGCCCGGACCTGAAAACTGGTGCGCTCATAGCCGGTCGCGGCGTTGACGGAACCGCCCTGGTTCTCGATGACCTCGACGATGTCGCGAGCCGAGCGTCCGCCCGCGCCCTTGAAGACCATGTGCTCCAGCAAGTGCGACCAGCCCGACCGCGCCGGATCCTCATAAGCGGCCCCGCGCCCCGCCACGACGGAAAGGGCCAGGGTTTCGAGGCCCGGCATCGGGTCACAGACGACGCGGACGCCATTGGGCAGGGTGCGGAGGATCGTGGTCATGAGCGGCGGTATCTAGGCGCTCGCGCGCCTAAACACTAGCCCAGCCTCAAGTATTGGCCGCGAAGGTCCGCACGAAGGCCTTGATGGACGCGCCGTCGGCCGGCAGGCGCTCGAACTTTTCCGGCTTCTTGGAGAGGTCCGGCGTGGCGCGCGGGGTCAGGGGCAGAAGGCCCGTGGCGGCCTGGACCGCTTCGGGGAACTTGGCCGGATGGGCGGTCGACAGCACCACCACCGGGACCGAGGCGGGGACGTCCACGCCCCGCGCGGCGGCCAGGCCGACGGCGGTGTGCGGGTCGATGACCTCGCCGGTCTCGTTCAGGGTCGAGAGCATGGTCTTGGCGGTGTCGGCTTCACTGACCGACGCGCCGCGGAAAAGCTCGCGTATCCAGGCGTGCGCGCCCGGCGGAATGTCCAGCAGACCGGTGTCGGCGAAGGCGCGGAAAGCCCGCCCGGTCTCGGTGCCGTCGCGGCGGACCGCTTCGAAATAGAGCCGCTCGAAGTTGCTGGCGACCTGGATGTCCATGGCCGGGCTCTGGGTCGCGGCCACGGCGCCGCGCGCATAGCGGCCGGTCTCGATGGCGCGCGCCAGGATGTCGTTGGAATTGGTGGCGGCGGTCACCGAGTGGATCGGCAGACCCAGCTTCCTGGCCACGAAGGCGGCGTAGGCGTCGCCGAAATTCCCCGTGGGCACCACGAAGGCGACCTCGCGGTTCGGAGCGCCCAGCGCGACGGCCGAGGTGAAGTAGTAGACGCTCTGGGCCGCGATCCGCGCCCAGTTGATCGAGTTGACGCCTGACAGATCGACCGCGTGGCGGAACTGGTCGTCCTGGAAGGCCTGCTTGACGATGGCCTGGCAGTCGTCGAACGAACCCAGCACCGAGATACAGGCCACGTTGGCGTCAACGGCCGTGGTCATGAACCGGCGCTGCACCTCGCTGATGCGGCCCTCCGGGAAGAGCGCGACGATGCGGGCGTTCTTGCGGCCCCGGAACGCCTCGACGGCCGCGCCGCCGGTGTCGCCCGAGGTGGCGCAGATGATGGTCATCTTCCGCGACTGCCGCTCGAGTACGTAGTCGTACAGCCGGCCCAGCAGCTGCATCGCGACGTCCTTGAACGCCAGGGTCGGGCCGTGGAACAGCTCCAGCAGGTAGCGGTTCGGGGTCAGCTGCTTCAGCGGCGTGACGGCGGTGTGGGCGAAGGTGGCGTAAGCCTCCTCGCACATGTTGAGCAGGTCCTCGGCTGGGATGTCGTCGCCGACGAACTTGCCGACCACGGCGGCGGCTACCTGGGCGTAGGGCTGGCCCGCGAAGCTCGCGATCTCGGCCGCCGAGAAGCTGGGCCACTCGTTGGGCACGTACAGGCCGCCGTCGGGGGCCAGGCCGGCCAGCACCGCATCCAGGAAGCCGATGGGCGCGGACTGGCCGCGGGTCGACACGTAGCGCATCAGGGTCTCACTCTCCGCCAGAGCATGGCGGCATAGATAAACAGCAGGGTTACGGCAAGACCGAACCACGTCAGGGCGTATTCCAGGTGCCGATTGGAAATTTCTGCCGGCAGCGGCGCGGGGGTGATTCCGGCCGGCGCGGGGGCCTCGCTCTCGGCCATCAACACCAGCGGCGCGGGTTGGCGGCCGGGAAAGCGCTTCAGGACCTCGGCCCGGTCACCGCCCAGTTGCTTGATCGGCATCAGCACGCCGACCACCCGACGCGGCGTGTCGAAGGACCGCGGCGGCGGCGCCACCTGCCCGGTCAGGGCGGGGACGACGCCACGGTCCACCAGGATCATGTTGTAGGGACCGGCCAGGACGGCGCAGGCGGCCTGGGCGCGCCAGACCACGTCGCCGTCGCGAACGCCATAGACCAGCGGCAGGGGCTGGCCGGCGACGTCGCCACAGTCGACGCTCACCCGGGTCCAGGCCAGGTCCTTGGCGCGGGCCTCGGCCGTCAGCACCTGGATCAGCGGCAAGGCCGGCGCCGTCTTCAAGACCTCGATCCGCGCCAATATGCCTTGCTTCCAATGCAGGCGCTGGACCTGCCAGGCGCCCAGGCCGCAGAGGATGGCGAAGGCGATCCCCGTGGCGATCGTCAGGCCGATCGGGAAGCCGGACTTCCTGGCTGCGGACTCAGACATGGTCGCGACCAGCTTCCGAGGCCTTGTGGGCGACCTGGGCGGCGACCATCAGGCCCTTGGCCGGGCGCATGAGGCCCAGGCTGATGATCACGACCGCGGGCAACCAGACGACCAGCAGCGCCCAGATCGGCCAGTTCCAGGCGAACATCGAAAACAGCGCCCCGAAGGCGCAGACCGATCCGGCGATCAGGATGACGAAGGTCGCCGCCCCGTCGCCGGTCTCGAACTTGCTCAGGTCGAAGCCGCAGGCCTCGCAGGATGGCGCCAACTTGAGGAAGCCCTCGAACAGATGGCCCTCGCCGCAATTGGGGCAGAGGCCGCGCGCGCCGGCGGCGTAGGGATTGGTCTTGTGGGTGGAAGAAGGGGTCATGGGTGCGGGCCTCCGAAACGAAAAAGGCCCGGAACGCTGTATGCGCTCCGGGCCCCTCAGGATCTTGCGACCCCCGAGCGCGTCGCCGCGCTCAATCTTTGAGGCTAGAGCCCTCTAATGAGGGCTCTAGTGGGGCGAGGCCCCGAAGATCACGTAGATGAACGCGAACAGGAACAGCCAGACCACGTCCACGAAGTGCCAGTACCAGGCCGCCGCTTCGAAGCCGAAGTGCTGCTTGGGCGTGAAGGCGCCGTTCATCAGGCGGATCAGGCAGACGATCAGGAACAGGGTGCCGACGAACACGTGGAAGCCGTGGAAGCCGGTGGCCAGGAAGAAGGTCGAGCCATAGAGGCCCGAGTTCGCGGCGGCTTCCGAGTAGAACAGGTTCTCGTGGTTGATGTGGCTGTACTCGTAGATCTGGATGGTCGTGAACAGCACGCCCAGCAGGATGGTCAGGATCAGGCCCCACTTGGCGCCCTTGCGGTCGCCGACCTGCAGCGCGTGGTGCGCCCAGGTGACCGTGGTGCCCGAGAGCAGCAGGGTCAGGGTGTTGACCAGCGGCAGGTGCCAGGGCGAGACGGTCTCGACGCCGGCGGGCGGCCAGGTGGCCCAGGCAGTGCGGACTTCTTCGATCGCCGACAGGGTGCGGTGATGATGGAACAGCGCCATCTCGAAGAACATCCAGAACCACGCCACGAAGAACATGACTTCCGAGGCGATGAACAGGATCATGCCGTAGCGCAGGCCGATCGAGACGACCGGGGTGTGATCGCCGGCCTTGGCTTCCTTGGCCACGTCCGACCACCAGCCGAACATGGTGTAGAGCACGCCCGCGATGCCGGCGGCGAAGATGGCCCAGTTGCCCTTCTCGATGCCGAGGACGCCGCCCTTGATCCAGCCGATCAGGCCGATGGCCATGACGGTGGCTGCGGCCGAGCCCACGAAGGGCCACGGGCTGGGCGGAAGGATGTGGTAGTCGTGTTTGACGGCGCCGGCCATGTTGCTGCTAACCCTTATATCCCTCTGATCACGGTCGCTGGTCCCCCGCGCCGTGGTCGTTGTGAAACGCTATAGCCCTCTCGACGGTGCGCCGCCAAGGGGTTCGACGATGCGAGGCGTCGCCGCCGCCGCAACTTTGGTCTTCTTGCCGTCGTCGACGGCGGGGAAGAACGTGTAGCTGAGCGTGATCTCGTTCTTTCCGACGGTCTCGGGATCCTTCACGTATTGCGGATCCACGAAGTAGACGACCGGGAACTCCACCGTCTGGTGGGGCTGGATCGTCTGGCTGGTGAAGCAGAAGCACTCCAGCTTCTGGAAATACGGCCCCGCCAATTCCGGCACGACATTGTAGAGCGCCCGGCCGGTCATCGGCTTGTCGGTGGGGTTGGTGACCTTGAAGAAGGCCAGGCCCGTCTCGCCGATGCGCACGTCCTGGCTGGACTGCAGCGCCTGGAATTTCCAGGGCAGCTCGCGGATGTTGGCGTCGAAGCGGATGGTGACCTTGCGATCCAGGATCGTGTCCGGCTTGGCCTCGGCCTTGCGGACCGTGCCGTCGAAGCCGGTCGCCTGGCAGAACAACTTGTACAGCGGGACGGCCGCATAGGCCGCGCCCACCATGCCGAAGAAGGCGGCGGCGCAGATCAACGCGACCTTGCCATTGCGGCGCGCGGCCTGCTCTTGCGGGGTCAGGTCCGCCTTGGGGGTGCGCTTCTTAGGGGTGCGGGTGGGCGACATTGGCGCCGAGCCTCACGAGGGTGACAACGAACACCATGATGACGAAGGCCACGAGGCCCAGGCCGAGCGCGATGTTGCGCCCGTCCCGCGCCTTCCTGGCGGCGTCCCTGTTGGCTTGAGCGTCGAGAGGTTGATTCACTTGAGCAGCTCCAGGGCGCGCACGCCCGACACGGCTTCGCCCAGCAGGGCGGCGAACATCGCGAAAAGATAGAGGATCGAGAAGGCGAACAGGTTGCGGGCGGCTTTCGAGCCCTGCTCCCCCTTCGGGGCCTTCTCGTCCTCGGTGACCTCGTAGAGGGCGCGGTCGGTCACGCGCGGGTCGGCGGCGTCGCCGGCCTTGCTGGTGAAAACGCGCCAGGCGAGGATCAGGAACACCGCGCCGCCCAGACCGGCCACGGCCAGGTAGATCGGACCGCCCAGGCCGGTCAGCACCGGCGCCAGGCAGATCGGGATCAGGATCAGGCTGTAGATCAGGATCTGCTTGCGGGTTTCCTTGGCGCCCTTGACCACCGGCAGCATCGGCACCCCGGCCTTGGCGTAGTCCGTGGTGACGTACAGCGACAGCGCCCAGAAGTGCGGCGGGGTCCAGAAGAAGATGATGGCGACCATCAGCCAGGCGTTCAGCGGGGCCGAGCCCGTGGCCGCGGCCCAGCCGATGGCGGGCGGCAGGGCGCCGGCCAGACCGCCGACGACGATGTTCTGCGCCGTCCAGCGCTTGAGCCACATCGTGTAGACGACGGCGTAGAAGACGATGGTGAAGGCCAGCAGGGCGGCCGCGAACCAGTTGATCGCGAAACCCAGGAACATCACCGACAGGAGCGAGAGCACGACGCCCAGCGAGGCGGCCTCCTCGCCCTTGACCTTGCCGGCCGGGACCGGACGGCCGCGCGTGCGGCGCATCTGCTGGTCGATGTCGGCGTCGTACCACATGTTCAGCGCGCCAGAGGCGCCGGCCCCGACGGCGATGCACAGCACCGCGATGGCGCCCAGGACCGGATGGATCGGCGCGCGGGCGGCCAGCAGGCCCGTCAGGCCCGTGAACACCACCAGCGACATGACGCGCGGCTTCATCAGCTGGAAGTAGTCCTGCCAACGCGCGGCCTGAGACAGGTCTGGCTGCGACGTGTCGGGCTGAACGGTCTCCGGGGTCATGGCGAGGGTCTTCGACATCGGGGTGAACATATCGGTCTTGAATGGGCGAAGGGCGCGGCCCGGACCCTTAAGGATCCTGACCGCGCCCCTTTTTGCTTCAGGTCAAACCCGGAAGCCGGCCTTAGTGGTGGCCGTCTTCCTTGATCACCGGCGGTTCGCTGAACTGGTGGAACGGCGGCGGCGAGGACAGGGTCCATTCCAGCGTCGTGGCGCCTTCACCCCACGGGTTGGCTTCCGCCGGGCGGCGACGGATCGCGGCTTCCAGCAGCATGATCATGAAGATGCCGACGGCGACGACGGTGATCATGTAACCGACCGTCGAGACGTAGTTCCACTTCGTGAAGGCATCCGGATAGTCGACGTAGCGACGCGGCATGCCTTGCAGGCCCAGGAAGTGCTGCGGGAAGAAGATCAGGTTCACGCCGACGAACATCACCCAGAAGTGGGCGCAGCCGAGGAACTCGTTGTACTTCACGCCCCACATCTTCTCGAACCAGTAGTAGAAGCCCGCGAAGATGGCGAAGACGGCGCCCAGAGACAGCACGTAGTGGAAGTGGGCGACCACGTAGTAGGTGTCGTGCAGGCTGTAGTCGATGCCGGCGTTCGACAGGACCACGCCGGTCACGCCGCCGACGGTGAACAGGAAGATGAAGCCCATCGCCCACAGCATGGGCGTCTTGAAGTCCAGCGAGCCGCCCCACATCGTGGCGATCCAGCTGAAGATCTTCACGCCCGTCGGGACGGCGATGATCATCGTGGCGGCCACGAAGTAGGCGCGCAGATTGATGCTCATGCCGACCGTGTACATGTGGTGCGCCCACACGACGAAGCCGACGAAGCCGATGGCGACCATGGCGTAGGCCATCGCCAGATAGCCGAAGACCGGCTTCTTGGAGAAGGTCGAGACGATGTGGCTGATGATGCCGAACCCGGGCAGGATCAGAATGTACACTTCCGGGTGACCGAAGAACCAGAACAGGTGCTGGAACATGACGGGGTCGCCGCCGGCGGCCGGGTCGAAGAAGTGGGTGCCGAAGTTACGGTCGGTCAGCAGCATGGTGATGGCGCCGGCCAGGACGGGCAGCGACAGCAGCAGCAGGAAGGCGGTGATCAGCACCGACCAGGCGAACAGCGGCATGCGGTGCAGGGTCATGCCCGGCGCGCGCATGTTGAAGATCGTGGTGATGAAGTTGATCGCGCCCAGGATCGACGAAGCGCCGGCCAGGTGGAGCGACAGGATCGCCAGGTCCATGGCCGGACCCTTGTGACCGATGGTCGAGAGCGGCGGATAGATCGTCCAGCCGCCGCCGAAGCCGTGGCCCGGACCGCCGTCGACGAACATCGAGGTGACCAGCAGGACCCAGGCGGCGACCAGCAGCCAGAACGAGATGTTGTTCATCCGCGGGAAGGCCATGTCCGGCGCGCCGATCATGATCGGGACGAACCAGTTGCCGAAGCCGCCGATCATGGCGGGCATGACCATGAAGAAGATCATGATCAGGGCGTGGGCGGTGACCACGGCGTTGTAGCCGTGCTTGCCCTTGAAGATGCCCATCTGCGCCAGCATGCCGGTGTCCGAGAACACCTGGATGCCCGGCTCCATCAGCTCCCAGCGGATCAGGCCCGACAGGGCCCCGCCGACGATGCCCGCCATGATGGCGAACAGGATGTACAGGGTGCCGATGTCCTTGTGGTTCGTCGAAAAGAACCAGCGGGCGATGAAGGGCGGCTTGTGGTCGGCGTCGTCATGACCGCCGTGCGCGTCGTGAGTGTCTGCGGCGTGAGCCATCGGACTTCTATCCTACGATCGTATCTTAGGCCGCCGGCGCGGCGGGAGCCGCGGCCGGAGCGGAAGCGGGGGCGGGAGCCGAAGCGGGGGTCACGGCGGCGTCGGCCGGCGCGGCGGCCGGAGCCGGCGGAGCGACCTTCTCCTTGACCCAGGCGTCGAACTCGCCTTGCGAGACCACGCGGATCTCGATGGGCATGTTCGAGTGGTCGACGCCGCAGAGTTCCGAGCACTGGCCGTAGTAGACGCCGGTCTTCTCGGCCTTGAACCAGGTTTCGTTCAGGCGGCCCGGGATGGCGTCGATCTTCAGGCCGAAGGCCGGCAGGGCGAAGGCGTGGATCACGTCGGCGCCGGTGACCTGGACGCGGACGACCTGATTGACGGGAACCACCATCGCCTTGTCGGCGGCCAGCAGGTAGGGACCTTCTTGGCGTCGGCCTGTTCCTTGGTCAGCGGCAGCGACACGATCTCGCTGATCTTCTGGTCCGGGTACTCATAGCCCCAGTACCACTGATAGCCCGTGGCCTTCACGGTCATGTAGGGCTTGGGCATGTCGTTGTAGGCGAACAGCAGGCGGAACGAGAAGATGGCGATGACCATCAGGATCAGGACGGGGAACACCGTCCAGATGATCTCGATCGTGGTGTTGTGGCTGAACTTCGCCGGAACCGGGTTCGCCTTCTTATTGTAGCGAACGATGATCCAGATCAGCAGGCCCAGAACCAGCAGGGTGATGGCCGTGATGATCGGCATCAGCACCAGGTTGTGGAAGCGGATAGCGTCGTGCTTCAGGACCGAGGCGGCCGGCTGAAGGTCAATGGCCCCCGGCGTCGGCTGGCCCAGCAGATCCTCGGCGAGGGCGTTCCCCGCGAGCATCCCAGAAAACACCATTGCGGCGGCGAGGGCGGACGCGCCCGTCATGATCCGCCGAATCCCCGAAAATTGCGCCTTCATATCCCTCACGGCCCGTTTCAGCGGCGGTTTTTGAGCCCGATCAAGGCCGCGCCGCGCCGACTTGCATATTACAATCCCGGAGCGCTCCACAATCGACTTCGCGCTCGTAGAATTGCGCGTCGACGTCAGCCCGCCCCGAGGATCGGTCCGGAGGCTGCATACGCGCATCCCTAGCGGTTGCCAAGCGCCAGAGACCACGCGCGCGGCATGGGATTGCCCGTAATCCCGGCCTGGGGCCGCTCCAGTCAAGAACCATTCTCATCAAGCCCAAAAACCTCCGTCCGCATCATTACGTATCATTCATGAGTAGGTACCTTGCACCACTCAGTACCTGGCGGTAGAAGAGAGCATCAACGGAGGCAAGGACGCCGTGCCGGAAACGATTGAAATCCAACTGAAGAAAGGCGTGCTGGCGCTGTGCGTGCTGGCCCTGCTCTCGCACGCCGACAGCTACGCCTACGAGATCGCCAGCAGGCTGACGAGGGACATCGATATGGGGGAAGGGACGATCTATCCGCTGATGCGCCGCATGCAGTCGGATGGCCTGGTCGAGACCTACCTGGTGGAAAGCCAGAGTGGTCCGCCGCGCAAATACTACCGCTTGACCACCACCGGGCGTCAAAGCCTGGAGCAGCAGAGGGCCGAATGGTCGGCGTTCTCGCGAGCGGTCAACGACATCGTGGGAGCCGCCGCATGAACCGCGCCGAGTTCATCACCCGTCTGCGACGGGGTCTCGCCGGCCTGCCGGTGACCACCATCGCCGACATCGTCGCCGATCACGAGGCGCACTTCGCCGACGCGCAAGCCGCCGGTCGCAGCGAGGCCGAGACGGCGGCGGCCCTCGGCGATCCCGACCGCCTGGCCCGCGAACTGCGCGCCGAGAACGGTCTCAAGCAGTGGGAGGAGAAGAAGAACCCCTCCAACGCCATGGCCGCCGTCCTGGCCCTGCTGGGCCTGGGGGCCCTGGACGTGATGTTCCTGCTGCCCCTGCTGATGGGCGTGCTGGGCGTCCTGTTCGGGATGCTGGTCGCGGTCGTGACCATCTTCATCGCGGGCGGCTTCGTCTTCGCCGCCGGCCCGCTGACCGGGCCGCCCGGGGGCCCGCTCACCGCCTTCCTGGCGGGGCTGGGCATGATGGGCGTGGCCACCTGCCTCGGCGCCCTGCTGACGCTGGCCACCGTCGGGGTCTTCAACGCGGTCGTCTGGTACGCCCGCCTTCACTTCCGGCTGCTGAAGCCGGCCATGGACCAAGCCTGAGCGGCAGTAGGAGGGGACAATGTTGATCCGCAATACGCTCATCGTCGCCGGGGCCAGCTTCGTGCTCGCCGTCGGCTGCTTCGCCGGGGTGGCGGCTCTCGCCGGCCCCGACATTCTCAAGAACGGCTGGACCCTGCCGCTGGAGCATGACGAGACCATCGTCATCCGCGAGAACGGCAAGGTGGTCCGCACTGGACGGCACTTCGTCCAGGGCCGGCACGCCGAGCCCAGCGTCGACCGCACCTTCGCCTGGACGGGCAAGGACGAGTTGATCATCGACCTGCCGGTCGACGTGGTCTTCGTCCAGGGCGTCGAGGCCAAGATCGTCGCCTCGGGCCCCAGGAGCTATATCGACCGCCTGCGCGTCGAAGGCGGCCGCATCACCCTGGGCGACAACGACGGCGTCGATCATGACAGCATCACGATCAACGCGTTCGGCGTGCATGTCGAAAGCGACTCCGATCGGGTGAGGATCACGGTCATCGCCCCGGACGTCACCAAGTTCGACGTCCGCGGTTCGGGCGACCTGGAGGTCCGCAAGTACGACCACCCGGCCTTGGCCGTGTCGGTCAGCGGCAGCGGCGACGTCGAGGCCGCCGGTCGGGTCGAGACCGTCGCGGTCGACAATTCGGGCTCGGGCTACGTCAACCTGACCGACCTGAAGGCCAAGGACGCGGTGTTCGACGTCTCCGGCAGCGGCGGCGGCGCCCTGTTCGCCACCAACAAGGCCAAGATCGACATCTCCGGCAGCGGTGACGTCGAGCTGCGCACCGAACCCAAGACGGTGACCAGCGAGATCAGCGGTTCGGGCGAGATCCGCCGCGAATACTGATCTTCGAGATAACCGATCTCCCCGGCGAAGGCCGGGGCCCAGATGAAGAGCGCCCGCGTTCCGGACAGGATCGTGGGCGTTTTTTGCATGCGCCTCGCAGCCATAAGACCTGGATCCCGGCTTTCGCCGGGAAGATCGGAAGCTGGTGTGACGAAGGGGGCGGGGTGACGGACGCGCTCGGAAGTCCTACCTGTAGGGCCATGAACGCTCCGCTCTCCGCCTCTTCCTTGGCCGCCCCTTCCCTTCTGGACGCCGCTGGCGTCGATCGCGACCGCGCCCAGTCGATTCTCGGCGAAGCCCTCGCCGGCGCCGACGATGGCGAACTGTTTCTCGAACGCTCCGAGAGCGAAGCCTTCGTCTTCGACGACGGACGCCTGAAGAGCGCCTCCTACGACAGCGGCGAAGGCTTCGGCCTGCGCGTCGTGGCCGGCGAGACGGCGGGCTACGCCCATGCCGCCGAAATCTCCGAAGCCGCCATTCGCCGCGCCGCCGATTCGGCCAGCCTGGCCAAGCGTGGCTACAGTGGCGTCAGCGCCGAGGGTCCACGCTCGACCAACGAGCGCCTGTACGGCGAGGACGACCCCGTCAGCGCCCCCGATTTCTCAGACAAGGTCAGCCTGCTCCAGGAGATCGACGCCTTCGCCCGCGCCCGCGACCCGCGCGTCGTGCAGGTGATGGCCTCGCTGGCCGGCGAGCGCCGGGTGGTCGAGATCCTGCGCGCCGACGGCAAGCTGCTCCGCGACGTGCGCCCCCTGGTGCGGGTCAATGTCCAGGTCACGGTCGAGAAGGATGGCAAGCGCGAGAGCGGCTCGTCCGGCGCCGGCGGCCGCGCCGGCTTCGCCGCCTGGATCTCGCCCGACAAGTGGCGGGACCAGGTCGACGAGGCCCTGCGCATGGCGCTGGTCAATCTGGACGCCGTCGCCTGCCCGGCCGGCGAGATGGACGTGGTGCTCGGCCCCGGCTGGAACGGCGTGCTGCTGCACGAGGCCGTCGGCCACGGCCTGGAAGGCGACTTCAACCGCAAGGGCATCAGCGCCTTCTCGGGCCGCATCGGCGAGCGCGTGGCCGCCAAGGGCGTCACGGTGTTCGACGACGGCTCGCTGCCCGGCCGCCGCGGCTCGCTGACCATCGACGACGAAGGCACGCCCACCGAGCGCACGATCCTCATCGAGGATGGCGTCCTCGTCGGCTACATGCACGACCGGATGAGCGCGCGCCTGATGGGCATGAAGGCCACCGGCAACGGCCGCCGCCAGTCCTACGCCCACATGCCTTTGCCGCGCATGACCAACACCGGCATGCTGGCCGGCAAGGACGATCCCCAGGAGATGATCGCCTCGCTGAAGCGCGGCCTGTACTGCGCCAATTTCGGCGGCGGCCAGGTCGACATCACCAATGGCAAGTTCGTCTTCCAGTGCACCGAGGCCTATCTGGTCGAGGACGGCAAGATCACCGCCCCGGTCAAGGGCGCGACCCTGATCGGCGACGGTCCGTCGGCCCTGACCCGCGTGACAATGATCGGCAACGACTTCGACTTCGACCCCGGCATCGGCGTGTGCGGCAAGTCCGGCCAGGGCGTGCCCGTGGGCGTGGGCCAGCCGAGCCTGAAGATCACAGGGCTGACGGTGGGCGGGACGGCGGTTTAACCCAAACTCCGAGTTCCCCGGCGAAAGCCGGGGCCCAGATGCAAGAGCGCCCGTGTTCCGGAGAGGATCGCGGGCGCTTCTGCATGCGCCTCACAGCCTTACGATCTGGGTCCCGGCTTTCGCCGGGAAGATCGGATTAAAGGGTGCGCTCCAGATAGGTGACCGTCTTCTTCCCGCCGTGGATTTCCGCCGTCCCCACGGTCACGAAGCCCAGAGCGGCGTGGAACTTGTCCGACGCCGGATTGGCGGATCGGAATTGACCTCGCAGACGATCCGCTCGTGCCCCGCCGCCCTGGCCGCGGCGAACAGATCGTCATAGAGCGCGCGCGCCAGGCCCCTGCCCCGCGCACTGTCGGCCACCACCACCCGGTCGACATAGACGAAGGCCGGGTAGCGCGCACGGAACCACAGATAGTTGACGCTGTCATAGTCGGCGGCCTGGTCGAAGGTCAGCAGCAGCGCGTCGGCCACACCTACCCGGCGGGCCACGAAGGCCTCGGCGACCAGATGCGCCAGCCGCTCGGGCTCCAGCCACGACAGCTCGACGGCGTGGTCATTGTTCAGGGCCAGCAGGGCCTGGCCGTCCGCGCCGCTCAGGTCTTCGGTCGTCAGCGGTTTCACAAGGTCGGTCATCGGGCCCTCCGTCGGGTCACGGACCTATGGGCGAGGCCCGCCCCGCGCAACCTTGCAAAGGTTTAATCCACCTGTCGGGCTTGTAACTTCCCTCGCGGCGCGGCGAGCGCCACCGTGGCGCCAGGTTTTACCACAGAGCTTCGGGTAGGAGCGGAAACGGACTTCGTGGTTTGAGCCACCGCGAAGGACGGTCCCACCTGGGGTCGAGGCGCAACCCCTCCGCGCCTCGTGAGAAGGGCCCCAGTCCATGCTGGGGCCCTTCGTTCCTTATTCAGTCTAGGCCCCCGAGGCGTCGGCGACCGTCGGGCCGGTGGTGTCGTCGGCGCCGTGTGACCACTTCTTGAGGACCGGCGAGAGCAGCAGGAAGCCGATCCCGATCACCACCGACACCAGGCCGATGACGTTGAACACCTTCAGCGAGGCGGCGAGCGCCGCGCCGGGGTCCAGCACCTGGCCGCCGACCGTCTCGGTGGCCGCCAGGCCGGCGATCTTGCCGCCGACCCACTGGGCGATGGCCACGGCCATGAACCAGACCGCCATCATGAACGACACCACCGAGGCGGGCGACAGCTTGGTCATCTGCGACAGGCCGACCGGCGACATGCACAGCTCGCCGGTGGTGTGCAGCATGTACATCAGCGCCAGGAAGATCAGCGGCAGCTTGAAGGCGCCGTCGGCGAAGGTGGAGCCCCACTGCAGCAGCAGGAAGCCGGCGCCGACCTGGATCAGGGCCAGGCCAAACTTGACGACCGGATTGGGGTCCTTGCCGCGCGCGCCCAGGAAGGTCCAGAGCGCGGCCAGAACGGGCGCGAAGATCAGGATCCAGCCGGCGTTCAGGGCCTGGGTCTGCGGGGCGTTGAAGCTGGTGTTGACCCAGAAGGTCGAGGCCGCGTCGATGCCGGCCTTGGCCAGTTGCTCGGGCGTGGCCAGGACCACCGCGCCGTCGAACAGCCGGACGGGTTCGCGGACGAGATCCAGCTGGACGTTGGTCGCGGCGAACAGGCTCAGCGACGAGCCGGCCTGCTCGAACAGCGTCCAGAACACCACCGCGCCGAAGATCAGGAACACCGCCAAGGCCAGGCGCTCGCGCTCTTCCTTGCCGCATTTGCGGAACATGAACCAGCCGATGTAGCCCAGCGAGGCCAGGATGCCGATGTTCAGGGCGACGCCGACCACGGCGTTGAACTGCACGAGGAAGAAGATCCCGATCAGGCCCAGCAGGGAGACGGCGTAGATGGCCAGCTCGCGGTTGATGGGACCCAGGACCTTTTCCTTCAGGACCTTGGGCTGGGGCGGCTCGGCCTTGCCTTCCAGCCAGGGCTTGCCCAGCACGAAGACCACGAAGCCGGCCAGCATGCCGACGCCGGCCAGGCCGAAGCCCGCCCACCAGCCGACGTTCACGCCCAGCAGGCCGCAGAGGATCGAGGCCCAGAACGAGCCAAGGTTGATGCCGTAGTAGTAGAGGGTGAAACCCGGATCGCGGCGCGGATCGCCTTGCGGGTACAGCTGGCCGACGATGGTCGAGATGTTGGGCTTCAGGAAGCCGACGCCCAGGATGATCAGCGACAGCGAGAACCAGAAGATGTTCAGGTACAGCGGATCGCGCCCCGTCACGTCCAGCTTGTAGTCGGCCTTCGGGAGGACGGCGGGCAGCGGCGCGCCGGCCGGCAGATCCTTGATCTCGAAGTCGCCGGCCTTGGTGGCGGCCACGTCATAGGGCTTGCCCGCGATCACCAGCTTGGCCACGCGGTCCTGTCCCCGGCCCTCGGCCTGGAATTCGTAGGTCGCGCCCTGATAGGTCAGGGTCTGCACGGCGGGCTTGCCCTCGATCGCCATGGCCAAGTGGCCCGCGACCAGCAGGATCGCGCCGAACGCGACCGCCTTGCGCGTGCCCAGCCACTTGTCGGCCAGGAAGCCGCCAATCAGCGGCAGCAGATAGACCAGCGCGGTGTAGGAGCCGTAGTGGCCGGACGCGACCTTCGGGTCGAACAGGAAATGCTGAGTCAGATAGAAGATCAGGATGGCGCGCATGCCGTAGTAGGAGAAGCGCTCCCACATCTCGGCCAGGAAGCAGATGATCAGGCCGCGCGGGTGGCCGCGCAACAACTGGACCAGGACGGGAATGCCGGTCACGAGCGTGACCAGGATCCCCGCGGCGATAACGATATTCATACGCTAGCCTTGAAACATGACGAGAGACGGGACCTGACCCCCAACGGCCTTCCGCGAGCGGAAGGCCGCCGTTGCGGGGTTTGGAGCGCGTCCGGCGGGCGAAACCGTACACACTTTCGCCCGACGCGCTCCGGTCAAATCATCCCCATCGACCCCAATTTGGCGGGAGAAGATCACGCCGCTGGCGGTTTCACAAGCAACGGCTTGCCGCTGACGTAAACGGACCCATGTTCGCTTGGGAGCTTGGCGGTCGCCCCGCGCGTTTGGCTAGGCGAACCCTTTGCCACGACGGGAGCCCGCCATGAAGATCCCCGACGAAAGCCACCCCATCACCATCGAACGCGCCCCGACGACCGTGCGCGTCCTGTTCGAAGGCCACGAGATCGCCGACAGCGACAACGTCCTGGTCCTGAAGGAAGCCAACTATCCGCCGGTCTATTACTTCGCGCGCGAGGACGTGCAGATGCTGTTCCTGCGAAGGACCGACAAGGTGACCCACTGCCCCTACAAGGGCGACGCCAACTACTTCACCATCTATCGCGACGCCAAGGTCATCGAGAACGCCGTCTGGTCCTACGAGGCTCCGTTCGCGGCGGTCAGCCAGATCGCCAATCGCGTGGCCTTCTATCCCGAGCACGTCGAGTTCCAGCTAGGCGAGCTTACGGCCGCCCGGACCGAAGCGGTCGATGTCGACGACGCGATCCGCCACACCGATAGCGGTTCGGGCCGCAGCCAGGCCGAGCACTGGCCGCCGAACGTCGACATGCCCGATCCCGAACAGGCCGAGCAGGATATCGACCAACCCTACAGGGGCGTCGGCGCCCGTAGCGCGACGCCCGGCTTAAACCGGCCTTAACCCTTGGGAGCGTGACCATGCGGTTCAGCTCCCGTCAGAGGGGCGCGGAGGAAACCATGGCCTACGTCTCATATGATCGGGCTGTTCACGCGACCGATCCCGTTCGCCGCCTCGCCTGGGGTCGGCTCTTCACGCTCGCGGCCGCCATCGGCCTGTGGGTGGCGATCATCGCCGGAGTCCGCGCGATCTTCTAGAGCGCCGGGTCAGTGCGTGCGGCTGGCGGCGGCCGCGCCGCCTAGGCGCATGACCGTGATCCTGGCGACCATCCGCGCTGAACGGGCCGGACGCAGGTCGCCCTCCACGACGAGTTTGAAGGGGCCGTCCTTGGCCGCCAGCGGCGCGCCGTCGGCGCGGTCGGCCAGGATGATGCGGTTCGCGCGCGTCCCCGGATCCGCCTCGGCCAGGCCCAGCGCCACCGCGTAGCCGTCGTTCGCCTCGACCAGCACGACATCGGCCATCTCGGGCCCGCGCAGCGCCTTGCCCGTCGGCGCGCCGGCCTTGGCCAGCACATCGATCAGCAGCGGCCCCTCATAGACATGGCTTTCGCCGTGACCCGCGAAGGCGATGGTCTGGCGCGGCAGGGCGGCCAATTCGGCGGCGGTCAGGGTCACGGCCTGGCCGTCGGGCCCGACCAGGGCCAGGTTCTGGGCCAGCACAGGCGTCGCGAAGACAGTGAGCGCAACGGCGCCGAGCAGCAAGCGAAGCATTCGACCCCCTCGTTATGTAGTTAAAATACATAACGAGATTTCACGCCACGCTCCACCTCGATCTCAGTACGCGCAGTCCGTGAACACCCGGCTGATGTCGCCCCGCCATGCGCCGTTGTAGAGCGACAGCAGCCTTTCGGCCGGGGTGACGCCGCTGTCGGCGATCTGTTCCAGCTCGCCCAGATAGATGGTCTCGTCCAGGAAGCCGCCGTTCAGGTGGGCGCGGTTCTTCAGGCCCGACTTGGCGATGGCCACGAAGTCCTTGGCGACGTCCTGGGCCGTGCGGCCGGCGACGGTCGCCTTCAGGCCCAGCTTCGGCACATCGCGGCGCAGGCCCTCGCGGTCCTCCAGCGTCCAGTCCTTGCAAAGGTCCCAGGCGGCGGCCAGGGCGGCGTCGTCATAGAACACGCCGGTCCAGAGGGCCGGCAGGGCGCACAGACGGCTCCACGGGCCGGCGTCGGCGCCGCGCATCTCCAGATAGGTCTTCAGGCGCACTTCCGGGAAGGCGGTCGTCGTGTGGTCGGCGAAGTCCTTGATCGTGGCGATCTCGCCCGGCAGCTCGGGCAGCTTGCCCTCGATGAAGTCGCGGAAGGATCGTCCGGCCACGTCGATATACTTGTCGCCGCGCTTGACGAAGTACATCGGCACGTCCAGCGCATAGCGGGCGTAGCGCTCGAAATCGAAGCCGTCCTCGAACACGAAATCCAAGAGCCCCGTGCGGTTAGGATCGGTGTCGGTCCAGACATTCGCCCGCGCGGAAAGGAAGCCGTTCGGCTTGCCTTCCGTGAACGGAGAATTGGCGAACAGCGCCGTGGCGATCGGCTGCAGGGCCAGGCTCATGCGGAACTTGGCGACCATGTCGGCTTCGCTGGAAAAGTCGAGATTGGCCTGCACCGTGCAGGTGCGCAGCATCATGTCGAGGCCCAGATTGCCGACCTTGGGCATGTAGTTTCGCATGATGACGTACCGGCCCTTGGGCATGACCGGCACCTGCTCGCGCGTCCACAGCGGCGAGAAGCCCACGCCCACGAAGCCCAGACCCAGCTCGTCGGCGACGGTCTTGACCTCGTCCAGGTGCTGGCCGGTCTCGTCGCAGATATCGTGCATGGTCGCCAGGGGCGCGCCGCTGAGCTCGAACTGGCCGCCCGGCTCCAGGCTGACATTGGCCCCATTGCGCTCGAGGCCGATGACGACCTCGCCCTCCATGACCGGGGTCCAGCCGAAACGCCGCAGGCCGGTCAGCAGGGCGTGAATCCCCTTGTCGCCCTCGTATGGAACCGGCGCGTGCGATCCCAGATAGAAGCCGAACTTCTCGTGCTCGGCCCCCACGCGGAAAGCCTCCTTGGGCTTGCTGCCCGCGGCGAAATATTCGGTCAGATCGGCGAGCGTCAGTTGACGCTCTTGGACGTTAGCGGTGTCGGCCATGCAAGCCGTCCCTCCCCAGGGTGCGATGCTGCGGGAGGAGAGGGCCCATTCTCTCCGCCGACGGCGAACTTCAGTCTCGCCCAGTTGGGCGTTTTCTTTGCGAACCTCAAGGGGCGACCTTGAGCATATATTTTTACCGCCAATCCCCCGCGGCCGCCTGCCACAAGGTCATGGCCGAGATCGCGGCGGTGTCGGCCCGCAGGATGCGAGGGCCAAGCGACACCGGCGTGACGAAGGAAAGCCCCCGCAGCCGCTCGCGTTCCTCCGGCGCGAACCCGCCTTCCGGACCGATCAGGATGGCGGCCGGCGCGCCCGTTCCGGCCAGCGCTTCGATCGCCGGTTTCGCATCGCCGCCCTCGTCGCAGAACACCAGCCGCCGGGCCGGATCCCAGTCGTCGAGGATCTTGTCCAGTTTCTCCGGGTCGGCGACCTCGGGCACGTCCAGGCGGCCGGTCTGCTCGGCGGCCTCCATGGCGATGGCGTCCAGGCGCGCCAGCTTGACGAAGTCGACGTTCGTCCGTCGGGTGATGGTCAGCCGCACACGGCGCGCGCCCAGCTCGGCCGCCTTCTCGACGATGGTCTCGACCCGGCCGCGCTTGACCATGGCGATGATCAGGTCGAGGTCAGGCCCGATCTCCATCGGCCGGGCCTGTTCCTCGGCCTTCAGCAGGCAGCCGCGCTTGGTCGACTCGATGATGCTGGCGCGCCACTCGCCGTCGCGGCCGTTGAACAGCAGGACCTCCGCCCCGACACCCAGGCGCATCACCGATGTCAGATAGCGCGACTGGTCGACGGTGGGGACGACGCCGGCCCCGGCGGAGAGATCGTTGGGAACGAAAAGACGGATCATGCGGCTCTTCTAGCGCAACTCCTCTTTCCGGGGGTAGGCTCCGCGCATGAGCAAGCACGACGACTATGAGAACGAACTCGCCCAGCTGCAGCTGGCCCTGATCGCCATGCAGAAGAAGGCCATCAAGGATGGCTGGAAGATCCTGGCCGTCTTCGAGGGCCGCGACGCCGCCGGCAAGGACGGCACCATTGCGCGGATCACCGAGCACCTGTCCAAGCGCGACACCACGATCGCGGCCCTGCCCAAGCCGACCGACCGCGAGCGCAGCGAGTGGTACTTCCAACGCTATGTCGACTACCTGCCGGCCTGTGGCGAAGTGGTGATCTTCAACCGCTCCTGGTACAACCGGGCCGGGGTCGAGCGGGTGATGGACTTCTCCACGCCCGAGCAGCAGGAGCAGTTCCTGCGCGACGTGCCGGCCTTCGAGCGGATGCTGGTCGAGAACGGCCTACGCTACGTCAAGTTCTGGCTCGACATCGGCCGCGACGAACAGGCCAAGCGCCTGAAGGCGCGCCGCGAGGACCCGCTGAAAGCCTTCAAGACCAGCGACCTGGACAAGATCGCCGAGGAAAAGTGGGACGACTACACCAAGGCCCGCGACGAGATGTTCATGCGCACCCACAGCGATGTCGCGCCGTGGATCTGCGTGCGCGCCGACCACAAGAAGGAAGCCCGGCTCAACGTCATCCGCTGGCTGCTGCACGCGGCCGGCGACAAGAAACTGGCCAAGGGCGTGGCCAAGCCGGATCCCAGCGTGATCTTCTCGTTCGAGCCGACCGCGCTGAAGGATGGGCGGCTGGCGCGATGAGGCGAGTAGGCCTGGCGGCGCTGGTTCTGGCCCTCGTGGCCTCGCCCGCCTTCGCCGAGGCCTGCCGGCCCGCCCCGGAGCTGCAACGGCAGCTGGCCGAGGCGACGACCACGCCCTTCCTCGCGGTGATCCAGTCCGAGACCTCGGCGCCGGGCCGCGCCATCGGGGCCTCGGGCGGCTTCGAAGTTCCTGCCCAGGGCCTGGGTCAGGTGGATCGCCTGAACGGCCCCATGGGCGAGGCGCTGACGACCTGCGGCCATCGCCTGACCTTCAGAACGCATTGGGGTGGCCGCGGCGTCGAGTTCCGCCGGACAGTTCAAGGTGGCGACCGAGGCGGCGCCCCACGCGCCTCGGTCGAGCCTGAAATATTTCGCGACGACGTTTCGCGTCACGCCCGATCACGCCAGCCAGACCGCCTGGCTGACCGTGACCGAAGGCCGGACCTCCGGGAACTACCTGCTGAACTTCCCCGCCACGGCGATCTCGACAACGCCCGGCCTGCATGGCGAAGGCCCGCGCCTGGAGCTGATTGGCCTGCGCGCGAACGGGGTGCTGACCTATGCCGAGTTCGGCGTCGGCGAGGCCCGCCGCTAGCGCTTCCGACGATTCGCGCGCTCGGCGGCGATCTCCAGGTTCTGGACGACGCGGAAGGCGACGATGTCGTGGATCAGGTCCGGCGGCAGCGGCGCGTCCGGCTGGAAGCGGATCGTGCCCTTGGCGGTCTCGAGGCCGGCCAGGCGGTCGGCGAACTGGCTGACCACCCCGCCTGGATAGAAGGCGCAATGCTTGGCGGCCGCGCCGAAATGCACGAGGTTGCCGTTCAGCTTGAAGGTGGGCAGGCCATAGCTGATCGTCTCCTCGGCCTGCGGGACCACCGCGCGGATCTGGCCGCGCAGGGTCTCCAGGGCTGTCCGCTGCTCGACCGGCAGCTTGGACAGATAGTCGTCGATGGACGCGGCGGGGGGCTTCATCATCGGGTGATCCTCGGTCGCTTGAATCCAGGCGTTTGAACCCAAGAACGTCCGGGACCCCCCGCCGACATCGCTATCGCTATTTCCCGGCGTACAGCGCCATGACGTCCCGGCGGAACGCCGCGCCGCTGTCGGGGCGGCTGTAGAACATGTGCCCGCCCGGATAGTTGGACAGGGCCACGCGGCCGTTGGCCGTGGCCGGAATGGCGTCGACGATCAGGCGCGAGGCGAAGAACGGGCACGACAGGTCATTGTAGCCGTGGACGATCAGCACCTTCAGCTTCGGGTCGACCGAGACGACCTTGCGCAGATCGGAGACCGACGGTGTCCGCCGCGACCGCGATCCCACAGGCGGTTGACGTTGCCCGACAGGGCCTCGTAGCGCGCCTCCGGCTTCCAGCCGACGATGCGGGTGGTGAAGTCGACGATGGCGCTGGTCGTCGGCGCGATGATCGCATCGAGGATCGGGTCGTTGACCTCCTGCTCCGGGGCATTGGGGAAGGGATCCAGCGAGGTGACGTTGCTGTCGTAGCGGCTGCCCAGGCGCCCCTTGTCACGGAACACCTCGCGCAGGAACGACTGGGTCTCCAGGCGGCCGCCGGCGCGACGGACATAGGTCGGATCCAGGCCGGTCATGGCCGAGACCTTGGTCGTCAGGCGGTCGAGCGCGGCGGGGTCCGAGCCCTTCATCAGGTCGACCATGTATTCGCCGCGCGTGTAGTCCTCGACGGCCTTGATGGTCTCGGGCGTCAGCTTGCCGTCGCGCTCCAGCTTGGCGGCGGCGATGGACGGCAGGGTCCACATGGCCGGCAGGGGCGAGACTTCCTGGCTGGCGCGGCCGGCGCTGGACAGCAGCGGCGAGACCAGCACGACACCCTTCACGGCGACGCCCAGATCCGTCTGCAGCTCATAGGCCAGGCGCGGACCGCGGAAGCCGCCGTAGCTTTCGCCGACCAGGTATTTGGGCGAGGCCAGGCGCTCGGTCTTGACCAGGTAGTCGAAGACGATGCGCGACAGGTAGTCGATGTCCTGCTTGACGCCATAGAAGCGCTTCTTGGTCTCGTCCTCGCCGACCAGCGAGCGCGAGAAGCCGGTGCCGACCGGGTCGATGAAGACGAGGTCGGTGAAGTCCAGCCAGCTGGCGGGGTTGTCCTCCAGCTTGCTGAACGACGAGGGACTGTCGCCCTCGGCGCCGAACTGAACGCGCTTGGGGCCCAGGGCGAAATTCAGATAGACCGAGGCCGCGCCGGGGCCGCCGTTGAAGGCGACCGTGATGGGGCGGTTGGGATCGCGCGGGCCGTCGACGATGTACGAGGTGTAGACCACCTCGGCGACCTTCTTGCCCTTCTCGTCCCGCACCGGCAGCACGCCGACCGTCGCGGTGTAGGAGACGACCTTGCCGCCGATCGTCGCCGTCTGCTTGACGGACTTGTCGGCCGGGAACGCCGGCAGGTCGGACTTGGCCTCGGCGGCGGGCTTGTCGCCGCCCTTTTCCTGCGCGAACGCCGTGGGCGCGCCGCCGATCGCCGCGACGACGAGGAGGGCCGCAACGCTGGCCCGGAAATACTGTTTCATACTCACCCCTCCAAAGAGGGTGAAATTGCTAAGCCAAGCGGGAAAGCTTCACAACCGCGCGCGGGCGTGATGCTGTGTCCGCAATGAGGGGAAACGCCGGATGAGCTCGACCGACATCTCGACGGTGCGCAAGGCGGCCGCGATCCGCCTGGCCATCGGCCTGGCCCAGGGCATCGCGCTGTTCCTGCTGCAGAAGGCCGACGAGTTCAAGGCCTGGCCGGCGACCGTACCGATGCTCTATGCGCCGCTGCTGGTCTGCGCCCTGATGGTCCCGCTGATCCCACTGGCCGCGCTCTCGGCCATGCGGCGCGCGGCGCTGATCGCCTGGACCGCCGTCGCGGCCGCCCTGACCGCGATCCTGGCCGTCCACGCCGCCTGGACCGGGGCCGAGCCCGAGCGCCTGGGGGCCGGCCCGCTGTCGCCTCCGATCTTCATCGCGGCGGCCGCCCTGCTGTTCATCGCCCATCACCTGGTCCAGCCGGCCGACGCCGTCCGCAAGCCCGTCGCGCCCTATGCGGACTATTTCGACCTGGCCTTCACCAACCTGATCCGCCTCTTCCTGTCGCTGGCCTTCACCGGCGCCTTCTGGCTGCTGCTGTTCCTGGCCGGAGCGCTGTTCAAGCTGATCGGCATCGAGGCGATCCAGAAGCTGATCGGCGAGACCGCCTTCGCCTTCCCGGCCACCGGCCTGATGTTCGCCGCCGCCGTCCACATGGCCGTGCAATTGACCGAGGCTCGCGCCGGCCTGGTGCGCGGGGTGCGCACGGTCGGCCTGACCCTGCTGGCCTGGCTGTCGCCGCTGATGGTGGTGATCGCCGCCGGCTTCCTGGCCACCCTGCCCTTCACGGGCCTGGCGCCGCTGTGGGGCACCAAGGCCGCCACCGCCCTGCTGCTGGCCGCCGCCGCCGCCCTGATCATCCTGGTCAACGCCGCCTATCAGGACGGGGTCGAACCGCCCTCGACGATCCCACGCTGGGCGGCGCGGATCGCGGGGCTGCTGCTGATCCCGATCGTGATCCTGGCCGCCTACGCCCTGTGGCTTCGGGTGCACCAATATGGCCTGACGCCCGACCGGGTGTTCGCCGGCGCTTATCTGGTGGTCGCGATCGGCTTCACCATCGGCTACGCGGTCGCCGCCCTGAAGCCCGGCCCATGGATGAAAACCCTGGAGCCGACCAACCTGATCATGGCCGCCGTCAGCGTGCTGCTGCTGATCGCCCTGTTCACCCCGATCGCCGACCCGGCGCGGCTGTCGGTGGCCAGCCAGGTGAAGCGACTGGAGCGTGGCAAGGTCGCGGCGGAGAAGTTCGACTTCCAGTTTCTGCGCTTCGACAGCGGTCGGTACGGGCGCGACGCGCTCGAGCGGCTGAAAGCCAGCCGTGTCCCCGAGATCGCCAAGCGAGCGCGCGAGACTAGCGCCGCCAAGGAGCGGACTTTCGCCGCCGCCAAGCGCGGCCCAGACTTCACCGCCATGGCCGTCTACCCGGCCGGCAAGGCCCTACCCGCCAGCTTCCGCGATCAGGATTGGAGCGACAGAGGCTCGGACTCGGTCTGCATCTTCGCCGGCATGCGCTGCTCGGCCCTCGTCATCGACGTCGATAGCGACGGAACCGACGAGGTGCTGTTGGCCAGCGGCTCGACCTTCGACGTCTTCAAGTCCACCGATCGCGGCTGGCAACGCGTCGCCATCGCCAGCGGGATCTGTGCGGACGCGAACATCGACGCCGCCCTGAAGGCGGGCTCCGCGCGGATGGCTGACCCGACGCCCCGTCGCGACATCCTCGTCGGTGATCAGCGAATGACGATGGTCCCGACCGGCGACGGCTGTAAGGGCGGGATCCCGATCGGTCCCGCCTGGTACAAGACCGGCATCATCAACGAGGACATCCGCTAAACCACCCCCGCGCTGATCGCGTTCAGCCGGGCA
>CBDIPU010000008.1:0-228347 GCA_965283765.1 Caulobacteraceae bacterium
TGGCGGTGGCGATCGCGAACTTGATGATCCGGCTCATCGGGTTCTGCTGCCAGGGATTTTCGTCGAAGCTCTTGAAGAGCGTCTCCAGCTCTTCTTCCGTGGGCCGGCGATCGCGCTCCTGGCTTTTGCCGACTAGGCCCAGGTGCTTGAGCGCCTGGCGACCCATTTCGATCGGCTCGATCTTGGTCTCTATCTCGTGGACAGCGGACGCGTGGACGAGCACGAGCTTGATGGCGCCGATATACATACTGAGGGTGACGGGGCCAGCGCCGCCTCGCGCACGCTCGCGACCGAAGTCGATAATGAACTTGCGATCGAGCTCGGCGAACTTGCGATGCCCCATCGCGCGCCGGAGCAGGAGGAGGGTGTCCAGCTTGGTGCGCCCGATCGGTTTGCCCACCTCTCTGAGATCATCCAGGTGCAGGTCGATCAGGTGCGCGAACGTCGTCTTGTTGGCGATGTGCGTCTTCTTGGGCGGCGCCCTTGTCGATGGCGCTCTCCTGAGCCGTGGCCCAGCGCCTCGCGTCATCGCGAAATTTGAATGTCTCGCTTATATAGCGACCCTTCCGACGGATAATGGCTCGCCAAGATCCCGAGGGCAGATTCACAAAGGTGGCCATTTTCGTGTACGCCAAGTGAACAGTGAGGCGTCGTATCGTAGAGAAAAACTGCGTAGGGAGGCGTATTCCTGGCGGTTTTCAAAACGATCTAACTCGTTGATTATGTGATAAAAAATATGGCATTTCAAGCACATAGATTTTCTATTGCGCCGATGATGGACTGGACCGACCGGCACTGCCGGTCGCTGCATCGGGTCCTGTCGCGTCGGACGCTGCTCTATACCGAGATGGTGACCAGCGGGGCTGTCGTGCATGGCGATCGCGCGAAGCTGCTGGGCTATGACCCGGAGCAGCATCCGGTGGCGCTGCAGCTGGGCGGATCGGATCCGGCCGAGCTGGCCCAGGCGGCGCGGATCGCCGAGGACTACGGCTATGACGAGATCAATCTGAATGTCGGTTGTCCGTCCGACCGCGTGCAAAGCGGTCGGTTCGGGGCCTGCCTGATGCGCGAGCCCGACCTCGTGGCCGAGTGCATGGCCGCCATCAAGAACGCGGTGAAAGTCCCGGCGACGGTCAAGTGCCGGATCGGGGTCGACGACCAGGATCCGGAAGAGGCGCTGTTCACCCTGGTCGACCGTAGCGCGGCGGCGGGTGTCGAAGGCTTTGTGGTGCATGCCCGCAAGGCCTGGCTGAAAGGCCTGTCGCCGAAGGAAAACAGGGACATTCCACCGCTGGACTACGAGCTGGTCTACCGCCTGAAGCGCGAGCGGCCGAACCTGACCATCGCCATCAATGGCGGCGTGCCCGGCGTCGACGCGGCGCTCGAGCATCTGGCCAATGGCGTCGACGGGGTGATGCTGGGCCGCGCGGCCTATCATGAGGCCGGCCTGCTTGGGCAGGTCGACCGGCGGGTGTTCGGCATGGATGTCGCCGATGTTGACAGCTTCGAGGCGGTCGAGCGCTACAAGCCGTACCTGGCCCGTGAAGTAGCGGCGGGGACGCATCTGGCGGCGATGAGCCGGCACATGCTGGGCCTGTTCCACGGTCTGCCGGGCGCGCGGGCGTGGCGGCGCATCCTGACGGTCGAGGGCGTCAAGGCCGACGCGGGCCTGGATGTCGTGGATCGGGCGCTGGACGCGGTGCGCGCGGCCCTGGCGGCGCGCGAGGAGCGGGCGGAAGTTCCGGCCGTTTAAGCCGGGTCTGGTTCCTACGGGTGCAGGATCAGTGAGGTGGGGGTCGCCTCGAACCGCGACAGGCGGCCCAGATAGCTCATGCCCAGCAGCGAGTTTTCGAGACCCTTCTCGATGACGAGGGCGTCGACGTCGCGGACCTTGGCGCCGGCGATGGCGACGGTGGCCAGCTTGACCGAGGCGGCGCGGGTGCGGCCGTCGGCGGTGATGACGTTGTAGTCGTAGTTCAGCTTGCTGGTGTCGATGCCCAGCCGCTGGGCGTCGGCCATGCTGAGCGAGACGGCGGTGGCGCCGGTGTCGACCAGGAAGCGCACGGCCTTGCCGTCGACATTGCCTTGAGCCCAGAAGTGCCCGTCGCGGTCCTTGGTCAGTTGGGCCGCGCCGCCTTCGGCTCCGCCGAGCGTGGCCGCCGCGGCCGAGGGGGCGCGCAGCTCCGGATGGCGCAGATCGTCGAGCGAGACGACGGCCTTGGCCGCGCCCACCGCCGAAAGGGCCCCCACGAGCGCGATCGCCGCGAACCTCAACATAAAGACACCCTGCCGTATCGGCTTTGAGACCGCTTCTGCGGCCGATGCCTAATCATTAGCGGGCAGGCGTTTTCAAGGCGTAAATCGGCAAAGCGATTTTCGCGCCATGGTTACTAATAAGGTAACAAGTATATTCCTGTGCTGAGCATTGTTCATATTACATCGATTTAATATTCTTCATTACGTCCGTGTAATGCTTTTCATGTCCTGGAATTAACTTCGGAAAGCTTTCGCCCGGCGTTATCTTTGTAGGCCATAGAACAAATGGCTATAGAGGGATTATCGCCATGAAAGCCGTCCTTATCGCGCTCGTCGCCGCGGGCTCCATCGCGGGCGTTGCTCACGCCGGCGCCACCGACAAGCAGTTCGTGGAAGCCTCGCGCTGTAGCGCTCTGGCGGCCTCGGAAAACCTGGGCAAGCTGGACACGGCGGCCGTCGACGCCTTCCTGCGCAATTCGGCCGCTGAGCAGAAGCAGTCGACCCGCATCGAGGCCGTCACCAAGATGAACAACGCCCGCAAGAAGGCCAACTCTGCCAACGGCAACGCCAAGCTGAAGCTGATCGCTGAGCGTGATCAGGTCTGCGCGCCGTTCATCGGCGCCGCCCAGGCTTCGCGCTGAGGCCTGCCGCTAAGACCGGACTGCGGTCGCCGCCATCAGGGCGATCATCGGATCCGGGCGATCGGGGAGGGCGGCCATGATGGCCGCCCTTTCGTCGTCGGAGAGCCGCGCCCAGCCGGCGATCTCCGGCAGGGTTCGGCGGCATCCCAGGCAATAGCCGCTGGCGCCGTCGACCGCGCAGACCTTCACGCAGGGCGTGACGATCGGACGGGGCGGCCGAGCTGGCGCGGTTCGAGGGGCGTCGGTGCTCATCGTTTTCAGCATCCCCGCTCTGGCGGCGGCGCGCAAGCGCGGCCCTCGGGGGTTGCTTTGGCCGTGGACGGGTTTAAGTCCGCGACCATGACCGCTTCTCCCTTCGCCGACATCCGCCAGCTCGCCATCTCGCCGCCCGCGCCGGGGCCGTCTCCGACGCTGGAGCAGGGCGGGCGTCTGGCCGAGATCGCTGGCTGGCTGACCGCCTGGAGCGGCAAGAGCCCGCCGGCCGTGAATCGCCCGGTCGTGGCGCTCTATGCTGGCGCGCGCCAGGGTGTCGGACCGCGCGGCTACGCCCGCGACCGCCTGGAAGCCATCGCCTCGGGCGGCGCCACCGTCTCGCGCCTGGCCGGCGCGCAGGGCGCGGGCCTGGAAGCCTTCGACCTCGCCATCGACCGCCCGTCGCCGGACTTCATCGACAAACCCTCGATGAGCGAGAAGGAGGCCGCCGCCACCATGGCCTTCGGCATGGAGGCCCTGGCCAAGCAGCCCGACTTGCTGATCCCCGGCGTCATCGTCGCCGAGGCCGCCCGCACCGCCGCCGCCGTGTGCCTGGCCCTGTTCGGCGGCGAGGCCTCGGACTGGTCCGACGATCCCGAGCCCATAGGGGCCGCCGTCGCGCGGGCCAAGGCCGAGGGTATGGGCGACGACCCGCTGGAGATCCTGCGTCAGCTGGGCGGCCGCGAGACCGCCGCCGTCGTCGGCGCCATCCTGGCCGCGCGTGTCCAGAAGGTGCCGGTGCTGCTGGACGGCTACGCCGCCTGCGCCGCCGCCGCCATCGTCCGCGCCGTCGAGCCGGGCGCCATCGATCACTGCCTGGCCGCCCATGTCAGCCCGGCCAAGGGGCATGCGCGCCTGCTCGAAGTCCTCGACAAGCGGCCGCTTCTGGCGCTCGATACGCTTGACGAGGAGGGGGTTGGCGGCGCCTCGGCCCTGGCTCTCGTCAAGCTGGCCTGCGAGGTCCGCTAGTCGCGTTTCGGGCGACGTAGGTGAACGCGGATAACATTCGCTTCCGTTGACGCTAACGTCATCTTTCCAAACGTTCGTTCGACATCTATCGTGGCGCCTGAAACGCAATAACGGCCTCCCGCAGAGGGGCCGATTGAACGGGAGCCCGCCATGAATCTGGACTTCTCGCCCGAGGACCTCGCCTTCCGCGACGAGGTTCGCGCCTTCATCGCCGAGAACTACCCGGCGGGCCTGCGCGAAAAGCAGGAAGAGGGCGAGGAGATGGCCAAGGAGGACTTCCTCTCCTGGCATCGCACCCTCGCCAAGAAGGGCTGGGTCGCCCCGGCCTGGCCGGAGAAGTACGGCGGTCCGGGCTGGACCTCGGTGCAGCGCTACATCTGGTCTGAAGAGACCGCCCGCGCCGACTGCGTGCCGATCCTGCCGTTCGGCATCAACATGGTCGGCCCGGTGATCTACACGTTCGGCACGCCCGAGCAGAAGGAACGCTTCCTGCCGCCGACCCTGTCGGGCGACATCTGGTGGTCGCAAGGCTATTCCGAGCCGGGCGCCGGTTCGGACCTGGCCAGCCTGAAAACCAAGGCCGAGCGCTTCACCGGCGATGACGGCAAGGAATACTATCTGGTCAATGGCCAGAAGACCTGGACCACCCTGGCCCAGCACGGCGACTGGATCTTCTGCCTGGTCCGCACGGACCCGACCGCCAAGATCCAGGAAGGCATCTCGTTCCTGCTGATCGACATGAAGTCGCCGGGCGTGACCGTGCGCCCGATCATCACCCTGGGCGGCGAGCACGAGGTCAACGAGGTCTGGCTCGAGAACGTCAAGGTGCCGGTCGAGAACCGCATCTTCGACGAGAACAAGGGCTGGACCTGCGCCAAGTTCCTGCTCGCTCACGAGCGTAGCGGCATCGCCGGCGTGGCCCGCTCCAAGCGCGGCATCGAGCGCATTCGCCAGATCGCCTCGGCCGAGCTGTCGGACGACGGCGACGCCCTGATCAAGGATCCGATGTTCAAGCGCAAGGTCGCCGAGCTGGAGATCGACCTGACGGCGCTGGAATATACCGAGCTGCGCACCCTGGCCGGTGAAGCGGCCGGCAAGGGCCCCGGTCCGGAGTCAGCGTCCTGAAGATCAAGGGCACCGAGATCCAGCAGCGGATCACCGAACTGGTGCTGGAAGCGGCCGGCCACTATGGCGCGCCGTATTTCCGCGGCTTCCCGAAGGACGGCGACAACGCCCATCCCATCGGCCCTGACTTCGCCCACCGCGCGGCGCCGACCTATTTCAACGTCCGCAAGACGTCGATCTATGGCGGCTCCAACGAGATCCAGCGCAACATCATCGCCAAGATGGTGCTGGGGCTCTGAGTTCAACAAAGCACCCCTCCCCCTTGCGGGGAGGGGATGGCTTCGCCGGATGCGCCCCTGGACGGCCCGCTCGATGCGCCTCGGGGCCTAAACAACAAAGGGATAAGGGATGGATTTCAACTTCACCGAAGAGCAGTCGATGGTCCGCGACACGGTCGCGAGCTTCCTGCAGGACAAGTACGACTTCGAGACCCGCCGCAAGATCGTCAGCTCCGACGCTGGCTGGCGCGCCGACTACTGGAAGGCCTTCGCCGAGGAGCTGGGCATACTGGGCGCCTCGTTCAGCGAAGAGCTGGGCGGCCTGGGCGGCGGCGCGATCGACAACATGATCATCATGGAGGAGTTCGGTAAGGCGCTGGTCATCGAGCCCTATCTCGGCTCCGTGGTGATCGGCGGCGGCTTCATGAAGCACTCGGGCTACGCGGGCGCGGCCTCGGTGATCGAGGGCATCGTCGGCGGGACCACCACCATCGCCTTCGCCTATGCCGAGCCGCAGGGCCGCTACACTTGGCAGGACCTGAAGACGACCGCCAAGAAGGACGGTTCGGGCTGGGTCCTGAACGGCCACAAGGCCGTGGTGGTTGGCGCGCCGTTCGCCTCGCACCTGATCGTCACGGCCCGCACCGGCGGCGCCCAGCGCGACGCCGGCGGCGTCGGCGTGTTCCTGATCGACAAGAGTCTGCCGGGCGTCGTCACCCGCGACTACCCGACCGTCGACGGCAACCGCGCCTCGGAAGTCTATTTCGAGAACGTCTCGGTCCCGGCCGACGCTCTGATCTCCGAGGACGGCCTGGACCTGGTCAACCGGGTGATCGACGAGGCCACCGCCGCCGTCGGCGCCGAGGCCGTGGGCGTGCTGCGCAAGCTGCACGAGGGCACGCTGGACTACGCCAAGCAGCGCAAGCAGTTCGGCACGGCCATCGCCAACTTCCAGGTGCTGCAGCACCGGATGGTCGACATGTTCATCGAGGTCGAGCAATCGGTGTCGATGATCTACATGGCCACCATCAAGGTCGACGAGAGCGCCGCCGAGCGCGCCAAGGCCGTGTCGGCCATGAAGGTCCGCATCGGCCGCGCCTGCAAGTTCGTGGGCCAGAACGCCATCCAGATCCACGGCGGCATGGGCATGACCGACGAACTGGCCATCGGCCACTATTTCAAGCGCGCGAGCCTGATCGAGGGCCTGTTCGGCTCGGTCGATCATCACCTGAAGCGCTACGAATCCCTGTCGTTCGACGCGGCGGCGTAAGCCTCGGGCGGCGACGCCCACGGATGATCGACCGAACCCACGGAAATCGCCTGCGTCACGCCGACGCGGGCGATTTTTTTATGCGCCGATCTGTTCGCCCCGCCGGATACCGGAAAGCCGGATTGCGGTGCTAACCCTTGTACGCAAAGGTTTTGTGCGTAAGGAAGTGGAGGATTATCATCCGTATGGCGACTAAATATGGTGCATCGGAAACCGCTTTGTCCGCACGCTGATATGATCCTTATACAGACAAAATGCGCTTGCGAACGCTGCTATTGGGGCCATCTTGGAGGCCGACGCGCTGACGACTAGGAGGGTGAGAACCCCTGTAAGCCGCGCGCGTCTCCTGGTCCTAACGGCTAATGTCTGGGAGACGCCGCCATGAATGTATCGAAGATGAACCACGCCATGTTTTCGTTCGCCCTGATGGGCGGCATGCTGGTGGGAGGTCGGCCGAGTTCGAACCCGCCCAAGTCGTCGTCCACGAAGTCCGGACGGAAGTAAGCGTCTAGGCGTTGGCGCGTGACAGCCGAAACCGGCGCCACTTTCGGCTGTCACGCGCGTAAAGGGTCCCACACCCCACGAAAAAGGCCTCCGCCGGTTCGCCCGACGGAGGCCTTTGCTTTTCGACGCCCCTGAGAGCCTCAGCCCTTCTTGGCGGCCGTGTTGCATTCGGCGAGGCCGGCTTCGTCCAGCGACTTACCGCGATAGCTGAACGCGGTCAGCTCGCCCACCTGGCCGGCCAGCCGGCGGCAGGCGCGGGCGATCGGCAGCGACGGCACGGTCAGCGAGGAGCAGGCGTCATCCTTGCAGCGCCAGACCGAACCTTCGTGAATGAACTGTTCGGTGGTGGCTGCGGTCTTCAGCTTCAGCGAGGCGCTCTGGGTGTCGGCGGCGTGGGCCGAACCCGCGAACATCAGGGCGCAGGCCGTCAGGCCCGCGAAAACAGCGGTACGCATATCTTGGTCTCCTATCCCCGCGCCGGATGGGAGTTCCGACGCATGAGCGCGCGCCGTTCGATGAACGGCAGCTCAAGCCCATAGTGCGTTTCTTTTGAAAACTAAGTCAATGGGCGAAGCGTCGCCGGAGCGCCGGTCTGGTAGGTTTCTTGGTCCCAGGCCAGCAGGGCTGGCGTGACGTCCTCGGCCTTCTCGACCGAACGCCAGGCGTCGGCCAGGGTGGGCGGGGTCAGGCGCGCTTCGATCGTGTGTTGGATCAGCGCGAAGAACGGATCCCAGAAGCCGCCGGGGTTATGGAACACGATCGGCTTCTGGTGAAGATCTAAACGACGCCAAGATAGCAATTCGATGATTTCTTCCAGCGTGCCGATGCCGCCCGGCAGCACGACGAACGCGTCCGCTCGCTCGAACATCATCATCTTGCGCTCGTGCATGTTGTCGACGATCACGGTCTCGACATCGTCGAAGGGCTGTTCGCGGCCGCGCAGGAAGTCCGGGATGACGCCCAGCACCTTGCCCCCGGCCGAATGCGCGCCGCGCGCGGAGGCCCATCAGGCCCACGCCGCCGCCGCCATAGATCAGTTTCAGCCCCGCCCGGGCGAAGCTCTCGCCGATCGTGAAGGCGTCGGTGATGTAGCGCGGATCGGCGTCGTTGGAGGATCCGCAGTAGACGCAGACGGACCCCAGGCGGCTGAACTCGTTGGGCATCGTCGTCCACTCCACAAAAAAGGCGCGCGGTTTCGCGCGCCCGTTCCTATTTGAGGCCGCATGATCAGGATTCGTCCCGGGCTTTCAAGTCGTCGATCCTCGCCGTGAGCCTTTCCGCGCTGTTGCTGGCGGCCTGCGAGCCTGGCGCGCCGGTGGCGCCGAAGAGCGCCGCCGACAAGCCCGACAGCGCCGAGGCCGGTTATCTGGCCCCGCCGACCCTGGAGTCCGCGCGTCGAGTCGCCAACGGTATCGCTATTTCGGGCCATGGCGCGCCGGACGCCGACCTGCGCCTGGGGGCGCCGACGGGCGAGGTGGTGATGGGCAAGATCGACGCCCTGGGGCAATGGAGCGTGACCGTGCCCAACGGGGCCGGGGTTCGCCTGTTTGGCCTCTCGTCCATCCAGGACGGCCGCACCGTCCAGGCCGAGGGCTATGTGATGGTCGCCGACGGCGGTGAGGTCGCGCTGCTGCGGGCCGGAGCGGGCGCGCGCCGCCTGGCCGCCGAATCCAGTTCGCCGCGCATCCTGACCGTCGACGTCGACCGCGAGGGGGGGGCGGTGGTCTCCGGCGTCGCCGGCCCCGGCGCGGGCCTGAACGTCCGTGTCGACCGCGTCACCCGCGGCGGCGCCCGCACCGGCGACGACGGTCGCTTCGATATTTCCCTGACCGACACGCTGGCGCCGGGCGTCCACGACATCCAGGTGGCCGGGGAGGGGGGCGAGACCGCCATCGCCGTGGCCGTCTCGCCGGCCGCGCCCCTGACCTACGGACCCGTCCGCGCGGATCGCACGGCGGCCGGCTGGCGGGTCGACTGGATGACGCCGGGCGGCGGCATCCAGACCACCTACCTGATCGGTGGTTCTCGATGAGGGGCATGGGCGGGCCGCCGTCGGCCGGGCGCGCGGCCGGCGCGGGTGGGATCGCCAAGGCCGACCAGCCGGTCCGCTTCTGGCGGGCCATGGGCGATCTCGTGCAACTGGTGCTGCGCTCGGAGGCTCCAGGCCTGCGCTGGCGCGTGACCGTGGCCCTGCTGCTGACCCTGGCCGGCAAGGCGCTGGGCGTGCTGGCCCCGCTGATGCTGGGAAAGGCGGTCAATCAGCTGTCCGCCGGGCAGACCGCGGTCGTGTCCGTCACCTGGGCCTTCGCGGGCCTGGCGTGCGGCTGGGCCCTGGTGCGCTTCATCTCCGCCGCCGCGCCCCAGGCGCGCGACGCGGTGTTCACGCCGGTGGCCCAGGCCGCCCAGAACCGCGCGGCGGTCGAGACCTTCGCCCACGCCCTGTCGCTGTCGATCGACTTCCACCAGTCCAAGCGGACCGGCGCGCTGTCGCGGACGATCGATCGCGGCGCGCGATCGATGGACTTTCTGCTGCGGGGGCTGGTGTTCAACGTCGCTCCGACCGGCGTCGAGCTGATCATGGCCGCCATCGTCCTGGCCAAGGCCTATGACTGGCGGTTCGCGGCCGTGGCCCTGCTGACGGTGGCCGTCTACGGCTATGCGACCTTCGCCATTTCGGACTGGCGGATCGGCCATCGCCGGGTGCTGAACGAGGCCGACGCCGAAGCCGCCGGCCGAGCCGTCGACGCCCTGCTGAACTACGAGACCGTCAAGTCGTTCGGCGGCGAGACGCGGGCCGTGGCCGGCTATGGCAAGGCGCTGGACGTCTATGGCGACGCCCAGATTAAAGCCACCAACTCACTGAACCTGCTGAACATCGTCCAGTCCGCGGTGATGAGCCTGGGCCTCGGCGCCATGGCCGTGCTGGCGGGCGCGCAGGCGGCCGCTGGCAAGATCGGCCCGGGCGACGTCACCGCCGCCATTCTGATCCTGATCAACCTCTACGCCCCGCTGAACATCCTGGGCTTCGCCTATCGCGAGATCCGCCAGTCGCTGATCGACATGGAGGCGATGCTGGAGCTGCGCCGCCAGACCGCCGACGTCGCCAACTCGCCCGACGGCCAGGACCTGCCGCCCTGCGCCGACCAGCGCGGTGGGGCGGTGGCCTTCGAGAACGTCTCCTTCCGCCACGGGGCGCGGTCCGAGGGCTTGTCTGGCGTCTCCCTGACCGTCGCGCCGGGGACCACCGTGGCCATCGTCGGACCCTCGGGCGCGGGCAAGACCACCCTGGTGCGCCTGGCGCTGCGGATGATCGATCCACAGGAGGGCCGCGTCACCCTGGACGGCCACGACCTGCGCGACCTCAAGCAGGCCTCCCTGCGCCGCGCCGTGGCCCTGGTCCCGCAGGACGTGGCGCTGTTCAATGACACCCTGGCGTCCAATATCGCCTTCGCGCGGCCCGGCGCCAGCGAGACCGAGGTGTGGGCGGCGGCCGAGGCCGCGGAACTGGGCGAATTCATCCGCAACCTGCCCGAGGGCATGGACACCAAGGTCGGCGAGCGCGGCCTCAAGCTGTCAGGCGGCGAGCGCCAGCGCGTGGGTATCGCCCGGGCCCTGCTGGCCGAGCCGCGCGTGCTGATCCTGGACGAGGCTACCAGCGCCTTGGACAGCCGCACCGAGGCGGCGATCCAGGCGACCCTGCGCAAGGCCCGGGCGGGGCGCACCACCCTGGTCGTGGCCCACCGTCTGTCGACCATCGCCGACGCCGATGAGATCGTGGTGCTGCGCCGGGGCAAGATCGTCGAGCGCGGTCGCCACGCGATCCTGCTGGAGGCCGGCGGCGAGTACGCCGCCCTATGGCGTCGCCAGACCCGTGAGCGAGAGCCCGTTTAGTGGATTTCTCTGGTCCCGGCCGGGGTCTATACCGACATCGGTTTCTCTGAGGGAGCTTCGCCTTGCGCTATCTGCACACCATGGTCCGCGTCCGCGATCTGGACGCCTCTCTGCGGTTCTATTGCGAGGGCCTGGGGCTCCAGGAGGCCTACCGCATGGAGAACGAGAAGGGCCGCTTCACCCTGGTCTTCCTGGCCGCGCCCGAGGACGTCGAGCTGGCCAAGGAGCGCAAGGCTCCGCTGGTCGAGCTGACCTACAACTGGGACGATGAGGAGTATCTGGGCGGCCGCAACTTCGGTCACCTGGCCTATCGCGTCGACGACATCTACGAGACCTGTCAGCGCCTGATGGACATGGGCGTGACCATCAACCGCCCGCCGCGCGACGGCCATATGGCCTTCGTGCGTTCGCCGGACGGCATTTCGATCGAGCTGCTGCAGGACGGCAATCTGCCCGCCGCCGAACCGTGGGCCTCGATGCCCAACACGGGCGCCTGGTAGGTCCTAGGGCCGGGGGCGAGCCATTTCTTCCAGCCGCCGGCGCGGTGCGTCGGCGATGCCGGCCCACAGGATGCGGGCCAGCTCCAGGCGATAGGCGGTGGCGTAGCCGGTGACGAACATCGGGGCCACGCCATCCGCCAGGGCGCGGCTGAGGTCCTTGCGGGCCAGGATGGCCTTGCGGTCGACGGGGACGTTCGTGTCAGAGACCGCGACCCGTTTGTCGAGTTCGATCGCCGCGTGGACGGCCAGGTTCACCAGGGCCGGAAGCTGGCTGATGTCGCCGCGGGGCTTGGCGCGCATGCCGCCCCCCGGTGCAAGGTCGAAGTCCAACGCGCTCGCCACGCGCTCCAATGTGGTCGGCCAGTGATCATTGGCGGTCGTCATGGTGCAGTCTTCGCCCCCCCGAGCGTGTCTCGTTCTCTCGGATAGCGATGTTCGCGGTCGGATCAAATGGCCCAAATCGTCGGTTCCTCGTTTTGGGGCGGCTCTGGAAAACCGGGGCGGGGACTCCCAAATGCAACCGACGCCGTTACGAGCGATTTGAACGAGGTCTCCGATGCCGGATCTGTCCGCCTTTCCGATCACCAAGCGCTGGCCGGCCCAGTATCCCGACCGGATCCAGCTCTATTCGCTGCCGACGCCCAACGGGGTGAAGGTCTCGATCATGCTGGAGGAAACGGGGCTGGCCTACGAGCCGCACCTGATCGACATCGGCGCCAACGAGACCTGGGGGCCCGAGTATCTGTCGCTGAACCCGAACGGCAAGATCCCGGCGATCATCGATCCCGACGGTCCGGGCGGCAAGCCGCTAGCCCTGTTCGAGAGCGGCGCGATCCTGGTCTACCTGGCCGAGAAGACCGGCAAGTTCCTGCCCGCCGATCCGGCGGCGCGCTATGAAACCCTGCAGTGGGTGATGTTCCAGATGGCCGCGATCGGCCCGATGTTCGGCCAACTTGGCTTCTTCCACCGTTTCGCCGGCAAGGACTACGAGGACAAGCGCCCGCGCGATCGCTACGTGGCCGAGAGCAAGCGCCTGCTGGGCGTGCTGGAGGATCGCCTGGCGACCCGCGCCTGGATCATGGGCGACGACTATACCATCGCCGACATCGCCGCCCTGGGCTGGGTGCGCAACCTCGTGGGCTTCTACGGGGCGGGCGAGTTGGTCGATTGGGCTTCGCTGAAGCACGTGCCGCGCTGGCTGGAGGCGGGGCTGGCTCGTCCGGCCGTGCAGCGCGGCCTGGAGATCCCCAAGCGTCCCTAAGCGCGCTCTTGGAAACGGGGGTGCGACTCCTGCGACCAAATGGCCGGGGCGTTAAGAATTAAGATCTCGTTCACCATAAAGCCCGAGTTTCAGGGTGTCTTCTTTGAAGGCGCCCACCATCACTGACTTTCAACAGCCCGGCCGCAAGCCGGGCTGCTTTTTTTGAAATTCGGTGCTTGCATCGGTGCGGGGAGGCGGCTATCACGCGGCCTCTTCTTGAGAGCGACCTGTTCCGCGGTAGCTCAGTGGTAGAGCAGCCGGCTGTTAACCGGCTGGTCGTAGGTTCGAAGTCCTACCCGCGGAGCCACTCTTCCTTCTGTTCGCTCAGAAGAATTCCAACAAACTGAGCTTGGCGTTTCGCGACGCCGCGTCCGCGCGCTTTGGACCCAAAAACGCGCCGCAGTGATCGCTTGCATCGACTCGAAGCGACGGCTATCACCCGGCCTCTTCTGAAGAGCGACCTGTTCCGCGGTAGCTCAGTGGTAGAGCAGCCGGCTGTTAACCGGCTGGTCGTAGGTTCGAATCCTACCCGCGGAGCCACTCTTTCCAGACTTGCGATCGACGATGTTTGGTCGTGGCAAGTCGAGGCCGCCTGCGAAGACTTTCGAAGAGCTCAAACCAGGCCTCAGTCCCACGAGGGCTTGGACCGGATGATCAGCGGCACGTCGCCCTCGGTGCGCACGGCGACGCGCTCGCCCTGCCGTTCGAAGATCAGGTCGACGGTCAGGGCGCCGACGCGCAGGCGCTCGAGGGCCAGACGATCGATGCCGATCGGCAGGCGCGGGTCCACCAGGACGATCTCGCCGCGATTGGCGTCGATGGTGATCCCCAGGCACGCCTGCAACATCATGAATACCGACCCCGCCGCCCAGGCCTGGGGCAGGCAGGCGACCGGATAGGCCACGGGCGGTTCGCCCGGCGAGCGCGGGAAGCCACAGAAGAGCTCAGGCAGGCGCATGCCCATGCGGCTGGCGGTCTCGAAGAGATCCGCCGTCAGGTTCACCACCCCGTCGCGCTCGCCGTAGCGGGACAGGCCCATGACGCACAGGGCCGTGTCGTGCGGCCAGACCGAGCCGTTGTGGTAGCTGATCGGATTGAACCGGGCCTCGCCCGTGGCCAGGGTCCGCACGCCCCAGCCGGAGTTGAAACTGGCCGACAATAACTGGTCGCTGACCTTGCGGGCCCGCTCGGGCGAGGGCAGGCCGCAGAACAGCAGATGGCCCGGATTGGACGACAGCGTCCGGCAGAGCTGACCCTGGCCGTCGATGGCGATGCCGTAGAAGCCGCGCTCCTCGATCCAGAACAGCGCCTCGACCTTCTCGCGCAGCGTCTCGGCCTTCTGTTTCCAGATCGCGGCCTGACCGATCTCGCCCCGTCGTTCGGCCAGGCGGGCCATGCCGCGATAGGCGGCGAAGGCGTAGCCCTGCACCTCGACAAGGGCGATGGGCCCCGTGGGATAGCGGCCGTCGGTGTGGAAGACGGAATCCTCGCTGTCCTTCCAGCCCTGGTTGGACAGGCCGCTGTCCTGACCGCGGGCGTAGTCGATCAGGCCGTCGCCGTCGCTGTCGCCGTCGTTCTCGATCCAGTGCATGGCTTTTTCCAGCGCCGGCCATAGCTCGTCGATCAGGCTGTCGTCGCCGGTCCGCTCATGGTAGGCGCCGGCCAGGGCCACGAACAGCGGCGTGGTGTCGACTCCGCCGTAGTACTGGCCAAACGGCACCTCGCCCAAGGCGGGCATCTCGCCCTTGCGGGTCTCGTGCATGATCTTGCCGGGCGCGCTGTCGCGGAAGGTCGAGCGCTCCTGCGCCTGATGGGCGGCCAGATAGCGCAGCACGCCCTTGGCCAGGGACGGCTCGAACCACAGGATCTGCCAGGCGGTGATGATCGCGTCGCGCCCGAAGGCGGTCGAGAACCAGGGGATGCCGGCATAGGGGTAGGGGCCGGTCTCCATCCGGGTGGTCAGCAGGGCCAGATCCGCTCGCGACTTGCCCAGCCACTCGTTGAACAGGCGGCCGGAGCTGTTCAGCCGCGCGCCATGCCGGCGGCGGGCGCGCATGTCCCAGCGGGCGTGGGCCGCGGCGTCGCGGAATTGCTCGCGGCTGGGAATATGGCCGTCGACCACGCCGATCTCGATATAGAGCTCGGTCTGGCCCTCGGCTTGCAGCGAGAACATGAACTCGGCCTTGTGGGCCGAGAGGCGGAACGGCGCGTCCGAGAAGGCGATGACCGAGGTTCGCTCTACGTCGTCGAGGCCGAGATAGCTGAAGGCAACTCTCCGGCCGTCGATATGCGGCGGCCCCTTGGTTCCCCGCTTGGCGCGATGGCTGCCGCGCACCTCGAACATGTCGCGGAAGTCGGCGTCGAACTCGATGGTCATCGGCAGCAGCACGGTGTCGCGACTGTAGTTGACGCAGCGAATGCGCTCGAACAGGCGCTCGCCCCACAAGAAGCGCTTGCGCTCGATGTGCAGCACGCCGGGAGGCCCCATCCGTTCGCCAGGATAGGGCAGGGCCTGGTTGGTGCTGTTGCAGGTGAAGAAGACGTTGTCGTGAGCGACCGCGGCCGACAGAAGCGACGGCATGCGACCGCCCAGGGTCAGTCGGTAGAGCGACAGTATGCGAGTGTCGTTGTGGAACAGCCCATCGCCTTGGCCGGCGATGTCCCCGAACTCATCGGCGACGATAAAGGTGTCCTTGTCCTTGAGCGCATAGAGATTCTGCGGTGCGCGGACTTCCGCCGTCACGCCGTAGTCGACCGGCGCCTCCATGGCCGGTGCACTTCTCCATGGCCCCTCCTTCAATTCATGCGCTAGCCGCCATATCGACCAAGGACGGATAGACGGCCGCGCCATTGCACAGCCGCTCGTAGAGGGCGACATAGCGGCGGGCCATCGCCTCGGACGAGAACCGTTCCTCGAAACGCGCGCGGACACGCTTTCGATCCAGGCTTTCGACCTTGAGAATGGCGTCGGCGGCCTGGTCGTCATTCTCGACGATGAAGCCGGTCAGACCGTCATCGATGACCTCGGGCACCGAGCCGCAAGCATAGGCCACGACAGGCGTGCCGCAGGCCATGGCCTCGATCATCACCAGGCCGAAGGGCTCGGGCCAGTCGATCGGGAAGAGCAGGGCGTCGGCCCCGCCCAGGAAGGCCGATTTGTCGCTGTCGCCGATCTCGCCGACGAACTCGATCAGAGGCTCGCCGCGCATCATCGGCTCGATGACGTCCTCGAAATAGACGCGGTCGGCGGGATCGACCTTGGCGGCGATCTTCAGGCGCTTGCCCAGGCGCTTGGCCAGGTTGATGGCGCGGTCGGGGCGTTTCTCCGGCGAGATGCGGCCCAGGAACGCCAGGTAGCCCTGGCTCTTCTCGGAGAAGGCGTAGATGTCGGCGTTCATGCCGTGGTGCACCGTGCCGGCCCAGTTGGCGAAGGGCAGGGGGCGCCGCTGGTCATCGCTGATCGAGACCAGAGGGAATTGCGGCCAGCGTTTGTAGACGGCGGGCAGGTCCTTCAGGTCCAAGCGACCGTGAAGGGTGGTCAGGGTATTCTTCGCTCGGTCGGCGAAGAACGGGAATTGCACCATGTCGGTGTGGAAGTGGACGATGTCGAACTGGTCGGCCATGGCGCGCACCTCGGCCAACTGGGCGAGGTGGGCCGCCAGATCCGACTTTAGCGGCGCGGGGTCCAGACGGATGGCCTGGTCGCGGACGGCGATCAGGCGGGCCTTGGTCCTGGCTTCGGCGCTGGCGAACAGGGTGACCTCGTGGCCCAGGTCGACCAGGGCGTCGGTCAGGTGGGCGACCACGCGTTCTGTGCCGCCGTAAAGCCGCGGCGGAACAGCTTCGTATAGCGGGGTGACTTGGGCGATCTTCATGGCGCGGACCTTGACGGGGAGGAACTGGAACGCGGCGCGGGTCCGCCACAGATCAGTTCCGATCGCCGCTATTGGTTCCGCAGCTCGCCCTTTTGCGGCCTCAATGCGGCTAAGCGCGTCGTTGCAATTGCTCCCGACGTTCCCGTTCCTGCCGCAAGGCGCGCTGGCGCCGCCGATAGCGTCCGTAGAGCTTGCGGCCGGCCGCAGTCAGGCGAGGCAGGAAATAGATCGCGATCAGAGCGCAGATCGTCGTCACGATCACAACGGGCGCACTCAACATGGCGGTTTCCTTTGAAGCCTAGATTTCCGGCTTCCTCCCCACTCGGCGGGCGAACCGCCGACAGCCGCTTATTTACCATACGGCGAAGCTGATCAATCAAGGTTACGTGACAGTCGCAGTCATGGGGTCTGATGACCGCCTTTTGATCTTTGGGAGCATGCCTTCAGAAGGCGATGACGCTTTTGGGGCGCTCACCGGGCGACAGGCGAGCGAGCGCGGCCTCCGATCGCATTGCGTTTCGGCCGGGCGCGGACCTATAAGCCTGCTCGAAAGTCCAGTCCTTCGAGGGATTCCATGAGCACCGACTTCGCCGCCGCGCGGCTGAACATGGTCGAGAGCCAGATTCGCACCGCCGACGTCACTGACCTGCCGCTGCAGGACGCCCTGCGGGTGGTGGCGCGCGAGCGCGTCGTACCGGCTTCGAAGGCCTATCTGGCCTATGCCGACGCCGACATCGAATACGCGCCCGGCCGCTGGCTGCTGCGCCCGCGTGAAGTGGGCAAGCTGCTGCAGGCCCTCAAGCCCCGGGAGGGCGAGAAGGCCCTGGCCATCGCCGCGCCGTACGCCGCGACCGTGCTGGAGACCATGGGCCTGGTCGTCACCCGCCTGGAAGGCGACGATCTGAAGGCTGTGCCGGCCGGTTCTTACGACGTGATCATCTGTGAAGGCGCGGTCGCGGTGGCTCCCAAGGCCTGGCAGGAGGCCCTGGCCGTTGGCGGCCGTCTGGGCGTCGTCGAGCGCACCGGCCCGGTCGGCCGGGCCGCCGTCTATCTGCGCGCCGAGGACGGCGTGGGCCGTCGCCAAGCCTTCGACGCTTCGCCGCCGATGCTGGCCGGCTTCGAGGTCGAGACCGGTTTTAGCTTCTAGACACCCTTGGGCGATAGCCTGCCGCAACATCTGCGTGAAAAAAGCTTAACTAGCGGCGTCTGGCGGCTGGACTTACACGCGGTCATATTGTGGCGAGCGCGCGCTTCGCGGGGATTGGGGATAGAACTTTGATGTCGAACCGTCGACGGGCCGGGCTCCTGGCCGCTGCTTGCTGCGCCAGCCTGCTGGCCGGCGCGTTTTCCGCCGTCTCGTTTTCCGAGGCTCGGGCTGACACCCTGGCCGACGCGATCTCCCTGGCCTATCAGACCAATCCGACGCTGCAGCAGCAGCGCGCCAGCGCCCGCATCACCGACGAGGGCGTCGTGCAGGCCAAGACGGGCTTCCGCCCGACGGTCGGCGCCGTGCTGGACGTGACCGGGGCGAACGTCAACCCGGCCGGCTCCGGCGCCACGGTCAAGTCCTCGGGCAGCAGCGCCACGGTCTCGGTGACCCAGCCGCTCTACACCGGCGGTCGCGCCAGCGCGACGCTCAGCGCCGCCGAGGCCGACGTGCTGTCGGCCCGCGAAAGCCTGCGTTCGGTTGAACAAAACGTACTCGTCAACGTCGTCCAGGCCTATGTCGACGTCCGCCGCGACCAGGAACGCCTGCGCATCGCCAAGGAGAACGTCGCGGTCCTGCAGCGCCAGCTCGACGAATCCAACGCCCGCTTCGAGGTGGGTGAGATCACTCGCACCGACGTGGCCCAGTCACAGGCGCGCCTGGCGGCCGCCAAGGCAGGCCTGTCGGGCGCCCAGGCCCAACTCGAGGTCAGCCGCGCCGGCTACGCCGCCGTCGTCGGTCAGACGGCGGGCGATCTGGCGCCGGAGCCGACCCTGGCCGGCCTGCTGCCCGCCTCGGTCGATCAGGCCTTCGAGGCCGCCCAGACGACCAATCCGGGCGTGACCTCTGCCCAGTACAACGAAGAGGCCGCCGCCGCCCGTGTCGCGGTGGCCAAGGCCGGCTATCGCCCGACGATCTCGGCCCGCGCCGGCATCGGCTTCGACGCCGGCCGCACGTCGGGCGTCGGCAGCCAGTTCGACGACTATTCGCGCACCATCTCGGGCGCGGTCACCGCCTCGGTGCCGATCTTCACCGGCGGCCTGACGACTTCGCAGGTCCGCGCCGCCACCGAACGCGAGAACGCCGCCCGCAGCGCCACGGAAAGCGCCAAGCGCACCGCGATCCAGCAAGTCTCGAACGCCTGGAGCAACCTCCTGGCCTCGCGCGCCCAGCTGGGTTCGAACGAGGAACAGGTCCGCGCCACCCGCATCGCCTTCGAAGGCGTGCGCCAGGAGCAGCAGGTCGGCCTGCGCACCACGCTGGACGTGCTGAACGCCCAGCTGGAGCTGTCGAACGCCGAACTGGCCCTGGTCAGCGCCCGTCGCGACGAATACGTGGCCAGCGCCGTCGTCCTGCAGGCCATGGGCCAGCTGGACGTCAGCAAGCTGTCGACGGGCACGACCGCCTACGACCCCAAGGTTTCCTACAGCCGCGTGACGCACAGCGTGGGCTGGGTGCCGTGGGAGCCGGTGGTCCAGGCGATCGACAAGGTCGGCGCGCCCTCGACGAAGTCGCCCTCTTCAACCAGCGTGGCGGCCTCAAAGCAGCCTTAACCCCGCGTCGATTCCGCTCAGGCGTGGACTTGCGCTTGCTTAACACGCGTAAGTCTGCACCATCGCGGCCAAGCGCGTCCTAGGGCGCGCAAGGATTCGTACCCTTTACGACGGCCCCGCACATGTCCGATCAGAGCTCTCAAGAACCGACGATGGAGGAGATCCTCGCCTCCATCCGGCGCATCATCTCGGAGGATGACGCGCCGGCGGAGCCTGCGGCCGAGGCGGCGCCGCCTCCGCCGCCGGAGCCCGAGCCCGAATCGTTCGACGACGACATCCTCGAGCTGACCGATCCGATCGCTGCGGAGCCGGAGCCCGAGCTGCCGCCGCTGGAAACCGTCGGCGACATCGACGTGTATTCGCCGCCCGAGCCCGCGCCCGAGCCGGTCTACACTCCGCCGGCCTCGGCGCCGGCGTTCAACCGTGACGAAATGGCCGACAACCTGGTCGGCGACCACGCCGCCTCGGCCGCCGCCAGCGCCTTCGGCAGCCTGAGCTCGGCCCTGCTGATGCCCAAGGACGGCCGCACGCTGGAAGACGTCGTCCGCGAGCTGCTGCGCCCGCTGCTCAAGGAGTGGCTGGACCAGAACCTGCCGCGCATCGTCGAGACCAAGGTCGAGGAAGAAGTACAGCGCATCGCCCGCGGTCGCGGCTAAACGCGCTCGATTTTCGAAAAATCGAGGCGGTCGCCGCGGCGGCCGCCTTTTTTCGTTGTGAATTACCCCACAAATCCAGGCCCGCCGGTTTCCCGCGGGGGCCGCAGATGGCATATCCGCTCCGCCATGCTTGAAAAGACCTTCGATCCCAAGTCCGTCGAACCCCGCCTGTACGCCGCCTGGGAGGCCTCCGGGGCCTTCAAGCCGAGCGAGGATCCGAACGCGGAGCCGTTCGTCATCGTGATCCCGCCGCCGAACGTGACGGGCAGCCTGCACATCGGCCACGCGCTGAACAACACGCTGCAGGACGTGCTGACCCGTTTCCACCGCATGCGCGGCAAGGCCGCCCTGTGGCTGCCGGGCACCGACCACGCGGGCATCGCCACCCAGATGGTGGTGGAGCGCCAGCTGGCCGCCGCCGGCAATATCGGCCGCCGCGACATGGGCCGCGAGGCCTTCGTCGCCAAGGTCTGGGAATGGAAGGCCGAGAGCGGCGGGACCATCACCAACCAGCTGCGCCGCCTGGGCGCCAGCTGCGACTGGTCGCGCGAGCGCTTCACTCTGGATGAAGGCTTGTCAGCGGCTGTCCGCAAGGTGTTCGTCCAGCTCTACAAGCAGAACCTGCTGTATCGCGACAAGCGCCTGGTCAACTGGGACCCGCAGTTCCAGACCGCCATTTCCGATCTCGAGGTCGAGCAGAAGGAGGTCGACGGCGCCTATTGGCACTTCGCCTATCCGCTGGCCGACGGCGTGACCTACCAGCACCCGATCTCATTCGATGACGATGGGAAGCCGACCGAGTTCGAGACCCGCGACTACATCGTCGTGGCCACGACCCGTCCGGAGACCATGCTGGGCGACACCGGCGTCGCGGTTCATCCCGACGACGAGCGCTACAAGGGCCTGGTCGGCAAGTTCGTGACCCTGCCGATCGTCGGCCGCCGCATCCCGATCGTCGCCGACGACTACGCCGACCCGACCAAGGGCTCGGGCGCGGTGAAGATCACCCCGGCCCACGACTTCAACGACTTCCTGGTCGGCAAGCGCGCGGGTCTGGCGGTCATCAATATCCTGACGGTCGAAGCCAAGCTCAACGAGGCTGTTCCGGCCGAGTACCAGGGCATGGACCGCTTCGTTGCGCGCAAGGCCATCGTCGCCCGCGCCGAGGAAGAGGGCTGGCTGAAGGAGATCGAGAAGACCCGGCACATGGTCCCGCACGGCGACCGGTCGGGCGTGGTCATCGAGCCCTTCCTGACCGACCAGTGGTACGTCGACGCCAAGACCCTGGCCCAGCCGGCCCTGAAGGCCGTGGAAGAGGGCGAGACGGTCTTCGAACCCAAGCACTGGGAAAAGACCTATTTCGAATGGCTGCGCAACATCGAGCCGTGGTGCGTCTCGCGCCAGCTCTGGTGGGGCCATCGCATCCCGGCCTGGTTTGGTCCGGAAGGCTCGATCTTCGTCGAGGAAGCCGAGGAGGCCGCCTACGCCGCCGCCAAGGCCCAGTTCGGCGAGACCGTCGTCCTGAGCCAGGACGAGGACGTCCTCGACACCTGGTTCAGCTCGGCCCTGTGGCCGTTCTCGACCCTGGGCTGGCCGGAAAAGACCGCCGACCTCGCCAGATTCTACCCGACCAGCACCTTGGTGACCGGCTTCGACATCATCTTCTTCTGGGTCGCCCGGATGATGATGATGGGCATCCACTTCATGGGCGAAGTTCCGTTCAAGCAGGTGTTCATCAACGCCCTCGTCCGTGACGAGAAGGGCGCCAAGATGAGCAAGTCCAAGGGCAACGTGATGGATCCGCTGATCCTGATCGACGAGCTGGGCTGCGACGCGGTGCGCTTCACCATGACGGCGATGTCGGGCCAGGCCCGCGACATCAAGCTGTCGAAGCAACGCATCGAGGGCTATCGCAACTTCGGCACCAAGCTGTGGAACGCCTCGCGCTTCGCCCAGATGAACGAGTGCGTCCGTATCGAGGGCTTCGATCCTTCGACCGTGCAGCAGCCGATCAACAAGTGGATCCGCGGCGAGACGGTCAAGACCGTCGCCGAGGTGACCAAGGCCCTGGAAGCGCCGGCGTTCGACGAGGCCGCCGGCGCCCTGTACCGCTTCGTCTGGAACGTGTTCTGCGACTGGTACCTGGAACTGGCCAAGCCGATCCTGAACGGCGATGACGCCGCCGCCAAGGCCGAGACCCGCGCCATGGCCGCCTGGGCGCTGGACGTGATCCTCAAGCTGCTGCACCCGGTGATGCCGTTCATCACCGAGGAGCTGTGGCAGAAGACCGCCGTGTTCGGCCCGGCCCGCGACACCATGCTGATCTCGGCCCAGTGGCCGGAACTGCCCGCCGAGTGGATAGACGCCGACGCCGAGGCCGAGATCGGCTGGCTGGTCGAGACGGTCGGCGAGATCCGCTCGATCCGCGCCGAGATGAACGTGCCGCCGTCGGCCAAGCCGGCGCTCAGCATCATCGGCGCTGGCGCGGAGACCAAGGCTCGCCTGGCCCGTCACCGCGATCTGCTGCTGACCCTGGCCCGCCTGGACAGCCTCCGCGAGGCCGAGGCCTCGCCGGCCGGTTCGGTTCCGATCGTCATGGGCGAGGCGACCGGCGCCCTGGCCATCGCCGACTTCATCGACCTGACAGCCGAGAAGGCGCGACTGACCAAGGAAATCGCCGGTCACGCCGGCGAGATCGAGAAGGTCAACAAGAAGCTCGGCAACCCCGACTTCCTGGCCCGCGCCAAGGAAGAGGTCGTCGAGGAAAACCGCGAGCGCCTGGCGGAAGCCGAGGCCGCCAAGGCCAAGCTCCAGGCGGCGCTGAGCCGGTTGGAGTCGGTGGGCTGACAACACCCATCTTGTCATCCCGGACAGCCTCTACGAGGCTTCCGGGATGACAGGCATTTTTAGAAGCTCAACGCCCCGGAAGCCGCCGTCCTGAGGGACCCGTAACCCATCACTCCCGGATGGGGCGTCTCCAGCGGATGGCTGTGGGTGGCGGTGATCACCACGATGCTGGCCCCGGCCGCCTCGGCTGCGGCGATGCCCGCCGGAGCGTCCTCGAACACCAGGCAGTCCTCGATCGGAAGGGCCAGGCGCTGGGCCGCCAGCAGGAAGCAGTCCGGCGCCGGCTTGCCGCGCTCGACGTCCTCGGCCGTGACCAGCACGGCGGGGAGTGGCAGGCCCGCCGCCGCCAGCCGCACCTTGGCCAGTTCGCGTGGGGCTGAAGTGACGACGGCCCAGCGATCGGCGGGCAGGGCGCTCAGGAAGGCGGCCGCGCCCTCGATGGCGTCGATGCCCTCAACGTCGGCGATCTCGCCCTCCATCAGCGCCAGGACCTCGGCCGCCTCATCGACATCGGGAATGTTGAAGCTACGCACTGTCTCGATCGCCCGCCGGCCGTGGATGCGTTGCAGCACCGCCTCGACATCCAGGCCGTGTTTCCGCGCCCAGGCGCCCCAGACCCGCTCGGCGGCGACGATTGAGGTCAGGACCGTGCCGTCCATGTCGAACAGGAAAGCGGCGAATTCGCGATCGGGAAACAGCAGGGATTCGGCCAAGGCGGCGCTCCGGAGTCGGGAAATGACGCTAGAGCCCTTTAGCTTTAGATGGAATCATCTAAAGCGTTCAAAAGGGCTCTAAATGTTTGATTTTAGAGCCTGTTTTTCCCGTTTAGATGGTTCCATCTAAACGGGACAGGCTCTAGGTCATCGCCCCTCGAAAGCATGGTGTCCAGGCCCGTATCGCGCGTCTAGGTTATCAATGTTCTCCTAGGGTCAAACGGACGTTTGCATCCGGCTTGCGGCTGTGCTCTCTGGTCGGCGAACGCGCTCGATCAAGCAGGGCGCGACACCTAACCGGGAGAGTAAAATGAGCCAGGCCGCCCCCGCGTCCGTTCCGTGGCCAGCGATGTCCGTCCAGCAGGCCTATGCCCTGATCACTCAGCCTGGGACCCCCGGCGAGATGGAGGAGATCGAGATCCGGGGCGTGAAGACCCGGGTCTGGAAGCACGCGCCGCCGACCCTGCGCGAGACCCTGCTGATGGGCCGCACCCACGGCGACAAGATCTTCATGGTCCACGAGGATGAGCGCGTCGGTTTCGAGGCCTTCTATCGGGCTGTCACCGTCTTCGCGGCGGAGCTGGCGGCCAAGGGCGTTCAGAAGGGCGACCGGATCGCCATCGTCATGCGCAACCTGCCCGAATGGCCCGTGGCCTTCTATGCCGGCCTGACCCTGGGCGCGATCGTCACGCCGCTGAACGCATGGTGGACCGGCGCGGAGCTGGAATATGGCCTGCTCGATTCCGGAGCCTCGATCCTCGTCGTCGATGTCGAACGCTATGAGCGCCTGACCGAGCACCTGCACAACTGTCCCGACCTTCGCCATGTCTATGTCAGCCGGTCCCCCGAAGAGATCAGCCACCCCTCGGTGACCCACCTTGAGGCGGTGATCGGCGGTCCCAACGACTGGGCCGGGCTGGAGGAGAAGCCGCTGTCGACCACGCCCCTGGCGGCGGACGACGACGCGACGATCTTCTACACCTCCGGCACCACGGGAAAGCCCAAGGGCGCCATCGGCACCCATCGCAACATCAACAGCAACATCTTCGCCGCCGCCGCCGCCGGGGCGCGCAGCTTCCTGCGTCGCGGCGAGGCCCCGCCCGAGGCCGATCCCAGCCTGCCGCAGAAGGGCTCGCTGATTTCCGTGCCGTTCTTCCACGCCACGGGCTGTTTCGCGGTGCTGAATCCTTCGCTGTTCGGCGGCGCCAAGCTGGCCATGATCCGCAAGTGGGATCCCGACAAGGCCATGCAGTTGATCCAGGACGAGCGCCTGACCTCGATGGGCGGCGTGCCCACGATCGCCTGGCAGATCATCGAGCATCCCAACCGCGAGAAGTACGACCTTTCGTCCATCGAGGCCGTGGCCTATGGCGGCGCGCCCTCGGCCCCGGAGCTGGTGCGCAAGATCAAGGAAGTCTGGCCCAAGGCGGCGCCCGGCAACGGCTGGGGCATGACCGAGACCTCGGCCACCGCCACCAGCAATTCGGCCGAGGACTATGAGAACCGTCCCAACTCGTGCGGCCCCGCCGTGCCGGTCACCGACCTGAAGATCATGACCGTGGAGGCCCCATACCGCGAGCTGCCGATCGGCGAGGTCGGCGAGCTGTGGTGCAAGGGCCCGCAGGTCGTGCGCGGCTACTGGAACAAGCCGGAAGCCACCAGCCAGACCTTCGTCGACGGCTGGGTGCGTACGGGCGACCTGGCGCGCCTCGACGCCGAGGGCTTCTGCTTCATCATCGATCGCGCCAAGGACATGCTGATCCGCGGCGGCGAGAACATCTACTGCATCGAGGTCGAGAACTGCCTCTACGACCATCCGGCGGTGATGGACGCGGCCCTGGTCGGCATCCCGCACAAGACCCTGGGCGAGGAGCCGGCGGCTGTCGTCACCCTGAAGCCGGGCGCTGAAGCCACCGAGGCCGAGCTGCGCGCCTTCGTCGCCGACCGCCTGGCGGCCTTCAAGGTGCCGGTGAAGATCGTCTTCTGGCACGAGACCTTGCCGCGCAACGCCAATGGCAAGATCATGAAGAACGACCTCAAGAAGGTGTTCGTCGAGGGGTGATCTCTCGGCGTCCGCCGCGAGAAGGAAGGGCCCGCATCGGTTTGATGCGGGCCCTCTTGGTTTACAGGCTAACCGGCGGTTTGCGGTGCGCCCACGGCTGAGCGTCCTCCAGCTGATAGGCCAGCTGGAACAGCAGCGCCTCGCCGCCCGCGCGACCGGCCAGCTGGACGCCCACCGGCAGGCCGTCCGGCGTCCAGTGCAGCGGCACGCTCATCGACGGCGCGCCGGCGACGTTCTGGACCGGGGTGTAGCCGACATAGGTTGTCAGTCGGGACTGCAGCTCCTGGAACGGCACCCAGCCGGCGACATAGCCCAGCTCGACCGGCGGCTTGCCCAGCACCGGCGAGAGGATGACGTCGTACTTGGTCAGCCAGGCGTCATAGGCCTTCGTGTTGGCGTTCAGGCGCTCAATAGCGGCGGGCAGGGCGCCTTGCGGCAGCTGACCGACCAGCTCGGCCATGCCCAGGCTGAACGGCTCCAGCACGCTGGAGTCGGGCTTGTGACCGATGGCCTTGCCGATCCCGGCGACCAGTTCGGCCGCGCCGCTGGCCCACAGCACCGTGAAGTCCTGGCCGAACTGGCCGCCGTCCATGGGCCAGGTCGTCGGTTCGACCTTGTGGCCAAGACTTTCCAGCAGCTTGGCGGCGTTGTTGACGGCGGTCCGCACCTCCGGATCGGGCGTCTCGCCCGTGCCGGTGGCCATGACGAGGCCGATCTTCAGCTTCTTCTTCAGCGGTTCGGAGACCACGCCGATCGGCTTGAACACCGCGTCGGCGCCGGTGCGTTCGGTGGCGGCGAACAGGGCGGCCGAGTCGCGGACGCTGTGCGAGACGCAGTGCGAGACCGAGATGTCGAGGCCGCGCGCGACCGGACGGCCTTGCAACATGCGGCCCCGCGAGGGTTTCAGACCGAAGAGACCGCAGTTGCTGGCCGGAATACGGATCGAGCCGCCGCCATCGGTGGCATGGGCGAGCGGGATCATGCCCGAGGCCACGGCCGCCGCCGCACCGCCCGAGGAGCCGCCCGACGAGCGGGCCGTGTTCCAGGGATTGCGCGTGGGCTGGAAGCCCATCGGCTCGGTGGTCGGCAGGAAGCCGTATTCCGGCGTCGCCGACTTGCCGATCACCACGAAGCCGGCCGCGTCGAAGGCGTCGACATATGGGGTCTGGGTGGCTTCGGGCGGGGCGCGCAGGCCGCTGCGCGAGCCGTTGCGGGTGGGCAGGCCCTTATAGGGATCCAGGTCCTTGACCATGAACGGCACGCCGGCGAACGGACCCGACAGCTGGCCGGTCTTGGCCTTGGCGAGCGCCCGGTCGAAGTCCGAGGTGACGATCGCGCCGACCTGCGGCTGCAGGGCCTCGGCCTTGCGGATGGCGTCCTCGACCACCTCGGCGGCGCTGACCTCCTTGCGACGGATACGGCCGGCCAGCTCTGTGGCGTCGGGAGTCCAGGGCGCGGGTGCGGACATCGATTTGGGCTTTGCCTCCACTGAAGATGCGGCCGCCACGGCGGCGGATGCGGCCAGCAGGCCGCGACGGGTGAATCGCATCGGTTTCTCTCCCCCAAAGCGTGGTCTCGTCACGCTCAGTCAAATGGCCAGCGTCTGATGCGCCGGTGATCGGCGTTCAGTTGAACCCGAAGAGACCTGGGCCGCAAGCCCGTGCTAGAGCGCGTTAGGTTTAAGTGTGAGCGGTTAAACCGCTCGAACGCGCTCTAAGTGTATGAAGATAGAGCCTGTTTATCTGGTTTAGATGGTTCCATCTAAACCAGACAGGCTCTAGACGGCGGTCTGAACTTTCGAGGAGGCCGCGTGGCCCGCAAGCGTATCGATCTGTTGCTCGTCGAGCGGGGTGTCGTCGACAGCCGCGCCAAGGCCCGCGCGGCCGTCGAGGCTGGCCTCGTCACGGTCAATGGCAAGCTGATCACCAAGCCGGCCGATACGGTCGACCAGCACGCCGAGATCGTCGCCGAGGCCGCCCATCCGTGGGTCGGGCGCGGGGCGTTGAAACTGCTCCACGCGCTGGACCTGTGGCCGGTGGTCGTCGAGGGCCGCGTGGCGCTCGACGTCGGCGCGTCCACGGGCGGCTTCACCGAGGTCCTGCTGTCGCGCGGCGCTGAGAAGGTGTTCGCGGTCGATGTTGGCCGCGATCAGCTGCACGCCAAGCTGAGGGACGATCCTCGCGTCATCGACCTGTCGGGCGTCGACGCCCGGGCGCTGGACGAGACGGTGATTTCGACCGCGCCGACCCTGGTGGTCAGCGACGTCAGCTTCATCGCCCTGACCAAGGCCCTGCCGATGGCGCTGGCGCTGGCCGCGCCGGGCGCGGACCTGGTGGCGCTGATCAAGCCGCAGTTCGAGGCCGGCCGCGACTTCGTCGGCAAGGGCGGGTTGGTGAAGGATCCCGAGATCATCGCCCGTTGCGAGCGCGAGGTCGCGGAATTCCTGGAAGCCTCCGGTTGGACGGTCAACGGCCTGACCGAAAGCCCGATTACGGGCGGCGACGGCCAGGTCGAGCGGCTGGTCTGGGCGACCAAGGCCTGAAACGAAATCGGCCGCCCCGGTTAGGGGGCGGCCGATTGTCTTCCACACAAGCTAGGTCAGGGACTTAGTCGACGACCTGGTACTTGCCGTTGCCGTCCGGGCAGACGCGCACGAAGCGCTTCTGGACGCGGCCGTCCGGCAGATAGATCGGGCTCTCGGCCAGGGTGCAGCCGTTGACGTCGGCCTGACCCCCCACCCGGTCGTTCACGCGGTAGCCGTCCTGACGATCGTAATAGCTGTCGCGGCGGGCGTCACGACGGACCTGCTCGTACGGGACCGGGCGGTAATCCTCGTCATAACCGTCGTTATAGGCGCGCGGCGGCGGGGGAGGCGGCGGCGGGGCGATGTTGCTGCCCGGTGTGCAAGCGGCAGAGGACTTGCCGGCCATGCCGCCGACCACGGCTCCCAGGAGGCCGCCGACGACCGAGCCGTCGGTGCGGTGACCGCGGGCGGCGATGCCGCTGCCCAGCGCCATGCCGATCGCGCCGCCGGCGAGGGCCCCGCCGGTGGTGCGGTTGGTCGTCGAGCGCTGGCATTGGTCGTAGTAGTAGCCCTGGTTGCTATAGGCGCCGCCATAGCTCGAGCCATACGGCTGCGAGCCGTAAGGCGTCGTTCCGTAAGACTGGGCCGAGGCCAGGGTCGGCGTCAGCACGCCGCAGACGAGGGCGGCGGTGACGCCCAGAACGGTCTTGATCATCGGAGTCCTGCGCGTTGAGGCGGTCATGGTCATGAGAGAGCTTGTCTTTTTGTGGGCGTCCGGCTGGCGCCGGGCCGCCGAGGCCCATCCGTTATGTAGGGTGTGACATCGCCAACATGAACGATCGCTGACGGGGCTATTCAGCTTCACTGATATCGCACTGAAAATCGTTCGTGGCCCGCGCTCAAGCCCCGGTTTTAGGGTATGGACGCGCGATGCAAGACATGACGATCACCGCCATCGGCGCGCAAGGCGACGGACTCTCTCGTTTCGACGACGGCAAGCCAGCCTTCGTGCCCCTGACCCTGCCGGGCGAAACCGTGCGGGCGCGGATGGAAGGTTCGCGCGGCGAGGTCGTGGAGATCCTGACCGCCAGCGCCGACCGCGTGACGCCGCCCTGCAAGTATTTCGGCCATTGCGGCGGGTGCGCGCTGCAGCACTGGGCGGCGGAGCCCTATCTGGGCTGGAAGGCCGAGCAGATCCGTATCCAGCTGTCGATGGAAGGCCTTGAGACCGAGATTCTGCCGACCTTCGCGTCGCCGCCGGCCTCGCGCCGCCGCGTGGCGTTGCATGCCCGCAAGGGCGCCAAAGGGCAGGGCGCGCTGCTGGGCTTCAAGGCGCGTCGCTCCTGGAATCTCGTGCCGATCGAGGAATGCCCGGTCACCGATCCGCGCCTGGTCGCGGCTTTCCCGGCTCTGGCGCGTCTGGCCGAGCCGTTCCTGGAGCATCCGAAGTCGGCCCCGACCCTGCATGTCACCCTGACGGCCACCGGCCTCGACATCGACGTCACCGGCGTCGAGCGCAAGAGCGGCGGGCTGTCGGCGGATGCTCGCATGCGCGCGGCCATGGCGGCCAGCGAGGGCGACTTCGCGCGGGTGACCCTGGCGGGCGAGACCGTCTATGGCGCGCGCCAACCGATGGTGAAGCTGGGCCCCGCCATGGTCGCCTTGCCGCCCGGCGGCTTCCTGCAGGCCGTGCCGGCCGCCGAGCGCGCCATGGTCGAATTCGCCGTCGCCCAGGCCCAGGGCGCGTCACGGATCGCCGATCTCTACTGCGGCGTTGGCACCTTCACCTTCCGTCTGGCCGAGATTGGCGCGGTCTATGCCGCCGAGATGAGCCCGCCGGCCATCGCCGCCCTGAAGTCCGCCCTTGGCGCGGCGTCGGGCCTGAAGCCGATCACCGCCGAGGCCCGCGACCTGGTCAAGCGCCCGATGCTGAGCACCGAGATGGCCAAGACCGACGTCGTGGTCATCGACCCGCCTCGGGCAGGCGCCGCCGAGCAGACGGTCGAGATCGCCAAGTCCAAGGTCGCCAAGGTGGTCAGCGTCTCGTGCAATCCTGGCACCTTCGCCAAGGACGCCCGCGCCCTGGTCGACGCCGGCTTCCGGCTGGAGAAGGTGCTGCCGGTGGACCAGTTCGTCTGGTCGCCCCATATTGAACTGGTCGGGGTCTTCACGCGCTGAGGCCCATGGGGAACCAAGGATGAACGAGCGACGCAGGCGATCCGCCTTCGCGGTCGACGCGGTAGGCCAACGCGCCAGGGCGGCGGTCAAGGCGGCCTGGTGGACGGCGACGGGCTCGCTGGCCCGCTCCATGACCCGGCCGACCCAGGGCGAGCAGGCGCGAAGCTTCGAGCCAACGGCCGCGCCGCCGACCAAGGGCGGCTTGCGCCGCGCCTATCTGGAGGCGTTCGAAAAGGACGCCCGCGATGTCGCCGCGGGCCTCTATCCCGCCATCGAGGACGGTCCGGTCCGCCCCTCGGCCGCCGTGCGCGAGGCCGCTGATTTCATCGCCGACGCCTTCGAGGTGGACCAGCGCCGTCGGCGCGGCGATGGCGTCGAGGTGCGTGACGAGATCAATAGTCAAGTTTATCCAAGCTATTATCGCCAGAACTTCCACTTCCAGTCGGGCGGTTGGTTCACGCCGGAAAGCGCGCGTCGCTACGACGCCCAGGTCGAGGCGCTGTTCTCCGGCACGGCCGGAGCCATGCGACGACGTGGCCTGTCGCTGCTGGCGAAACACTGGCGCGGCCGCGATCATCGCGACGCGAAAATCATCGATGTGGCCTGCGGTTCGGGCGCCTTCCTCAAGGATCTGAAGGCGGCGTTTCCGCGCGCGGCGATCGCGGGCCTGGACCTCTCGGAAGCCTATCTGGCGCAGGCTCGCAAGCGGACGGGCGCGGGCGGGATCAAGGCCAATGCCGAAGCCTTGCCGGTCGGGGATTCCTCTTTGGACGCGGTCAGTTGCGTCTATCTCTTCCACGAGCTGCCGCCGCGCGTGCGGCCCGTTGTGGCGGCCAGCCTGGCGCGGGTGCTCAAGCCCGGCGGCGTGCTGGTCTTCGTCGACTCCGTGCAGCCCTCCGACACGCCGGATCTGGCTAGGCTGCTGGAGGCCTTCCCCGTCTATTTCCATGAGCCGTACTACGGCAGCTACGCGCAGACCGATCTGGTGGCTCTGTTCGCCGAGGCGGGGCTGACGCTGATCGGCGAGGATCGCGCCTTCCTGACCAAAGCCTTGCTGCTGGAGAAACCCCTCGGCTAAGCAAGGTCGGGGGACGGCGTTTTGCAGGCTTACGAGTCAGGACGACGGTACGAGGCGCTGGATGGCCTGCGCGGCGTCGCGGCCGTGGGCGTCATGCTCTACCACATCGGCGGCTGGACCGGCCGGCCATGGCTGGTCAGCCACGGCTACCTCGCCGTCGACTTCTTCTTCTGCCTATCGGGTTTCGTCCTGGCCCACGCCTATGGCCGTCGCGAGATCGGCTGGTGGGGTTTCCTGCGTCGGCGGCTGGTGCGGCTGTGGCCGCTGATCGCCCTGACCATGCTGGCCGGCGCGACGGTGATCATCCAGCATCGCGAGCGCGTGCCGGAGTGGCTGGTCCTCGGCCTGCTCATGGTCCCGCGGCTATGGGCCGAGGAGCCGGGCTTCGCGCCGATTTTCCCTTTGAATCCGCCAGCCTGGTCGCTGTTCTTCGAGCTGGTGGTCGGGGCGCTGTGGTTCCCGATCCGGCGGCTGGGCGTCATGGGGCACGTGCTGATGATCGTGCTGCTGATCCCGGTGATGGCCTATATCGCCCACGGGATGGGCGGGGTTCTGACCGGCTGGGACCGGGCGACGTTCTTCATCAGCTTTCTGCGGACAATGTTCTCGTTCCTGCTGGGCTGGGGCTGCTACCGGATCCAGCCGTTCACCGGTTTTACGGCGCCCGCCTGGCTGCTGGCCCTGATCCTGGCCGTCCTACTGTGCTTCCCGTGGACGCCGCTGAACTGGGTCTACGACTATGTCTGCATGAGCCTGGTCTTTCCGCTGATCGTGCTGGTTGGGCGGCGTGATCCGAGCGGCTTCCAGGGAAAGCTGGCCCGCGTCTCGGGCGCGATCTCCTATCCGCTCTACGCGCTGCACTGGCTGGGCTGGGAGCTGATGCTGCGGCTGTTCCGCGTCTTGGGCGGCCACGGCTATCCGCTGGCCTTGGCGGCCTTGGCCATGCCCGTGATCCTGACCTTCGCCTGGGCGGTGCTGAAGCTCTACGACGAGCCCGTCCGCCGCCGGCTGCGACGCCTCTAAGAATCTCTGGGCCGTTTGTCGGATGCGGGCATAGTCCACCGTCCTAGGGATCGGAAGCGAGGACCGTCCATGCTCTACGCCATACTCTGCTACAACGACGAGGATGTGATCTGCGGCTGGTCCAAGGCGCACGAGGACGGCGTCATGGAGAAGCTGGGCGTCGTCCAGGAGAAGCTGGCGCGCGAAGGCCGGCTGGGCCCCGTCGCCCGCCTGATGCCGACCACGGCCGCCACCACCCTGCGCAAGGACCGCGAGCCGCCGCTGGTGCTGGACGGTCCGTTCGCCGAGACCAAGGAGCAGCTTCTGGGCTTCTATGTCGTCGATTGCGACAGCCTGGACGGCGCGCTCGACATCGCCAAGGACCTGGGCAAGGCCAATCCTGGCGGCTCCTACGAGATCCGCCCGATCGCGCTGTTCAATCCGGCGCCGAACCCGGCGTTCGCCGGCCAGGAGTCCGGTGGCCAGGAGTCCTGTGGAACGTGACCGAGCTCGGTTGGATCGAAGGGGCGATCAGCGCCGCGCGGCCTCAGGCCATGGCGGCGCTGCTGCGCTACTTCCGGGACATGGACGCGGCCGAGGAGGCGTTCCAGGACGCCTGCCTGCGCGCCCTGAAGGCCTGGCCCAAGAACGGTCCTCCTCGCGATCCGACCGCCTGGCTGATCATGGTCGGCCGCAACGCCGCCATCGACGCGGTCCGCAAGACCAGCCGCCACGTGGCCCTGCCGCCCGAGGCGTTGCTCTCCGACCTGGAGGATGCGGAGGCGCAGGCCGCCGAGCGGCTGGACGGCTCGCACTATCGTGACGACGTCCTGCGGTTGTTGTTCATCTGTTGCCATCCGGACCTGCCGGCCACCCAGCAGATCGCCCTGGCCCTGCGTATCGTCTCGGGTCTGTCGGTGCGCGAGATCGCCCGCGCTTTCGTCGTGACCGAAGCGGCCATGGAACAGCGCATCACGCGCGCCAAGGCCCGCATCGGGGCTGGAGACTCGCCGTTCGAGACCCCGGGCCCGATCGAGCGCGCCGAGCGTTTCGCGGCCGTTGCGGCCATGCTCTACCTCGTCTTCAACGAGGGCTATTCGGCCAGCGGCCAGGCGATCGAAGCCAAGGGCGGCCTCTGCGACGAGGCCATCGCCTGGCGCGCCTGCTGCTGCGCCTGTTCCCGGCCGAACCGGAGATGATGGGCCTGACCGCTCTGCTCCTGCTGCAACATGCCCGTTCGGGCGCGCGCTTCGCCGTCGACGGCGCGGCGATCTTGCTGGAGGATCAGGACCGAAGCCTCTGGAATTGCAAGATGATCGGGGAGGGGCTCGCCTTGATCGACAAGGCGATGCTGAAGCGCGATCCCGGGCCCTACCAGGTCCAGGCCGCCATCGCCGCCCTGCACGCCCGCGCCGCCACGGCCGGTGACACCGACTGGGCGGGTATCGACGCGCTCTACGCGACGCTGGAGATCATGCAGCCTTCGCCGGTGGTCACGCTGAACCGCGCGGTGGCGACGGCCAAGGTTCGCGGGCCAGATGCGGCGCTGGCGATGATCGAGCCGCTGGGCGCGCGGCTGGACGCCTATTTTCACTATCACGGCGCGCGCGGCGCCTTCCTGCTGCAGGCCGGTCGTCAGGCCGAGGCGCGTCGGGCTTTCGACCGCGCGATTTCGCTAGCCAACACCGCGGCCGAGGCCGCCAACATCCGCCAGTATCTGGACCGCATCGCGGTCGAGGCGGAGGCGCCAAACACCGAATGATGTTCTTGTTTTGTTCGGGTGGCCGGCCCATAGTGGCTGCATGGCCGAGGCAATGAAGTCGGCGCGCGCGCCCAGGGGGCGAGGCGCGAAGTCCAATCGAACGGGGCGGTTCGAGGCGAACGAACGCGAGGCGTTCGACGATGGTTGGGGCGAGGACGAAGAGCCCAAGCAGTTGAAGACCGAGCTGCAGCCGATGAAGTCGCGGACGATCATCGCCCGCAACCAGAGCCCGGACGTAGGCTTCGACCGCTCGATCAATCCGTATCGCGGCTGCAGCCACGGCTGCATCTATTGCTACGCCCGACCCAATCACGCCTATCTCGGCTTGTCGCCAGGCCTGGATTTCGAGAGCAAGATCTTCTTCAAGCCGCACGCGGGCGAACTGCTGGAGAAGGAGCTGGCCAAGGCTTCGTACAAGCCCGCGACGATTTACATCGGCGGCGACACCGATCCCTACCAGCCTGATGAGAAGCAACTTCGGGTGACGCGGCAGATCATCGAGGTGCTGGACCGCGTCAGCCACCCGTTCACGATCATCACCAAGTCGGCTCTGATCCTGCGCGACCTCGACGTGCTGAGCCGGATGGCCGAGCGCAAGCTGACGCGGGTGGCGATCTCGATCACGACCCTGGACCGCAAGTTGGCCCGCAGCATGGAGCCGCGCGCGGCCACGCCTGGCAAGCGGATCGAGGCGGTGCGCCGGCTGACCGAGGCGGGCGTGCCGGTGACGGTGATGTTCGCGCCGGCCATTCCGGGTTTGAACGACCACGAGTGCGAGACCGTGCTGGAGGCGGCGGCCAAGGCCGGCGCGCGCGGCGCGGGCTATGTCGCCCTGCGCCTGCCCCGTGAGATCGCTCAGCTGTTTCAGGAATGGCTGGAGACCGACCACCCTGACCGCGCCAGGAAGGTGATGTCGCTGGTTCGCCAGATCCGCAAGGGCGAGACCTACAGCGCCAGTTGGGGCGAACGGATGGTCGGCGAGGGTCCAGTGGCCGAGGTGCTGCGACAGCGGTTCCACCTGGCGGTCAAGAAGTTCGGGCTGGACCAGCCGTGGGCGCCGCTGGACGCGACCCAGTTCACGCCGCCGAGGAAGCCGAGCATGCAGATGGATCTGTTTGGATAGGTTCGCCCTTCGACAAGCTCAGGGTGAGGTTTCTAGGTGTGAGGCCGCCACCTTGGTCCTCATCCTGAGCTTGTCGAAGGACGAGGATCACGCGGGGCCTTGACCGCGCCGCCCCCGCTGGCCAAGCAAGGCCATGATCTCCGTCGTCCTCGTCGCTTCCGAAGACCTGGCCGGCCTGGCCGCCCAGATGGCCATGCTGGTGCCCGCCGCCGTGGACGGGCTGGTCAAGGAGGTGGTGCTGGTCGCGTGCGACGAACCAGGTGTCGAGGCCCTGGCCGAGGACAGCGGGGCGCGGCTGGTGACGACCTCGGGTGATCGCCTGGCGGCGGGCGCCGCAGTGGTTCGGGGCGACTGGATCCTGACCCTGCGTGCGGGGCCGGTTCTGCGCGAAGGCTGGCGCGAGCCGGTCGAGAAGCATCTGACCGGCGGGGCGGGGACGCCCGCGGTTCTGACCGCCCCGGGTGGCATGCTCAGCAAGCTTTCGCCACGCCTGCATGGCGTCCTGGTTCGACGGCTCGACTGGCCCGCGAGCGGCGGTGACGAGAGAGCTTTGGCGAAGACGTTGCGGGCTAGGCGGCTGACCTACTAGGTAGGTTCCCGTCCGTATGGGTCTTCGCGGGGACAAGCGTGTCAGGGCTGAACCTGCGCCAGCTGCGTCATGAGCTGGTCTATCGAGGTCGGGGCGGCGACCTGCGGGTCGAGGCGGAAGTCCACCGTCCGCGCGCCGCTGGCCACGGCGTCCAGGGTCTTGTTCTCCGCGCCCATCAGCCGGCGATAGGTCCAGTAGCTGGCCATCACCTTCTCGACGTAGTTGCGGGTCTCCTTGAACGGCAGGCTCTCGATCAGCAGCAGGGTGTCGCAGTCCGCGCCCAGTTGAGCCGCCGTGCGGTTCAGGGTCGCCGGCCCGCCGTTATAGGCGGCGACGGTGCGCAGCAGGTCGGGACTCTTGACGCCGCGGTCCATCAGCCAGGTGAAATAGTCCTGGCCGGCCCGCAGGTTGTAGGCGGGATCGAATAGCGGGCTGTTGTCGGCCAGCAGCTTGTCATCGCCGACCACGTCGGCGGCCGAGGCCGGGCGCACCTGCATCAGGCCCATTGCGCCGGCGGCGGAGAGGGCCATCGGGTCGAAGCGGCTTTCCTGGCGCACCAGGGCATAGACCATGGCCTTGTCGATGGTGAAGCCGCCGACCGGGTCCAGCGGGGGCAGGGGATAGTCCTCGCCGCCCACCCGGCGCACCGGTCGGCCGGCGTTCAGCGGAGCGTTGGCGTTCAGGGCCAGGGCCAGAGCGGTCCAGTCGTCGCGAAGTTCCTGGGTGTCGGCCAGAGACAGACCAGCGCGCAACTCCATGCCCGCGTCGCGCCAGCGGCCGACCTGGGCCAGGGCGGTGGCGCGACGGGCGCGTGGATCGTTCTTCACGAGCTGTTCCAGCGAGGCCGTGTCGGGGCCGACATAGCTGGCGCGGGTCAGCAGGCTGGCGATCGGGTCGTAGTTGTCTTCGGCGATGGTGACTCCGGCCATGGCCAGCTGCCGCACGGCGATCATCCCGTAGAAGGTGTGCGGCGAGCGGGCGGCCTCGTTCAGCAGGGTCTGAGCGTCGCGGCCGTGGCCGGCCTGGCTGGCCACGCGGGCGGCCCAGAAGGCGCCGGCGGCGCGCAGCCACTCGTCCTCGTGTTCGTCGTGGGCGACCTGCTCGAAATAGGCCTGGGCGGCTCGATAGTCGCCCAGGCGATAGGCCGAAAGGCCCGCGATCCAGGTCTCGCCGCCAGCCACGGCCAGGCTCAGCGCCTTCTGTACGTCGCCGGAATAATAGGCCTCGCGGGCGGCGCGGCCCTTGTCGGCGGGCGGCGGCGCCGTCTCATCGCCGATGAAGAGTTCGGGAACCGGCGCGGCGGCGACGCGCTTGCCAGCCGGCTTGCGCTTGACGGCCAGGGCGTAGACGCGGTCGGCGCCGGCCTCATCGGCATAGGTGCGCAGCCAGCGGGTCAGGTCGTCGTAGCTGGCCGAAAACCGGGTGGGGTGCATGACCTTGGCGAAGGCCAGGCGGCCGGCCAGGCTGCGGTCATGGGTGTTGGCGAAGGCCGCGGCGGCGGCGTCGAAATCACCGCGATCGGTTGCGGCGAAGGCGGCGCGATAGGCGCGGACGTCTTCCGGCGACAAAGGGTCAAGGGCGCCCGCGTGCGCGACAGACACCGTCGCGCACAGGAAAAGGGCCGATAACACGGCCAAAGGGCGAGCCCAAATCCGCAAAAACTGTTCCGCGCTCCCCCGCAGGTGCGCGTCCCCTGTTCCGACTGGTCGAACGCAGTTCTAGTGCGGGCGGTCCGGGCGATCAAGTCGCTCGGTCAGCGTCAGCAGATCCTGCCAGGCCTTCTTCTTCTGGGCGGGCGTGCGCAGCAGGAAGGCCGGGTGCAGGGTCGGCATGGCCGGCAGCTCGATGGACTTGTCCTCGGACAGCCATTCGAACCAGCGGCCGCGCATGGACAGGATGCCTTCCTCGCGCTTCAGCATGGCTTTCGCCGAGGCTCCGCCGGCCAGCAGCAGCATCTTCGGCTTCACCAGCGCGATGGCGCGCTCGACGAACGGAGCGCACGTCGCCTGCTCCTGGGGCGTCGGCGTGCGGTTGCCGGGCGGGCGCCAGAAGACGGTGTTGGTGATGAAGACGCGGCCTTCCAGGCCGGCGGCCTTCAGCATGCGGTCCAGCAGCTTGCCCGCGCGACCGACGAACGGCTGGCCTTGGGCGTCCTCGTCGGCGCCGGGGCCTTCGCCGATGATCATCAGCGGCGCGTCGCCGACCCCGCGCGAGAACACGGCCTGCTTCGCCCCCTGCATCTTCAGAGGGCAGCCGTCGAACGCGGCGATGGCGGCGGCCAGGCTTTCCAGGTCGTCGCAGGCGGCCGCGGCGGCCTTGGCGGCGGCGACGGCCGAGCCGACATCCGGACCACGCGCCAGGGCCAGGCCCGGTCGAGCGACGGGCGACGGGGGAGGCGGCGGCTGGCTGCGGGCCCGCAGCATCGCCGCGCCCTCGGCCAGACGGTCGATCGGCGCGTCCGCATAGGACGTATCGACGCCCGCATCGGCCCAGAAGGCCAGCAGGCTTTCGACGGCGCGTTGATCGACGGCGAGGCTCATGAGACGGTAATTAGAGCGTGGCAGCCAAAAGTGTGAGCGGTTTTGGCGCCCGCCACGCTCAAAAAGTATGAGATCGAGCCTGCCTTGCGCAGGCTTGGTCGCGGAATGTCGCCGGGCTCCACGCTGCGTCGCAGCAAAAAAGAGGCGCTAGGCGCTTGACCGCCACTGCGTCACGTTCGGATAAGCTCTGATTCAAACAGTCATAAGACGGGCGGCCGAGCCCCCTTTACCGGGAGACCCCATGAGCGAAGACCTCGAACGCGAGTCGATGGAATACGACGTCGTCATCGTCGGCGGTGGTCCCGCGGGCCTTTCCGCGGCCATCCGTCTGAAACAGCTGGCCGCCAAGGCCGGGACCGAGATTTCCGTGGCCTTGCTGGAAAAAGGCTCGGAAGTCGGCGCCCACATCCTGTCGGGCGCGGTGATCGATCCCAAGGGCCTGGCCGAACTCTTCCCGAACTGGAAGGAAGAAGGCGCGCCGCTGGAGACGCCTGTCACCAAGGACCGCTTCAAGCTGCTGGGTCCGCAGGGTGAGCTGTCCCTGCCGATGTTCGCCATGCCGCCGTTCATGCACAACCACGGTTGCTACATCGCTTCGCTGGGCAACCTGACGCGCTGGCTGGCCGGCAAGGCCGAGGAGCTGGGCGTCGAGATCTATCCGGGCTTCGCCGCCTCGGATCTGGTCTGGAACGAGGACGGCTCGGTCAAGGGCGTCGTCGTCGGCGTCGTCGGCATCGCCAAGGACGGCCACCACAAGCCGGACTATCAGCCGGGCATGGAGCTGCACGGCAAGTACGTCTTCATCGCCGAGGGCGTGCGCGGCTCGCTGGCCAAGCAACTGATCGAGAAGTTCGATCTCTCGGCTGGCAAGTCGCCGCAGAAGTATGGCATCGGCATCAAGGAGCTGTGGCAGGTTCCGCCCGAGAAGCACCAGCCGGGCCTGGCCGAGCACACCACCGGCTGGCCGCTGGACAACCAGACCGGCGGCGGCAGCTTCATGTACCACTTCGGGGATAACTACGTGGCCATCGGCTACGTCGTACACCTGAACTACAAGAACCCGTGGATCTCGCCGTTCGACGAGTTCCAGCGCTTCAAGCAGCACCCGGGCGTGAAGCCCTACTTGGAAGGCGGCAAGCGCATCGCCTACGGCGCGCGGGCCATCACCGAGGGCGGCTACCAGTCCGTGCCGAAGCTGACCTTCCCGGGCGGCGTGCTGATCGGCTGCTCGGCCGGCTTCGTCAACGTGCCGCGCATCAAGGGCAGCCACAACGCCGTCAAGACCGGCATGATGGCCGCCGAGGCCGCCTACGAGGCCGTCCAGGCCGGCCGCGCCAGTGACGAGCTGACTGGTTACCAAACCGCCTACGACAACTCGTGGGTGGCCAAGGAACTGAAGGTCGTCCGCAACGCCAAGCCGATGCTGGGCAAGTTCGGCACCGCCCTGGGCGGCGCGGTCAGCATGTTCGACATGTGGTGCACGCACTTGCTGGGCGGCTTCTCGTTCTTCGGCACCATGAAGCACGAGAAGACCGACGCGGCCTCGACCGGCCTGGCCAAGGACTACCAGCCGATCGTCTATCCCAAGCCTGACGGCGTCATCAGCTTCGACAAGCTGAGCTCGGTGTTCCTGTCGGCCACCAATCACCAGGAAGACCAGCCGGCGCACCTGAAGCTGAAGGACCCGTCGATCCCGATCTCGGTCAACCTGCCCAAGTACGGCGAGCCGGCGCGCCTCTACTGCCCGGCCGGCGTCTACGAGGTGCTCTACAACGAGCAGGGTCAGGATCCGCGCTTCCAGATCAACGCCCAGAACTGCGTCCACTGCAAAACCTGCGACATCAAGGATCCGTCACAGAACATCGTCTGGACCACGCCGGAAGGCGGCGGCGGACCGAACTACCCCAACATGTAGACGGAACGGCCTCCCGGTCTCCGACCGGGAGGCTTTTCTTGCGACCGACCTCGAAACCACCGAGGGTGGCGGGATGACGCGTTTCAAAGTCCTCCTCGCCTGCGTTTCCGTTTCGGCCCTGGCGGCGTGCGCCCAGGGACCCAGTACGGTGACGCTACGAGGCCCCGTGGCGGGCTCGCCGCTGTTCGACACCCGCTCCTCGTACGGCCAGTTCCTGGCGGGCCAGGCCGCCCTGCGCGACGGCAAGTCCAAGGAAGCGGCCACCTATTTCGGCACGGCGGCGGTGCTGGGCGACGACCCCGGCGTGATCGGCGAGCGCTCGTTCTCGGCCTTGCTGCTGGCGGGTGAGATCACCCGCGCCGCCGCCGCGGCCCCCACCGGTCCGGACGCCACGGAGGCCGTCCAGCGCATGGGCGTGCTGACCCGCGTGGTCGAGGCATTGGCCACCAACAAGGGCAAGGACGCCCAGGCGCTGCTGAAGGCCGAGCCGCTCGGCTTCCCGCACCAGCAGGCAGCCGCGCTGCTGGCCCCGTGGGCCGCCGCCGCGGCCGGCGACAAAGAGGGCGCGACCGTTCAGCCGACCCTGCGCACCGACAGGCTGGTGCAGTATTTCGGCCAACAGGGCCAGGCGCGCCTCTATGAGCGCGCCAAGCGCTATGACGAGGCCGAGACCGACTACAAGGCCCTGACCGGCAACGCCGCCACGGCCAGCATCTTCACTTTGGACTACGGCGCGTTCCTGGAGCGCCGCAAGCGCCACGACGACGCTGTGGCCCTTTACGACACGGCGCTGCGCGCCGCGCCCAACGATACGGGCCTGCTGCGGGCTCGCGCCCGCGCCGCCGCCAAGGGCGCGCCGCCGCCGATGCCGACCCTTCGCCAGGGCGCGGCCGAGGGGCTGGTGGCCTGCGCCGCCACCTTCGCCGGCGAGCACCAGGCCCAGTTCGCCCTGGCCTATCTGCGTCTGGCCCTGCGCCTGGATCCGGCCCGCGACGAGGCGTGGGTGCTGGTCGGCGACCTGCTGAATCAGGGCCGGGACCCACAGGGCGCGATCGAGGCCTATGGGCACGTGCCGGCGGGCTCGCCGCAATACGCCTCGGCTCAGAGCAAGATCGCCTGGGCCTGGAACGACCTCGGCGACAAGGCCAAGGCGCTGGACGTGGCCCGCGCCGCCGCGACGGCGGCGCCCGGTGATCGCGACGCCCAGCTGGCCCTGGCCGATCTGCTGCGGGCGGGCAGCCAGTGGGACGAGTCGGTGGCGGTGCTGGACAAGGTGGTCGAACGCGAGAGCGCCAGCCCCGACTGGCGCGTGCTCTATCTGCGCGCCGTCTCTTTGGAGCAGGCCAAGCGCTGGCCCGAGGCCGAGCGTGACCTGCAGGCCGCTCTGAAGATCAACCCGAATGAGCCGGAGTTGCTGAACTTCCTCGGCTACAGCTGGATCGACCGCAACGAGCACTTGGCCGAGGCCATGGGCATGGTCCAGAAGGCCGTCGCCGCTCGCCCGCAGTCAGGCGCCATGCTCGACAGTCTCGGCTGGGCCTACTATCGCCTGGGCGACTACAAGGCCGCCGTCGAGAAGCTGGAAGGCGCCGTCGAGCTGGAGCCCGGCGATCCGGACGTCAACGGCCACCTGGGCGACGCCTATTGGCGGGTCGGCCGCAAGACCGAGGCCCGGTTCCAATGGCAGCGCGTCCTGAGCCTTGAGCCGGACGACAAGCAGAAGGCCGAGTCCGAAGCCAAACTGAAGAACGGCCTGGCGGCGACCGGCGCGGCGGCGACCGCGTCGACGGTGGCCCACAACTAGGCTATCGGGCTTTCGTCCGTTTTCGCTTGAGTCCAGAGATCATGCGGCTTTCCGCCTTCGCGCCGGCCAAGGTCAATCTGTTCCTGCACGTGAGCGGGCCGGATGCGGAGGGCTATCATCCGATCTCCAGCCTGATGGTCTTCGCCGATGTCGGCGACCGGGTGATGATCCAGCCCGCCGACGCGCCGGACTTCGAGACCTCGGGTCCGTTCGGTGGCGCGATCCCGGCCGGAGGCGACAACCTCGTGGTCCGCGCGGCGCGGGCCTTTCATGCCAAGCTGGGCGGGCCGATCCCGCCGTACCGGCTGATCCTCGAAAAGCACCTGCCGATCGCCGCCGGCCTGGGCGGCGGCTCCAGCGACGCGGGCGCGGCCCTGAAGTTGTTGCGCGACGCCCTGGCCCCGAGCCTGTCCGACGACGACCTGGAGCCGCTGGCCGCCAGCCTGGGCGCGGACGGCGCGGCCTGCCTGCGGGCTACGGCCCTGATGGCCGAGGGGCGAGGGGAGATCCTGTCGCCGGCCCCGGCCTTGCCGGAGCTGCATGCGGTGCTGGTCAATCCAGGCGTTCCATCGCCGACCGGGGCGGTCTATCGCGCCTATGACGCCGCCGTGCATCCGGACGGCGCCGAGCGCCCGTTCATGCCGTCCGACCTGGAAAGCGTCGAGGAAGTCGCCGCCTGGCTGTCGGTGGCCACCCGCAACGACCTGGAGGCGCCGGCCGTGGCGCTGGAGCCGCGCATCGGCGAGGTGCTGGACGTCCTGCGCGACGAGCCCGAAAGTCTGCTGGTCCGGATGTCCGGCTCCGGGGCGACCTGTTTCGCCCTCTGCGCCGGCGATATCGAGGCCGAGGGGCTGGTCGACCGTCTTGAGGCGATGCGACCGGACTGGTGGGTGCGGCGTTGCCGCCTGAGCTGAGGAAATGGACATGAAGCGCCGTAATGTTCTCGCCGCCCTCGGTCTAAGTCCCATTTGGGGCCTGGCCGCCGCGCCTGGGCAGGCCAGCGCCCAGATCCTCAACCTGGCCCCGACGCCGATCGTGCCTGGCCCCGGCGACGTCGTGGTCAGCCTGGACACCAGCCTGGGCGGCATCATCATCGCCCTGAAGGCCAGGCAGGCGCCGCTGACGACGGCCAACTTCCTGCGGTATGTCGACGGCAAGCTCTATGACGGGGCCAGCTTCTGGCGGGCGGCCAAGGCGCCAGGCTCGACCACCTACGGCCTGATCGAAGGCGGCCTGGCCGGCGATCCGAAGAAAGTGCTGAAACCCGTCGCCCACGAGCCGACCACCCAGACGGGTCTGCGCCATGTCGACGGCACGCTGTCCCTCGCCCGCCGCGAGCCCGGCAGCGGCGACAGCGACTTCTTCATCTGCGCGGGTGACGCCCCGTATCTGGACGCCAACCCCGCCGCCGAGGGGGACAATCTGGGCTTCGCCGCCTTCGGTCAGGTGATCAAGGGCATGGAGATCGTCCGCGAGATCCTGAACCTGCCGACGCCCGGCGTGGCGATCAATCCAGTGATGAAGGGGCAGATGCTCGATCCGGTCGTGCCGATCGTCACCGCGCGGCGGCTCTAGATCAGGCTCGCTAGATAATTCTGGCCAGGAACACGACGGCGCTAGCCGCGGGGACCAGCAGCAGTTGGGCCAGCAGAGTGCCCGCCACGCGGCTGCCGGCGAACCAGACCACGGCGCGGCGGAAGGCCGGCTCGCTCACCCGGCCGTCCATCACGTCGTCGGTCATGATCGACAGCGCCGGGTCGATCAGGACGAACAGCAGGATCGTCGCCACGCCGTTGATCACCGACGACAGGCTGACGGCCGTGACCCGGAACTGCGAATCCAGATAGCCCGCGTAGAGCGAGGCGAAGACCCCGACGGTCAGCAGGGCCTGGGCCAGGACGTTCAGCACGATCACCCGGGCGGGGACGTCGATCTTCTGCTTCAGCCCGTCGAGGTGGCGTGGCGAGGGCAGGGCGACCGCGTCGCGGATATAGCCAACACCGCCCTTGGCGAAAGCGTGCATCAGGAGCTTGGGCACGGAACGGTGGATCTGGAAGTGAGCGACCGCGCGGGTGAACAGGCGCTGGGCGGTCGGAATCGCCAGCGCCCCGATGATCGCCGCCAGGCTGGCGCTGGCCATCAGCCATTGGAAGTCGGCCAGCAGGTTCTGGCCCGTACCATGCAGCAGGTCGCTCTCGATCCGTTTGGACAGGAACGGGCCCTGGAAGGCGTTCGAGGCGCGAGACAGCAGCACCAGCACGTTGAACAGCGCGAACGACATGGCGATCCGCCGCGTGCGGACGCCCGCGATGCGCACCGCGTAGGCCAGGGCTCCGATCAGGTGAATCACGAAGGTCAGGACGCAGAGCAGGAACAGTTGGGCGTCCACGGCGGTCTCCAGGCGGGGCGGGGCGAGCTTGGCCGATCGCTTCGCCGTTTGGAAAGGGACAAAGAGAAAGGGCGCGGAGGTTGCCCTCCGCGCCCTTCGACTAGGTGCTTACGTCAGCCTTAGCTGTGGTAGGCGCGTTCGCCGTGTTCCGAGATGTCCAGGCCTTCTTCTTCGGCTTCCGGCGAAGCCTTCAGGCCGATGATCAGCTTGATCACGAAGAAGACGATCAGCGAGGCCACCAGCGACCAGACGACCGTGACGCCGACGGCCTTCAGCTGAGCGATCACTTGCGCGCCCAGGTCATAGACGGCGTTGTCGCAGGTCGACAGGTCGCCGTCCTTGCCGCAGCTCGTGTAGTCGACGATGCCGGCGCCGCCCCAGGCGGGGTTGACCAGCAGGCCGGTGCCGATGGCGCCGACGATGCCGCCGATGCCGTGGATGCCGAAGGCGTCCAGGCTGTCGTCGTACTTCAGGGCGTTCTTCACGACCGAGCAGAAGAAGATGCAGATCGGCGAGACGACCAGACCCAGGATCACCGAACCCATCGGACCGGCGAAGCCGGCGGCCGGGGTGACGGCGACGAGGCCGGCGACGATGCCCGAGGCCAGGCCCAGGGCCGACGGCTTCTTGCGAGTGACCCACTCGACGACGATCCACGACAGACCGGCGGCGGCGGTGGCGACGAAGGTGTTGATCATGGCCAGCGAGGCGTAGCCGTTCGACTCGAGGTTCGAGCCGGCGTTGAAGCCGAACCAGCCCACCCACAGCAGGCCGGCGCCGACCAGGGTCAGGGTCAGCGAGTGCGGGGGCATCGGCTCCTTGCCGTAGCCTTGGCGCTTGCCGAGGATCAGGGCGCCAACGAGAGCGGCGATACCCGCGTTGATGTGGACGACGGTGCCGCCGGCGAAGTCCAGGGCGCCGAAGCCCCAGATCAGGCCCGACTTGACCGGAGCGGTCGGGGCCAGGGCGATCGCGTCAGGACCCGGCCACCACCAGACCATGTGCGCCATCGGATAGTACGACAGCAGCGGCCACAGGACGGCGAAGGCGACGATGGCGGCGAACTTCATGCGCTCGACCAGCGAACCGACCACGAGAGCGGCGGTGATGGCCGCGAAGGTCGACTGGAACGAGATGAAGGTGAACTCGGGGATCACCACGCCGGTCGAGAACGTCGCGACGTTGCTGGCCGGGGTCACGTCCTTCAGGAAGAGACGACCGAGGCCGCCCACGAAGCTGTCCCAGCTGCCGCCGTCGGTGAAGGCGAAGCTGTAGCCCCACAGCACCCAGGCGACGAAGCCGATGATGGCGACGGTCGAGACCTGCATCATCACCGACAGCATGTTCTTGGCGCGCACCAGGCCGCCGTAGAACAGGGCCAGGCCCGGGATGATCATCAGCAGGACCAGCAGCGAGGAGGTCAGCATCCACGCGTTGTCACCCTTGTCGTTCTTGTCGACGATGGTGGGCGCGGCGGCCGGGGCGGGAGCCGGCGTGGCGGCCGGCGCGGCCTCGGCGGGCGCTGCGGCGGTCATGGCGGCGGCCGGCGCGGGCGCGGCCTCCTGGGCGAAGGCGGTGGCGCCCAGCGGGGCCCCCGCCAGGGTCGCGGCGAGCAACAGCCCGGCCAGCGGTTTGAAGGTGAGTTTCATCGTCGGTATCCCCTTTTCCCGATGCGTTACAGAGCGGCCGAGCCGGTTTCGCCGGTGCGGATGCGGACGGCTTCTTCGACGTTCAGGACGAAGATCTTGCCGTCGCCGATCTTGCCGGTGGCCGCGGCGGCCTTGACCGCTTCGACGGCCTTGGCCGCGGACGCGTCGTCGACAACCGCTTCCAGCTTCACTTTCGGCACGAAATTCACCTGGTACTCGGCGCCCGGTAGATCTCGGTCTGGCCTTTCTGACGGCCGTAGCCCTTCACTTCCGACACCGTCAGACCTTCGACGCCGGCGGCGACGAGCGCTTCGCGCACCTCGTCCAGCTTGAAGGGTTTGACGACCGCTATGATCAGTTTCATCCGCCTTGCTCCGACCCGTTGAGCTACGGGCTTGCTTTGCTTGGTTGTTCGGAAGCGTTCTCGCCCCCGGTGCGATCACCGCCGACGCCGCCATCACGCGCTGCATCGTTCCCCGGCCTGGCTACGCTATCGGCGACGGTTCCGTGACGGGTGGCGCGGGCAAGGTTTTGGAAAGGAAATGGGCAAGGCGCCCAAAATATCGGCACGCAGCGCTGCGACTGCGTCAGAAACCGGCGATTCGGCCTGACGGTAAGTTCTGGCTCCGACGGGTCGGCTTGTCCTAGGTTGGCGGAATCCCCAACGCCTCGCTTCGGAGCCCGCTCATGTCGCCGCTGGTCATGAAGATCGCTCCCTGGCTGATGCTGGTCATGTCGAACGTCTTCATGACCTTCGCCTGGTACGGTCACCTGAAGGGCAAGCCGATGGCCTTGCCCGTCGCGATCATCTCCAGCTGGCTGATCGCCCTGCCCGAATACTTGCTTGCCGTGCCTGCCAACCGGATCGGGCACGCCGTGTATTCGACAGCGGAGTTGAAGGTCGGTCAGGAGTTCATCACCCTGATGGGTCTTCATGCTGTTCTCGTATTTCTATCTCGGTGAAGCGATAAAGTGGTCGACCGTCGCTGGATTTGGCCTGATCGTCGCCGGCGTGGCGGTCATATTCTATTTCCGGTGACGCTTACCGTGATCACGTGCCCGTGATCACGTGCCCGTGATCACGGAACCGACTCCCCGGTCCGGGCGTACTCCGCTCGAACCGAGAGGAACTCGATCATGATCACCCAGCGTCTCCTGACCGCCGCCGCCGCGGTCGCCCTGATGACCGGCTTCGCCCACGCCCAGGACCCCACGGCGCCCGCCGCGCCAGCGCCGGCCGCGTCCTCGCCCGTCGTCGCCAAGGGCGACCTGATCCAGACCGCCGAGGCCTCGGGTCAGTTCAACACCTTCCTGAAGGCTGTCGGGGCCGTGAACCTGACCAGCGTTCTGAAGACCAACCAGAACCTGACCCTGTTTGCTCCGACCGACGCGGCCTTCGCCGCCCTGCCGGCCGGCGAGCTGGACAAGCTGATGCTGCCCGAGAACGGGCCGCTGCTGCAGAAGGTGCTGACCTATCACCTGATCAACGCCAAGGTTGACTCCACCAAGATCAAGGGCGCCAAGGGTGAAGTGAAGAGCGTCGAGGGCTCGCCGCTGCTGCTGGATGGCTCGGGCGCGGTCCCCATGGTCGACACCGCCACCATCACCCAGACCGATGTGATGGCCACCAACGGTGTGCTGCACGTGGTCGACAAGGTTCTGATCCCGAAGGACGTTCCGGGCCTGCAGGCCGCCGCCTCGGCGACCGACGCCAATGCGACCATGCAGGTCGCCGCCAACGAGCAGCAAGCGCCGGCCGGCCAGGCCATGACGCCGGCCCCGGCCGCCACGACCGACATGGCCTCCGACCCCGCCGTCAGCCCCGCCATGCCGGCGGCCACGGCCACGGCCACGGCCGCGCCGGACGCCGGGGTGAACACCTCGGTGGTCGTGCCGGTGTCGTCGCAATCGCCGGAGGCCCAGGCCTCGCTGAAGGCCGGCGACGCCAATGTCGTCTCCAACCCGCCGGTCGCCGACACCAAGGCCAACCGCGCCAAGTACGGCGCCCCGGAGTCGAACGCCGGCAAGCACACCGTGCCGAAGGGCAACTAAAGCCCTTACCGTTCCGGACATCGCTTGAAGCACCGGTCGGCGGGCCCTATGGTCCGCCGACTTTTTCTAGGCCTGCTTCGATATATGTCGCGCGAAAAACCCAAGTCCTTCCAAAGCCTGATCCTGACGCTCCATGACTATTGGAGCCGGCAGGGCTGTATCATCCTGCAGCCGCATGACGTGGAAGTGGGGGCGGGGACCCTGCACCCGGCCACGGTGCTGCGCGCCCTGGGCCCCAAGCCGTGGAACGCGGCCTATGTGCAGCCCTCGCGCCGCCCGGGCGACGGCCGCTATGGCGAGAATCCCAACCGCCTGCAGCACTATTACCAGTACCAGGTGATCCTGAAGCCGAACCCCGAGAACATGCAGGACCTGTATCTCGGCTCGCTGGAAGCGATCGGCCTGGATTTGCGCACGCATGACATCCGCTTCGTCGAGGACGACTGGGAAAACCCGACCGTCGGGGCCTGGGGCCTGGGCTGGGAAGTCTGGTGCGACGGCATGGAAGTGTCGCAGTACACCTACTTCCAGCAGGTGGGCGGCCTGGACGTCTCGCCGGTGGCCGGCGAGCTGACCTATGGCCTGGAGCGCCTGGCCATGTACGTGTTCGGCGTCGACAACGTCTACGACCTGCCGTTCAACGACCCGGACTCAGCCCTGGGCGCGACGACCTATGGCGACGTGTTCCTGGAGAACGAACGCCAGCAGTCGGAAGCCAACTTCCACGGCTATGACGTCGCGGTGCTCAAGCAGCAGTTCGAGCAGATGGAAGAGCAGGTGCCGCTGATGCTGGCCCGTTCTTACCAGAACAAGGCTCTGGTCCTGCCCGCCTACGACATGGTCCTGAAGGCCAGCCACCTCTTCAACCTGATGAACGCCCGCGGCGCGATCGCCGTCGCCGAGCGCGCCAGCTACATCGGCCGCATCCGCGACCTGTGTAAGCAGTGCGCCAGCGCCTGGGTCGATCAGCAGGAAGCCGCGTAAAGTCTGATGCCCCAACTTCTCCTCGAACTGTTCTCGGAAGAGATCCCCGCCCGCATGCAGGCCCAGGCCGCCAAGGACCTGGAGCGCATGGCGCGCGAGCACCTGGCCGCCGCCGGTTTCCTGCCCGAGGCCCTGAAGACCTTCGCCGGCCCGCGTCGCCTGACCCTGGTGGCCGAAGGCCTGCCGCTGGCCCAGGCCGACCGCAAGGAGGAGCTGAAGGGCCCGCGCGTCGGCGCCCGCCGCAAGCCATGGAAGGCTTCCTGCGCAAGGCCGGCCTGACCCAGGACCAGCTGGTCGAGCGCGACGGCGTCTACATGGCCTTCATCGAAAAGAAGGGCCGCCCGACGCCGGAGATCGTCGCCGAGATGGTCGAGGCCATCGTCCGCGGCTTCCCCTGGCCCAAGTCGATGGTCTGGGGAACCAAGAAGCTGCGCTGGGTGCGGCCGCTGAAGCGGATCCTGTGCGTGCTGGACCGCGAGGTGGTGCCGTTCTCGATCGAAGGCATCCCGAGCGGCGACATCTCCGAAGGCCACCGCTTCATGGGTGACGCCCAGCCGTTCGTGGCGCGTGACTTCGACGAATATGCCGCCGGCCTGGAAGCCCACTACGTCGTGCTCGACGTCGAGGAGCGCAAGCAGCGCATCCTCGAAGGCTGCAAGACCCTGTGCTTCGCCCGTCACCTGGAACTGGTCGAGGACCAGGGCCTATTGGAAGAAGTCGCCGGCCTGGCCGAATGGCCGACGCCGGTGCTGGGCGACATGGACCCGGTGTTCCTGAGCCTACCGCCCGAGGTGATCCGCACCTCGATGCGTACGCACCAGAAGTACTTCGCCGTCCGCAAGGCCGGGGAAGAGGGCCTGGCCCCGCACTTCATCACCATCGCCAACATCCAGGCCGCCGACGGCGGCGCGGTGATCGCCGCCGGCAACGCCAAGGTGCTGTCCTCGCGCCTGTCCGACGCCCGCTTCTTCTGGGATGAGGACGTCAAGGTCGGCTTCGAACCGTGGCTCGAGAAGCTGAACGGCGTCACCTTCCACGCCAAGCTCGGCACGATGGCCCAGCGCGTCGAGCGCATCGTCGCCCTGGCCGGGGAGATCGCCCCGCTGGTCGGCGCGGATGTCGAGAAGACCAGGGAAGCCGCGCGCCTGGCCAAGGCCGACCTCGCTTCGCAGATGGTCGGGGAGTTCCCGGAGCTGCAGGGGATCATGGGCGGCTATTATGCCCGGACCTTCGGCCTGGATGGCGAGATCGCCGACGCCGTGCGCGATCACTACAAGCCGCAAGGGCCGGGCGACTCCGTTCCGACCACGCCGGTGAGCGTGGCGGTGGCGCTGGCCGATAAGCTGGATACGCTGGTTGGCTTCTTCGCGATCGACGAGAAGCCGACGGGGAGCAAGGATCCCTATGCACTGCGTCGCGCGGCTTTGGGTGTGATCCGGATCATTCTGGACGCCAATGTCTCTATCTCGCTCAGGAGCCTAATCGATAGCTGGTTTGCGGCTGAATTGTCCCGTGACCGTGGCGGAGAGGATATCTTCGAAACCATCCACTCCCTGGCGCGAATTCTAGGAAAGCCGCCCGGCACGGAAGCGATCGAATACGTTAGGTCCGAGCCTTTCCAAATCGTATTTGCAGACGGCCTCCTGCAGGAATTTGAGGCGGCCGTGGCTAAGCTCCCGAAAAATTCGGATGAACTAACCGACGGGATGGAGGAGCTCATCGACACGTTGGCCCGTCGTGGCCGCGACCTTGAGTATCATGGCTCAAAGCCCGCGTGGCGCGAGCAATACGTCTCGGTTCCGCGAGAAGCGATCTTGGCCTTCTTCGCCGACCGCCTGAAGGTCACCCTCCGCGACCAAGGCAAGCGCCACGATCTCGTCGACGCCGTGTTCGCCCTGGGCGACGACGATCTGGCGCGCATCGTCGCCCGGGTCGAGGCTCTGGACGGCTTCCTGAAGACCGATGACGGCAAGAGCCTGATGGCGGGCTACAAGCGCGCCTCCAATATCCTCAAGGCCGAGGAGAAGAAGGGCGCTCTGCCGGTCGGGGCGCCCGAGGAGCCGGCCGCCGACAGCGCCGCCGAGGTGGGGCTCTACAACGCCCTGCGCCTGCTGGCCAAGCCGCTGAAGGACGCCCTGGACGCCGAGGACTTCACCGGCGCCATGACCCAGCTGGCCGAGCTGCGCGGCCCGGTCGACGCCTATCTGGACGGCGTCTTCGTCAACGAGCCCGAGCACCGCGACAACCGCCTGAAGACCCTGGCCGCCGTCCGCGACGCCATGGGCCAGGTGGCGGACTTCGGACTGATCGCGGGGTAAATCCGATCTTCCGATTTCCCCGGCGAATGCCGGGGCCCAGACGAACCAAGAGCGCCGGGCGGCTTCGCGCGGCGCTCTTTCGCATTCACGGCTGACGTTCAGGATGAATCTGGGCCCCGGCATTCGCCGGGGAAATCGGGTGTTTTGGTTCGAAAGACCCTAAGCCGCCGCCGCGTCGAACTCGGCCTTCCAGCCGGCGAAGGCGGCGCGGTCGTCCTGGTCCCACGGATGGAAGCCGGGGCGGTACCAGGAGAAATAGGTCTTCCAGCCGCGGCGGAACAGACCGGGATTACCCCAGACGAACGCGTTGACCGCCTTCAGCGCCGCCTTGGGCGAATAGCCGTCGGCCTCCAGCAGGCGGGCGGCGTAGCGGCAGATGTTGCGGGTGAACATGAGGGTCACGAAGAACATCGCCCGGCAGCGCATCATGTAGCGGCGACGCGGCGACCAGTCCTTGGTGGCGACCATGAAGACGTCATAGGCGACCGCCTTGTGCTCGGTCTCCTCCATGGCGTGCCAGCGCCACAGCTTCTCGACCTCGGGATGGGCCTTGTCGAACAGGTCCTGATGGCGCACGTGCATCTCGGCCATCATCGCCGTGAAGTGTTCCAGCGCGATGGTCGACAGCAGCATGGCCATATCGCCGCGCTCGCGGGCCATCTTCACGCGGCCCTTCACCGTCTCCTCGATCTCGGCGACCGGATAGCGCGTGCGGTCGATCAGGCTGTTCAGCTGATGATGCTCGCGCGAGTGGATGGCTTCCTGGGCGATGAAGTTCCTGGCGTCGTCCAAGAGCTTGCCGGTCAGCAGGTGGCGGTAGTTGCGCACCGCGTCCATGAACAGGCGCTCGCCGTCCGGGAAGGTCAGGGACAGGGCGTTGAACACCGCCGTGCCGACGGGATCGCCGCCCAGCCAGTGGCCCTTCTGGGCGTCGGCGAGGTCGAAGCGGATGTCGCGCGGGGTGACGTCCAGGTCGGCCGGAGTGGACTTAGTCTGAGGGGTCTGGGTGTCGATCATGGCGTTATGCGCTCCGCCGGTTTAGGGCTGTCTAAGCCGCTCGATGGCGCAGAGTGAGTTGTACTGACAAAAATGTCAATAGAGGCTTCAGTCCCGAAGACCCGCGTGCGCCGTACGCCCGAGGCCGCGCGCGAGAACATCCTCGCGGCCGCCGAAGTCCTGCTGGTCGAACACGGCCCCCAGGCCATCAAGCTGGCCGATGTCGCCAAGGCCGCCGGTGTGGTCCACGCCAATGTCATCCACCACTTCGGTTCGATCGCCGGGGTCGAGACGGCGCTGATGGAGCGGATGATCCGGCAACTGGCCGACAAGATCATCGTCGGGTTCAACGCGCAGGGCGTTTCGCCGGGCTTCGGGGCCCAGGCCCTGTTCGACGCCTTCGAGGCCAAGGGCGTGGCGCGGCTGGCGGCGTGGCTGGAGCTGACCGGGGAAGGGCGGCGCATGACCCTGGTGCGAGAGGTCGTCGACGAGGTGGTTCAGACGCGGCTGGCGCGCGACGTCGGCGTCGAGCGCGACAAGATCGTCGACTTCATCCTGGTCAACATCATCCTGGCGATCGGGGTGGGACTGTTCGGGCCGACGCTGAGCGAGCTGCTGGGCCGGCCGTCGGACCGCGCGCGTGAACTGGCGCTGGAGATGGTCGCGGGACGGATCACCGCCATGGGCAGCAAGGCCTAGAGCCCTTTAGCTTTAGATGGAATCATCTAAAGCTAAAGGGCTCTAAATGTTTGATTCTAGAGCCTGTTTATCCCGTTTAGATGGTTTCATCTAAACGGGACAGGCTCTAGGCGCGGCCAAGCAGCGCCGGCAGGACCTGTTCGGTCAGCAGAGGCGCGAGACGCAGATCGCCCGGCGCGGCCGGGTCGATCCAGACCAGTTCCTCGATCTCGGCCCGCGCGCCGATCGCGCCCTCGACCGTTGCCAGATAGGTCACCGACTGGACGGTGAAGCCGGCCTCGTTGGCGGCCGGGGCCGAGAAATGGCCCAGGAGTTCGGCATGGACCAGCCGGCAACCCAGCTCTTCGTCGAGCTCGCGCGCCAGGGTGGTCAGATCGTCCTCGCCGGCGTCGCGCTTGCCGCCGGGCTTCATGAAAGTGGCCGTGCCGCGCTTGCGGACCAGCAGCATGCGGCCGTCCGCGTCGCGGATCACGGCGGTGACGATGTCGAGGACGCGGCTCATCCCGGGAAGATAGCCGCGTCCCCGATTCTTTTCCGGGATTCGCGTCGCTACTTCTCGACCGCCGCCAGGATGTGCTCGGTCAGCAGCTTCTCGGCGATGACGTGCGGCTGGCGGACGCCGAAGTTGGTGGTGGTGATCACCGCCACCAGGTCGAGATCGGGCACGACGGCGACTTTCTGGCCGCCCGTGCCGCTCATCACCCAGGCCTTGTGGCCGGCGCCATCAGAGCCTGGGAAGGTCTGCAGCCAGATCAGATAGCCGTAGTCGGTGTTCTCACGGGCATTGGCGTGGGGCGCGACGGCCGCCTTGACGAAGTCGGCCGGCAGCACCGGCTTGCCGTCCCACTGGCCGCCATTGGCATAGAGCTGGCCCAGCTTCAGCAGGTCGCGGCTACGCAGGCCCAGACCGCCGCCGCCCATGGCCAAGCCCTTGGGCGATATCTGCCAGTGTGGATTGTCGATGCCGAGCGGCTTGAACAGCACCTCGTCGGCGAAGGCGGGCAGGGGCTTCTTCACGGCGTTCTGGACGACTTGGCCCAGGGTCACGACCCCGGCGGTGCAGTAGCTGAAGCTGCGTCCGTAGGGCGAAGCCTCCGGTTTGGGCATCCAGTCCGGGAAGCCGCGCACCGGCAGGTCGAGATAGAAGCCGACCCAGTCCTCGATCAGGTACATCCGCTCCTCGTTGCCGCGCGAGAACTGGTTGTCGTCGTCGCACTCGGCGATCGAGCTCATGGTCAGCAGATCCTCGACCGTGACCTTGTCCTTGCGCGGGTCGGGATTGGCGGCCAGCGGGCGGTCCTTCAGGTAGGCCTTGATGGGCGCGTTGACGCCGGGCAGGGCGCCGCGGGCGATGGCGGCCCCGGCCAGCATGGCGGTGACGGTCTTGGTCGTGGAGCGGGTGTTGCGCCGCGCCTCGGGACCACCATCCTTCTGATCGGCGTCGTAATAGGCCTCGAACACCAGCTTGCCGTGGCGCGCGACCAGGACGCTGGTGATCTGCTGGAACTGTCCGGCCTTGATGGCGGCCGACATCGCGTCGAGCTTGGCGGCGGAGAGACCTTCGGCGGCGGGCGTGGCCGTGGGCCAGTCGGCGGCGTGAGCCGAGAGTGGCGCCCAAAGAGGAGCGAGTGCGAGGGCGGCGGCGAACGCGAAGGCTTTCAAGGCGTGAACTCCAAAAGGAACCTCTGCCGTCTAGGCCGCGTCGGCGGTCTCGTCTTGGACGCTTGAAACTTCCGGCCGGCGACCGCACAGCCGGGCGAACTCGCCAGGCGTGACGCCATAGGCCTTGAGGAACTGGCGATTGAGGTGGCTCTGGTCGCAGAAGCCGGACGCCAGGGCGATCTCGCCGATCGGGTCGCGGCCGCGCATCAGCAGGTCGGCGGCCCGCTCCAGCCGGCGGGTGCGCAGTCGGTCGCCCGGCGCCGCGCCCAGCCAGCGGCGATAGCCGCGCGCCAGGTGGACGGGATGCACGCCGGCGATCTCGGCAAGATTTGCGACGCTGATCGGCTGGTCGAACGTGTCGGCCAGATAGGTCTCGGCGCGGTCCAGCCAGGGTGGGCGGCTGTCGCCGTCCGAGGCCGGCGTCAGCGCCTGGGCGGCCAGTTCCAGGCTCAGGCCCTCCAGCGACAGCGTCTCGGCGTCGCGGGCCAGCAGCGAGCGGGTCAGGCGCAGTGCGGCACGGCGGGCGGCGGGACCCGTCAGCCGCAGAGCGTCGATCGCCGCGCCGCGTCCGGCGTCGGCCAGGGTCCGCCAGTCGGTGGGGGCGAAGCTGACGGCCAGGAAATAGCCGCCGACATCGACGAAGCGGTCGCGATGCACCACGCCCGGCGGGTTGAAGACCAGCACCGGCCCCTCGGTCTCGGGGCCGGCGGCGGTGGTCACATAGCGTCCGTGGGTGGCCAGCACGAAGTGGGCGTCGTCGTGACTGTGCTCGTCGACGTGCTCGGCGCGCTTGGTGGCCTCGAGGTGGGCCAGGCGCACGCCCTGAAGTTGGCGCTCGACGGTTGGCGCGCCATAGAACCGGCCTTGGCTGAAGGCGGTCCTCGGCGCGGCCACGTCAGCCCAGCTTCTCGGCGGCCCAGGGGGCGAAATAGGTGATGATCCCCGCCGCGCCGGCGCGCTTGAAGGCTGACAGGCTTTCGAGGATGGCGCGGTCCTGGTCGATCCAGCCGTTCTGGGCGGCGGCCATGATCATCGCGTACTCGCCCGATACCTGGAAAGCGTAGGTCGGCATGCGGAACTCGTCGACCAGGCGGCGCAGGATGTCCAGATACGGCATGCCCGGCTTGACCATGACCATATCGGCGCCCTCGGCGATGTCGAGCGCGACCTCGCGGATGGCTTCCTCGGTGTTGGCCGGGTCCATCTGGTAGGTCTTCTTGTCACCCTGGCCGGCGGAGAGCTTGGCCGAGCCGATCGCGTCACGGTACGGACCGTAGAAGGCCGAGGCGTATTTGGCGGCATAGGACATGATCATCGTGTCCTGGAAGTTCGCGCCTTCCAGCGCCGCGCGCAGCTTGCCGATGCGGCCGTCCATCATGTCGGAGGGCGCCAGGATGTCGGCGCCGGCCTCGGCCTGCATCAGGCCCTGCTCGATCAGGCGCTCGATGGTCGGGTCGTTGAGGATCCTGCCGCCCTCGACCACGCCGTCGTGGCCGTGGTCGGTGAAGGGGTCCAGGGCGACGTCGCACATGATGCCGACCTCGGGGGCGGCGTCCTTCATGGCCTTGACGGCGCGGGGGATGACGCCGTCCGGATCGGCGGCGATCGAGCCGGTCGCGTCCTTCCGCGAGCCGTCGATGTGCGGGAAGATGGCGATGGCCGGGATACCCAGGTTGCGGGCGCGGACAGCGGCCTTGGCGGCCTCCTTGACGGAAAGGCGTTCGACGCCCGGCATCGAGGCGATAGGGATCGTCCCTTCGCCTTCGTGCACCACCATCGACCAGATCAGGTCCGATGGTCGGACCTCGGTCTCGCGGACGAGGCGGCGGGTCCAGTCGGCCTGGCGCAGGCGGCGCAGGCGGGTGGCGGGATAGGGAGCGAGGGGCGGAACGGTCATGGCGTTGATTTGGACCGCGCCGCCTCTCTAGGCAAGTTCATGGGGCCCTTAAGAGGCTCAAGAATAGCGGAAAGCCGGATCGTCCAGGTCGAGGGTCGGGAAGAGGTCCTTCTCGGTCCAGTAGTCCTGGGTGTGTCGCCACTCCGGCTTGTCGCCGGCCTTGGGCAGCAGATGCATGTTCCGCATCAGATAGCCGGGATTGAAGTCCTCGGGATCGATCCATTCGCCGATCTTCATGTCCGCGTCCTGCGGCCGCAGGGCGACCTCGACCTGCCGCGCGCCTTTGGCTTCCATGTGGGCCAGCAGCCGGCAGACGAAGTCGCCGATCATGTCGGCGCGCAAGGTCCAGCTGGCCCGGAAATAGCCGAAGACCCAGACGAGGTTCGGCAGGCCGGTGAACATCATGCCGCGGTAGGTGACCGTCTTGCCGAAGTCGAGCGGCCTGCCGTCCACCGCGAACGCGATGTCGCCCAGGACGCTGAGGTCGAAGCCCGTCGCCGTGACGACGACGTCCGCCTCCAGCGTCTTGCCGGACTTGAGCAGCAGCCCCGTCTCGGTGAAACGGTCGATCTCGTCGGTCACCACGGAGGCCTTGCCGGAGGCGATCCCCTGAAAGAGATCGCCGTCGGGCACGAAGGCGATGCGCTGCCGCCATGGACGATAGCGCGGCGTGAAATGGGTTTTGATGTCGAAGTCGGGACCCAGGAAGGCCTTCACGCCTTCCAGCAACTCGGCCTTGACCGCTTCGGGCTCCTCGATCGAGCGCCGCGTGAATTCGTTCTGGTCGAACAGCACCTTGCGGCGGACGATCTCGTGGATCCAGGTCTCGTCGATCTCCAGCTGGCGCAGGACGTTGGCCAGCTCGTTCTCGTTGCGGCCAGGCACGAAGTAGGTGGGCGAGCGCTGCAGCACGGTGACATGGGCGCAGTCGCCGGCGATGTTGGGAACCAGGGTCGCGGCCGTCGCGCCAGAGCCGATCACCACCACCCGCTTGTTTTTCAAGTCGAGGTCGTCGGGCCAGGTTTGCGGATGCACGATCCGGCCCTTGTAGTCCGACATGCCGGGCCAGTCGGGCGTATAGCCCACCGAGTGACGGTAGTAGCCCTGACACATCCACAGGAAGTTGGTGGTGTAGCGCTCGGCGCCGTCCGGGCCAGCGACCTCCAGCGTCCAGAGCTTGTCAGCGGACGACCAACTGGCCGAGACGATCCGTCGCCGATAGCGGATGTGGCGCGCCAAGTCGTTTTCGGTGATCACCTCGCCCATGTAGTCGAGGATTTCCGCGGCGGTGGCGATCGGTGGCCCGACCCACGGCTTGAAGCGATAGCCGAAAGTGTAGAGGTCGCTGTCCGAGCGGATGCCGGGGTAGGTGTGCGTTAGCCAGGTGCCGCCAAAACTCTCGAGCGCCTCCAGCACCGTGAAGGTCGTCCCCGGTCGTTGCACGCCGAGGTGATAGGCGCTCCCGATCCCGGAAATGCCCGCGCCCACGATGATCACGTCGAAATGCTGTGTAGCCGCGCCTGACGCGGTCTTCGAAAGCGTCGCCGCCTCGGTCATGTCGTTCCTCCCGTGCTGGCCGACAGACGGCCAAGTTGCCCGGCGTCTCTTCGGACGCCTGGGTTATCAACGTACACTTAGAGGGTGCTGCGCCGTTTGAGCTGAATCAAGCGGCGTTTGCGCGTTCGGGCGAAAAGGTCAGGGCGCCGTGCGGGCGGCCAGCATCGACGGGCCGTCGATGCGGGTCCACAACTGCGACTTGCACAGGAAGTTGCCGATCACGCAGCCCTTGGCGCGCATGGTCTTGGGGTCGATGATGTCGGCCGACCCCACGAGGGTGACCTTCAGGGTCGGGACCCACACGCGCCCCTTCAGCGAACCGTCGCGCTGGCTTTCGAAGTCACGCAGCAGTTGCTTGCCGATCAGGGTGTCGGCGCCCGCCTTGCGCGCGTCGGCCTCGGCCTTGGCGCTGGCCCACACGACGACGCCGCAGGTGCTGGGGCCGCAATCCTTGATTTCCAGGTGCACGGTGTTGTGCGGGTTACGCCACACGCCATAGCTACGCGCGATGTCGCCGCCCTCGGCCGCATGGGCCGGGACCGTGGCCATCCCCAGGGCCGCGACAAGAGCGGCGAGTGCAAGTTTCACGAAACGCATAATCGTCGATGCAAATGTTATTGTTGAGAACGCCCAGACTTGAGTTCGGCATTTGGGCCGAAAGGCGATGGTTATCAAGGGGGTGCGACGCCTGAGTCGCTACACACCGTGTAACGGAGGATTTCAGGCCACACTTGGAGGCCCGCGCGACACGCGTTGACAGCCGGCGCACGGCGCGGCACGTCAGCGGCCAAGAAGGTGAGGGCGGCTTTGCCCCGAACGGGAGGAAGTGCGCATGGATTTCGCGCTGAACGAAGATCAAGTCGCAATCCAGGATGCGGCTCGCGCTTTCGCCGAAGGACAGCTTGCCCCGTTCTCGGCCGAGTGGGACGAGAAGAAGCATTTCCCCGTCGAGACTCTGCGCCAAGCCGCCGAGCTGGGCTTCGCCGGCATCTATGTGAACGAGGATGTCGGGGGCAGCGGTCTGTCGCGCCTAGACGCCTCGATCATCTTCGAGGCGCTCAGCTACGGCGACGTGCCGACCGCCGCCTATCTGACCATCCACAACATGGCCTCGTGGATGATCGATCGCTTCGGCTCCGAGGATCTGCGCAAGCGTTACCTGCCGCGTCTGACGACCATGCAGCTGATCGCCAGCTACTGCCTGACCGAGCCGGGCTCGGGCTCGGACGCGGCCAACATGCGCACGAGCGCCAGGCTGGACGGCGACCACTATGTCCTGAATGGCGGCAAGGCCTTCATCTCGGGCGGCGGCGTCTCGGACGTCTATGTCGTCATGGCCCGCACGGGCGGCGACGGCGCCAAGGGCGTCTCGGCCTTCGTGGTCGAGAAGGGGACCGAGGGTCTCAGCTTCGGGGCCAATGAACGCAAGATGGGCTGGAACGCCCAGCCGACGGCGCAGGTCAATTTCGACAATTGCCGCGTGCCGGTCGAGAACCGCATCGGCCAGGAGGGCGAGGGCTTCCGCTTCGCCATGATGGGCCTGGATGGTGGGCGCCTGAACATCGCCTCGTGCTCGCTGGGCGGGGCGCAGTTCGCCCTCGATACGGCCAAGGCGTACATGGAGACCCGCAACCAGTTCGGCAAAGCCCTGAAGGACTTCCAGGCGCTACAGTTCAAGCTGGCCGACATGGCCACCGAGCTGGAAGCCGCCCGCCTGATGGTGCGCCGGGCCGCTCACGCCCTGGACAACCGCCACCCGGAGGCGACCAAGCTGTGCGCCATGGCCAAGCGGTTCGCCACCGACGCTGGCTTCCAGGTGGCCAATGACGCCTTGCAGCTGCACGGCGGCTACGGCTACCTCCAGGATTATCCGCTGGAGCGCATCGTGCGCGACCTGCGGGTGCACCAGATCCTGGAAGGGACCAACGAGATCATGCGCGTCATCATCGCCCGAGAGATGTTCCGGCAGTGATCTATCTCTGTCGCCATGGTGAGACCTTCCATAATCGCGAAGGCCGTCTGCAGGGGCGGTCGGAGTCGGACCTGACGCCGCTGGGCCGCGCCCAGGCCGGAGCCATGGCCGACCTGCTGTTCGACCTGGTCCGCCGCGATCCGCCGGCCGGCCCCCTGAGTGAGTGGCGCATCCTCGCCAGCCCGTTGCGCCGGGCGCGTGACACGGCCGAGACCATCGGCGCGCGTCTGGGGCTGTCGGTCGTGACCGACGAACGCCTGGTGGAGATCGACGTCGGCGAATGGTCCAACCGCCTCCGCGAGGAGGTGAGAGGCGAGAACCCGCACCTCCACGGCGACGACGCGTGGGGCTTCCACGCGCCGGGCGGCGAGACCTATGAGGCCATGATAGCCCGGATCAGCCACTGGTTGGGCGAACAGGCCGCCGAGCCGGAGCGCCGGCTGATCGTCGTCAGCCACGGCGTCGCGGGCCGGCTGCTGCGCGGCGCCTATGCCGGCTTGTCGCAAGCTGAGACTCTGGCCCAGGACATCCCGCAGGACGCCGTCTATCGCCTCACGGCCGGTCAGATCGACCGCTTCGACTGCGCGCCCGTCGCCGAACCCGCCTAGGACCTATCGATGACCGACGAACCCGAAGTCCTGATCCGCGTCGAGAAGAACGTCGGCCGCATCACGCTGAACCGGCCCAAGGCCTTGCACGCCCTGACGCTGGGCATGTGCGAGACCATGATCGGCGCGCTGCTGGACTGGCGGGAGGATCCCGAGGTCTACATGGTCCTGATCGACCATGCGGGCGAGCGCGGCTTCTGCGCCGGCGGCGACATCCGGATGCTGGCCGACAGCGGGGCCAAGGACGGCGTCGAGGCGCGGCGGTTCTTCCACACCGAGTACCAGCTGAACCACCTGCTGTTCACCTATGACACGCCCGTCGTGGCGGTGATGGACGGCATCGTCATGGGCGGCGGTGTCGGCATCTCGATGCCGGCCCACGTGCGGATCGCCACCGAGCGCACGACTTTCGCCATGCCCGAGACCGGCATCGGCCTGTTCCCGGATGTCGGCGGCGGCTGGTACCTGCCGCGCCTGCCGGGCAAGGCGGGGCTGTGGCTGGCCCTGACCGGCGCGCGGATCAAGGGCGCGGACTGCATGCGCTTAGGAGTAGCCACCCACTTCGTCGAGTTCGGCGCCGTGGCGGGGCTGAAGAAAGCGATCATCGCCGATCCCCGCCGCATCGAAGAGATCCTCAAGAAATACCGCGCCGACGCTGGCAAGGCGGCGCTGCTGGGCTTCGAACAGGACCTCAACCGCCTGTTCGTCGGCGAGACCGTCGAGGAGATCGTGGAGTTCCTGACCCTCGACTCCAGCGACTGGGGCAAGGCCCAGCTGGCCGTGATGCGGACCAAGTCGCCCCAGACGATGAAAGTCGCTTTCGAGCAGCTGAAGCGCGGCGCGGCCATGACCGACTTCGCTGACAACATGGTCATGGAGTACCGGATCGGCTCGCGGGTGGTGATGAAGCACGACTTCATCGAGGGCGTCCGGGCCGTGATCGTCGACAAGGACAACGCCCCGAAGTGGAATCCCGCGACCCTCGAGGGGGTCACGGACGCCATGCTGGAGGAGATTTTCGCTCCGCTTCCCCGCGGGGAGGAATGGAGGCCGCTGACGTAGCCGTCACGCTAGGTTAGGGTCGCACAACAAGAACACGTCGGTTCGGAAGGATTGCCATGCGTAAGCCGCTTCTCAGTCTCGTCGCCGTGCTGGGCCTCGCGGCCTGCGCCACCCAGCCGATGATGGGACCTCCGCCGCCGCCGCCTTCGGGCCCGGCGGCCGCGGCCATCTCGCCGAACATCGCCGCCGCGCTCAGCGATCCGTCGCGTCCGGCCGCCGACATGGTCCGAGACGCCAACCGGCATCCGGGCGAGGTCCTGACCTTCGCCGGGGTGCGCCCGGGCGCGAAGGTCGCCGATCTGATCCCCGGCGGCGGCTACTTCACCCGCATCCTGGCCAAGTCGGTCGGCCCCAGGGGCGTGGTCTATGCCTATGTGCCGGACGAGCTGACCAAGCTGGCCAATCGCGAGCCGGCGGTGAACGCCATCGCCCGCGACCCGGCCTATTCGAACGTGAAGGTGATCCTGAACACGCTGCCCAACTTCTCCACGCCGGAGAGGCTGGATCTGGTGTTCACGGCCCAGAACTATCACGACATGCACGACAAGTTCATGGGACCGGCCGACCTGTCGGTCGTGAACCGCCAGATCTTCAGAGCTCTGAAGCCGGGCGGCGTGTTCCTGGTTATCGACCACTCGGCCGAGGCCGGCTCGGGCCTGCGCGACACCGAGACCCTGCATCGCATCGACTCGGCGGTGGTGAGGTCCGAGGTCACGGCCGCCGGCTTCATCTTCGAGGGCGAGAGCCGCGTGCTGAAGGATCCGGCCGACTTTCGCAAGGCCAACGTCTACGACCCGTCGATCCGCGGGAAGACCGACCAGTTCGTCTACAAGTTCCGCAAGCCGGCCACGGCGCGCTGAGCCGGAAAGCCCGACGATACTCAACGATAAGAACCGCGCCCATGAGGCGCGGTTCGCATTTGCAGGGAGCTCTACAATGACCCGCATCGCCTTCATCGGCCTGGGCAACATGGGCGGCGGTATGGCCGCCAATCAGGCCAAGGCTGGCCACGAAGTCCACGCTTTCGACCTGTCGGCGGCGGCGGTCGAACGGGCGGTTGCGGCCGGCTGCCAGGCGGCTGGCTCGGTGGCCGAGGCGGTGGCGGACGCCGAGGTGGTGATCACCATGCTGCCGGCCGGTCCGCACGTGCGCGCCGTCTATGGCGAGCAGATTCTGAAGAGCGCGCCCAAGTCCGCCTTGCTGATCGACAGCTCGACGATTGACGTCGAGAGCGCCCGCGCCGTGGCCGGGCAGGCGGCAGAGGCCGGTTTCCGCTTCGCCGACGCGCCGGTGTCGGGCGGCGTGATGGCCGCCGAGGCCGGCGCCCTGGCCTTCATGGTCGGCTGCGCGGCCGTGGATTTTCCGGCCATCGAGGCGGCGCTGGACCCGATGTCGCGCGTGACGATCCACGCCGGCGACCACGGGGCGGGGCAGGCGGCCAAGATCTGCAACAACATGCTGCTGGGCGTGTCGATGCTGGGGACCTGCGAAGCCTTTGCCCTCGCCGAGAAGTTGGGTCTGGACGCCGATCGCTTCTTCGAGATCGCCAGCAAGTCATCGGGCCAGTGCTGGTCGGTGACCAGTTACTGCCCGGTCCCGGGCGTGGGGCCCCAGACTTCCGGCCGACCGCCACTACGAGGGCGGCTTCGCCTCGGCCATGATGTTGAAGGACCTGAAGCTGGCCCAGGAGGCCGCCGCCAAGGCTGGGGCCAGCACGCCGATGGGGGCGCAGGCCGAGGCGTTGTACGCGTTGTTCGACGGCAATGGCTTCGGCGGCAAGGACTTCTCGGCCATCATCCAGTTACTGCGCGGAAAGCTGGCGCAGCTTGGATGAATCGTCGAAGACGCCGCATCCGCGACGGAGTTCATTGGCGAAGTCGATGCGGCCAATCGCGTACTTCAATTTGCTAGGTAAACGTCCCTAGATGGACACCAACGGCGCTTGGTGCGAAAAGCCGAGCCATGAATTAAGGGGACCCCCGGACCATCCGGCCGGTGGTTTAGAGACCGACATGGACTACAAAGCCGCGTTCCGCAGCGCCGTCGACCAGATCCGCGAAGAGGGCCGCTACCGGGTCTTCGCCGACCTTAAGCGACAGCGTGGACAGTTCCCGCGCGCCACCTGGACCCGCCAGGACGGCTCGGAACGCGAAGTCGTGGTCTGGTGCAGCAACGACTATCTCGGCCAGGGTCAGAATTCCGTCGTCATGGACGCCATGAAGGCCGCCGTCGACGCGCATGGCTCGGGCTCGGGCGGCACCCGCAACATCTCGGGCACCAACCACGACCACGTCCTGCTGGAGCAGGAACTGGCCGACCTGCACGGCAAGGAAGGCGCGCTGCTGTTCACCTCGGGCTACGTCTCCAACGAGGCCAGCTTGTCGGTGGTGCAGAAGATCCTGCCCGGCCTGATCATCTTCTCGGACGAGTTGAACCACGCCTCGATGATCGCCGGCATCCGCAATGGCGGCGGTCCGCGCAAGGTGTTCCGCCACAACGATCTTGAGCATCTCGAAGAGCTGCTGGCGGCGGCCCCGGCCGACGCGCCCAAGATGGTCGCCTTCGAGAGCGTCTATTCGATGGACGGCGATATCGCCGACATCCGCGCCACGGCGGCTCTCGCCAAGAAGTACGGCGCCATGACCTATCTGGACGAGGTCCACGCGGTCGGCATGTACGGCCCGCGCGGCGGCGGCGTCGCGGAGCGCGACGGCCTGATGGGCGAGATCGACATCATCGAAGGCACGCTAGGCAAGGCGTTCGGCGTCATGGGCGGCTACATCACCGGCGACGCCGAAGTGATCGACGCCATCCGCCTGATGGCCGCGGGCTTCATCTTCACCACCTCGCTGCCGCCGGCCTTGGTGGCCGGCGCGCTGGCCAGCGTCCGCTGGCTGAAACAGCACCCGGAAGTGCGCGAGATCCACCAGGAGCGCGCCGCGACTCTGAAGGCCATGTTCAAGGCCGCCGGCCTGCCGGTGATGGAAAACGAGAGCCACATCGTTCCGGTGCTGGTCGGCGATCCCGTCCACACCAAGTTGATCAGCGACATGCTGCTGGCCGATCACGGCGTCTATGTGCAGCCGATCAACTACCCGACGGTGCCACGCGGCACCGAGCGCCTGCGCTTCACCCCGACTCCGTTCCATACCGACGACATGATGCGCAAGCTGGTCGCGGCGATGGAAAAGCTGTGGGCTCACTGCAATGTCGCCCGCATGGGCGGCTACGCGGCGTAGAGCCTGTCCGTTTCGGATTTTATCCGAAGCGGATAAACAGGCTCTATCTCAAATATTTTGAACGTGGTCTTCGCCACGTTCAGGGGATCAGACGCACCTTCAGCTTCGACCAGACCGCACATCGTCGAACCGAAAAACGCCGCCGGAGTCCGGCGGCGTTCGCGTGCCCGAACGGCGAGAGGCGGTCAGCTTCCCCGCCGCACGCCCTTGCCCAGGCCGATCTTCTTGGCGAAGTCCGAGCGGCGGGCCGCATAGGCCGGCGCCACCATCGGATAGTCGGGCGGCAGGCCCCACTTGCGACGGTATTCCTCGGGGCTCATGTCGTAGTGCGAGCGCAGATAGCGCTTGAGCATCTTGAGCTTCTTTCCGTCCTCCAGACAGACGATGAAGTCATGCTGCACCGAGCGGCCCACCGGAACCGCCGGCTTGGCCTTTTCGGCCGGTTGCGGAGCCTCGCCGCCGTTGCCCAGCGAGGCGAGCGCCTGGTGGACCGTACGGATCAGGTCCGGAATGGCCGTCTGAGAGACTGTGTTCTGACCTACATAAGCCGCCACGATCTCGGCGCTGAGCCCCAGAATATCGACGTTGTTGTCGCTCGTCGTGTCCGTGCCGCCGCCTTGAGACGCCATGAGATACCCCATTCCCGTTGTTGTCGTTGGAACTCCGCGGGGGTTGAGCACCGCCCTGCAGGACGGCAACGCACAAAACAGGATGCGGTTCCTACATTGATCGCCGCGCCTATCCCGTTAAAGAGGGCGCCTCTGCCGACTCCCCCAAACGCCCGGAGAGCGAAATGACCCAAGCCAACACCAGCGCCTTTTTCGGCGCCGACCTCGCCACCGCGGACAAGGACATCTTCGACCGCATCGGTCGTGAGCTGGACCGTCAGCAGAACCAGATCGAGCTGATCGCCTCGGAGAACATCGTCTCGAAGGCGGTGTTGGAGGCCCAGGGCTCGATCCTGACCAACAAATACGCCGAGGGTTATCCGGGCAAGCGCTACTATGGCGGCTGCGAATATGTCGACGAGATCGAGACGATCGCCATCGAACGCGCCAAGTCGCTGTTCGGCGCCGGTTTCGCCAACGTCCAGCCACACTCGGGTTCGCAGGCCAACCAGGCGGTGTTCATGGCTCTGCTGCAGCCGGGCGACAGCTTCCTGGGCATGGACCTGGCCGCCGGCGGCCACCTGAACTCACGGCTCGCCCGCCAATCAGTCGGGCAAGTGGTTCAAGCCGGTGTCCTACACCGTGCGCCAGCAGGACCAGTTGATCGACTACGACAACGTCGCGGAGGTGGCCGAGCGCGAGAAGCCCAAGCTGATCATCGCCGGCGGCAGCGCCTATAGTCGCGAAATCGACTTCGCCCGCTTCCGTCAGATCGCCGACAGCGTCGGCGCCTATCTGATGGTCGACATGGCCCACTTCGCGGGCCTGGTGGCCGGCGGCGTGTTCCCGAGCCCGGTCCCCCACGCCCACGTCGTCACCACCACCACCCACAAGACCCTTCGCGGCCCGCGTGGCGGCATGGTGCTGACCAACGACGAAGCCATCATCAAGAAGGTCAATTCGGCCGTCTTCCCGGGCCTGCAGGGCGGTCCGCTGGAGCACGTCATCGCCGCCAAGGCCGTGGCCTTCGGCGAAGCGCTGCAGCCGGCGTTCAAGGACTATGCCCGGCAGATCATCGCCAACGCCAAGGCGCTGTCGGAAGCCCTGCTGAAGTCGGGCGTCAACATCGTCTCGGGCGGCACCGACAGCCACCTGATGCTGGTCGACCTGCGTCCGAAGGGCGTGACGGGCCGGGACACCGAGCACAGCCTCGAGCGCGCCCACATGACCTGCAACAAGAACGGCGTGCCGTTCGACACCGCGCCGTTCACGATCACCTCGGGCGTTCGCCTGGGCACGCCGGCCGGCACCACGCGCGGCTTCAAGGAAGCCGAGTTCACCCGCGTGGGCGAGCTGATCGGCGAAGTGGTCAACGGCCTGGCCGCCAACGGTCCGGAAGGCAACGCCGAGGTCGAGGGGAAGGTCCGCGAGGAAGTGCTGGCCTTGACGGCCCGCTTCCCGATCTACAACTAATATGGTCTAGGCGCCGCGGGAGGGGCCACATCATGCGCTGCCCCTTCTGCGGACACGCCGAAAGCCAGGTTAAGGACAGCCGCCCGTCTGAAGACGGCGCGGCCATCCGCCGTCGCCGCATGTGCCCCGAGTGCGGCGGTCGCTTCACCACGTTCGAGCGGGTGCAACTGCGCGAGCTGATCATCCTGAAGCGTTCGGGCCGGCGCTCGCCATTCGATCGCGACAAGCTGGTGCGTTCGATCGCCCTGGCCACCCAGAAGCGGCCCGTCGAGGCCGAGCGCGTCGAGCGCATGATCAACGGCATCGTCCGGCAGCTGGAAAGCATGGGCGAGACCGAGCTTCCGTCCTCGACGGTGGGCGAAATGGTCATGAAGGCGTTGAAATCGCTCGATGACGTCGCCTATGTCCGTTACGCCTCCGTCTATCGGGATTTCAAGGAAACCAGCGACTTCGCCAAGTTCCTGACCGAAGAAGGTCTGAGCGACAGCGTCGAAGAAGAGCTATAGTTCGTTAATCCCTGATGTGTGTTTGTGTGCGCGCGGCAAGCGCGGCCGTGGAGATTCGAAGCTAGATGGTTGAAGACAACATCCGCTTGCTGATCGTAGAGGGCCGAAGCCATTCGGGGATCTCCGACGAGCTGCTGCGCGGAGCCGTGCGGGCGATCGAGGCCCAGGGCGCGGAATACGACGTGATCACCGTCTCCAGCGCCCTGCAGATCCCGACGGTCATCGCCATGGCCGAGGACGCGGCTCGCCGCCCCGTGGGCGTGCGCTACGAAGGCTATGTCGCGCTCGGCGCGGTCATCCGGGGCGAGACCTACCATTTCGAACTGGTCGCTAATGAAACCGCCCGCGGCCTGCAGGATCTGGGCATCGGCAAGCGGCTGGCGATCGGCTTCGGCGTCCTGGCCGTCGACGACGAGGCCCAGGCCTGGACCCGAGCGCGGGTCAGCGAAGGCGACCGCGGCGGTTCGGCCGCCAAGGCCTGCCTCGAGACCATCGCCCTGAAGCGTCAACTGCTGGGACAGGCCCGATGAGCGGCAACCGCATCCAACCGCGTTCGGTGGCGCGTCTCGCCGCCGTCCAGGCCCTGTACCAGATGGAAGTCTCGGGCGCGGGCGTCGACGCCGTGGTGCGCGAGTTCGGCGAGCACCGCTTCGACCGCGATGTCGAGGGCGAGCGCCTGGCCGCCGCCGACGAGACCTTCTTCGCCGAACTGGCCAAGGGCGTGGTGACCAACCAGTCCAAGATCGACCAGGGCATCGTCAAGCGCCTGGCCTCGGGCTGGCGCCTGGAGCGCCTGGACGCCACGGCCCGCGCCGTGCTGCGCGCTGGCGCCTACGAATTGATGTACCGGCCGGACGTTCCGACCGAAGTCGTCATCAATGAATATGTCGAGATCGCTAAATCCTTTTTTGAGGGTCCCGAGTCAGGCTTCATCAATGGCGCCCTCGACGCGATCGCCCGTGATGCACGAGACTGACGAAGACGACTGGTTCGCTGACGATGACGCCGCGCCTGCCGCGGCGGAAGCGGCGCCGACGGAATTCGATCACATCGCGCGCCTGCTGCGTCCGCTGACACGTGGCGACCCGGCGGCGCTGGACCTGTTGGACGACGCGGCCGTGCTGCCGTCGCGTCCTGGCTACGACCTGGTGATCACCAAGGACGCCATGGTGGCCGGCGTGCACTTTCTGGCCGACGAGGCCCTGGACGTCGTCGCGCGCAAGCTGCTGCGCACCAATCTCTCCGACTTGGCGGCCAAGGCGGCCGAACCCTACGGCTATTTCCTGGCCATCGGCTGGCCCTCGGGCTCCGACGTCACCTCGCGCGAGACCTTCGCCCGGGGTCTGGCCGAGGACGGCGCGCTGTTCGACATGTCGCTGCTGGGCGGCGACACGGTCACCACCTCGGGTCCGCTGGTCGTTTCGGCCACTTTGCTGGGCTGGGTTCCCGAGGGCGGGGCCATCCTGCGACGCGGCGCCAAGCCGGGGGACCGCCTGATGGTCTCCGGCACGATCGGCGATGGCTGGCTGGGTCTCCTGGCCCAGTGGGGCGAGGTGGTCGACGCCGACGGCGCCATGCTGCGCCGCTATCGCCAGCCCGAACCGCGCGTCACCCTGCGCGAGGCGATGCGCGTCCACGCCAAGGCCGCCGCCGACGTCTCCGACGGCCTGCTGGCCGACAGCGCCCATATCGCCAAGGCCAGCGGCTGCCGCGTGCGCGTCGACCTGGAGCGCCTGCCGCTGTCGCCGGGCGGCCAGGCCTGGCTGGACCAGCAGCCAGAGCAGGTCGAGGGCCGTATCTCGCTGGCTTCCGGCGGCGACGACTATGAGATCGTCTGCGCCGTCGATCCCAGCGAGGCCTGGAACTTCCGCGTCGCCGCCGCCGCGGCCGGCGTGAAGGTCAGCGAGATCGGCGAGTTCGTGGAAGGCGAGGGGGTCTCGGCCTACTACAAGGGTCGCGACGTCACGCCTTCGCGCCTGGGCTGGCTGCACGGCTGATCCCGCTCGAGGCCCCTGCAAGGAGCCGGTTAGGTCAATATCAAGCCCTGTCGGTTATGGATGATGGCCATGATCGATCTTGCCACACCCTCGCGCCGTATCCTGCTCGCCGCCGCCTTCGCGGCCGTGTCCGCGCCGGCCTTCGCCAATAGCGGCAAGAAGGAGAAGAAGGAGGGCGAGGGCCAAGCGCTCGACCCGACGTACAAGCTGGGCTCGATGACCATTCCGATCATCGCCAACGGCCGGATCGTCAACTACGTCTTCGTCGCCATGACCCTGAAGCTGAAGGAGGGCGCCGACGCCGCGGCCCTGAAGGACCAGGAGCCGATGCTGCGCGACGCGATCGTACGGGCCGCCTACAAGACTCCGTTCACGCGCGCCGACACCTGGAAGGAAGTCGACGGTCCGCGCCTGACCAGCTTCGTCCTGAGCCAATGCGGCGTACTGATGGGCAAGGGCAAGGTCGCCTCGGTCGAGATCGTCAAGCAGATCCCCCGCCAGCAGCTGATGCCGCCCAAATCCAGCGCCGCCAAGCCGGTCGGCCAGGGCGAACTGCACCCCTGATTCCATGCCCCGCGCCAAGCTTTGCCGCTGCAAAGGCTTGCGCCGACGCGGGTTGCGCGCCCCCCGACCATCTGACAGTCTCTTTCGGATGACGCCGTTCGGCTGTCATTTTGGGAGCATCGAGGGGGCACGAGGCCAAAGGCCCGCCCGTCGATCCGGGCGGCGGTTTGACGTGCGTCATTACCTCCAGCCGCCGGGACCGGCATCCCCCTCGTGATTGGAAGCGCGAAGGGGCGAAGAACCTAATGAGTTTTGGCTTTATCTGGCCATCGGGGCCGGGCTGCTGGCGGTGCTGTACGGCGCCGTGCAGACGGCCAGTCTGATGCGGGCGTCGCCCGGCAATGCGAGGATGCAGGAGATCGCCGCGGCGATCCAGGAAGGGGCGCAAGCCTACCTGCGTCGGCAATACCTCACTATCTCGGTCGTTGGCGCGGTCATTCTCGTCGCCGTCTACCTGCTGATCGGCCAGTGGGCCGCTCTGGGCTTCCTCGTCGGCTCCGTGCTTTCGGGCGCGGCCGGCTTCGCGGGCATGCTGATCTCGGTTCGCGCCAACGTTCGTACCGCTCAGGCCGCCTCGGAGGGGCTGGCCAAGGGTTTGTCGCTGGCCTTCACCTCCGGCGCCATCACCGGCATGCTGGTGGCTGGCTTCGCTCTGCTGGGCGTGGCGGGCTACTACTGGGTGCTGACGGGCCCGCTGGGCCTGGAACCAACCGGCCGCGGCGTCGTCGACGCCCTGGTGGCCCTGGGCTTCGGCGCCTCGTTGATCTCGATCTTCGCCCGTCTGGGCGGCGGCATCTTCACCAAGGGCGCCGACGTGGGCGGCGACCTTGTGGGCAAGGTGGAAGCCGGCATCCCGGAGGATGACCCCCGCAACGCCGCCACCATCGCCGACAACGTCGGCGACAATGTCGGCGACTGCGCCGGCATGGCCGCCGACCTGTTCGAGACCTATGCGGTGACCACGGTCGCCACCATGGTCCTGGCCGCCATCTTCTTCCGTGGCACGGAGGCCGTGGGCGCCATGATGCTGCTGCCGCTGGCCATCTGCGCGGTCTGCATCGTCACCTCGATCATCGGCGCGTTCTTCGTTCGCCTGGGCAAGAGCCAGAACATCATGGGGGCCCTCTACAAGGGCCTGATCGTGACGGGCCTGCTGTCGATCCCGGCCGTCTGGTACGTGCTGCACGACCTGATCCCGGCCCCGGTCGTGACGGCCGCGCGCACCTATACCGCCGATGGCCTGTTCTATTGCGGCCTGGTCGGTCTGGCGGTCACCGCCGCCATCGTCATGATCACCGAGTACTACACGGGCACCAACTTCCGTCCGGTGAAGTCGGTGGCGCAGGCGTCGGTCTCGGGGCACGGCACGAACGTGATCCAGGGTCTGGCCATGTCGCTGGAATCCACGGCCCTGCCGGCCCTGACCATCATCGTCGGCATCCTGGTGACCTATAATCTGGCGGGTCTGTTCGGCATCGCCATCGCCACCACGACCATGCTGTCGCTGGCCGGCTTCATCGTCGCCCTGGACGCCTTCGGTCCGGTCACCGACAACGCCGGCGGCATCGCCGAGATGGCGGGCCTGCCGCCGGAAGTCCGCGTCACCACCGACGCGCTGGACGCCGTGGGCAACACCACCAAGGCCGTGACCAAGGGCTACGCCATCGGTTCGGCCGGACTGGGCGCCCTGGTGCTGTTCGCCGCCTATACCGAGGACCTGAAGTTCTTCTCGGCCAATGCGACGCCGGGCAGCTTCTTCGACGGCATGGGGCCAGTGACCTTCGACCTGTCGAACCCCTATGTCGTGGTCGGCCTGCTGTTCGGCGGCCTGCTGCCGTTCCTGTTCGGCGGCATGGCGATGACCGCCGTCGGTCGCGCGGCCGAGTCGGTCGTCGCCGAGGTGCGCCGTCAGTTCCGCGAGAACCCGGGCATCATGACCGGCGAGGTCAAGCCCGAGTACGGCAAGGCCGTGGACATCCTGACCAAGGCGGCCATCCGCGAGATGATCGTGCCTAGCCTGCTGCCGGTCGTCTCGCCGGTGGTGCTGTTCTTCGTGATCAAGGCCATCGCCGGCAAGGTCGACGCGTTCGCCTCGCTGGGCGCCATGCTGATGGGCGTGATCGTCACCGGCCTGTTCGTCGCCATCTCGATGACCAGCGGCGGCGGCGCCTGGGACAACGCCAAGAAGGTCATCGAAGAAGGCTTCACCGACAAGAATGGCGTCCTGCACACCAAGGGCGGCGACACCCACAAGGCCGCCGTCACCGGCGACACCGTCGGCGACCCCTACAAGGACACCTCGGGTCCGGCCGTGAACCCGATGATCAAGATCACCAACATCGTGGCCCTGCTGCTGCTGGCGGTGCTGGCCCACGGCTGATCTTTCGAGAGCAGCCTGAAACTGGAACGCCCCGGAGTTTCCTCCGGGGCGTTTTTGTCTTCGGGGCCTGCCGTCGAGGACCTTAGTACACGTCCTCGGGATCCATCTGGGACAGGGCGTCCGTGATCTCGTCCGGCTGGCCTCCCCGGCGTTCGACACCGGAGAATTCGTGGTCGATCCGGCGACGCCGACAGGGGCCGAAATACTCGCTGGCCCGCACGAACGGTCGGGGGTTGTTCACGATCTCGTTGATCCGGTGCATGACCCCGCGCGCGGTTAGTGGCTTGGCCAGGAACTCGGTGACGCCGGCCATGCGCGCGGCGGTCAGCGTGCGCTGGGTGGCGTGGCCGGTCATCATGATGATCGGCACGTACGGATTGGGGCTGGCGCTCGAGGTGCGGATCCAGCGGATGAAGGACAGGCCGTCGACCGGATGCATCATCAGGTCGGTGAAGACGATGTCGATCTCTTGCGTCTGAAAGATCTTGAGCGCGTCGAGGCCATCGCCGGCCTCGCGGATCCTGCGAACGCCGGCGGCCTTCAGGATTTCGGCCACGAGCTTGCGCATGTTCGCGTTGTCGTCGACCAGAAGCACCGATACGTCACGAAGGTCCATGCCTTCCACAGTGCGTCTCCCACCGTCGTCGAGAATTCGCCACGCCACGACTTAGGTGGCTTGAGTTGAATGTGACCCGTTTTGGGTTTATGAAGTGTTTAGGAGTAAGTCTTCTATCCGAATTGGGACGGTGAATATCGAATTCACAGTAAATCGGAGAAATTTACTTTACCGTGCCGGGCGGCGGCGCGGGGGTTGGCGCCTGGCGCACGAAAAAGCCGCCCACCTTGCAGTGGACGGCTTTCGTGATCTGTCGAGCTGTCGACTTACTCTGGAGCGCTTTCCGATCCGACCTGATCGGTGAAATGCTCCAGTTTCCTGCTCTTACGCATTTTTCGACGACGAGCCGGCGGCCACTTCGTCGGAAAATACTCTAGCGACCGCCGGGGCGCTGGCCCGGGGCCTCGTCGTCCTGCGGGAGCATGCCGCCGCGACCGACGTTGCCGAGCAGCTGTTCGAGGATGGTCATCTCGCGGCCGCGGGTCGGAGTTCACGGCCGTTGTAGGCGATGACCTTGCCGTCCTTCAGCGTATAGGTGTTCACCGAGGCGACCTTTTCGTCGGCCTGGTTGAATTTGATGGCCACGACGTCGCGCTTGATCACGCGCGGCATGTAGAAGGCCACGCGGTCGGTCGTCTGCGAGATGTAGTACCAGGTGTTGTTGTCGAAGGTCGAAACCGCCGACGGCGAACCCAGCTTTTCCATCAGGGTCGACTTGCTGTCCTCGCCGACCTTCATGTCGGCGGGCTTGGCCTCGATGGCCTGAAAGCCGGAGTAGCTGGTCAGCGGCGTACAGGCGGACGTGGCGATCGCCAGGCCCAGAATGGCGGCGGCGAAAACGGCGGGGCGAGACATCAAGGCTCCGAACCGGAAAAATGCAGACTTTGACCTATCGCCCGCGGGAGCTTAGTTCAATGCCCGCGTGAAAGCGGACCCCGCGTCTAGCGGGATGTCGCGGCGAAATCGAGGCGTTTCATGTTTCTGGATCGGTGGCTCAAGCCCAGGCCCGCCAAGGCGGCGGGAGCCAAGCTCTATGTGGGCGCGGTGGCTCAGGCGCGGTCCGCGATCTTTTATCGTGACTTCGGCGTCCGCGACTCGATGGAAGGCCGCTTTGAACTCTTCAGCCTGCATGTGATCTTCCTGATCGAGCGACTGAAGGGGCAGGGCGACGCGGCGGCGGAGACCTCGCAGGCGGTTTTCGACTCGTATGTGAAGGGCCTGGACGACGCCTTCCGCGAGATCGGCGTGTCGGACACGGCGGTCGGCAAGAAGATGAAGAAGCTGGCCGGCGCCTTCTACGGCCGTCTGAAGGCCTATGACGAAGCCGTCGCCACCCTGCCGGACCTCGCTGGCATGACCGGCTTCCTGGCCCGGACCGCGTTCGAGGAGCGCGGCGAGGGCGACATCGCGGCCCTGGCCGCCTATGTGATCAAGACGCGCGAAGCCCTGGCGGAACAGCCGCTGCAGGGCCTGCTGCAAGGAGACGTGACATGGCCGAACCCGTGACCGCGCCCTGGCCGTGTGAAATCCCGCTGGCCCAGGTCGACCGCGGCGCCGTCAAGCTGCGGCTGGAACCGTCGGCCGAACAGCGCAAGGCGATCGCCAGGCAACTGGACCTGGTGAGCCTGGAAGAACTTAGCGCCGAGGTGTTCCTGACCTCGTGGCTGGACGGGGCCGAGGTCTCGGGCATCTTGCGCGCCCGCGTGGTCCAGACCTGCAGCGCGACGGCCGACGACTTCGAAACGCCGATCGACGCGCGCTTCGACCTGCGCGTTCTGCCGGCCAACAGCAAGAACGCACCGCAGGACGAGGACAGCGGCGATCTGGGCGTCGACCCGGACGCCGACGATCCGCCGGACGTGCTGGACGGCGACAAGATCGACGTCTCGGGTTACGTGATCGAGCACTTGGCCCTGGAGCTGGATCCGTTCCCCCGCAAGCCGGGAGCGGTGTTCGTCCAACCGCCCGAGCCGGTCGAACTTTCCCCGTTCGCGGCGCTAAAGAGCCTGAAAGGCGATAGCGAGTAGGGCTGAAGCGCCCGAACTCGACCGCTTGCGTGATATTCACGCGGATGTATCGTCCGCCGCCCGGCGAGACCGCCTCTCGGAGCTCACAGCGCCACGTGTCCCAATCCGTAGTCATCTCGGTCGACGCCATGGGCGGCGACCACGGTCCCTCCATCGTCGTGCCCGGCGTCGCGCAGGCGGCCCAGGCGCTCCCGGGTGTGCGGTTCCTGCTGCATGGCGACGGCGCGAAGATCGAGGCTGAACTGGCCAAGCATCCCTCCGCCAAGAGCGTGAGCGAGGTGCGCCACACCGACAAGGCCATCGGCATGGACGAAAAGCCCGCCCAGGCCATGCGCCGGGGCAAGGGCTCGTCGATGTGGAACGCCATCGAGGCGTTGCGCGAGAATCAGGCCCAGGCCTGCGTCTCGGCCGGCAACACCGGCGCCCTGATGGCGATCTCCAAGCTGATCCTGCGCATGGGCGCGGATCTGGAGCGCCCGGCCATCGTCGCCAACTGGCCCAACATGAAGGGCGTGACAACGGTCCTGGACGTCGGCGCCAATGTCGCGAGCGACGCCGACCAACTGGTCGAGTTCGCGATCATGGGGGCGGCCTTCCACCACGCCGTGCATGGCTCCAAGCGCCCGACCGTAGGGCTGCTGAATGTCGGTTCCGAGGACGAGAAGGGTCACGAGGAGGTCCGCGAGGCTCACGCCGTCCTGCGCGATACCAAGCTCGATTTCGACTATCACGGCTTCGTCGAGGGCAATGACATCGCGTACGGCACGGTTGACGTTGTCGTCACGGACGGCTTCACCGGTAATGTGGCCCTGAAGACCGCCGAGGGCATGGCGCGGTTCTTCTCGAACGAGATCAGGGCCACCCTGACCTCCGGACCGATGGCCATGCTTGGCGCCCTGATCGCCTCCGGCGCGCTGAAGAAAATGCGCCAGCGGCTGGATCCGAGCCGGGTGAACGGAGCCCCGTTGCTGGGTCTCAATGGAATCGTGGTCAAGAGCCACGGTGGCGCGGACGCCAACGGCTTCGCCGCGGCCGTCCGGGTCGCCACCAACCTCGCACGCAGCGATTTCCGCGCCGAGGTCGATAGAAATCTGAAGCGTCTGACCGCCGTGGCGGCCAAGAGCGAAGCCCCGGAGCAGGGGCAGGGAGCGGCCGAGTGAGCGCAACTCGCAGTGCAGTGACTGGCGTCGGCGCGTATCTGCCGCCGAAGATCGTGACCAATGATGACCTGGCCAAGTTCGTTGACACCAGCGACGCCTGGATCGTCGAGCGCACCGGTATCCACCAGCGCCACCAAGCCGCCGACGACCAGCCGGTCTCGGATCTGGCTGTCGAGGCCGCCAAGGAGGCCCTGGAAGCCGCCGGCAAGACCGCCGCCGACGTCGATCTGATCATCGTGGCCACCACCACGGCCGACCTGACCTTTCCCGCCGTCGCCACCATCGTTCAGCGCAAGCTGGGCGCGCCCGTCGGCATCGCCTTCGACGTCCAGGCCGTCTGCTCGGGCTTCGTCTACGCCCTGAGCGTCGCCGACGGCTTCGTGGCGCGCGGTCACGCCAAGTGCGCCCTGGTGATCGGCGCCGAGACCATGACCCGCCTGATGGACTGGAGCGACCGCGGCACCTGCGTGCTGTTCGGCGACGGCGCTGGCGCCGTCGTGTTGGAGCCGAAGGAGGGCGAGGGGACCACCGGCGACCAGGGCTTGCTGGGCTTCGCCTTGCGCGCCGACGGGACCAAACAGGACCTGCTCTATGTCGACGGCGGCGTCTCGACGACCGGCACGGTCGGCAAGCTGCGGATGCTGGGTAACCAGGTCTTCAAGCACGCCGTGATCAACATCTCCGAAGCCATCCACTCGGCCGCCACCAACGCCGGCGTCGAGGTGGCGGACGTCGACTGGTTCATCCCGCACCAGGCCAACCAGCGCATCCTCGCCGGCGTGGCCCACCGATGCGGCATCGACGAGGAGAAGGTGATCTCGACGGTCGCGATCCACGCCAACACCTCGGCCGCCTCGATCCCGCTGGCCCTCGCGCACGGCGTGAAGGACGGTCGATCAAGAAAGGCGATCTACTGCTGCTGGAAGCCATGGGCGGCGGCCTGACCTGGGGCGCCTGCGTTCTGCGCCTTTAAGGTGCAGCTTGCGCGATCTTCTCGTCGGGCATGAACTCCTGACGTTGAGCCTTTGACTTCATGCGATAATCACGGCATGAGGTCGTCGGTGATTTTTGGGCGCGGTCCGTTGAGGGCGGTCGCGGCATACTCAGGTTCGCCGCGAGTGCTCCATCGGAGGTGGTCTATCGGACCGCCAAGATACGCGTGAAGGGGGTTGCATGAAGGGCGCTACTTTGACCCGGGCCGACCTGTGTGAGGCGGTCCATGAAGAGGTCGGATTGACCCGTCAGGACTGCGCCGGCCTGGTCGAGCGCACCCTGGATCTCGTGGCCGAGGCGCTCGAAGAGGGCGAGACGGTCAAGCTTTCCGGTTTCGGCGTCTTTCAGGTCCGCGCCAAGCGCGCCCGCATGGGGCGCAATCCCAAGACTGGCGAGCCGGCCGAGATCGAACCCCGTCGGGTGATCGGCTTCCGCGCTTCCCAGGTCATGAAGGCGCGAATCGACCGCGCCTTGGGCGACTAGGGAATCGATGCGGTGGCGAAGGGGCCGAACGCCTTCCGCACGATTTCAGAGGCCGCCGATGAGCTGGGCGTGCCGCAGCACGTGCTGCGCTTCTGGGAAACCAAGTTCTCCTTTATTCGCCCGATGAAACGGGCCGGCGGGCGGCGCTTCTATCGCCCGCAGGACGTGGCCGTTCTGAACGGCGTCCGCACCCTGCTGCACAGCGAAGGCCTGACTATCAAAGGCGTGCAGAAGCTGCACCGCGATCAGGGTCTGGCCCAGGTGATCGCCGCCGGCCTAGGCTCGAACGGCTCCGCCAGCCTGGATCCCAATTTCGACTATGAGATTTCGGATGCGCCCGCCAAGCGTCTGGACGCGCATGCGCGCGATCGTCTGGCCTTCGCGCTGGACGACCTGACGGCCATCAAATCACGCCTGGACGGTCTTCTCGTCAGGGGGTGAATTTCGTCCGAAATCGCTGTTGCCCAATGGGGGAGCGGCGCCTATAAGAGCGCCTCTTCCGTCGGAGCGTGGCGCAGCCTGGTAGCGCACTTGACTGGGGGTCAAGGGGTCGCAGGTTCAAATCCTGTCGCTCCGACCATTTCCTTCGGGAACCCTTTTCCTTCGGGAATTGGGCGGAAGACGAAAGGCCGCCCTTCGGGGCGGCCTTTTTCATTCCGGGATCAACGCTGGCCCCCAACTATCTTTGGCCCACATCCAGCGGCTTGTCGGCCTTGCCCATCCACGAGATCAGCGGGATCACCGGCAACACCCAGCCCATGCCCAGGACCACGAAGTAGACGAGGTGCACGAAGCGGTTCTGCGGCAGGTGGTCGTAGAGGCTGGTGAAGGCCCAGATCCAGGCGAACAGGACCGCCAGCACGGCGAAAGAGCCGATCAGCTTGCGCACTCTTGCGGGGATCTGGCGGGCCGGGATCATGGGAGCGCTCACGCGGTTCTCCGAAAGAGGCCGAGCACGGCCAGGAACAGGATCGCGCCCACGCTGGAGACGATCAGCTCGCCGACGAAGCCGGCCAGATGCAGATCGATGCGCGAGGCGATGAAGGCTCCGATGAACGAGCCGATCACGCCGATCAAGAGCTTGATGAACAGCGAGTGGTGGCGACCCAGCACGATGTCGGCGATCCAGCCGGCCAGGATGCCGATCACCGCCGCCGCGAATACGCCCATGCCGCTCATTGTTCTCTCCGCCCCCGCCTCGCCCAAGACGCTTGTTTCTCGCACGAACCCGCGGCGCCGTCATGCCGAGCCACAGAAACATTGATGCGGGCCAGCGTCGGGCGTAGGGAGGTCTCGCCGCATTTCGGCCCAGTAGTGACGCTTTTCAGGCCCCATGACGTCCTTCCTGCGTTCCGACCGTTCGCGCCCCGTCGCGATCTGGCTTTTCATCGTCGCCGCCATGGTGTTCGCCATGGTCGTGGTGGGCGGCGCGACCCGCCTGACCGACTCGGGCCTTTCGATCACCCAGTGGAAGCCGATCATGGGCGCGTTGCCGCCCCTGTCCGAGCAGGCCTGGCGCGAGAGTTTCGAGCTCTACAAGAAGATCCCCCAGTTCCAGCTCGTGAACCCGGACATGACCCTGGAGGGTTACAAGGGCATCTTCTGGTGGGAGTGGGCGCACCGCCTGCTGGGGCGGACCGTGGGCGTGGCCTTCGCCATCCCGTTCGCCGTCTTCCTGATCCGCCGCGACATTCCGCGTCGCCTGATCTGGCGCTGCGCCGTCATGCTGGGCCTGGGCGGCCTGCAAGGGCTGGTCGGCTGGTGGATGGTCTCCAGCGGTCTCTCCGAGCGGGTCTCGGTCGCACCCGAGCGGCTGATGACCCACCTGGGCCTGGCGCTGGCCCTGTTCGTCATCCTGATCTGGACCGCGCTGGACGCCTGGAATGGCTCGCCGCGGGTCGAAGAGCGATCGGCCTGGCGCGGGTGGGCCCTGGCTTTCCTGGGCGCGGTGTTCTTCCAGAGCCTGCTGGGCGCGCTGGTCGCCGGCAACGACGCGGGCCTCGTCTATAACGACTGGCCGCTGATGAACGGCGGCTTCTTCCCGGCCGAATATCTGGGCAAGGGCTTCTGGGGCACACTGGCGCACAGCCAGGGCGCCGTGCAGTTGCACCACCGGCTGATGGCCTACGCCCTGTTCGCGGCCGGCCTGGCGATCGCCTTCCTGGCGCGGCGCGACCGTCCGCTGGCGGCGGGCAGCAAGGCCGTGGCCTTGACGGTGGCGATCGTCGTCACCCTGCAGGCGGGCCTGGGGATCTGGACCCTGATGGCCAGCGTGCCGATCGCGCTGGGCGTGCTGCACCAGGCGGGCGCCGCCGTGCTACTGGCGACGGCGACCGTCTTCGCGTGGCGGGTGCGCAGGCCCTGAATTTCGGGGGCTGAAACAAAGTCCCGCAACAACTGTCACACGCCGGGCGCAAATCGGGCCAATTCCTCATGGAGCTTGGCCTTGATCCGCCCCCTTGTTCTCGCGCTGGTCGCGTCCGTCGCCATTCCCGCTCTCGCCTTCGCCCAGAATCCTATCGAGACCCCGAACGCCGCCGTCAGCGCCGCTGACGCCTACTACAAGGCCGGCGAGGCCGCCCTGGCCAAGCAGATCGCCGTGGTTCCGAACACGGGCAAGGCCAAGAACGTCATCCTGTTCCTGGGCGACGGCATGGGCATCTCGACGGTCACGGCCGGCCGCATCTATGACGGCCAGATGAAGGGCGTCGACGGCAAGTCCAATTCGCTGGCCTTCGAGAAGCTGGCCTATTCGGCGCTGTCCAAGACCTACAGCCACGACACCCAGGTCACCGACAGCGCCGCCGGCATCACCGCGATCATGACCGGCGTGAAGACCCGCAACAAGATCATCGGCCTGACCGGCGCGGCGCTCGGTGAGAAGTGCGAGACCGAGAAAGGCAATGGCGTCGACACCCTGGCCGAGCTGGCCAAGGCGCGCGGCAAGGCCGCCGGCGTGGTCACCACCACCCGCGTCACCCACGCCACCCCGGCCGGCGCCTACGCCCACACCGCCTATCGCGACTGGGAAGGCGATGGCGACATGCCGGTCGAGGCCATCCAGGCCGGTTGCAAGGACATCGCCCGCCAGCTGATCGAGGCTCCGGACGCCCTGCGGCTGGACGTCGTCATGGGCGGCGGGCGCTCGCGCTTCCTTCCCAAGGACAAGGACGGCAAGCGCGCCGACGGCCGCGACCTGACCGCCGAGTGGCTGAGGGCCGAGGGCGCGGGTTCGTCCTACGTTGTCACCGCCGACCAGATGAAGGCCATTCCGGCTGACACCAAGCATGTGCTGGGCCTCTTCGCGCCCGAGCACCTCCCGTATGAGGTCGAGCGTCCGGTGTTGGGGCAGGGCGTCCCGACCCTGGCCGAGATGGCGACCTCGGCGGTCGACGTGCTGTCCAAGAACCCGAACGGCTATTTCCTGATGGTCGAGGGCGGCAAGATCGACATGGGCAGCCACCTGGGCAACGCCAGGCGCACGCTCAGCGAGACGGTCGAGTTCTCCAAGGCCATCGCCGCCGTGCTGGCCAAGGTCGACCTTAAGGACACCCTGGTCGTCGTCACCGCCGACCACAGCCACGGTCTGATGATCTCAGGCTATGCCGCCCGCAATTCGCCGATCCTGGGCATGGCCGGCAACGAGGGCGACCCCGCCATCGCCGGCGATGGCAAGGCCTATACGACCCTGATGTTCGCCACCGGCCCGGGCGGGCCGACGGGCAACAACACGCGCAACGACCCGGCCAAGGAAGACCTGGACGACGTCGACTATCACCAGCAGGCCACGGTGAACCTCGCCAGCGCCGCCCACGCCGGCGAGGACGTGGGGGTGTTCGCCGACGGCCCGCAGGCCTTCCTGCTGCGCGGCGTGGTCGAGGAAAGCTATATCTTCCAGGTCATGCGCCACGCCTTCGGCTTCGACGCCCCGGCGATCGCGCCTGCCGCCGCCCCGTCGGCCGAGGCGCCCAAGACCAAGAAATCGTGGTTCAAGCGCGGCTAGGGAAGATAGCGTGATGCGGTATCTGGGTACCGTATCACGCAAGTCTTTGTAAAATAAGGGTTTGTGTACTTTCTTGCTTCCGCATTGTTGACAGCGCGCGAACCCTCCCGTACATGCCGCGCCTCACACGGACGAAACCGGATTTCTCGGGGTCGGACGCCTAGAAATTACGGATCAATCCCATGCAAAAGATCACGGCTTCGTTGAAGCCGGCCGAGGTCGAGAAGAAGTGGATCGTGGTCGACGCCCAGGACGCCGTTGTCGGCCGTCTGGCGACGTTCATCGCCATGCGTCTTCGCGGCAAGCACCGTCCTGACTACACCCCGCACGTCGATTGCGGTGACTTCGTCGTCGTCATCAATGCCGACAAGGTGAAGTTCACCGGCAAGAAGATGGACGACAAGGTGTACTACCGTCACACCGGTCACCCGGGCGGCGTCAAGGAAACCACCCCGCGCAAGGTGCTGGGCGGCAAGTTCCCGGAACGCGTCCTGGAGAAGGCCGTCGAGCGCATGCTGCCGAAGGAGAGCCCGCTGGCTCGCAAGCAGCTGACGCACCTGCTCATCTACAACAACGGCGAGCACCCGCACCAAGCGCAAAGCCCTGAAGTCGTCGACTTCGCGGCCCGCAACGCCAAGAACACCCGGAGCCTCTAAGCCATGACCGACGCACAAGGCTTTGAAGCGCTGGCCAGCCTGTCCAGCAACCCGGAAGCTGCCGCTCCGGTCGAGCCCAAGATCGACGCCCAAGGCCGCTCGTACGCGACCGGCAAGCGCAAGAACGCGATCGCTCGCGTCTGGATCAAGCCGGGCAAGGGCTCGATCACGATCAACGGTCGTGACCAGGAAGTCTACTTCGCCCGTCCGGTGCTGCGCATGATGATCGCCCAGCCGCTGGAAGTGACCGACCGTCTGGGTCAATTCGACGTCATCGTGACCGTCGAAGGCTCGGGTCTGTCGGGTCAAGCCGGCGCCATCCGTCACGGCCTGTCCAAGGCTCTGACCTACTACGAACCCGGCCTGCGCCCGGTCCTGAAGCCGCACGGCTTCCTGACCCGCGACAGCCGCGTCGTCGAGCGTAAGAAGTACGGCAAGGCCAAGGCCCGCCGCAGCTTCCAGTTCTCGAAGCGCTAATCGCGACGATTACGTCTTACGGGAAGGGGCGCTTCGGTCAGGCCGAAGCGCCCCTTTTCATTTCTGTCTCTGTTTTCTGCTTCCTCTGGCTAGAGCCAGGATCGGAGTCCGCATGACCAGCGCCCCCAAGGTCTTCATCGACGGCGAAGCCGGCACCACCGGCCTGCAGATCCGCGAGCGCCTGACCGGCCGCACCGACCTGCAGCTGGTCTCGATCGACCCCGACAAGCGCAAGGACGCCGACGCCCGCGCCGAGATGCTGAACGGCGCCGACGCCGTGATCCTGTGCCTGCCCGACGACGCGGCCAAGGAGGCCGTGGCGCTGGTCACCAATCCGAACACGGTGATCATCGACGCCTCCACCGCCTATCGCACCGCCGAGGGCTGGGCCTACGGCTTCCCCGAGCTCGACAAGGAGCAGCGTGGCAAGATCGCCAAGTCCAAGCGCATTTCCAACCCAGGCTGCTATCCGACCGGCGCCATCGCTCTGACGCGGCCGCTGGTCAGCGCCGGCATCCTGCCGCCGGAACTGCCGGTCTCGTACAACGCCGTCTCAGGCTACAGCGGCGGCGGCAAGGCCATGATCGCCGAGTTCGAGGACGAAAGCATCGGAAGCTTCACCAAGGTCCCGTACCGGATCTACGGCCTGTCGATGGCCCACAAGCACGTGCCGGAAATGCAGATGCACGGCGGTCTACTGAGCAGGCCGATCTTCATGCCGGCCGTCGGCCGCTATCGCCAGGGCATGATCGTCGAGATGCCGCTGCACTTTTCGACCCTGAACGGCGCGCCGTCGCTGGGCGATATCCATGCTGCGCTCAGCAAGCACTACAAGGGTGAGAAATTCGTCGAGGTCGCCTCGCTCGAGGAAGCCAAGAGCCTGACGACCCTGGATCCGGAAGGCCTGAACGGCACCAATCGCCTGAAGCTGTTCGTGTTCGGCTCGGACAGCAGCGGCCAGGCGCGTCTGGTGGCGCTGCTGGACAACCTGGGTAAGGGCGCGTCGGGCGCGGCCGTTCAGAACATGAACATCGCGCTAGGCCTCAAGGAAGACGCCGGTCTCTGATCGGCGTCACACCCGCCAGCGATAGTGCCCGGCGGGCTTGTGCAGTTTGAACATCCAGAGGGGTTCCTCGCGGACGCCCTCGCCGATGTTATGCGCCATCCGCACGTGCTGGGGGCCGTCGACCACGACGCCCAGGTGCGGCCGACCACCAGAGAGCCGCCAGGTCAGGACGTCGCCGGGCAGCGGCAACTCGAACCCGTCGCCGCCGAAGGGACGCCGGGCGGGCAGGGGCAGGCTGGTGCCTTGCCGCGTCAGGAAGGTCTCCAGGTTCAGCACCCGCCGGTGGTCGATATTGGCGTCAGGCTTGGTCAGACCCCATTCGCGGCGCGACGGATAGGCCGAGAAGGCCTTGAGCATGTCCTCGTGCACCTGCCGCTGCAGGTCGATGTCCCAAGCGTCGCGGGCGGCGCGGACCAGGACGTCGGAGCAGACGCCGCTGGTGCGCAGCACGTCGCCGTTGGGATAGCCGATATTGCGGTAGCTGGGATCGTAATCGACGGTGACGCCGACCTGCTGGCGGGCGGCCATGGCCAGCTTGCGTCCGGCGTCGGGGATCAGCGCATGGCTCGCGCCGCCGGCGGTCGCGAAGGGCGCGACGACGGCCATCCCCAGAACAGTGCGGCGATCCAGCGAGAGCATGGCGCGGAAGCTTCGCCACGATCGCGGCGGCATTTGGGCGAACGTGGGTCTTGAAGGCCTCAGTCGTCGATCAAAACGCGCTGGGCGCCAGCACGCGCGCTCTAGTCGTCGGACCTGACCAGGGCGAACGAACCCGGCGCTTCCTCCAGCGGCTTCAGAGGGCCCTTGGTCGGGTCACGGGCCGGGACCTGGTCGCCCGAGCGCGCCTTCAGCCAGGCCGCCCAGTGCGGCCACCAAGAGCCCGGATGCTCCTGGGCGCCGGCGATCCAGGCGTTGACGTCGCCGGGCAGGCTCTCGTTGGTCCAGTGCTGGTACTTCTTGGCGTCCGGGTGGTTGATCACGCCCGCGATATGGCCCGAGCCCGCCATGGTGAAGGTCACGGGCCCGCCGAACGCCTTGGCTCCGCGATAGACGCTGCGATAGGGCGCGATGTGGTCGTCCTTGGACGACTGGACGTAGATGGGGATCTTCACCTTCGACAGGTCCAGGCGCTCGCCGCCGAGCGACAGCTTGCCGGTCGTCAGGGCGTTGTCCTTGTAGAAGTTGCGCAGATAGAACAGATGCAGCGCCTTGGGCATCCGCGTCTGGTCGGCGTTCCAGAACAGCAGGTCGAACGGCCGCGGCTCCTTGCCCATCAGATAGTTGCTGACGAAGAACGACCAGATCAGGTCGTTGCCGCGCAGGGCGTTGAAGGTGTCGGCCATCGACTGGCTGGGCAGGAAGCCGCCGGCCTGGTCCATCTGCTGCTCGATCGACTGCAGCCATTCCTCGTTGGTGAACAGCAGAAGGTCGCCGGCCTCGGCGAAGTCCTGCTGGGCGGCGAAGAAGGTGGCCGAATTGATCCGCTTGTCGCCGCGCGCGGCCATGTGGGCCAGGGCGACCGAGAGCAGGGTGCCGCCGATGCAGTAGCCGACCGTGTTGACCCGATCGACGCCGCACTGGGTCATGACCTGCGCGGTGGCGTCATAGATGCCTTCGAGCATGTAGTCTTCGAAGGTCTTGGCCGCGAGCTTCTGGTCCGGATTGACCCATGAGGCGACGAACACCGTGAAGCCCTGGCCGGTCAGCCAACGGATCATCGAGTTCTCGGGCCGCAGGTCCATGATGTAGAACTTGTTGATCCACGGCGGGAAGATCAGCAGCGGGATCTCGCAGACCGTTTCCGTGGTCGGATCGAACTGCAGCAACTGCAGGATGTCGTTCTGGTAGACGACCTTGCCCGGGGCGGTGGCGACGTTCTCGCCAACCTTGAACTTGGCCAGATCCGTCTGGCTGATCGCCAGCTGGCCGCCACCGCGCTCCAGATCGGCGGCGAAATTCTCCATGCCGCGCACCAGGCTCTGGCCCTGGGTCTGCACCACCTCGCGCAGGGCGGCGGGGTTGGAGATCAGGAAGTTCGACGGTGAGAAGGCGTCGGTCAGCATCTTGGTGAAGAACTCGACCCGACGCTTGGCGCCCGGATCGACGCCCTCGACCTCGGCGATCAGACCGTTCAGCCAGTTCGATGACAGCAGGTACGACTGCTTCATCAGGTCGAACATCGGGTTCGACGCCCAGTCCGGGTCGTTGAAGCGCTTGTCGCCGACGGCAGGGGCGACAATGGGGGTGACCGCCTCGCCGGCGGCGCGGCGAGCGGTCGACTGCCACAGGTCCATGTACTGGCTGAAGAGGTCGGCCTGGGCCCGCATCAGCCGGTCGGGCTGGGCGGCCAGGCGGGTCATCACCTCGTTCAGGGCGGGCGCGACATGAAACGGGTCGGGGGTGAGGGCGGCCGGTCGGTCGGCTTGCCGCAAGGCGGCCTCGGCGATCGCGCCCTGGGCGGTGACGGCTGCGCGGGCCAGGTTGGCCGAGAGGGTCTCGACCATCTTCAGTTGGTCGGCGGAGAGCACCCTTTCGAACGGCGGGAAGGGTGGGGGAGTCTGGCCGCCCTGGAAGCCCTCGGAAGTCTTGCCAGCCGATTCGGTTTTGGGCGGCGCCTCGGGAGCTTCTGGCCTGGACTTGGCCTTGCTTGCCTTCGGCGCGGCCTTGGCCTTGAGGGGGGCGATCTCGTCCTTGGGGGAAGCTTTCTTCCGGGCCTTGGAAGCCGCCTTCGCCGTGGCCATGAGGTTTCCTCCGCGTGCTATTGTCTTGTTCGCGAAAAGCGGCGCCGAACGCCTTTCGCTCGCCGCGATCATCGCATAAGACCAGAACCAATGAACGGCGAAACCCGCAAAATCGTACGTGTCGCTCTGATCGTCGGCCTGACGGCCGGCGTGGCCGCGTGCGCGACGCCGTTCTCGACCGCCAAGGTCGATCCCAGTTCGCCGATCGCCGCCCGCGCCACCGCCGCGGCCAAGGCCAAGGGCGAGCGCCGCAAGTTCTCGGACATCCCGGCGATCCCCACGGACGTACCGACCGCCGACCAGGTGCGCGCGGCCGTGGTGCAGCAGCAACGCGCCGGCGACGCCCTGACCACGGCCTCCGCGCCCGGCACCTGGGAACTCAAGGACAGCGAGACCTACGCGGCCAAGGCCCGTCGCGACGCCAAGCCGCCCGCCTTCGAAGCGCCGACCGACGCCGACCGCGCCGCCACCGAAGCCTTCGCCCGTGACGCACGCGGCCGAGCTAGCGCGCCTCCGTCCCAGCCCAAATAGGCCGACGGAGGCATAATCGTCCTTGAACTGGCTTGGCGTGGCCCCGCTCGGGGTCTATCCATGCCCGACTTTTCGCTCCCAGAGCGCCGACGCGGCGCATAGAGCCCCCATGAGCACCGATTTTCACCGTATCCGCCGCCTGCCGCCTTACGTCTTCGAAGAGGTCAACAAGATCAAGGCGCGCCTCCGCGCCGAGGGGACCGACATCATCGACTTCGGCATGGGCAATCCGGACATGCCCACGCCCCAGCACATCGTCGACAAGCTGATCGAGACGGCGCGCGACCCCAAGGCGGGCCGCTATTCCGCCTCCAAGGGCATCCCTGGCCTGCGCAAGGCCATGGCCAACTATTACGGCCGGCGTTTCGGCGTGAAGCTGAACCCCGACACCGAGGTGATCGCCACGCTCGGGTCCAAGGAAGGCTTCGCCAACCTCGCCCAGGCCTTGACCGGTCCGGGCGACGTGATCATCTGTCCGAACCCCGCCTATCCGATCCACGCCTTCGGCTTCATCATGGCCGGCGGCATCATCCGCCATGTGCCGGCCCTGTCGCCGGAGGAGTACCTCTCCAACATCAGCCGCGCGGTGAAGCACTCCGTGCCGCCGCCCAGCGTGCTGATCCTGTCCTATCCGTCGAACCCGACCGCCCAGTGGGTGGATCTGGACTTCTATAAGGACGCCGTGGCGCTGGCCAAGAAGCACGACCTGCTGGTGATCAGCGACGTGGCCTATGGCGAGATCTATTTCGAGAACAATCCGCCGCCGTCGATCCTGCAGGTGGATGGGGCCAAGGACATCGCGGTCGAGGTCAACTCGCTGTCGAAGACCTACGCCATGGCCGGCTGGCGCGTGGGCATGGTGGTCGGCAACGCCCGCATTTGCGCGGCTCTGGCCCGCGTGAAGTCCTACCTGGATTACGGCGCCTATACCCCGGTGCAGGTGGCCGCGGCCACGGCGCTGAACGGCCCGCAGGATTGCGTCGACGAGATCCGCGGCATCTACAAGAGCCGCCGCGACACCTTGATCAAGTCGATGAAGGGCGCCGGCTGGGACATTCCCAATCCGCCGGCCTCGATGTTCGCCTGGGCCAAGATTCCAGAGGCCTATCGCGAGGCCGGCTCGATGCTGTTCTCGCGCCTGCTGATCGAGGAGGCCGGCGTCGCCGTCGCCCCGGGGATCGGCTTCGGCGAGTATGGCGAGGGCTATGTCCGGATCGGCCTGGTCGAGAACGAGCACCGCATCCGCCAGGCCGCGCGCAATGTGAAGAAATTCATCGCCAACGCCAACTCCATCCTGGCCAAGGCTCACAACAAGATGGAACAGGCCTGAGGGCTGGTTTCGACTCCAAGGACTCGAAGATGACGAAGAAGACCTGGCGCGTCGGCGTCGCGGGCCTCGGCACCGTCGGCGGCGGACTTCTGCAATTCCTGGCCGAGCGCCCGGACTTCGCGCCGGCCGGCGACCGGGCGGTGGTCACCGCCGTCTCGGCCCGCAACAAGACCCGCGCCCGTCCGGTCGACATCTCGAACCTGGCCTGGTTCGACGACCCGGTGGCCCTGGCCGCCTCGCCGGACGTCGACCTGTTCGTCGAACTGATCGGCGGCAGCGACGGCCCGGCCAAGGCCGCCGTCGAGACCGCGCTGAAGGCCGGCAAGCCGGTCGTCACCGCCAACAAGGCCCTGGTCGCGGTGCACGGCGCCGAACTGGCCGCCCTGGCCGAAGCTCAGGGCGTGCCGCTGCTGTTCGAGGCGGCCGTGATGGGCGGCACCCCGGCTGTGAAGATGCTGCGCGAGGCCATGGTCGGCGACGACGTCGTCTCGGTCGCGGGCATCCTCAACGGCACCTGCAACTTCATCCTCACCGAGATGGAGAAGACCGGCCGCTCGTTCGCCGACGTGCTGCGCGAGGCGCAAGGCCTGGGCTATGCCGAGGCCGATCCGACCACGGACGTCGGCGGTTTCGACGCCGGCCACAAGATCAGCATCCTGGCCGCCCTGGCCTTCGGCTGCGCCCCGAACTTCGAGGCCGCCGAGATCGAGGGCATCAGCGATGTCGAGCTGCTCGACATCAAGCTGGCCAAGGATCTGGGTTACCGGATCAAGCTGGTCGCCAGCGCCGCCAAGACCGACGACGGCGTGGCCGTGAAGGTGCATCCGTCGCTGACCCCGCTGGACCATCCGCTGGCCCAAGCGGGCGGCGCGCTCAACGCGCTGTTCATCGAGGGCAAGCGTATCGGCCGGATCTTCATCCAGGGGCCGGGCGCGGGCGCGGGCCCGACCGCGGCCGCCGTGGCCGCCGACATCGCCGACGTGATGACCAAGGCCGTCCGCCCCGTGTTCCAGGCCCCAGCCGGCGCCCTGGCCCCGTTCATCGCCATCGATCCGGCCCGCGCGGTGGGCAAGGCGTATCTGCGGATCATGGTCAAGGATCAGCCGGGCGTGATCGCCGCCATCTCCGAAACCCTGGCCGAATGTGGCGTTTCGATCGACAGCTTCCTGCAAAAGCCTGTCGAAGGAGCGGGCGGCGTGCCGATCGTGCTCGTTACCCATGCGACGCCGGAATCGAAACTTCTGGACGCGATTAGCCGCATCGAAAAATTGCAGACCGTGCTAGAGCGTCCCCGCCTTCTGCGCGTCGCGCGCATCTAGACGACCCAGCCTAGAGCCCTTCCGATCCAATCGATAAATCGATCGGATCGGACAAAAGGGCTCTAGAAATAAAAACTAGAGCATTTCGCAAGCGAAATGCTCGGTGAGCGTTGAAGGCGACATTGGGAACAAGGCCGCCTTCTTCCGGGGCGGTCGGGAGAGACGGATGAGTTCGAACACCCTGGACCGCTCGCTGGTCCTGGACGCCGTTCGCGTAACCGAAGCCGCCGCCATCGCGTCGTGGACGATGCTGGGTCGTGGCGACGAGATGGCCGCCGATCAGGCCGCCGTCGACGCGATGCGCAACGCCTTGAACACGCTGGATATCGACGGCGAAATCGTCATCGGCGAAGGTGAGCGCGACGAGGCGCCGATGCTGTACATCGGTGAGAAGGTCGGCACGGGGAAGGGGCCCAAGGTCGATATCGCCCTGGATCCGCTAGAAGGCACGACCCTGGCGGCCAAGGCCCAGCCCAATGCTCTTACGGTCATGGCCTGGGCGCCCAAGGGCACGTTGTTGAATGCGCCCGACACCTACATGGACAAGATCGCCTGCGGTCCGGGCCTGCCCGCCGGGGTGATCGACCTGGACCGCTCGCCGGCCGAGAACATCAAGGCGATCGCCGACGCCAAGGGCGTGGCGGAGACCGAGATCACCGTCTGCGTCCTGGATCGTCCGCGTCACGCCGATATCATCGCCAAGGTCCGCGCCGCCGGCGCTCGCATCCATCTGATCACGGACGGTGACGTGGCTGGGGTGATCAACACCACCGATCCTTCGACCGGCATCGACCTCTATCTGGGCTCGGGCGGCGCGCCGGAAGGCGTCCTGGCTTGCGCGGCGCTGAAGTGCGTCGGCGGACAGTTTCAGGGTCGCCTGCTATTCCGCAACGCCGACGAGCGCGCCCGCGCCGCGCGCTGGGGCGTGACGGATCTCGACAAGAAGTACGACCTGCACGAGATCGTCCGGGACGAGGCGATCTTCGCCGCCACCGGCGTGACGCGCGGCGGACTGCTGGACGGCGTCGTCTTCCGTGACGGCTGCGTCCACACCCATACCCTGGTGATGAACTCCTCGACGGGCACCGTCCGCGAGGTCCGCATGAAGCGGAAGGTCTGAGACCTTTCTGTCATGGCCGTCCTGTAGGGCGGCCGTTCTGCTTTCGATTTCGAGGATTCCAGATGACCGCCTTTGTCGACCTGGCCGCCCGGCTCGCGGCCGAGCCGGCCGACGCCGCTCTCGAGGACGTGGTCCAGACGATCGCCGCGACCTGCGCGCGGATCAGCCGCGTCGTCGCTTCCGGCGCGCTCTCGGGCAGCCTGGGCGCCGCGGGCAGCACCAACGTCCAGGACGAGGAGCAGAAGAAGCTCGACGTCATCACCAATGACATGCTCAGCGACGCTCTGAAGGGCTGCGCCGCCGTCGCCGGCCTGGCCTCCGAAGAGCTGGAAGAAGTCGAGCCGACCGGCCGTGTGGGCGGCTATCTGGTGACCTTCGATCCGCTGGACGGCTCCAGCAATATCGACGTCAACGTCTCGGTCGGGACGATCTTCTCGGTGCTGCCCGCGCCGACCGGCCACGCGCCGACGGAAGCCGACTTCCTTCTATCGGGCAGAAACCAGGTCGCCGCCGGTTACGCCGTCTACGGCCCGCAGACCATGCTGGTCCTGACGCTGTCGGGCGGCGTCGACGGCTTCACGCTCAGCGCCGACGGCCAGTGGCTGCTGACCCACCCGAACCTGGCGATCAAGGCCGACACGGCCGAGTTCGCGATCAACATGTCCAACCAGCGCCACTGGGCGCCGCCCGTGCGCCGCTACATCGACGGCTGCTTGGCGGGCAAGGACGGCCCGCGGGGCAAGAACTTCAACATGCGCTGGGTGGCTTCGATGGTCGCCGACGTCCACCGTATCCTGATGCGCGGCGGGATCTTTCTGTATCCGTGGGACGCCCGCGAGCCGGCCAAGCCGGGCAAGCTGCGTCTGATGTACGAAGCCAACCCGATGAGCCTGCTGATCGAGCGGGCGGGCGGCAAGTCGACCGAGGGCGTTACGGATATTCTCGACGTCCAGCCTACCAAGCTTCACCAGCGCGTGCCTGTGGTGCTGGGTTCGGCCAACGAGGTCGAGCAGGTTCGCAGCGAGGTTCAGGCGGGCTAAGCGATAGCCGAAAGTGGTCGCCGGTTTCGGCGGCCATCGCGCGCCAAGCAAAAACTCCCTGCGTCCGGGACTGTCGTCTCGGCGCCGCATGGTCCGAATTACGTGACCAGCTACTCTCCAGCGATGCCCGCCGATGGTGTCACCGATATTTCCGCCAGCGCCTTGCCCAGCGCCTTTCTGGGCGTCGAACGCTCGCTGAGCGGCCGCGCCTGGCGCGAGCGGCCGGCCGACATGGCTGTGGTGCGCGACATCCAGCAACGTCATGGCCTGACCGAGCCCTTGGCCCGGGCCCTGGCCTCGCGCGGCGTCTCGCTGGAGCAGGCCGAGCACTATCTCCGCCCGACCCTGAAGGCGCTGTTCCCCGATCCGTCCAGTTTCACCGACATGGACCGGGCCGCCGAGATCCTGATCGACGCCCTGGAGCGAGGCCGTCCGACCATGGTCTTCGCCGACTACGATGTCGACGGGGCCACCAGCGCCGCCCAACTGGTGCGCTGGTTCCGGTATATGGGCGTCGAACTGCCCATCTATATTCCCGACCGCCTGACCGAGGGCTACGGCCCCAGCCCGGCGGCGTTCAAGACGATCCGTGACGGCGGGGCCGAGCTGGTCGTGACCCTGGACTGCGGGGCGGCGGCCTATGACGCCATCGCCAGCGCCGCCGAGATCGGCCTGGAGGTCGTGGTCATCGACCACCACCTGATGCGCGAGGATCCGCCAGCCGCCGCCGCCGTGGTCAACCCGAACCGTCCCGGTTGCCAGAGCGGGCAGGGGGTCTTGGCCGCCGCCGGGGTGACCTTCGTGCTGCTGGCCGCCCTGAACCGCGAGGCCCGCAAGCGCGGCCTGTTCACCGATGAGCGGCCGCAACCGGACCTGCGCCAGTGGCTCGACCTCGTGGCTCTGGGCGAGGTCTGCGACGTCACCCAGCTGGTCGGCTTCAACCGCGCCCTGACGGCGCTGGGCCTGCGGACCATGGGCGCCTGGGCTAATCCGGGACTGAAGGCCCTGTTCGAGGTCGGCAAGGGCTCGGGCGAGCCGTCCGTGTTCCACGCCGGCTTCATCCTGGGGCCGCGTATCAACGCCGGCGGCCGTATCGGGCGCTCGGACCTCGGCGCCAAGCTGCTGTCGACCGACGATCCGCTGGAAGCCGCCGCCCTGGCCGAGGAGCTGGATGGCCTCAACACCGAGCGCAAGGCCGTCGAGGCCGCCGTGGTCGAAGAGGCCGCGGCCATGCTGGAGCGCGGCAACTTCAACACCGACGCGCCCGTCATCGTGGTGGCCGGCGAGGACTGGCATCCCGGCGTCATCGGCATCGTCGCGGGCCGCTTGCGCGAACGCTATCGCAAGCCGGTGGTGGTGATCGGCGTCGACCGCGCCGCCAATGTCGGCAAGGGCTCGGGCCGCTCGCAGCCCGGCGTCAATCTGGGCCGCGCCATCCAGGCGGCTTTCGAGGCGGGTCTGCTGATGGCCGGTGGCGGCCACGCCATGGCGGCCGGCCTGTCGATCCGTCCCGAGATGATTCCAGAGTTCCGCGCCTTCCTGGAGGAACGCTTGGCCGGCGAGATGGAGGCGGTGGGAATCGAGTCGGTCGAGATCGACGCCCTCGTGCAGCCGCGCGCGGCGAGTCGGGCGCTGCTTGACGACTTCCAGCGCCTGGCCCCGTTCGGCCCCGGCAATCCCGAGCCGATGTTCGCGCTTACCCAGGTGAGGCCCGACCGGGTCTCGGCGCTGAAAGGCGGTCATGTGCGCATGGACCTCGTCGGCCCCACGGGCGACCGCATCAAGGCCATCAGCTGGCGCAGCGCCGAAACGCCGCTGGGCCAGCGTCTGCTGGCGGGCGGCGGCGCGCTGGATGTCGTCGGCAAGCTGAAGCCGGACGATTACATGGGCCGCAACGGCGTCCAGTTGGAGATCGAGGACGCCCATGATCCCAGAGCGCGATACTCAGAATAGACCCTTTGCCACAGGCGTTGTGGGCGGACTGAAAAAATGACTTTCGCCCGCTTGCGCACCCCTAAGGTCGCGGCTATACACCCGCTTCCTCGCGGGGCCGTGGTCCCTTCGTCTATCGGTTAGGACGCCAGATTTTCAATCTGGAGAGAGGGGTTCGACTCCCCTAGGGACTGCCACCCGCGAGGCTATATATCGGCTATGTTCCGCTTCGGCGGCGATGTGGTCCCTTCGTCTATCGGTTAGGACGCCAGATTTTCAATCTGGAGAGAGGGGTTGAACTCCCTAGGGACTGCCACTTTCGGCTGTATTTCCGAATTGTTTCTGTGTTGTTTCTGCGACGAAATGTCGCGGAACGCCTTTGTGCGCCGTTTTGACGTGATTTCGTCATTGACGGCTCTCCTCACGCGAGAACACTGTTCTCGTAGTGCTCGCTCCGATGGGCTGATTGGGCGAGCCAGAGGGGTGGGATGTCTGGTTTCGATTTTGAGGACGCTGCGGCGCACGAAGAGTTCGTGCGCATCAGCGGGAGGGTGAAGTGGTTCGACGCCGGCAAGGGTTACGGGTTCATCGTACCGGATGATCCGGGCCAGACCGGGCTCAAGGACGTGCTTCTGCATGTGACGTCGCTGCGCAACTGCGGGCGCGAAACCGCCATGGAGGGGGCGGTGATCGTGTGCGACGTGGTGCGAAGGCCCAAGGGCTGGCAGGTCAGCGAGGTCGTCAATCTCGACGAAAGCTGCGCGGCCGCGCCGATCGAGCGGCAGAGGCGCACCTTCGCCGACGGGCCGCCGCGCCGCGATCCCCTGCGGGAAGGCCATGGGCGTCACGCCCTGGAGCCCGAAGGGCCGGCCGAGCACGCCAAGGTCAAGTGGTTCAACCGCACCAAGGGCTACGGCTTCGTCATTCGCGACGCCGAGCCCGGGGACATCTTCGTGCATATCGAGACGCTCCGTCGGGGCGGGCTCGAGGACCTGCAACCGGGCGACGACGTCCTGGTGCGGTTCGCACGGGGGCCCAAGGGCCTGGTGGTCGCGGAAATCACCGCCGGCGACGCCTGACTTTCGCCGCCTCGGGGGGAAGGCTAGTCTCGGTCGAGATTGGCTTTCACCGAGGTGATGCGTGGCGGAACGGATGATCGGAAGGCGGGCGCTGCTCGCCGGGCTGATGCTGGGCGTCGGCGCGGGCGCCAACGCTTGGGCCGCGCCCGGGAGTAAGCTGGAGACGGTGGAAATCGTCACCCTGCGCGGTCGCCAACGCTTTCAGGTCGAGATCGCCGCCACCCGCGCCCAGCAAGAGCGGGGGCTGATGTTCCGCAAGAGCCTGGCGCCCGACCACGGGATGCTCTTCACCTACGCCAAGCCCCAGCGCGTGGCCTACTGGATGAAGCACACCCTGATTCCGCTCGACATCATCTACATCGCGCCGAACGGCAAGATCCTGTCGATCGCCCGCAACGCCCGGCCGCATGACGAGACGCCGCTGGCGTCCGGGGGGCTGGTTCTGGGCGTTCTGGAGTTGGCCGGCGGTCGCGCGGCGCAGCTGGGCATCCTGCCCGGCGACCGCGTTCTGCATCGAATCTTCCCGAAGGGGTGAATTGCGGCGTCCGGATCGTTGATCCGCGCTTCGAACCCCTGTAGAGCACGCGCCTGCCGATGTTTCGGAGCGTAGCGCAGTCTGGTAGCGCGCCTGGTTTGGGACCAGGATGTCGCAGGTTCAAATCCTGCCGCTCCGACCATCGGTAAGGTATTCTCGGTAAGGTACTCTGGGAGAGGTCCATGCTGGCCCGCATCTATCGCCCCGCCAAGAACGCCATGCAGTCCGGCAAGGCCAAGACCAAGGACTGGGTGCTGGAGTTCGAACCGGCCTCGGCCCGCAAGCCCGATCCCCTGATGGGCTGGACCACGTCCAGCGACATGAACGGCCAGATCCGCCTGACCTTCGAGAGCCGCGACGAGGCGGTGGCCTACGCCCAGCGCCACGAGATCGCCTTCCAGCTCTTCGAGCCGAAGACTCCCAAGCGGATCATCAAGGCCTATGCCGACAACTTCGCCGCCAACCGCAAGCAGCCCTGGACCCACTAGGGCCGCCGCGGACCAGGCCGGCCAGCGCGCGCCCTTAGCTCAGCTGGATAGAGCACTCGCCTTCTAAGCGAGCGGTCGCTGGTTCGAATCCAGCAGGGCGCGCCACCCTGGTGCAAAACCCGGCAGCGCTAACGCCGCCGATTGTACGCCATTGTTGCTCGCCAGGGTTCGGAGCAATTCCACCCTTGAGCCACAGATCCTCGCCTCATGCGGGGACAGCAATTCCACCTTCTGGGCAACGGCCCGGATGAGATCCCGGCGATAGGCGCCGGCTTCGTCCCTGAACATTTCCCGCGTCGCTTCAGAGAACCGGCGCAGCAAGTCCGGCGTCAGCGCGGGCGTGATCCCGTCGATGGCCTTAGCCGCGCGCTGGGCGTCGCCGTCGGCTTTGTCGCGCTGGGCCTTCAGGGTTGTGACCCGTTGCTTGAGCGATGGATCGCCTGGATCGATGATCCCTTGCTCGATCGAAAGGTAGAGACGCTGAAGCCGCTGGTCGGCTTCGGTGGCGCGCTTGCGCAGGTCGGCGACGTGCCGATGCCGGCGTTCAATCCACTCCGACCGGCGGTCGATGATGTTGTCCATCATCGTGGCCAGTCGTTCGGGATTGAGCAGACGGTTCTCCAGGTGGTCGATCACCGAGGCGTCCAGCAGATCCATCCGCACGGCCATGCCTTCGCAACCGACCGGACCCTGACGCGCGTTGGTGCAGCAGGTGTAGTAGCGATAGGCGCCGCCCTTGCCGGTCCGCAGCGTCATCGCCTTGCCGCAGAGCCCGCAAAAGCAGATGCCGCCCAGCAGGATCGAGCTGTTCACGAAGCGTGGGGCCATGGCCCTGGGATTGCGCAGCGACATGGCGCGCTGCACGGCCTCGAACGTGTCGCGCTCGATCAGCGGCGGCACGGCCATCACGACATGCTCGGTGTCGTCCTTGGGTTCCTGGCTGGCCCAGTTGCGGCTGTTGAAGACGTGCTCGCCGATATAAGTCGTCCGCGTCAGGGTATGGTGGACGGTGCCTACGCCCCATCGGCCGCCGCCGCGCGTGGTGATGCCCTTGTCGTTGAGATAGGTGGCGATCGACTTCAAACCCATGGGGCCGCTGTTTTCGACACCGTGCAGCGCCAGGCGGAAGATCTGGCGCACGGTCTCGGCGCCGATGGGGTCGATCTCGAGCTTCTTCTTGATCCGCTCACCGCGTTGTTCGGCCGTGATGACCCGATAGCCGAGCGGCGGGTGGGAGCCGTTCCAGAAGCCCTGGCGCGCGTTTTCCTTCATCGCGCGCAAGGTGTGCTTGGCGTTCTCGCGCGATTGGTACTCGTCGAAGAGGTTCATCATCTGGCGCACCATGATCCCCATCGGATCGTCGCCAACCTCCTGGGTGATCGAGACGATGCGGACCCCGTTTTTGGCCAGCTTGCGGGCGTAGAACTCGAAGAGGAACTGGTCACGGAAGAAGCGCGAGAACGAGTGGACCAGGATGACGTTGAACGGCGGCGGCTTGGCGGTCGCCGTGTCGATCATCTGCTGGAACGCCGGGCGGCGGTCGTCGGTGGCCGAGTTGCCCGGTTCGACAAACTCTTCGGCGACGGGCCAGCCCTTGGCCTGGCAGTAGGCTCGAAGTTGTCGGCCCTGATCGGGAATGGAAAGGTCGCTTTCGGCCTGCCGGCCGGTCGAGACCCGGAGATAAAGCGCCGCGCTCGGTGCGGTGGGCGGGGGAGGTGTCTTACGCTTGGCCATCGTTTTCCCTGTGGATCAGGGCAGGGGTCCGAGCAGTTCGGCCAGCACCTTCTCCAAATACGCCTCGGTGATCCGCAACTCCGCTTCGGAGATCGGCACCACGTCGGGCCAATCGTCGGAAACAGAGGGAAGCCGGATCACCCTGCGTTTGGGTGAGACGTTCGGACGGGCAGGGGTTGGTAGTTCCGGAGACAAATAATCGTAGAGGTCGCCCACGGCGCTACGGTTCAGCTTGGGCTTTCGGCGGGACATGACGCATGGACGCGCCAGCTGGGCGCATGGAACAAGAGGCGGCGCGGTCGGGGCGTAGAGAGACTGGCGATCGGCGGAAATCGGCGGGGCGTCGCGATCGACGTCGTGTGAGAGGGTGGCGATGAGCGGGCAGAGCACGCGAAGGGCGGCGATGACGGCGGGTCTGGCGTTCGCGATGGCGCCGGGCATGGCGCGGTCCACGCCGTCGTCGCGTCAGCTGAGCAATCCGAACGCATCGGCCGAAGCTCGGGCGCTTTATACTCTGCTCTGGCGGTTCTACGGCCGAAAGACCCTGACCGGTCAGCAAGAGGGCGTGGCGAGGCCCGACGTCGAGTTGGACTATATCGAGAAGGCAACGGGTCGGTTGCCGGCGATACTGGGCCTGGACTACATCGAGCCGCGCCTGAACGCCGGGGTCAATGATCGCGCCACGGCCTGGAGCCGTTCTGGCGGCATCGTCACGATCTGCTGGCACTGGGGGCGCCGGACATCGGTCCGGGCTACGAGAATTCCAAGAAGGACTTCGACCTCACCGCGGCCCTGCAGCCCGGCACGGCCCAGAACCTGGCTCTGCATCGTGATCTTGCGCGAATCGGTGATCTGCTGACCGAGCTTCGCGATCACAAGGTGCCTGTGCTGTGGCGACCGCTTCATGAGTTCAGCGGCGACTGGTTCTGGTGGGGCAAGCACGGCCCGGCCGCGTTCAAGGCGCTCTGGGCGCTGATGTACGACGAGTTCACCCATCGCCGCGGTCTCGACAACCTGATCTGGGTGGCGGGCTGGGCCGGGCAGAACGTCGATCCAGCCTGGCATCCTGGGCGCGGCCAGGTCGATATCGCCGGCGCCGACATCTACGCTGACGACCACGGCGCGCTGGCGCCGATGTTCGGAGCGATGAAGGCTATCGTCGGCGACACTATCCCGATCTGCCTGCACGAGAACGGGCCGATCCCGGATCCGGCGCTTCTTGGTCCGCAGGCCGACTGGCTCTGGTTCATGACCTGGCACACGCGCTGGCTGATGGATCCTGGCCAGAACGATCCGGAGCGGCTGAAGGCGTTCTATGCGTCGGACCGCTATCTGACGAAGGACGAGTTGAGGTCCGGCGTCTAGATCTCGTCGTGGCTCTGGAGCGCCAGCTTGGCTTTTCGGTCCGCCACGGCGGCCAGTGAGCGGGTCAGGTAGTCTTCCGTCGAATGATCCGGCGAGCTGTGGGCGGGGTCCAACTTCCGTTCTGTTCGAAGGGTATGGGCGACGCCTAGCGCCTGAAGGCCCAGCTTCAGGGCGGTTTCGGCGATGAGCTGGGAATGGTCCCACTGGTCGGCGAATTCGGCGTCAGCGGTGATCTCGGCGCCGGCGTCCGAGCGGGCGACGCGAAAATGCAGGACCTTGGTGGCCAGCTTCGTGCCCAGCGCCTGCCAGGCGATATCGTCGGGATAGTCCTTGAGCGCCGGCAGCCGTGTCGCCAGCTCGCCCGCGCCACCGCGCGAAGAGCGATGGGTATCGTGATCGCCATAGACGCTCGCGCAGTCGCCCGCGAACTCCTCCAGCAGCAGCGCCAGGCGCAGCGCCGAGAACGCCGCCGTCTTGTCGTTGGCCATCTTCTCGCGCAACCACGGCGCGCCCTGGGCGATCAGGCCGCTGATGACGCCGCCGATGACCGATGAGCCCAGGATCAGGCCGATGATGGTTTTGGTGTCCATGGCCGCACCCTAGCCAGGCTGTTGCGCGACGGCCAATGGAGCAGCGACCGCCCCAAGTTCGCCCATGATCGGTAAGTCGGAGCCAAGGGTCATGGCCGGGTCTCCACAGCAGCCGGCCTGTCCTTGATGTGTTGAAGCGCCGTCGTGATATCGGGCTTGAAGAACCACAGGACCAACGCGATCACCGCCAGAACTCCAATAATGCCCAGGCCTTGACCGCTGACTTCGAGCGGCCAGGCGCGCACAGTGATGGCGTGCGCCGGTTTGTCGTCTTTGGATTGTTGGGAGGTCATCGACACAGCCTTTCATTTAAGGAAACGAAAGACCGAAGGTTTTGTCGGGCTGTTCCGGGGGCGCGTCAAACGGAAAACTTGCGTCCGATTCCGGATATTTCTCTTGAATCGCGCACGCCGGTCTCGTGGCGCCGGAATTGTCCCTCGTCCCCGCTCTCGACCTTGTGCGTTTCGACCACCGTTACATTCAGCTTCCCAGGTCGAGCCGCTTCGGTCTTGCGGTGGTCGGTGGCGCGGGGGTCAAGCCTGGGGTGGCTCGACCTGACGCACCGCGCGCCAGTAGGACCAGGGCTTGGCGATCACCAGCTCGATCAGGAACCAGGCCTCATCGCCCTCGAACGGCGGCACCTGCTCGGGATCGATGAAGCTGACGCTGGAGCGCCGGTTCTTGCGGCCGCCGGGAAAGGTGAAATGCAGGGTGCGGCGGACGAGCTTGCCGTCGATGACATCCTGGCAGGTCCGGCGCGTGAGCTTCTCGATGGCCTGGCGGTGGATGCGGGGCGCCTGGGCGAGGCGGGCTGGGCTTGCAGCATGGCGAGATCCGGACGCAGGGGCTCGATCCCGGCGAAGGACGATCCGCCGAGGCAAGCGATGGGGTTGTGTGTTCTTTAAATGTTCTCGTTTCGCCAGGGCGGCGCGTCAATCGTCCGCAAGTCGAGCCGACGACGACGTCCACAGGCCGCGCACAGTTTTCCGGCCAGGTTGGGCGTAGGGGCTAGTGTCGCGGGGCGCCGGCCAAGGCGATGACCCGGCGCAGGCAGGCGTGACCGGGCGCCAGGCGATGGGCCAGCGGCAACAGGGCGGCCAGGACCCGCGCGTCCTGGCCGCAGAGTTCGGCGGTCAGGTGCGCGATCAGCGGCAGATCCGGTTCAGCGAGGCGACGGCGTTGCTCTGTCAGCCGAGTTAGGTACCGGGCGCCGCCGTAGCGTGGATAGCTGGCGATGACCGCGTCGACCTCCTGCGCCAGGTCGGCGAGGCGCCGCCCGACCCCCGCGGCGTGGGCCGCCCGGATGAAGGTCTCCAGATCCTTGGACATCGGCGAGGCTCTAGGTGGCTCCGGCTTAAGGCCAAGTTTCCGCAACGGCAGCGTTTGCCGAAATCGGGACCAGCGACCTGGATGGTGAGCCACCGGCGGGCACGCTCGGTCCCGCCGCGCGCCCTGGCGGGCGCCGCCTCCGCTCGCGGCTCCTACGGGCGCGCCCCTGCGGGCCGGCCTTGGCCGGCCGCCGGCGGCTCGGCGCCGCTTCCCGACCGCGCTTTGCGCGGTCTCCTTGCAGTCTCCATTGTCATGGGCGCTCGCTGTCGCGCGCGCGCAGGGCCGACGGCGCTCGACCCTGGCGACCGTTTCTGACGCAGAGCGCCGTCAGCTTTGCGACCAGGACGCGAACTCATGGCCATGAAGGGCGTCGCTCCGTGCGAGGATGGTTATGACGCCTGAAGCCTTCTCCGATCTCGCCTGCCGCCTGGGCTCCGGTGTTCAGGTCCGTCCGATCCTCGACGCGGTTCAATTCCGGATCGGCGACAAGGCTTTCGCGACGTTGGGATGGCCCGCGGCGGGCTGGGCGGTGATCAAACTCAGCCGCAAGGACCAGGCCCGCGTCCTGGGTCGCAGTGACGCGGTCACCGTCGAGCCAGGCCGGCGGCGCAACACCGGCGTGACCCTGGTGCGGCTGCAGGGCGTGGACGAGGACCTGATGGCCGAGATGCTGGTCGCCGCGTTCGGCGAGGTCTACCGCCAGGCTGGGCGGGGGCGGGGGCGGCGGACCGGCGAAGAGGGTGTTGTCCTGGCCGGGCGGGGATAGGCGCGGCGCAGGTCACGCAGCACAGGGGGATGGCATGATCGAACGGACCCTGGACGACATCGACGCGGCGGATCTGGCTCGTCTGATCGAAGCTGGACGACCTGAAGGTCGGCGGCTCGACTACAAGCTGACGCTACCTGGACGGGGCGACGCCGACACCAAGGAGTTCCTGGCCGACATCACCGCCCTGGCCAATACCGATGGCGGCGATCTGATCTACGGCATGCGTGACGTTGAAGGCGTCGCCGCGGAACTGGTGGGCCTGCCGACCGAGGGTCTGGATGGCGAGATCCTGCGGCTGGAGAGCCTGGTGCGCGATGGCATGGATCCGCGCGTGCCACGGGTGCGCTTCCACGTAACGCCGTTGGAAGGTGATCGCGTGGCGCTGATCGCTCGGGTCGGGGCGAGCCTGGTGGCGCCGCATCGCGTCACCCTCAAGGGCACGAGCCGCTTCTTCGCGCGAAACAGCCGGGGGAAATACGAGATGGACACCGGTGAGCTGCGTCTGGCCTTTGCGGCCTCGGACCAGACGCCCCGCAAGCTGCGCGACCTGCACACAGCGGCGGTTCAGGCGATCTCTGGCGAGAACATGCCTTGTCGGCTGGAGGCTGGTCCGGCCTTGGTCCTGACCCTGGCGCCCCTGTCGATCCTACGCGAACCCCGCGATCTGGCGGAAAATGCGCTGCTGCCGCCGCTGCACGGTCGGGGTTACGACATGGCGGTGGGGCTCGATGGGGTGATCGCCTTCGTTCCCCTCGGGCACACTGAGGAGGCGACCACCGGCTGGGCTGTGAACCATCGTCGCGGCTACATCGATGTGGCGACGGTCATCGGCGCCACGCGGGAGGGGCAGGGGCGCGTCTGGCCTCAGCGCTTTCGTGAGGCCCTGTTCGGGACCGTGCGCCATGGCCTGACGCGGCTCCGGAATCATGGGGTCGAGGGCCCCTGGACACTCATGGCCACGGTGTTGGGCGTGCGCGACTTCATGTTGATCGGTGGCTACGACTTCTCCGCCGGACCCGCCTTCCAGAATATCGCCTATCTGGGCGAGGTCCTGGACGACACGCTGGCGAATGACAGCCTCGAACCCCTGTGGGCTGCGTTCCTGCGCTTATTCGGGGTCGAGGATCCACGGATGTGGAAGGTCGACTAGCTGGGCGGTTCGACTTGGTGCTCGTGAGCGCGCTGTCCTCGGCAGGGCGCTGGGCGGCTAGGCGACGGGCGTCTTGGAGTGAAGCCCAAGACGCCCTTCAGTACCTTAGCAGACCACGGCGAGGCCTCCGCTATTGCAGAGGATCAACGCTTGGTCGCCCACAACGAACATGTGGAAGCCTCGGCGACGGACCTCGGCCTCCAGCAGCGCCATAGAAGCGTGGAAATTGACCCAGCCGATATTGCGGCGGACGAGCCCGCCGTTGCGAGCTTGTCGAGAGCGGAAAATTTGTTGAATGAATGGATTATACAATCTATTTTGTCCTTATTGATTTCAGTTCATTTGATTTCTTTCTCAGCCGTCGGTTTGAAGGGCGCTGAAAACGGGTAGAGGAATTCCAACCGTACCTATATACTATCACATAACTTGCCCCTTGTCAAGCTTGGTTAACGCCGTTCGCCGAGTTGGCGTTCGCTCGATCAGGCGTGGGAACGGGCCAGATAGGGTTCCGCCCGGCGCTTTCGCGCCGGGCTTCCCCCTCTACGGAGAGCGACCGGCGGGCACGCTCGGTCCCGCGGCTTTCGCCGCTCCCTCGGGCGCGCCCCTTCGGGCGGCTGGCGCCGCCGCCGGCCGCTCGACGCCGCTTCCCGCCCGCGCCGGACGCGGGCTCCTTGCAGGCTTCATCTTTGCTAGGGCGCCGGCCTGGCGGCCGGCCGCGTGCTGGGGCTCTGCCCCTAGCGCACTTCGGATCGGCTTCCGCCCAGCTTCGGGCGTGAGACGGCGATCGGGCATCCGGACAGGCGCGCCCTGCAGCCGGGTCCCCGCGAAGCCGCCCCTCCGTTTGCCCCCGGTCTCGCCGACGGGCGCCGGGTTCGAGCGCGCCTTTTGCGCTCGAACCCGTCAGCCCAAGGAGGCTTTCATGACCGAGGAAGACCACGCCGCCGCCATCGCGGCCCTGAACGACGCCTGCCGCGCCGAGCCCGGCGCGGGCTGGACCCTGACCCCTGGGGTGCGAACCCTGCCCGAGGCCAAGCTGGCCCAGGCCCTGGCCGGGGTCACCGCCTTCGCTGACTTTTCCGAGGACAACGACCCCCACGGCGAGCGCGACTTCGGCGCCTTCGAGGTCGGGGGCGCGCGCCTGTTCTGGAAGATCGACTACTACGACCTCGACCTCTGTATGGCCTCGCCCGATCCGGCCGACCCGGCCGTGACCAAGCGGGTCCTGACCCTGATGCTGGCCGAGGAATACTGACGGGGCCGGGGCTGGGGCGGCCTGGCCGCCCCGGTCTTGGGTGACTAGGGCAGGGGGCTTACGGCAGCGCTTGGCGCCGCGCGCCGCCGCTTTGGGCGGCGGCGCGTCGGGTCATTGGCGCGCAGGTCGGGCGGGGCCTTAGCCCCCGTGGAGCATCGTCCACACCTTCCAGCCGCCGGTCACCACGGTCAGGACGGGCGCGGCGATCGTGCAGACCAGCACCACCGGGTTGCTCTTCAGCCATTGCACCAGGCCGCCAGCGGCGCCGATGCGGTCGGCCAGCGAGGCCTCGGTCTTCAGAGTGTCTTCGTTGGCCTTGGTCGCCACCGCGTACATCAGGTCGACGCGATTGTGCAGGGAGCGGTCGACCACTTCGAAGTCGCCGCGCTCCAGCGCCGCGGCCTGTTCGGCGCCATCGACCAGGTGCTTGGTGACCAGCCGGTTGCGCTCGGCCAGGCTCCGCAGGCGGTTGTCCCGCGCCGCGTAGTTGTCGCCATAGAGATCGATCATCCGAGCGGCCAGGTCGACGCGAAGCGCCTCGGGGATCTTGACCGGCCGGCCACCGAGCTGGCGATAGCGGTTTTCCAACGCGGCGAAGCCAAAGGTGGAGTCGCGCATGTTCCAGTGCAGCCAGTGCGTCGCGGCCAAATGGCTGCTGACGAAGGCGTAGAAGGCCTTGAACATCTCGCGCTCGGCCTGGTCGAGTTCCTGCGGGGTGGCCTTGGCCGGTTCCACGCCCGCTCGACGCAGCATGGTGCTCATCTCGAAGCTCTGGGTGGCCCCACTGCCCAGGTTGCGCGCGGCGATCGCGGTGACGCGACGGTCGGGCTTTTCGAACCCCTCGCAGGCATAGTGAACCACGAAGGCGTGGGCGCGGGAGGCCATGGAGCGGGCGATTTCTTCGCGCGCGGCGGTCCGGCGGGTCAGGGTCGTGGTCATGCTCAGGCTTCCTTCGACGTCGCCTTCTTGGGCGCGCTGTTACGCACGGCCCGGCTACGATCGCGTTCGGCCTGATCGGCCGCGGCCTTCAGCGCCTTGGCCGCCGCTTCGAGACGGGCGACCAGCGGCGTCAGATCGTAGCGGTTGGAGGTCTGGCCGCCGTGCGCCCGGTGACGGGCTTCCGAAACGATCAGGCCGCCGTCCACCAGCTTCTTGATCGACCGCTGGATGGTCTTCTCAGAAACGCCGAGCAGCTTGGCCAGCTTGGCCTTGGAGGGCCAGGGCATGTCCCCCGGCTTCCACCAGAGATCGATCAGGATGACGAGCACGGCCAGCTCGCTGGCCTGGATGCCGAGGCTGGGCAGGCTGCGGAGCATCACCGAGGGCACGACCGCGAAGCCGGTGTCGAGGCTGGACTTCCATTTCTGCCGCAGGATCTTTTCGACCTCGGCCTTGGGCAGGCGCGGGGCCAGTTGAATGATATTGTTGTCGTCTTCGTCTTCGTCAGACATCGAGGTCTCCAAAAAAGCAGTTGCCTTGGACACCAAGATGCGGAAGATCATCTCGTAATTCCAGGGCTCCGCCGTTATTTGGCCGGGTCAGATATGTCCCTGGGGGTGAGCCATCCATGTCTCCCCGCCCTGGACGCCGATGTCCCCCGAATCATGATCCGTGAGCCAGTATCCCCGGGCGAACGATCCCCATGATACCCGAACCCCGGGTCAATTTGACCTGGGGGTGCGGCTTAAAACGATTGTTTGATCTTTACCTTGGGGCGCGCGGGACGCGCCTTTCGTCGCGGTCCGTCAAAATGCGACTTACGTGGCGCCCAGAACGGCTATGCTGCGCCTATGGCCACGCTCACTTCCTTCACCTTCGTCTGCCTGGCCGCCAACCAGGTCGCCACCCATGTCGATGTCCAGGACCTGGAAGAGGTCGGTGTTCGGCCACATGCCCGCCAACTCCTGCGCGACCATGCCAGCGCCGACGCCGTCGAAGTCTGGCGGGACGAGCGGGTCTGGGAAGTGATCGGGCGCGATGGGGTGCGAGCCATCGCCGGCGGCCGTGATACGGTCGATCCGGCTTTGGGCAACACGCTGTCCGTGGACGCCGGCCAGGCCTGATCGCGACCACGCGCGCCGGGCAGGCCGGGTAGGGCCACCCCAACATCGTCTTCCAAAACTTCTGGCTTGTCGCGATCGCAAGCGAGCGCGGTTTGTCATGACGGCCGCCCTGAAGGGCGGCCGCGTGCTGGGGCTCTGCCCCTAGCGCACTTCGGATCGGCTTCCGCCCAGCTTCGGGCGTGAGGCGGCGATCGGGCATCCGGGCAGGCGCGCCCTGCAGCCGGGTCCCCGCGAAGCCGCCCCTCCGTTTGCCCCCCGGTCTCGCCGACGGGCGCCGGGTTCGAGCGCGCCTTTTGCGCTCGAACCCGTCAGCCCAAGGAGGCTAAAATGACCACCTCACAGACCGCCGCCGTCGCTCAGCACGGCCAAGTTCAAGACATCGCCCTCAACCGCCTGAAGGCCTCGCCCAAGAATGTCCGGCGCGTGGGCCATCCGGCCGAGGTGATCGAGGAGCGCGCCGCCTCGATCAAGGCCAAGGGCGTCATCCAGCCGCTCGTGGTCGAGCCCGAGACCAAGGACGGCCAAGCGACCGGCTACTACCTCGTCAGCGTCGGGGAAGGACGTCGTCAGGCCCTGCGCCTGCTGGCCAAGCGCAAGGTGCTGTCCAGGACCGCGCCCGTCCGCTGCGTGGTGGATACGGTCAACGACCCGGCCGAGGTGTCCCTGGACGAGAACATCAGCCGCGAGTCCATGCACCCGGCCGACCAGTACGAGGCCTTCAAGGACTTGGCCGAGCGCAAGGGCTGGAGCGCCGAGGAGATCAGCGCCCGGTTCGGCCCCAGCCCCGAGACCGTGCGTCAGCGCCTGCGCCTGGGCGCGGTGGCTCCGGCCTTGCTCGATATCTACCGCGAGGGCGGGCTGAACCTGGAGCAGATCGTGGCCTTCGCGGTCAATCCCGATCCTGAACGCCAGATGCAGGTCTATGCCCAGCTGCCGGAACACCAGCGCGAACCGCGCGCCATCCGCCGGGCGATGACCGACGCCAAGGTCGCCGCCACCGAGCGCCGGGCCGTCTTCGTCGGCCTGGACGCCTATGTGGCTGCGGGCGGGCCGGTCCTGCGCGACCTCTTCACCCAGGAGGGCGAGGGCTGGCTGGAAGATGTCGTGCTGCTGGACCGGCTGGTGGCCGAAAAGCTGTCGGCGATCGCGGAGGCGGTGCGCGATGACGAGGGCTGGAAGTGGAGCGAGGCCTATCTCGACTTCCCCCACGGCCTGGGCTGCTCGCGCGTCTTTGAACGCCGTCGGCAGCGGTCGGCCGAGGATCGGGAGGCGATTGCCGCCCTGTATGACGAGGACAACGCCCTGACCGAGCAGTGGGCCGAGATCGACCCGCCGCCGCCCGAGGTCGCCGCGCGCTTCGAAGAGATCGAAGCGGCCCTCGAAGCCTACGGCGACGACGTCGCCTTCGACCCCGAGGAAAAGGCCCGTGCGGGCGTCGTCGTCTGGCTGCCCTCGGACGGCGAGGCCCGGATCGAACGCGGCTTCGTTCGGGTCGAAGACGAGCTTGCCCCCGAGCCCGACCCTGAGCCCGAAGCGGAGGACGAGGCCGACGAGGGCATCGGGGACGACGACGATCAGGACGATGAGGCCGACGAAGCCCGCGCCGATGCGTCCGAGGTGGAGGAGGAGATCGTGCCTGACGCGACCGCCCCGCTTTCGCCGCGCATCCAGGGCGACCTGACCGCTCATCGCAGCGCGGCCTTGCGCTGCGTCCTGGCCGAGAACCCCGACATGGCCCTGGTCGCCCTGGTCCACGTCCTGGCCCTGCGGGTGTTCGGGCGGGGGTCTCCGATCCCGTCCTGCCTGGACGTGCGGATGGGCTCGCGCACGCTGCCCAACGACGGGGAGGGGATCGAAGACAGCCGCGCGGGTCTGGCCAACGCCGAGCGCCACGCGGCCTGGGCGCGGCAAATGCCCGAGGACCCGACCCGGTACTGGAGTTTCATCGTCGAGCTGGACGGCGACAGCCGCCTGTCGCTGCTGGCCCACTGCCTGAGCCTGACGGTGGACGCGGTGCATAACTGGGAGCGCCGCCCCGGCGTCTGGCTGCACGCCGACCAGTTGGCGGCGGCGCTGGACCTGGACATGCGCGACTGGTGGAGCCCGACGCGTCGCCGCTACCTGGACGCCGTCACCAAGGCGCACATCCTGGGCGCGGTCGCCGAGGCCTCCAAGCCTGAGGACGCCCTGCGCATGGCCAAGCTGAAGAAGGAGCAGATGATCGAGATCGCCGAACCCGCGCTGGTCGCGGCCCGGTGGTTGCCGCCGCTGCTGCGCAACCCGCTGGCGGTCGGTGTCGAGCAGCCGCGCGAGACGGCCGACCCGGCGGGCGCGTTGGGCGACGGCGAGGCCATCGAGGGCGAGAGCGCCGACCCCGCGCTGGCGCAATCGGCTCTTGGCGAGGCGACGTCCGAGGACGAGGCCCTGTCGGTCGCCCTCGGCGCGCCCGAGATCGACGACCAGCCGCCGCTCTCGGCTCTTGGCGAGGCGGTGTCCGACATGGCCGCGCCGAGCGATGAGGACGAGGCCGAAGTGGCGGCCATGCTGACGGCGGCCGAGTAGGGGGCGGGCGGCCTTCGGGCCGCCCGACTTCGGGCGCACGGGCCTTGGACGGGCGGCCGATCCTTTGGGATCGGCCGCCTTTTCTTGTATTCGGAGCCTGTGATCCCGTCCCGGGCGCTAGCGCGCCCGCCGAGGCGCAGCGCCTGGCGCCCAAGCGCCGCGACCAGCCGCGCGCGCTTGGGCTTCCGGCTCCGCATAGGCGCCTTTGCTGTAGGCGCGCCACTCGGTGGCTAGCCCTGACCGGATCATGGCCGCGTTGATGTCGGGTGTCTGGCTCGACCAGCAGCGGGCGACCTGTCGGCCATACCGGTCCTGGTCGACGACCCGACAGCCGACGCGGCCGCGCGTCAGGCTGATCAGCAGGTCCCGCGCCTCATAGGAAAGCGGCTCGGCGGGGGTCTTGCCGCGCCGCACCTCAGGCGCATCGACGCCGAACAGGCGGATGCGGTCGGCGCCACACCGTAGGGTGTCGCCGTCGTGGACCGTCGGCGCGGTGCAGGCGATCAGGCCAGCGGCGAGGAGGGCGAGGGCGGTCATGGCGCGGGTATAGCCCGGAACGATCGCAGCGCCAGCACATGGGCGCGAGACGTTTCGCGCTGATCGGGCGATGGTCGCCCGGCCGATGGGCGGGCGTTCGGGCCGTCAGTCGTCGCGTGCCTGGGCCGCGACCAGACCAGGGTGTGGACGCCATCGATCTGGACCAGGGCGGCGTTGATCGCGTCGGCCAGGCCGATGTCGTCCCGCTTGAGCAAGGCATGCTCAGTCCCGACCTTGCTGGTCTCTTCCAGATGGCCCCGAACGCCTAGCCGACGGCGAATACCCGATAGTCGAGGTCGCATTCGCCGGATGTCTCGACCGGGCGGATGGTCACGGACTTGACCCTGAGGCGGCGGGCGCGGCTCGAGCCGGTGAACGAACCGTCCGCATGGAGCGCGACGGCGCCTCGGGCGCCATCCTGATCTCTCCGGGATCTTCCAGGCCACGCCGGACACGGCCTCTCAAGGGCTTGATCTGGCTGGATCCGGTCCTCCTCCGCAACCGGCGGCGGCGCCTTTCTTCCCCAGGCGGCGCGCCGCCTTTCCTCGCGAGACAAGAAACTTGCCGCCTTCGGTCCTGCGCCAGGCTTCGGGAGCGCCGCGCGCGGCGCCCTGCGGGGACGACTTCGGTCCAGCCGGACGATCGCCATCGAGGCCGCGATCGGCGCGGCCCGAAAGATCGGAGAGACCAAAATGGCTACCCTCGGCACCTTCACGCTCCATGCGGACGGTTCGTTCACCGGCTCGATCCGCACCCTGAGCCTCAACGTCAAGTCCGTGACCATCCGCCCGGTCGAGAAGACCGGCGAACGCGGCCCCGACTATCGGGTGTTCGCCGTCGGCTACGAGTTCGGGGCCGGTTGGAAGAAGACCAGCAAGGACGAGAAGGAGTACGTCTCGCTCAAGTTCGACGACATCGGCTTCGCCGACGCGATCAACGCCGCCCTGGTCCAGATCGATGGCGTCCACACCCTGGTCTGGTCGCGGCCCCAGGCGCGCAACGACTGACGGCCCGGCCGCTCCGCCCATCGGCGGGGCGGCCATCGCCCGATTGAGCGCGGGCCAAACTAGAGAAGTTTGAACGTCAGCCCCATCGTCGCGCACATCCGCTCGGCGATCGCTTCGGCTTGCGGCCAGCCGTCCGTCAAGCCGTCGGTGGCGGTCAAGGCGATCGTCACGACCGCCAGCTTCCCATCGGCGTTCAGGCGCGCGATCGCCTCGGCCAGCCGATCCACATAGTCATCGGCCAGGAACCGCACGCAGGTGTCTTCCTCCGTACAGAAGAAGTAGTCGATGTCGACATTGACGATCCACGGCTTGTCCTGCTGGCGGATGTCGTCCTCGAAGCAGATGAGGAGGTCCCAAGGCTCGACCTCGGCATACGGATGCTGCGCTGGCATGTCGCCATCGCGATGGGTCGCGAAGATCAGGGGCGATACCGCTAGGCCGTTCAAATCCAGATGAATTGGCAGGTAGTTGTCCCAGCGGAACACCTTGATCGGCGCCCTGACGCCCGATCCAGCGGGCGGCGAATAGGTCAGCGCCAGATACTGATCGATGCCCATGGTGACGCCGTTCGGCACCGCCGCGACACAGGATCGAAGATCGCTTTCGAAAACATCCGGATGCCGGTCGATGTGGTAGAGGCCGTGGTTCTCGCCCTGGCGAACGTGCTGCGCCCAGCACCAGGCGGCGGCGCGGTGATTGTCCATGACGTAGACGTTGCCGGTCTTCCAAAGGAAGTTCAGCCCCGTCTGGCCCGTCGGGTTTCGTCCTTTGAAAGGCACGATCCACGGCGAGACGGATGAGGGAAGCGAGGTCATCAGCCCACCCGCGTCAACGCATGGCCGTCGAACTCCGCGGTGTCCTCGATCTCGTCTGGGTGCAACGCCCACCGGATGGGCGGGCACGCGACCTCGGCGGCCAGTTCGCCAGCCTTCTGCTGCGATCCGGCCAGATGAACGAGGATTTCGTTCATGCCCTGGCTGATGGCGTAGTCCCAACGGGGGTGGGACACCGTCGCCGCGCGGCTGATCTCCTGGGCCAGTTCGAAATGCAGGATGGTGTGGCCGCCATCGGGATCGCGTCGGCCAAAGGCGAACAGGCCGGCGCCGCGCACCATGCGCCCGTCGTGGTGCCACAGACTCATGAACGCCACGCCGTCGATTTCAACGTCCCGGTCCATCGGCCCGCTCCTGAGAATTGAGAACAATATGAGAACATATTGCCCGGCGGGAGTCGATCCCATCCAGCGACCGAGCTTCCCGGATTTGCCGATTCTGCGACAGAGCCTGTCTTTGTACGACGCGCGCGCCGACCGTCTTGAGCCGCCCAAGGCCTTGCGTGACAACGGTTTTCGCGGATGACGCAAGAGGCTCCCAACCGCCCCCCGAGCCCGTCTTCGCGCTCCCGCAGCTTGTCGTCGGCCGTGCCGGCGAGGAGCGGAGGCGGCGGCCCATCCTGGCGTTCTCCCCCACGCCATCGGGTCGCCGCCTCATCGTTTTCCCTGGTGGGCGAAGAGCATCGAACATGAGCACGATCGGATACTTCCGTCGCGAAGGCGACGGTTTCAGCGGCCGTCTGGCCACCTTGGCGCTGGCCATCGACCTGACCCTGGTCCCGGCCGACAAGTTCTCCAGCAAGGCGCCCGACTACCAGGCGATGGTCGGCCAGGCCGAGGTTGGCGTCGGATGGAAGCTGAGCGATGCGTCGGGCGCGCTGCTCAGCCTGAAGCTCGACGATCCGACCTGGGCCGAGCCGATCAACGCGCGGCTGATGGCGGCCGAGGACGGGGCGTTCCCGTTGGTGTGGATCCGCCGGGCCGATCCGCCGACCCCGGCCGCCGCGCCGGCGCCAACACCGCCGCCGGCCTAGTCGTCCTCGGCGTCCGGATCCGTCTTCGGACCCGCGTAGATGTCCGCCCACGCCCGGTCGAGATAGCTCTCGGCACTGGCCGCGTGGCGATCCAACCAGTCCTTGATGTCTTCGGTGATGCGACGCATGCCGCCAAGGAGCAGGGCGGGCGGCACGATATTGAGCTGCTCGCCCACCGCGTCGCGAAGCTCGCAAAGCGTGATCCAGAACGTCATCGGCAACTTGCTGTCCAGGGTCAACAGCGCGATGTCGGGCATGCCGAAGAACAGGGCCAGCAGGATGCCGACGGGGTCCGAGCGGGTCGCCTTCGAGAACAGCCTGATCTTGTGCAGGTCCAGATCACCACGGCCAGCCTCGAAGTCCTGATAGGTCCGCAAGGCGATGCCCATCCCTTCGGCGACCTCGCGGGCCTTCATGCGTCGTTCGTTTCGCACCAGCTTGAGCGTCTGGGACAGAACCTGGGCCTGGCGCGCAAGCGGCGCCGTCGGCGAGCCTGGCATGCGACGCTCCGAACAAAATCAACAACCTTAGATCACATTAGCCCCGCAAATCTCGTCAACACTATATTCTGCCCAAAGAGGATCAGATTTGCCGAGGACGCGCTTAGCGGGTGCGGAAGCCCCGAGGCGGCTCACCGTCGTGGCATTCGCGCGGCGTTTGAGGTCGCGCTGCGCGGCGAATGGGGATTTTTGTTCGCAATAGCCGCGCAAAACGCACGTCGGGTCCTTGCAGCGGCCCTGCCACGCGGCGTTCAAACTCCAAGCCTCGACGTCGGCCCAGCCGGTCTTTCAGACTCCGCGGCTCGCCAAGGAGCCAAGCGTGGGCCGCGACCGCGATCCCTTCGATCGAACCATGGACGCGCTGCGCCAACGGCTGGAAGCGGCGGGGCCGCTCCAGGGTCGTCCACTCGCCATCAACGCCCTGGCCTCGCAGCTGGGCGTCAGCCAGACTCCCGTGCGCGAGGTGCTGGCGCGGTTGGCCGGGGAGGGCCTGGTCGTGCGCACGCCGTCCGGCTACGCCGGCATCACCTACGACGCCGCCCGCGTGGTCGAACTCTATGACCTCTGCCGGCTTCTGGTCCTGACCGGTCTGGCGCGGGGCCCCACCGACCGCCGAGGGCGACGAGGGCGCCTTCTCGCTGCTTAGGCGCATCGTCGCGACCGGGGGGCCCGTGCTCGGCGAAGCCTTCGACCGGGCGCAGGGGGCGCTCGCGCCGCTCCAGGTCGCGGAGATGCGTATCTGCGGGGGTGACGATCTGGCTGGCCGGCTGATCGTCGAAGGCCTACGGACCGGCGCGGCTGAAGCCGCGCGCGCGGTCCGGCGGCACTATGGGCGGCGCATCGCTCGCAGTCGCGAGATCCTGGCTGCGGCCTTGCTTTCGGAATCTTGAATATAGCTTTGAATATACTCGGAAAACCGCGCTCGATGGAGGGGCCGCGATCCCGCGGTGAACCCTGAGGAGACGACCATGTCGATCCAACTGCTGCGTCTCGGCGACGCCAAGGCCCTGACCCAAGCCGGCGGTCTGCCGATCCAGCCGGAAGACGGCTCGCCCACCCGCTACGACGGCGTGGGCTGAGCGCGGACCGGCGACCGCCCGCGCTCGCGGCGGTCGCCAATCCCGCGGACGTGGCGGGGGCGAATATAGGTTTGAATATACGAGACCCCGCCCGTCCCATGGAGATCGCCGCAACGGTGCGGCGCTTGCTGGAGGGATCATCCATGCCCAGGCTCTACACTCTGATCCGCGTGGGTCAGGCTTCGCGCAAGACGTGCTCGGGTGGCGGAACGCTGCTGCTCGAGGAGAACATGATCTTCCACTACGACCCCGTCTAAGACCCGGCGCCGCCGGCCCGGTCGGCGGCGCCCTCGTCCGCGAGCCCGTCATGCGCCTTCGCCTTACCGACGACGTCCACGGCGTCATGATCGACGACGACGCCGTCTTTCTCGACGTCGCCGCCAACGCCTATTTCTGTCTACCGGCCATCGGGAGCATCATGCGCTTGGCGGGTGGCGACATCGACACCACCGAGGCCGTGCTGGCCGATAGCCTCTGCGCGGCAGGTCTGGCCGAGCGCGATGGTCGAACCAGACGGGAGGATGAGCCCGCGCCGCCGCGCCGCCCGCCGCCGCCGCCACGTTGGACGGCGCGCGCCCTGGTCGCCGGTCGCGACGGACGCTTCAGCCGCAAGCATGGCCAGGCGCTGTTCGCGGGGTGGTGGCGAGCGGCGCGGCCCCGGGCGTTCCGCGCGCTGCTGCCGCCGGTCGGCCCGCCGGCCATGTCGCCCAGCCCCGCCATGCTGGACGACATCGCGGTGTTTCGGCGCATGGCGCCATGGCTGCCCTTCGACGGGGCGTGTCTGTTTCGGAGCGGCTTTCTCCTTGGCTATTTGGAGACCCTGGGGCACCGGGTCGACTGGGTGTTCGGCGTGCGGACCTGGCCCTTTCGGGCCCATTGCTGGCTGCAGGCCGGCGACGTCGCCCTCGACGACGAGGCCGAGCGCCTGATCGCCTATCATCCGATCATGGTGCGCTGAGATGGCCTGGCTGTTTGTCGTCCATCCGCCTGGCTTACCGAGCGCGGCCGCCGAGTCGATCGTGGACCGTCTCGTCGAAAGCGGCTGGACGAAGGCGTTCGGGGCGTTCTGTCTGACCGTCCTGGTCCATGGCCGCGCGCCCCCGGCGATCACGCCGCTGGTCGGAGGCGCCGGCGTCGGCGGGGTCATTGTCGGTCGGATCTTCGATCGCGCCGCGACGGACCGGGGCGCGGTGACCGCCCCAGGACTGGATCACCTGATCGACCAGGATCCGCTCGATGCCTGCGCCGCCCTGGTCGACCGGGCCTGGGGAAGCTACGTGGCGGTGTTGGCGGGGCGTCGACAGCAGCCGCCGACGGTGCTGCGCGATCCATCCGGCGCGATGGAGGCCTACATCTGGCGCCGGGATGAGGTGACCTTCATCGGGTCCCAGATGCCCGAGGGGACTGAGCCGAAAGAGCTGGCCATCGACTGGCGACGGTTGGCCGATGTACTGGCTTCGCCCGCCCGCGGCGCGGGCCTCACCCCCCTGATAGGCGTGCGCTCCGTCGAGCCGGGGACCTGTCGCCAGGGTTGGGATGGCGCACGAGAGCATGTTCTCTGGGACCCGGCGAGTCTGGTGCGCGCGGCCGGACGCGGTCGCGGAGCGGACGCCGACGAGATGCGCGCCTGTGTCGAGGCCTGCGTCGCCGCCCATGCGTCCGGCGCCGAGCGGATCCTCTGCGAGATCTCCGGCGGACTGGACTCGGCGATCGTCGCTGGAACCCTGGCGGCGGTGGGGCATGCGCCCAGCCAGGCGGTGAACTTCTTCCGCGCCCAACCCGAGGCCGACGAACGGCTGTACGCCCAGGCCGCCGCCGATCGCCTGGGCGTACCGCTCCGCACCGTTGCACGCACCGTGACACCGCTCGGCCCGTCGGCCTTCGAATTGAGCTCCACGGCGTTGCGACCCAACTTCAACGCCACCGATCCGGGCTATGACGAGGGGCTGTGCGCGGCGCTTGAAGACGCTCGGGCCGACGTGCTGTTCACCGGCCATGGCGGGGACGTCGTCTTCCTGCAGGTGGGCGCTGCGGCCCTGTCGCGCGAACTCCTGGCCGGCCGCCCGTGCTCGGGTTCGCGGATCACGGCGCTGGCGGATGTCGGCCGCCGCGTGCGGCGATCGATCTGGAGCTTGGCCTGGGAAGCGATCACCACGCGACCCAGCCGATGGACCCGCGACGCCGTCGAGCGGCCGAGCCTGGTGGCGGTCAAGCCGAACCCGGCCGTCCATCCCTGGATCGCCGATTTGCACGGCGTTCCACCGGCCAAGCAGGCCCAGGTCCACGGCCTGGTCATGGGGCTGATCCTGATGGGCGCCACCCGCCGCGCCGAGATCGCGCGCCTGGCTCATCCGCTATTGAGCCAGCCGGTGATCGAGCTGTGTCTCTCCATTCCGGCCCCGATCCTGTGCTCAGGCGAGATGGACCGTAGCCTGGCGCGAACCGCTTTTGCCGATCGCCTGCCGACCAGCATCATCGAGCGCCGCTCCAAGGGCGACATCAGCGTCTTTCTTGGACGCACCCTGGCCGCCAGCATCGACTTCTTCCGGCCGTTGCTGCTGGAGGGGCGGCTCGTGGCCGAAGGGTTGCTGGACCGCGCTGCCGTCGATGCGGCCCTGTCGCCCGAGGCGATGATCTGGAAGGACTCCACGGTCGACATCCTGGCGGCGGCGACCCTGGAGACCTGGCTGCGTCACTGGGAGGGCCGGATCTCCGCGGCCCGTTCGGCCCTGGCCGAGGCGGGCATCACCGCGTCAAGGAAGGCGAAGGCCCGGGCATAGAGATCCCTGACATTGTCCGGGGCCAGGATGATGTGGCTCTCGCCACGATAGATCACCAGCTCGGCGTCTTTTCCCTGGCGACGCAGGCTGCTGAACAGCGCCATCGCCTGGATCGGGTTGAAGTCCAGGTCGCCGTAGAACATCAGCACCGGCGCGGTCAGCTTGTCAGTCTGGTAGCGCGGGCTATTGCGGATGTAGCGATCCAGGGCCGTCCAGGGCAGGCCGTTGACGCGGGCCTGGCCGGTCTCCGTGTAAGCTTGGGAGGCGGGCGCGGTGAAGAACATCGCCGGATCGGCGATGGCGGCCAGGTTCTGTTCGCCATGCACCGCCACGAAGTCCGTGATCGGCGCCGCGGCGATGACCGCCGAAAACCGCGCGGACTGGGTGGCGGCCATCAAGACGCCCCAGCCGCCGAAGCTGCTGTTCCACAAGGCCGGCCGCGCCGTGGCCAGACCGGGCTGCTGCGCGCCCGCCGCATCCACCGCGATCAGGATCGCGTCGGCTAGGCCCGGCGCGGGCTCCTGGTCCATGGGCATGGGCAGGCTGGGCACCAGAACCGCGTAGCCGGCCCCGACGATCACCGGCACGGAGGTGTCGAGCCGGGTCGAACTCGGGGCGACGATCCGCGGGCGGGGCGGGATAGGCGTATCCAGGATAGGGCGCCACGACCAGCGGGCGATGATCGCCGGGCTTATGGTCGGGTGGCAGATAGAGCCAGCTCGTCAGGGCTTCTCCACGCAGACCTGTGTGATGAATGGGGATCGGCGGGCGCGTCGAGATCTCGGCCAGCCATGGATTGAGGGTCAGGACCGGGCGGTCTGCGCCGGAGGGGCCGCGCACGCTAAGATCGGTGACGCCGTCGTCCCGGTGATGCGTCACCGCCGCCCAGCCGCCGCGCGAAGCCACCGCCAGAGGCGTGGCTCCGTCCTCTACGGATGGGCCTGGATGATCTTCGCCACCGACCGACACGACGCAGCCGCCGGAGGGGAATGACAGGAGGGCCACGTCTGCGGCCTCCCCCCTCAGGGGTGGATTGACGCTGATCTTGGCTGCGGCGCCGGCCGCCAGGCTGATCCCATGGCTGGTAAGGCGGAAGAGGCCGTCGGCCGTGGCGATCAGGACGCCGTCCTGGTCCTTGACCAGGGCGCGGCCACGAGGCGCGGGGATCCTGGCGGTCAGGTTGACCGGCCCCCGCGACGTGACGCGCCACCAGTCGAGGCGCTGGCTGGGGGGCTCGCGCGCCAGGACGAGGGCGTCGCGGCCCACCCAGGCGACGTCGCCCTGGGGCTGGGTCTCGATGCCGGCCTGGGTGGCGACCTGGCCGGGGATGAGGGTCTTGGACAGCAGCTCGGCGGGGCCGGCCATGCTGAACCTCCAGTAGCGGTAGTCGCCAAGGTCCGTGCCCTCCGTCCTGGCCAGGGCCAGCAGCGACTTGCCGTCCGACGACCAGCGCCAGGGCAGCTTGGAGAGGTCGCAGGCCGGGCAGGGCCTGACCTGGCGGCCGGTCGCCAGGTCGACCAGCGACAGGCGGCGTCGGCGATTGGGATTGGCGGTCGACGCTGGCTGGTCGGGCGGGAGAACGAGGCGCTCTTCTTCGCTGATGACGGCCGCCGTCGCGCCATTCGGCGCCACCGTCAGGGCGGAGAAGGGGCCGCGCGCCAGGGCGCGCACCTTCCCGGTAGCCGGCGCGAAGGCGAAAAGCTCGTTCGCCTCAAGCTGGGGATTGAGGGCCTCGAAGCGGCCTGAGCCATAGACCGCGCCGGAAAAGGCGCCGCGTCGGGCCGCAGCCCAGGCTTCGGTGAGCTTGACCTGGGTGTGCCAGCCGAAACTGAGCATCGGCGAGGACACCGGATCGCGCGCGATCGCGATCACCTCGTCCTCGCCGCGCCAGCGGGCGTTCCCGGCGAAGAGTTCAGGCTCGACACTGACTCCCGACCAGGCCACCGCGCCCGTGGCCAGGGTGACGACCCCCATCTCTCGTCGTCGGTTTTTCATCCGATAGACAATCACCTGCGCCCCGGAAGGCGAGAACTGGCCAAACGTGTCTCCACCCGCAGGATCGGGGTCCAGCAATGGCCGCACTCCGCCGGCGCCTTGCAGGTCCAGGACCAGCAGTCGGCTCGTCATGTCGCCGGTCAGCAGATCGTTCTCGAAGGTCGGCGCGGTCTTCCAGCCGCCCAACCGCTCGACGACCAGCCAGCGGCCGTCGGGCGAGAAGGCGACCCGGCCCAGGCTCTCCAGGGAAAGGAGATCCTCGACGGTGTACGGGCGGGCCTGGGCGGCGCCGGCGACGAGCGCGCAGGCGGCCGCGATCCCTGCGAAGGTTCGCATGGAAGGTTTCCTGAAAACGGGTGGAGACGGGGGTGGAGGCCTACCAGGCCTTGGTCAGCTGCAGGGCGACGACGCGCCCGTTCGGCTCGTAGTTGGCCGGGTCATAGCCGACGCCGTACGGGAAGTCGTAGAACGGCGGATCCTTGTCGAAGAGATTCTGGACGCTCAGCGCCGCGACCACCCCCTTCAGGGCTCCGCCGCGCGCCGGGACGGTCCACTGCAGCACCGCGTCGAAGGTGGTCTGCGCCGAGATGTGGCCGCCGGTGGTGGTGTCGAGACCGCCGACATAGTTGGCCGCGCCGGTCAGGGCCCAGGCTCCGTGCGTCCAGGTGGCGGCCATTCGACCGCGCAGGTCGGCGGGGTTCTCGGCCGTGCCCGCCAGCTCGACGGCCTGCGAGGCCTGGGTCGTCTTGCGCTGGTAGGACAGCAGCCACGAGATGCTGCCGGTCAGCGTCAGCGGATCGCCCAGGGCCGTCGTGCCCCAGGCGCCGTTGAGATCAATGCCACGCACCCGAAACGCGCCGGTGTTGACGTAGCGCGCATCGGCGATGGCCCGATAGGCGGCCGCCGGATAGAGCCCTTGGACGGACGCGCTGCCCAGGGTCAGCAGCGTCTTGATCTGGGCCAGGTCGGCCGGATTGTTGATCGGGTCGATGAACTGGCGGAACGGCGCCAGGTCCGGCGCGGTCAGCACCGTGGAGAGGTTGTTGACCGCCGGCTGGCCGATCCGCTGCTTGAAGTTGGTGTCGAAATAGGTGGCCGACAGCCGCAGCTCCGGATGGTCGGGTGAGGCGTATTCGACCCCGCTAGTCCATGAGACCGCGCGTTCGGGCAGCAGGTCGGGATTGCCGCCGTACTTGAGCAGGGTCAGCAGGGTGGTTCCGTTGCCGGCGGCGACATTGACCGGGGTGACACGCTGCGGATCGGTCAGTTCGCCCAGCGACGGCGCGCGGAACGACTTGCCGTAGGTGGCCTTGATGTTCAAGGCGCGCGTTGGCCCCCAGACCAGGCCGAACTTGGGCACCGTGCTGGTGTCGCCGCCCTCGTAGTGCTCTCGGCGCACCGCCGCCGAGAAATCCAGACGCTCCAGGCCGGGGCGATGGAACGCCTCGCCAAACACCGGGACCCGCGCTTCGGCAAAGAGGGCGCTGACCGTACGGTCGCCATAGCGCGAGAAGCCGGTCAGGGGGACGGGCCCGTTGATCACGTTGATGCCGACCGTCTTCAGTGTCTCGGTCCGCAGCTGGGCGCCGAGCGCCAGCCGCACCGACCCGGCCGGCAGCCGCCACAGCGGGCCATCGGCGGTCGCGCTGATGGTCTCCAGCCGACCGACCGTGCGCCGCTGCTCATAGCCGGAGGTGACGAAATCGAGCACCGCCTGCCGATTGCGTCCCGTCCCCACGAACGGGTTGAAGTAGCCGTCGACGCTGGCCTTGTAGGCCGTGGCCGGATTGTCGGCCGTGTTGCCCAGGGCCTCGTTGAGGAAGGCGGTGTTGATTTCGTTGGTCGACCGCGTCAGCGCCAGTTCTTCGGCATGCAGCCCATAGGCGTCGAGCCGCCACTGGGCCGGCAGATCGACCTTGGCGCCGATCGACAGGCCTCGGCTCTGCACGTCGCCGGTTGATTTGAGGCCGCCGGTCTCGTTGATGAACGAGTAGGCGACGTAGTGCGAACTCGCGCCGGTCGGCGAGACGAAATACGGATTGGCGCTGGTCACCGTCAGCGTCGTCTGCGGCGCGATGCTGAAGGTGGTGTAGCGACGATCGCTATAGCGGGCGTCAGCGGTCAGGGTGATGTGCGAGCCGATGTCCTGGTTCAGGGCGACGTACAGGCTGCCGCGTTCCTGGGTCGGCAGCAGCGACATGGTCTGGCGGTAGTTGAGCATGTTCTTCGTGCCGGCCACGAAGTCCGAGGGCTTGAGCGCGACGCCATTCTGGCCGGGCGGGACCGCGTAGGTCGGCACCAGCGAGAAGGTCACCGGATCGATGGTCAGGATGGTGCCGGCGTAGAAGTTGCGGTGATCCGTGCCGCCCAGCGCGCGCAGGTCGGCGTTGGCGGCGTAGCTGCGGGCGGTGCCGGCCAACATGTCCCGGCGCTGGTACTCGGCCGACAATAGCAGCGAGCCGGTGCTCCAGTCGTGGCCGTAGGTCTGGGCGATCTGGCGCTGGCCCAGGTCCCCGTGCGTCGAGCCGCCGATCCGTAGCCGCGTCTCAGCGCCCTCGAAGCGCTCGCGCAGCACGACGTTGACGACCCCGCCGACCGCGTCCGAACCATAGAGCGCCGAGGCGCCGTCCAGCAGGATCTCGACGCGCGCCACCGCCGCCATCGGGATGGCCGAAACATCGGCGAAGTCGCCCATCAGGCCAGCGCCGGCCATGCGCTTGCCGTTGATCAGCACCAGGGTGGCGTCCGCGCCGAGGCCGCGCAGGTTGATGCCCGTGGCCCGGCTGCCGTTGGTCGTGGTCGGATCCGCGCCCGTGCTGCCGGTGTCGTCGCTGGTCGTGCCGCCGAACGCCTGGGGCTGGGCGTTCAGCGCGTCGGCGACGGTGGCGTAGCCGGCCCGGTCGAGTTCGTCGCGATTGAGGACGATGACAGGCGAGGGGCCGTCCTTCACGCCGCGGATGTGGCTGCCCACCACGATCTCGGCCACCTGGTTGGGCTCGACGTCTCCCGGCGGCGAGCGAGGCTGGAGCGGCGGGGGCGCTGTTTCGACGGAAGCCGGCGTCTGCGGGCGCGCCGCGGCGGTGGGCGTGATTGCGGCGCCATGGCCCGCGCGCAGCACCAACACGCCAGGTCCAGCCGCCTGGACGTCCAGGTCGGCGCCGCGCAGGAGTTGGCCCAGAGCCTGCCGGGGCGTGAACCGCCCCTTCAGGGCTGGGACGTTCCGTCCGGCGACCAGATCGCTGGAAAAGAAGATTTTGATCTTCGCCTGGTCGGCCAGGACGATGAGCGCACGGCCCAGCGCGCCGGCGGGCGTGTCCACCGACACGACCGCTTCATGAGCTGGCGGCGCCGCCGCCTGTGCTGACGCTGTGGTTACGACCAGCGCCGACAAAGCCGACCCAAGCAACAAACTCGCACCCAACTGTCGCATACAACTCCTCCCATATCCGGCGGGCGTCGTCACTTGTTGACGCGCTTTGGCCGCCGGCTGTTTGGGGGGAGACGACCGAGGGCGCGTGGTCGGGTAGTTGGCCTGTGAAAAAAATGTGACGTCAACTGGAAGTTGATTTTGCCGCGATAATTATCTGCCCGTTCTCGGGCTTGGACGCGCGCAGGCCGTAGGCCAGGGTCACGGCGTTGATGAAATCGTTGACGTCACCGGTCTCGAACCGGCCGGAAACGCGCCGGCTCGCCGGCACGCCCGCGCCCAGCACCAGCTTGGTTTTGCTGTAGCGATTGATCTCGGCTACCGCGTCACGCAGGGGCACGTCTTCGAAGATCAGGCGGCCCTCGCGCCAGCTCGTCAGCGCGGTGACATCGACGCTGGTTGGATGCGCCGATCGCGGATCCGCGCCAAGGGCGATGCCCTGGCCTGGCTCCAGGGTCCATTTTCGGTCGTCGTCGCGCACGGCGACGCGGCCTTCGGCGAGCACGACGCGAACCAGGTTAGAGCCGTCGGCGCGCACGTCGAACTGCGTGCCCACCGCGCGGACCTCCGTGGAGCCCGAAGAGACCAGGAACGGCCTGGTGGTGTCGTGGGCGACCTCGAAGAAGGCCTGGCCTCGGACCAGTTCGACGTGACGCTCACCCTTGGTGAAGCGCACGCGCACGCGGCTGTCGGTGTTGAGGCTGAGGCGCGAGCCGTCTTCCAGCCGGACCACGGTCATCTGGCCGACATCGGTGTCGAACGTCCTGGGCGCCCTGAGCAGGATCGTGACGCCGGCCACGCACGCGGCCGCCGTCATCAGGCCCCCGATCGAGAAGGCGACGACCTTCCGACGACTTTCGCGCCTCCGCTTGGTGGCGCCGCGATCGAGCGCGGCGCGCGCCGCCGCGGCCATGTCCGGGTCGCCCCGCAGCTCTCGAACCGCGCGGCCGATGTCCTCCATGCGCTTGTAGGCCGCATCGTTTCGCGGATCCCGGCGCCAGGCGTAGAACGCCTCCAGGTCCTCGGTCTCGACGGGCGTCCTGCTCAGTCGTGCGTACCAGTCGGCCGCCTCACGTTCAGCTTGGCGGTCTTCTTGCCGTTCTGCGATCATGGTCACCTAGTCCCGCATCGCCGACGAAGTGTGCTCCAAGGCCTTGCGCATCCGATGATGAACCGTGGTCACCGGAATGCCCAGCAACCGCGAAATCTCCTGGTAAGTCAGACCCTCAATGTGGCTCAGAACGAAAACATCGCGCAACTTGGGCGGGAGAGAAAGGACGATCTCCTTTAGGGTGATCGCGTATTCCTGCGTGGGCTCCAGAGAAACCTGACCGAGCGCGGCCTCGCCGGTCTCTTCGCCCAGGTCGCGCTTGGCCCGACGCAGCTGATCGCGCGCCAGATTGTCGGCGATCTGCGCCAGCAGCGCCTTTGGACTGCGGATCTTTTGCTGCACCTGGTAGGGCGCGGCGCGCAGGTAGGTTTCCTGTGCGACGTCGTCGGCGATCATCGCGCCATAGCGCTTATGCAGGCGTCGGCGCAGCCACGCGTCGTAGCGGCGGAAGAGGGTGTCGAGCGCATTGGCCAGTTCCGACGAACTGGCGGGGATAGGCGAAGATCCGTCCACGGGGTGATCCAACCGGAGATTGCCCCACAAATCCTACACAAAAAGAAGCTTGAAAAGATTGTTATTGAGAAAGGATGCGGTTCTGGGCGCTGTGTGGCCCGTGAGTGGTCGCTGAACATTCCTGCTCAATTGATGGGTTGGGTGTATGGCGAGTCTGGAGGAGCAGGTTGGAGCGCTGGTGCGTCATCACCGGAAGCTCGCCGGTCTGACCCAGGCGCAACTTGCCGAGCGGATCAGTCGGCAAACCGGCACGGTTACCCGCATTGAAAATGGCGAAGCCGCACCCAGCTTCGAAACACTTTCTAGCCTAGCGACGGCGCTCGAAGTGGAAGTGCGGGACTTCTTTGGAGCTGGCGTTCACGCGAGCGCGGCCGGGCGGAATGATCCGATGATAGGCATCATTGCGAAGTTATCGTCTCTCGAAGCGGATGAACTAAAGGTAGTCAGCGAGCTGATTGGCGTGGCGTTAAAATTGAAAAATTAGCCTGAGCCCATCTTCGTACTTATACGCAGCTGCTGTTGAATAAGAGCGCAGCGTTCTTGTTACTGAACTCAGATTGACCGCGTTCTTGTAGCGGTACAGTCGCGCCGCTTCACAAATCTCAAAGGCCAAGCTGTCGCTGGAAGCGGTGCTTCTGGCGCCATGTTGCCATGGCCACGGTCAGCGCTCCTTCGGCGGCTGGACGGCCGCCCGGCGGAGGGGCCGGTGGCGGCTGGCGGCGCCTGATCGATCTCAGCGCGCCGGCCTTTGCCTGGGAGTTCCTGCGCCGCAACCCCGGCTATCAGGACGATTGGCGTCGTGAGCGTGGCTTCGTCGCCTCTGCGATTGATCCGCGCTGGGGCCTCCGGTTTGCCGCCGATCCCGCGCTTCCCGCCGACGAGGCCGAGGTGTTCTGGCGCGGGGACGTGGCGCCGGGCATCGTCCTGCCCATGGCCGTGACGGAAGGCGCGAGCCCGCGGTCCAGGCCTCGGAGGTGGCCGTCAGGCGTCTTTCGGCGCGCCGATGACGGACTTCACGTGCGGCTTTCGGAGCACCTGCAGCTGATCCTGCCGAAGGAGGCCCGCGGCGATGAGCCGTTGTCCGTGCTGCTGGCCTACGACGCCGATCTGGGCCTTCGGGTGCGGGCGGTCGACGCGCTGGAACGCTTTAGTCGAGGCCGCCCGCCGCCCGGTTCGCGCCTTTCAGCGGCGCAGCGCGCGCGCCTGGCGCGCAGCGTCGTGGCCCTGGACGGCGCCTTGCGGGGGCAGAGCTATCGGGCCATCGCCGACGACCTCTTCGGGACTGAGCGCCTGGACGCCGAAGCCTGGCGCACCGCTTCGCTCCGAGGCGTGACGATTCGCCTGGTGCGCGCCGGTAAGGCCCTGATGAACGGCGGCTACCTCGATCTTCTGCGCCGGGGTCTGTGATCGCGGGGGAGGGGTGTCGGAAATCGCGCCCCCCGCCTTCGTCATCCCTGAGGGCGCCATTCACCCGCCAGCGTGTCCGAAAGACGCCGCCCGTATCCCGGCGTCGCCGAGGACACGATCATGGGTATCGACGATCGCGCCGCGCCGCCCAGGCACCTTCGAACGCCTGAGGCGGCGCGTTTTCTGGGTCTCTCCGACCGCACGCTGGAGAAGCACCGCTCCTACGGAACCGGTCCCGTCTACCGCAAGATCGGCGGGCGGGTGGTCTACACGCTGGAAGACCTGCAGGCCTGGGCTCAGCGCGGTGAGCGGCGCTCGACGAGCGATACCGACGTCGACGTGATCCCACCGGCCAAGCGCAGCGCCGCGATCTCGCCGGCCTATCGGCTTCGGGACGACGAGCGATGAGCGCGGCGCCGACCGCCTCGACCTGGGTCGATCTCTTCTGGTTGGAGGGCCAGATCGAGCGCTGGCTGCGGTTTGGGAGAGCCGCCGAGGAGCGCATCGTCGATCGCCGCAACCGCCTGGTCGGTTTCCGGCCCGGCGCGGTGTTCGCCCTGGTGCGATGGCGCGCGGGTGAATACGGCACGGTGGAATCGCGCATCGCCATCCTGCAGGCGGTCGCCCCCGGCCAGGCCTTCACCAGCCATCCCTTCGTGGCGCCGGGCGCGGAGATCCTGCTGCGGCTGGCGGGCTGGTCACGTGTTCGGGCGGCGCTGGACGCGATCGACATGATCGAACGCGGCGGGTTCCGGCCGGAAGATGTGGCGCCAGACCACTGGCGCCATGTCGGCGCCCGCCTGACGGTGGGCCTGCCGCCACGTCTGTATGACCGCACCCGCCATCGCGCCTGGTCCCTCCGTCGGAGGCTCGGGCGATGAGCCGCGACCGGTCCTTGGTCCTGGCGCTCGCCGCCGTCGGCGCGGCGGCGCTGGTCGCGCCGTCCGTCCTGTCCGCCGGCAAGCGGGTGGTGTTCAACACTACGGCCAGCGCACCGATCGGCTTCTATTGGCTGGAGCACCGCGCGCCGGCGATCGGCGACCTGGCCGTCGTTCGGCCGCCGGCGGCCCTGGCCGCGTGGATGGCTCGGCGGCGGTATCTGCCCTTGAACGTACCGCTGCTGAAGGGTGTGGTGGCGACGGCGGGAACGCAGGTCTGTGTCGTCGACGAGCGGGTGTTCGTGGCGGGCCGCATCGTCGCTGTGGCGCGGACCAGGGACCGCTGGGGGCGGCCGCTGACGCCCTGGCGCGGCTGTCGCCGCCTCGCGGCCGATGAAGTCTTCCTGTTGAACCTAGCGGCGCCGGCAAGCCTGGACAGCCGCTATTTCGGACCGCTGCGCCGCCAAGACATCGTTGGTCCCGCGCGCCCGCTGTGGACCTGGGAGCGCTAGGTTGGCCGCGCCTGTTCTTTCCTTGTTCGGTCGGTTTGCCTGGCCTTTCCTCGTCCCGGCCAAGACCGCGTCGGCGACCGAGCGCAGCCGCGGTCGAGGGCGGCTCCTTGGCCGGCGCGCGCAGCGCGCTCCCCTCGACGGCGGCGAGCACGGGCGCAAGCTGTCGTCCACCGGGACGATGGCAAGACCTCCGCGCGCGAAGCGCGCGTCCTTGCTGGTCTTAGGGCTTGTGGGTCTGGCTCTGGTCTTGGGAGGAGGGCGCGCGGCATCGGCGACGCCGGAGCGTTCACGGGGCGCCATCGAGGCGGCAGTGAAGGAAGCCGCCGCACGGTTTGATCTTCCCAAGGCCGGGTTGCTGGCGGTGATCGAGGCTGAGAGCGGCGGCGCGCCCGGCGCTGTGTCGGCCAAGGGCGCCATGGGCCTGATGCAACTCATGCCCGCGACCTGGCGCGAGATTCGCGAGCAGCTCGCCCTGGGCGATGACCCCTTCGATCCGCGCGACAATGTGCTGGCCGGCGCATTCTATCTGCGTCGACTGCACGACCGGTTCGGGTTCGAGGGGGGACTGGCCGCCTACAACGCCGGGCCCCAGCGCTACCTTGAACATCTGACGACGGGTCGTGCTTTACCCGCAGAGACGCGCGCCTATGTCGCCGCGATCCGGCGCCGGCTCGCCTTAGGTCCTGCCGATCCCGCTCCGCCCGTGCGTGATTGGCGCGCGGCCCCGCTGTTCGTCCTGCCCATCGTCGCGGCGGAGGGCGCGCAATGAGGCGGACCAGAACGTGCGGATCAGGGGGCGGTCGTTTGCGCCCAGGCGATCACGGCCTCGGCCCGCTCGATCGCGGCCTTCAGGCCATCGCTCTGCCAGGTGTCGACCGATCCATCGTCGGCCACCGCATGGTCGTAGGCGTCGTGCGCGCGGGTTGTCAGATCGCGCAGGGCGTCCAGCGCCTCGACCAGCAGTGCGGCGTGATCGCTGTTTTCCGGAAGGCGCATGAACGAAAGGATCCGGTCCTGGGGGGCGCTTTTGAAGGCGTAAGCGTCCGGCCGCTGCACGTCGGTCAGGTGTTGACGTGATTTCCGCTCTTCCAGGCCCAGGGCAGCAGCTCGTCGAGGCGGTTGACGGGGTGGCCGTCGACCATGCGCTCGAGCACATCGCGCAGGTAGGCGAAGGGCTCGACGCCGTTCATCTTGGCGGTCTCGATCAGCGATCCGACCACGGCCCAGCGGTCGCCGCCGCCGTCCGAGCCGGCGAACAGGTGGTTCTTGCGGCCCAGGGCGATAGGCCGGATCGCGCGCTCGACGGGGTTGTTGTCGAGGTCGATGCGGCCATCGGTGAGGAACAGGCTGAGGGCGTCCCAGCGGCCCAGGGCGTAGCGAATGGCCTCGGCCAGGGCGCCGCGCGGCGGCACGCGGGTGAGCTGACGTTCGAACCAGGCGTGCAGGGCATCGACCAACGGACGGGAAGACTCCTGACGCGCCGCCCGTCGCAGCGCCGCCGACTGGCCGCGCACCTGGGCTTCGATGGCGTAGAGCTCGCCGATCCGGCGCAACGCCTCGACGGCCACGGGCGCCTTGGTGGACTCGGCGATCTCATAGAACTTGCGCCGAGTGTGCGCCCAACAGGCCGCCAGCTTGACGTCCCCGGACGCCGTCAGCGGTTCGAAGCCGGCATAGCCATCGACCTGGAGAACGCCCTTGAACCGGCCCAGATGGGCGGCCGGGCGCTCGCCCTTTCGGTCCGGCGCATAGACATAGACCGTGCCCGGCGGCTCGGGTCCGCCCCAGGGTCGATCATCACGGGTGTAGGCCCAGAGGCGCCCGGTTTTGGTCCGGCCCCGGCCAGGATCCAGCACCGGGATCGGCGTATCGTCGGCGAACAGATGGCCGCTGGCGAACAGGTTTTCGGCCAGCCTGTCGTGCAGGGCTTGCAGCCACCAACAGGCTCCGCCGACCCAGCCGGCCAGTGTCGAGCGTTCCAGATCCACGCCATGCCGAGCAAAGATCTTGGACTGCCGATAGAGCGGGGTGTGGTCGCAGTATTTGCTGACCAGCACCTGGGCCAGCAACGCTGGCGTGGCCAGGCCGCCGTCGATCGGTCGCTCCGGCGCCGGCGCCTGGACCACCGTGGCGCAGGCCCGGCAGGCATACTTGGGGCGCACGATCCGGATCACCCGCATCTGCGCGGGGACCCAGTCCAGCATCTCGCTGACGCTCTCGCCGATGCTGTGCAGCGCGCCACCGCAGGCGCAGACCGGGCTGGCGATATCGATCAACCGGTCTTCGCGCGGCAGGTGGTCGGGGAGCGATTTGCGCTTGGGCTGAGCCCTCGCGGGCGCCGGCAGGATGTCGGGCCGGCGCGCTTCGGCGGCGGCCAGATCGGTCTCGACATCCTCCAGGGCCAGCGCCAGTTGATCGGCGTCCAGGCGCTCGGACCGGCGGCCAAACTGGGCGCGCTGGAGCTGCTTGATGATGGCTTTGAGCCGCTCGATCTCGCCGTCCCGCTCACCGACGAAGCCAGCCATTTCGCGCACCAACTGATGCAGCAAGGCCGTGTCGGTAGGCAGGTTTTCGAGATCCAGCCGCATGCCCAATTCTACTATTTTCGGAGTCCGCGACCAAGCACTTTCCCCTTATTTGACAGGGGTTTTGGCGTGGTTTCAGCCGGCGATGGCGGGCCTCCAGGTGCGCTCTGGGAACCGCCAGTCGATGCCTTCGATCAGCATGGCCAGTTGTGCGGGCGTGAGCACGACGCAGCCGCCTGGCGTGGTGATATGGGGCCAGATGAAGCGCCCGCGTTGCAGTCGCTTGGTGAACAGGCACAGCCCCGTTCCGTCCCAGTAGAGCAGCTTGATGGTGTCGGCCTTTCGTCCCCGGAAGGCGAACAAGTGGCCCGAGAACGGGTCTTCCTTCAGCAGGTCTTGCACCAGCATCGACAGGCCGTCGAAGCCCTTGCGCATATCGGTTTGACCCAGCGCCAGATGCACCTTCACGCCGGAGGGGATGATCATCATCGCGCCGCCTCCCGCTGGGCCACGTACCGTCGGACCTCGTCCGGATCGCTCCCGGGCGGCGCGAAGACCCGGCGTCCGTCGCCAAGATCGACCGCCACCGCGCCTTCGGGAATGGGCAAGGGGATGCCCGCCGTGGGCGCCTGGCCCGCTGCCTTGAGGCCTTCGCCAACCAGGCGAACGCGAGCCAGCCGGGCGCGCTGGTCCTGGCCAAGGCCCATCTGGGCGCGCCACCGGAACACCATGCTGGTGACCACGCCGTGCTTCCTGGCCACCGCGCTGACCGTGGCGCCGGGCGCCTGTGTCTCGGCGACGATGGCGCGCCTTTGCTCGTCGTTGAACGTCCGGCGGCTACTCCGACCATCACCGTCGCGGACGGTCCTGGTCGCGCCCGTCAAGCCGGATTCCGGCGTCCGGGCCTTAGCACTAGTGCTTCGTCTGGGGCCCACATACGGGCGGGCGCTGGGATGAACGAGCTCTCGCCAATCGATCCCAAGGGGGTCTTCGTCCAGGCGTTGACGCCACTGACGCAGCGACGACGGTGTCAGTCGATGGGCGCTGGCGTACTCTGCGGCGCTCAGTCCGCTCCACAGTTGGGCCTCGACGTGCATGGCCCAGAACGCCTGCACGGCCCTGTTGCGGACCTCGCTGGCGGAGCGTCGCGGCGGAGGCTTTCGCTTGCTCGAAGGCTTGTGCTGCAAGGCGTCGGCGTCACCGATCTTCTTCAGCCAACTGCTGAAGACGCCGGGTTTGAGCTGGTGCTCGCCGCAGTACGCCGCGCGCGACAGACCGCTCAGCCGCCAGGCCTCGATGTGGACCGCCCAGTAGGTCCGCAGTCCTCGGTTTTGGTAGCGCTTCGACGCCACGGCCGACCTCCCTCGATCATCAGGAGCCCGACATGGTTCGTCTCATGGAAGGAGAACAAGAGTGCAACAACCGAACGCAAACTTGAAGGCGAAGAGGATGGCAAGATTAAAGGGCCGGGACCTTCGGCCGGCAAGATGTTGGTGGATAAGGGAAATTTCCAGGACCCCGTTTTAGGGGCTGGTCCCGGTCTTCATCGCTTTCTTCAGAAAATCAGCGGCTTATCCGGGACCTTTCGTCTTCGGAGGCGTCGATGAGCGCCGAGGACGAGTTTTTCGTCCGCCTGGGACGGATCGGCGATCGCGGCGCCTCTGCGGCCCTGGGGCGGGGCTTTGTCGGGGAGGTCCTGGGCGCGGCCCGGCGGAGCGGACAGGGCGTGCTGGACGGTGGCGGCCGCGGCGGGCGTCGCCGTATCGGGCGCGGCGGCGTGCGCCGGTCCGCTCGCGCCGCCGGCCGGCGCGTCGTGGTCAAGACGCGGATCGTGCGGCACAAGGGCGACCGATACCGCGCCGCGCCGTTGGCCCGACATATGCGCTACCTACGGCGCGAGGGCGTTACGCGCGATGGCCGTCCGGCCGAGATGTTCGATCGCGACGGCGTCGCCGACCACGACGCCTTCGCCCAGCGGTGTGAGGACGATCGTCATCATTTCCGCTTCATCGTCTCCCCGCAGGACGCTGACCGCCTGGAGGACCTGCAGGCCTATACCCGGGACCTGATGGTCCAGGCCGAGAAGGATCTCTGCACGCGGTTGGATTGGATCGCGGTCGATCACTGGAACACCGACAATCCTCACGTCCACGTGCTGGTTCGCGGCCGAGCCGAGGACGGCGCCGATCTCGTCATCGACAGCGACTACCTGACCAAGGGCCTGCGGGAAGCGGCCGAGCGCCTGGTCACCCTGGAGCTGGGGCCAAGGTCGCAAGCGGAGATCAACGCGGCGTTGGACCGCGAGGTGACCGCCGATCGCTGGACCAGTCTGGACCGACAGCTGCGCGACCTGCGCGACGAAGCCGGGCGCATCGATCTGCGTCCCGGGCCAGAGGGGCCGACCGCGCCGCGGCATCTGGGACGCATCGAGCATCTGGAACGGCTCGGGCTGGCCGAGGGCCGGGGCGGTGTCTGGCGAACGCCGGCGGATCTGGAACAGCAGCTTCGGGCCCTGGCGCTACGCGGCGACATCATCAAGACCATGCACGCGGCGACGCGGGGCGAGCTGCGAGATCCAGCCCACTACGTCCTGCATCCAGAAGCGCCGGACCAACCCGTGGTCGGCCGTCTTGTCGATCGTGGGCTCCACGACGAGCTGAGCGGCCAGGCCTATGTGGTCGTCGATGGCCTAGATGGCCGGCTTCATCACTTCCGCTGCGCCGACCTGGAGCGGACCGGCGACACGCGCCTGGGCGGGCTCGTCGAGGTTCGCGGGATCGCTCGTGAAGGTGGCGCGCCCCGCGTCGACCTGGTCCACCGGTCCGACCTGTCGCTGCGGGCTCAGATCACGGCCCACGGCGCGACCTGGCTCGATCGCCGGCTGGTGTCGTCCGAGCCGGCGCCGATCGCCGGAGCCTTCGGACGCGAGGTTCGTGGGGCGCTGGAGGCGCGCCGACAGGAACTGATCAAAAGAGGCATGGCCGACGAGACGGGGCGGCCGGTCTCGGATCTGCTTGGCAAGCTGCGGCGCGAGGAACTGTCGCGCACGCGGATCGCGCTTTCGCAGGAGACGGGCCTTGCCGCGCGCGACGCCGCGCCGGGCGACACGGTGTCGGGCGTCTATAGGCGGCGGATGGACCTGGCCTCTGGCCGGTTCGCGATGATCGATGATGGGTTGGGCTTCCAGCTCGTGCCCTGGACGCGGGCCCTCGAAAGCCACCGGGACGAGATGGTCAAGGGAGTGATGACGCCCGGCGGTGGGGTCGATTGGGCGCTCGGACGCAAGCGGGGGCTGGGACTTTGACGCGGAGGAATTTCCTATGAGCGGCACGAAGGTTCTGTGGGGCCAGGTCCTGGTCGTCTTCCTGTTGACGCTGGCCGGCGTCTGGACGGCGACCGAATGGACGGCCTGGCGGCTAGGCTTCCAGGTCGGGCTCGGGCCGCCATGGTTCCATTTCCGCGACTGGCCGATCTATCCACCGCCGGCCTTCTTCTTCTGGTGGTTCGTCTACGATGCCTACGCGCCCGATATCTTCGCGCGCGGTGCGTTCGTGGCGGCGGGCGGTGCGCTGAGCGCCGTCGCCGTGGCGATGGGCATGTCGATCTGGCGCGCGCGCGAGGCGGCGAAGGTGACCACCTACGGCTCTGCGCGCTGGGCGCTGACGGACGAAGTTCGGCGCGCGGGCCTGCTCGGCGAGGACGGCCTGATGCTGGGCAGCCTGGACGGTCACTACCTGCGTCACGACGGCGCCGAACACGTCCTGTGCTTTGCGCCGACGCGCTCAGGCAAGGGTGTGGGTCTTGTCGTGCCGACCCTGCTGACCTGGCCCGGCTCGGCGATTGTCCATGATATCAAGGGTGAGAACTGGACATTGACGGCCGCCTGCCGCGCGCGCATCGGACCGGTGCTGCGGTTCGATCCGACCGACAGTCGCTCGAGCGCCTACAATCCTTTGCTGGAGGTCCGGCGGGGCGAGACCGAGGTCCGGGACGTCCAGAATATCGCCGACATCCTGGTCGACCCAGAAGGCGCCCTAGAGCGGCGCAATCACTGGGAGAAGACCAGCCACTCGCTGCTGGTCGGGGTCATCCTGCACGTCCTCTATGCCGAGGCCGACAAGACCTTGGCCGGAGTGGCCAACTTCCTGTCGGATCCCAGCCGGCCGGTCGAGACGACCCTGCGGGTGATGATGTCGACGCGGCATCTTGGCGACCGGCCTCACCCCGTCGTCGCCAGCGCGGCCCGTGAGGTCCTGAACAAGTCAGACAATGAGCGGTCGGGCGTGCTCTCCACGGCGATGAGCTTCCTGGGCCTCTACCGCGATCCAGTGGTGGCCGCCGTCACATCGCGCTGCGATTGGCGTATCGACGATCTGGTCGGGCAGGGCAGGCCGGTCAGCCTCTATCTGGTAGTCCCGCCGTCCGACATCAGCCGGACCAAGCCGCTGATCCGGATGATCCTCAACCAGATCGGTCGGCGCCTGACCGAGGGGCTGGAGACCGCCCAGGACCGCCAGGAGCTGCTGTTGATGCTGGATGAACTCCCCGCGCTTGGCCAACTCGACTTCTTCGAGCAGTCGGTGGCGTTTATGGCGGGTTACCGCATCCGCTGCTTTTTGATCGCCCAGAGCCTCAACCAGATCGTCAAAGCTTACGGCGAGAACAACTCCATCCTCGACAACTGCCATGTCCGCGTCTCGTTCGCCACGAACGACGAACGCACCGCGCGGCGGATCAGCGACAGCCTGGGCACCGCCACCGAGATGCGGGCGATGAAGAACTACGCCGGGCACCGCTTGTCGCCGTGGCTCGGCCACCTGATGGTCAGTCGGCAGGAGACCGCCCGTCCGTTGCTGACCCCTGGCGAGGTGATGCAGCTCCCGGCCGACCAGGCGGTGGTCCAGGTGTCGGGCCTGGCGCCCATCCGGGCGGGGAAGATCCGCTACTACGCCGACCGTCGGCTGGCCGAACGGGTTGAACCGCCACCGCGGGAGTTGTCGCCGATCTCGGCGGGCGCGACGAATGTCTGGACCGAGATTGTCGACGCGGCCAGCGGCAAGGCCGCATCCGGGGCCGGCGCCGATGAGGGCGGACTGAAGCTCGAACCGGAACTGCCGGGCCTTAACGCCGAATTGCCGCCAACAGCCGGCGATGAGGCTCCGTGGTCCGACGTCGACGAAGGCGGCGACGAGACCCAGCAGGCCGAACAGGCGCGGCGCTTCAGGTCGGCGGCGCGGCAGGCCGCTCTGGATCCTGACGACGGTATCCCGCTGTGAGGTCGTCATGAAGGTGCAGACCAAGGTCTTCCTGAGCCGGGACCTGTCGTTGTCGCTGGACGCGGCGGCGCGACGGATGCGGCGCTCGAAGTCAGAGATCATGCAGGCGGCGTTGGCGTCGTTCCTGTCGGCCGATGGCGACGAGGCCCAGGAAGCGGCTGTCGTGCGGCGGCTTGATCGGATGGGGCGTGAGCTGGAGCGGATCCAGCGCGACGTCACGATCTCGAACGAGGCGGTGGCGCTGTTCGTGAGGGCATGGCTGACGGCAACGCCCGTGCTGGCTGAGGCAGACCAGAGGGCGCAGTCGGCCAAGGGGCAGGAGCGGTACGTTGGGTTCCTTGAGGCGCTAGGGCGACGGCTGGAAGCAGGCAAGTTGTTGAGGACGGAAATCCCTGAAGAGCGCGCGGTCGTCTAGTTCAGCCTAGGATACAAGGACCTGGTGGCTGCAATCGCTCGCGCCTACTTCTTGGCGTTCAAGTTGATGTTTGAAGCGCCGCAGTCGCACCTCAACTCCTGCTTCGTGCCGAAAGTCGGGGTGATTGAAAGCATTGCGCTGCAGGATGTGCAGGAAAACTGATCGGTAAAAGTTCGATAGGCTGCGACCACAGGCATGAAGTCGGCCTTTTGCATATCCGCCCACGGGTTCCAATGGATGCTGGCGTTGACCTGCCACTGATCGAGCTTCGCGGCTTGCTCGGCGGCTTTGAACACCTCATGCCGCGTGGTGATCACCGCGACCTTGTCCTGCTGGTTCCACGAGTTCGCGGCCTCCTTGCCCTTCTTGAAGGCCTCGCTCATTGCCGACGTGGCGCCGATGATCAAATCGCCGAAAACGAAATTGCCGTCGCCCTTGAACTCCGCCTTTCCACGTAACCTGTGGGCGGCCTCACCCGCGAAATACTCAAGATGCCGGCGCAGGATGCCGGCGGCCACGCTGATCTCGTTCTTCTGAACGTGGCCGTCGATCTCATCCCAGACGCTGTCCTTGGTCCATTGAGCAGGCCCGACATCCACGCTCCAGGTTTTGAAATGGACGAAGCGCTTGTTCTTGATGAGACCCTCGGAGACCATGTGCTTAAGCCACACGTCATCGTGCGTGGTGAAGATGAACTGAGTGTCAGGGAAGCGTGTCTTGAGCAGCGCGCAGACCTCGCGACGGTGTCCTCGGTCTACGGACATCAGTACGTCGTCGAGAACGGCGAAGGAAAATCCTGTCCCAAGCAGGTGCTGCATGAGCGCTAGATAGAGGCAAAGGCCCATACCATCCTGGTGCCCTTCGCTGTGGTAGGCGCCGGGCGGGAAGCCGCCACGTCCGTAAAAATCGACGTCGAAGCCCAGCTTCCCCAAAGAGGGGATGAGCTTTGCCGTAAAGCCGCTTTCGTCGTCCTTGTTGATCTCTCGATAGAGTTCGGAAAAGGCCTCCTGGACGTCCTTGTAAATGCCTTCGAGCGCCGTGGTAGTGGAGGCGCCGAACACCTCGTAGACTTTTACGGCGCGCGTGGCCTGGGCCTTGGAAGTGGCAAGACTTTTCTGAGCTTTACGATATGCGCTGAGACGTTCCTGAGCGATCGTCAGGAACTGTTTGGCCGTGTCCGTCAGGCTAGCATCAGGAATGGCCTCCACCGCGGCTTCCAGGGCGGACACCGCCTCAGTCAACGTGGAACTGCCATAGCTGGCTTTGAGAACGGCCAGCGTGTCGGCCAGCGGCAGTAGCTTGTCGATCTGCACATAGCGGCCGGCCAAAGTTTGCTTGAACGTCAACAAAGGGGCGGTGTCGACAACGGGCTTCAACTGCGCACCGTAAGCGATGACCGTGGCGAGGGCTGTCCCGGCCGCGTGAATCGCGGCGGTGATCGGCTTGGTCGCCTCGGCGATTTTCTTCCGGCGCGCCGTTACATCTGCGAGATGGTCAAGCTTCGCCTTTAGGTGGGCGGTGAAGTGATCTGGTTCAAACGGCGTGTCGCACACCGGACACCGCTCATCGTCGTACATCTCCAGCGCCGTATTGATCAGAGTCTCTCGCTTGACGCCGTCCGCGCTGGCTGGATCACCCGCAAGCCCTTCGAGTTCGGGGAGCAACGCCTCCAGCTGGCCGGCAAAATCAGCGGACTCCAAACCCGCCAGTTGCTCCTTCATCGCCGCGATGTCGGCCTTTGCCTGAGCCTTTGGCACCGAATGTGCGGCCAGCCCGCCGCTGGCTGATTGCATGCCGTCGTCGAGCGCGGTCGTCGCAGCTAGGTCGGTGAGAGGCGCGAGACCGAGCGTTGCGCGATGCGGGTTTACCGCCTGCAGCACGGCCGTCTTCGTGAAGTCCGATATTTGCAGCGCAGTGAGCAAGGCGGTGCGGGCGTCAGCCGCAACCCGCTCCAACGGGTCCACGGCTTTGGAAGCGGCGTTCTGGATCTTCAATAGGACGCCACGCAGCTTCTCGACGTCTTCGAGGCGAAGCAGCGCCTGCACCTCCTTGGCGCGATCACCGGGCTTCGAAATTACGTATCGGATCAGCTCTCGACGCGAGAGGACGAACTCGGGATGCAGACTGACCGCCTGGAGGGCGGCGAGGATATCCGGATCGGACGGGGTAACCTTGGGAGAGCCCGCCGCCTTCACAGTGCGCAGGATCGTCGCCTTCTTACCGGCTAGGGTCGGGAAGCTGACTTCCAACTCGACCGACGCCTGCTCGGGTTTGTTGCGAAAGTCGACGTGCGGCCCATGTTTCGGTACCGAAAGATCGCCAGTACCCTGGCCCGAGAGTCTCGAGATGTTGCCGGTCAGCGCGAACTCGATCGCATCGACGATGCCACTCTTGCCTGTGCCATTGGGGCCGCAGGCGGCGAAGTTCTCGCCGCCGAGCGCCAATTCCAGGTCAATGATCCCCCGGAACTTTTGAATGCGAATACGTTCGATCCGGATCATGGGGCGTCCGGAAAGATCGCGGCCCGGATCGCGGGCTCGGCGAACACGCCGTCCTCAATCACGACCTTTTTCAAGGTAGACGCTACGTCCTCGAACCCTTCGTTCTTGGCCAAGTCTTCCAAGAATGCACCGAGCACCGCTTTCGAGACGGTGGCGACCGGCTGCGGCGCTCCTTTTTCCTCGGACTGCTCGCTCATGACTGCTTCTCCCTGAACCGAGGGTAGCAAACTTGAGAGTTGAGGCAATGGTGGAGCTTAGAGGTTGAGTTGTCCCGGGTACACCGCGAGCGTCGCTCCCGCCGTTGTCTTCTTCTCTGGGGCGACACAGCCAAGGCTCATGCGGTGGAGGCTCGTCTGGGCAGCGTCGGCGCCATCTGTGTCACGCCCTTTGGCTCGACCTTGGACGGTTGGATTGCAGTCAACGGTCCAACGCCGGTCAATTGCGAGGCTTTGATCGCTGGGCCGAGCGAAACCTAGATCAACATGCCTATAGGCAACTCAAGGACGGCGTGAACAGCCTTGCCGCCGATTGTGCGACCCGCCGATTGGCGCTCTGACGAAGGGGGCGGTTCGCGGATGCCCTGGCCTGGGTTGCTGCTCGCTGGGATACTTCACCTTGGCGGGAACATTGGCCATCACAAAACTTGGCGTGGACGGGTGGCGCGCTATGCTCGTGGACCGGAGTAGGGGGCGATACTTTTGCACGACGATGATCCGCGGCCCCGCTGGCTGAAGGACCTCAGCAGGTTCCTGCCGCTCAAGAGCCAGTTCGTCCTGAGCGGCAATGTCCGTGATCTGCAGTTGATGCGCGTGGGCAACTCTTTCACTGCCGGTCCGCTACAGGCCACGCTTGCGGATAGCTTGGCCCAGGCGGGCTATGCCGATGTCATAAACTTCAACCTCGTCGACGGCTTCTCGGTCATCAGTCAAGGCGCGTCTGGCGGTCGCGACCCCAACGCTGTGCTGGGGCTCTTAGGGCTGACCGCGAGCCAGGGCCGGGCGGCGGCGGGCATCGACGCCCTCGGCGCGGCGCTGGAGCGCCTCGTCGGACTAGAGGGCGAGCCGGTGGCGCTCGTGATTGATTTTGCTTCCCGCCTGGCGGTCAGGCCCGAGGCCCTGTCGCCGGTCGAGCATCATCTCTTCTCACGCGCCCTGGTGCTGGCCCAGGCCGCCAGCGCTCGGCCGGTTGGAGCCGAACGCTCCCCTTTGTTCAATACGATCCTCTGGGTCGTCGATAAGGAAGGCGACCTGCCTGACTGGCTGACCATCAACAATCCCCGACTGCGACATATTCCGATCGCCACGCCCGACCGGGCCGTTCGCCGCGCGATCGCGCCGCAGCTGCTGCGTGGGTTGTCGGGCGGACGGGATCAGGCGCCCAGGTGCTCGCGGCGGCTGAGGATGAGCTGGTCGACGGCACCGAAGGCCTTCTGCTGATGGACCTGAGCGCTATCACCCAGTTGGCCCGCGCCGAGGGCGTGCGGGTGGAAAACATCGGCGATGCTATCCGCCGCTATAAGGTCGGCGTCACCGAGGATGCCTGGAAGAAGATCGAACCGGACAAGATCCGGGGGGGCGAGGCTTTCATCGCGCGCCGGGTGATCGGCCAGGAGCACGCCGTCACCCACATGCTGGATATCGTCAAGCGCGCGGCCACCGGCCTTTCAGGCAGCAAGCGCAGCGGGCGTCCGCGCGGCGTGGCCTTCTTGGCCGGACCGACCGGTGTGGGCAAGACGGAGCTGGCCAAGTCCGTGACGGAACTGCTGTTCGGTGACGAGACCGCCTACATCCGCTTCGACATGTCCGAGTTCAGCGCCGAGCACGCCGATCAGCGCCTGATCGGCGCGCCGCCCGGCTACGTCGGATACGATGTCGGGGGAGCTGACCAACGCCGTGCGCGAGCGCCCCTTCAGCGTCGTGCTGTTCGACGAGATCGAAAAGGCCCATCCCAAAATCCTCGACAAGTTCCTGCAAATCCTCGACGACGGGGTGCTCACCTCGGGGCGGGGCGACAAGGTCTACTTCTCGGAGGCTCTGATTGTCTTCACCTCGAACCTTGGCGTCTACCGCGCTGACGAGAGCGGCGGCCGGGTGGCCAATGTCGGTCCCGGGGACCCCTTTGAGCAGGTTCAAGCGCGGCTGCGTTCGGAAATCGAGGTCCACTTCAAGCAAGTCCTCAATCGGCCTGAGATCCTCAATCGGATCGGGGAGAATATCATCGTCTTCGATTTCATCCGCTCCGAGATCGGAACGCGGATCTTCGAGGCGATGGTGGCCGGCGTACTGGCCGACGCGGCCGCCGTCGGGCATGTGGTGTCGCTATCGCCGAAGGCCCAGGACCGGCTTCTGACACTTTGCACCGCCGACCTTTCCAATGGCGGGCGCGGCATCCGCAACATGATCGAGGCCCATCTGATCAATCCCCTGGCGCGGGCGCTCTTCGACGCCGGACGTCCCGGACCTTTCGTGATCGCCGATGTCGTGGACGGACCGGTTTCGACCCTGGTCCTGAAGGATGGCGCGTGAGCACGGTCAGGATTTCGCGACTTCATTTCCCGGTCACCACGCTGGGACCTGGACGGCGCGTGGGCCTCTGGTTTCAGGGCTGTTCGATACGCTGTCCGGGCTGCATTTCGCCCGACACCTGGGACGTTGATGTTGTCGCGCCGGTCGCGGTCGACGCTGTCTTGGAGGCGATCGAGCCGTGGACGAGTGAGGCTGACGGCCTGACGGTTTCGGGCGGCGAACCCTTCGATCAGCCCGACGCGCTGGCGACGCTGCTGACGGGATGGCGCGCGCGCCACGGCGGCACGGTGCTGGTATTCACCGGCTATGAGCGCGACCAGGTCGAACCCTGGCTAGCGGAACATCCGGATCTCATTGACGCGCTGGTCAGCGGTCCCTTCGACCTCCACGCCGACCAGACCCTGGCGCTGCGCGGTAGCGACAACCAGATGCTCCACCGCCTGACGCCGGCCGGGGCGATCTTCTCGGTCTTCGAGCGGCCAGCAGACAGCGCCGACCGGCGGCTGGACTTGATGTTCGACGAAGAGGGCGGCGCCTGGTTCGCCGGGATCCCGGCGCGTGGCGATTTTCAGCGGTTCCGACAGGCCATGCGGCGAAGCGGACATCGCGTTGACATGACGGCTCGAACCGCGGGGGCGGGGGAATGATCAAGTTTTGTCCAAGCTGTCATAGCGAGCGGCCGGCCAGCGAGTTCTTCTGCGAAGGGGGGCTGGAGGGCGGCCAGGAGTGCGGATGGGATCTCAGCAATGCGCCGCTGCGTCCAGCAGGGTGGCGTCCGACCGATACAGCTGCACCGCCGCCGGTCCAGGTCCAGACGCTTTGCCAGAACGGGCACGGGCTCGATCCGGGCGACCTGATTTGTCCAGTCTGTGGCGCTGACCCAGTCGAGGAGCTGGGCGGGACCGGCGCGGCGGGACACGCGGCCGAGGCCCTCGCTGCCGACGCGGAGGACGCAGTCGTCCGCGAGGTCGACGCGATCCACGACTGGATTCTGGAGCGCCGCTTTTCCCAGAGCGCCGCGCGAGAGCGTTTCATCGGCCGGCGCGAAGGCGACGACCGTCAGGCGGTGGTTACCCTCTATACAGCCGGCTACGAGCCGGACCCGGAGGTGCAAGATCTCTTGAGGACGCTGCCGCGAGACCACGTGCCGGAGATCATCGAGACCGGTCACTGGGAAGGTCGCGCCTACGAGGTGACCGAGGACCTGCAGGGGGGCACCCTGGCGGACCTCGGCCTACTACGCGATGACGTCGACACGCTGTCTACCGTGCTGTTGGAAGTGGGCGGCGCCTTGCATTCGCTGCATGAGCATGGCCTGCGCCACCGAGACATTCGCCCGAGCGCCTTGCTGGTCAGGTCCAGGGAGCCTCTCGATCTTGTGGTCACCAGCTTTGGCTCGGCCCGGCTCTCGGAGTTCGATCTGGACGTGGTCTCGCCGTTGGAGACCAGCCGTTACATGGCGCCTGAGGCGTTAGCGGGCGGGGTGGCCGCCGCTAGCGACTGGTGGAGCCTGGGTATGGTTCTGCTGGAGCAGGTCACACGCGGCGCGTGCTTCGCTGGCGCCGACGACCAATCGTTCCTGATCCAGGTCCTGACCAACGGCGCGCCGATTCCCGAAGGCCTTGATCCGCGGGTAGAGGGTCTGCTGCGCGGCCTCCTGGCCCGGGATCGCCACGAACGCTGGGGCTGGCCCCAGACGCAACTGTGGCTGGCGGGAGAGACGCCGCCAGCGCCAATCTCCTCTCTGCCGTCAGGGCACACGGCGGGGCGACGCGCCCTTGCCCTGGGCCGAAAATCCTACGCCGCCCCAACGGAATTCGCGCTCGCGGCCGCTCAGGCGAACGTCTGGGACGAAGCCCGTGGACTTCTGATCGGCGGGGCCTTGGCCACCTGGGCCCAGGACGCCGACCTCGATCCGGCCTTGCAGGCGGAGCTGCGCAATCTGGCCAATCTCGACGGCGCGTCCGAGGATCTGCGCCTGGGCCTGGCGTTGAAAGCCCTCAATCCCGCCATGCCGCTGATTTGCCGGGGGGAGATCGTCACGCCCGGCTGGCTGCTCGACAATCCTGAGGCTGGATACGCTCTGATCTCGGGGCCCGCGCCCGAACTGCTGCAACGCAAGGGCGCCGAACCCTGGCTACACCAGCTGCGGGTTCGCGCCGGCGCCGTGCGGGAGAAGGCTCGGCAGATGGACGTCGTCCTCAGCGAGCCCGAGCTGGAGATCCATCTGTTGTCCACCTCGCGGGCTCACTTGGCCGCCCAGTGGGCTGAGCGGCGCCGCGTGCTGCCCGATACCGATCATCCCGGGCTTGTCGCCATCCTCGAGCGCCGCCAGACGACGGACGAGGACTTCATCCTTTTGTTGAGCGCCGATGTCGGTCAGTTCCGTACAGCCGACGCCATTCTCGCCGAGGCTGCCGAGCATGCCAGGCGAGCGGGGCTGGACAGCTTCGATCCTGACCAGGCCGCCGCTTGGCTGGATCATCCCCGCCGCGAGGTTTACGCCGAGATCGAGAGCCGGCTGGAAGGCTTCGCCCGTTGTGGCGTTGAGCGCCTGGACGATTGGGCCGACCAGTTTCGGCTGGAGCGCCGTCTGCCTATCGCCAAAGCGCTGGCGTTACTGGGCTTGCCCTGGGACGTATGGGTCGCGCCCCCGAAGCAGGCCTATGTCTCCACCATCCTGGACTTCTTCTCGCGTCGCCTGACGGGCGGGGTGATGCGCGGACCGCTGTCGCGCATGGTCGTGGGCAAGACCGGGGCCAAGCTCGACCTAGTAGAACTGGGCAGCGAGCGTAGGACCGCCGCTGGTCTCCTGGATCATCTGCTGCTGCGCAACGAGCAGCCCATTGACATCGACCCCGAGGTCCTGACCAACGACCCCAAGCTCGAACGTCGACTGCGCCTTCTGCATAGCCATGCCACGCTCTATCGGCGGGACACGGGTATTGATGGCCTCTATCTCGGCTTTCCGTTCCTGCTGCTCCAGGAAGCTAAGCCAAACGTCAAGCCGCGCATCGCCCCAGTGCTGCTCTGGCCGGTCAAGGTGCAGCCCGAGCTGGGCGCGCGGGGACGTATCAGCCTGACCTTCGATCGCGATCGCGAGGAGGTGCGGCTCAATCCAGCGCTGGACGCCATCCTTGGGCCGGACGCGGCGCGTCGCTGGGACGAGGCCGCGCGGGAGTTGCTCGGACGTGCGAGCCTGAGCGCCGCCGACGTCATGGATGGCCTGGGTGAGTTGGCGCGCTCGATTGGGGCGCGGACCTTGACGGCCTTGCCCAACAAGGACGTCAAGCTGGCCCAGGGCCAGGACCAACTCATCTGCAGCGGCGTGCTCTTCCACCTAGCCTATCTGGGTCAGGCGGTGATGGAGGACTTGCGGCACCTTAAGGGCATCCCGCCGGTCGGATCTGCCCTGGAGACGGTCCTGCGAATTGGCGACCCGCCTGAAAGGGCGACGCCGCCCCATCCGCCGGAACTGGATCGCTACTTCACCGCCGCCAGTGATCCCTCACAGGAGATGGCGGTGCTCGAAGCCAGGGAAGGGGCTGGGCTGCTGGTCGAAGGTCCGCCAGGCACTGGCAAGAGCCAGACCATCGTCAACATGGTGTCCGATGCGATCGGCCGCGGACGCAGTCTGCTGATCGTTTGCCAAAAGCAGGCCGCGCTCGAGGTCGTGCGCAAGCGCCTTGACGCCGAAGGCCTCGGCGAGCGCATGGTGATGATCAACGACGTCAATAAGGATCGGCGTGCCGTCCTGACGGCCGTCCGCACCCAACTGGAAGAGCTGTGGGGCCAGGGACCCGGCTCGGGTCTCTGGCGTCTGCAACGGCCGCAGATCGCCGCCCGCATCGAGGCCCATGAGCGCGATCTCAACGCCCACCACGGGGCCCTGCATGCCGACGACCAAGCCACGGGCCTGAGCTATCGTCTTATTGTCGGAGACTTGATTGGCTATGACGCCGGGCCACGCCCGGCAGTGAGCGCGCCGGGCCTGCGATCTGTGGTCGCGGACCTGAACGCGGGCGCGGTGGCCTCGTTGGAAGAGGCGTGCGGTCCGTTGGCGCGCCTATGGTTGCCCGCGCGATACGAGGGCAACCCCCTGGCGGCGACCACGGCTTTTAGTCCCGACGAGGAGACGATCAAGGCGTTCGAGGCAGACTTCACCGCGTTTCTGCAGAACGAGGGCGCGCGCCAGACCGTTTTGGAACGGACGGTGGGCGCGCTGGCGATGGATGATCCGGCGCCGTTCCAGGCCTGGATGGGGCAGCATGCCGCCAGCTTGCGGGCGCTGTCTCCGGCAGAGCGTGAAGCTGTGCAGCGCTGGTCGCCGCGTCTGCGGCCCGACGTGGACGCTCGTTCGGCCCTCGATCTGGGCGAGCTGGACGCCATCACCGAGGGGCTGGCCGCCTTGCCCACCCGCGACCTCGCCCCGCCGTTAGTCGCCGTGGCGGTGACCTTGAGCGACCACGAGCTGTCCGAACTCCTGGATCTGCTAGAGGCGCTGGACCAGCCCGCAGGATTTTGGGCGCGCCTGTCGCCAGCGCGATGGAGCCGTCAGCGTCGGCTAAAGGCGTTCCTGCGGCGACATGCGCTGGAGCCGACGCTACGTCCGCTGGAGACCATCCGCGCTGAGAAGGATTTGCGGCCGTGGCGGCGACGCCTGGAGGCTATCCACCGGGCCCTCGTCGAGCCGGACGCCGGGATCGGCGCGCTGGCGCGCCCCGACCTCTTGGACTTGGCCAAGGGTCTGCGCGGTCGGGTGGCGAATACGGCCGACCACCTGCGGCGCGTCGTGGCCCACCCGGCAGCCGATCTTGCCTTCCACGTCGTTGAGCAAGGTAGCCTAGACGCCCTGGAGGGTTTCTTCGATCAGCATGAACGCGCCTATGCGCGCCATGAGGCCCGCGGCCTGAGCTTGGGGGCTTTGGCTAACCTAGCGCCTTGGTTCGAGCCGGCGTGGCTGGAGGCGCGCAGCAACGCTATCGCCGCCAACGAGGGTAATGGCCAGGCCATTGCCGCGATCGCGTCCGTCCTCGACGTCACGGCCGCCTATCAGCGTTTCCGGCCCCGTGCGTTACTGCTCGAGGCGCAGGCGCTGGCCGTCTTCGCTGTTCTACGTGGCAGCGCGAGCGCCTTCGAGGCCCTGGCCCTGAAGGATCTCGACGATGAAATTCGGCGTACGATCGGACGCGAGGCGCGGTTGGCCTGGAAGGCGCGCCTTGAGACACGTCATCCAACCTTGTTGCTGGAAGCGGCCGAACTGAATTCCAAGATCAACGCCCTGCGCTTGGCGGACGGAGAAATGCGTCGGCTGAACGGGCGGCTGCTGATCGAGGGCGTGAACATGGATCGCATCGGCCAGCCCAAGGATTGGGAGGCGATCACGCGCTTGACGGGCATTCGGGCAAGGCGCTTGCGGGAGTTCATCGACCAGGGGGCGGATCTTGGCCTAATGGCGTTGCGGCCGATTTGGCTGATGAACCCAGATGTGGCCAGCCGCGTCCTGCCGTTGAAGAAGGCTCTGTTCGACACGGTGATCTACGACGAGGCCTCGCAGATGCCCGTCGAGTACGCGCTTCCCAGCCTGTTCCGAAGCGGCAAGCTGATCGTCAGCGGCGATGAGAAGCAGATGCCGCCCACCAACTTCTTCAACAGCAAGGTGGAGAACGACGAGGCTGGACTTTACGAGGGGGAGGAAGCCGACGACGACGCCGATGAGGAGGCGCGAGAGGAAGTCGCCGAAACCTGGAACCGTCGAGAGATCAAGGACTGCCCCGATCTGTTGGCCCTGGCCAAGACGGTGCTACCGGCCACGACGCTGCAAATCCACTACCGGTCAATCTACCGCGAACTCGTCGAGTTCTCGAACGCGGCCTTCTACGGCAAGCGCCTGAGCGTGCCTGCGCGCCACCCTGACGCTGAGATCAAGCGCGTGCGGCCGATCACCCTCATCCGGACCGACGGCGTCTACGAAGATCAGGTCAATGAAGCCGAAGCCCGCAGGGTGGTCGATATCTTGGCCAAGGTCTGGAAGCGCGAGCCGCATGCTCGTCGGTCCATCGGCGTGGTGTCTTTTAACCGCAAGCAGGCCGATCTCATCGACGAGATGATCGAGACCCGCGCCGAGACCGATCTCGAGTTCCGCCAAGCGCTGGCCCAGGAGCGTGACCGGGTTGAGGGTGGGGAAGACATGGGCTTCTTCGTCAAAAACGTGGAGAACGTCCAGGGCGACGAGCGCGATGTCATCATCTTCTCGTCGACCTTCGGCCGAAACGCCCAAGGCACCTTCCGGCGCAACTTCGGGGTCTTGGGGCAGGGCGGGGGAGAGCGCCGCCTCAACGTCGCCGTCACCCGCGCACGCGAAGCGGTGGTCATGGTCACGTCCATGCCGATCGCCGAAATTTCCGACTTCCTGGGAACCCGGCGCGCGGCTCAGACGCCTCGTGATTTCCTGCAGGCCTACTTGGAGTACGCGCGCATGATGTCGAGCGGTGAGCTGGACAACGCACGCGGCCTGCTAGGGCGCTTGACCGAACGGCCAGACGAGCGGCGCGGGGCCATGGCGTCAGATCTCGACGGCTTCGAGGCCGCCGTCGCTGAGTACGTCACCTCGCTGGGGTGGACGCCGCATCGGGTGCGCGATAGCGGCGCCTTTGGCCTGGACTTCGCCCTGGAGAACCCAAAGACCGGCCTTTACGGGCTGGGCATCGAGTGCGATGCGCCGCGTCATGCACTTCTGGCTGGGGCGCGGGCGCGAGAACTCTGGCGGCCGTCCGTCCTGGGGCGTTCGATCGGACAGGTTCATCGGGTCTCTTGCCAAGGATGGCTGCGGGCGCCGGATCGAGAGAAGGCGCGCCTACGCGAGGCCATTGCCCTGTCCCTGGGCGAAAGGGGGGCGGCATGAGCGGGCCAAAGGTCGTTCGGATCGTCACGCGTGAGGAAATCCTCGCCCGGTGCGCGGAACTACTCGCGCGAGCTGCTGCGGCTCTGGCTGAGTGGGAGCGGGTGGGCGCGCGGAATGATGCGGTCGTGCCGGAAGATATCGAGCTGGCGCGTGGGCGTCATCAACGTTTGCGCGCCTTGCTGACGCAGGATCGTCTGGACGACCTCCAAAAGCAGGTCCCTCAGGAGATCGCCTTCCTACAGGCCGACCAGCAGGAGCGGCTGGCCAAGGCGGCAGCGGCCGCCGCCGCCGCGCGCTCGATGGAGCAACGGCGCGCCGAGGCGGCCAAGAGCCTTTTGTCGGCCCTGCAGCGCACAGGAGCTCAATTGGAGCCCGGCTTGATCGAGGCTCTCCAGCGGGCCGCCGCCGGCAAGGATGCTGGCGACGCGCTGGCTAAGGGCTTTGCTCTGCTTAGCGCTGCGCTGTCCGGACCGGTCGCCGACACCTCGGCGCTGATCGCCCGCTACAAGGCCGGCCTCGAACCGGATGACCGTGATTTCGCCGGCTGGCTGGCCCAGCAACCCCGAACTGGCAGTGACCTAGTGGACCGGCTGGCCGTGGCGATTGCTGAGCTGCGCGGGCTCGATGCATCGGACGAGGCGCAGGCCTTGGATGAGCGACTTCGCGCCGCTGCGGACGAGGCCGATCCAGCGCGTCATGGTCTCCTGTTGGATGGCCTGCAGGTGGCGCTGTCGCGGGCCCTGGTCGTTCACCGCGGGCGGAGAGCGGAAATTTCGGCCCTGCATCTAGAGTTGGCCGAGTTGGCCACGCACGATGGCGGACTTGCCGCAGCGCTGGGCGCACGCGTGGAAGCGGCCGAACACGATGGCGCGTCGATCGAGGCCCTGGCGAACGAGGTCAAGGCGGCGTTGGAAACCGTGCGGCGCGATCTCGCTGCGGTCGCTCGCCGGGCGGCAGTTCTCGAAAGCCTGGCCGGCCTAGGCTACGAGGTCAACGAAGGGCTCGCCACCTCCTGGGTGTCCCAGGGGCGGGTGGTCGTGCGCCGCCCTGACCGACCTGGCTATGGCGTCGAACTGGCGGGCGAGGCAGGCGCTGGCCGCGTCCAGATGCGCCCGGTCGCGCTGGATGCGGCGGCGGGCGGCCCGGACGTTTCGCGCGATCGCGACGCCGAGACCCTTTGGTGCGGCGATGTCGAGGCGCTGAAGGGCAAGCTGGCGCGCCTGGGCGGCGAACTAGTGATCGAGAAGGCCCTTCCGATCGGCGCTACCCCGGTTAAGCGCGTCGGCCCGTCGGAGCTGCCCGCGTCCGTGGACGTCGAGGTGGCGGCCTCGCGTTTGCGCACAATAGATTAGTTTGCGACGGGCTGAGGGGGCGCGAAGGTCCCGAATGCAATGGTCCACGCGTCGTCGCTGACGAAATGTCCGCACATGCCACAGAGCCGTCTGCTTCGGCCCGTCGTTCGGCGACACTGCGCGACTTGCGTATAGCGACCGGACGCTTCCCGAGCGCCGGTAACGGCTGGCTATCGGATCGGCGCGCGGTGCGAGCCGCAAGCCGTGGAATGACGCAGGGCCGCCGTCTCCCTGCCTTTGCCGCCGATTGTACGACGCGCCGATTTGGCTGTTGAGCCGGGGCCAAACCGCGTCTTCTTAGTCATCCCCGTGAGATCAACGGGGATTGGCCATGCAGCCTTCCGACAACGACACCGCCCTCGAACGTAGCCGCCGCATGCTGCGCACCGCCCTGGGATCGCTGGTCCTGGCGCGACTGGAAGACCCCGGCGTGGCCGAGGTCATGCTCAATCCCGATGGTCAGGTCTGGATCGACCGCTTTGACCAGGGCTTGGTCGACGCGGACCTGACGATCGCGCCTTCCGACGGCGAGCGGATCATCCGCCTGGTTGCTCACCACGTCGGTGTCGAGGTCCATGCGGGCCAGCCGCGCCTGGCGGCCGAGCTGCCGGGAACCGGCGAGCGCTTCCAGGGCCTGCTGCCGCCGCTGGTCGCCGCCCCGGCCTTTTCCATCCGCAAGCCCGCCAGCCGCGTGTTCGGCCTGGACGACTACGTCCGGGGCGGCGTGATGAGCCAGGGCGAGGCCAGAGCGCTGCAAGGCGCGGTCGTCGCGCGCGCCAACATCCTGGTGGTCGGCCCCACCTCCAGTGGCAAGACCACCCTGGTCAACGCCCTGCTGGCTGAGGTCGCCGAGGCTGACGACCGCGTCGTCCTGATCGAGGACCTGCGCGAGCTGCAATGCCCGGCCCGCAATCTCGTCCCCCTGCGCACCGCCGATGATCTCGGGGTCGGTCTGGGCGATCTCGTGCGCGCGGCGCTGCGCCTGCGGCCTGACCGCATCGTGGTCGGCGAGGTTCGTGGGGCCGAGGCGCTGGACCTGGTCAAGGCCTGGGGCACCGGTCACCCCGGCGGCGTGGGGACCCTGCATGCCGGCTCGGCCATGGGCGCGCTGCTGCGCCTGGAGCAGCTGATCCAGGAAGCGGTCGTGACCGTGCCCCGCGGTCTGATCGCCGACACCATCGATGTCATCGCCGTCCTCTCCGGCCGCGGTCGACAGCGACGGCTCGTCGAGCTGGCCCGCCTGACGGGCCTGGGCCCCGACGGCGCCTACCGGCTCGAGCCGGTCTAAGCCGCCCCTCCCAAACCCCCGAAAACCTGGAGCTTTACGATGTCTGCTTCGCAGCATTCCCTTCGCGCGCGCCTGCTCGCCGGCACGATGTTCGACCGGCTGGGGCACCTGACCCTGGCCGCCGGCGTCGCCCTGGCCGCCAGCCCGGTCCGGGCGGCCGGATCCTCCATGCCGTGGGAGGAACCCCTTCAGCAGATCCTGGAGTTGGTCGAGGGACCGGTCGCCAAGATCATCGCGGTCATCATCATCATCATGACCGGCCTGACCCTGGCCTTCGGTGAGACGTCCGGGGGCGCGCGGCGGCTGATCCAGATCGTCTTTGGTCTGTCGATCGCGTTCGCCGCCTCCAGCTTCTTCCTGAGCTTCTTCTCGTTCGGCGGCGGGGTGCTGGTCTGATGGCCGGTCCCTATGCCGCGCCCGTCCACCGCGCCCTTGTCGAGCCGATGCTGCTGGGCGGCGCGCCGCGCGCCCTGGCCCTGGCCAACGGCACGGTGGCCGCGGCCCTGGCGCTGGGCCTGCGCCTCTGGGTGCTGGGGGCGATCGTCTGGTTCGTCGCCCACGTGCTGTCGGTCTGGGCCGCGCGCCACGACCCCCAGTTCGTCGAGGTCGGCCGCCGCCATGTGCGGCTGCCGGCTCGGCTGGAGGTCTGAGCCATGCTCGACCTGCGTGAATACCAGCGTCGGCCGGCCGGGCTGTGCGACTTCCTGCCGTGGGCGGCCCTGGTCGCGTCCGGCGTCGTTCTGAACAAGGACGGCAGCTTCCAGCGCACCGCCGGGTTTCGTGGGCCCGACCTCGACAGCGCCACCGAGGTCGAGACCGGCGTCGCGGCCGCGCGCCTCAACAGCGCCCTGCGCCGGCTGGGGTCGGGCTGGGCGGTGTTCGTCGAGGCCCGGCGCGATCCCAGCGACGGCTACCCCGCCAGCGCCTTCGCCGATCCGGTCTCGGCCCTGGTCGACGAGGAGCGCAAGGCCAGCTTCGCCGCCGACGGCGACCACTTCGAGAGCCGCTACTTCCTGACACTGCTCTACCAGCCGCCGGTCGAGCGGGCAGGGCGCCTGGAAGCGGCCTTCATCGAAGGACGGTCTGGGCGGGGGCTCGACTGGCGCGCCGAGCTGGCCGGCTTCGTCGATCGCACCGATCGCCTGCTGGGTCTGCTGGAGGCTTTGATGCCCCAGGTGGCCTGGCTCGATGACGCCGCGACCCTGAGCTTCCTGCACGGCGCCGTCACCACCACCCGCCAGCAGGTGGCCGCGCCCGAAACGCCCATGCAGCTGGACGCGCTGCTGGCGACCCAGGGCCTGGTGGGCGGCCTGGAGCCCCAGCTGGGCGGTGCGCATCTGCGCGTGCTGACCCTGACGGGTTTTCCCGTCGCCACCGCGCCCGGCCTGCTCGACGAGCTGAACCGGCTTCCCATCACCTATCGCTGGACCACCCGGGCGATCTGCCTGGACAAGACTGCGGCCAACGGCGTGTTGGCCAAGATCCGTCGCCAGTGGTTCGCCAAGCGCAAGTCGGTTCTGGCGCTGCTGCGCGAGGCCCTGACCCAGGAGCCCTCGGCCCTGGTCGACAACGACGCGGCCAACAAGGCGGCCGAGGCCGACCAGGCCCTGCAGGATCTCGGCGGCGACGCCGTCGCCTACGCCTACGTCACCGCCAGCCTGGTCGTCTGGGACGAGGATCCCGTACGCGCCGACGCCAAGCTGGCCTTGGCCGAGAAGGTCATCCAGGGCCGCGACCTGACGGTGATGCGCGAGCGGGCCAACGCCGTGGAGGCCTGGCTCGGGACACTGCCGGGTCACGTCTACGCCAATGTCCGTCAGCCGCTGCTGTCGACCCTCAATTTGGTCCACCTGGCGCCGGTCAGCGCCGTCTGGGCCGGCAGCGAGCGCAACGTCCATCTCGATGGTCCGCCGCTCCTGATGGCGACGGCCGCCGGATCGACGCCGTTTCGCCTGTCCCTGCATGTCGGGGACGTTGGCCACAGCCTGGTGGTCGGGCCGACGGGGGCGGGCAAGAGCGTGCTGCTGGCCATGCTGGCCCTGCAGTTTCGCCGCTACCCCGGCGCCCGGGTCTTCGCCTTCGACCATGGCGGTTCGATCCGCGCGGCCGTGCTGGGCATGGGCGGCGCCTTCCACGACCTGGGCGGGGTGCTCGCCGACACGGGAACGGCCGTGGCGCTTCAGCCGCTGGCCCGGATCGATCGTCGCGGCGAGCGGGTCTGGGCGGTCGGCTGGCTGTCGGCGATCCTGGTACGCGCCGGCGTGGCCATCACGCCCGAGGTTCGCGCTCATCTGTGGTCGGCGCTGACCAGCCTGGCGGGCGCGCCGCTGGCCGAGCGGACCCTCACCGGGCTGAGCGCGCTGCTGGCCTCGCCGCCGCTGAAGCGGGCATTGGAGCCCTATGTGCTGGGCGGCCCGTTCGGCGCCCTGCTGGACGCTGAAGGCGAGGCCCTGGGCGAGGACCGCATCCAGGCCTTCGAAACCGAAGGCCTGGTGGGAACGGCGGCGGCCGCGCCGGTGCTGGCCTACCTCTTCCATCGGATCGAGACGCGGCTGGATGGTTCGCCGACCCTGATCCTGGTCGACGAGGGCTGGCTGGCGCTGGACGATCCGGCCTTCGGCGACCAGCTGCGCAAATGGCTCAAGACCCTGCGCAAGAAGAACGGCGCGGTCGTCTTCGCCACCCAGTCGCTGGCCGATGTCGAGGCCAGCAGCATCGCCGCCTCGCTGATCGAGCTCTGCCCGAGCCGGATCTTCCTGCCCAACGCCCACGGCGCCGAACCCCAGGGTGCGGCCTTCTACCGGCGCTTCGGGCTGAACGAGCGCCAGATCGCGCTGATCGCCCATGCCGTCCCCAAGCGCGACTACTACCTGCAATCACCGCTCGGCGGTCGCCTGTTCGAGCTGGGCCTGGGTCCTGTCGCCCTGGCCTTCGCCGCGGCCTCGTCCAAGGCCGAGCAAGCCGCGATCACCGAGACGCTGAACGCCGTGGGGACGGCGGATTTCGCGCGCGCCTGGCTTGGCCGGCGCGGACTGCCTTGGGCCGCCGAGCTGCTGGGGCCTTCGCCTTCCTTCCTCCCGGAGACATCGTCATGACCGTCCACCGCCGCGGCTTCGTCGCCGCGCTGGGCCTGGGGCTGGCCGTCGCGCCGCTCGCCCACGCCCAGTTCACCGTCTTCGACCCCAGCAACTACGCTCAGAACGTGCTGACGGCCGCGCGCACGCTGGAGAGCGTCAACAACCAGATCCGGTCGCTGCAGAACGAAGCCGAGATGCTGATCGGCCAGGCCAGGAGCCTGGCGAACCTGCCGTTCTCGTCCCTGGCCGCGCTGCAGGCCCAGCTGGCCGAGACCCGCCGGCTTCTGTCTGAAGCCCAGGGCATCGCCTACGACGTCGCCCAGATCCAGACCAGCTTTCGCCAGTCCTACGCGCCCCCCACCGGACCGGTGGATGGCGCGACCCTGTCGGCGCGGGCCGATGCACGCTGGGATGCGGCGGTGGCCGGCCTGCAGGATGCCCTGAAGGTCCAGGCCGGCGTCGTCGGGGGGCTGGGCGACAGCGCCGGTCAGATGAGCCAGCTGGTTGAGGCCAGCCAGGGGGCGGTCGGTGGCCTGCAGGCCGCCCAGGCGGGCAACCAGCTCCTGGCCCTGCAATCGCAGCAGCTGGCCCAGCTCCTGGCCCTGACCGCCGCCCAAGGACGAGCCCAGGCGTTGGAGGCGGCCGATCGTGCGGCCGCGCGCGCCGACGCCAAGGCGCGGTTCTCCAAGTTCATGGGTCGCGAAGGGCCGGGCCAATGATCCGCGCCCTCGCCATGGCCCTGGCCGTGTGGATCGGGCTGATCGCCATCGTCCTGGCCGCGCGTCACGAGGGGCCCGCCCCGAGCAAGCCGGCGGTCACCGACCCGACGCGCAACACCGATCTGGCCCGTTGCCGCGCGATCGGCGAGGGCGCGGCCCATGACCCGGCCTGCAAGGCCGCCTGGTCCAAGGCCCGGGCCCGCTTCTTCGGGAGGGACGCCTCATGAGCGACCTCTCCGTCGTCGACCAGTTCTTCGACACCTTCAACCGCTACATCGACAGCGGCTTTGGCCTGGTACACGGCGAGGTGTCGTTCCTATCGGCCACGCTGGTGGCCATCGACGTGACCCTGGCGGCCCTGATGTGGTCCTGGTCCACGGGCGAGGACATCCTGGCCCGCCTGGTGCGCAAGACGCTCTACGTCGGGTTCTTCGCCTTCATCATCGGCAATTTCCAGCGCCTGGCGACCATCGTCCTGACCAGCTTCGCCGGCCTTGGCCTCAAGGCTTCCGGGGCGGGGATGTCGGCGGAGGATCTGCTGCGCCCGGGCAAGCTGGCCCTGACCGGGTTCTCCGCGGCCATGCCGTTCCTGCAGGCGGCCTCCGACCTGACCGGCTTTCCGGCCTTCTTCGAGAACCTGGTTCAGGCCGTCGTGCTGCTGGTCGGCTGGGTCCTGGTGCTGCTGGCGTTCTTCATCATGGCCGTGCAGCTCTTCGTCACGCTGATCGAGTTCAAGCTGGTGACCCTGGCCGGCTTCGTGCTCGTCCCGTTCGGGCTGTTCGGCAAGACCGCCTTCCTGGCCGAGCGCGTGCTGGGCGGCGTCGCCGCCACCGGCGTCAAGGTCCTGGTCCTGGCGGTCATCGTCGGCATCGGCTCGACCCTCTTCGAGACCTTCCGCCAGCAAGCCGGCGGCGAAGCCCCGACCCTCGTCGACGTGGCCACCATGGTGCTGGCCTCCCTGGTGCTGCTGGGCCTTTCGATCTTCAGTCCCTCGGTCGCCTCGGGACTGCTGTCGGGCGCGCCGCAGCTGGGCGCCGGCGCGGCGGTCGGAACCGGCCTGGTGGTCGGCGGCCTGGCCATGGCCGGCGCGGGCGCGGCGAGCCTGGCGTTCGGGGCTTCGGCCAGCGGCGCGGCCGCGGCGGGGGCGGGCGGTTCTGGCCTCGGCGGCGGACCGGCGGGCGGTGCGCCGACAGGCGGTCCGCCAACGCCGCCGCCGGCTGGACCGTCCTCGGGCGGCGCGGCGTCCCCATCGCCGATGGCCACCAAGGCGACCGCCAGCGAGCCGGACCAGGGCGGCGGCCAGCCTCCGAGCAGCGCGGGCGAACCGGCCTGGGCGCGGGCGCTGAAGGCCAAGCAGGCGCTGGGACACGGCGCGGGTCTGGCTGTCCACGCCGCCGGCTCGGGTGACCATCACGGCGGCGGGGCCGCCTTCAATCTCTCGGAGGACTGACCATGAACCCGTTCAAGGGAACGGCGCGCTATGGCGCGACCCCCGCGCCGGAGACGCCCTATCAGCGCGCCGGCCAGGCTTGGGACCAGCGGATCGGCTCGGCGCGCGTCCAGGCCGCCAACTGGCGATACGCGGCCCTGGCCCTGCTGATGGCCAACACCGCCTTGTCGGGCAGCCTGGCGTGGCTGGCGGCGCGCGGTTCCATCACGCCCTGGGTGGTCCAGGTCGACAAGCTGGGCGAGCCGCAGGTGGTCGCGCCCGCCGCGCTCGGCGCCAAGCCCACCGACGCGGCCGTCGCCTGGGCGCTGTCGCGGTTCATCGTCGACGTGCGCACCCGGTCTATCGATCCGGTGCTCATGCGCCAGGCCTGGCTGCGCGCCTACGATTTCGTCCAGGGCGACGGGGCGGTCGCGCTCTCGGACTATGCCCGCCGCGTCGCCCCGTTCGCCGAGGCCGCGCGCGCCCAGGTCATGGTGGACGTCACCAATGTCGTGCGCGCCTCGCCCACCAGCTTCCGCGTGACCTGGACCGAGCAGCGCTTCGCGGCCGGCGAACGGGTCGGCGTCGAGCGCTGGGTCGCCGTGCTGGGCGTGTCGATCGCGACGCCCCGGACCCCCGAGGGGCTGCGGGCCAATCCCTTGGGCGTGCGGGTCACCGCGATCGCCTGGAGCAAGGAGTTCGGCGCATGAAGGGCCTGGCCATGTTTGCGACCCTGGGCCTGCTGGCCGGCGTTGCGCGCGCGCAGGACGCGCGCCTGGCGACGCCTGCCGCGACCCGCGACTACGATTTCGCCGACCAAGCCGTCTTTCCGCTGGTGGCCATGCCCGGACGGATCACCGACATCGTGCTGGAGCCGGGCGAGGTCCTGACCGGGCCCATCGCCGCGGGCGACACGGCGCGCTGGATCATCGCCGACACCGCCAGCGGAGCAGGGGCCGCGCGCCGGGTCCATGTGCTGGTCAAGCCGACGGCCGCGCCGTTGGCCACCAACTTGCTCATCATGTCCGACCGCCGCACCTACCATCTGGAACTGCGCGCCAGCGCCAGGACCTGGTTCTCGCAAGTGGGCTGGCGCTATCCGGTCGCGGCGCCGGTGCTCGTCCTGGCCCCGCCGGCGCCCGCCACGCCGCTCTCCATTCCAGACCCGGCCGACACGACCTTCACCTACCGGATCGACGGCGATCGGGTGAAGTGGCGGCCCGAGCGCGTGTTCGACGACGGGCGACGAACCTATGTCGCGTTCGCGCGGACGACGGATCTCACCGCTCTGCCGCCCCTCTACCGGATCGGCGAGGACGGCAAGACCGGCGACCTGATCGACTACCACGTTCAAGCGCGAACCCTGATCGTCGATGGTCTCGTCGATCGCGCTGAGCTGCGCCTGGGAACGGGGCGAAGGGCCAGGGCGGTCCAGATCCACCGCGACGGTAAGGAGGCGGTGCGATGAGCCAGGACACCACGCCTGAACCGAAGGCCGCCGCGTCCATGCGGCTGCGGAGCGACCCGCCCGCCGTCGCGCGCCTGTCGCGCAAGGCCTTGGCGATCGGCGCCGGTGTGCTGTCAGCTATGCTGGCGGGCGCCCTGTTCTGGTCGCTGGCCGAGCACCACAAGGTCGTCGCGCCAACGCCTCGAGAGACCGGACCCGTGGCCCCGCCGGAAGGCGTGACCGATCAGCCCCGCGACTACAGGACCCTAGGCGCGCTCAAGCTTGGCCCGCCCTTGCCCGGTGATCTTGGTCGCCCGATCGTCAAGGCCGCGGCGCGTCCCGGCGCCGTCGCCGACCCGTCGCCGCCGTTGGCCACACCGGCGCCCGCGCCTGCCTCCACAACGTCGCGCCGCGTGACGGGATCGCCCGCGACGGCCAGTCTGACAACGTCTCTATTTTTCGGCGCTTCGGGAGAGCGGCGGAGCGAGCCGGCGCCGGCCGCCGCCAGCGCCAAGGGGGCCGATCCGCGCACCACGAGTCCCGAGCGGCTGGTCGCCCCGGCCTCGACCCATATCCTGCTGGCCGGAACCATCCTTCCCGGCGCCCTGGTCACCGGTCTTCGCTCGGATGCGCCGGGCCTGGCGATCGGCCAGGTGACCCGTGACGTCTTCGACAGCCTGGGACACGGCGTTCGTCTGGTCCCGGCCGGGGCCCGCCTGATCGGCAGCTACGACACCGATGTCGCCGCCGGCGCCGCCCGGCTCAGGATCAAATGGACGCGGCTGATCCTGCCCAACGGACGCTCGATCGTGCTCGACGATCTGCCGGCGGCCGATGCCCAGGGGTTTGCGGGCCTGCAGGATGGCGTCGATCGCCACGGGCGGGCCGTGCCGGGCGCAGCCGCCCTCAGCACCGTCCTGGCGCTGGGCGCCGAAGCCGGCGCCAGCGGCGATGACGGCGCCCTGGAGCAGGCCTTGCGGCGCGGCGGCGCGCGGGCGGTCTCGGATGTCGGCCAGCAAGCGGTGTCCAAGACCCTGGCGCTGGCGCCAGTGTTGACCGTACGGCCCGGCGCGACCCTGACGGTGCTGCTCTCGCGCGACCTGATCCTGGAACCCTACGAGGAGAGGACGATCCCATGAGCAAGTTGAAGCTGGGTCCGATCGAGGACGATACGCCGGTGAAGCTGGCCCTGGAGCTGCCGGCCGCCCTGCATCGCGACCTGGTCGACTACGCCAAGGTGCTGGCCGCCGAGACCGGCGGCAAGACGGTCGAACCGGCAAAGCTGGTCGCCCCGATGCTGGCCCGGTTCATGGCCACGGATCGAGCCTTCGTACGCGGGCGAACGAACCGGCGTTAGCACGGTTCGAAGGTTTTGGACTTGATGGGCGCCGGCGGCCCAGCCGATGGGACCGATGAAGCGCATCGACCAGGTCGTTCGCGAGGCTGACGCGGCTCGCGCCTCGTTGAGCCAATGTCGGCAGAGCGCCGTCGGCCAATGCCTGGTCATCAAGGCTCTGGCGCCGGTCGGACCGTCCGCGCCGTGACTATGTAACACATTCTCATCTGGCCCGGGCCAAGCTATAGGCGGATCATGGCTTGGACAGCGACATGGCTGAAGACGGTGTCGGGTGCGCTCTGCGCGCTCGTGCTGATCGCCTTCACGGTCGTTCCCGCCGTCGATTCCGTCCTCTGCGGCTTTGAAGACGCGCCGGCCGCCAGCGCCCAGCTGGCCGTCGGCGAGGTCGTGGCGAGCAGCGATCACGACGACCGCGACCAGACGGGCAAGGTCGGCGGCGAAGCCTGTGCTCACGGCCATTGCCATCACGCTTTCTCCGCCACGCCGCCGGTCGGTCCGGTGGTGACGGCCGCCCTGGAGCGTCCGCTGGTCTTCGCGCCGAGTCGAGCGGCTTGCCGCCTTCCAACCAGCCTGACGGCCTGAAAGAACCTCCCCGCGCCTGACGAGCCCGCGCCTTCGCGCGCGTGATCCGCCTCGTCAGCAACGTAATCTGGGACTTTCCATGTTTTCCCGACATGCCCGGCCCGCCGTCATCGGCGCGGTCCTGGCGCTCGCTGGCCTGGGCGCGCCTCTGCGCGTCCTGGCCGAGCCGCTCACCCTGGCCGACGCCCTGGCGCGCGCCCAGGCTCAATCTCCCTTGGTGACCGCAGCCCAGGCTCAGGTCGCCGCCGCCCAAGGCCGCGCCCGTCAAGCCGGTCTCCCGCCCAATCCCGAAGCCGGTCTCCAATCGGAGAATCTCGCCGGTTCGGGCCAGTACGGCGATTTTGCTTCGGCCGAGACCACGCTCTCGGTCAGCCAGCGCCTGGAACTGGGCGGCAAGCGGCGCGCGCGCCAGGCGGCTGCGGCCGCCGAAGTCGACGCCGCGCGTATCGGCTTTTCGATCGCTCGGGCCGACCTGGGCCAAGAGGTCGCGGTCCGTTACGCCGAGGCCCTGGCGAGCGATGATCGCCTGATCCTGGCCCGCGAAACGGCGGAGCGGGCCGGGGGGCTCTCCAAGGTCGCCGGCACGCTGGTCGAGGCCGGGCGCGAACCGCCGCTGCGCGCCCTGCGGGCCGAAGCCGCCAGCCGGGAGGCCGACGCCGCGGTGATCGCCGCCCAGGCCCAGGCCGCAGCCGCCCACCGGGCGCTCGTGACCCTCTGGGGCGGGACCGACGAAACCGTCGATCTGGTCGTCACGTCGGCCGCGGCGCCGGTGGCCGGCGCGATGGTCGATCCGGGCAATACCCTGGATGTGCGCCTGGCGCGCGCCGAGCGCCGGACCGCCGAGGCCGTGATCGATCGCGAGCGTGCCGCCGGCCGTCCGGACGTCACCGTCCAGGCCGGGGTACGCCGGTTCGAGCAGACCGGCGACAGCGCCCTGATCGTCGGGGTTTCCGCGCCGATCCCGGTGTTCAACCGCAATCAGGGCGCGGTGGCGGCCGCGCGGGCCGACGCCACGGCGGCCGAGGCCAAGGAGCGATTGGTCCTGGCCGGGTCGGTGCGGGCGCTTCGCGACGCCCAGGCCTCGCTGGTTGCGGCCAATGCGCGGCTGGAAGCGCTGGAGGGCAAGATCGTGCCCCAAGCGCAGACCGCCGTGGATCTGGCCCGGCGCGGCTTCGAAGCGGGCAAGTTCTCCTTGCTCGATGTCCTCGACGCCCAGACGGCCCTGACGACCGCCCGTAACGACCTCATCGCCGCGCGCCTCGAGCGCGCCAAGGCGCTGGCCGCGCTCGAACGCGCCGCCGCCCAATAGGAACCCTCACCATGAAGTCCAACGATAGAAAGACCCTGCTGACGGCCGTGGCGGTCAGCAGCCTGCTGGCCGCGGGCGTCGGCGCGCTGGTCGGCAAGACGATGTTGTCCTCGCCGCCCAAGGAAGCGCTCGCCGTCGAGGCCAAGGAAGACCATGCCGGCGAAAAGCCCCATGTGGGCATGAGCGCCGAGCGTATCGCCGCCGACGGCATCCAGGTCCTGGCCCTGGCCGAGGGGGGCTCGACGCCGCCGTTCCGGCCCAGGCGACGGTGGTGGCCACACCCCATGGCGCGGCCACCTTGGCCGCGCGGGCCGACGGCGCGATCGTGCGGATCAACAAACGCCTAGGCGACCCCGTGGCGGCGGGCGAGGTGATCGCCTCGATCGAAAGTCGAGACGCCGCCGCGATCAGCGCCGAGCGCAGCACCGCGGCCGCCAAGGCCGCCGCCGCGCGGCAGGCCCTGGCCCGAGAGCGCAAGCTGTTCGACGCCCGCATCACCGCCCGCCAGGATCTGGAGGGCGCCCAGGCCGAAGCCGCCATCGCCGAGGCTGAACTGCGTCGCGCCAACAGCGCAGGCGCGGCCGCCGGCGTCAGCGGCAACGGTCGCACCCTGGCCGTGACCAGCCCGATCTCCGGACGCGTCACCGCCGCCAACGCCACACTCGGCGCCTATGTGACGGCCGGCTCGGAACTCTTCCGGGTGGCCGATCCGGAGCGCGTGGAGATCCAGGCCGCGCTTCCCGCCGCGGATGTCCAGCGCGTCAGGCCAGGCGATCTGGCCGTCGTCGAGACCGCCAGCGGCCCTGTGTCGGCCTCCGTGCGCAGCGTCACGCCAGGTCTGGACGCCGAGAGCCGTTCGGCCACGGCGGTGCTGGTCCTGACCGGACCGGCGCCGAGTTCTCACCCCCGGCCAGGCCCTGCGCGCCCACATCACCCCGCGGGGCGGCGCGGTCGCGGCCAGCGGCCGGTTCGCCGCGCCGGACGAGGCTGTGCAATCGCTCAACGGCGCCGATGTCGTCTTCATCCGCACCAAGGACGGCTTCGAGCCGCGCCCGGTACGTGTGGGGCGGCGCGGCGGCGGCCAGGTCGAGATCGTCGCGGGCGTGCGCGCCGGCGAGCAGATCGCCGGCAAGGGCGCCTTCCTGCTGAAGGCCGAACTCGGCAAGGGGGAGGCCAGCCATGAGGACTAAGGCCCTGCTAGCCGTGACCACGGCCCTGCTGAGCGCGGTCGCCGGTTCGGTGCTCGCCTCGCCCCCGCCCCCGATCGAGCGGCTCGACGGCCGCGGCGTCCGGATCCTGACGGCGACCGCCCGCGACAGCGACCAGGGCCTGCGGGTCTTTGGCCTGGTCCGGCGCGACGGATCTGTTGGCCCGCTACCCGCGACCGCCCATCTCGACATCAGCGCTTTCGACCATGACGGTCGGATGATGGCCACCGTGCCGACACGTTGGGCGAGCCTGACCGCCAGTCTGCGGCATCGCGATCCTTCCCGCTTTGAGGCGGTGATCCCGACGGTGAACCTGCTGCGCGTCGGCAAGGTCCAGGTGCGCTACCAGGCCAAGGCCCACGCGGCCGAAGGTGCGGAGGGCGCGCGATGATCGGCCGTATCCTCGACCTTTCGGTCCGCCTGCGCTGGGCCGTCATTGCTCTCGTCGCGCTGGTCGCGGCCCTGGGCGTCTACAACCTCGTGCGCCTGCCCATCGATGCGGTGCCCGACATCACCAACAAGCAGGTGCAGATCAACACCGTCGCCGGGACCCTGGCCCCGGCTGAGGTGGAAAAATTGGTCACTTTCCCGGTCGAAACGGCCATGGCCGGCATCCCGGGCCTGGAGTCGACCCGGTCGATCTCGCGCAACGGCTTCTCCCAGGTCACCATCGTCTTTAAGGAAAACACCGACGTCTATTTCGCCCGCCAGCAGGTGGCCGAACGTCTGACCGGCGTGCGCCAAAGCCTGCCGGTCGGGGCCGAGCCGGCCATGGGGCCGATCTCGTCTGGCCTGGGCGAGGTCCTGATGTGGACCGTGGCCTTCGAGCATCCAGGCGGCAAGGGCGCTCAGCGCCATGAGGGAGCTCCCGGCTGGCAGGGCGATGGCGCCTATCTGACCGCCACCGGCGAGCGCCTGGCCGATCCGACCGCCCAGGCGGCCTATCTGCGCGAGGTGCAGGACTGGATCGTGCGGCCACAGATGCGCTCGGTCGCGGGTGTGGCCGGCGTCGACTCCATCGGCGGCTTCGAAAAGCAGTTCGTCGTCCAGCCGGATCCGACCCGGATGGCCGCCTACGGGGTGTCGTTCAACGATCTGGCCAAGGCGCTGGAAGCCGCCAACCTGGCGGTCGGCGCGGGCTTCGTCGAGCGGGGCGGGGAGGCCTTCCTGGTCCGCGCCGACGCGCGCGTGCGCACGGTTGACGAAATCGCCAACGCCACCGTGGCCGCCCGCGAGGGGGTCTCGGTGCGCGTGCGCGACGTCGCCGTGGTCAAGGTCGGCGGCGCCCTGCGCACCGGCGCGGCCTCGGAGAACGGCGAGGAGGTGGTGATCGGCACGGTGCTGATGTTGACAGGCGAAAACAGCCGCACCGTCGCTGGCGCCTCGGCCGAAAAGCTGGCCGAGGTCGCCAAGAGCCTGCCGCCAGGCGTGAAGGTCCAGGTGGTCTACGACCGCTCCAAGCTGGTCGGGGCGACCATCAAGACCGTCGAGAAGAACCTGGTCGAAGGCGCGATGCTGGTCATCGTCGTGCTCTTCCTGCTCCTGGGCAACTTCCGCGCCGCCCTGATCACCGCCCTGGTCATCCCGCTCTCCATGCTGATGACCGCCATCGGCATGAACCGGCTGGGCGTCTCGGGCAACCTGATGAGTCTCGGCGCGCTGGACTTTGGCCTGATCGTCGACGGCGCGGTGATCATCGTCGAGAACGCCTTGCGGCGTCTGGCCGAGCGCCAGCACCACGAAGGCCGTCTTTTGACCCTGACCGAACGGCTGTCGGAGACCCGCGAGGCGGCCCGTGAAATGATCGCCCCCACCGTCTACGGCCAGGCGATCATCCTCCTGGTCTACGCCCCGCTGCTGACCTTCACCGGCGTCGAGGGCAAGACCTTCTCGCCGATGGCCATCACGGTGATGCTGGCCCTGGCCGCGGCCTTCGTGCTGTCGCTGACCTTCATCCCGGCCATGATCGCGCTCGTCATCCGCGGCAAGGTCGCCGAGAAGGAAGTCGCGCCGGTCCGCTGGACCAAGGCCCGCTACGCGCCGCTGCTGAGCAAGGTCGTGGCCCGGCCGCTGCCGGTGATCCTGGCCTCGGTCGGCATCTTCGCCGCCGCGGCGGTGACCTTCGCGTTCCTGGGCCGGGAGTTCACGCCCCAGTTGGACGAGAAGGACATCGCCGTCCAGGCCCTGCGGATCCCCTCGACCTCGCTGGAACAGTCGCTGCGCATGCAGCGGCGGATCGAGCGCGTGGTCGCCACCTTCCCCGAAGTGGCCTTCGTCTATTCCAAGACCGGCACGGCCGAGGTGGCCAGCGACCCGATGCCGCCCAACGCGGCCGACGCCTTCGTCATCCTCAAGCCGCAGAAGGACTGGCCCAACAAGAACGAGACCAAGGCGCAGCTGATCGAACGCATCGAAAAGAAGCTCGAAGGGCTCACAGGCAACGCCTACGAGTTCAGCCAGCCGATCCAGATGCGGTTCAACGAACTGATCGCCGGGGTGCGCGGCGATGTCGCCGTCAAGGTCTATGGCGATGACCTGGACGCCATGACCAAGACCGCCGAGGAGATCGCCACGGTCCTGCGATCGGTGAAGGGGGCGGCGGACGTCAAGGTCGAGCAGACCTCGGGCTTCCCGACCCTGGATGTCCAGCTCGATCGCGACGCTATCGGCCGCTATGGCCTGACGGTCGAGGAGGTCGCCGACACCCTGGCCGTGGCCATGGGCGGTCGCGAAGCGGGCCTGGTCTTCCAGGGCGATCGCCGCTTCGACGTGGTGGTCCGCCTGCCGGACGCCAGCCGCAACGACTTGGATGCCGTCGGCGCCCTGCCGGTCATGCTGCCGGCCGGCGTCGGCGCGCGCGCGGCGGTCCCGCTGCGCGATGTGGCCAAGTTCTCCTATTCGGAAGGCCTCAACCAGGTCAGCCGCGAGAACGGCAAGCGCCGGGTGGTTGTCCAGGCCAACGTCCGGGCGCCGATCTTGGCTCCTTCGTTACTCAGGCCCAGGACAAGGTCGGCGCGCAGGTCAAGCCGCCGGCCGGCTCCTGGCTGGTCTGGGGCGGGCAGTTCGAGAACCTCAAGGCCGCCCAGGCGCGCCTGGCGCTCGTCGTGCCGCTTTGCTTCCTGCTGATCTTCGGCCTGCTGTTCATGGCCCTAGGCGGGGTCGCGCCGGCTGCGGCGGTGTTTTCGGCCATTCCGTTGGCCCTGGCCGGCGGGGTGTTCGCCCTGGCCCTGCGCGGCATTCCGTTCTCGGTCTCGGCGGCGGTCGGCTTCATCGCCTTGTCGGGCGTGGCGGTCCTCAACGGCCTGGTGATGATGACCGCCATCCGCCAGCGCCTGGCCTCCGGCCTGGCGTTGGAGGCGGCGATCATCGACGGGGCCATGGAGCGGCTGCGTCCGGTGATGATGACCGGTCTGGTCGCCTCGCTCGGCTTCGTGCCCATGGCCCTGGCCACCGGGACCGGGGCGGAGGTCCAGCGGCCGCTGGCCACGGTCGTCATCGGCGGCCTGATCACCGCCACGGCGCTCACCCTGTTCGTCCTGCCGGCCATCTGCCGCTTCGTCCTGCGCGCTCCGGTGCGTGGGGCCGCGGCGGCTCCGGTTCAATCCCAAGCTTGAGGAGGTGGCCATGCAAGTCGGGCAAGCCCTGCTGCTACGGATCTACACCGATGAGAACGCCATGCTCGGCGACCGGCGCTACTACGAGGCGCTGGTCGATCGGGCCCGTGGCGCGGGCCTGGCCGGCGCCACGGTGTTGCGCGGCCTGAGGGGTTTTGGGGCCTCCAGCGTCATGCACGGCGAGCGCGGCTTCGATCTGGCGCGAAACCTGCCGGTCGTGGTCGAGATCGTCGACGAGGAGCCCAAGCTTCGCCCCTTCATCGCCATGCTCGAACAGGGTGACGAGATCGGTCTGGTCACCCTCGAGAAGGTCGAGGTGGTCCGCTACGGCGGCCATCGCGTCCACTACGTCTGACTTGCCGGGCCGGCGTGTCGGGTCTCCCTGACGCGCCGGCCCGGACTCCATGTCTCGAGCCGGAGGTGGCCATGACCATCATCGTCAGCGTCGAAACCGACATCCGCGCCCCAGTGGCCAGGGTCTGGGCCAGCCTGGTCGATTTCGACCATTGGTCCGACTGGCATCCCCATCGCCGAGTGCTCGGCAAGGCCGAGCCGGGCGCGCGCGTCCAGCACCTGGTGGCCAGCGCCCATCCACTGCGCCGCAAGACGCCGGCCTTGATCGACATCCTCGAGCCGGAGGTCTGCCTCAGCTTCCGGTTCGGGCGTTGGCTGACCGGCTACAGCCATGAACGCTTGCGCCTGGAGCCGACGGCCAAGGGCGCGCGGCTGATCCAGGTCGCCGAGGTCGCCGACTGGACCGCCCCTCTGAACGGTGGGCGCGCCCGCTATGAAGCCTCGGTGCGGCAGGCCTACAGCGAGGTCGCCACGGCGCTGGAGCGTCATCTGGGCGTGGCCCGCGCGCCCAAGCCGCGTGGCGGCGCGCGCCTTCGCAGCCGCCTCTAGGGCGGTCCCATCCTGGCGCTGGTGCTTTGGCCCCCCGGGGCCTGGCCATCGCCCAAACCCCTCTTTCGGAGATCGTCGCATGGGAGCAGGACACGACCACGGCGCCAGCAACGCCAACGCCAAGACCCTCGGGATCGCGCTCGGCCTGACCACGACCTTTCTGGTGGCCGAGGTGGTCGCCGGTCTGGTCTTCAACAGCCTGGCGCTGTTGTCGGACGCCGCGCACATGTTCACCGACGCCGCCGCCCTGGCCATCGCCCTGGCGGCCATCCGGGTGGGCCGGCGCAAGCCGACCGACAGTTTCACTTTCGGCTATCGGCGCTTCGAGATCCTGGCGGCGGCCTTCAACGCCATCCTGCTGTTCGCCGTGGCCCTCTATGTGCTGGTCGAGGGGATCAAGCGTATCGTCGATCCCGAACCCGTCCAGTCGACCGGCATGCTGATCGTGGCGGTGCTGGGCCTGATCATCAACCTGATCGCCATGCGTCTGCTCAGTTCCCACAAGGACAAGAGCCTCAACGTTAAAGGCGCCTATCTGGAGGTCTGGGCCGATATGCTCGGCTCGCTCGGCGTCATCGCCGGGGCCATCATCATCCGCCTGACCGGCTGGCGGTTCGTCGACCCGATCGTGGCCATCGGCATCGGGCTATGGGTGCTTCCGCGCACCTGGATCCTGCTGAAGGACACCACCCAAATCCTGCTGGAAGGCGCGCCGCCGGGGCTGACCCTGGCGGCCGTGCGCAAGGCCATCACCCAGACGCCCGGCGTCGCCGGCGCCCATGAGTTGCACGTCTGGACCACTGGGGCGGACGAGGCCATTTGCACCGTCCACATCGTCCTGGCCGATGGCGCGGACGGCGAGGCTGTGCGCCAGGCCGTGGCCACGCGGCTGGAGGCCGACTACGACCTGCACCACGTGACTATCCAGACCGAGGCCCACAACTGTCAGGACGGGGCGGGCGGACACGCCTGAGCGGCGGCCCGCCGCTTGCGTGGCCTCAGGTCGTCGACGGCTTGGCCCGCCGGCCCCACCAGAAGCCGGCGGCCAGGGCCATGATCGTCAGCGCCTGGGCCAAGAGCCCCTCGACGGTGGGATAAAGGCCCAGCAACTCGACGCGCGGCGTGTGCAGCGGGTGCAGGTCGATCAGGCCCGCCTCCTGCAGGGCCGCCACGCCCTTGCCGGCCAGGACCACCGACAGCAGGGCCATCAGGCCGGCGCTGTAGGCGAAGAACTGGCCGATCGGCAGGCGCTTGCTGAAGTTCAGCATCAGCCAGGCGATCGCCGCCAGGATGACGACCGCCGTGGCGACCCCAGCCAGCATCGCCGCGCCGCCGCCCTGGCTCCACAGCGCCGTCATGAAGAGGATGGTCTCGAACACCTCGCGATAGACCACCAGGAAGGCCAGGCCGAACAGGAACCAGGCCGATTGCTTGGACAGCGCCTTGGACAGCTTCTCACGGATATAGACCTGCCAGGCGTCGGCCTGGGACTTGCCGTGCATCCAGATGCCGACCGAGATCAGCACGACGGCGGCGATCAGCGAACCAAAGCCCTCGGTCAGTTCGCGGCTGGCCCCACTGATCGAGATCAGATAGGTCGCCGCCGCCCAGGTCAGGCCGCCGGCCGCCAGGGCCGCGATCCAGCCGCCATGGACATAGGGCAGGACGTCGGCGCGGTCGGCCTTGCGCAGGAAGGCCAGCATGGCCACCACGATCAGCAGCGCTTCGAGGCCCTCGCGCAGCAGGATGGTCAGGGCGCCGGCGAAGCTGGAGGCGCTGCTGGCCTTTTCCGGGGCGAGCGCTTGGGCGGCCGCGCCGAACAGGGCGTCCAGCCGTTCGATCTGGCCGCGCACCTCGCCGATCGGCGCGCCCCGGCCGATGGCGCCGCGCACCTCGCCCATGGCCCCTTCGATCCGCTGCATCAGCGCCGCGTCCCGCGCCCGCAGGGCCGGTTCGACCGGCTCGAAGCCGTCGAGATAGGCCGCCAGCGCCAGGTCGGCGGCCTTACGGTGTTCGCCCGCGGTGTAGGCCGCCAGGCTGAGGTCGAGCTTGCGCCGGGCGATGTCCAGCGTGCCGGTGGTGGCCTGGACCACGACCTCGGGATGGCGGCGCAGATAGGCGGTCAAGGCGCGGGCCTTGGGTTCGCCGATCGCCGCGGCCAGGGCCGCCGGGGTCGTCTGGGTCAGGGCCTGCAGGTTGGCAAAGCGCGCCCGCACGGCCGGGTCGCTGTTCCACAAGGTCTCGCCGGTCTTGGCCTCGGCGTCGGTGAAGGCAAAGCGCCCGACATAGAAAGCCAGGTCCCAGCGATCGTCGCTGGGCAGGTGGGCGTAGCTGGCCATGGCCGTGCCATCCAGGCCTTGCTGGATGACCTGGTAGAGGCCAAAGGCGCTGCGCTGGCGGGCGCGCTGGGCGTCGGCAAAGGCAATCGGCGGTGGATCCAGGCCCGCGGCGTTGGGACCATTGGCGCGGCCGTCGGCCCCATGGCAGGCCGCGCACTGCTCGGCATAGAGCGCCGCGCCGCGCGCCAGGTCCGGCGCCCGCGTAGGGGCCAGGGGCGTGGGGTAGGCGGCCAGCAGATCGGCGGCCAGGCAGTGGGCCTGGCCCGCCACCAGGGCCGGATCCTTCTTGCCAGCGATCGAAGCTTGCAGGACCTCGGCCTCGCCCAGCAGGGCCGGCTGCACGGCGCTCGCGGGGAGCTTGGCGATCCGGTCGCGGATCTGGGCCCCGAATTCGTTCATCTCGGCATATTCGGACGCGCTGACGACCTTGCCGTCCTTCACAGCCCCGGGATAGTCGACGGCGACATAGTCGAGAAGCCGCCAGACGGTCTGGGCCGGCGTGGCTTCCTGGGCTTGGGCCGGAGCCAGGGTGAGGACCGCCCCGAGCAAGGCGACGACCAGGCTGGTCAGGGTGGGTTTGAGAGCGCCAATCATTATCATTCCAATAGTCTGTTCGGGCCGGGCGGGCGATGGGTCTAGGGAGCGGTGAGGGCGGCGCGTTGCTCGTCGCGCGCCTGGCGCGCGATCTGAACGGCGGAGGAGAGGAAGATCCAGGCCAGGACGAGGCCGGCGATCAGGTCGGGCCAGCGCGATCCGGTCAGCCAGACCAGGCCGCCGGTGGCAGCCACCGCCAGGCACTGGATCAGGTCGTTGCGGGTGCAGAGCCAGACCGAGCGGACATTGGCGTTGCCGTCGCGAAAACGCACCAGCAGGGCGGCGGCGACCAGATTGGCCAGCGCGCCCACCAGGCCGAGCACGGAGATGATCTCGCCGGAGGGGGCGGCCCCACGCCAGGCGCGCCAGATCGCGATGGCGGCGACCGATAGGGCCACCGCGCCCAGGCTTAGGCCTTTGAACCGCGCCGCGCCCGTACGGACCTTCACCGACTTGCCGATCGCCCACAGGCTTATGGCGTAGGTGGCGCTATCGGCCAGGAAGTCCAGGGCGTTGGCCGACAGGGACGCCGAGCCCTCGATCATCCCGCCGACCAGGACGATGGCGAAGCCCAGCAGGTTGATGGCGATGACCAAGGTCAGGGCGCGGCGATAGGCGGGGGAGGTCCCGTCGAACTTGGCGGGGCTGCCGCAGCCGCAGGAGGCGGGGAGGGGACTGGTGTCGCGCGCGGTGCTCATCGGATCCTTGTGCATCCTCTAGTCACTAGAGGATCAAGCCGATAGAGCTTGGCCAGGAGCGCCCATGACCCTTTCGATCGGACAGGTGGCCAAGGCCGCCGAGGTGAAGATCCCGACCATCCGCTTCTACGAGGAGATCGGGCTGTTGCCCGCGCCCCGGCGCGCGGCCAACGATCGGCGGATCTACGAGCCCGCGATCGTCGAACGCCTGGCCTTCGTGCGCCACGCTCGCCAGCTGGGGTTCCCGCTGGAGGCGGTGCGCGCCCTGCTGGACCTTTCGGACCATCCGGACCGATCGTGCGGCGACGCCAATCGCCTGGCCGCCGAGCAGTTGCAGGCGGTGGAGGCCAAGATCGCGCGCCTGGAAGGGCTGCGGACCGAGTTGGCGCGCCTGGTCGCGACGGGCTGCGAAGGCCCGGCCGCCGACTGCCGGGTGATCGAGGCCCTGGCCGGCTAGGCGCGGATCAGGGTTCACGGCCGACCGGGACCTTGGACGGCGCCGGCGTCGTCATGCCCGGCATGTCCTTCATGTCCGGCACGGCCTTCATGTCCTTCATTCCGGGCATGCCCTTCATGTCGCCGCCCTCTTTCATCACCGCGTCGTGGTCGGCCGGCGCGTTCTGAGTGGCGGCAAGGTACTGCTCGGGCGACATCGACGGCAGCTGTCGCACGAAGGCGACCATGTCCCACACCAGGGCGTCGCTATGGGTGCGGCCCCAGGCCGGCATGGCGGTCATCTTGATACCGTGCTTGATCACCCAGAACTGCTCGCCAGGGGGCCGCCCGGTGGTGCGCCAAAGTTCCGCCGCCTGCGGATAGAGCCCCCAACTCATCTCGGTCTTTTCCAGGCCCGGACCCAGATGGCAGCCGCTGCACATCTGCGTATAGAGCCCCGCGCCGCTGGCGATACGCTTGGGATCGCTCAGATTGTCGGGCGGCTGGATGCTGGCGGCCCGGACACTGATCGAACGGTTTCGCAGGGTCTCCAGCAGGGCGTAGACCGGCCGGGTGTGGGGCGCGTCAGCGCCGATGTTGTAGACGCCCAGGCCGATGGTGACGCCGGCGATCAGCGCCGCCAGGAGGGCGGCGACCCCCAGCACCAGGGCGATGCCAAGATGGGTGCGCGGGTGCGCGAGGTTCCAGCCGAACAACTTCATGGTCTATCCCTCCCTATGGGACATGGTCTCGGTGAGACGCGTTCTTGTCGGTGGCGCGCCTGAGCGCGGGCGGGCGCTAGAGGCCGGCGATGCGCTTGGCGATCTGGACCATGAAGGCCTTCATCAGCGCGGCCATCATCGGCAGGAAGATCAGCAGGGCCACGAAGATCGCGACGATCTTGGGCGCATAGACCAGGGTTTGTTCCTGGATCTGGGTCAGCGCCTGGAAGAGCCCGATGACCACGCCGACCACCAGGCCGACGATCAGCACCGGCGCGGAAATCTGGATGGTCAGCCAGATCGCCTCGCGCGCCACGTCCAGGACCTCGGCCCCGCTCACCGGGGGCGCTCGGGGCCGCGCGGGGCGGACTGGGCGATAGGCGCTTCATCGACAAACCCATCCTGAACCGAAGTCGCGGGCATCTGCCTTGCTCCGGGAAAACCGCCGCGGCGCAAGGCGCCGCTGCCTTGCCTTACGCAGCGGGGGAAGACTTCCCTCATCGGGCGCGTAGGATTGCGTTCGCGCCGCCGCAACCCGGCCGTCGCTCGCGAAAACGGCAGACTAGAACGTCGTTCACCGACCGTGATCGCGGGCTTGAGGGGCCGCGGGCGGCTAGCGCGTACCCCAGACAGAAACCGCTTTTTTGGGGATTTTCGTGAAAGCCAATCGTCAAGGCCTGGGGGGCGCGTCGGCGCTCGCCCTGACCCTAGCGCTCGCCTCTGTTCCGGGCAGCGCCTGGGCCCAAGCCCAAACCCAAGCGCCCGCGGCGCTCGAAGAGATCGTCGTCACCGCCGAGCGACGCGAGACCAACCTGCAGGACACGCCCGTGGCGGTGACCGCCATCACCGGCGACACGCTCCGGGCCCTGGGCGCGGCCACCATCGAGGACCTTCAGGTCTTCACGCCCGGGATCACCATCACCAACGACTCCATGGCCATCATCAACATCCGGGGCATCGGCACCTCGGCCTTCGGCGTGGCCACCGATCCCAGCTCGACCGTCCACTATGACGGCGTCTACATCCCGCGGCCGACCACCAGCTACCAGGACATGTTCGACGTCGAGCGCATCGAGCTGCTGCGGGGGCCGCAAGGGGTCCTGTTTGGCCGCAACTCGGCGGGCGGCACGCTGAACATCACCTCCCAGGCGCCGACCGCCACCCTGCAGGGCGTCGTCAGCGCCACCCTGGGCAACTACGACCGCCGCACCTTCAGCGGCACGGTGTCGGGGCCGCTCGGCGAGCGAGTGCGGGGCCGGCTGACCGTGATGAAGAACGATCGCGACGGGATCTATTCCAATCCCAAGACCGGCGAGGACTACCAGAACATCAATCGCGCCGCGGTCCGGGGCACGCTGTCCTTCCTGGTCAGCGACCAGCTGGACGTGGTGTTGCGCGCCGACTACGGCCGCGACCGCGAGACCGGCTATCCCTCGCTGCGCGCCAGCTATCCGGCCGCCTTCGCCCTGGCGGGCGCGACCATCCCGCGCGGCCGCGACGAGCTGATCCTCGACACCCGGCCGCGCAACAATGTCGAGAACGGCGGGGTTTCGGCCACGGCGACCTATGTCACCGCGCCGTTGACCTTCAAGTCGATCACCGCCTTGCGGGCCAGCACGGTCGATCAGGTTCTCGACGTCGACGCCACCAATCTCTTCCTGCGCAACATCACCCTGTGGGAGCGCTCGCGCTCGTTCACCCAGGAGCTGCAGGTCAGCAACAACGACGCCGAACGCCTGGAATGGATCGCCGGCGCCTTCTACCTGCGTGAAAAGGCCCGCGACCAGCTGCAGATCCTCGAGCCCGGGCGTCAGCTTGCCCTGCCGGAGAACAATGTCACCGACGCCGCGGCGCTCTATGGCCAGGCGACCTATCGGGTCATGGACCGCACGCGCCTGACCGCGGGCCTGCGCTACAGCTATGAGCGCAAGAATTTTGCCTATCGCGCCAAGGTCGGCGGCGTCGATGCGGGCGGGGAGGCGGCCAAGGCCTCCTGGCGCGCCTGGACGCCCAAACTCGGCGTGCAGTACGACGTCAGCGACGACGTGATGGCCTATGCCTCGGTGACGCGGGGCTTCAAGTCGGGCGGCTTCCAGCTGGGCGATGGACGTCCGTTCCGCCCCGAATACATCTGGAGCTACGAAGGCGGCGTCAAATCCATGCTGTGGGACCGGCGCGTGCGCGCCAATCTCAGCGTCTTCTACTACGACTACACCGACCTGCAGGTGGTCGAGTACATCAACGGGGTGGCGACCACCACCAACGCCGGCAAGGCCACGCTCAAGGGCGGGGAGCTGGAGATCGTCGCCCGCCCGGTCGCGGGCCTGGATCTGACCGCCACCGCCGCCTATCTCGACGCCCAGTACGACCGCTATTTCGACCAGGGCGTCAGCCTGGCCGGCTACACGCTGCCCAATGCGCCCAAGTGGAACCTGACCTTCGCGGCGGCCTATCGCTTCGAGTTCGCCGACGGCCACAGCCTGACCCTGCGTGGCGACGTGGGCTGGCGCGATCGGGTCTATTTCAAGCCCAACAATCTGCGGCAGTTCTCCGAGGACCCCAACACCCTGGTCAATGCACGCGCCACCTTCGCGCCGGCAGGCGGCGTCTGGGAGATGTCGATCTTCGCCCGCAACCTGACCGACGCGCGATACGCCACCTACAAGACGGTCGGCACGGATGCGACCGGGGTTTCCAACCCGGCACTGCCGCTCTCCGTCTTTGGGGAGCCGCGTCAGTACGGCGTGCAGATGCTGCGACGCTTCTGATGGCGGCGGCCTGCGCCGCGTCCTCCCACCAGCCCGCGAGGACGTCGGTCGCAGGTTTTCCATGTTCAATTTCGGGGAATAGTCATGAAATCCATGTTCCTGGCGGCCAGCCTGGCCGCCGCCTTCGCCCTGCCCACGAGCGCCGGCGCGCAAACCCGCGATCCGTCCGCCGAGGTTCGCGCCGTGGTCGATCAGTTCACTCAGGCGCTGTCGCAGAAGGACGCCGCGCGCATGGGGCCGCTGTTTTCCAAGGACAGCATCGTCATCGAGGGCGGGCGGCTGGAAGGCTCATTCGAGACCTATCTCCACCATCACCTTGGTCCCGAGCTGGCCGAGTTCGACAGCTTTACCGTGAAGGACCGCAAGGTCAGCGTCCGCCAAGCCGGCGATGTGGCCTGGGCCTATGAGACCTATGGCTATGAGGTTCGGCTGAAGGGCAAGCCCATGCCGCTCTCGCGCCTGGGCGCGACCACCGCGGTCCTGGTCAAGACCGACGGGGCCTGGCGGATCGTCCAGCTGCACATCTCGTCCAAAGCGCCGCCCGCCAAGAAGTAGCGGCCAGGACGCCGTCGTCGGCGAGGGCAAAGGGCCAAGCCTGCGTATCCCCTAGAAAGCCGCAAGGCGTGTGGGGCAAGTCCGTGGGGCAAAAGCTTATTGTGGTCGCCGACGATGATCCCGCCTGCCGGGGTCTGATGGCCGAGATCTTGACCGACGCGGGCTATGCCTGCGTCGAGGCCGAGTGCGGACGCAGCGCGCTGGCCTTGATAGACCTGCGGCCGGACCTCCTGCTGACCGACCTCTTCATGCCCGACCTGGACGGCATCGAGATCATTCTCAAGGCCAAGCAGACCTGGCCCGGCGTGCGCATCGCCGCCATCAGCGGCGGCATCGGCGCCTTCGACCCCATGGTGCTGCTGCGCATGGCCGCCATCCTGGGGGCCGACGTGGCTCTACCCAAGCCCTTCTCGGTTGACCAGCTGCTGACATGCGTCGCCCAGGCGCTCGCGGCCGAGCGCCCTAGCGCCGATCCAGGCGCACAGGATGTGCGATGAAACGCCCAGAACTCTCCGCCCGATTGCGCGAACTATACAAGTTGCGAAGCTTGTTTCGCCGCGACTGGACTTCTCCGTCGGCTGACGACAAACGCCACCTACAATTAATTCGCAGTCGCAACTGCAAAGTGTGGGGCTTGTCCGTCATGCGCATCCAGAACCTTCCTCGTCTTGCTCTGCTGCTCACCGTCAGCGGGACCGCGCTCATCGCTTCGGCGGCGTGGGCTCAATCCTCCAGCCCGGCCACGCGCGCCCAGGAGGCCACCGAACTGAGCGGTGTGACGATCACCGGCCAGACCGAAAGCCGCCAGGGCTACAAGGTCAGCAAGACCCTGTCGGCGATGAAGACCGACACCGCCCTGATCGACACGCCCCAGTCGGTCAGCATCGTCTCGCTCAAGCAAATCCAGGATCAGGCGGCCGGCGGGATCGGCGACGCCATCCGCTACCTGCCCGGCGTGTTCTCCGCTCAGGGCGAGGGCAACCGCGAGACCTTGGTGTTCCGCGGTAACGCCTCCACCGGCGACTTCTTCGTCGATGGCGTCCGCGACGACATTCAGACCTACCGTGATCTCTACAACATCGAGCGCCTGGAGATCTTCCGCGGCCCCAACGCCATGATCTTTGGTCGTGGCGGCGTCGGTGGGGTGGTCAACCGCGTGACCAAGATGGCCGACTGGCAGCGCGTGCGCGAGGTGCAGCTGGAAGCCGGCAGCTTCAATCACAAGCGCGTTCAGTTCAACCTGGGCGACGGCGTCGACGACAAGCTCGCCCTGCGCCTGGCCGGTGTCTACCAGAACAGCGACAGCTATCGCGACGGCGTGTCCCTGGAGCGCTGGGGCTTCAATCCGACGGCGGCCCTGCGGCTGACGCCCGACACCCTCGTCCAGCTCGGCTACGAGCACTTCGAGGATGACCGCATCGCCGATCGCGGCGTGCCGGCCCGCTATCTGCCGGCCGGCGCGACCCGCCCGGTGACGCCGCTGCGCACGCCGCGCGACGTCTTCTTCGGCGATCCGGCCGCCAGCCCGACTTGGACCAATACCGACGCCCTGACCCTGTTCGTCGCCCACCAGATCAGCGAGCGGGTGTCGATCCGCAACCGGACCCGCTACGCCGACTATGACAAGTTCTACCAGAACGTCTTCACCGGCGCGGTCAACGCCGCCGAAACCGCGGTTCCGATCTCGGCCTACAACAACCGCACCCAGCGCAAGAACCTGATCAACCAGACCGACCTGAATGCCGATCTGATGCTCGGTGGCGTGACGCACAAGCTCCTGGTCGGGGCCGAGTTCGGACGCCAGGAGACCAGCAACCTGCGCCTGGAAGGCCGGTTCGCGGGTGGGGCGACCACCGTCACCGTCCCGGTCACCGCGCCGACCATCAACCAACCGATCAGTTGGGTCGCGATCGCCAGCAGCGGCGACAACGCCGGGGTCACCAAGCTGGCGGCCGTCTATGCCCAGGATCAGATCGCGCTGGGCGAAAAGGTCGAGCTGGTCCTGGGCCTGCGCTACGAACGCTTCAACACCAAGGTCACCGACCGCCGCACGGTCGGCTTCCCGGTGGGCCAGCAGCGCGATTTCGACGTCACCGACACCCTGTGGTCGCCGCGCGTGGGGGTGATCTACAAGCCCGCGGCCAACGCCTCGCTCTATGCCAGCTTCTCCAAGACCTATCTGCCGCGCGGCGGCGAGCAACTGACCAGCCTGTCGATCAGCAACCAGAACCTGGATCCCGAGCAGTTCAAGAACTACGAGCTGGGGGCCAAGTGGGACGTCCTGCCGGGACTCAACCTGGCCGCGGCGGTGTTCCAGCTCGATCGCAGCAACGTCCTGGCCCTCAGCGACCCCAACAACGCCGCCTCGCCGACGGTGCCGATCGGCCGCCAGCGCACCAAGGGCGTGGAGCTGAGCGCGACCGGCCAGATCAGCGACCGGGTGAGTTCGGTGGGCGCCTATACCTATTCGGACGGGACCTTCCGCGACAACGTGTCGGGCACGGTCAAGGCCGGCAACCAGCTGGCCAACATGCCCAAGACCAGCGCCTCGCTGTGGAGTCGCTTCGAGGCCACCGATCGGCTCGGTCTGGCCGCGGGCGTCGTCTACCAGGGTCGGCGTTTCGCCTCGAGCGACAACCTCGTGGTCATGCCCAGCTACACGCGGGTCGACGCAGCCGCCTACTTCAAGATCAACGACAAGCTGAAGGCGCAGGTCAATGCCGAGAACCTTCTTGGGGCGCGCTACTACCCGTTCGCCCAGAGCAACTCCAACCTCACCCCCGGCTCCCCGACGGCGGTGAAGGTGGGCCTGTCCGCCAGCTTCTGACCCCGCGGGGCGACGGACAAGACCGACCGGTTCGACGCCGACCAGAGCCCCGCGCTCTGGTCGGCGTCAGCTTGAGGCCGGGCGCGCATCGGGGCGCGCGCCTGAAGGATACCAAGACCATGAAATCCTCATCGCCGAGGATGACGACGAGACCGCCGACCATCTGGCGCAGGCCTTGCGCGCCGTGGGCCATGGCGTCTCACGCACCGACAACGGCGTGCAAGCCTTGCTGATGGCCATGAACGAGGTCTTCGACGTCCTGATCCTGGACCGGATGCTGCCGGGCATGGATGGCCTGCAGGTCGTGAAGATGCTGCGGGCGGGCGGGGTGAGCACCCCCGCCCTGATGCTGACGGCCATGAGTCGGATCGCCGATCGTGTCGAGGCGCTGGAGAACGGGGCCGACGACTATCTGATCAAGCCCTACGCTTTCTCCGAACTGCACGCGCGCTTGAACCTGATCGCGCGCCGGGCCAGCGTGGCCCGGCCCGAAAAGGCGCTGGTGGTGCTGGACCTGGAACTGGACCTGCAAAGACGCGTCGTGCGGCGCGGCGGCAAGCGCTTGGACCTGCAGCCGCGCGAGATCACGATGCTGGAGGTGCTGATGCGCAACCCCCATCGTTTCATGACCCGCGCCATGCTCCTCGAAGCGGTCTGGGAGCTTGGCTTCAATCCACGCACCAACATCGTCGAGACCCACATCAGCCGCCTGCGCGCCAAGCTGAACGCCGGCTTCGCCACCGACGCGATCATCACTCAGCGCGGGTCGGGCTACATGATCCGCAGCGAATGATCCGGCTCTTTCCTCGATCGACCAGGGGCCTTGTCCTTCTGATCGCCGGGTTGCTGTCGCTGGCCACCCTGATCCTGGGCCTGATCGTCTATCGCGTCTCGCACGAGGCGCTCGAACGTCAGCTCCGCCACCGCGTCCTGGTGCAGACCCAAGGGCTGCTGGCGGCGCGGCGAGGCGGCGGCCCCTCCGCGCTGGTCGCGGCGATCGGATTGCGCGAAGCAGAGGGGCGAGGCGAGGGGATGGGCTACATCTTGGTGGGCGCGCGGGGCGAGCGCCTAGCCGGCGCCCTGCGTGCTTCGCCGCCGGAGCCGGGGTGGCTGGAACATCTCGACTTCGAGGACGGTGGCGGCGCGCGCGGCGTCGCCCAGGCCCTGACCACGGCCTTGCCGGGAGGCGGCCGGCTGGTGGTCGCCGCCGACCGCGCGCCGGTCGACGCCGCGGATCTGGCACTGCTCAAGGTCTTCGCTGCGGCGCTTTCGATCACGCTGCTGCTGGGCGTGGGCGGGGCCGGATTTCTCGGGGCGATCATTCAGCGACGCCTGGCCCAGATCAGCGCCGCGGCCCAGGCGATCGTCGACGGCGATCTGACCCGCCGCATGCCGCGCGACCCGGCGTCCCAGGAGTTCGACGCGCTGGCCGCCACTCTCAACCACATGCTCGACCGCATGCAGGTGCTGATGGAAACCCTGCAGCAGGTCTCCAGCGACATTGCCCATGACCTGCGCACGCCGCTGACCCGCCTTCATGGGGTTCTGGAGACGGCGCTAGGCCAGCCCGCCGGTGACGGCGACCAGGGCGCCCGGCTAGCCCTGATGCGCGCTTCAGCCCACGCCGAGGAGATCCTCGACCTCTTCGCCGCGCTTCTGAGGATCGCCGAGATCGAAAGCCTGGAGGTTCGGGCTGGATTCCAACATGTCGATCTGTCGGGCCTGGTGGAGCGCTGCCTCGACGCTCTGCGTCCGGATGTCGAGGCCGCGGGCTATGTCCTGCGCGCGCGCATCGACCCCGGCCTGGCGGTCGAAGGCGACAAGCACCTCCTGTCCCAACTGCTCGTCAACCTGATCGAAAACGCCGCTCGCCACACGCCCCTGGGCACGCTCATCGTCGTGTCACTGGCCGCGACGGCCTCCGATGCGGTCCTTTGCGTTCGCGACAATGGTCCAGGCATCACGGCCGACAAGCATGAGGTCGTGCTGCGGCGGTTCTCGCGGCTGGAGCAGAGCCGTCACAAGCCAGGTCACGGCCTGGGCCTGACGCTGGCTGGCGCGGTGGCGCGCGCCCACGTCTCGACTTTGCGCTTGGAGGACGCCAGGCCGGGTCTGGCGGTGTCCCTGACCCTGTCGCGCGCCTAGAGCAAGGCTCCGGCCATGAGCCTGAAGCTCCCAGCCTCATGGAGGATGAGCGCGCCGATCGCGATCAGCACGAAGGGCAGGACGATGTGTCCGAATTTGCGGATCGGAGCGCCGATCGTGCGGTGATTGACCAGCCAGAAGGCCAGCAGGCACCAGATCGCGGTCATGGCCAGGAAAGCAGCGGCAGTGATGACGATCTGGCCGGCGGTGCGGGTGGCGAAAAACGGCGCTTAGACACCCAGATTGTCGCCGCCATTGGCGATGGTCACCGCCGCGACGGCGATGATCTTGCCCAGCCCCGACGCGCCGGTCCGATCGGGAATCTCGTCTTGGGCCGCATCGATAGGCTTGCGCAGGTCGAACAGCTTCTTGAGGCCCAGGGCGAGGGGGATCAGGCCTAGCAAGCCCACATAGGGCGGCGCCAGGACGAGCGAGACCAGCGCCGCCAGAACGCTGGCGCCAACGAGAACCGCCATGCCCAGGTATTGGCCCACCACCACTTGGCGCGGTCGAAATCGCCGGTCGGAGAAGAAGCCGACCAGAACGAAAATATCGTCGACATTGGTGACGGCGAACAACGGAACCGCAAGGGCGAGAGTGGCGAAATCCATGGACTGACCTGGGCGACTGGCTTTGAACGAGGGTTGCTGGCGCGGATGCGGCGGCTAACGGGCGGCGGTGCTGGCGCGGGGCGCACCAAGGCCGGCCACGCCGACACCGGCGGCCCGGATCGCGGCCAGGCCATTGGTCGCGAAGGCTGACCGCGAATAGCGGGCCATCACCCAGGCGCGCCCCTCCTGGCCGCACTCAAAGGCCCATTGCGGCGCTTTGGCAAGGTTCTCCAACGCCCCGGCCAACGCTTCGACGTCGCCATAGTCGACCAACACGCCGCCGCCCGAGGCCCTGATGCTGTTTGCCATTTCGCCGACCGGGCTGGCGATCACGGGCAGGCCCGCGCACATCGCCTCGTGGGCGGCGATGCCGAAGCCTTCATGGTGGGAGGGCTGCACATAGCCATTGAGCAGGGCCAGGAACGGGCCAGGCGCGACGAAGCCGACGAACCAGACATTGGTCAGCTTCAGCTCGGCGACACGGCGCTGCAGGTCCGCCCGCGCGGGGCCATCCCCGGCGATCAGCACTTGGAGCGTTCTGGCCCGGGCCGGCGAGGTATCGCGCAGGCGGGCCAAGGCCTCGATCAGCACGTCATAACCCTTGTTGGGATGCAGTCGCCCTAGGCTGCCGATCGTGAACTTGCCGCTGTCGGCCGCCTTGGCCACGGGGGCCTCGGGATCGGCTTGGAAGATCGGCCAGATGCTGATCTGGTCCTGGTCGATGTTCAGCACGCGCTTGCCGAACGCCGCGACGGTGTCGGAGTTGGCGATCCAGTGACGGGTCAGCGATACGGTCGCGCGCATGATCATCGCGTTGACCGGCTTCAGCCAGGCGTTATGCAGCCAGCTGACCACAGGGATTCCTTGCAGCCGGCCGACCAGCTGGCCGGTGACGGTCGCATGGCTCAGCGAAGTCCAGATCAGGTCCGGCGCCATGGTCTTGACGATGCGGTTGAGCCGCAGCGCGGTGCGTACGAAGCGGCGCTTGGCGCCGCCGATGACCGCATAGGGCGTCCCCGTCGCCTCCAGCACTGGGCGGGCCAAGCCATCGCGCTCCATCAGCGAGACTACGAAGACCTCATGGCCCGCGGCCCGCAGGACCGCCAGGATCCGTGGCAGCGGCAGCGCGCCGCCGCCGCCGTCCAGCGAGTTGATCACGTAGCAGATCTTCATCGCGACATCCCCCCGACCACGCTAGGTCCGGTGCCGGGCGAAGACCGCCGTCTTGCCGGTGCGGTCCAGCACCAGCAGGGTGTCGAACGGATCGCGCTGGCCGCCCGGCATTTCCATGCCGGGCGAGCCCAGCGGCATGCCCGGGACGGTCAGGCCCAGGCCCTTGGGTCTTTCCTTCAGGAAGCGCGCGACGTCGGTCGGCGGCACATGGCCCTCGAAGACGAAACCGTCGATGACACCGGTGTGGCACGAGGCCAGTTGGGGCGTGATCCCATAGCGCGCCTGGATCGGATAGAGATCGTCCATCTCCATCACCGTGGCCTTGAAGCCGGCCTTCTCCATCTGGGTCAGCCAGGCGGTGCAGCAGGCGCAGATCGGCGTCTTGTAGAGAACGAACCGTCCGGGCGGCGCGGCCTGGGCGCAGCCGGCGAGGAGGAGCGCCGCGCCGGCGGCGAGCAGGGCCCGGCGGTCAGGCGGGGAAGCGAACTTAGCCATGTCTGGACTCATTTCAGTGGGAATCAGGAGAGGTGGCCTTGGCGTGGCGGGCGACCGAGGCGGGCCAGAGCCGGTCGGTCTCTCGTCGCAGCTTGCCGCGCACGGGCGCTTCGAAGCGGTGGTGGATGATGAGCGCGGCGGCCGTGCTGAGGACCAGCAGGCACGCCACCTCCCAGGCGCCGAGCAGATAGGTGCTGGAACGGCCCGTCAGGATCGAGACCACGCCCTTCCAGCCGATCAGCACGGGCATGTGCAGCAGATAGAGCGCGTAGGATGCTTCGCCGGCGACCAGCATCCAGGGGTGCGACAGAAGGCGATCGGCGCGCGCCGTCGACAGCACGGCCAGCGCCAGGATCACCGGACCGGCGGCGAGGACCACCAGGCGGTCGTCGGCCTTGAAGTGCATCAACAGCAATAGCGTCGTCGCCGACAGCCAGCCTGCCGCGAGCGCCTGGACCCGCGTCGGTCGCAAGCCTTGGCCCAGCCGATAAAGGGCGATGCCGTAGATGAATTCCGGTGCTATCCGCAGGACCCCGAGATTGGCTTGGGCGTGGACCACGGTCTGACCGAACATCGCCTGATAGCTCAGCTCCGCGCCCACGAAGACGAGCGCCGACAGGCTCAGCAGCCGCCAGGGACGCTGGGCGAGCGCGACGCCGATCCAGGCGAAGGCCGGGAAGGCCAGGTAAGCGAACCATTCCGCCGACAACGACCAGGACGGACCGTTCCAATCCGCTACGAAGGTCTGAGGAAGCCAGGCCTGGACCAGCAGCACGGTGGCGGCCAGGCCCAGGGGATTATAGAGGCCGCGGTCAAACTCTGCGCCGACCAGGATCGCCAGGCCGACCATCACCAGCACGAAGGCCAGCACCAGCAGATGGGTCGGATAGATCCGCGCGATGCGGGCGACCAGGAACCGTCGATAGTCCAGCGTCCCCTCGGCTAGGGGCTGGCGATAGGCATGGGTCAGGACGAAGCCCGACAGGATGAAGAAGATGTCGACGCCGTACTGGGCGCGGTTGAACAGGCCGGTCCAGGCCGAGGCGTTCCACGACCACTGCAGCTGATAGTGGAAGAGCACCACGCCCAGGGCCAGGAGGAAGCGTACCGAAGTCAGCGCCGGCAGGGCGTCGGGAAAGGCCCCCCTGGCCGCCTCGGGTGCTGTTCCTGACCTGTCCTGACGCATCTGACCCCGCTCGATCCTTGGCCGGTATACGCGCCGGGGCGGGGCCAGCCCTCAGATGGGCAAGGACGTCTTCGGGGCGGCCGCGAGCGGATCGACCAAGGCGTCGCCAGGGTGAGGGCTGAGCGGCGGTCCTGCGTACTGCTTGGCGTGGATCGCGCCGCGGCGGCGACAAGCGGGACATTGGACATGAGGTCGCAAGGACTGCGCATCGGGCGCCTGGCGGGCTTGGCCGGGCTGGCGCTGTGGCCGGCGACAGGCCATGCCGCGCCGACGGACTATCGCTTCGAGCCGATCGCGTCTGTGGTGGCGCGCGGCGTGGCCGTACAGCTGCAGGTTCGGGTCTGGCGGCTGGACAATCGCCTGGTTCCGCAGGTCCAATTCAGCAATCTGCAAGTCGATCGCTCGCCGGAGGGGCAGGCGGATGGGGCCTTGCCCGCCTTCTTCGCCCCCAGCCTGGACTACGGGGTCTACACCTTCCGCGCGGACCTGCCGACCGACGGAACCTGGGCGCTGAAGTTCACCGCCAAGATTCCTGGCGAAGCCCAGCCCGTCGCCGCCAGCGTTACCTTCAAGGTCGTCGGACGGTTGACGCCGCCCCAGGGCGCGGGCGCGCCGACATCCTCGCCGACACCGCTCCCGAACCGCCGTTAGCCGTCCACCCGGCAAGGGTCTCGACCCGAGCTTCTGAAGATCGCGCAAGCGTCGCAGGGGGCGCGCCGCCCTGACGCGTATCCGCTTTGGGGAGAGCTTGAAGGATCCTGCACATGACCGAGCCTTTGGATGAGCTGATCGGGCGCCTGGCGGCCCGCCCGGCCGACAGGTCGCTGGACGGCCTGGAGGCCGAAGTCGGCCGGGGGATCGCCGCGTTGCGGCGTGAGGCTCTGGTCCAGGCGGCCATGGCCCCCGTCCAGATCGCCTCGGTAGTGCTGGCCCTGGCCATGGGCCTGACCGCTGGCAGCGCCCTGGCCGCCTCCACGGTCGAGCCTCAACGCGACTACGGTCTGTTCGCGAGCGCGGCGCGGCTGGCCCCGTCCAGCCTGCTGGAGGGGCGTTAGTGGGCATGGTCCGCAGCACGGCCCTGACCTTGTGCCTGTCGCTGGTCGTGGCCTTGCTGGGCGTGTGGACCGGCGCGCAGCTGATCACCCTGGGCGCGCGTCCACCGGCGCTTCATGAGCTGGTTCATCACGGACTGCGTCTCAGCGCCGCTCAGAAGCAGCGCATCGCCGACATCGAAAGCGATCACGAAACCCGCCGACTGAAGCTCGAAGCGGAGATGCGCACGGCCAATATCGAGCTGGCCCAGGCCATCCAGGAGACGCACGCCTATACCCCCAAGGTACAGCGGGCGATCGACCGGGTGCATGAGGCCATGGGGGCGCTGCAGAAGGAAACCATCGTCCACACGGTGGGCATGCGCCGGGAGCTGACACCCAGCAAGCCGCCCGGTTCGATCAGGCCGTCGTGCGATCCCTGACCGAAGATGCGCGCTGACCGTGGACAGCCAAGCGTCCGACAACGCACTCGCCGAACGGGCGGCGGCTGGCGACGATCAGGCCTTCGCCGTCCTGGTGCGCCGCCACAAGGAGCGGCTCTATCGTCTGCTGCGCCGTTACACCGACGACGCCGATGAGGCTTATGAGGCGGTGCATGAGGCCTTCATCGCCGCCTGGGGCGCGCTGAAGCGCTACGATCCCGACCGCTCGTTCGGCGCCTGGCTGCGCACCATCGCCATCAACAAGGCTCGCGACCGCGGACGGCGCATGATGGTGCGCAGGCTGGTGTTCGGCGCGCGCGGCCTGGACGACGCAGAGGCGCTGGCGACCCCCGATCCGGCCGCCAGCGCCGAAACCGGCGTGCTGCAGGACGAGGCGGCCGCGCGCCTGGGCCGCGCCATCGCCAGGCTGCCCTCGGCGCTGAAGGCGGCGCTGCTGCTGACGGCCTTCGAAGGCATGAGCCAGCAGGAGGCCGCCGACGTCCTGAAGGTCTCGGTCAAGACGATCGAGACCCGAGTCTATCGGGCGCGCAAGCTGCTAGGCAAGGATCTGGCCCTCGACCGGTCGGCGCCGATCAGGTGAGGCGGTGGGACACCTTCTCCAGGGCGGCGATCCCCGCGCCGAACTGGCCGATGGCGTCGCGATGCTTCTCCAGGGCGCTGTAGGGCAGGTAGCGGACGCTGAGATCGGCGATGCGGCTGAAGGCGGGCCGGGCGATCTGGGCGCGGACATCGGTCTCACGCTTGTCGGGCGCGACCAGGAACAGGCTGTGCAGGCCGCTGGTCTCTCCGCCTAGGGCTAGGTCCAGCATCCGCACGATACCCGAATAGATCGACGTGGTGTGCTCGACCTCGAAGGGGGCGACGATAGCGCCGGCCGCGTCCAGCCATAGCACGTCGATCAGGCGCACCGCCTCGGCGCCGGGGCGGCCCTCAAGCTCGGCCGGAAGCCTTGGCAGGCATTGGTCGCCCAGCCGGCCCGTCCCATAGGCGCGGCCGCGATCGTTCTGAGCGATCCAGACCTGATAGCCCAGCGCCAGCCCCAGATCGCGCAACCAGCCCTGGATCTGGGTATGGGTCCGGTCGTCGGCTTCGGCCGGCGTCGAGGTGGCGGCTTGCGAGCGGACCTTGGCCAGGTCGGCGACGAAGGCCTGGCGGGCTGCTTCGTCGTCGGCGCGCGGCGGCGGCGCATAGAGGCCCATGCCCAGATCGAAGCAGAAAGCGGCGACCGCGCCCAGGTCGTTGGATAGCAGGTCGCGATGGCGCTGGTTGAAGGCGATCAGGCCTTGGCGCATGGCCAGGTACTGGTCCCAGCGCCCCAGCTTCACATTGGCCCCGGTCAGGGCGTTGTAGCCCCGGACAATGGCGGTGTTGAACGGCGGGGCGATGGTCGGGTGCAGGAAATAGAGGATGTTGGCGACCGCCGGTCCCAGGCCCTTGATCTTCAGCGCGTCGATGCGATGGATCTCGGCCAGAACGTGCTCTTCGGTGTCGCAGCAGACGCAGGCGTCCAGCAGGCGGCCAAAGGCCCGCTGGTTGTCGGGGTTCTCATAGATGTCGGGGATGCGCAGCTTGGGCTTCCACAGAAAGGCGTGGTCGGCGCCTTTGAACACCTGCCGCTGCTCGGCGATCGAGTGGACGACGGTCTCCAGCGATGAGCCGCGATAGGTCACGCCAAACCGGTTGGTCTCGATCTCGGCGGCGACCTGCTGGACGCCGCGCCGGATCGACCTGAAGTTCTTCAGCCGGTCTTCCCACAGAAACCAGCCGCGATAGGCGCCGCGTGGATCGTCCCGCCAGCGGCCCAACAGCTCCCGCATCAAAGCATCCGACACTTAAGGCCCCTCCTGGCCGCCTTGAATCGGCGTGGCGGCGCTTGGCCAGCAAAGCGCTTTGGACCCAGCGGCGCCAGACCCATTCTGTGCGCCCGCGTTGTGCCCGGGGCCAGGCGCGAGGGCGCCAGGCGGCGGCTGCGTATATCCAGCGCGGACGCTGCGCTCGCGCCGGGCCGCCCGATCCTGACCTCTGACCCGGATGCTGCCCGATGTCCGACCCCGTCGACTGCGTGATCATCGGAGCTGGCCCCGCGGGCCTGGTCGCCGCGCTCTATTTGCTCCGGTTTCGACGCACCGTGCTGATCGCCGAACGCGGCGGCAGCCGCGTGGCGATGATCCCGCGCAGTCACAACTACCCGGGCTTTCCCGAGGGGATCGGCGGCCTGGACCTCCTGCGGCGCCTGCAACGCCAGATGCTGCCCTACGGCAAGCCCGAGTGGGGCGGGGAGGTGCTGGCGCTGGAGGCTCAGGCGCGCGACTGGCGGGTCATCTTCAAGGGGCAGGTGGTGCGGGCGCGCACCGTGCTGGTCGCCACCGGGGTGCGCGACCGCTGGCCCCAACTGCTCGACGCCCAGGCGGCTGTGCAGCAAGGGGTCCTGCGGTTCTGCCCGATCTGCGACGGCTTCGAGGCGATCAACAAGAGGGTTGCGGTGATCGGCGATGGCGACCATGCCGCCCGCGAAGCGCTCTTCCTGCGCGCCTACAGCGCCTCGGTCACCCTGCTCAGCGACGGGCGCGAACTCTCCGCGACGATGGCGGCCGACTTGCGCCAAGCCGGCGTGGCGCTCGAGGCGACGCAGCCAGGATCCGTGCGCTTCGCCGGTGGTGTGGTCCGGGCGAGCGACGCCCACGGGCGCGAGCTGGCGCCCTTCGACGCCATCTACGGCGCGCTGGGCGTGGAGCCTCAGACACGGCTTCTGGCGTCGCTTGATCTGGCGCTGGATGCGGGCGGCTGCGCGATCGTCGACGGGCATCAGAAGACCTCTCGCCCAGGTCTCTACGCGGCCGGCGACGTGGTGCGAGGGCTCAACCAGATCAGCGTCGCCGTCGGCGAGGCGGCGATCGCCGCAACCGCCATCCACAACCTCCTTCGCGAGCAGGCCGCCGATTTGGCCTGATCCTTCGGCGGAGGTGACGGGCGAGGGGTAACGCCTTGGCTCGCGTACACAGAGTTGAAGGCCCATTCGTTCTGGGAGGCGATTTAAGCATGGCTTGGCGTTCACGGCGCCCCGATCGGCGCTCAACGGCGCGCGGGACCGGTCTGTCGCCCAACGCCTGGCTCTTCGGCGCGGCGGCGGTGCTGATGGCCAGCACGACCCTGGCTCAGCTCATGCCGGTTTTGGCCGCGGCCCAGGAACCGGCGCACATCGATCGCGTCGACGCGCCGCCCGTCACCATCCTGACGACCACGACCTTGCCGACGCCCAAGGGGCTTTGGGTGCTGGGCAAGGTCACCAGCAGCATCCATGCCGCCGCGCCGCCGCTGACGGCGCATCTGGATGTCACCGCTTTCGACGGCGGTGGCGCGATCCTGGCCAGGGCCGTCACCCATTGGAGCGGTCTGCTGCCGCCCGGCAAAGACGCCCAGCCGGCTCGCTATGATGTCCTGCTCAAGGGTGTCTCGGACGCGGCCGTGGCGCGCTTGGAAGTGCGCTACAGCGCCATGGACCATGCGGCCGAACCCGATCTCGCGCCATGAGCGTCAGACCTTTCGACGTCTGGCCGCTGGTTCCGGCCGCCGCCGGCCTGGGCGGCGCGCGTCTTTCCACCGCCAGGAGGTGACGATGAGCAAGATCGGCCATGGAGATGGGGGCGGGGCGGCGATCGCCGCCTCGGCCTTGCGCGCCCAGCAGGGCCGCATGCGGGTGATCGCCGAGAACATGGCCAACGCCAATTCGACGGGATCGACGCCAGGCGCGGAGCCCTATCGCCGCCAGATCCCGGTCTTCGAGGTCAAGGACCTCGGCGAGGGACAGGGCGTGGAGATGAGCCGCGTGCGGCCAGATCCGTCGCCCTTTCCCAAGGCTTATGAGCCTGGCCATCCGGCGGCGGATGCGGCCGGCTATGTCCTGACCCCCAATGTCAACGGTCTGGCCGAGGGGCTGGACATGAAGCAGGCGATGCGGGCCTACGAGGCCAATCTCAACGTCCTGGAGAACCTGGACGCGATGGAAAAGAGCACCCTGTCCTTGCTCGACAAGACCTAGTCGCGCCCACGCCTGCGGCCGTGGGCGGCCTGCTTGGGACGCGCCGATGTCGGCTCGCTTCCGCCGGTCAAATCCGCCAGGATCGGACACTCGGGCCGGTCGTCTCCGGCGCAGCAATGGGACAGGTGCCGCAGGGTGTCGGCCATGGCCTGCATTTCGGCGATCCGCGTATCGAGCGCGGCCACGTGCTTGTCGGCAATGGCCTTGACCTCGCGGCTGGGCCGGCCCCGGTCGCGCCAGAGCGAGAGAAGCCCGGTGATCTCCTCCATTGAAAAGCCCAGGCTGCGCGCCCGCTTGATGAAGCGCAGCTCGTTGACCTCCCGCGCGTCATATTCGCGATAGTTGGCGTCGGTCCGACTGACCGGCCGCACCAGGCCGATCTCGTCGTAGTAGCGGATCATCTTGGCGGTGACGCCGGATGCGCGCGCGGCCTGACCGATGTTCATGCGGGTGTTCCTTCCAGGCTGGCGGCGTCCTTGAAGCCGCGCAGGCGCAGCGCGTTGGCCAGGACGCTGACGCTCGACAGCGCCATGGCGCCGGCCGCGACCATAGGCGAAAGCAGTAGGCCAAACAGCGGATAGAGCGCGCCTGCCGCCACGGGGATGAGTACGGCGTTGTAGCCGAACGCCCAGATCAGATTCTGGCGGATGTTGGCCAGCACCGCTCGGCTTAGAGCCCGGGCCGTGGCCACCGCGCGCGGATCGCCGCGCATCAATACGACATCGGCGCTCTCGATGGCGATGTCCGAGCCGCCGCCCATGGCCAGGCCAATGTCGGCCGCGGCCAGGGCGGGCGCGTCGTTGATCCCGTCGCCGACGAAGGCCACCCGTCCGAACTGGGCCTTCAAGGCCTCGACGGCGGCGATCTTGCCATCGGGCAACACCTCAGCAACCACCTCGTCCAGGCCCAGGCGATCGGCCACGGCTCGGGCGGTGACGGCGTTGTCGCCGGTGACCAGGGCCACCTTCAGGCCCTGGGCTTGAAGCGCCCGCACCGCCGCCAGACTGGTCGGGCGGATCGGGTCGGCCACCGCCAGCAGGCCGGCCAGCACGCCGTCGATGGCGACATAGAGCGGGGTCTTTGCCTCGCCGGCCAACCGCTCGGCCTCTGGCGCGAAGGCCTCGACCGCAATGGCCAGGCTGGCCATGAAGCGATCGGCTCCGATCTGGACCCGCCGGCCGCCAACAACGGCTTGGGCGCCGTGTCCGACCGCGGCTTCGAAGCCTTCGGCTGTGTCGATGTCCAGGCCCTTGGCGCGGGCCGCATCGATCACGGCCAGGGCGATGGGGTGCTCGGACTGGGCCTCGACAGCGGCCGCCAGCGCCAGGACCGTTTCGGCCTGATAGCCAGGCGCGGGCTGCAGGTCGGTGAGCGCCGGGTGACCCAGGGTCAGGGTGCCGGTCTTGTCGAACGCCACGACCTGAACGTCGGCCAATCCTTGCAGGGCCTCGCCGCGCCGGAACAGCACGCCCAGTTCGGCGGCCTTGCCGGTTCCGACCATGATCGAGGTCGGGGTGGCCAGGCCCATGGCGCAGGGACAGGCGATGATCAGCACAGCCACGGCGTTGACGAGGGCGAAGCTCAGGGCCGGGGAGGCGCCGAAAACCAGCCAGGCGACGAAGGTCAGCAAGGCCGCGGCCATCACCGCCGGCACGAACCAGCCGGTGATGCGATCGACCAGGGCCTGGATCGGCAGCTTGGCGCCCTGGGCGCTTTCGACCATGCGGACGATCTGGGCCAGCATGGTGGCCGCGCCGACCTTGTCGGCGCGGAACCGCAAGGTGCCGTTCTTGTTGAGCGTGCCGCCAGTGACACTGGCTCCGGCGCTCTTCTCCACGGGGATCGGCTCGCCCGTCAGCATCGACTCGTCGACAAACGAGGCGCCGTCGAGGACCTGTCCGTCGACGGGCAGGCGCTCGCCGGGCCGGACCAGGACGATGTCGCCGACCCGGACCTCGCCGATGGCGACGTCCAGGATCACGCCTTGGCGCTCGACCCGGGCGGTCTTGGCCTGCAAGGTCATCAGCCGCTTGATCGCTTCGCTGGTGCGGCCCTTGGCCTGGGCCTCGAACAGTCGGCCCACCAGCACCAGGGTGACGATGACCGCGGCGGCCTCGTAATAGACCTGGTCGGCGCCGGCTGGCAGCCAAGCCGGAGCGAAGGTGGCCACCGCCGAGAACAAGAATGCGGCGCTGGCCCCCAGCACGACCAGGGCGTTCATGTCGGGCGCACCGCGCAGCAGGCCCGGAACGCCCTTGCGATAGAAGCGCAAGCCCGGACCCAGCAGCACAGCGGCGGCGAGCAGGAAGCTGGCCGGCCGCCAGATCGCATCGGGCAGATAGGTCATCAGCCAGGCATGTGCGCCGGGCACGAAGTGGCGGCTCATTTCGACGATGAACAGCGGCAAGGTGGCGGCCGCGGCCAGCGCCACGTCGCGCTTGAGGCCCTTGATCTCGTGTTCGCGAGCCTGCTGCTGGCGGTCGGCGTTCTCGGCCGAGGCGGTTGGGGCGATGTGGGCCGAATAGCCCGACGCGGCGATGGCGCCGATCAGCCCGGCGGGTTCGAGGCCTTCAAGAACGGTCACGCTGGCGCGCTCGGTGGCCAGATTGACCGTGGCGTCGAGCACACCCGGAACACTGGCGAGCGCGCGTTCGACCCGACCCACGCAACTGGCGCAGGTCATGCCCTCGATCACCAGGTCCATTGTCCTGGAGAGCGGCTCGTATCCGGCCTTGCGGATGGCGTCGACGACGGCCTTTGTCTGACCGCCCTCGCTGAACCGGACCTGGGCGCGTTCGGTCGCCAGGTTGACGGCGGCCGCGCTGACGCCGGGAACGGCGGCGATGGCCGTCTCCACCCGGCGCACGCAGCTGGCGCAAGTCATCCCCAGCACAGGAATATCGATCGGATCGAAGGTCGGAGCGGGCATTGGCGGCTTTCCTGCAAAGGGTGCCCGATCCTGATGATCCTTCCCATCATGGTAAGGTCAAGCCGTTGTCGAAGATCGTCGATCCAGAGACGGCGCCCTTGACCTTCCCATGGTGGGAAGCCCCATGTACCGCAACGAAGCCGATCACAAGGAGACTTCCATGCTTCGTTTCGCCGTCGAGGACATCAGCTGCGGCCACTGCGCCAAGGCCATCACCGAGGCCCTGGTCGCGCTGGACCCCAAGGCTCGGGTCCAGGTCGATCTGTCGGCCAAGCAAGTCGCCGTGGACACCGAGGCCAGGCCCGAGCCGGTAGCGGCCGCCATCACCGCGGCCGGTTACACACCCGTGCCCATCGCGATGGCCGCGGCCGGTGGCGGGCCGGCGCCAGTCAAGGGCTGCTGCGGCCGCGGTTAGGTCGATCCGGGACGCGTCGCCAGACCGCGACGCGTGCCTTTTTGCGCTTTATCGTCGCGCTGTCCGTCGACGCAGCAGCAGATAGCCGGCCGGGATTACGAACATCGACAGCAGCGGCGCGCTCAGCATGCCGCCAATCATCGGCGCGGCGATGCGGCTCATCACCTCGGCGCCCGCGCCGTGGCCCAGCAGGATGGGCATGAGACCCGCAAGGATCACCGCCACGGTCATGGCCTTGGGCCGCACCCGCAGCAGGGCGCCGTCACGCACCGCCTGGGCGACCTGATCCGTCGTTGGATCCGGAGGCAGCGCGTCGAGCGCGTGCTTGAGATAGATCAGCATCACCACGCCGAACTCGGCGGCGACCCCCGCCAGGGCGATGAACCCAACGCCGGTGGCGACCGACTGGTGGTAGCCGAGCAGGTAGAGCGTCCAGATTCCGCCGGTCAGGGCGAACGGCAGGGTGGCCATGATCAGTCCCGCCTCATCGAAGCGGCGGAAGATCGCGTAGAGCAGCACGAAGATGATCAGCAGAGTGGCCGGCACGACGATCTTCAGGCGGTCGGCAGCGCGCTGCAGATACTCGAACTGGCCCGAATAGGAGAGGCTGACGCCGGGCGGCGTTCGGACCTCGCGTGCCACCGCCTTCTGCAGGTCGGTGACGACCGAGGTCAGATCGCGGTCGCGGACATCGACATAGACCCAGGTGGTGGGACGGCCGTTCTCGGTCTTCAGCATCGGCGGGCCATCGGTGACGCGGACATCGGCCACGGTTCCCAGCGTGATCTGCTGACCGCTGGGCGTCAGCATCGGCAAGGTTCGCAGGCCGTCCAGGCTATCGCGCAACTCGCGCGGGTAGCGGACGCTGATTGGATAGCGGGCCAGGCCCTCCACCGTCTCGCCGATGGTCTCGCCGCCGATGGCGCTGGAGACGATCGACTGGACGTCGGCGATATTGAGGCCGTAGCGAGCCGCCGCGGTCCGATCGATGGTCACGTCGATATAGCGGCCGCCCGTCAGGCGCTCGGCCAGGGCGGAGCTGACACCCGGCACGGTCTTGGCCACGGTTTCGATCCGCCGAGCCACGTCGTCGAGTTGGGCGAGATCCGCGCCCGAGACCTTCACCCCGATCGGGCTCTTGATCCCCGTGGCCAGCATGTCGATGCGGTTGCGGATCGGTGGAACCCAGACATTGGTCAGGCCTGGGACGCGGACGGTCCGGTCCAGCTCCGCCACCAGCTTGTCGGGTGTCATGCCCGGCCGCCATTGGTTGCGAGGCTTGAGGCGGATAGTGGTTTCGAACATTTCCAGCGGCGCGGGATCGGTGGCGCTCTCAGCGCGGCCGGCCTTGCCGAACACACTCTCGACCTCGGGCACGGTCTTGATCAGCCGATCGGTCTGCTGGAGCAGGGCGCCGGCCTTGGCCGCGGAAAGACCGGGCAGGGCCGAAGGCATGTAGAGCAGGTCGCCCTCGTCCATCGCCGGCATGAACTCGCCGCCCAGTCGCGACAGCGGCCAGGCCGTGGTCAGCAGGGCGACGGCGGCCACGATCAGCGTCAGGCGGGGCTTGGCCAGCACCGCGTCGAGCGTGGGACGATAGAGCGCCGTCAGGGTCCGGTTGATCGGGTTGGAGGCTTCGTTGGGGATGCGGCCCCGGATCAGCCAGCCCATCAGCACCGGGACCAGGGTCACCGACAGGATCGCCGCGCCGGCCATGGCGTAGGTCTTGGTCAGGGCCAAGGGGCGGAACAGGCGTCCTTCCTGGGCCTGCAAGGTGAAGACGGGGATGAACGACAGGGTGATGATCAGAAGGCTGAAGAACAGCGCCGGCCCCACCTCGACCGCGGCCTCGGTGATGATGCGCCAGCGTTCGGCCGGAGCCAGGTCCTGGTCGGGGTGTGCGTGCGCCCACCGTTCGAGGTGCTTGTGGGCGTTCTCGATCATCACCACGGCGGCGTCGACCATGGCGCCGATGGCGATGGCCACGCCGCCCAGCGACATGATGTTGGCGTCGACGCCCTGGCTCTTCATCACCAGGAAGGCCGCCAGCACGCCCAGCGGCAGGGTGACGATCGCCACCAGGGCCGAGCGCAGGTGGCCCAGGAAGAGGGCGCAGACCAAGGCCACGACCAGGAATTCCTCGACCAGCTTGCTCGAGAGGTTGTGGACGGCGCGGTCGATCAGGCCCGAGCGGTCATAGGTGGTGACCACCTCGACGCCTGGCGGCAGGCTGTGTTTCAGCGTCTCCAGCTTGGTCTTCACGGCGGCGATCACCGCGCGTGCGTTCTCGCCGGAGCGGATCACCACGACGCCGCCGGCGACCTCGCCCTGGCCGTTCAGCTCGGCGACGCCTCGGCGCATCTCGGGGCCGACCTGGACGGTGGCGACATCGCCGATGGTGACGGGCGTCCCTCCGACGCCGGTGCGCAAGGGAGCGGCGCGGAAGTCGTCGAGGCTTTTCAGGTAGCCGCCGGCGCGGACCATATATTCGGCCTCGCCCAGTTCCAGCACCGAGCCGCCGGCCTCGCCGTTGGCGGCCTTGAGCGCCTCGACGACCTGCTGGTGGGTGACGCCGTAGCCGGCCAGCTTGGCCGGATCGACGACCACCTGGTACTGCCGAACCATGCCGCCGATCGGCGCGACCTCGGCCACGCCCGGCACGCCCTTCAGCTCATAGCGCAGGAACCAGTCCTGCAGGCCGCGCAGCTGCGACAAGTCATGGCCGTCGCGCCGGTCGACCAGGGCGTATTCGAACACCCAGCCTACGCCGGTGGCGTCGGGGCCCAGGGACGGCTTGGCGCTGGCCGGCAGGCGCGACTGGACCTGGTTGAGATATTCCAGCACCCGCGACCGCGCCCAGTAGAGGTCGGTCGCGTCGTCGAAGATGACGTAGACGAAGCTGTCGCCGAAGAACGAGTAGCCGCGCACGGTCTTAGCCCCGGGGACCGACAGCATGGTGCTGGCCAGCGGATAGGTGACCTGGTTTTCGACCAGCTGCGGCGCCTGGCCAGGATAGCTCGTGCGGATGATCACCTGGGTGTCGGAGAGATCGGGTAGCGCGTCGATCGAGGTCGAGCGCACCGCGAAGCCGCCGGCCACGACCAGGATCAGGGCCGCCAGCAAGACAAAGAAGCGATTGGCGACCGACCAGCGGATGACGGCGGCGATCATCGGGCCGTCTCCATCTTGGCGATGCGCCGCACCGTCGCGCCCCGCGCGGTCTGCTCGAAGGCGAAGGTGACCTGATCGCCGGCCTTCAGGCCTTGCAGTTGGCGGGCGTCAGCGCTGAAGGTCATGGTCATGGCCGGCCAGCCTATGGCTGGGACCGGGCCGTGCGAGATGGTCACACCGTCCTTGTCGATCATCTCGATGCGGCCCTCGGCGCTGGGAAGCAGGGGCGACGTCGGAGCGACTTTGGACGTCGGGGGCATCGCCATGCTGGGCATTGGCGACATCGCCGGTTGCGCGGGCAGGGGGCGAACCTGGAGACCGGAAAGGCTGGCCTCGGAGTTGACCAGGAACTGGCCCGACGCGACGACGGACTGTCCGGCGTTCAAGCCCGCCAGGATCTCGGTTTGGCCGCCGGCTTCCTCGCCAGTGCGCACCTCGACGGCCTGGTAGCGGCCATTGCCGCTGGCCAGCATCACGACGGCCCGCCGGCCGGTGCGGATCACCGCCTCGGATGGGATGAGCAGGGCTGATTTGTCGGCGGCGGCAAAGGTGACGGTGGCGAAAAGGCCAGGTCGTAGGCGGCCCTGTGGGTTGGCCAGCTCAATGCGGGCCTGGACCGTGCGACTGTCGCCCTGGACCTGAGGCAAGATCGCCTGAACGCGGCCATCGAACCGCTCTCCTGGCCAGGCGGTGAAGGTGACGCCCGCCGATTGACCCGATCGCAGCTTGCCGGCCAGGGCCTCGGGGACGGCGGCTGTCACCCACACACGGCCCACGCCGTTGATCTCGGCCAGGGTCTGGCCCATGGCCACCGTCATGCCAGCGCGGACGTCCAGGCGCGTGATGACGCCGCCACTCGGCGTCGGGATGGTGATGATGGTTCTGGGGCGACCATCGCGCTCGACGGCCTGGACCAGGCCTTCGGACATGCCCAGCAGCTTCAGGCGTTGACGCGCGGCCGAGATCAGCGCGGGATCACCCGATCGGCGCACCGCCAAGTACTCGGCCTGAGCGCCGCCCCAGTCCGGGACCAGGATGTCGGCCAATGGCGCGCCGGCGGCGATCACGTCGCCGGGCGCGCGGGCATTGACCTTCTGGACGAAGCCGCCCGCGCGCGCCTGCACCACGGCGACATCGCGCTGATTGAATTCGACGGTCCCGGGAACGCTAAGACCGCCGGGCAAGCGGCCCTCGCGCACCTGGACCGTGCGGAGGCCAAGGTTCTGGGCGGCGCCGGCGTCGATCCGAACGGCGCCATCTTCCGCACCCTTCTCGTCGGCGTATTTAGGGAGCAACTGCATGTCCATGAACGGCGACTTGCCAGGCTTGTCGAAGTGCTGGCCCGGGACCATCGGGTCGTACCAGTAGAGCGGCTTGCGCGCGTCGGCGTTGGTCGGCGCGGCAGCCATGGGCTGGGCGGTCAAGCGCGCCAGGCCATAACCGCCAGCGCCGGCGACCAGGACGAGCGTGGCGGCGCTGGCCGCGATGACCGGCGTGCGGGAACGGGCGGAGGTCATTGGTCGGATCCGTAGGTGAGGGTCAGGCGCGCGGCGTCGACGGCGACGGCCGCCTCGCGGTCGAGGGCGGTCAGCTGGGCGTTGGCCAAGTCCGCGAAGGCGTCGAGGACATCGGAGAGGCCGGTTGTCCCAGCGCCGTAGGCGGCGGTCTCCAGCTCGGCCCGCTGCTTGGCCAAGGGGACGAGCCGGTCGGGCGCGGAGCCACTGGTCATGGTGCATGACGTGATCGGCCAGATCCGAGTTGAGCTGGGCGCGTAAGGTCCGTCGCGTATCCTCGCGCTGGGCCTCGGCGCGGCCCAGGTCGGCGGCGCGGGCGGCGATCATCGGGTCCTGACGCGTGTGTTTCCAGAGGGGCAGGGAGACTGTGACGCCGGCCGAGACCATGTCGCCGAACATCGGGTCGCGTCGCTGATAAGCAACGTCCCAGCCCCAGTCGGGCGAAGTCTCGGCCTTGGCCAGGCGCGTTCCGGCGCGGGCTTCGCCGACGGCGGCGTCGCGGATGGCCAGGGACGGATGGCGGTCCAATCCGGCACGCAGGACTGCTGGGTCGATTTCGACTGGTGGCGGCGCTCCGGCGGTCGATGGATCATCTTCGCCGGTCCAGCGGGCCAACTGAGCCAAGGCGCGAACCTCGCTGGCCTGGACCTCGGCTCGCTGATCTTCCAGAGCCGCCCGCGCCGCCTGAACCGCCAAGGCTTGCGCGGGACGGCTCTTGCCCGAGGCGACCGCCGATGGCGCGGCGGACCATAGCGGTTCGAGCTGGGCGAGAATGGCGTCGATCGCCGCGAGGCGGCGATGGGCGTAGTCGGCCTCGATCCAGGCGATGGCGGCGGCCGTGCGGACTTGGCGAGCTTCCAGGACGGCCTCGGCGCTGGCGGTGGCCACCCCAGCCTCGGCGCGTTCGACCCGGGCGGCGCGCTTGCGGCTATTGGGGACGTCCTGGGCGTAGCCGACGCGGCCCATGGTCATCTCGTCGGCGCCGAGGCGGCCGGCGAGCGGCCCCAGACCGGAAAGTTGTCGATCCCCAGCGCCAGCGTCGGATCGGGCAGGGCGCCGGCCGGGCCGACCTCGGCCTTGGCCGCGTCGATCTTCAGCGCCGAGGCCTTGAGGCTGGGCGCCGAGCGCGCGGCCGCGTCCAGGGCCTGGGCATAGGTGAGGGGGCTGGCGTTCGCGGACGGCGCGACCAGCACGGCCGCCGCGCACAAGAGGGCAAGGCGCATCACGCGCTCCCGTATTTGCGATGTCGAGGAAAGGACGCGTCGACGGCGGACCGCCAACGCGTCCCGGACGTCAGGTCGTTAGGCCGACTTGTCCATGCAGTGTTCCCGCATGGCCGAACCGCCCTTCATCATCGGGCAGTCGCACGGCGCTTGAGCCATGTCCGTCGCGCGCGGGACCTGGATCGTCCGACGGAACACGTCGTGCGGGTTCGGTGACGGCGGGGCGACGCGCAGGACGTAGTCCTTGGCGGGCGCCGGCATGTCGGCGGCCTGAGCCGCAGCGGCCAGGGTGAGCGACAGCGCGCCAGCGCCGATCGCCAGGATCATCTTGGAGGTCATCGACCTTCTCCATACCGATTGAAAGCCCGTCCAAGGCGCGACGGGCGAGCGCTGGTCATGGGCGTCCGACGTGCGGACGCGCGTTCAGGCCAGGCTTATCGGTGGGATGAAGGGAGGCGACGGATCGAGGCCGTCATGGTCGCGCTCTGCGATCTGGAAGGAGACGTCGGCGAAGTGGGCGATGGCAGCGAAAGCCAAGGTGGCGGGCGGGGGGATCGCCGCCGTGCCGCAACCCATCTTGCCGATGCAATCGGGCGTCATTTTCTTGCAGGGCGCGGGGGCCGGTGTCTTGGCCGGCGTCTGGGCCTTGCCGACGTCCATGGCCATGGGCGCCTCGCCCATGCCCGGCATGTCGGCGCAGTCCATCATCGACAGGGCGCCGCCGCGGGCGGTGCGTCTGGCGTCATCGGCATGGCGCGCACGCTGGTCTGGCCGACGAAGCCGGCCAGGGCCAAGACCATAAGGATGAGGCGCGCGATGCTCCACATGGTGTTCTGAATACGCCGGCTGGCGGTCAAACAAAAGAGCATGGCCACGCTTAAGGGGCTGAGGGAAGCGCTCGCGCGCGCCGTATCCCGAAGATCCCTCAAACCGCGCCTGACGGAGCGACGCCTATGGATCATTCCCACGACAAGCATGGACCCTATCTTCGCCTGGCGGTGATGACCGTCCTGTCATTCATCGCCATGTACATCCTGATGTACGCCATGGTCGACAAGGCCTCGAGCATCCACCCCAGCCTAAACCAGGCCTACATGGCCGGGCTGATGACCGCACCGATGATCGTCCTGGAACTGGCCCTGATGGGGATGATGTATCCAAAGGCCGGCCTCAACCGGGCCCTGATCGCCACCAGCCTGGCGATCGGGATTTTGTGTTTTGCCGCTATTCGCCAGCAATGGCTGATCGGCGACCGCGAGTTCCTGCGCTCGATGATCCCTCACCATTCCGGCGCGATCCTGATGTGCGGCAAGGCCCCGATCCGCGATCCGGAAATCCGCACCCTTTGCGCCGGCATCATCGAGGGCCAGAAGAAGGAGATCGACCAGATGAGCACCATGCTGGCCCGCTGAACCGACGGTCTCCAGGGTTTGACGCCGCGGATCGAGGGCGCGCCCCCTCGGTCCGCCGCGCTACCGCCCGAGCGATCCCCCCCTACGGACAAGACAACTGCGCGCCCCATTTGTCGCTAAGATGCTAGGTCACGGCGCCAAAGGGTCCTTAAGTGAGGGGGACCGCGCGCCGCTTGCGTATAGTGAGACTTCAAGGTCAGGGGATCGACCCATGAGCGATGAGCTCGATCAAATGTTGGAGGTGCTGAGGCGATCGCCGACAGCATCGTTGCATGGCCTCGAAGGCCAGATCTGGGCGCGCATCGATAGCGCCCGGGACGCTCGCCGAATGTCCAGCGCGCTTCTGCCCGTGCGCGCGGCCTGCGTGATCGCCGCCTTGGGTGTTGGCCTGGCGGGGGGCACCTTCACCGCCGTGGCGGCCGCGCGCGAGCCGGCGGAAATCTCGGCCTTCTCGGTGGACGCACACCTGGCGCCCTCGACCCTGCTGGGCGGCGGTCGCTGATGCTCAAGATCACCCGTGGCCTGATCCTCACCGTCATCCTGGCGTTCCTGGCCGGCGCGGCCGGGGCCTGGATCGGTTCCTGCGGTCTGCTGCCCACGCGCCGCCCGGTCTCGCTGCACGAGATGGTCCACCACGAACTGAAGCTGTCAGCGGACCAGGACCGCCAGCTCGACGTGCTCGAGCAGGATTTTTCAGTGCGTCGCAAGGCTCGCGAAGCCGAGCTGAGGGCCGCCAACGCCCAGCTGGCTGCCGCCATCCAGGAACGGCACGAATATTCGCCTGAGGTCCAGGCCGCCGTTGAACGCTTCCACGCCGCCATGGGCGCCCTGCAACTGGAAACCGTCCAGCACGTTCTGGCGATGCGTAAGGTGCTGACTCCCGAGCAGGCGGAGAAGTTCGATCGCCGCGTCACCCAGGCTCTCACGAACGAAGCGCCGTGACCGAAGGGCTCGGCGAAGCGGAGGACGCCGTCCTCGCGCGGCGGGCCGCGGCTGGCGACGAGCCGGCATTCAGCCAGCTGATGCGCCGCCACAAAGGAACGTTGCACGCCTTTGCCCGCCGTCACGTCGGCGACCAGGAAGCCGCACGCGATGTCGTTCAGGACAGTTTCGTGGCCGCCTGGAAGGCGCTCGACCGCTACGATCCGGCTCGGCCGTTTTCGACCTGGCTGCGGGCCATCGCCCTCAACAAATGCCGCGACCATGGCCGCCGCCTGGTCGTGCGCCGCTTGATCCTGGGCGAACGCTCGATCGATGCGCCCGGTACGCCCGACTATGCCGACGAGGGGCTGGATCCCGAGGCACAAACCGAACGCGCCCAGCAACTGTCGCGGCTGGAAGCGGCGATTTCCCGCCTGCCGGTTCAGCTCAAGGAGCCGCTGATCCTGACCTATCTGGAAGGCTACTCCCAACAGGAAGCCGCCGACCTCCTGGGCGTCAGCGCCAAGACCATCGAGACCCGGGCCTATCGGGCGCGCAAGCGCCTGGCCGAATGGATTGCGCCGGGCTGATACTTTTTCGACGCGCCGGTGAGGGCCGAGCCCCCGCGCTGCGTAATCCCCGTCAAGACCGCGCCACAGCCCCTTCGGGCTTCTCCGGCGGCGGACCTTCGACCAAAGGGTTATCATGCTTCGATCCGATGCGGCTCTAGACCGCCGTCGCTTACTTCAGGGCCTGTGCCTGCTGGGCGGCGGGGCCGCGCTTTCCGGGCTGCTGCCCAGCTGGGCTAAGGCGGCTGAAGCCGGTCGCTCGCCCCCCGCGCTCTCGGGTTCGGAAATCAAGCTGACGATCGGCCACACGCCGTTCCGGGTGGATGGCGTCGAAGGCCATGCCGTCACCATCAACGGCACCGTGCCCGGCCCGCTGATCCGTCTGAAGGAGGGCCAGCGCGTCAAGCTTTCGGTGCAGAACACCCTGGACGAGGAGACCTCGATCCACTGGCACGGCCTGCTGGTGCCTTTCGAGATGGACGGCGTGCCTGGCGTGAGCTTCCCGGGCATCAAGCCGGGCGAGACCTTCACCTACGAGTTCACGGTCAAGCAGTCGGGCACCTACTGGTATCACAGTCACTCGGGTCTGCAGGAACAGATGGGTCACTATGGGCCGATCATCATTGATCCGGCCGGCGAGGATCCGATCACCTTCGATCGCGAGCACGTGGTGGTGCTGTCCGATCACAGCCGCCTGCACCCCCACACCATCTTCAAGAAGATGAAGCAGCAGAGTGGGGCCTTCAACTATCAGCGCCAGACCGTGGCGGGCCTGCTAGCCGGCCGCGACCAGACCTTCGCCGAGCGGAGGGAGTGGGCCAAGATGCTGATGGACCCCACCGACATCTCCGACGTCACCGCCGCGGCCTACACCTTCCTGATCAACGGCCACGGCCCCAAGGACAACTGGACGGCCCTGTTCTCGCCCGGCGAGCGCGTGCGGCTGCGGTTCATCAACGCCGCGGCCCAGTCGGTCTTCAACGTTCGCATCCCGGGCCTGCGCATGACCGTGGTGGCCGCCGATGGCCTGCCGGTGCGACCGGTCGAGATCGATGAGTTCCAGATCGGCAACGCCGAGACCTACGACGTCATCGTTCAGCCGCGCGAGGACAAGGCCTTCACCATCGTCTCGGAGTTGGTCGACCGTTCGGGCCTGGGGCGCGCCACCCTGGCGCCGCGCCTGGGCATGAGCGCCGAGGTTCCGCCGCTGCGGAGCCGTCCATTGGCCAACATGCGCGACATGGGCATGGACATGGGGTCCATGGACATGGGCGGCATGAAGATGGACGGCATGGACATGGGCGGCAAGGCGATGCCGGGCATGGACATGAGCGGCATGGATCACGCGGCCATGGGCCACGGCGCCATGCCGGCGGTCAAGCCCGCGCCGGGCATGGCGGCGCCGCGCGTGCGCGGCTCCGACGCGATGGGCGACATGTCGGGCATGGGCGGCATGGACATGTCGATGCGCAACCCGCTGAACGCGCCGGGGGTCAAGCTCGGCCCCGGCGTGCAGACGATCTCGCCGATGCCGGCCGATCGCACCGGTGAGCCGGGCCAGGGCCTGGAAAGCGTCGGGCACCGGGTGCTGGTCTATCAGGACCTTGTCGCCCTGGAGCCCAACCCTGACACCCGCGCGCCCAGCCGATCGATGGAAATCCACCTGACCGGCAACATGGAACGGTTCATGTGGGGTTTCGACGGGCGCAAGTTCAGCGAAGGGCCGCCGCCCTACACCTTCCGCAACGGCGAGCGCGTGCGCGTCACCCTGGTGAACGACACCATGATGGCCCACCCCATTCACCTGCACGGTCACTTCTTCGAGCTGACCTTCGGGCCACGCGGCTACCTGCCGCGCAAGCACACCGTGATCGTCCTGCCGGGCGGCAAGGTCAGCTTCGACTTCACCGCCGAAACCGGTGACTGGGCCTTCCACTGCCACATGCTCTACCACATGCACGCCGGGATGTTTCAGGTCTTCAGCGTGCGCGACGCCCAAGGGGAGGCCGCGCGATGAAGGTTTCGGTTCTGGCTCTTCTGCCCGTTCTCTGGGCTGGCCCGGTGCTGGCCCAGCAAGGCGGCCACGACATGTCGACCATGGGCGGCATGAAGATGGACGATATGAAGCCGGCCGCTTCGGCGCCGGTCGCCAAGAAGAAGGCCCCCGCCAAGAAAGCCGCGCCGGTCGCCAAGAAAAGGGCGCCAAGAAGCCGGCCGCCAAGGCGGCCGACCCTCATGCCGGGCACGACATGTCCGGGATGAGCGGCATGAGCGGCATGGCCCCCGCCGCGCCGGCGGCCAAGCCGGCCGATCCGCACGCTGGCCATGACATGTCGGGCATGGGCGACATGAAGATGGACGCGGCCAAGCCCGCCGCCGCCCCGATGGCCGGCCACGACATGTCGACCATGGGCGACATGAAGATGGACGGTATGGCGCCGGCCGACGCCAAGCCCGGCGCGGCGATGGCGATGCCCGCTGGCCATGACATGTCCGCGATGAGCGGCGGGCAGGGCGGCATGGAGATGGGCGCGCCTCCGGTCGCCGAGCACGAGACGCCCCCGCCGCCCCCGCCGGTCGATTACCTGGCCGACAAGGTCTTCGATCCGGGCGCGATGGTCCGGGCGCGCAAGGTGCTGGCCGGTGAACACGGCGGCGCCCAGGTCTCGCAGGTGATGGCCAGCATCCTGGAGCGCCAGGTTCGCTCCGGCGCGGACGGTTATCGCTGGGAAGGCGAGGCCTGGTTCGGCGGCGACATCAATCGCTTCGTCGTCAAGACCGAGGGTGAAGGCGACCGCAAGGGCGTCGACGCTGGCGAAGTACAGCTTCTCTATTCACGCGCCATGGCGCCCTATACCGACCTGCAGTTCGGCCTGCGCCAGGATGTGGAGCCCAAGTCGCGCACCTATCTGACGGCCGGCTTCCAGACCCTGCTGCCCTATTGGGTGGAGGCCAGCGGCGCGGTCTTCCTGTCCAACAAGGGAAACCTGCTGGCGCGGGTCGAAGGCGCCTACGATCTGCGCTTGACCCAGCGCTTGCTGCTGCAGCCTCGCGCCGAGCTCAACTTCGCCGCCCAGAACATCCCCGAAACCGAAACGGGTTCGGGTCTGTCGACGGCCGAGCTGGGGCTTCGCCTGCGCTACGAAATCCGCCGCGAGTTCGCGCCCTATATCGGCGTCTCCTACGAGCGCTCGGTCGGCAAGACCGCCGATCTGGCGCGCGCGGCCGGACGCGACGTCAGCGACACCAGCTTCGTCGTCGGCCTGCGGGCCTGGTTCTAGGCCCTTCTTCTTTGCCCCTCTCAAGGAGACTCCCATGAAACGCATGATGTCCTTGCTCGCCTTCGCCGCCCTGGCCGCGAGCGTGCAACCCGCCGGCGCCCAGATGGCCGGCATGAGCGACCAGCATGCCGGTCACGGCGACCACGCCATGCCGGCCGCCGCGCCGGTCGAAGCCACCGGCGTGATCCGCGCCATCGACGCCAAGGCCGCCAGCGTCACTCTGGCCCACGAAGCCATCCCAGCGCTGAAGTGGCCGGCCATGACCATGGCCTTCAAGGTCTCCGACCCGGCCCTGCTCAAGGGGATGGCTGTCGGGACCAAGGTCCGCTTCCAGCTGCAGGGCAAGACCATCGTCGGCCTGAAGGCGCTCTAGTCGCCGCCACGGGGCCGGCGATCAACGCCGGCCCCGTCACGATTCTCGGGGTCATGTATCCAACGGACATCCGTCCGCTCACGTCGCTACGGATCTGCGCGGCGCTCTGGGTGCTCGTCTATCATTTTCGCGATCACCTGACGCTGGGCCTGGATCGCTACGGCCTGATCGCCAAGGGCTATTTGGGCGTCGATCTCTTCTTCATCCTCTCGGGCTTCATCCTCAGCCACGTCTATACCCGGGCGGTGGCCGAGAAGCGCTTCAAGTACGGCTCCTTCCTGTGGGCGCGCCTGGCTCGGGTCTATCCGGTCCATCTGGTCACGCTGGCCGCCACCTTGGCCATCTGGATGCTGGCCGTGAAACTGGGGGCGACCTTCGACCCCGTGGCGTTCGACCTGCGATCCTTGCCCCAACACCTGCTGCTGATCCATGCCTGGGGCACGACGCCCACCGTGCAGTGGAACTTCCCCTCCTGGTCGATCTCGGCCGAGTGGTTCGCTTATCTGGGCTTTCCACTGGCGGCGATGGCGTCGCTGGCCCTGCGCGCGCGACCGCGCTTGCTGGTGGGCCTGGCGCTGCTGCTGTTCGCCGCGATGTTCCTGAGCGCCAAGCGCCATGGCGTGCTCTTCACCGACATGACCGCCCAGATCGGCGCGATCCGGATCATCCCCAGCTTCCTGATGGGGGCTGCGCTGCATCGCCTCGGATCCTCGGTGACCTTGCCGGCCGGCTGGGCAGGGCCAGGGGCGCTGATCGCCACGGCCTGGATCGTGGTGGCCGCCACCCTGCGCCTGAGCGATCTCTACATCTGGCCGGCCCTGGCGCTCGTCATCTTCTGTCTGGCCGAGACCGCCAAGCAAGGTCGCGCCGGGCTGATGACCGCGCCGGCGATGGTCTATCTGGGCGAGGTGTCCTACGCGGTCTACATGACCCACCTGCCGGTCGACATCGCCTATTTCCACGCCCTGGTTCGCGTGGCTCCCAATCTCTCCGGCATCGGCGCGTTCGTGGGTTGGCTTGGCGTCTTTGTCGTCTGCCTGGCGGTGTCGGTGGCGGCCTATCATCTGGTCGAGCGACCGGCGCGCGACTGGCTGCGCGCCCACGATCCCTTCGCGCGGCGTCCGCTGCCCGAGCCGCGGCGAGAGCCGCTAATCTGATCGTCGCCAGACGGCCGGGCCGCGACCCAGGGTTGGGCGCCGGCCGTGTCCTTCTCGCCCTTGGCCGCGGCCAGGACTTCGCGCGCCGCATCGATGTTCATCGCCGCGATGCCCAGGCCAACGACAATATCGGGCCAGGGCGAGCGCGTGAGGGCTGTCGCGCCGCCAGCGGCGATGATCGCCACATTGGCGATGGTGTCATTGCGCGCCGACAGGAAGGCGGCCTTGGCCAGGCTTCCGGCATGGTGGCGATGGCGGGCCAAGGGAAGCGCAGAAGAGATTGATCGCCAGCGCGCCCGCTCCCGTCAGCGACAGCAGGTCCGCGGCGGGCGTGACCGGCGCGCCGAGCTTGCGCCACAGCGTCCATAGAAACGCCAGGGCCGGAGCCAGGATGATCAGCGCCAGCAGGCGCCCGAGCCGGGCGCGGTTGGCGATCGACCAGCCCAGACCGATGAAGATCAGCAGATTGACGGCGGCGTCCTCGAAGAAGTCGACCGCGTCGGCCAGCAGCGAGGCCGACTGGATCCGCATGGCCACCGCGAACTAAACGCCGAAATAGGCCAGGTTGAGCGCCGCGACGATCAGGACGGCGCGCGCCAACGGGCTTGAAATCTTCATGGACTTTCCCCGATGTTGAACAGGCTCAAGGCCGCCCGAAGGCGGCCTTGATGACGACGGCCTGCACGCCGCCTGGTAGGGTCTGGCCTAGTCGCGTCAAGCGCCCTGGTCCGATCGGATCGGCAGGGCGCCCACGCGGGAGAGCGAAGGATCGCCGAGGGACGTCTTAAGGGGTGACGACGTCCCTCGGCGTCCCGGCGTGACTGCCCGGCGTCGCCGGGGGACGGGCGCCTACTGGGACACGATGGGCGCAAGGCGCCCCAGCCAGGCTACCAGCGCCAAGACAGTCAGCGCCGCGCCGGCCTCAATCACGAGGCTGCGCTTGAGTTCGGCCACCGCCGCTGGCGCCCGTTCCGGAGCCTCCAGCGCCGCATTGAGCGCCGGGGTGAGCCGGAAGCGGTTGGCCGCAGCCAGGAGCAGCATGGCTCCGAACGCCGCCAGCTTCACCAGCAAAAGACGACCGTAAAGGGTCGAGAACAGGCCGCCCAACCCGTCCGGACCGACCAGGAACCAGCTGTTGACCAGCCCCGTGGCCAGGAGGACGGCGACCAGACCCGAGCCGATGCCGGAGAAGCCGGCCAGAGCCACGTGAAAGGCCGTGAGCTGGTCGCGGTCGGGTTCACCCCGACGTGCGGCCAGGCCGATGAAGAAGGCGATGGCGCCGATCCAGATGGCCGCGGCCACCAGATGCAGGATATCGGCGACCAGATGGAGCAGGGCGCCGGACCCTTCGGTGGCCGCCCCATGGCCCATCCAGGCGAAGCTGGCGGTGGCGATCGCGCCCAGAAGGGCGGCGACGAACCAGGAAGCCGCGCCGGGCCGCAGCGTCAGAAGGATCAGGGCGGCCAGCAAGGCGACGACCGCGCGGATGGCCGAGGAGGGACCCATGGCCATGTCGGTCAGCACCGAGCTGAGCGTCTGCAAGTTCAGGGCGTCGGCCAGCGAACCGGCGACGACCGCGGTCTGGGCGATCAGGCCCATCACCGTCGTCAGCAGCAGGGCGACGGCCGACCCACACAGGATGCGTCGGGGCCAGCCCAGCGTTGCAGCGCTGGAGGGCCCCTGAGCGGGGAGTGCGTAGAGCGCAAAAGCCGCGCCGCCCATTAGGACGAAGCCCGCCGTATATTGCGCCCACCGCAGCAGGACGACCGCCGTTTCCATGCTTACTTCACCGTGAAGGCGACGACGCCGTCCATGCGGTGACCATCTTCACCGGCGGCGGCGCGCCAGGTGATCTTGTAGCCGCCCGGCATCAGCTTGCCCTGCGGCGTGCCGCTGATCGACTTGCGATCCTTGGAGACGGTGGTCTTTACCGGCACCTTCATGCCGTCGGCCATGGCCAGCTCGAAGCTCGAAAAGGCCGGAGCCAGCTTCTCGTTGAAGGTCAGGGTGATGGTCTTGGGCGCGGCGACGGTGGCGGCGGCGGCCGGGTTCGACGACACCAGCTTGGCGTGAGCGCTGGCTTGGCCGGCGGCCAGGGCCGAGACGGCCATGACGGTGAGGAGGAGAGCGCGAACTTTCATGGAATCCAGTCCTAGAGAGGAGGTTGCGTAAGGCCATACGCGGCCCCGGCTTCGGCCCCTCGTCCCGGTTCTGGCTTTTTTGTCGCAGGAACCGGATCGCGCCGGCTCGGGTCCTATCAGGGCAGGGGCGCGGTCGGCGTGAAGCGGGCGACCAGATCGAAGGCGTCGCCGGGGAAGAGCAGGCTGACATGGGTGACACCCGCGCCCAGACGCCAGGTACGGCGGTCCAGGCGTAGGCACGCACCGGCCTGATCGGTCTCGAGCGCTTGGGCCACGGCCTTGGTCGGGCGCACGGCGCTGATGCGATGTTCGGCCTCGGTCCAGGGCACGGTGCGCAGCAGCCAGGTGCCCGGCGGCATGAGTGAGAACTCCACCCCTTGCGCCTCGGGCACGGCGTCCAGGCTGATCAGGCGCTCCTCCAGGGCGAAGGGGCGCTCGTTGGCGCTGTGCAGGCAGCGCAGTAGCAGAACCTCGCAGGTCTCGGGCAGGTCGAACTCGAGGGCTTCGCGCCGGGTGACGGGCCGCGTGCGGCGACTGAGCAGCCGATAGGCGTAGGTCTGGCCCCGGGCGCGCACCTCGGCCTGGATGTCGGGAATGTTGAGCACCGCCGAATGGATCCTGGGTCGCGAGACGAAGCTGCCCATCCGCTTGCGGCGGATGATGAGGCCGCCATCGACCAGCTTGGACAACGCCTTGCTGACGGTCATCCGCGAGCAGCCGTAGCGCCGCATCAGCTCGTGTTCAGCCGGGATGCGGTGACCCGGCGGCCAGGCGCCCGAGACGATCTTGTCGGCGATGTCGGCCTTGATGCGCCCGTGCAGGCTTTCGCCCGGCGGACCAAGGGCCGGAGCGCTGTCAGGGGCCGCCATCAGCGGCCCCGCAGTTTATCGATGGGATCCAGGACATAGGCGAAGTCCTGCCGGCGGAAGCTGCGGACCAGCAGGATGAAACCGCTCAAGGCCAGCCAGACGCAGCCGGTCGCCACGGTGACGATCAGGGGATGGTTGAACCCCGCGCCGTTGGGATAATCCATGATGTGGATCATCCAGAAGAGGTTCCAGGTCCGCGTGGTGTCATTGACCCGGTGATGGATGGCGCCGGTGCGGGGATCGACAAACAAGGTCGTGTGATCAGGATCGGCGAAGGCCACGCGCCAGACCGGCAGGGTCACGCCGCGGACCTCGCCGCTGACCTTCTCGACCTTCTCGACCGACGCCACCGCGCCCGAACCGGCGTAGCCGGCTTGCGCAAGGGCCTGGGCGCGCGGGGCGTCGATCGTCACCGGCGCGCCCGTGGCCGCGTCGAACAGGCGAAGATCCAGCGGCGTCTCGACCTCATAGACATAGTGCTCGCCGAGCGGGCGCAACCGCGCGCGCAGGATGGGCGCGTCCAGCGACTGGGCCAGGCTGGCCAGCCGGATGGGCGACAGCGGCTGAGACAGCGCGGGCGGGGCGCGTTCGCTGTCCTCGGCGGCGACCTTCTTGGCGTCCAGCATGGCCATCATGGCCCCGCTGATTGACCAGAGCAGGAACTGCAGGCCCAGGATCAGGCCAAACCACTTGTGCAGGGTGCGGATCAGGAACACGAGGTCACCCTTGGGCGGGCTTGCGCACGCGGCGCTTGCGACGGAAGCTGTAGAGCAGGAGCCAGGCTCCGGTGAGCGAGGTGGCCACGGCCATCCAGGCCGCCACCCGCAGAAGCAGGTTGTTGACGTCGACCCGCGCCTCGTAATCCATGATGTGGAACATCCAGACGAAGTCGAACATCCGCCAAAGGTCGTGACGCTTGGCCACCAGCTCGCCGGTCTGAGGGGAGATGTAGAGCGTTGGGCGCCAGCGCCCGGCGAACTCCACACGCCAGATCGGAGCCGGGCGGCCCTTGATCTCGCTGGGGATGACGCTGAGCAGCTCGGTGCGCACGATCTTGCCGGGGCCAGCGAAGTGCGCCCGCGCCCGATCCTGCGCGGCCGCCTGGTCCAGGGGCGACATCTGAGCCCCGGACCGGGCGTCTACGAGCACGCGCTTCTTGCCCTCGCCGACGACGAAGACCGGCTGGCCCAGCTGGCTGTCGAGTTTGATCGTGCTGGCGGCCGCGTAGCGCGCCAGGATCTCGGCGGGGTCGCGCAGGCTCGCCGGATCGATCGGCAGGACGGGCGCGGGGCGCACCAGGGCGTCGCCATGGATGATGTCGATGTGGACGGCGGTCATGTAGAGGCCGCTCAGCATCCAGAAGAGCGCCTGGACGCCGATGATCAGCGCCAGCCATTTGTGGGTTTTGCGGGCCCAGGCCGGCCAGCGGATCGTGGATTTCTTAGCGGTCGCCATGAACGAAACGTCGCCGGCCAGGCGCAGGGCCTGGCCGGCTTCCCCCTTGTTTAGTCGAAGTGGTAGGTGAGCTTGAGGTAACCGCGACGACCCAGCAGGTCGTAGGTCATGGTGTCGGTGTTGCCGTCGGTCCAACTCTTGATGAACGGCGCCTTCTTGTCGAAGAGGTTGTCGACGCCGACCGTCAGGCCCGCGCGCGTTCCCAGCCGGTGGGCGAACTGGGCGTTGTGGTAGAAGACGTTGGATGTGCGGTAGCCGATGTCCTTGGACGCGGCGTTGAAGTCGGTGGCCTTGCCGATCATCTGCACCGAGTAATTGGCAGACCAGTGATCGCTGCGCAGCGAGGCGTTGGCGCTCGAGCGCCAGTGCGGATAGCCGCCGTTGCCGCCGCCGATAAAGCCGTCGAAGACGATCGGACTGGCGCCCAGGAACGGGGTGATCACGTACTTGTCCAGATAGGTGGTGTTCCAGTCGATGCTGGCGTCCAGCCCTCGGACATCGAAGTCGTAACGCACGCCGATATCGACGCCGCGCATCTGCTCGCGGCCCGCGTTGGAAGGCTGCGAGGACAGGAAGTTGATCTCGCCGGTCAGGGTGCTGCGGGTAAAGTTGGCCGGGCCGCAGAACGGGTGGCTGAGATTGGTCGAGGCGTAGCAGACCGCCAGCTTGGTGGAGCCGGGGATCGAGCGGATGGCGTCGGTGATCTTGATGTCGAAATAGTCGACCGTCACCGACAGGCCCGGAACGAAGGTCGGCTGCAACACCCCGCCGACCGTGAAAGTCTTGGCGCTTTCCGGCGACAGGTTGGCGTTGCCGCCGACGGTGGTCAGCACCGTGTTGCCCAGCTGCACATAGTTGGCCGGCACGCCGCTGGCGCGGCAGTTGGCGACCAGTGTGGCGTTGGTGCTGCTGGAATAGCGGCTGCAGGGATCGGTGGTGGTCAGATTGCCTTCGGCCACGCCCCCGAAGAGTTCCGGGACGCTGGGAATGCGGAAGCCGGTGCCGTAGGTGGCCCGAAGGCGCAGGCCCTCGATGACGCCCCAGTTGACGCCGAGCTTGTAGGTCTCGTTGGAGCCGAAGAGATTGTAGTCGGAATAGCGCACCGCGCCGTTGAGTTCGAGGGTGCGCACCAGGGGCAGGTTGGCCAGTAGTGGCGCGGACAGCTCGACATAGGCTTCCTTGGTGGAGACCTGGCCGGAGATCGGGTCCTGCTGGTTGGTGTTGGCGATGCCCAGCACGGTCAAGGCGTCAGGGTCGCGCCAGCCCTTCTCTTCGCGATAGACCACACCGGCGGCGATGGCGAGCTTGCCGGCGGGCAGGGTCAGCAGGGAGCCCGAGACGTCGGCGGTGACGCTGCGCTGCTCGTTGCCGCCCGTGTCGCGCGAATTGTAGAGGATGTACTTCAGCGCCGCCGGCGTCAGGTCGCCCGCGCCCAGATAGTCGGCGCAGGGGATGGCCGCGCCGGGCGTGGTGCTGCACACCGCCGGATTGATCGAGTTGGCCACCCGCTCAAGATTGGCGATGTTGGTCATGCCATCGACGCCGGTGTTGCGGCCCCAGTTGGCCGCCGCCTCCCAGGTCCAGTCGCCGCCCAGCTCGCCGCGGGCGCCGCCCACGAAGCGATAGGTGTCGACGTTCTGGGAGAAAATGCGCGCGCCGGGTTCGGCCAGACGACGCTGCACCAGGGTGATGTTCTGGCCCGTCGGATTGGTCGGGTTGGACGCCGCGATCGCCAGGTTGCGCAAGGTGCCGGGGCTGGCGATCTGCCGGCTCTGGCGATGCGTGAAGAAGGCCTCGCCAAACAGCGTCACGCTGTCGGTCAGCTTGTAGTCGGCCAGGAAGGCGGTGCTGAAGCGCTGGATCGGGCTGACGGCGTTGAGGAAGGGGTTGGAGTTGAAGTTGTGCTTGGCGGCGCTGTATGGCTCGTAGAAGTTCCCGTTACCGCCTGGGGTCTGGTTGAAGTTGATCTGCTGGCCGTTGGGCAGCACCGCCCGCCCGCCGATCGTGGAGGCCGACGACAAGCAGGTCAGCACGCCGCCGACCTCGCCCAGGCCGCACGGGGCGCGGCTGGCCAGGTTGACCGCCTCGGTCTTCTGCCAGGTGATCGCGGCGGTCACCGAGCCGCGCTCGCTGTGCATGCCCCAAAGTCCGTCGATGGCGTATTCTGCCCCATCGCCTTCATCGGCGACGCCGTACTTGCCCGTGACCGTAAGGCCCTCGACATTGGTGCGCGTGACGATGTTGACGACGCCGGCAACCGCATCGGCGCCATAGATGGCCGAGGCCCCGTCCTTCAGGACGTCGATCCGGCCGATAATCGCGGTGGGGATCATGTTCAGGTCTGGTGCGCTGTCGGCGCCGGTGCCGCCGTTGACCACCCGGCGGCCGTTGATCAAGGTCAGCGTCCGGTTGATCCCCAGACCGCGCAGATTGACCTGGGCGGTGCCATAACCGTTACCCGTCCAGTAGGCGTTGGTCTGGTTGCCCGCGTTGCCGGCCGACGACGGCAGGCGCTGGAGCAGGGTCTCGACATTGTTGACGCCAGACCGTTCGACCTGCTCCTGCGAGATCACCGTCGCGGGACCGACCCCGCTGATGTCCTGACGTTTGATCCGGGTGCCGGTGACGACAACTTCCTCGACGCTGCTGGCCTCCTGGGCTTGCGCGGCCCATGCGCTGAAAGACGCCGTGGCCATGGCGCCGGCCAATAGCATCCGCTTGAACTGCCGGTTCATCGAGTGATCCCCCTCGTGTGTGTCCAATCCCGCCCCGACCAGGGCGTCTTGAGGGGCATGCTCGGGAACCGCTGGCCGCAGCGTCAAGCTATGTATATACATATGAGCGCGTTTGGACGGGTAAGTTCGTGCGCGTTAGCGCGCTCTCGAGGCGGAAACGCGCATGAAAATTACCGAATTATGGAAACTGGTGTCGAATTTCAGAATATTTCCGTCACGTAACGGTTATTTTTCGGAAATCCAATTATTCGATCGGCCAGTTGGCCTGCGCCTATAATTTCAGTGCCTGATGATCGGAGTCTAATCGTTCAATGCAGCGATGATTGATCAATATCGATTCGACAATCTTATACTGAAGATTCAAATATTTGATCAATTCTGAAAAATACTGGCCATATAAATTAGACGTGACATATCGAGCGTCGAACTAATTCAACGCTTAGTCGAGCTTATATTCAAATGAGCGTGGGGGGCGGACCTTGTGGCGCCGCCGTGCATCCACGCTCTTCAGCGGGGATACGCAGCGCGTGCGAATGCCCCTCAAAAAAATCGCAAGCCACGTTTTGGAGCCGGGAAGCCGTTCATAAGCGGCGTCTCGACCGAGGCATGCAGCGCCTCTGAGCGACCGCGTCCGTCCGCTCAGAGGCGGATCGCGCGCAGCCTCAGGGCGTTGCCAATGACGCTCACCGACGAGAGCGCCATGGCCGCTGCTGCGATGGCCGGAGACAGCAGCCAGCCAAAGGCCGGATAGAGCACGCCCGCGGCGATGGGGATGCCGGCGACGTTGTAGGCGAAGGCGAAGAACAGGTTCTGGCGGATATTGCCCATCACCGCGCGCGACAGCCGGCGAGCCTTGACCAGACCCTCCAGGTCGCCATGCAGCAGGGTCACCCCCGCGCTTTCGATGGCCACGTCCGAGCCCGCGCCCATAGCGACCCCGACCTCGGCGGCGGCCAGGGCAGGGGCGTCATTGACCCCATCGCCGGCCATGGCGACCTTGCGGCCTTCGCGACGGAGGCGTTCGACGACTTCAGCCTTCTCGTGCGGCAGGACGTCGGCCTCGACCTCCTCGATGCCCAACTTGGCGGCCACGGCTTGGGCAGTCGTGCGGTTGTCGCCCGTCAGCATGACGACCCGGATCCCGTCGGCCTTCAGCGTCTCGACCGCCTTGGCCGTCGTGGGCTTGATCGGGTCGGCGATGGCCAGGACCGCGGCCGGACGCGCGTCGATGGCGACATAGATCGCCGTGGCGCCGTCCTGGCGCAGGGTTTCGGCGATGTCCGACAGCGCGCCGGGCGCCAGGCCTTGTTCATCCAGGAACCGCGCCGAGCCGATGACGACGGCGCGGCCGTCGACCTTGCCGATCACGCCCTTGCCCAGCGGGAAGTCAAAGCCTTGCGGGTGGCTGAGCGGCAGTTCCTTGGCCGCCGCAGCACGCAGGATCGCATCGCCCAAGGGGTGTTCACTGGCGCGCTCTAGGCTGGCGGCCAGGCGCAGGACCTCATCCTGGGCAAAGCCCTCGACCACATGGATCGCGGTGACCGCCGGCCGTCCTTCGGTCAGGGTGCCGGTCTTGTCGACCACCAGGGTGTCGATGGTTTCGAAACGCTCCAGCGCCTCGGCGTTCTTGATCAGCACGCCGGCCCGCGCGCCGCGTCCAACCCCGACCATGATCGAGATCGGCGTGGCCAGGCCCAGAGCGCAGGGGCAGGCGATGATCAGCACCGAGACCGCCGCCACCAGCGCGAAGGCCAGGCGCGGGGGCGGGCCGATCAACGCCCAGACCAGGAAGGCGGCCACGGCCGCAGCGATCACCGCCGGGACGAACCAGCTCGAGACCCGGTCGGCCATGCGCTGGATCGGCGCGCGGCTGCGCTGGGCCTGGGCCACCATGGCGACGATCTGGGCCAGCAGCGTGTCGGAGCCGACCTTGTCGGCGATCATCAGGAACGAACCGGTCTTGTTGAGCGAACCGCCGATGACGGTGTCGCCCGGCTTCTTGGCCACCGGCATGGACTTGCCGGTGACCAGACTCATCGACCTGGGCCTCGCCCATCAGCACCCGGCCATCGACCGGGACCTTCTCGCCGGGCCGGACCTGGAGGTTGAAGCCTGGCTGGATCTCCTCGACCGGGATCTCGAAGTCCTCGCCGTCGAACGAACGGCGCGCGGTCTTTGGCGTCAGGTCCAGCAGCGCCCGAATGGCGCCCGAAGTGTTCTCGCGAGCCCGCAATTCCAGAACCTGGCCCAAGAGCACCAAGACGGTGATGACCGACGCGGCCTCGAAATAGATCGGGGTGGAGCCGTCGGCGCCGCGGAAAGCCGGCGGAAAGACCTGCGGCGCCAAGGTGGCGGCGATGCTGTAGCTCCAGGCCACCCCGATGCCCATGGCGATCAGGGTGAACATGTTGAGCTGACGGGTCAGGATCGACCGCGCGCCGCGCTCGAAGAACGGCCAGCCGCAGCCGAGAACCACCGCGGTGGCCAGCACGAGCTGAATCCAGGCCGACACGCCGGGCGGCAGGTGCAGGAGCATCAGGCCCATGTGCGGCCCCATCTCCAGGGCGAACACCGGCAGGGTCAGAACCACCGCGATCCAGAAGCGCCACGTCATGTCCCGCAGTTCGGGATTGGGCTGGGACTGGGCGGTGACCGTGACCGGCTCGAGCGCCATGCCGCAGATCGGACAGGCGCCCGGCGCATCCCGGCGGATCTCGGGGTGCATGGGGCAGGTATGGACGAGGCCTTCGCGTCGGGGCGCGGGCGTGGAGGTCTGCTGCGCACCACGGCCATGGCCGTGGTGCTCGTGCGAATGCTCGTTCACGATCGTTCGCTCTCACCGCTATCAATACTGCGTGTCGATACGCGCCGGTGGGCGGGACCCCTCATGTGTAGCTGCAGAAAATGCTCGCGGCCGATCGCCGAAGGCGTGTCGTCGGATCAGGCGGCGCGCAGGGTGGTGTCTGGTGGGCAGGCGTCCTCGTCCTGGTCGGGCCAGGCGGTGCGGCGCGCCAATCCTGGCGTCAGGAACAGGAGTGGCAGCTTGAAGGCCAAGAGTTCGCCATGGACGAAGCCATCGACCAGGTGCTCCCACCAGTTGGGCGGGCGACGACCATGGTCGCGCAGCCATCCATCGTACGGCGCCCAATGGCTGGGCTCGTCCTGCTCGATCACCCGAAAGATCTTGGTCAGGGTGCTGTCGTCCCGCACCGCGGCGTTGCGCAGGAGGTCCTCGACCTGACGATGGCCCCGCTTTTCTGTCAGGGAAATGATCCGGCAGAGCCGTTCGAACAGGTCGTCGCGGCCGATCAGCTCGGGGGGCAGATCGTCAATCGGCGAGCCGAACATGATCTCGACGAAGCGATCGATGTGCCCGAAGGCGCGGTCCAGATCGAGCGGCATCACGCCTCGGCGTTCGAACCACCGGCGGAACATCAGATAGTGTTTGCGCTCGTCGGCGCGATGGCGCTCGACCAGCCCGATCAGCGCCTGGTCGTCAGGCCAGCTTGAACGGATCGCGGTGAGCATGCGGTCGATCGCCGTGTATCCGCGATGTTCATTGTAGAGGTAGATCGAGCAGAGGACGTCGAGAAAACGACGCCTGAAACGGTCGCCCATCGGGCCATCTCCCCAAGGTTCGGCGCGCTCTATCCCGACGGCGGCGGGCCTGAACCTTGGCTATAACGGTCCGGGCGCGACGCTGTTCCGAGCACCGTCGGGGCAAGATCGTGGCTGCGCATCCTGATCACCGATACGAGGCGCGGGTGAGCCATGGGTCTGGTCGTCCGGGTTCGATCGCCATCCATCAGCGTCGCCGAAAAGGCGGCCGCGGCTTCCGCGGACCGCTGCCTGTTTGATCAGACATGGCCAGAAAAACGGAAATTTTAGGCGCCCGATCCTGCAAAAGCAGGGCGGCTTTTAGCGGGGAAACACGGTCTGAGGGGTGAGCTATCGCCACTGCGTACGCGATACAGGGGGCCGCAATTTGGCCCAAATCCAGATCGTGAGAACAGCATTTTGGCCAACAACACTTTTCGTTGCCGACTTTTCAGCACCTCCGTCATCGCCGGCCTGGCGATGGTCGGCGCCACCAGCCTGATGGCGGCTCCCGCCGTCGCCCAGACGCAGGATGAGCCCGCCCAGATCGACGAAGTCATCGTCACCGGCTCCCGCATCGCCCGGAAGGACTACGCCGCCAACAGCCCGATCGTCACCGTCACCCAGGAAGATTTCCAGGCGACCGGCTCGATCAACATCGAGACCCTGATCAACGACCTGCCGCAGTTCACGCCGGCGGCGAACGCAGCATCCAACAACCCCAACTCCGGCGGCCAGGCGAACGTGCAGCTGCGCGGCTTGGGGACGGTGCGCACCCTGGTCCTGCTCAACGGTCGCCGCGTGGTGCCGTCCAACGCTTCCTCCGTGGTCGACCTGAACCTACTGCCCACGCCTCTGATCTCATCCATCGAGACGATCACCGGCGGGGCTTCGTCGACCTACGGCTCGGACGCCGTGGCGGGCGTTCTGAACTTCCTGGTCAACGACAAGTTCGAAGGCGTGCAGCTGGATCTGCAGTATGGCCAGTCGAGCCGCAACGACGCGGCCACCACCGCCGTCAGCCTGACGATGGGCGGCCCGATCGCCGACGGGCGGGGCAGGGCGGCGCTGTCGCTAAGCTATTCGGAGCGCGACAGCGTCTTTAACGCCGCGCGCCGTTCGCCCTCGATTTCGGGTTTCGCGGGCACCTCACCGCTGGGCTCCACGGTCTTCGACGCCACCAACCTGCCAAGCGCCGCGGCCATCACGGCGGCGATTTCGGGCGCGGCCCGGGGCAACACCTTCGGTTTCAACAACAACGGCACGCTGTTCGCCTACCAGGGCGCACGTGACTACATCAGCCCCGGCGGTATCGACTACGAGGGCTTCCGCATGCCCGGGCCGCTGCAGCAGACCGATTTCACCTACAACACCGGTCCGCAGAACTACCTGATCATTCCGCAGACCCGCTACAACATCTACGGCGCGGCAAGCTACGAGATCAATTCGGCGATCAAAGCCTATGCCGACTTCATGTTCTCGCAGTACGAAAGCGGCAACCTGCTGGCGCCCAATCCCGCCACCGGGCCCACGACCGGCTTCCGCGTTCCCTCGACCAACCCCTTCATCTCGGCCGAGCTGCGCGGTGTGCTCAACTCCCGGCCCGACCCGACCGGGTCGTTCCGCCTCGACAAGCGCTTCAACATCCTGGGTCCGCGCCAGCAGACCGAGAACTACAGCGTCTTCCAGGTCACCACGGGGCTTCGCGGCGACTTGAAGGGCCTGGGCGACTGGACCTACGACGCCTACTTCTCGTATGGCCGCGTCGACGATGGCACCACCTACACCGGCTATCTGTCGCGCTCGGCCACGCAGCGTCTGCTGGACGCCAGTGACGGCGGCAATTCTCTCTGCGCGGGCGGCTTTAATCCGTTCGGCGAGACGAAGCTGAGCGCCTCGTGCATCAACTACATCAGCCGCATCGCCAAAAACACGACGGTCAATGACCAGCGCGTCTTCGAGGCCAACGTCCAGGGCGGCGTCTTCGATCTGCCGGCTGGGCAGGTCCGTCTCGCTCTGGGCGGCACCTACCGCGAGCAGAACTACAAGCTCGTCCCGGACGCCTTGCTGCTGGCCACCTTCACGCTCAACGGCGTCACCGGCCCTGAACTGGCGGGCAACTCGGCCCAGCCCCTGGCCGGTTCGGACAGCGTCTACGAAGGCTATGGCGAAATCCTGATCCCGCTGTTGCGGGACCTGCCGTTCGTCCACCGCCTGGAGACCAACCTCGGCTATCGGGTCTCCAAGTACGACTCCATCGGCGGCGTCCAGTCGTACAAGGCCGACGCCAGCTGGGAGATCGTCGAGCGCCTTCGCGTGCGCGGCGGTATCCAGCGCGCGGTCCGCGCGCCATCCATCGGTGAACTGTTCGGTCCGCAGAACCTGTCCTTCCCGTCGATCGGCGTGCCGGTGTCCTCGACGGGCGCTCGGCAATTCTCGGGCGATCCTTGCGACGTTCGCGGCTCCTATCGCGCGCCGGGCGCGACGGGCGCAGCTTCGGTTCGAAACCTCTGTCTGGCGCAGAACGTGCCGGGGCAGGTGATCGACGGCTTCACCTTCTCCAACTCCCAGGTCTCGGGTCTGACGGGCGGCAATCCCAACCTGCGCGAAGAGACCGCGAACTTGTTCACGGTCGGCGTCTCGTGGCAGTCGCAGTTCGCCAACCCCTGGCTTGGCCACCTGTCGGGGTCGATCGACTACTACGACATCAGCATCAAGCAGGTGGTCGGCACCGTGTCGGTGACCGAACAGCTGCGGCGCTGCTTCAATCAGGACGGGGTCTCCAACCCGACCTACGACCAGAACAACTTCTTCTGCCAGCTGTTCAGCCGCGACCCCAACTCGGGCCAGATCATCAACACCTTCGAGACCAACGCCAATCTCGGCACGCTCAAGACCACCGGCATCGACTTCCAGGTCGACTGGCGTCTGAACCTGGTCGACCTCGGCGCGCCTGATTGGGGGACGCTGGCTTTCAACGTCACGGGCAACAAGCTGCAGAAGTGGCAGCGCCAGGACATCCCGGGCGGCGCCTTCACCGATCGCAAGGGCACCATCTCCAACTCCTTCGGCCTGACGCTGCCGGAATGGAAGGTGCTGACATCGGCCAACTGGATCTACGGCCCGGTGAACCTTGGCGCGCGGTGGCGCTACCAGGGCGCGGTCGAGAATTTCAATAATCGCGCCCAAGCCATTGATGCCGTGAACTACTTCGACCTCAACGGTTCGTGGAAGGTCAATGGCGCGATCTCGCTCCGCGGTGGCGTGAACAACCTCACCGACCAGCAGCCTCCGGTCTACACGCCGGCCATCTCGGCCAACACCGATCCGTCGACGTACGACCTGATCGGGCGGCGCTTCTATGTCGGCCTGACGGCCAAGTTCTAATCGCAAGACCTTCAGATAAATCAGGAATATCGAAATGTGTGGTAAGTTCTCTCTCATCCCGAGCAAGGTGCAGGCGCGTCTGGTCGGGGCCTGTCTGGCGGCGCTCTTCGCGTCCAGCGCCTCGGCGCATGACTTCTTCATCATGCCCGCCAAGTTCAAGGTCGAACGCGGCGCGCCACTGATGGTCGACGTCACGATCGGCAGCAGCTTTCCTGGCCTGACCAACCCGGTGCCGCCTGAGCGCATCGCCGAGCTTCGCGTCGTCGGCGGCCCTCAGTCGGTCTTCGAGGTCGAAGGGCCCGGCTCCAAGTCGCTGAAGACCCACTTCAAGGGTGATACGCCGGGGCTGGCGATCCTCTCCGCCCGCGCCGTAGCCAGGGAGGTGGAATACCCGGAAGAGCGGATCGCCGGGATCATGGAGGAGTATCAAGTCGAGCCGGCGGCGGTGAAGGCCGTCGAGGCGCTGCCGCGCCCGCGTGTCCTAAAGGCCCTGTCGACCCGCTTCGCCAAGTCCTTCGTCTGCGTCGAACGGTGCGACGGCGGGAGCGACCCGATGCGGCCGTTGGGCCATAGCGTCGAGTTCATCGCGACCGATGCTTCGGCGAAGAGCTTCACCCTGCTGAGCAAGGGAGCTCCGCTGGCGAACTATCCGGTGATCATCGCCAAGCCGGACGGCGTCCGTAGCCATCTGCACACCTCGGCCCAAGGAACGATCGATCTTCCTGGGGACGTGAGTGGCCCGATGATGCTGTTCGCCGCGGTGATGAAGCCGCCCGCTGAAGCCGGTGGACGCTTCACGATGGACCTCGCGTCGCTGACGCTAGTCAAGAACTAGTGGGTAGGGCTCCCGGCGGGGATCAAGCTTCGCCGGGAGCTACCGACTTCCAGTCATAAGGCAGCGGCGGACCCTTCGGCGGCCGGATCAGATATCTTTGGCCAGCCTAGCCCGCGATGTCCGACGGCCGCGTTTGCAGCCCTTGTCGCTCCGTGGAAGCCGTTGGAGTACAATAGCGTACGCATATTGATCGGCTTCATCCGACAAGGGGCGCCACTCACGTACAAAACCCGGCACCGCTAGAGCCGCCGATTTACGCCATTGTTGGACGCCAAGGTTCTGAGTAGTTCGATCTTCGAGCGGCAGATTTCGGCTTCGAAGGGCGATACCAGCTCGACCTTCTGGGCGACGGCGCGGATCAGGTCGCGGCGGTAGCCGCCTTCGTTGTCTCTGAACATCTGCCGGGTCGCCTCGGAGAACCTTCGAAGTAGGTCCGGCGTCAAGGCGGGCGTGATTTTGTCGATCGCTGAAGCGGCCCGTTGGGCGTCGCCCTCGGCGGCGTCGCGGTGGGCTTTCAATTCGGCGACCCGCTGTTTGAGCGATCGGTCGGTAGGGTCGACGATCCCTTGCTCGATGGACAGGTAAAGCCGCTGCAACCGCTGCTCGGCCTCGGTCGCGCGCTTTCTCAGGTCCGCAACATGGCGGTGGCGACGCTCGATCCATTCGGAGCGCCGGTCGAGGATGTTGTCCATCATCGTCGCCAGCCGCTTGGGATTGAGCAGGCGCGTTTCCAGGTGATCGATGACCGAGGCGTCCAGCAGATCCATGCGGACGGACAGGCCTTCGCAGCCGGTCGCGCCTTGGCGCGCTTTGGTGCAGCAGGTGTAGTAGCGGTAGGTGCTGCCTTTGCCAGTACGCAGGGTCATGGGGTCGTCGCCGACCTCCTGGGTGATCGAGACGATCCGCACCCCGTTCTTGGCCAGCTTGCGCGCGTAAAACTCGAACAGGAACTGATCGCGGAAGAACCGCGAAAACGAGTGCACCAGGATGACTTGGAACGGCGGCGGCTTGGCCATCGCCGCGTCGATCATCTGCTGGAAGGCCGGACGGCGATCATCGGTGGCCGTATTGCCAGGCTCGATAAATTCCTCGGCCACCGGCCAGCTCTTGGCCTCGCAGTAGGCGCGAAGCTGTCGGCCCTGGTCGGGAATGGACAGGTCGCTTTCGGCCTGGCGGCCGGTCGAGACCCGAAGATAGAGCGCCACGTGGGGCAGGGCGGGGGGCGGAGGTGTCTTGCGTTTGGCCATTTTGCTTCCTGCGGATCAGGGCAGGGGTCCGAGCAATTCGGCCAGCACCTTCTCCAGATAGGCCTCGGTCAGCTGGAGTTCGCGCAGAGTGATAGGCGGCGCGTCTGGCCAGTCGTCTGAAACCGAGATGGAGACGCGCGAGGCAGGGGGTGTTGGTAGTCGGCTCGGCGATTTATTTAGGTAGTCGTAGAGATCGGTCGGTATCACGCGGCGTCGGGGCGGATGTCGGGGCATCGCCTAGGTTCACGCCTTCAGGTTTCCAGGAGCAAGCTGGGCCGTTCCGCCGTCGTGGAAAGACAGGGGAACGGCGGCTTTGGCGTGGTTCCGCCTGGCTCCGGCTCGCCTTTCGGCGAGCCTTCGCGCCTTCGGCATATGGAGAGCTGCCGGCGGTCACGCTCGGTCCCGCGGCTTTCGCCGCTCCCTCGGGCGCGACCCTTTCGGGCAGGCTTTGGCCTGCCGCCGGCCGCTCGACGCCGCCTCCCGCCACGCGCGGTGCGCGGGCTCCTGTACAGGCTTCATTCTTGGAGGGCGGGCTTTGCCCGCGTGCTTAGGGCTCCGCCCTCAGCGCGCTTCGGATCGGCTTCCGCCCAGCTTCGGGCGAAGCGGGCAAGGCTTGGCCATTGTTCAACGACGCCCTGCAGCCGGGTCCCCGCGAAGCCGCCCCTCCGCTTGCACACCCGGTCTCGCCGACGGGCGCCGGGTTCAGGCGCGCTTTGCGCCTGAACCCGAACCCCTGAAGGGAGAGACTTCGATGAATGAGCTTGAACACGCCGCCGCGATCGCGGCGCTGAACGACGCCTGCCGCGCCGAGCCCGGCGCGGGCTGGATGCTGACGCACGGCGTGCGGGGGCTGTCGATGGCCGATCAGGCCAGCGCCTTCGCCGCCGTCACGCGCTTTGCGGACTTCTCCGAGGACAACGACCCCTATGCCGAGCGTGACTTTGGCGCGGTCACGGTCGGCCGCGCGCGGCTGTTCTGGAAGATCGACTATTACGACCTCGACCTCTGCATGGCCTCGCCCGATCCGGCCGACCCAGCCGTGACCAAGCGGGTGCTGACCTTGATGTTGGCCGAGGAATATCGAGGACCGGTCGCCGCCGCGCCTAAGTGCGGCGGCGTCCCTTTGTCCGGGCTGGTTGGGGCGGGGCGTTGGCTGGCGTCCGCGCGGCCGATCCTTTTGGGATCGGCCGCTTTCCTTTGGACGGGAGACGCCGGGACGGCGCCGGCGCGAGATCGGGACAGTCTCGGCGCGGGAACATCCGTGGGATGGCTGGGCTCGTGGCGAGCGACCATCCCTTCGGCGGCCCTGGTCGAACGACGACGTTCAAGCGCTTGTCACCCCATGAGGGCCTGCGGATGTTCAGCGGCTATCTTTGCTTCTCTGTCAGCGCTGGTAAGGAGAGCCGGCCGCCCCTAGACCGCTGCTGTCGGCGCTCGCCGATTCCGCCATTTAGGACTTCGCGTCGTGTTCAAGACCACCCGCGCCGAGGCGCTCGTGACGGCCCGCCGCCTGCTTCGCGGTTACGCCAGCGCGCCTGATCCTCGTCGCCAGATCCAGAACGTCTATAGCGCGATGGTCCATGGCGAGGGCTGGGCCGCGCGCGACGAAGCGGAAATCCTCGCTTTCGGAGCCTGGCTCCAGGGACATCCTAGCCTCGGGGAGCTCAAACCCCGCTGTGAAGCCTTGCTCGCCAAGCTCGGCTGAACGCATCGCCTAGCCGACTTGGTTGGCTCGGGCGGGACCACGCTGGATTTGCGAACGTTGTTCGGCCAAGCTCCGGTCATGGTCAAGCTGTCTCGTCCCGTTCTGGTGCTGATGATCGCCGTCGCGATCGCCGGCTATTTTCTCGGCGGGGCTACGGCCAAGGACAACAGCCTGTTCGGCGCGACGGTCGCGGCTTGGGCGCAAGCCGTCTTCGCCGCGGCGGCCGTCTTTGCCGCCGCCTGGCTGCAGGAGCGGTTCATCACGCGCCAAGCCATCGCGTCCAAGACTTCATCTATGAAAACGCCGCCTCCACGGCGCGGTGGGTCCTGCAGACTTTCCAGGCGGTCCAACGGGCCGTCGAAGGCAAGAACCTCAGTCTCAAAGCCTTCGCGGCGCTGCAAGAGCAGGGACCCCTGACGCCTTCCATGAAGGTGCTGGGCGAGCTCAAACTGTCTGAGTTCGACGATCCGATCCTCGCCACGGCGGTCTTCAACCTGCAGAGCACCATGATCGTCGTGGCCGAACGGCGCGCCGCGCAGTTCCAGACGGCCAGCCTCACCGACAGCCCAATCGGCACCGAAGGTTGGTTCTCTAAGAACGCCGTCGACGTCTTCAACAAGGCCGCGTCGGTCGAGCGAAGGGGCGTCGAGCTTTGCGGACGGGCGCCGGCGCAATTGCAGTGATGTAGGCTCTGGGCCCCGTGGCGCGAGCCCTTGCGGGTAAAGGAGCCTCACCACAAGGGCGTGCTTCACCCGAGACCGACGATTTCTCGCGACCGCGATCTGAAGGTCCGGATTGGCTCCGCTGCAGACGGCGGGACGGGACAGGTTGTGGACGTTGCGTCGCGGGCCTTTTTCGCCCTAAGGTTGTGTTCCGAGCATTTTCAATTGCTCGACCCCGTTGGTGTTCTTCGGGTTCAGCACCAGAGACTGGCGGTAGGCGGTGATCGCCAAGGTCTTGTCGCCGTTCTTGGCGTAGGCCTCGCCCAGGCTGTCGAAGGCGTTCCAGCTGTCCGCGTGGATCTCGGTGTCCAGCCGAAGCAGAGCGATGGCCACGCCGATGTCGCCGTCGCCCATGCGCTGGTAGCCCCAGCTCACCAGTTCGTCGTCGGAAAGCGTGAAGTCGGGCTCCCGGGTCTTGAAGGCTTGGTAGACGCTCGACGTCTTGCCGAAGCCCTGGCGAGCCAGTTCGGCGGCGAAAGCCGCGCGGGTCGGCGGCGCACCCTGGCTGTGGGTCACGCGGGTGGTCAGCAGGTGGGCGGGCGCGCCGCTCTTGGCGGCCGGCAGGTCCAGGAACGCCCGGCTGGCCGCGTCGCCTTTCAGATAGGCGTCCAGGAACCGGCGGACATAGGTCTCCATCCAGGCGGTTGCGGTTGACAGCTCATCCTTGGCGTACTCGCTGTAACGGTTGTCGCCCAGCAGGCGCTGGCCGAACATCACCGAGAAGTTCTCATGCGCCATCGGGGCCAGCGTCACGCGGTAGACATCGGCATATTTCATGTGGTTGAGCGGGCTGGTGACCTCGTTGCGCCCCTCTGCCAGGTCCTCGATCTCACCCGGCCGGGCGGCGATAAAGAGCAGCGGGGCGGTGGCGCGGGCCTCGGTGGCGTAGGCGGCCTGCTTGAGCAACTGGGGCCAGTACCGGACCGAGCCGTCCAAGGCGACCAGGGCGTCGATGCGGCTATCCTTGGCCGCGGCCAGGACATTGGCCAGGCCGCCCCAGCTATAGCCGATCACGGCCAAGCGGTTGGTGTCGGCCTGGGGCAGACCATGGGCGTAGCCAATCAGGAATTCGATGTCGCCCGCCTGGGTCTCGACCCCCTCCAGGTCGGTTGTCATGTCGCGCTGAGCCTGACCCAGGCTGGGGCTCGCGATGACCACATAGCCCTGGCTGGCCAGGTATTCGCACAGGTCGGCGTTCTCGAACGCCCAGGCGCTGAAGCTAGGGGCGTAGATCACGACCGGGAACTTGCCTGACGCCGCAGCGGCGTCGCGACGGGCCTGCATCGGCGCGGCCAGCTCTGCCTTGGCGCGCTCCGGCGACAGGGCGGCGGTCCGTTGCCCGGCGAACGCGGCTTCCAGCGCCGCGCGCTCGGCGGGAGTATGTTCGAAATTGTCGTCGCTGGCGCCGATCTTGAGATAGTCGGCGACGGTCATGGTCGGCTTGGCGGTCTTTGCCGCCGGGTACCAGACAAAGGTCTGGATCGGCCGCGCTCGCTCTCCGGTGACCCCCTTGCCCGTGACGACGTCGGTGAGCCCCCGATAGGCGCGGGAGAAATCGTATTGCTCGACGACCTTCAATCCCACCGCGTGCGGGCCGGGCGGGTTCGCGCGGGTAAAGTTAGAGTTTGCGAGGCCAACGGACGGTGCGGCAAGAAGCACCAGCAACAGAAACAATACGCGCATGTCTTTCCCCTCGGGCGGGGCAGCCATGGCCGCGTTCTCGAACGGCGCCAAATAAAGCTTCTGTAATGTGAAGCTGTGAGACCCAGGCGCCCAGACTAGAGCCTGTCTGGTTTAGATGGAACCATCTAAACCAGATAAACAGGCTCTATCTTCATACACTTAGAGCGCGTTCGAGCGGTTTAACCGCTCACACTTAAACCTAACGCGCTCTAGCTTCGGGACGACGTCGCGGGCTCGGACCCATGGAGAATTGGAACGAGGTTGGACGTCGGCGGGGCGCTCGGCCAAGGTGAGGGCTTGACGCTCCGGGTCATCGTTTATCCGGCTTTCTGCATCTGGGCGCGGAAACGGATCAGCGCCAGCACCAGCGCCAGGGTCCCCACGACCACGATCGCCGCCAGATGCTCCCAGACCTCGGCCAGCCCCGCGCCCCGGAACAGGATGGCGCTGGACAGGGCGACGAACTGGGTGGTCGGCGAGGCTTGCATGACCAAGCGCATCGGGGCTGGCATGCTCTCCATGGGAGTCACCGCGCCCGACAGCAGGTTCAGGATGACGAAGACCGGGATCGACATGAGCGCGAATTGCGGCATCGATCCGGCCGAGGTCGCCAGCAGGATGCCGATGGCCGCCGTGGCGAACAGGTAGGGCGCGACGCAGGCCATGAACAAGGCCACCGAGCCTTGGATGGGCACCCCCAGGCCCAGCCGAACGACGATCTGCAGCGACAGGAAGGCCGCCATCGCCACGACCATGCCGTTGGCGATGATCTTGCCCAGCGCCACCTCGATCGGGGTGACGGGCATGACCAGCAGCCGCTCGATCGTGCCGCGCTCGCGCTCGCGCATGAAGGCCGCGCCGACCAGCAGGATCGAAAGGATGGTGAGGTCCAGGGTGATCTGCATCACCGAGACGAACCAAATGGCCTGGTGATTTGGATTGAACGCCATGCGTGGAACCAGGCGGACGGGCTGGGACGCTTCGGAGGCAGGCGATCCGAGCGCCTGCGACACCTCGGCGGCGACGATCCGGCCGATATGGCTGGCCCCGAGGCCGGCCTGGGTCATGGCGGTGGCGTCGATCAAGAGCATCAGGGCGGGCTTGCGGCCGCGCAGGAGGTCGGCCTCGAAGTTCGGCGGGATTTCGAGGACGAAGATCACCCGTCCCGTCTCCAGGGCCGTGTCGGCGGTCCGCGTCGTCAAGGGGACCGGCGCGCGGAACAGCGGCGGCTGCAGGGCGTCGGTCAGCCGGCGCGATAGCGGGGAATGGTCGTCGTCGACCACCCCGACGGGGGCGTTGTTGACCTCGGTCTTGATGTCTCTTGAGACAACATAGACCGCGAAGGTGAAGGCAAAGACGATCAGCACGATGGCGGCCGGATCGCGCCAGAGGCTGGCGAATTCCTTCATGGTCAGGTTCAGGACGTTCGCCAGACGCATGGGTCAGGGTTCCTGCTTCTTGAGCAGTATCCGCGCGGCGGCCATCTGGACAAGGCCCAGGATCGCCAGAACGGCGATCGCCGGCGCCAGATCGGACAGGCTCCGCGCCTTGACGAAGGCGCCCAGACTGACCTGCTGGAACCACGCCCCTGGAAAGATGGCGTGGATCACCCGCCCAGCCCCCTCGATCTCGGACGCTGGATAGAGGAAGCCGGAGAAGTTCACGGCGGGGATCAGGGTCAGGATGGCCGCCGCGGCCATCACCGCCGTCTGGCTGCGAAGCATCGACGAAAGCAGGACCCCGAACGCGGTGCTGGCGAAGACATAGGCCATTCCGCCCGCCAGGAGCGCGACGCGCGAGCCGTTGATCGGCGCGCCGAACCACCCGACGGAGCAAGCGATCAGGGCCAGGAAGGCGACCATCGCCACGACCACATAGGGCGCCTGCTTGCCGATCAGGTACTCGCCCACCGTCGCCGGGGAGCTGTAAAGGTTCAGAATGGATCCCAGTTCCCGTTCTCGCACGACGCCGAGGGCGGTGGTCATGGCCGGGATCAGCGCTAAGGCGAACATGATCACGCCCGGGGTGATGGCGAACACGCTGCGAAAGCCCTGATTATAACGGAAGCGCGGCTCCACGCTCATCGGGGCGGCCTGGGCGGGCGAGACCCCGTATTGTTGCCGGATGCGATCGTCGGCGTAGGCTTGCATAAGCGACAGCGCGTAGCCTTCCGCCGTCTCGCCGCGGAAGGGCGCGGCGCCGTCGACCGTCAAGCCGAGCTCTGGCTGGCGTCCGGACAGCAACGCCTTGCCATAGCCGGGCGGAATGTCCACGGCGACGGTCACCTCGCCAGCCCGCAGGCGACGGGTCATGTCGTCGACGCTCGCGAAAGGGGGCTTGCGCTGGAAGTAGCGTGACCCCTCGAACGCCTGCGCCAGCCCGCGGCTTTCGACGCTCTGATCCTGATCAAGCACGGCGAAGGTCAGGTTCTCGACGTCGAACGAGATGCCGTAGGCGAAGACGAACAGCAGCAGAAGGGGCGCGAGAATCCCGAAGCCTAGTCGGACCGGATCCCGGCGCAGCTCCAGACTCTCGCGGCTGGCGAACGCCCAGACGCGGGCCAGCGGGCGGGAACGGGCGAGACGTCCCGTCGTGGCGGCGACCGGCGAGGCCGTCGGATCATCGCCCCCCTGCGCTTCGGCGAGATAGTCGACAAAGGCTTCCTCTAGCGTCGCGGCGCGCCGCTGCGCACGCAGGGCCTCGGGCGCGCCGACGGCGAGCACCTTGCCGGCGTTCATCAGCGAGATCCGGTCGCAGCGGGCGGCCTCGTTCATGAAGTGGGTGGATAGGAAGATGGTGACGCCATCCTCGCGCGCCAGCCGGATGATCGTGCGCCAGAACATGTCGCGCGCGGCCGGATCCACGCCCGAGGTCGGCTCGTCCAGAATCAGAATGTCCGGCCGATGCAGACAGGCGGCCGCCAGTTGCAGGCGCTGGCGAACGCCCAGGGGCAGGCCGGCCGGGTAGCTGTCGGCCTCGTCCAGCAGATCGAAGGCTCGAAGGGCGTCGTCCAGCCGACGCGCCCGCTCCCCGCTCGGAATGCCATAGAGCTTGGCCTGCAGGGCGAGATTGCCTCGGACCGTGAGCTCCTCGTACAGCGAGAAAGCCTGGGACATGTAGCCGAGCCGGGCGCGTCGGGCGATCGACGAGGCGTCGACGGGCTCGCCCAGCACCTCGACCTCGCCGGAGCTGGCGGCCAGCAGGCCGACCAACATCTTCATCGTCGTTGTCTTGCCGCAGCCGTTCGAACCCAGGAAGCCGAAGATCTCTCCCCGCCTGATCTCGAAGCTGACATCGTCGACCGCGACGAAATCCCCAAAGCGTCGGGTCAGGCCCCGGGCGCGGATCGCGGGCTCCCCGTCGCCGTCGTTCAGCGGAGGGGCGATGATCGGCTCGGCCGGCTTGCCCGAGACGAGCAGGGTGTATGCGGCTTCCATGCCGTCGGCGTCGCCGATCACCTCGGCGGCGGGACCGTCCGCGAGGATCTTGCCGTCGTCGAGGGCGATGATCCGCTGGAAGCGTTCGGCCTCCTCCATATAGCCGG